>JBFWUP010000029.1:0-2605 GCA_050247195.1 Candidatus Melainabacteria bacterium | reverse complement strand
CTTCAGTCATCAGGGCTTGTGTCGCGCGATCATCCACGCTCCAATGTGACACTAACAGGGCTTTGGCCCCGGCAAAAAAGAAAGCCCGTGCAAGCCCGCTCAATCCCTGGCCGCTGCCATCCCCTCCGGCAGTGTTGCAGGCCGAGAGAATGACCCAATCGACCTGTGGGAGCTGAAAGTCCAGAATCTCGCCCATGGTGAGCAAGCCATCATCCTCTTGAGTGGGGCGGAGTGGAATAGTGAGAACTAAGGCGGGTTCCACCAAGCCGTTGAGCTGGCCTGCCAACAATCCGTGAGTAGCGAATGATAGCACTTGCGTGTTCCCCAAACGTCCGGAGTTCAGCAGTTGTCGAACCTGTGTTTCCGTGGCGCGTTGCTGAAGAAATAAACTCGTTTCGGGATTGACTCCCAGAGTTTTGGCGATGGCTTTGAGTTCCTGTTGTGTTCCCGGCAAGGCATTCATCATGCGTAGTTGCTCAAACGCCGAACGGGAGGCTTGAAGGGAGGGCATGTTTCCACCTCGTTCCTGCCCGTCTCCTGAAAAAACGGGATCCCCGAATCCAATGAAACGATCCTTCCGATTTTGAGGTTCCTGTACGGATTGTCGTAATAATTTGAACGCGGATGCGGAGGGCACGACGGTGATGGGAAAGCGTTTAATCAGCCATTCTACCTTGGTGTAGTGGCTGAATCCGGCAGGAGGAATAAACTTTCCCGAGGAAGACAGTTGGGCAAGATGCTCAAAAGCCGGCCCAGTCTTGTCCGTGATCAACGCGGCAAATGGCAAGGGAAGCAAGACTTCATCGGGAATAATGATGAGATTATCCACGTCTGAAAGATGAGCCTCCAGGGGTTGGAACAGCCATTGATACAATTGATGAGCGGTCTGAACGTCAAAAGGCGGTTTGGCCGAACCAAGGCTGGCGCGAATTTGTGTGACGAGATTGGAGAGTTTCGTTTTGTCTATTCCCGAATTATAGAAGAACGGGGACTGTCCCTGCCGAACCACCCAGATTTGAAGCATGTGGTCCCAGACAACAAAACTGATTAAGGCCTCTCCCGGGTTCAGGAGTTCTTGAACGGACTGGAGATCCAGAGGTTTGGGAAAAGCCAGTTCCGCATATTGCGGAAAACGAGATTCCAATTGGGATAATTTGTTCTTCAGATCTTGTTGGATGTTCCGGACTTCTGTTTTTACAGTGGATAATTCCTCGCGAACGGAAGGGTCCTGAGAAGGTTGCCCATACAACGCGTGTAGGGTTCCCCATAATTCCTGGTGCCGTCGTCTCAGATCGTCAATGTGTTTGGCTAACTCTACATCGACGGATTGTCGTGCGTGTTTACGGGCCATGGCTTTGGCCACTGCGGCCTGCACCAGCCATCCTCGCGCCTGTTCGGCCACCAGAAATCCGTCAGTCACGATGGAGCGTTCCTTGTCCTGTTGAGATAGCTGAGCGAGAAGCAGGGCATAGTCCTGGAGGCTGGATATCCCTTGTTGGTGAAGTCGGCTGAAGGTGACATCATCCAGGTCCTGGTTCAACCGGCTGACCGCCAAATAAATTTGACGAGCCCGTTCATAGTGCGGCCTGGCGTTGGCCAACTGTCCCTGTCGGTGTTTCACTCTGGCTAATTCATTCAAGAGGATGGCCAAATCGGGATGAATATCTCCCAAAGCGTTTTCTCGAATATTGATCGCTCGTTCAAGTAATACTTGGGCTTGAGAATGGTCTCCTTGACTGCTGGCCACCCAGGACAGTCGCGTGAGGGTGGTGGCCACGTCGTTGTGTTGAGGGCCAAGGGTGGCTTCTTGAATCGTGAGTGCTCGGGAGAACATCTCACGGGCAATGGGCAGATTTTCCATCTGTCGATTGATCTCCCCTAAACTCAGCAAGTTGGCTGCGACAACGGGATGAACAGACCCCGCCGATTGTTCGACAATGCTGAGGGCACGTTGAAAAGATTGAACAGCTTTCGGGAGGTCGCCCTGTTTCCAAAGGAGTGTGCCGATGGTGTTTAAACTGGCCGACACTTCCGGATGGTCAGGACCGAATCGATTTTCCCGAATCTGTAAGGCTCGTTTGGCGAGATCCAGTGCTACGTCCATGTGTCCCATTTTCGTTTCGAGTTCCGCCAGACTGTCCAGAGTTCTGGCCACGATGGGATGAATGGGTTCGAGAGAGCCTTCCTGCAGGAGGAGCGCGCGCTGGATAAGGTCTTTGCCTTTGGCCAATTCCCCGTTCCGGCTCAAAATGACTCCGTAACTGGTAAGGGCCATCGAATGCTCAATGGGAGGGGAATGAGAATCCTTGTCAAAAATATCGACGGCTCTGGCTTGAGTCGCCAAAGCGGTTGTCAGCTCCATTTGAAGGCCCTGCACCATGGCCAGATACATGAGGGATTCCGCCAGAGCCACATGCGTGGGGCCGTATACTTCTTCCCGAATGCGTATGGCTCGTTCCAGCATGCCCTGCGCTTTGAGAAATTTACCTTTGGCCATCCACACACGAGCCAGATGGGTCAGGCTTTCGCCGACCTCCTTACTGTGCACGCCTGCCAGTTCTTCCCGGATCTTGAGCGCCTGTTCGTGGGCCTCCAGCGCCTGATC
>JBFWUP010000028.1:0-2616 GCA_050247195.1 Candidatus Melainabacteria bacterium | reverse complement strand
CTTTTGCCGTTGGCGTGGAGCGCGGCTCTCCGACCTACCAGTCGGTTCTCATTGCCACGGCGGGCGGCCCGGTGAAGACGCTGGCTGACGTTCGAGGAAAGCCGTTTGGCTTTGGCGATCAGGCTTCGACGTCCAGTCACCTTGCACCGCGCGCGCACTTGCTTAAAAACCACCAACTGAACGGCGAGACTGACTACCGCCCCGTTCACCTGGGCACGCACGATGCCGTGGCCCGAGCTGTTCAGGCAGGGCAGGTTCCCGCCGGCGCTCTGTCAAAACCCATTCTGGACAACCTCATCGCAAAGGGCATGGTGGATGCCAACAAGATTGTGCAACTTGAACTGTCGGCACCCATTCCGAACTATCCCATTGCGATGCAAGGTAATCTCACGCCGGAGCTCAAGGAAGCCATCCGAGCCGCCTTTCTTCAGATGAAGGACGCCGAGATTCTCAAATCATTCCGTATCGAGGCCTTTGCCGCTACCGATGACAAGGCCTACGACATTCTTCGCGACACAGCACAGATTCTCAAGCTTGATCTGGGACGCATGAAATGACATCGGTAGCCTTGGAATCCATCATTGCCATTGACGGACAGCGGCGACTCAGACGGCTGGGCGCCGCCTGTGTCGTTCTGTTCGTCTGTGTGGTGGCTTTGCATGTCACCGGTTTCTTTGACGCGCAGCGTTTCATCGAAGGGGCTCCTGCCATTCAGCAGTTGGCCTCTGAGATGGTGCCGCCCAACTTCGCTCGCTGGGAGCAATGGGTCATTCCACTGCGCGACACCTTGGCCATGTCGATCGCAGGCACGGCGCTGACCGTTCTGGCGTCGTTGCCGCTGGCCCTGGTGGCGGCGCCCAACACCGCGCCGAATGCGGTGGTTGGGCGAATCGTCAGAACCATCTTGGCTGCATTTCGGTCTGTGCCTGAAATCATCCTGGGCATTCTGTTCGTCGCGGCCGTGGGCTTTGGGGCATTGCCTGGTGTGCTGGCGTTGGCCCTGCATTCCACGGGCATGGTGGCCAAGTTCTACGCCGAAGCCATAGAGCACGTGGACCCGAAACCTCTGGAGGCCGCTAAGGCCGCGGGCGCAAGCCGGTTTCAGGTCATCACCCATGCTGTGTTACCGCAGGTTTTGCCCCAGTTGGCGGACATCACCATCTACCGATGGGAATATCACTTTCGCGCATCGGCAGTGATGGGCATCGTGGGTGCGGGCGGCATTGGCTTTGAACTCATGGCGGCTCTGCGCCTGATCAAGTACGACGAAGTCTCCGCCATTTTGCTGTCCATCCTCATATGCGTGCTCGTGGTCGACGGCATTGGGTCGGCGCTTCGCAAACATCTGAAATAGAAAGAGAGAGGAAGGTAATGATGCCGAAAATTGTGGTGACGCAGCCCATCCATGAAGCAGTTCTGGCGCGTCTTCGATCCGCCGGTGATGTAGTGATGAATCAAGGGCCTGAGCCTTGGAGCGAGGAAGAGCTTTACCTCCACCTGAAGGACGCCGACGCCATGATGGCGTTCATGCCTGACCGGGTAGACATGCGAACTTTGTTGAACGCTCCACGGCTCAAGACCATCGCTTGCGCATTGAAAGGGTATGACAATTTTGACCTGATGGCCTGTGAACAAGCGGGGGTCAGCGTGAGCTTTGTGCCAGACCTTCTGACAGAGCCCACGGCAGAGCTGGCCATCGGTCTGGCCATTGCCGCTGCGCGTCACGTGCTCGCTGGCGACACCCGTGTTCGCAGGGGCTACGCCGGCTGGCGTCCTCAGCTGTATGGAATAGGTCTGCACGGCTCGGTCGTGTCGGTCGTTGGCCTGGGCGCCGTGGGACGGGCCATCGTTGACCGCCTCTGCGGATTTGGTTGCGCTCAACTGCTGGGCGTGGACCCGCATGGTGATGACGAACGCCTGACCATGGTGAGCCTGGGTGAGGCCCTGTCGCAATCCGACTATGTCATTCTGGCCGTTCCGCTGCTGGACGTAACGCGTCACCTCGTCAATGACACCATGCTTGAAGGTGTTCGGCGGGGGCAGATCCTGGTCAACATTGGGCGAGGCTCGGTTGTGGACGAGGCTGCCGTGGCACGGGCGCTCAAGGACGAGCGCCTGGGTGCCTACGCCGCCGATGTGTACGAGATGGAAGACTGGCTGCTGGCAGACCGTCCACGCCAGATTCATCCGGAACTCTTGCAACACCCCTCCACGGTTTTCACACCCCACATTGGTTCGGCGGTGAAGAAGGTTCGCCGAGCCATCGAGTTGCAGGCTGCTGAAAATTTGCTCGTTGCGTTAAATGGTAATGAGCCGCTTGCACACTACGAGGCATCGCACCGAGCGGCTCATGTGGCAGCTTCGCACTGCTCGGTGCAGCCATGAGGTCACCACACCAGAGAATGCTTTTGGACGTTCTATGGTTCTGGCCGATCTAATTCTTTGAGAAGACCTTGGCTACGTGTTTCGGACCCGCGGGCCAACTGCGGGGCCCCTCGTCGTTTCGTGTGGAAACCAACGGCGACAATCGGTGGTGGTCGTAGCGCCGTGTGGGCATGTGGGCAAGTCGCAGAGCGGCTTGTCCACATGCCCATGCGGCCTTGTAGTGCATGAACT
>JBFWUP010000027.1:0-2825 GCA_050247195.1 Candidatus Melainabacteria bacterium | reverse complement strand
CACACACCCGCTGAGATGTTCAGCGAATGTGTTGCGTCGACCGGTTGAATCCGCCAGGCGGTTGCTGTCGGTCGCGGCCGTGACCTGAGTTCACGGTGCCTGGCACAAAGCTGTCATTGGCTCACCCAGCAGCGCGGCAGCATCGATGACCGGTATCGAGGGAGCTGCAGTCATGGTCTAGCACACGTCTCCCCATGAACGGGCACGACCCTACGCCTACCTGCGCGATGTCATGGCACGCCTGCCCATGCAGCCCGCCACCCAGATCGGCGAGCTGCTGCCATACCGCTGGCAGTCAGCCTGACAGCGCATATTCAGATACACGACCGCGCCCCGCAGTCAAGATGGGATCGCCGCGCGATTACGGGCGTCCTACAACCCTTAACTTAAGTCGGCCTACAGGCGAACAGTTGCCCCTCGGTCCCATGCCCCACGGCTGCATGGAATCCAAGTTCCATACCTAGGCAATTTTCTGACTTACGCTATGCGCCAAACCCAGGAAGGTCGAGATCAGAGGAGCTTGATGCCGCTCCTTTCTACAGATGAAGTGCACCTGTGTCGCCATGCTGGTGTCTGAAATAGTTAACTTAACAAGGCGAGGATCTGGCCTGTAGGCTGTTTCCGCCACGACGCCTAGGCCCAGCCCCTCCGCCACCGCCTCTCGAACGGACTCGCGGCTGCCCATCTCCAGAGCCACCTGCACCTCGACGCCTCGCTCCTTTAGTTCTTGTTCAAACACGCGTCTGGTCGTCGATCCTTCCTCTCGGATGACGAACCTCTGACCCTGCAGATCACGCAGTTTGAGAGTGGCCCGTTGCGCGAGTGGGTGTTGGGTGTTGCCGAATATCACCAATCGCTGGGTACGGTAAGCCGCGCCAAATAGATCTGGGTGAGCGACGTGATTGAGCACCATGCCCACGTCTCCCTGGTAGTCAAGAATCTTTTCAGTGATGGTTCGCGAGTCGCCTACGCCAACAGCCACGTTGACCTGGGGGAACTGTTTCATGAACAGCTTCAACACGGGCAGCACGTTGTGCGGCCCGATGGCATGGATGACCAGTCGCCCTACGTATTGATCTTTCGCAGCAGCGAGCAGTGCGTGCGCATCTTCCTCGCCACTGAAGGTACGCCGGGTGTAGTCCAACAGAGTGCGTCCAAAGGACGTGAGTTCAAGCCGCCGCCCGCGCCGATGAAAAAGCTCCACGCCGAAGTCGACCTCCAGGCGCTGTATGTGTGAAGAAACAGTCGGTTGTTGAATAGCGAGCACTCTCGCGGCAGCGGTCATGCTGCCGGCTCGGGCCGTTGCGTCAAAGGCCTTCAAGGCTGCGAGGAGGCTGAGTCCAGACATTGATGTGATCTATGGGTGCCCTCATTTTTAGGGATGAAAGTTTCATATTCATGACACCTTGGTCACCCAGACTTGAGCTGTGCTTCCACTGAAGCTGTTTCTTCCAGAACCTCCTCTTTCCCGAGAGATACCTCTGACCACTTGAGTCCTGGTGTGCGTCTAGCGCACCACAACAAATGAAACCGAGCTATGAAAACTGCAATTCGCGAGAGCCATCTGAGCTTGCGGGGTATCACGGTGACCTATGCCGATGGTCACACAGCGCTTGCGCCCACCTCGCTGGAGGTACAGCATGGCGGGTTCCTTGTGCTGCTGGGCGCGTCGGGCGCGGGAAAGTCAACGCTGCTGCGCAGCATCAATGGCTTGGTTAGCCCCACAGACGGAGAGGTGTCGGTGGCCGATCTGCCGGGCGGCACCGTCTCAAAACGCAACCTTCTTGAGCATCGGCGCCACTGCGGCATGGTGTTCCAGCAGCACCACCTGATCGGGCGGCAAAGCGTGCTGGCCAATGTGTTGATGGGCAAGCTCGCCACCCGCGGATCTCTGGCGTCGTTGTGGCCTTGGAGCAAGGCTGACAAGCTGGAGGCGCTGGCGGCCATTGACCGCGTAGGCCTGCTTGAGAAAGCCCTAGCACGGGCAGACACCTTGTCTGGTGGGCAACAACAACGCATTGGCATTGCGCGTGCCTTGGTGCAGAAGCCCCGCCTGCTGCTGGCCGATGAGCCGGTGGCCAGCCTCGACCCGGCGACCGCGCAGAGTGTGTTGACCCTGCTTCACGACATCTGCAAGAAAGACCGACTCACGGCCATCGTGAGTCTGCATCAAGTCAACCTCGCGCGCATGTTCGCCGACCGCATTGTGGGCCTTCGCCAGGGCCAGGTGGTGTTCGACGGGACAGCAGCGCAGTTGACGGAAGAAGCCCAGTCTGCCCTGTACGCGAAGTCGTCACCTGTCGAACCGTCCCGTTCTTCCTCACCTGCCAACATGGGCAGTCAATTTGATTCCCCCTCTCAATCCAAGGAGTTTTTACCGTGCTGAATCGCCGCCGTTTCCAATTTATCGCTGCCGCCACTTTGGCCGCCCTGTTGCCACTTGGCGCCCATGCCGAGGGCAAAAATCCTTCCAAGCTTCGCGTTGCACTGTTGCCGGACGAAAACGCCGCCACCATCATTCAGAACGCACAGCCTCTGAAGCGGTACCTGGAACAGACCCTGAAGAAGGAAATAGAGATTACGGTGACTACGGACTACTCGTCGATGATTGAAGCCATGCGCTTTGGCCGCATCGAGGTGGCCTACTTTGGACCGTTCTCTTACGTGCTGGCCAAGTCCAAGGCGCCCAACATTGAGCCTTTTGCCGTTGGCGTGGAGCGCGGCTCTCCGACCTACCAGTCGGTTCTCATTGCCACGGCGGGCGGCCCGGTGAAGACGCTGGCTGACGTTCGAGGAAAGCCGTTTGGCTTTGGCGATCAGGCTTC
>JBFWUP010000026.1:2123-2974 GCA_050247195.1 Candidatus Melainabacteria bacterium | reverse complement strand
TTTCGACGGTGACGGCGTTAATGCCACCTTTACCCTGTCAGAAGATTTTGGGCTTGATGAAAATATCCTGATGGTTTTCGCTGACCGCGCCTTTGGCAACCATGTCGATAACGGTACTTTTGCAACTGACACTATCTGGACAAAGGGCAGCGGCTGGACAATCGGCGGGGGCGTAGCAACCGCAGCAGGTGCCATCTCTACCGCCATCTCACAAAATTCCAATGTTCCAATTGTCACCAGCCAAAGCTATACGGTTGAATTTACCGTTACCGCCTCCGCTGGCACCCTGACGCCGAGTGTTGGCGGCACGGCGGGCACCACGCGCGGCGCGGGCACCTGGAAAGAAACTATCATCGCGGGCAGCACGCAAGAAATAGCCTTTACGGGCGTTGGTTTCACAGGCACGCTTGATAACGTTTCTATCCACCGCGTTGAAAACGCCCAAAGGCTTATCAACCGCCCTGATGAATATACCGTTAACGGTAATCAACTTACACTTAACAACGTTCCTCCCCCAGGCACCAAAAACGTTATTGTTTTTGCGCCGTCTCAGCTTCTCGGCGCTGCAAATAACGCGGCCGCCGCTGCCGCCACAAGCGAAAGCAATGCCGCCGCAAGCGCCGCTGCGGCCTTAGACTATCTGAATGACACGGAGGCCGCCGCTGCGGAGGTTGAGGCCACCGTTCAACTGCTGGCCTTCCGTTGGAATTTTGATGACTCAACCGCCATGGCTGACCCTGGCGCAGGGGATTTTCGCCTCAATAACGCCACCTTGGCAAGCGTAACGGCGATTGCCCTAAGCGATATTTCTGCAGATGCGGGAGGGCCGAACGTTGAGCCCTATATACTGA
>JBFWUP010000026.1:691-2113 GCA_050247195.1 Candidatus Melainabacteria bacterium | reverse complement strand
GCGTCGAACACCGTTAGGGGTACTATTGTTATCCGTAACTTCAATGACGTGAACGACTATGTGGTTTATGACATCACGGACGCCTCGGTGGATAATAGTGGCTGGACACAGCTTAGCGTGACTTACAGGAGCGGTGGCGGAACGCTGGTGAATGGTGATACTTGCCTATTTCAGTTTGCAAGGTCAGGGGATGCGGGCACCGCCTTTATCGCGGATGACGCTATAACCAACGCGAAATTGGCGAATATGGCGCAGGCCACGATCAAGGGTCGTGAAACAGGCGCAGGAACAGGTGACCCCGTTGACCTCACGGCCACGCAGGCAACCGCCATCTTAAACGCTTTTGTTGGGGATTCTGGTTCAGGAGGCACGAAAGGTCTTGTACCCGCCCCGGCCTCGGGAGATGCGGCGGCCAATAAATTTTTAAAGGCTAGTGGTGCCTGGGAAACTGTTGTCGGTGGGGTAGTTACAGTCAAGCGTCAGAGCTTCATTAGCAGCGGCACTTATACACCAAGTACGGGGATGCTTTTTTGCCTGGTTGAGTGCCTTGGCGGCGGGGGGGGTGGCGGGGGCAGCGGTGCCAACGATTCCGCGGGCGGGGGCGGCGGCTCCGCGGCCTATGCTCGCTCACTTTTAACCGCGGCAGATATTGGTGCCTCACAGGTCGTGACGATTGGCGCTGGCGGCTCGGCGGGCAGCATTGGGGGGGGCAACGGCGGCACGGGAGGCACAAGCAGCCTTGGCTCCCTGGTCTCCGCCAATGGTGGCAGTGGCGGTACAGGCAGCACCTTGGCGGCGGCAAATGCCGTGTTAGGGGGTGCGGGGGGCTCAACTTTTACGGGACAAGACGGCGGCGCAGGCGCTCCCGGAAGTCCTGGCCTTTCACTTGCCACCAATACCGGAATTTCTGGCAATGGCGGCAGCTCTTTCCTTGGCGGTGGCGCACTGGGTAGGATGACCTCCGGCGCAGGCGCCAATGGTGCCTCGAACGGCGCAGGCGGCGCAGGCGGGCGTGCATCAAGCGCCGCAGGTGGTACAGGCGGCGGCGGTCGTATTTGGATAACCGAGTTTTGCTCACAGTAGGTGATTAATGGCGCGTAAAGCATTGGTGGTTGAGGCCACGGGAGCGATAGACAATATTATTGAGATTGAGGACGGGGCCAACTGGCCTATCCCAAGCGGCAGGATATTGGTTGCCAGCGCCACCGCTGATTTTGTGCACACTTATGTTGAAGGTGAATTTGTAGAAGTTTAGAGGATTATACAATGGACAGCGAACAGCAGATCAAAGAAAATACGCGCAATATCGCCAGCCTGACTAATACAGTAACTCAGCTGACCACGATGTTTGAATTTACGGAAAAAGCCAGGGAGGAGGAGCGGCAAGACGTCAAGACCGTTGTTTCCGAGCTAAAGGCCATA
>JBFWUP010000026.1:0-650 GCA_050247195.1 Candidatus Melainabacteria bacterium | reverse complement strand
GGATATTCAAAGCGCCATCCAAGCCATTTCCCTGCTTAAAGACAGGCTCACGGACGACGGCAAAAAACTCGAAAACCATGAAACCCGCCTGGACGCAATTGAGGCTTGGCGCAATGAGCTTAAAGGCGGCACAGGCGCAGTTAAGATTGTCATAAACTCGATTTGGGCTGTCGTAGCGGCGGGAGGGTTAAGTTTTATCGCTTGGCTTTTTACAAGCTATAACAAGGTAAGTATGGTCGTGGGTAAAATCGGTGGTGAGTAGGGCTAAAATTGGCGCGGCAGTAATTGCAGCGGCTCTCGTTGCCGCAATCCCCTTTATTGTTGATCGTGAGGGGGAGTCGCTGCAGGCCTATAAGGATTCTGTTGGCGTCTGGACAATCTGTCACGGCGAGACCTTTGGGGTTAATCCTGAAGACAAGCTATCGAAAAAGCAATGTGACCTTCTAACCCAGTCCAGAATAGGGATGTTCATGTTTCAAGTGACCTCCCTGCTAACTGTGCCTCTTTCCCCTGAAACCTTAGCTGCGCATACAAGCTTTGCTTATAATATTGGACTTGAAGGCTATGCGCGCTCTTCAACACGCAGATTGACCAATCAGGGTGATTTAAAAAACGGCTGCCTTGCTATGATGAAGTGGATTACCGCTGGC
>JBFWUP010000025.1:0-2974 GCA_050247195.1 Candidatus Melainabacteria bacterium | reverse complement strand
TGGAAGCGGCGGCGAGAGAAGGGGCCAATCCTGGCGGAAAGTCGGTCCCAGGGTCCAGCGAAATGGCGGGATCTTAGGGGCCTGTTAATCCCAACCGATATTATTATAGATGAAGGCTTGTGCTGATGTCGATCGCGATCCGCGATCTGCGGTAGAGTTTAAGTGCCGTTGTTGTGGGAAGATGGCGAAGATCTGCCGTTCCTGCTGGCGAAACCAAAGATATTGTTCACCTGAATGCAAAGCCAAGGGCCAGAGGGCCCGTCGAACTAGAAATCAGAGGAAGTATCGTGCGAGCAAAGCCGGCCAAGAGGCACATCGGCTAGCGCAGCAGCGCTACCGGCTTCACTAAAGATTCCGAGATAGAGCAGTCTACAAAAGTCAGAGTAACCTGTGCGAAAAGACCTGCCGTAGGTCCTGGCCGCTGTTTAGTCTGCGGCCGATTAATCAATGTCGTTGTCACATTGCGAGGTGGCGGCGAATTTTATTCCTTCCGCAGGGGGAAAAATGACTCTGACGCCGGAGCAACAGGCCGAGGTTTTGACCCGGTACTTTACGGACAAACAAAGCATTCGATCGATAGCTCGTGAATTTGGCGTTGATCGAAAGACGATTAAGCGCGTCGTCGCGCGAAGGTCTGTGACGATGGCGAGAAAGCTTCCCGGGAGAAAGAGTCAGCTAGATCCTTTTAAGGAAGCAATCGACGCACTTTTGCAAAAGGACGCAAAGATTACGGCGACGGTGATTTTTGACCGTCTGCGGGATCGGGGCTACGCCGGCGGTTACACGATTGTAAAGGACTATGTTCGCAGAACGCGGGCGACAATGCTTCGCCCTCGCGAGGGATTTTTGCGTTTGGAATTTGGACCAGGGGATGTGGCGCAAGTTGATTGGGGTGAATTTGGAGATGTGTTTGGCGATGGCGTGAAAGTCCATTGCTTTGGCATGGTGCTAGCCTATTCCCGGTTGATTTATATTGAATTTACGCGTTCTGAAAAGTTTGAAGAATTTGTCAGGTGTCACGAGAACGCGTTTAAGTTTTTTGGCGGAGCGCCAAAGGAATGTTGGTACGACAATTTAACAACTGCGGTGGCGGATCGAATGGGAGGGCTGATTCGATTTAACAGCCGGTTTATGGCCTATATGGCCCATCATGGAGTGAGGCCGCATGCCTGCAACGTCGCTCGCGGCAATGAAAAGGGCCGCGTTGAGGATTTGATCAAATATATTCGTTCAAGTTTTTGGCCTGGGCGCACGTTTAAGGACTTCGACGATTTAACGGCACAAGCAATTGTTTGGCGTAATCAAAAGGCCAACGTCAGGGAGCATCGTAGTACGCGCCGTGTGGTGCGCATCATGTTTGAAACTGCTGAAAAAGACAAACTATTGGCACTTAATCCTGTTCCCTATGATACCGACGAGATTTTTTCTAGATACGTAACACAGGATTTTCACTTCCAATACGAATCCAATCGCTACTCTGTTCCTTGGACCCTTGTCGGCATGACGGTGACGGTTCGGGTCAATCCAAGAGAGATAAAGGTCTATTACCACGCGAAGTTCATCTGCAGCCACGCTCGGTCCTATAGGAAAAACCAGGTCATAACAACTGAGGCTCACCGAGCGGGGTTGCTTGAGCGCAAGCCAGGTGTGGCACGCGAATCTTGGCAATTAAGTTTTATCAAAAATCTTGGCGGCAAGATGTCTGACTACGTGGAGTTAATCCGCCAGGGTTCAAGGTCACTTAAAAACGAATTGAATCGTTTGGTTGGATTAACCACGGTCTATGGCGAGGCGGCGGTTAAAGAAGCTTGTGAGGAATGCTTAAGGCTTGGGATCATAGGTGTAGATAACCTCGAGTTATCGCTCAAGCGCCGCCATCACCCGTCAGAGCACGGGCCAAAGTTGATCAATTTCACGAATGAAAAACTGAACCGGGTTCCACCGGCGGTCGATCTTCGAATTTACGACGCGCTTTACTTCGAGGGGGAAAAATTAAAAAGCGCGTCAAAAGGAGAGTTAAGTGGAGACGACAACAATGGCGCCGGAGGCGCTGATGGTGGGCTTGCAAGAGTTGAAGCTCAAGTCCTGGGGGAAAGCCCTGTCGGAGGATCTGGGGTCGATGAAGGGGCCGGATCGCGAACTGATTACCAAGTACTTGAGCCAGTGGATCATGCGGGAGAAATCCGAGCGCAAAACGCAAATGATCCAGAACCGAGTGAGGTCGGCGAAGTTCCGCAGACTTCAGACGGTGGAGAGTTTTGACTTCCGCCACTCAAAAACCACGGAAAAGCTCGAAAACGCGTATATGGCGCTTTACCAAAGCGTGTCCAAGGATAATCTGCCGTCGGCGGTGTTCACTGGACACGCCGGTACCGGGAAAACACATCTGGCGCGGTCGCTAGGATATGCCGCCTGTCAAAAGGGGCTCACCGTCTTGTTTGTCTCGGCTGCCCAGATGGTGAACCACTTGGAGCACGCACAAAAGTCCTACAACCTTGAAGCAGAATTGAATCGATACAGAAAACCTCAGTTGTTGATCATTGACGAGCTGGGATACGTGACGCTGGACACGCAGGCCAGCAACTTATTTTTCCAGGTGATCTCGTCCAGACATGATGCGGAGTTAGGGACAATAGCTACCACTAACCTGCCGTTTGGAAAGTTCAACACGATATTTGCAAACGACGCCATTGCCCACGCCATAGTGGACCGGCTCGTCAATGAGGCTGAGGTTTTTTACATGGAGGGGGAAAGCTATCGGCCACATCAGAGACAGGAAAAACTAAAGCGAAAAAAACAAAACGCTTAATCACCCAGTTAAACTAACCGGGGCGGCATCGGTTCGGCGAGTCTCGTCGAGGACCGAGGCCGCCTCACATCCACCGACCTCTGGTCCAGTCCCAAACCGCCATTGGTGGCCCACATGGGACCGCCATCGAGCCCAAAACATGGGACCTCCTGGCCGCCGCTTCCA
>JBFWUP010000024.1:0-3105 GCA_050247195.1 Candidatus Melainabacteria bacterium | reverse complement strand
TCCCCCTACTGCAACGAAGAGTTCGTGGCGGACCTTCGCCAGAAGCTCGGCGCCAAGAAGGCCATGCAGGAGCTGAACGCCCAGTTCCTGGGCGACGCGGGCGCGGCCTTCGACCATGACGACGTGGCGGCGCTGTTCGTCGATCGGCTCCCGCTGCGCGGCGAGCAGCTCACGCTCGGCGTCGACCTGGCCAAGGAGCAGGACTGGACCGTGTGCACGCTCATGAACGAGTTCGGCGAGGCCTGGGTCCTGGCCCGCTGGCGGCACACGGCCTGGCCCGACTCGGAGGCCCGACTGGTCGACTTGGCCCGGCGCCACGACGCGCTCGTCGTCTTGGACGTTGGCCACGGGGGCGGCTACGGCGCGGCGATGCAGGACTACCTCGAGCGCTCGCTCGACCCGAGCCGGATCCTCGCCGTCCGCACGGGCAACCTGGGCGTCAAGGCGCAGCTCTGCGAGGCGCTGATCGCCGACGTCCAGAACCGGCGCCTGCGCGTCGAGCGCGGCGAGCTGGCGGACGTCCTCCGCCACGAGCTCGTCTTCTTCGAGAGCCACCGCGAGGTCGTGGGCGGCGCCGAGCGCCACCGCTACCACGGCCCCCAGGGCCACGGCGAGGACGACCACGACGACACGGTGCTCAGCCTCGCGCTCGCGAACTGGGGCCGCCTCCACGGCTGGGAGGGGCTGCTCGGCGAGACCGAGGATCTCACCGAGTACGTCGAGGCCGCCGAGGAGATCATCAAGAAGCGCTCCCCCTGGCTGACGCAGCCGGACGGCGGCTACCTCTTCCCCTCGGGGCCAGACTATGTCTGCTGAGCTGTGGCTGCCCCCGAGCGTGGCGCGCCTGCGCGCCAGGGACGAGGTCGACCCCGACCTGACGCCCTTCGTGCGCGCCGCCCAAGGCACGCTCTCCCTCGGCACCGCCCACTCCGCCCTGCTGGAGCGCTGGGTCAACACGCAGCTCGGCCAGGGGATCGACCCGGGCGCAGTCCCGCTCGAGGCGCTCAGGGCCATGGGGACGCACCCCGTCGTCTACCTGGCCGAACGCGCGATCACGGGCGTGATCCGCCGACCGAACCTCTACTACGTGAGCCACCCCGACAAGCGGATCGTCAAGGAGACCGAGGAGTGGCTCTGGCCGCTGCTGCCCACCGTCCTCGGCGTGGCGGCGCGGGCCTTCGTCTACGGGTCGGCGCCCGTGATCTTCAACTGGGGCGTCGAGAACCTGCGCGTGCAGGTCCCGCACACGGGCGGCGAGGGCACGCGCAACCGCACCCTCACTGGCCACACCCACTACGTGAGCGCCCACGAGGTGTGGCCGGGCGACGTCGAGGTCGAGGTCCGCGACGACGCGCTCCGCGCCGTGCGCTTCGAGGGCAAGCGCTACGGGGCCGACCGCGCCTACGTCTTCCGCTGGGACCCCGAGTGCGGCGCGTGGACCGGGCAGGGCGCGCGGCGCCGCGCATGGCGCCCCTACACCAAGAGCCTGGTCGTGAACGTCCTCCACAGCCGCTACCTCGAGCGGAGCGTCGACTCGCCTCGGGTGGCCTGGGCGCCGCCGGGGACGCAGAGCGTCCGCGGCCAGGAGATCCCGAACATCGCCCACGTCAGCCAGCTCCTCATGACGCTGCGGGGCTCGGGCGCGGTGACCTTCCCCTCGACCCGCGACGCGAGCGGGAACCGCCGCTACGAGCTCGAGGTCCTGAACCTCCCCGACCGCAAGGACGTGTGGGCGCAGGCCCTCAACCGCTTCGACGCGGGGATCCTCAAGGCCTACCTGGTGCCGCCCAGCCTGGGAGGGCTCGAGGACCTGGCCGCGGCGGGCGCCAAGATCCTGGACGGCATGCTGCGCGAGTTCATCCAGGACCTCGCCTGCTTCGCCGCCGACGCGCTGACCGAGCTCGTCGCCAAGGTCCACGCCGTGAACCACGACGTCTCCCGCGTCCCTGCTCCGGACGTCCTCGCCTACGAGGTCCCGGCCGCGGTCCGCAAGCTCTACCTGGAGGTGCTCCGCCTGATCGGCGCCGCCAACCGCGAGCAGGCGCCCGCGGACTGGGTCGACGTGCCCGCACTCCTCGACCAACTCGGCGTGCCGGTACGGACCGCGCCCTTGCGGGACCCCGACGGCGGCCAAGGCGGCGCCCCGCCGGGCCGGCCACCCGACCTGACGGGCGAGCGGCAAGAGCGGCGCGAGGGCGCGAGGACCGAAGAGGGCGAGCAGACCCGCCCCGAGCCGAGCGACGAGCCCGCTGCCTGAAGCGAGTCCGCGGGCCGCGAAACGCCCGCCCTGCAGCTCCTCCTAGAGGCTAGCGGGCGGGCCAGAGTAGCCGGGTTTTCACGTCGCTGCGGGCTAAGTGCTGTAGCCGCACGGGGCACACTCGAGCGGAGCGTCCCAGGCCAGGTGCCGGGTGAGCCGCCGGGCCGCGCGCTCCACGCACCCCACGTCCTCCGCGCCCAGGTCCGCGCCCACGCACGGGTCGGGCGTTCGATCCAGACCGTGTCCCGTCCCAGGTGCGTGCAGGCTGGACTCCATGACGCGCACCGAAGACCACCGACTGATCCGCCTCGACGCCCTCCTCCAGCGTCCGGCCCGGCTGAGGGTCGACCGCGCCTTCCCGGGCAGGATCCACGGGGTCTCCCTCCTGACCACGGGACCGGCGGCCGGCCACGGGTTCTCGATCGACCGGACCACCGTCGAGCAGGTCGCCGCGTTCGCCGCGGGGGCGCGCGGCCGCTGGACGCACGGCGGCCTCAGCGACGACGGGCTCGGGCGGCATCTGGGCCGCTGGGAGGCGGTCCGCGCCGAGCCGCTCTGGCTCTGCCGCGCTTGCGCCGCGGAGGAGACCGGACCGGTGTGCGCCGCCTGCGGGGAGGAGGCCGAGGTCGCCTGGCGGGCGGTCGGGGACTTCTGCTTCGCGGCGAGCGCCCACAAGCTGCGCCCTGACGGCTTGGACGTCCCCGCGCCCGTCTACCTCATGGACCGCGCCGAGGAGGACCCAGGCAGCCTGGGGATCTCGGTCGTCGCCCGCTTCGCGTTCGCGGCGCCGCCGGGAGACGAGGAGGACGAGGCGGCGCAGCGCCTGGCCCGGATCGCTACCAGGAGGG
>JBFWUP010000023.1:0-3111 GCA_050247195.1 Candidatus Melainabacteria bacterium | reverse complement strand
TCAAAGTGCGCTACTGAGCATGGTCTCCAGGTGGCGTTCACATGGCGCAGAGGGGAGGTTGGGCACAGGAGCCGGTCGTGGTGGTCACGGTCACGGTCGCGGCACCAGCCGCGGCACTAAACGAAATTTGGAAGGTCGCGGTGATGGCAGTGGGTGTGGTCACCACATTGCGGACGAGAATACCGGGATTGGTCGTGGCGAGCGAGGCGCCGGTCAGATTCGTGCCGGTCAGCGAGACATTGACGGAGGTGCCAGCATTGCCGGTGTTCGGCGTGAAGGCCGTGATCGTCGGGGCGCCGACGCCACCGGTGTTGCGCGTGATCGACAGCAGATTCCCAACGGCGTCGTACGTATACGTCGCGACATTGCCCTGCCCGTCGATCACCTGTGACAAGCGGCCGAGGTCGTCGTAGATGTATTGAGCTTGGTCGGCAGGGGCTGGGACCGCGCTGAAGAGCAGATGGAAAGACAAGATAAGTCCGATCACCACCCTCATCATCGCGTGCACCCGCATGTCCATTTTCAATTCACTGCTCCTCTTGCCTGGCGTTCGTCGGCAGCAGTTGAATCACTTACTCGTTCGCTGCCTGTCATTATTTCCTTTTCTGCTTTCTTTGCTTACTTTTTGCAAAGAACTCCCGCAACAACGAACCCGCTTCGTCAAATGCTCCGTCATCAGCATAGGCGAGAGCCAAGTTAATCTGATACATTTCATTGTCTTGATCCAACTGCACGGCTTTCTGAAACATTTTGATGGCCTGTTCATATCTCCGAAGGCGTCTATAGCAAACTCCCATGTTGCAATAGGCTTGGTGAAAAGCGCGGTGGCCTTTAATTGCTTGCGTGTATTCGCTGATAGCTCGTAGATAACGACGCCTTTCTTGAAAGATGACACCTAGGTTGTAATGCGCCTTCGAAGAATTTGATTGTTTGATTTCTTTTCTGTAATGCAACACGGCTTTTCGGTACTGGCTAAGGCTATGGGCGAGTGCGCCAAGATCAAAGTGTGGCTGAACATGGATATAGCCGCCCTCTTTCTTTTTCACTCTGTATGGCCGCACTTCATCCCCCTCTACTCATCATCCTGAGTCTTACTATTCTGAAGATCCTTGCCACTAGTGGGAGCATTCGCCTCGGCAGGTTCAATTACCGACAGGATTATTCCAACTGCTGATCCGCCAATCTGAATTCCGCGTTTCGCGGCTTGTCCAAGGAGCTTCATCGCAGCTCTGAGAAGATCTTTCCTAGCTGGCGACAATGGCTTCCCATTTGGGTCAACTCCCTTATTGAGAATCTTTTTGATATACTTGGCTCCCTGACGCCCGTCCTGGGTGTCTTGGGAAATTTGCCTAGCCTGCCTGACAATAGGGTCATCTCCACTCAACGCTCCTTTACCACCTTGCTGCCCAGGAAGCCTGTGCTTATCTTTTGCCAGCCCGAAAGGATCGAAGAAATTAACAGGATCATTGTTAACATAGGCATAAAGAGTTGGATCAAAACCATTCGATAGAAAGTCAAGAAGGTCTTGCGCAAGGAATCTTTGCTGCCTTGACCCATAATAGCGGGCTCTAAAGTAATAGACCCCTGCCCCATCATTCTCCCGTCCCGTGAACTGGAACGGATTGGCACTGGTGCCCGTGATGGTGGTCTTACCAAACGGCTCATAGGTGTAGGTGGTTTCTGGACTGCCCTGAGTATTGCTTAAGGCGAGGCTGCTCCCCAACGCATCGGTATGGTAGTGTTCGTTCCCGAGACTCGTTTGACGAATGAAGGGCTCATCGATCATCAGCGAGCGGAGATAATTCGCGCCCACGGCGCCGGCGCCGATTTCCGCCGCGATATCGTTCCCGTCGTACAGGAATTGAGACGTGAGGCTACCAACGACCTTGGTGGTCCGCCGTCCGAACGCATCGTAAGTGAACGCCGCAGTCGCCCCTCCACTGACGCCCATCAACCGATTCCGGGCATCCCATTGATACGTATTGACACCATCATTGGTGAGATTGCCGTTGGCATCATACGTGAGTGTCGCGCCGGCAAAGGTCGTCTGTTCATTGGCCGCATCGTAAGTCGCGTCGGCCACCGCAGTGGGCAACAGGCTCGCGGTGCCATTGGTCCGTGTCTGACTGAGCCGATTCCCTGCCATATCGTACGTGTAGGTCAAGGCGTCAATCACACCACTTGGGCCGTTGTGCGTGATGCTCGTGAGTCGAGACGCAAGATCGTAAGCGTAACTCGTCGTGGTGTTATTCGAATAGTTGAGGCTCGTGCGGCGGTTCGCGTTGTCATACCCCAGCTGAGCGAAGAGAGACCCTTGCGCGACACGAGTGAGGCGGGAGGCCGCATCATACTGATACGTCGTTGGCTGCTGGCCGTTGGCCACCATTTGGGTTCTTCTACCCAGCACGTCGTACTGATAGCCAACGGTACCCTGTGGGGTAGTCTCTTGGATCAACCGATCGAGGATGTCGTAGGCGAAATCAATCGTCCCGGCTCCGGGAGCCGTGTCGCTCGCCTTCACCAGCCGCCCGACCGTGTCATACGTGAACGTGATGGTCGCATCGGGATGGGTCGCCTGCGTTCTCCGATTCAGGGCGTCATACTGGAATGTCGTGGCTTGGTTCTTCCGATCGGTGAATTGGGTCAGGTTCCCAGCTAGATCGTATTGGTAGCTTTCTGTTCTGTTGAGTGCGTCCTTCCTGGTCGCCAGCCGATCCATGTTGTCATACGTATAGGTTGTGGTCTGATTCTTCGCATCGGTGACGGTGAGGAGATTGCCGTTGGGGTCATACGTGAAAGCCGTGATCCCGTTGATGGCGTCTTCGATTTGGGTGATGCGATTGAGATTGTCATAGGTGAACTGCGTGCCCTTGCCTCTCCCGTCGACGATCGCGATCAGCCGCGAGACGGCGTCATAGAACCGCAAGGTGCGATTCCCCAGCGGATCCACCGTCACGATCAGGTTCCCAACCTCGTCATACTCGAAGGCCGTCGTGTGATTGAGTGCATCGGTCACGGGGAATACACACGTTGGATGTGGGAATATTATTCAAAGAGCTCGCTATGCGAGCCAAGCCGCGCCAGTCGCAGCGTGTCTTCATCCAGCTTGCG
>JBFWUP010000022.1:0-4079 GCA_050247195.1 Candidatus Melainabacteria bacterium | reverse complement strand
CGGGACAACCGCATCTTCACGGTCAATTCAATTTCGCCGGGTCCTCCGTTGAGACAGTGCCCAGATCGTTACGCCTTTCGTGCGGGTCGGAACTTACCCGACAAGGAATTTCGCTACCTTAGGACCGTTATAGTTACGGCCGCCGTTCACCGGGGCTTCAATTCAAGGCGTGAACCTCTCCTCTTAACCTTCCGGCACTGGGCAGGCGTCAGCCCCTATACGTCAGCTTTCGCTTTTGCAGAGACCTGTGATTTTGATAAACAGTCGCCTGGGCCTGCTCACTGCGGCCCCCAGTTGCTTGGAAAGTAAATCTCTACACAACCAGAGGCGATCCTTCTCCCGAAGTTACGGATCTAATTTGCCGAGTTCCTTAACGAAGGTTCTCCCGATCCCCTTATGGTTCTTACCATCACCTACCAGTGTCGGTTTGCGGTACGGGCGCAGTGGTAACTAGCAGCGAGGATTTTCTCGCCAGCATGGGCTCAGCCCCCTCATGTTGACAAAGTCTCTATTCGTCTCGATTCCTCTGCTTAACCTTGCCGGGGATTTACCTCCGGCAAGACGCCTACAAACCAAGAACGGACCATGTCCAGTGGGCCCGCGGGGCCTACCCTCCTGGGTCCCCCCTCTGCATCAAACGCTACCATCGCGGTGCTGGAATACTAACCAGCTGTCCATCGCCTACGCCTTTCGGCCTCGGCTTAGGCCCGACTAACCCTACGCGGATTGACCTTCCGTAGGAAACCTCAGGTATACGGGGGGTGCGGTTCTCACGCACCTTACGCTACTCATGCCGGCATTCTCACTTCGCTACGCTCCAGGGTGCCTCACGGCTTCCCCTTCTCAGCTGTAGCAAACGCTCCCCTACCGCCAGCTCGCGAACGAGCTGACCCACAACTTCGGTGCCATGCTTAGCCCCGTTGAATTGTCGGCGCAGAACCACTCGACCAGTGAGCTATTACGCACTCTTTAAAGGGTGGCTGCTTCTAAGCCAACCTCCTGGCTGTTTTTGCGATTCAACATCCTTTCACACTGAGCATGGACTTCGGGACCTTAGTTGGTGGTCTGGGCTGTTTCCCTTTCGACAATGAAGCTTAGCCCCCACTGTCTCACTGCCACATTTTGTCCAACGGCATTCGCGGTTTGATAGGGTTTGGTAAGCGGTAAGCCCCCTAGCCCTTTCAGAGCCCTACCTCCGCAGGAGATCATGTGACGCTGCACCTAAATGCATTTCGGGGAGAACGAGCTATCTCCGAGTTCGTTTGGCATTTCACCGCTACCCACAAGTCATCCAATAACTTTGCAACGTTAGAAGGTTCGCGCCTCCATCCAGTTTTACCTGGACTTCACGCTGCCCATGGGTAGATCACTCGGTTTCGCGTCTACTCCAAGCGACTAATTCGCCCTATTAAGACTCGCTTTCGCTACGGCTCCACAAGTCACCTTGCTTAACCTTGCCACGTAGAGTAACTCACCGGCTCATTCTTCAATAGGCACGCTGTCACCCACCGTAGTGGGCTCCAACTGCATGTAGGCACGCGGTTTCAGGGTCTATTTCACTCCCCTCCCGGGGTACTTTTCACCTTTCCCTCACGGTACTGGTTCACTATCGGTCATCAGGGGTATTTAGCCTTGGGAAGTGGTCTCCCCAGATTCCCACGGGGTTTCACGTGTCCCGTGGTACTCAGGTACCTGGCGGAAGTCGCAGCGTGTTTCGTTTACGGGGCTATCACCCTCTTTGGCCGGCCTTTCCAGGACCGTTCTCCTACCCGTGCGATTGGTAACTCCACAATGCCAGGCCCTACAACCCCGGCAAGGCGAACCCTGCCGGTTTGGGCTTTTCCCCGTTCGCTCGCCGCTACTAAGGGAATACTCTCTTTTCCTCGGGGTACTTAGATGTTTCAGTTCCCCCGGTGCCCTCTACCGGATCTATGTGTTCAATCCGGAGTAGCCCGGTTTTACCGGGCTGGGTTACCCCATTCGGAAATCCCCGCCTAAGCTTGTTTGGCAGCTGAGCGAGGCTTATCGCAGCCTTACCACGTCCTTCGTCGGCCCCTGATACCAAGGCATCCACCGCGCGCCCTAAGTAGCTTGACCTACATTAAGACTCGATATCTATGAATTGCCTGTTGCGCTGGATGCACATGTCGGTGCACATCCAACGCGGATGCAGTTTCTTCGCTCTTCAGTTCTTAAGGTGCGCCCACCAGCGAACTGGTGGTTCCGGCTTCGCCGCCGGCCGCTGCCCTGGGGCAGTGGCCGATTGTGAAACTGGTCTTTCGAGGTCTGGCAATTTGGGGCAAAACAAAACCGGCCCGCAGCGGCGGACCGGTTGTCCATTCCGTTGCGTGTGAGGCCGCTAGTGTGTCTCGCCTGCTATCGCGTTTCCCTCGATTGTCCGGGCTGATGGCCCGTGGCTTTGTTGGTGGAGCCGAGGAGATTCGAACTCCTGACCTCCGCCGTGCAAAGGCGGCGCTCTCCCAACTAAGCTACGGCCCCTCCTCGGGTGTGCTGAACGGCCAGTATGCCATGACTTTGCCGGTACCGGCAATTTTGGTTTGCCGGCATCGAGCCAGTCAGGTTGGTGGGCCATTCTGGACTCGAACCAGAGACCTCAGTCTTATCAGGACTGCGCTCTAACCAGCTGAGCTAATGGCCCCGGCGGATGCCGGTGCACCTTAACAGCTGGATAGCGGACGGAAGACGGCTGCTGGGGAGCCGTTGGTTAACGGTTCGACCTTCCGAGGAAGGTGTTCCGATCGACCTGGGTAGCACCACTTCCACGCCTCTGTGCTCACCGCTGAGCGAGAGGTTGATGTGGGAGGGTGTACATCCCTAGAAAGGAGGTGATCCAGCCGCAGCTTCCGCTACGGCTACCTTGTTACGACTTCGTCCCAATCGCTGGCCCCACCCTCGACGTCTGCCTCCTTGCGGTTAGCCTAACGGCTTCAGGTGTTACCAACTTTCATGACGTGACGGGCGGTGTGTACAAGGCCCGGGAACGTATTCACCGCAGTAATGCTGACCTGCGGTTACTAGCAACTCCGGCTTCATGCAGGCGGGTTTCAGCCTGCAATCCGAACTGAGGATGGCTTTGATGGGATTAGCTCCGCCTCGCGGCTTGGCGACCCGTTGTACCACCCATTGTAGCGTGTGTGTAGCCCCAGGCGTAAGGGCCACGCTGACCTGACATCGTCCCCTCCTTCCTCCGAGGATTTCTCGGCAGTCTCGCCAGAAAAATACAACTGGCGATAGGGGTTGCGCTCGTTGCGGGACTTAACCCAACACCTCACGGCACGAGCTGACGACGGCCGTGCAACACCTGTGCATGCTCCCCGAGGGGTCCTTCACCTTTCGGATCGGTACCACATGCATGTCAAACCTGGGTGAGGTTCTTCGCGTATCATCGAATTAAACCACACGCTCCGCTGCTTGTGCGGGCCCCCGTCAATTCCTTTGAGTTTTAGCCTTGCGGCCGTAGTCCCCAGGCGGAGTACTTATCGCGTTAGCTTCGGCACAGAGGGGGTCGATACCCCCTACACCTAGTACTCATCGTTTACGGCGTGGACTACCCGGGTATCTAATCCGGTTTGCTCCCCACGCTTTCGCCCCTGAGCGTCAGGACAGGGCCAGGATGCCGCCTTCGCCACTGGTGTTCCTCCCGATATCTACGCATTTCACCACTACACCGGGAATTCCACATCCCTCTCCCTGCCTCAAGTCCAACAGTTTTCCAGGCACCCTCCCAGTTGAGCCGGGAGATTTCACCTGAAACTTGCTGAACCGCCTGCGGGCTCTTTACGCCCAATAAATCCGGACAACGCTCGCCACCTACGTATTACCGCGGCTGCTGGCACGTAGTTAGCCGTGGCTTATTCGCGAGGTACCGTCAGATCTTCTTCCCTCGCAAAAGGAGTTTACGACCCGAGGGCCTTCGTCCTCCACGCGGCGTTGCTGCGTCAGGCTTTCGCCCATTGCGCAAGATTCTTAGCTGCTGCCTCCCGTAGGAGTCGGGGCCGTATCTCAGTCCCCGTGTGGCTGACCATCCTCTCAGACCAGCTACCGATCGTCGCCTTGGT
>JBFWUP010000021.1:0-5276 GCA_050247195.1 Candidatus Melainabacteria bacterium | reverse complement strand
AAGGCCGTCGTGTGATTGAGTGCATCGGTCACGGGGAATACACACGTTGGATGTGGGAATATTATTCAAAGAGCTCGCTATGCGAGCCAAGCCGCGCCAGTCGCAGCGTGTCTTCATCCAGCTTGCGATAAATCAATAGGAGATCTGGCTTGAGATGGCACTCACGGTAACCATTCCAGTTACCGCTCAACTCATGGTCACGGTTACGGTGTGGTAATGCCTGGTCCGTGACAAGTTTCTCTAGGACAACGGACAGCAGCGCATCAACGTCTTTGTTGTGGCGAGGAGTGGCCTTGACTCGTTTGTAGTCGCGCTTGAATGCGGATGCTCGTTCAATCGTCCGCATTCAAATCAGCCATGAGTGCGGCGACGCTGTGAAACCGTTTCCCCTCCCCTGCCTCCAGCTCAGTAAGTGCTTTGCGGGTGCTTGCATTAGGGGCTTTCACATCAAAAGGCAGCCGCCGCTCATCGGCAACGCGCAACATCAACAACCGAATAGCGTCGGAGGTCGATAATCCCATCGCAGCCAGTGCCGCCGCCGCTCGTTTCTTGGTACGGGAATCAATACGAGCGCGGACGTAGGTATCAACGGTGGTCATGATAGTTCCCTCAACAATTGTCCATGGATTAATTGGTTCTAGTTCATTTTAAGTGTAGTCACAAAAGGACTACGCGTCAAGCGGTGTATAGCATAATGCGATTATCCTTAAAATCTTATAATCGTAATTCATTGAAATACTTGGAACGAATCGAACTACTTGACTTAAAAGACAAATTGTTTTACTTATTTGCGACGAATCGTAAAACTTTAAAAACGGAAAGGGCAGCCGATGATCCTTGCACTACTTAACCAAAAGGGCGGAGTTGGTAAAACCACTCTTGCTGTCCATATCGCCGCTGCACTCGCCATTAAAGGTCGCAGCGTACTTTTGGTAGACGCTGATCCTCAGGGTAGTGCGTTGGATTGGGCGGCAACCCGGCAGGCCGACCCTCTTTTCTCTGTTGTCGGATTGCCAAAGAGCAACCTTCACAAAGAAATTCCCGCCCATGCTGCCAAATATGATGATGTCATCATCGACGGTCCGCCGCGTGTGAACGAACTAGCCCGGGCCGCAATTCTTGCCAGCAATATGATTGTCATCCCAGTTCAACCATCACCCTATGACGTGTGGGCAGCCAAAGATATTGTCGATTTGCTCCGCGAGGCAGCTGCATTTAAAGAGAACCAGATTTGCAGGTTTGTGATAAATCGTAAAATCGTAAATACGGCGATCGGGCGTGATGTAGTGGAGGCGCTCGGCAACTATGACATTCCTGTGCTTTCTGCCTCAGTCGCTCAGCGCGTAGCGTTTGCCGAAAGTGCAGGGCAGGGCAGCACCGTTGTTGAAACCGACCCAGCAGGTCAAGCGGCTGAGGAAATTAACGAATTGGTAGAGGAGATTCTTTCAACCGCAACACATGAGGATAGCCATGAGCAAAAAAGTGAGCTTCGCCGCCAAACCGTCTAACCGTGCGGTATCCGCCAATGCAGATAAATGGGTGGAACACCGCGAAACACCCGTCACTGAATCCAGCGAACCGATGAAGCGCCTCACTATTGATGTGCCGTCAAGCCTGCACCGTCGCTTAAAAATGTCGTGTGTCCAGCGTGGCCACAAAATGGCCGATGAAATCCGCGCCTTACTCGAACAGCATTATCCAACCGAAGCATGACCCAGCTGCCCACATCTGACGAAACACCTGTAGGTTCTCTGTCGCCTGCCCTGAAGCGCATTCTTGACGCGGCAGTTGAAATCAAGGCGGAACCGAACGCGGCAGAAATGGCGTTTATGGCTCGCGCCTTGGTGCAAGCAACCTTGCCGCACAGCGACCCCGGTGAGGTTCCTATCTGGGGTCGGACAAACGGCCGCCTCACCCTCACAATCAAACCAGATTGGGAGCTTGACCCAAAAACCAACAAGCCGCGCAGCGTCGGAATTCCCTATGGGACTATTCCGCGCTTGTTGCTGTTCTGGATTACGACTGAGGCGGTTAAAACCAAATCACGCCGTCTTGAACTCGGCAACAGCCTGTCTGCCTTTATGCGGGAACTTGGCTTGCAACCGACCGGCGGCCGCTGGGGAAGCATTCCGCGCTTACGCGAGCACATGAAACGACTCTTTCGCGCCAAAATCAGTTTTGACGTTCATCAGGAAGCCGATGGAGGTAAAGAGCAAGCCTGGCTTGATATGCAGGTTGCTCCCAAAGGTGAGCTGTGGTGGAGTCATCACCAGCCAGATCAGGCAAGCCTTTGGAAAAGTTGGATTGAGCTGGGGGACAGCTTCTTTGAAGCAATTTGTGCGGCTCCTGTCCCTGTCGATATGCGAGCTTTGCGGGTGTTGAAGAATTCCCCTATGGCGCTCGATCTCTACGCTTGGCTTAATTACCGCAGTTTCACCCTTGAGCGGCAAGGAAAGGAACAATTCGTACCGTGGCGGGGACTTGCTCAACAACTTGGCTCTAGCTATTCCGATATTAAAGATTTCCGTAAAAACGTAAAACCTGCAATCTGTAAAATTAAGGCCGTCATGCCAGGCCTCAATATCGAATTTGCTGATGGTGGTCTGATCCTGTATCCAGGAAAGACGGCTATCGCACCACGTCACAGAGTAAAGTTATCCACAAAAGACCCTGTTTAAAGCGACTTGTCCACGCATAAACACTCCCCCCTGGTAAATCTAAGAATTTCCAGTGCTTTCATAAGAAGGTGAACTTGTCCACGCATAAACACTCCCCCCTGGTACGCATAAACACTCCCCCCTTCCTATATATAACCTGTATTATTAAGAATACCTGTAGTTAGACGGCTAGTTTTATGGAAAACGTGGTGAAGAGTTCGGACGAGACTTAGACTTGCCTCTTTCCAGCAAACCCTCGCAGATACCAACGCAGATGCAATAGGAAGGCAGTAGAGCAGCGAACAGGAGCTAGAGCGGATAGAACTCTAAACTGCCTTCCTGAGCCTTCAAGCGCAATAATTGGCTTTCGACCGATACACTCTCTGTTGCTGTATATCTCACCGCGTCCAGAAGACCGGAAAAGCTCGGTTCATTCTAGATTTGCCTACTCAACCCCGCCCCATGAACGAACGAAGAAGGGAGAAAGACGGCGTCATGCCCGCGAACCTGCACGATCTTTACTCGGAAGAAACAACCTCGACTGCGGGGCAGGATAGGTGAAGGGGGCCCACCAGTGACCTGGTCGGCTCCCCTTCACGCGGACCTGCTTCGCGCCTGCGCGCTCAACAGGAGGCCGAGCGGGATCCTTCAGCGGCAGCGTGGGGACGGGATCCAGCGAGGGCCTGCCTCGAAGCTGGCATCGCCTGTGGGGTTCCCCATGCGGGCCTCTCAGGCTCGGCGGCGCACGGATTTACTCGTGAAAAAAGATGTTTTCAAGAGGAAACAGCTCCAGCTTGACAACGCATTTCAAAACTGACAGAATGATAGACATCTAGAGTGATAAACAGATAAACATTTGTTATGGGCACGACCACTACATCAAAACTGACCGTGACGCTGAGTCGCGAAACCGACTTAGCTCTGCGTGCCTATCTTGGAGCCCAAGGTCTGCGCAAGGGAGGGCTGTCCAAATTTATTGAGGAAGCCGTGCGCTGGCGGATGTTTGACCAAACAGTGCAAGCGGTCAAAGCCCGTCATGCGAACACCGATCCCGAGGAACTGCAAGCCGTCATCGATGAAGCCTGCGCCGCCGTCCGGGCCGAGATGTTCCCGCCTGCTACGAAGCCGAACTAAACGGCATGCGGGTGATCTTTGATACCAATATCCTGATTGCCGCGCTCATGACACGGGGAACACCACCCGACTTGCTCTATGAGGCATGGCGTGACGGACGGTTTTC
The DNA here is from genome assembly GCA_050247195.1 of Candidatus Melainabacteria bacterium. GTDB lineage: Bacteria > Cyanobacteriota > Vampirovibrionia > Vampirovibrionales > Vampirovibrionaceae > JBFWUP01. The sequence continues at coordinate 1,379 of JBFWUP010000021.1, read as the reverse complement.
TCTTGTTACCTCGGAACACCAGCTCGAAGAATTCCGCCGGGTGACCCGGCGTGAGGCAGTGCGCCTGCGGATTCACCCGGCGGAGGCCGGGCGCATGGTGGGCGACCTGCGCCGCTTAGCCATTACGGTGAACCAGCTCCCGGCGGTGGAAGTCTCACGCGATCCCAAGGACAATTTTCTGTTGGCGATGGCGCAAGCCTCGAATGCCGAGCTGTTGGTGACCGGCGATAAGCGCGACCTCCTGTCGCTCACACAGCATCGTGGCACGCGCATTGTGACGGCCCGCGCCGCCCTGACGTTATTGCGAGCGCAGTAATGACAACCCTCCCGCTCCCCTCACCTGCTTCCAGTCAGCTCACCACCGAGCAGTTTAAAACTCTCGCGGAAGTTCCCCCTGAAAATGAATGGTTCGCCAATCTCGGCAATAAAGGGACGCGCCGGGTCTATGAACCAGTCATCCGCGACTTTATGCGCTTTACGGGTATTACCACGCCGGAAGAATTCCGCAGCGTCACCCGTGCCCATGTGATTGCCTGGCGCGATGACCTGCATCGCCGTACACTGGCAGCCGCCACCATCCGCCGCTACCTTGCCAGCCTCTCTTCCCTGTTTGAGTATCTCTGCGAAAAAAACGCCGTGACACATAATCCGGTGGACGGGGTGAAACGTCCGAGCGTCGACAGCTACACAGGCAAAACCCCGGCCCTCGGTGATGCGCAAGCCCGACAGCTGCTTGATGTGCCTGCTGGTGAGACGCTGAAGGACAAGCGTGATCGCGCCTTACTCGCCACCCTGCTCTATCACGGGCTGCGGCGGGAGGAGCTGTGCAAGCTCAGCGTGAAAGATGCCAGACAACAGCGGCGCGGCGTCCTGCACCTCAAAATATCCGGCAAAGGTGGGAAGACTCGCTTTGTGCCGCTGCATCCGGCTGCCGGTCGGTTGCTCGCCGACTATCTGGAGGCGGCTGGACATGGCGACGATGAAAGCGGGGCGTTGTTTCGCCCGTTGCACCACAGTCGTGGGAATTCAGAAGACGGCATCACACCGGATGGGGTCTATAAGCTGGTGCGCGACTACTCCACCACGCTCGGCTTTACGGTTGGGGCGCATAGTTTGCGCTCCACGGCGGCGACCAACGCGCTCGAACACGGCGCGGATCTTGGGGAAGTGCAACAGATGCTGGGGCACGCCAACATTGCCACGACTCGTCTGTACGATCAACGCGACAGCCGCCCAGAACACAGCCCCGTGTTCAAAGTGCGCTACTGAGCATGGTCTCCAGGTGGCGTTCACATGGCGCAGAGGGGAGGTTGGGCACAGGAGCCGGTCGTGGTGGTCACGGTCACGGTCGCGGCACCAGCCGCGGCACTAAACGAAAT
>JBFWUP010000020.1:0-6144 GCA_050247195.1 Candidatus Melainabacteria bacterium | reverse complement strand
CCATCTTTCAGTTAGTGGTTAAGGCTTTCGAGGAAGACCGTCTAGTGATCGAGGAACAGCAAAAAGTCCTGAGCCTGACTCCCGATCGACCAATGGTCCCGATTGCTGCCGATGCAGCCTTGCACCAAGCGCGATGGCTAATCGACCGGATGCTCAAGGCGGAAACCGCATAGGTCCGGGTATGAGCGCAGACATAGACGTCATCGTCAGCGGTCTGCGTGCCGTCGCCCGTGATGTGCTGGCGCTGGAACTGCGCCACAAATCAGGACAGCCTCTGCCAGGCGCCAAGGCCGGTGCGCACATCGATCTGGCGCTACCCAACCGGCTGGTGCGCCAGTATTCGCTGATCAACGCGACGGGCCAGGCCAGCATGGACAGCTACCTGGTGGGTGTCGGCTGGGATGCCAACAGCCGGGGAGGTTCGGTCTGGATCCACGAAAAACTTAAAGTGGGACAGACGTTGCGCGTTAGCGCCCCTCGAAACCTGTTCGAAATGGCACCGGAACACCAGCGCGTGCTTTTGCTGGCCGGGGGCATCGGCGTGACCCCTATCTATGCCATGGCCCAGGCTTGTGTCCGACAGCACATCTCCTTTGAGGTCTGGGTCAGTGCGCGCTCGGCTTCTCGTCTGGCTTACCTTGACGAACTCAAGTCGATCGTTGGTAGGGACCTCGTCACCCATTTCGATGACCAACAAGGCGGCCCTATGAACCTGGCCGCGCGCATGTCGCAGCAGCGCTGGGATGCTGTCTATGCCTGCGGACCGGCACCCATGCTAGATGCGTTGAGCAAAGCCACATTGCACTGGACGCCGGGCTCTGTACGCATGGAGCGTTTCAAGGTGCCCGAGGTACCGATGGGCGAGCGCCAGGCTTTTGCACTGGTGCTGCAACGAGCCGGTGTGACCACGACTGTGAACGCGCACGAGAGCGTGCTTGAGGCCATTGAGCGCAACGGTGTCGACTTTCCCTGGTCGTGCCGCGAAGGGATCTGCGGGACCTGCGAGGCGACCGTGCTCTACGGTGAAGTCGAACACCGCGACTTTGTGCTCTCCGTTGAAGAGCGCGCCGAGCAGCGGCGAATGATGGTCTGCGTGTCGCGTTGTGACGGCGACCGGCTGGTTCTGGACATCTAAAGAAAGCCCCCATGAATTTGGACAATCAAGTGGCCATCGTGACCGGCGGCGCATCAGGTTTTGGCGCCGCTATTGCGAGACGCCTGAGCCAGAGCGGCGCTGCCGTGGTGGTCGCCGACCTGAATGCAGAGGGCGCCCAGCGCATGGCTGAAGAATTGATCGCAGCAGGCGGTCGCGCAGTCGCCGTGACCGGTGACGTCGCTCAGGAAGCGGATTACCGCAGCATGGTGAGCGCCGCCGTTGAGAAATTGGGCGGCCTCCACATCGTTGTCAACAACGCCGGTACCACCCACCGAAACAAGCCCGCCTTAGAAGTGACTGCAGAGGAATTTGACAGGGTCTACCGCGTAAACCTCAAAAGCCTGTATTGGTCCGCGCATTGTGTGCTGCCGCATTTCGTCGAACAAGGGCAAGGCGTTATTGTCAACGTCGCCTCGACCACTGGCGTCCGCCCGGGCCCGGGCCTAACTTGGTACAGCGGCAGCAAAGCCGCCATGATCAACCTCACCAAAGGCCTGGCCCTCGAATACGCGCGCGCCGGTGTTCGCATCAACGCGGTCAACCCAATGATTGGTGAAACCCCGATGTTGGCCGACTTTATGGGCACGGACGACACGCCAGCTAACCGCGAGCGCTTCCTGAGCCGTATTCCACTGGGCCGTTTCACCCGCCCAGACGATGTGGCATCGGCCGTGGCATTTCTGGCTTCAGATGAAGCGAGCTTTCTAACAGGAGTCTGCTTGGATGTGGACGGAGGACGCAACATATGAGCACCCATCACTACATTTGTCCGGACATTTTGGTGGGTGGCAACTGGCGCAAAGGCAGTCACGCACAGCACCTGAGCGTGCGCAACCCGGCCACAGGCGAAGTGCTGGACGACCTGCATCTGGCCAGCGCTGAAGATCTGCAACTGGCACTTGAGACCACCGAGAAAGCATTTGAACATTGGCGCCAGGTCCCTGCGCACGAACGTTGTGCCCGACTGGAGCGCGGAGTGGCCCGCATACGGGAAAACATTGATCGCATCGCCTTCTTGCTCACCCTTGAACAAGGTAAGCCACTGGCCGAGGCAAAAGCCGAATGTGCAATGGCTGCCGATCTAATCAAGTGGTACGCCGAAGAGGCGCGGCGCGTCTACGGCAGGGTGATTCCTGCTCGAGTGCCCAACAGCCGCATGGACGTACTCAAGTTTCCTGTGGGTCCCGTGGCGGCCTTCGCGCCTTGGAATGTCCCTGTGGTGCTCTCGGCACGCAAAATCGGCGGTGCTTTGGCTGCGGGCTGCTCCATCGTGCTCAAAGCCGCAGAAGAGACCCCGGCCAGTGTCGCGGCCATGGTCCGTTGCCTGAACGAGGAGCTGCCTGCCGGGGTGCTGCAACTTGTCTACGGCGTCCCCAGTGAGGTATCGCGTATCTTGATCAGTTCGCCCATCGTGCGCAAGGTCACTTTCACAGGTTCTGTAGCGGTTGGGCGCCATCTGGCCGAAATGTCGGCGAAGCACCTCAAGCGCATCACCCTTGAGCTCGGCGGCCACGCCCCAGTCATCGTTTGTCGCGATGCAGAACTGGACCGCACGGTCAGCATGTTGGTGCAGCATAAATTCCGCAACGCGGGTCAGGTGTGTCTGGCGCCCACCCGGTTTTTCGTGGACCGTCACATCTACAACGATTTTGTCGAGGCTTTCGGAGCAGCCACCCAGGCACTGCGTGTCGGCTCTGGCATGCAGTCAGACAGCCAGATGGGTCCGGTCGCGAGCGAACGGCGTCAAGTAGCGGTGCGCGACCTGATCGATCGTTCGATCGCCACGGGCGCCCGTGCGGTGGCTGGCAGAGTGCCCGAGTCGGGCTATTTCGTTGCGCCTACCCTGTTGGTCGATGTGCCACACCATGCCCCAGTGCTGCACGACGAGCCCTTTGGACCGGTGGCATGTGCCATTCCTTTTAATACACTTGACGAGGCGATCTCCCAAGCGAACGCCAATCCCTATGGGCTGGCCGGCTATCTGTTCACCGATTCCGCAAAAGCCATCCTGACAGTATCCGAGCGGCTGGAAGTCGGCAGCCTGGCGATCAATGGCACGGGGGTGTCGGTCCCAGAAGCACCGTTTGGCGGGGTGAAAGATAGCGGATACGGCAGTGAATCCGGTATCGAAGGCATGGAAGCTTTCTTGAACACCAAGTTCACGCATTACGTTGCCTGATGCGAGCCCTGATGCTGGATCTCTCGCGGGGGCCCGCCTGTCCATGAGCGACCGTTGGACAACGGCTGCTCCTTGGAACTGGCTCCGCCCGGAATGGGACTGCACAAGATAGATCGAACGATGGGGCTCGTGTACACCGCGGGCACGTGTTGCGCCATACCTGATGACTTCGATTGAAGAGGAGTGCGCCATGCGAATGCGCAAGCGAGCCGAACAGGTGCCAAGCGAAGCGGTAGGGAGCAGCCAGTCTGGGAAGTCAAACGAAGCATCCTCCATTGGCCGCACAGAAAAGTCATGGCAGGAAGAAGCCGCTCTTTTTCTGCTCCGTTCTGGCTTTAGGCCAAGCGAAACTAGGGGCCAAGTCCAACACGCCGTAAATCCTCAGAGACCGGGACGTACCTTGGGTTCCGTATGGGACGCGATGCGCAGCTTAGTAGAAAGCGAACCCGAACGTTCTCCCGGCGTAGCCGAGGATGAAAACCACACTACGCTACCTCAGTAAGGCGACTGGCTGAGCGCTTCGCACATGCCGTTCGACAGAACCGGTCCACGTCCGCCGAATCGAACCACTAAACCATGCTCGTGAAGGCTGGCAACATCCGCGTCTCCAAATCTTGACCGGTAACGACAATGAGGATGACGTGATGATTTTGTCGGTTCTTTTTGAGCTCGAGGGCCATCAGCCTGACACGGCTCTCAACGGCCTGGAGGCTGTTCGGGCCGCCGCCCGGGGCGCACTGCGATGCGGTGCGCCCGAGGCATTCGACATGGATGGCTTTAAAGCGGCTCCCGTCCTCGGGCCATTTGCGGCGCCCCGCCTCTACTCATTGCATGTTCGGCTTGGAACGATGCGCAGACACGCCGGCGCGCTGGGCATCGGGGCTTCTCAGCGAGATGCTTTGGATCAGTCGGTCTGTTCAGCCTTCATTTCGATCCGTCACGAATAAAAAATGGGCTGGTCCACGCAACCTGCCCGTTCATCTGGCGCACGCGCAGGTATGCATAGGACCGAATGTCGTTCCCCTTGAGGCAGGCGGTCACTTGCATCTTGTGCTCTGATGCAGCGACTGCGCGGTGGACTTGAAAACTCTCAGCACCGTATGGACCCGAGTGGAAATTGGCGGACCCTTTCATGAGGCTTCCGAGCGTAATGGAGCTTTCCATCATGGTCGGACGTCGCAGCGCCACACTTACCTGCGTTTGCGCGTCGCCTTGTACCTGTACGACGACGGAATGTGTGGCGACGTCGTGGAAGGCGCCGGATCGTGAGGTGTATGACTCGATGCAGACACGGTCGTCCCCTTGCTGCGTGATGTGGTGCCTGCGTTTTTCGTCGAACGGTCCACCCCCAAGGCACTTGTCCACGCGCAGAACTCGGCCACCCAGGACGGAGAGCGTCTGATCCCAGTCGCACACGCGATCCAGCGCCAGTTCCCCCCAAGGCCCCCAACCCCACTCGTAGCGCAACAGGACCGGCGCGCCGAGGGCGCTGGCATCCGGTTTGCGCGGCCAGAATCTGTCACGCACTTCGCCATCGACGATTAGCTCGGCAACCTCCACTTCATCCAGTGCGTCGATGTCAGCAGCGAACTGGTACTCGGGAGCGGCATCGACATCGGCACCCATCGGGCGAGAGTTGAGCGTCGCCTCGACCCGGATCCGATCCCCCGTGAGCGCAAAGGTCCGGCGCGCGCGCACCGCCTCGAGGATGTCCACTCTGGAAAGGCTATCAGCGTGCACACCCATCAACCCTTCACCCCAAGCACCGGGGAAACCTGCGTGGTTGTCGGTTGAAGCGACGAAGCCAAATTTAATTCCGTTCGCCAATGCGGCACGAACCGTGTTAGCGGTCTGCCGGCCACCAGGGGATCCACGAACCATAGGGTGCGGTCCGCGATCATGTTCCGAGAGTCCGTGAAAGGAGAATATTTCCACCACGGGTGTGCAAGCAGGATTGAACACATCCCAGTTCACTCCGCGCCGGCCTTTGGGATAGGCGAGGTGATGTGGGATCATCAGCGCACCCTCTTCGAGACAGAACGCGCGAAGATGATTGACATGATTCGTGTATTTGATCGGGCGGAAGTCGCGCGGAAAGATCACGCACTGGTCTCCAAACATGTTCGAGTGCCACTCGAAACCTAGGAAACTCACGAACGATCCTTCCGCGTTGGCCGCAGCAATCTTTTCCTGCACCCGTGGCCAAGTTTCGGTCAGGCGGCGGAACCCCTCAATGAAGTGCCGTTCACGGCCGCCATCGATAGCGGTCAAGTCATGCCAACTGGAGTGGCCGGTAAACGCAAAAAAGTCGAGGTGTTCCCGCGCGATTTCGATGCTTCGCTCGATGGTGCCGCGGCCGTAGCCGTGTGCGTTGTGGTTGTGAATGTCGCCGAAATAGATCACGGTTTTCCCCTCTCTGAGTTGCGCAGTGGTCGGTAAGGGGAGTTTTGAGCGTGCCGGGGAATAAGTAAAATTGCAAATTGGACTAGACGGATCAATTTTTCTCATGAGGCCATTTCGATGACAGGAGCCGCCGGCAATGCCCACACTTCGACAGCTGAAGGCACTCAGCCTCATTGCGCAAACCGGCAGCTTCACCAAGGCGGCCGAGCGACTGTTCATCACACAGTCCGCAGTGAGTGCCCTGATCCGTGAACTCGAGGATGAGGCCGGCACTCCTTTGATCATTCGCGGCAGGGCGTTGCGGCTGACGGACGCGGGTCAACACATCCAGCGGGCGGGCAAGAGGGCTCAGCATGAGGTCGATCGGGCACTGCACGAGGTTCAGGGTCCATACAAATGGACGGAA
>JBFWUP010000019.1:0-8969 GCA_050247195.1 Candidatus Melainabacteria bacterium | reverse complement strand
CAGCCAACGATACGCGGCGAAATACCGAACAGCAATCCCTTTGAAATCAACAAGTTACCTGCCCATGCCCGCGCCGTTGCTGGGGAAGCGAACCGTCACTTTTGACACTGAAATCAAATGGACCCCGACCTGGTCCTGACGGTCTTGGCCGGCGTTGGCACTCCGCTTCTGGCGGCCAACTGCCTGCGCGCGCTGCAGAAGATGCTGCCGATGACCTTTTGCACGGTCTACGTCGTGGGGCCGGACGGCCGTATTCAGACCGTCTCCGCAGCCAGCGCATACGGAACATCGGCGGAGCGTACCGCGGCCCTCTATGTCGATCGGCGGTACGACAGGTGTGACCCGCACATGCTCTGGCTGGCGGGGCGCAAGCTGCCGGTGCAGGCACAGCTCTGGCTGGGACACCACCAGGGCGACGAGCTCATGGATGCCGAGTACCGGGCGGCTTGCTACGACAGCGTTGGAATTCGGGAGCGTGCCTCCGTCCTGCAACTGTCGCCAAGCGGAGAGCGAACCGCGGTCAGCTTCTACAGGAGCTTCGCGCAACCTGAATTCGATCGGGACGACTTCGCAGTGATGGGGCAACATGCCGCATTCCTCGCCGAGGCGGTGTCCGCCCATCGGCGGAGCCGTACGCCGCGGACTGAGTCAGGTTCGTCGTCGCTCGACTCGCGCATGCTTTCGCTTAGCCTGCGCGAGCGGGAGGTCATCGGCCAATTGCTGCAGGGGCGCACCGCCAAGGAGGCGGCAAGGTTGCTGGGCATCATGCCGACCACGCTGCGAACCTTGCAATACCGCGCCTTCCGCCGGCTCGGCATCCGTACCACCGGCGAGTTGCTCCTCAGTGCTGCTGGAACGACCGACGTCCGCCCTTTGCGATTACGTTGAGCTTTCCACCTTGCCCATGCTGTGCCCGTGCACAGGCGGACATCCGGTGGACGCGTGAACTGCGGGGACCGGTTGTCCGTAGATCGTCCTCTGGTCATCGGTACTGCGTGCCGAGTTCTTCCGCCGCTTCCTTGACGCACTGCACGAAGTAGTCATCCTTCGCCTTGCCAGCTTTTGTGGGCTGCGCAAACAGCGAGATGTGCCCGAAGATCAGCGGCAGTTCCAGCGGCAGGCGCGCGAGCATTCCGGAGGAAACAAACAGTTCGGCGGTCGGGACGGCTGCAATGGCAATCGCGTCCGTGTTCCGCAGGATCGTTGCATTGGCCAGCACGGAAAGGCACTCGAGGCTGGCTGAAACCGGGCGGCGCCCCATCTGCAGGAATAGCAGCTCCATACCTTTTCGCGTGGTGCTGTCGAACAGCGGCGTTTCGATCAGGTCTTTCGGGGAAGCGGCGGCGTCCTGGTGCGCAATGACGAAATCCAGAGCGTGGGTGCGCAGGCCCTTGAGCAGCGAGCCGATGCTGCCGTCGTGGACGGACAAGGAGACCTGGGAACTGTATGACCTTGCTGCGGATTCGCATGAGAGGCGAAATCTCTTCCACGATCCGTCGAGCGCTGCGCTACGCTCGCGACTGGAGGCCCTCTTGCAAAGCCGTCCACCGGTGACTGAGGATCACAAGCTACCTTACAGCGGCGTCGCCTGAGGCGAGAAAGCCCCTCAGCCTTTCACCAGGCCTTCGCGAGCGGAATACGAAGCCATCAGCTGCGAAGAACTCGAAACTGCACCAGGTCACGACCCGCACGCGTGCTTGCGTGACTTGCTGCAGCGGCTTCCCGAGCACCCGCCAGTCGCCTAGACGAACTGCTGCCGCATGCTGGCAGACCCCCTGAGCGCACCCGGGTCTTCCGTACCGCTACGAGCGTCACTTGAGTGCCGTGTGTTGTCGGAGACGATTGCAAGCGCTGGCGGTTCTCTCGCGGATGCCGCACGCGCACTTTGGGTCAGCGCGCCTCACGTGACAACAGAGGTCAATCAGCTGGAAACCCGCGGCCTGAGCGTACGTCACAGGAGCAACCTCGACCGGCGTGTGCAGTTTCTGCACGCTACCAGGAAAAGCGCCGAATTGCTGCGAAACTCCGCTGCACAAATGGTTGCGCAGAGTCTCCTGCCCCATCTACGTCGAAGCCCCGCATTGCAGGGCTTCTTGCATGCAGCAGCTTCTGCGCGTCACGGCTGCAAAGGGTCGAAGCGGCAATGGCGGCGCCCCACTGGGGATTGTCTTGGGCTGGCGTACCTTGGCGAAAGCTGGATAATTCGGGCAGGCGGCCGGAATGTCCGTGGTTTGAAGCTTCTTTTTTCCGGTTTGCTCTATTGGTTTGGTGTACCCCAACGTGTACCCTAGCGATAGGACGAATTGGTGAAAGTGAGTGGTGGCGCGGCCTGCGGAAGGTTTTTGGATTCCGCCCCAGGCCACCACTCCCTCTTCTCAGACGATATCAAGCAAGCTCACAGTCCTTGGAAATCAAGGACTTAGCTCGAAAGACCGGCCCAGCCGGCCGGCCGCATCGGCGAGCTGCTGCCGACCGTCGTCCGGTTGCGAGATGCTTGGGACGATCTCCGTTTGTACCGGGATCGCCGGACGCGCACCGTCAAACTGGGCCGATCGTTCAGGGTCTTGTACTCACGCAAGCCGGCGACCTCCGATTGGGGTTTGAAACCCTCCGCATGGGTGCGGCGGGTGCGTCGCGCGGACTTCTAGACCACGCACGCTCCTTCGGCCGGACCTTCCTCGGACCGGAATCGTGCTGGGAGCCCGCGAAGGACGCTGTTCAGACTTGGCGCCCACTTCTACGGCTCCGACACTTGACGACGTCAAGCGATTCAGGCGGTTTCTGGTCGTCAGTGTCTTGATGGACACATGTTCTGATCGTAGACTTTGTGCATCACTACACATGAGAGGTTTTAGAAATGAGCTCACTGCGAAACAACTCGCTCGAGATCGAAGTCCGGCCCATCAACGGGCACATTGGCGCAGAAATCAGGAACATCGATCTTTCCAGGAATCTCGCGGCCGAAGAGTTCAAGATTGTCGAGGATGCGCTCGTTCGCTACGAGGTGATTGTCTTCAGAGATCAGAGCTTCACCCTGGATCAACAGATCGAATTCACGAAGCGATTCGGGCCGCTGTCGGTTCATCCGTTCGCGCCGAACATGGCCGACAAGCCGGAAGTGATCTCGCTTGACAGCTCGGGGGATAACCCTGCCGGTCCTACCGATGGTTGGCACTCGGACGAAACCTGGCGCAAGTGTCCGCCCATGGCGACTATCCTGCGTGCCAGGACCATGCCTCCCTACGGTGGTGACACCTTATTTGCCAGCATGACGGCGGCCTACGATGGATTGAGCGAGCAGATGAAACGCTACATCCACGACTTGGAAGTGCTCCATGACTTCAAGCCATGGCGACACATGTTTGAGGGCTCTCCGGAACTGAGAGCAAGGTTGCGCAAGCTCGAAGACGAGTACCCGAACCCATGGCATCCGGTCGTGCGCATCCACCCCGTCTCAAAGCGGCGCGTGCTCTTCGTTAACGCGCTTTTCTCGACCCGCATCAAGGGTCTAACTGAGGACGAAAGCCGAAGCATCTTGGACTTCCTGTGCCGTCAAGCCACGATCCCCGACTATCAGCTGCGGATCAAATGGCAGCCCAACACGGTGGTCATGTGGGACAACCGTTCCACGCAGCACTACGCACCGCATGACTACTACCCCCATCATCGCAAACTCGACCGATTGACGGTCGCAGGCGGTGCCGTGACGGGTCCGGTCGGACCATACACGCCGCAGGAGCCTCGTACTGATTCGCTGGTGCAGCGAATCACGGCTCACGGCCTGCAAGGGCGTCCCTTCATCGGCAACGAAACACCTGCCGCCATGTAAGTCGAGCGTACGCCAGGCGTTGAACATACGCGTCTCCACCGAAACCTGAGATGGATTTAAATCGAGCGAGGGGCCTGGCCATGAGTGTTGCACTCGGCGAATGCGCCATCACCGACGGTTTACAAGGAGGCCCTTCCTCGTGCATCTTGGTTCTTACTCCGAGCTGTTTGGGGACGGGGAGCGCGCGCTGGTAGAGGCGGCAGCAGGCGAATGGCTGATCGAGGTCGAGCACCTGAGTCGCCCCGGGGAGACGGCGCTGGTGTTCAGTGAGAGCCTGCGTGACGCGGTGCTATGTCGAGTAGTCGCTGCTGCTGCCACAGCGGCTCTTGAGACGCCTCGCGTGACTTCGCATCGCTCTCATGCCACGACAATGGCCTCTACCCAATCTGCCAAACGGATTCATGCCGGATGTGGCCGGGGCAAGCGGAAGAGCGAATTGGTGTGCCGGATGTAAGTCACCGGCGACGAGCTGAAGTGAAAGAAAACCTAAGGAGACTCTTGTGAAACCCATGACCCGTCGGACGCTGATCCAAGCTTCGGGAGCAGGCGCCCTGTCCTTTATGTTGAGGGGGGCTGGTGCACAAGATGCCTGGCCGTCACGGACGATTAAGATCGTCGTTCCTTACCCCCCCGGCGCGAGTGATGTGGTTGCGCGGGCCTACGCCGCGGCACTGAGCCGAACATTCGGCCAGACGGTCTTGATCGACAACAAGCCTGGAGGTGGCACCGTCATCGGGACATCGCTGGTAGCGCAGGCTCCCGGGGATGGCTACAACTTCCTTTTCACGTCGCCAAGCTTGACGGTCAATGCAACCTTGATGCGCAAGCTGCCATATGACACCAATTCGCTCATTCCGCTGGGCCTGACTGCCTACCATCCCTTTTTCCTGTGTGTTCATCATTCGTTTCCAGCGCGCGACCTAGCCACCTTCATCAAGCTGGCCAAGCAAAACCCCGGACGCTATTCCTATGCCTCGGCAGGCAACGGGAGCACACAGCACCTCGGAATGGAGCTGCTCAAACAGGAAACGGGCATCGACCTCGTGCATGTGCCTTACAAGGGCTCTTCTCCAGCGGTGACGGATCTTCTGGGCGGCCAAGTGCATGCACTCCTGAATGGTTTGCCGCCGATCTTTTCTCACATCAAGGCGGGGAAGTTACGCGTTCTGGCGTTCGAGGGGGAGACCCGTCACCCTGCGCTAGATAAGGTGCCCACGTTTCTGGAACAAGGAGTCACCAGCTTCAAAGATCCGATAACCTGGACGGGTATTTTCGCGCCGAAGGACACACCTGCGGAGATTGTTTCCCGGATGAGTCAAGCCATTGTGTCCGTTGCTAAGAGTCCGGAGATCTTGAAGGCGATCGAGGACAACGGGCTACTCCCCGGGGGATTAGGAGCTGCCGAGTTCAGCAGGATTGTGCGGTCCGACATTCAGCGATGGGCGCACGTGATCAAAACCGTCAACGTTCCGACGGAGTGATGGTTTACTCGTGCGTAAGATCGACCACGTCGGCCTGGCGCTCGAGCTTGAGGAGTAGTGCTTCCAGGGAGCAGGCTTCTTCGTCGGTGAGGCATGAGGCCAGTCGCTGGTTATATTTCGCGCCTAGAGACAGCGCCTTGCCGTGAGCTTCCTGCCCCAGCTCCGTCAGTCGAAGGCAGATCATGCGCTTGTTTAAGGAGTCTCGCTGCTTGATGAGCAAACGCCGGTCGACCATCGCACTCACTAGGCGGCTCGCAACGACCAAGTCGACGCGTGAATCGGCCGCCAAGGTCTTCAGGCTCGCACCAGGCGTTCGATCGAGGTAAGCAAGGATCCGCCACTCCCTACGTGAAATGCCAAGCTTCCGCTTATACATGTCATCCGTCCCGCGGAGCGCAACTCCGACCAGGCGGAAGAGGCGATAGACAAGAAACTCTTCAATATTTTTAGGGTTTTTCAGCGAAGGCACTCGCCACTCATCCATGGAGGTACTCCTAGGCCCATAGGGGAGGGATGGTAGTCGCTTCCTGAACTTCCCTAGCTTAGACCTGCGGCCGACGGTGAGCCGGGCGCTTCATCATCCTTGACCAACACTTTGCAGACTAACATGGCCACTCGCCGACCGAACTTTATCTTCATCCTCGCCGACGACCTGGGATACGCGGATCTCGGATGTACAGGCGCCCGTGGACCAATTTCCCCCAACCTGGACCGCATGGCCGCTCAGGGTCTGCTGTGCACCCACGGATACTCCAACTCGCCGGTCTGTTCACCCACGCGCTTTGCCTTGATCACCGGGCGTTGGCAGTATCGCTTGCGGGGCGCGGCCGAAGAGCCTCTGACGGGGCGGTTCCGCGGCGACAAGATTGTCGGCCTTCCTCCTGAGCACCCGACATTTCCTTCAATGCTGCGTGACGCCAGCTATCGGACCGCGCTTGTGGGGAAATGGCACCTGGGATACCCGCCCCACTTCGGACCGTTGAAAAGCGGTTACCAGGAGTTCTTCGGGCCGCTGTCCGGTGGCGTCGACTACTTCAATCACACCGACAGCACAGGCAAACCCGACCTGTGGGACGGAGAGTCGCCAGCTGGCGACCATGGTTACCTCACCGATGCGCTCAGTGAGCGCGCAGTCCGCATCGTCGAGCAGTCGGCGGCAGCAGGACAGCCTTTCCTGCTGAGCCTGCACTACACCGCGCCCCACTGGCCATGGGAGACGCGAGAAGACCGTGCAGAGTCACAACGGATCGTCGGCCGCATCAACCATATGGATGGAGGATCTCTGGCAACCTACCATCGGATGATCCAACAGATGGACGAAGGGATAGGGAAGGTGCTGGACGCGCTGGCCACCAATGGACTTGCGGAGGACACCTTGGTTGTCTTCACTAGTGACAACGGCGGTGAGCGGTTCTCGGACAACTGGCCGTTTGTGGGTCAAAAGATGGATTTGCTCGAGGGGGGCATTAGGGTGCCACTCATCGCCCGCTGGCCGGCGCGGATCAAGTCGGGCAGCACGAGCACCACGCCGGTGATGAGCATGGATTGGTGCCCCACCATGCTCGAAGCTGCCGGTGCGGCGCCACATCCGGAGTACCCGCTGGACGGCATCAGCCTGCTGCCCTTGTTCGCCGACCCCGCTTGGGACCCTGGTCGTCGCCTGTACTGGCGGATGCTGCACCGTCATCAGGCAGCCATGCGGGAAGGAGTCTGGAAGTACCTGGCCATGGACGGCCACGAGTACCTATTCGACCTCTCTCGGGACGAGCGTGAACGCGCCAATCGGGCCGGGCTGGAGCCGGAACGACTGCTGCAGATGCGGCAGGCCTGGCAGGGCTGGGACGCGCAGCTGCCGCCCATTCCCGCTGAGGCCAAAGCCACACTGGTGTTCAGCGAAAGCGACCTGCCGCGGGCATCGCATTGACTTACGACAGCCACGCCTTAGAAGTATAAGACCCAGCGCAGGAGGGCCTCCCGAATGCAGATTCGGCTATCGGGCATTTGGAAATCGCGAGGGCGGCGTTTGCGCGCCCGCTGCACCGAAAACCACTTGGCGTTTCCGGCTGATCCATATTTGGGCCCTGGAGTAATCCCCGATGAAGTCCGCTGCATCTTTGACCCGACGTGGTTTTGTTGTCGCGCTGGCCTCGAGCTCGACCCTCGCCCTAGCGCAGGCCTGTCCAGCCAAGCCCGTCGAGTGGGTCGTTCCGCATCCCCAGGGGGCACGGACATCGTGGCCCGCACCTTCAGCCAAACCATGAGCGAACTGCTCTGCCAGACGATCGTGATCAACGACAAGGCGGGCGCCGCTACCAACTTCGGTGCGGACTACGCAGCCAAGGCCAAGCCGGACGGCTAGCCGCCCCGTTCGATGGATCGTTGCATTTCCACCGGGAGGTGGCGCGGATGTCACGGCGCGTGTGGTTAGCGAGGAGATGAAGCAGAGCCTCAGGCAACCGGTCATCATCGACAACCGACCGGGTGGCATGCAGCTGATCGGATTGCAGGCGCTGATGCTTGCTCCCCCCGACGGATATACCCTAGCCTCCGGCAACAGCGCCGTGCTTGTCTACAACCCGCTTCTCAACAACCGGCTCCCGTATGACGTCGAGCGAGACTTCACCCCCATCTCTCTTGTTGTCCGCTTTTCGCTCGTGGCTGTTGCCGGCGCGCAAACGAAGCACGCCGATGTCCAGGAGCTCTTGAAGGCTGCGCAAGCCGAACCTGGAACGATCGCCTATGGCACGCAGGGGGTCGGTAGTCCCAATCACCTCATCATGGAGCCCCCGGCGACTTCCCAGAGTTCCTGGAGCCCCGCCGCACGGCAGAAAAGGCGCTGACCGCCGTGATCCAGGAGGCCTACGTCCAGGGCATCTCCACGCGCTCGGTGCACAACCTGGTCAAGGCGCTGGGCATGACGGGCGTCTCCAAGAGCCAGGTCAGCAGGTTGCGAAAGTCACTCCGAGCGGAGGCGGCTGCCCGCCATCAGGCTGGAGCAGCGCCCGCCATCAGCGTGGAATGGTGGCCGTCATCGCGTGGAATACGCAACCAAGGCCCATGAGCTGGGTCACTACCTGCTGCACAGAACCGTGCAGACGGAGTTTCGGTGCACCGAGGGCAACATGCTGCACTGGAGCGGCGACGCCAATGTGGAAATGCAAGCGGACGAATTCGCAAGCCACCTGCTCATGCCCCTGACGCACTTCCGCGACGGCCTTGGCGATGGCGCGGTGGACTTCGATCACAGCTGGGTGACAAGGGCGATACCTTCGGCGTCTCGCTCACCGCCGCTGCCCTCCGCTGGGTGAAATCCACCCCGGCGAGCGCTGTGCTCATCCTCTCAAAGGACGGCTTCATGGATTGGGCTGTCCCGTCCGAACGTGCGCTGAAGAACGGCGCCTATTTCAAGACCAAAGCCTCCGCTTGCGAAGTACCTGCTGCATCGCTCACGGCAGCAGGCGTCAGCGAGAGAGGCGGTCAGGAGGTGGCCGCGCAGGTGTGGTTCTCGCATGCCGATCGCGCAGCGAAGCTCGGGGTCCATTTGATTTCAGTGCAGAAAGTGACGGTTCGTGCCTCCCCGCAGAGCGAGGATTGGCGCGGGGTCTGCTCCAGGGGCGAGCGTAAGTGCTTGTCACGCTTTGAGTTTCTGTTGGTCTCCT
>JBFWUP010000018.1:0-13563 GCA_050247195.1 Candidatus Melainabacteria bacterium | reverse complement strand
TTCTCAGTAGTTGTAACAATTACTCAGCCTTGAATCAGGTCTCTTGACCTTCGCCTCAAGTGGAGGTGACGCTGGTGTGGCTGCCAATTGGGGCTGCAAAATTGATTGCAATTCAATTGTCGGCCAGCGTTTTCGACAATTGTGAGGCGTTGACGCTCCAATTCAGATTGATCGATCGCCCGGACCGATAGTGACTGGATTCCCAGTGTCTGACTTGACCCGATCCAGCGGGCATTCTTCCGACGTTCGCGAGCGATCGCTCACGGCCAGCAGCGGTCTGCCACTACTGGCCGCTGTGAGTATCCTTGTGATAAGCGAACAAGCGGGTAGACCATCCTCATGATCCATCACTGTCATCGCGTGGGGTGGATCATGAGGCACGTAACATAGGGAAATCATCGAGGTCCGGACGTGATGGCGGCGCAGTCATGGTTCATCCGAGCTTCGGTAGCGACGTCGTCCCCTTGTTTGCTCTGGTTGGTCGACAGTGGCAAGGCTGCGCAATACGCAGCGCCGATAGGTTTCACAGTTGCAGCGCACAAAGATGCGCGGGCGCATCGACAAAGGCACTTCAAATGATTCCGAGAGCAGTCACCCAGTTGCGGCCTGAAGATTTCGACCGAATAGTCCAGAACCGAGTTCAGGAAGGAAACCAACTGGACTTCAAGCAGGCGCTCGTCGGCGGTACCGATGCTGACAAGAAAAAGTTCGCGGCGGATGTTTGCGCTTTTGCGAACACTCGCGGCGGTGACATCGTCATTGGTGTACGCGAGACGCGTGGTGTTGCCGTCGAGGTCGTTCCTCTAGCAATGGACCCCGACCAGGAGACCTTGCGGCTTCAAAACATGATTGCCGATAGCTTCGACCCACGCATCGTGGGTGTTCAGATTGCACCCGTCGCGTACGGTGCTGGGCATGTTCTTGTCGTTCGCGTGCCCCAGTCTGTACAGGGACTGCACCGAAGCAAACTTGACCAGCACTTCCATATTCGGGAGTCGCGATCAAATCGACATCTCGATGTTGCTTCGTTGATTACTCGTGTGGACATGTTGCGTGGTCAGCGAGACCGCCGCGACGAGTTCTTCGCGCAACGCTATGCCGCTGTTCTTACTAGCCGGACGCCCGTGGCGCTGCGCGCTGGCCCGAAGGCGATCGTTCACGTGTTTCAAGCCCACGCTGCTTTCGGCTCGGACATGCTGGATGTCTCCCCTGCAGCGGCAGCCGGAGCCATGCCCGTGCCCACGCTGGGCCACGGTGTAGCGGACTTCAGAATGACGTTCGAAGGTCCTATGCACCACACCCCCATCAACGACGGCATGACACGCGGTTTCACACTGGTTCATCACAACGGAGTGCTCGAAGGAGCATGGAAGGTGGCAGACCCTCGTGAAGGCCGTACGGAGGTCGTGGCGGAAACAGTGGAGACGCACGTGCTCGATTTCGTTCAAGCGCTCATCGAGCGCACCCGCGGCCTGTTGACGTTCGACGTTCCGCTGGTTGTGCGCGTTGCGCTTGTCGGGGCCGAAGGGGCGGTCGTCGTTACCAGCAACCGAGAACTCCGGCGGCACTTTGAAGAGGATACGCCGCTGAGCCCAATCGACCGCACCGCTTTGCAACTTCCAGATGTTCTTTTGAACGACTGGCCCGTTGCAGACCTCGCCGAGCTGTTCCGACCTGCTTTCGACCGACTCTGGCAGGCTTCTGGTTTCCTTCGCAGCTATCAGTATCAGGAGCAGAATGGCCGGTTTGTCTGGCAAGGGTGAGGGGGCGGGCAATGATGGAATGGTTGACGGATTCGGTGCTTGGTAAGGCGGCCGACTGGGTGCTCGGCAAGGTGGCGTCGCTCGGCAAGCGAGCCAATGCGCGCGATACATTGATATGTGGCGACCTCATCGGCGGGCAAAGCGCCCAAGGTCGTGTCGCTGCTGCTATTGACCAATTGCTTCGCGAGCCCCTGTTGCCAAGCGCTGTCACGTTGGTCGAAGCCACGCGCGCGTGGCTATCCGGTGCGGCAACTAGAACAGCTCTAACTCAGTACTTGCTGGCAAGGTTGGGAGGCAACGACGCGCTCGCCACGGTCGCATTCGAGGCCCTGGCAGACGGGTACGCGAACGCAACAGGCGAAGCCGCCCAGCTTGCGCGTGGGCCTGTAGAGGCTGTAGCCAACTATGTAGCAGCTCTCATCTCAGATGACCCCGTCTTTCTGGCTTCACAGGTCGCAGAGCTGGCTGCGGACAACCGAGAGCGGCGCATGGCTCAGCTCGCCCCGCCCAACCTAGAAGGGCTGGCCGCGGCGGCACGTGGCCTTCTCGTGCAGGCTCCAAAAGCCGCAAGGCTCCTGGAGCAGCGAATTCCTTGTGCCTTTGAGATGGGCGAGCAACCCGGCTCTCGTGAGCGTCTGGACGTCACTACACTTAAGGGGCTGCTTCACGAACGGAAGCTCGTTGTCATCGCAGGTGAAGGCGGCAGCGGGAAAACAACGGCGCTTGTTGAACTTGGGCACGCCCTCCTTGCCGAGGCGGGTATGGCCGTGCCTCTGTACGTCTCGGCATCAAAATGGCTGCGCTCTGGTCAGCCGCTGTTGCCTTACATGGCCAGTTTGGACGGCGTCCGTCTTGCCGCAATTGACGAAGAGACGCTGTCGCGCCTGCTTGTCAACGGCAGGGTCGCGTTGCTATTGAACGGTTGGAATGAAATTGCCGAGGCTGACAAAGGACGCGCTGCGGCGGGCGCAGACGACTTCCTTGGCGGGCACCCTGGTGTACATGTCGTCTGCACTTCACGGCGCGCCGAGGGGCCGTTTGCAGCTTCGGGCGGCGCGGTGGTTACCATGCTTGAGTTCAACTGGGAGCGGCAACGTGCCCTGATTACTCAGGCACTCCCTGGTAACGCGGGTGATAGGCTGCTTCACCGACTGCAGACCGACACTCCGCTACGGTTGACCGCGCGGGGGTCGTCTCAGAAAACGGAAAATAAAGCACGCTAAGGCGTCGCCGCCCCTGCCAGGCTTGCCCCGCCCTGTAGTGACGCGATCAACGGGCAGGAAACATTCCCCTTTCGTGCATGGCAGGCGCACACGAGTTCAGACAGCACGGTTTCCATGCGCGCCAAGTCGGCCATCTTCTCGCGCACGTCCTTGAGCTTGTGCTCGGCCACGCTGCTGGCTTCCTCGCAGTGGGTGCCATCGTCGAGCCGCAGCAGCTCGGCGATTTCATCCAGGCTGAAGCCCAACCGCTGAGCGGATTTCACGAACCGCACCCGCGTTACATCCGCCTCCCCATAGCGGCGGATGCTGCCGTAAGGCTTGTCCGGCTCGGGCAGCAAGCCCTTGCGCTGATAGAACCGGATCGTCTCCACATTGACGCCGGCCGCCTTGGCAAAAACGCCAATGGTTAGGTTCTCCAAAGTATTTTCCATATCGCTTGACTCCGTACATGAGTACGGAAGTAAGGTTACGCTATCCAATCCAAATTCAAAAGGCCAACGTATGTCTGAATCGCAAAACGGGCGCGGTGCGCTCTTCGCCGGCGGGCTGGCCGCCATCCTCGCTTCAACCTGCTGCCTAGGGCCGCTGGTACTGGTCGCCCTGGGCTTTAGCGGGGCCTGGATCGGCAACCTGACGGTGCTGGAGCCGTATCGGCCGATTTTCATTGGCGCGGCGCTGGTGGCGCTGTTCTTCGCCTGGAAGCGTATTTACCGGCCCGTGCAGGCGTGCAAGCCGGGCGAGGTCTGCGCGATTCCGCAGGTGCGCACCACCTACAAGCTGATTTTCTGGATCGTGGCCGTGCTGGTCCTGGTCGCGCTTGGATTTCCCTATGTCGTTCCCTTTTTCTATTAACCAGGAGTTCATCATGAAGAAACTGTTTGCCTCCCTTGCCCTCGCCGCCGTTGTTGCTCCCGTGTGGGCCGCTACCCAAACCGTCACGCTAGCGGTGCCCGGCATGACCTGCGCCGCCTGCCCGATTACCGTCAAGAAAGCGCTCTCCAAGGTCGAGGGCGTGAGCAAGGTCGATGTGGGCTTCGAGAAACGCGAGGCTGTCGTCACTTTCGACAACGCCAAGACCAGCGTGCCGAAGCTCACCAAGGCCACCGAAGACGCCGGCTATCCGTCCAGCGTCAAGCAGTGAGCCACTAAGCCAACATCAACAACGGGAGCCACATCATGGGACTGATGACTCGCATTGCCGATAAAACCGGCGCGCTCGGCAGCGTCGTTTCCGCGATGGGCTGCGCCGCCTGCTTCCCGGCGCTCGCCAGCTTTGGCGCGGCCATTGGGCTGGGCTCCTTGAGCCAGTACGAGGGCTTGTTCATCGGCCGCCTGCTGCCGCTGTTTGCCGCGCTGGCTTTCGTGGCGAACGCGCTGGGCTGGCTCAGTCATCGGCAATGGCTGCGCAGCCTGCTCGGCATGATCGGGCCGGCCATCGTGTTCGCGGCCACAGTCTGGCTGCTCGGCAACTGGTGGACGGCGAACCTGATGTACGTCGGCCTGGCCTTGATGATTGGGGTGTCGATCTGGGACTTCGTGTCGCCGGCGCATCGCCGCTGCGGCCCGGATGGTTGCGAACTCCCTGCGAAACACGGCTGACCGTGCTAGACGGCGGCCCACACGAATAAGGAACGATGGTATGACCACTCTCAACATCACCGGCATGACCTGCGACTCGTGCGCGGTTCACGTCAAGGACGCCCTGGAGAAAGTCCCCGGTGTGCGCTCGGCGGAAGTGTCCTACGCCAAGGGCAGCGCCCGGCTCGCTATCGAGGCCGGCACGTCACCCGACGCGCTGACGGCCGCTGTGGCCAGACTAGGTTATCGGGCCACGCTCGCCGATGCGCCCGTGGCTCCGGCGGACGGCGGATTGCTCGGCAAGGTGCGCGAATGGCTGGGCAGTGATGACAAGGCTGGCGGGGATGCTGGCAAGCTCCATATCGCCGTGATCGGCAGCGGCGGGGCCGCAATGGCGGCGGCACTGAAGGCCGTCGAGCAGGGCGCACGCGTCACGCTGATCGAGCGCGGCACCATTGGCGGCACCTGCGTCAATGTCGGCTGCGTGCCGTCGAAGATCATGATCCGCGCCGCCCACGTTGCCCACCTGCGCCGGGAAAGCCCGTTCGACAATGGCATCCAAGCGGTAGCGCCGGTCATCCAGCGCACGGCGCTGCTGGCCCAGCAGCAGGCCCGTGTCGATGAACTACGCCACGCCAAATACGAAGGCATCCTGGAGGGCAATCCAGCCATTACCGTGCTGCGCGGCGCAGCCCGCTTCAAAGACAGCCGCAGCCTGGTCGTGCAACTCAACGACGGCGGCGAGCGCGTGGTGGCATTCGACCGCTGTCTGGTCGCCACCGGCGCGAGTCCGGCTGTGCCGCCGATTCCTGGCCTGAAAGATACGCCTTACTGGACTTCCACTGAGGCACTGGTCAGCGAGACTATCCCTAAGCGCCTGGCCGTAATTGGCTCATCGGTGGTTGCGCTGGAGCTGGCGCAGGCGTTCGCCCGACTCGGAGCGAAGGTGACGATCCTGGCGCGCAGCACGCTGTTCTTCCGCGAAGACCCGGCCATCGGCGAAGCCGTCACGGCCGCATTCCGCATGGAGGGCATCGAGGTGAGGGAACACACCCAGGCCAGCCAGGTCGCCTATATCAATGGTGAAGGGGACGGCGAATTCGTGCTCACCACGGCGCACGGCGAACTGCGCGCCGACAAGCTGCTGGTCGCCACCGGCCGCGCGCCCAACACGCGCAACCTGGCGCTGGATGCGGCGGGCGTCACGCTCAACCCGCAAGGCGCGATCGTCATCGACCCCGGCATGCGGTCCAGCGTGGAACACATCTACGCGGCCGGCGACTGCACCGATCAGCCGCAGTTCGTCTATGTGGCGGCAGCGGCCGGCACCCGTGCCGCGATCAACATGACCGGAGGTGACGCATCTCTGAACCTGACCGCGATGCCGGCCGTGGTGTTCACCGACCCGCAAGTGGCGACCGTGGGCTACAGCGAGGCGGAAGCGCACCACGATGGCATCGAGACCGACAGCCGCACCCTCACGCTGGACAACGTGCCGCGCGCACTCGCCAACTTCGACACACGCGGCTTCATCAAGCTGGTCGTTGAAGAAGGCAGCGGACGACTGATCGGCGTGCAGGCGGTCGCGCCGGAAGCGGGCGAGCTGATCCAGACCGCTGCGCTGGCGATTCGCAACCGCATGACGGTGCAGGAACTGGCCGACCAGTTGTTTCCCTACCTGACGATGGTCGAGGGCTTGAAGCTCGCGGCGCAGACCTTCAACAAGGATGTGAAGCAGCTTTCCTGCTGCGCCGGGTGAGAAAAAGGAGGTGTTCGATGAACGCCTACACGGTGTCCCGGCTGGCCCTTGATGCCGGGGTGAGCGTGCATATCGTGCGCGACTACCTGCTGCGCGGACTGCTGCGGCCGGTGGCGTGCACGCCAGGCGGCTACGGCCTGTTCGACGAGGCTGCCTTGCAGCGGCTGTGCTTCGTGCGGTCCGCCTTCGAAGCGGGCATCGGCCTCGATGCGCTGGCGCGGCTGTTCCGGGCGCTGGATGCAGCGGACGGTGGCGAAGCGGCCACGCAGCTTGCCGTGCTGCGCCAGTTCGTCGAACGCCGGCGCGAAGCGTTGGCCGATCTGGAAGCGCAGTTGGCCACCCTGCCGACCGAGCCGGCACAGCACGCGGAGAGTCTGCCATGAACGGCCCGGAACGCCTGCCGACCAAGACACGCAAGCCGTTCACCGGCTACCTGTGGGGCGCGCTGGCCGTGCTCACCTGTCCCTGCCATTTGCCGATTCTCGCCGTTGTGCTGGCCGGAACGACCGCCGGCGCATTCATCGGGGAGCATTGGGGTATTGCAGCCCTCACGCTGACCGGCTTGTTCGTGCTGTCCGTGACGCGGCTACTGCGGGCCTTCCGGGGCGGATCATGACGACCTCGCACCCCGCCGGATGGACGGCGACCGAGTTGGCGCAGGCGGTTGTGCGCGGGCAACTTGAGCTGCATTACCAGCCGATAGTCGATCTGCGCAGTGACCAGATTGTCGGTGCGGAAGCCCTGTTGCGCTGGCGTCATCCGACGCTCGGGCTGCTGCCGCCCGGCCAGTTCCTGCCTGTGGTCGAATCGTCCGGCCTGATGCCGGAAATCGGTGCCTGGGTGCTGGGCGCAGCCTGCCGCCAGATGCGCGAGTGGCGGAAGCTGGCGTGGCAACCGTTCCGGCTGGCCGTCAATGTTTCGGCGAGCCAAGTGAGACCGGGTTTCGACGGGTGGGTAAAGGACATGCTGGCTGATGCCGAGTTGCCCGCCGAGTCTCTTGAAATCGAGCTGACCGAATCGGTCGCATTCGGTAATCCGGCGATCTTCCCCGCCCTGGAAGCCTTGCGACAGATCGGTGTGCGCTTCGCCGCCGATGACTTCGGCACCGGCTATTCCTGCCTGCAACACCTGAAGTGCTGCCCGATTACTACGCTCAAGATCGACCAGTCCTTCGTCGCCGGACTCGTCGCCGATCACCGCGACCGAACCATCGTGCGCTCCGTGATTCAGCTTGCGCACGGGCTGGGCATGGACGTGGTGGCCGAGGGCGTGGAAACGCCGACCAGTCTCGCACTGTTGCGGCAAGCGGAGTGCGATACGGGACAAGGCTTCCTGTTCGCCAAGCCAATGCCGGCGGCGGCATTCGCCGCCTTTGTCAGTCAATGGAGGGGTGCCACCATGAATGCAAATGATCCGACTGCCACCAGTTGCTGCGTGTGCTGCAAGGAAATCCCGCTCGATGCCGCCTTTACCCCGGAAGGCGTGGAGTATGTCGAGCACTTCTGCGGGCTGGAGTGCTATCAGCGCTTCCTGTTCGACATCGAGGGCCGACGCTTCTCGCTTGGGCGCCCGTTGGATGAACCGAGGCATCCAAACATTGAGGCCGAGTATTGGTGGCCACAGTGCTTGGCCACAGCATCGTAAGGAAAATCTATGAGCATAGAGGTTGTGCCTTCCTCGAATTTCGTCAAGCGACTGCCGACTCGTTTCGCACACCTCAGGCTGCTGCCCAGTTTCGACGACAAGTGACTACTGTCCGACAAGCCCGTCAGGATGATGGCCGGCTGCTTAGGGTCGGGTACGACTACTCGATCAGCCGAGGTGGCCATTAGCTCCGCCTTGCTTTACTGACGTTCGCGCGCGGCCGGCCGTGCCGGCTAGTCCCCCAAACCGCTTCGCTATTCGACTAGCGTTTCGGTGCCTTGGAAACGAAGCTAACGACCTTCGCGTCGCCAGTAGCCTTCAGAATTCTCGATTCTTGCCTGAGCGCTTCGTTGACAGATGCCATGGCCCGCAGTTGGTTGCGTAGGTCTAGGTTCTCGGCACGCAAATCAGTAGCCGTTTCCTGTTCGCGTTTTAATGCCTCCTTCAAGCGTTCCTCGCTTGCGCTTGGCAGTCGGCCAGTCAACCGGCGAACTTCTTTAGCGACATCGGGGTAGCGGGTATGAATCAAGGCCGGGGTGACGCCGACCTCGCCCGCCAGAGCGGTGAATGTCAAGGCGACCTCGGTGCGCTGCAGGCGTCCTAGGGCTTCCCAGAGAGCAGCATTGGTTGCCTCCCTATTGCGCCCGCGAACCTCTTCGGGCTGCTGACGCCGATCCAATCTGTCTTTCATACCTCACCTATTTCCGGTCCAAGCTGTTTCAATACGTCCTCGACTCGTTGGAGATCCCGTTGCACCCGCTGGACCGCTGCCGGACCCAAGTTGCGAGCTTCCTCTTCAAGCTCCAATTGGTGGGCGTGTATTGCCTGCCAAGCGATCCGCTGGGAGCTGTCAATCACAGAGTCGTTGCAGCCACCGCAACGCCACGGCTCATAAAGTCCGGCCCCACCACAGCCGTCGTCTTGGGCCAAGCAGTACGAATGGCCGGTGCTGCGGATATTGATCCAATCGGCCGTCTCCTCGATGAGCGTTCCGCGGTTAGGGAAGTCGTGGGCCCGCATGGTCACGATTCGCTGACCCGCGCGTCCCGCTAGCGGCGTATCCGCATTCAGCCACCCGTCGATCAGTTCGACCTTTTGAGCACTGATCTCCGTGAACACGTCTGCAAACAGCGCGTCATCCTGCATGGGGTTCGCAGCATAAAGTTGTGTCATATCGATACTTGAGTGCTTGAACTGCTCCTTGAGGAATAGGATATTTCCCAAGCGATGCCGCACGAACGTCCACGCATATGCACGACGCAGCTGGTGAGGCGAGAGGCGCCAATCAACACCGGCGTGGGTTGCGAAGGTTTTCATCCTGCCTGACCAATGCTGGCCTGATACCGTCCGGATCTGCTGAGTCCTGCCTTCTCGACCGAGGAACAGGCGGTTGCTGTCCGCCCGAGCGGCCGCTAGCACGCTCATTCGTTCTGCCATGCCGACGGTTGCTTGATCGGCCTCCAGTTGAAGCACCAGGCTGCGGAGCTCCTCGCGCAACGGCTCAGACCAGCGCTCCATAACCTTCAGCACTCGGTGGCCCATGGCTGGCATCAAATACTCAACGCGTCCCTTCTTTGTTTTGTGCTCGATGCTTCGAACCCAGTTGTAGACGAGGCCGTCCTTACGCTCTTTGCGGCCAGCACCAACTTCTATGCCTGCTATCTCTTCACATCGCATGCCTGTGAGAAGGCCTAGAAGGAAGAAGCACGCGTCCCTAAGCAAATTCAGCTCCCGATCGAACCCGGTGAGACGCAAGCCCAAGTCCCGCTCGTTGAGCATGACATCCGCCCTGAATAGCAGGCCCTCGGCAGTGACGTAGAGCTGCTGGAGCGCGGCCGGTGGGATCAAAGGTGTGTCCCCCGTTGAACGCGCCGGTCCGGTGTAACCAGCCTGGTCGCCCGCCGACGAGCCGGGCCAAGGATGGAAGCCTAAGGAGTCGACGCCTTCGGACCGAAACCGGTAGAGCAGCTCGATGCCAAGCAAGTTGCGAAAGAGTGTCCCCGGCACGACGCGGTCAACGGTGCGCCTGTGATGGATGAACCCCGACACGTGAATCGGGTGAATGTGGCCCAGCCCGCGCACTTCCAGATGCGCGAGATACTTGAACACCACGACGAGATGACCCGTCAGCACCACAATTGTGTGAGCGATCGGAGGAGTCGCTCCGGGGAGGCCCTCCTTCCAATACCGGTAGACCACTGCCTTGCACCCGTCTCTGAATTGCTCTGGAACATTCTTCCAGTCAATGCGCTTGCTGCTGGGGGGCAGATTCGACTGCTCAAAGTAAGGCCACAGCTCCCAGACTTCGTCGCCGTAGCGACTCAGGACCTGCTTGACGCCGACGGGGCCAGCCACGGAGCTGACGACCAAATCAGCTGCTGGTGGGGCGTCAGAGACGGCCGCCAGGGCCAGAAACGATGGTAGAGCTTGATCAGGCAAGCGCGCCTCCAGAGATACGGTATCGACTCCAGAATTTCAAAGGCTTGCTGCGTGCTGCCTGTTTGGCTTGGTCAACAAGTTCCTCGTCGAATTTTTCCATCGTGAAAAGATCAATTTGAGTGCGAATCAGCGTGAAGTATTCAGCCCATTCGGGGGACCTCGTATGTTTACTTTCGGATTCCAGAAACCAGTAGAAGCTGAAGAGGCGGTGCAGGTCTTCACTGGTGCCGACCACGGCGAAGCTGCGACAGCTGAAGCAGCTCAAGAAGTCGATGCAGTGCGTGCCATCCTTGGGCGCACGGTCGCCATGAAGGCTGTCCTTGCAGCGCCCTGATGGCGTGCGCTCCAGTGGAGGTGGGGTAGGCCCTTTTGCCGTCCGGTAGGTTTCAGGAAGGGCCTCGCCAACAACGACAGCGTTTTTCCTCATCTCGTCGGTGACCGACAGGTAGCTCTGGTCTGCGACCTTTGGGCTATGGCCCATGATGGCCGCCACCGTGAACAGGTCACCATTGCTCAGACGCCAGAGCCTGTTTTCCATCGTCTTGCGCAGGCGTGAGGTGTTCAAAGCGAGCGGGCTTCCATCGTCTCCCAATAGACCGTGCCGGCTAACGAACCGAGCAACGTTGTAGCCGAGTACCGAACTGTTCAGTCTGGTCAGGTTGCCGAGGTATGCACTGGCTTGCGCCTCATAGAGCCAAACGCTGTCCTTTAGATTCTCAGGTGCATTCGCCACCAATGGCTCAGTACGCTTGAGCAGGTGCTCGAAGAGAGCGACTCCGTCCATGGGAATCGACGTAGGCACCTCGATGCTGCGCGTGTATCGAAGGGCCTTGATTTGGGTAGCGTTTCCGCGTCCTTTGAACGCTTCTATCAAGCGCATCCGTGGCATAAACGGGTGCGGCTTCAAGCAGTCTCGCTTGAGTTCGAGCAACGGAGTAGTGTTTAAGCCGGTCCGCATTGCAAGCGCCAAGGCATACACCGTCAACGCTTGTCCGTCGGTGGCATCGAAAGTATCGTTGTGCAATGCAATGACGTCGAGCCGCAGTGCGTCTGCCAGTCTGACTCGTTCGGCCTGGGATAGCGGAATCTGACCCCGCTTCTTGCTATTGCTTAGGGGAAAGGGATTGGCCGGAAACAAGGCATGCTGCTGCTCGATCACACGCCGCTCAAGCAAGCCTTGCAGAACCGATTTAGTATGCGTGTAGGCGTTCTTTTGTGAAACCTCGCTACGAGGACCATTGCCAGCTTTCAGCCAGCCAACGTACTGGTCCAAGTGGCCTCGCGTTAGTCCGGCGGGGCCAGCCAGGGCGCCGCCGGTCACTAGATAGTCGAAGAAGTAGTTGAGCGCCTTGCCGTAGGAGACCACGGAAGTGGGGGCCACAGTTTTGGCTTGTATGAAGGCACGCAGTTGCAAGGAGCAGCTGGTCACCCAATCGTCAATTCCCTTGCCAAACCAGTGCCCCAACTCGATCTTGTTGGCACCGCTCGGGTTTTTTGGCAGATCAACTTCCGCTAGTGGTGAGTGAAGCGCCAATGCTTCTGCGCCCGTCGGTATCACCACCGGAGCGGCAGCCTTGAAGTTTTTTCGCTTGCGGCCCATGCTATGGCTCGATCCCGAACAGAGCGTCGATTTCGTTTTCCCACTTCAGAACGACTTGTGCGCCCAATTGGTTGATGAGATGCAGGTAAACCGAGGTCGTGCTCACGCTGCTATGCCCCATGCGATCGCGCACATACAGCAAAGGCTCACCTTCGAAACCCATCTTTCGGAGCTTCCACAGCGTGTACGTTCCATACGTGTGCCGAAGCATGTGCGGGCGTACCCTGAACCCCACGCGCTTCTCCAGAGAAGCGAAGATGTCCGTGAGCGCAGTGTCGCCGTAAGGAGTCCCGTTTTGCGTGATGAAGAGATTCGCGCAGGGTGCGCCGGCGCCGGCCGCCTGCAGACGTGATTTTCGGTACCGCGCCGCATACCACCATAGGTCCTCCATGAGATCATATGGCACGTCGATAGCACGCGGCTTGTCATACTTCAGCTTCATGTCCCTGTCGCTCAAAGGCAGTCGAATCATTTGGCCCTGGACCAAGTCGCGCCGCTTGGCCGGGTCGAACAGGTACTTGACCGGGAAGGTCCTGCACTCGATCTGACGCAAGCCGCAACGGACCATGAGCTCGAACATCAGTCGGTGCGTGATGTTGCTCAATACACCGAGGCAAACCAGCACCTGTTCCATGGTGAGGAATTTGATTTGCGCTGACTTCTGAGGCAGCATCGCGCTGGGCACCTCAACCAAGTTCGCTGACGCGTCTACATGCGCCAGGAACCCTGGATCGCGTGTTACGCGGACGACTTGGTAGCGGAAGGGCAGTTGCTTGATCAATCCCATCTGCTGGGCCCATCGGTAGAACCGAGCAATCAAACGCAGTCGAGCGTTGATCGTGACCGGATCAAGACCGATCTCCCCTTTGGACCAGTCGCGATACCAGTCCACGATGCTTGGCATGCCTCTCACGGGGATGGTCTGCCAATCGAGTTCATTGGCGTCGAGAAACGCGAAGTAGTCGTAGATGTCCCGACCATACTTGGACCAGGTCAGTGGACTTTGCGCCCTTCCATTTGCTGTAAGCACATCCCAAAGGAAGCTTTGCGCGGGCTCGACAGTCGTGCCGTCTCTGTGAACGAGCAGGGGAAAGCCCACGAAGGCGCGGCCCTGCACGACCAGGTTTTCGTCGGACAGAAGCAACCTCACAACCCGCGCTCCATCAGGATCACTGCGGCATGCTTAAAGTGGCAGCCATTTAGGTGCATCACCAGATCCATGGCACCGCCGCCGCCACGGCTGACCCGGACATCCCAGAATTTTGGCCCAGTTAATAGCAGCTCGAACTCGCTCTGCAGGACTCGGGCGTGCCATCGCGTAGTCCCAGCATTTTTTGCCGGCACAAAAGAAGCGTCTTTCTTTGCGAAATCCGCGACAGCAAGAAGCACTTGGCTGGCATCCAGCTGATGCCAGCGGTAGAGCACCTCGTTATCCACACGCATAGTCCCTCCCCCGGACCCCCTCCCGCTACTCGCCTCAAAGAGGCAATTCCGGGGAGCCCAGGGAATCTACCAGCTGAGACAGCTAAGTAACGGGAGCAGCCCTTAAGATCATGG
>JBFWUP010000017.1:0-17261 GCA_050247195.1 Candidatus Melainabacteria bacterium | reverse complement strand
GCAGGGCATCTTTAATTCTCTCCCACTGGGCGTCACTCAGTTCCATCTCTCTATCCTCCCATAACCAACAAGGATAGTAGATCACGGATTCTTAATATGGGGAAGTTTGAATGTAGACACTACCTAAACAGGGACGGGTGAATGATGCTTAAAAAGATGTTGGGTAATGGCTCCATTATCATGACAGCAGGCTTAACTCTGGTGACCCTGATGGGCGGCAGTGTTGCTGTGGATTTTGGCCTGTATTTTGCGGAGCATCAGCGGATGCAGACCGCAGCCGATGCCAGCGCGCTGGCCGGCACCGTGGCGTTATTCCGCAGCGATGCCGACACCCCGGAAGAAAAATGGGATGATGCGCGGGCTGCTGCCATTGCGATGGCTCAGGAGAATGGCTATAACCTGGATCAGAATGACATCAGTTTCGGGTATTCCGATCCCACGGGAAGCTATGATGCCGCCACGTTCAACGATCTGAATCCGGAATTTGATCTGAC
The DNA here is from genome assembly GCA_050247195.1 of Candidatus Melainabacteria bacterium. GTDB lineage: Bacteria > Cyanobacteriota > Vampirovibrionia > Vampirovibrionales > Vampirovibrionaceae > JBFWUP01. The sequence continues at coordinate 16,767 of JBFWUP010000017.1, read as the reverse complement.
GGGTGGATCAAACTCCGTTAGGGTCAATGTACGACGGGGCGATGGCCAGGCGAATGGTGCGTTGTCCACACTGCTGGCCAAAATGATTCATATTGACAGCATGAGCGTGGATGCCTCTTCCACAGCTATCTATGGCGGCGCCATTGAGGAGTATACCGGCCTGCGGCCCGTGTATCTCTGTCAGGGCATCTATAATAAAGCCAAAGAACTTTACGGGGATCCCACCCAGCCGGAAATCACGCTGTATGACAGCACCAACGGCAGTAACGGGAACGGCAACGGAAACCAGAAAGCCGCCGGCGATCAGGAAACCCTGTGGTATTACGCTACGGAAAATCCTGGCCAGTATATCGAATTCTGGAACGCCACGTTGGACCACGAGGTTTCGCCGCTGGGCGCCAATGGCGAAAAAGCGACGGACTCGCTGCGGGTGGATATGAGCAGTAACAATAATCCATCCACCGTCACCACCACCGTTACAGTGGGTGCTCAGACTCAGACGGTATCCGTCTCCGAAGGGCAGACTGTGAACGTGATGGGCTTTGATGTCACCCTGACCAACATCCAGGGTAAAAAATATTTCTTTGATATCAGCAGCGTCTCCAATACGGATACGCTCTCCAAAATTAAATTTGATTTCGGAAATAATAAGCAGGTGGGTGGTCCTCATGACAGCTATTGGACCAAACGCACCTGGAACAGTGATACGAATACCGATTCAGGCGTGGCCACAACAGTGAGCATTGGCGCCTCCAGCCTGACCACGGAGGAGGCTTGCGGCAGTATGCCCCCCGGCAGTTTTGGATTCGCTGAACTCAGCAACGCCAATGGCGCTGTGGGTGTACCCACTGTGCGCAGCTGGTGGGAAAATGGTTTTGATGGCCCTGTGAAAGTGGGCGAAGAGTATGAACCAGAACCAGGTAATCAGTTGAATGCCTATAAAAGTGAAATTGACCAGCTGATTGCCGACGAGACGGTGATTACGGTGCCACTATATTCCCAGAGTACAGGTCAGGGCGCCAATGCCAAGTTCCTCATCTCAGGCATTGCACCGTTTGTTATAACCGAGCTGCAGTCCACCGGAAACCCCAAAACCATCAAAGGGCATTTTGCCAAAATGGTGTGTAACAGTAACTGTAAAACCGGTGACTCTGTGGACCCGGGTGCAGGCGCCACCAAGATACGACTCGTTCACTAGACATTGTTGTGACCGACTGGAACAGCTCTCCGGGAATCAGACCGGGGGGCTGTCCTCGTTCTGCAGTTTTCTCAGGCAGTCATAAAGCAGGCCCCGCAGCGCTTCGTGATGCCCGAAAAGCAACTGGGTCTGTTCAACATAAGCGAGGCACTGTTTCATATCGCCCAGATGAAAGGACAACTGGGCCAGCGCGAAGGGCAGCTGACAGGCGCCGGGAAAGAAGTAGTACTGATCCCAGGCCTGGTGCATCAGCTGCCGTAATTCCTGTTTCTGCGTTTCGGTGGCCACGCTCAGCGAGTGGATCAGGTGGGGTGCGCAGGTGCACATGGTCTGGGGTTCGGCCAGACACAGCCGCAGCACGCCCATCAGCAGATCGATGGACAGCGGATGTTTTTCGGGCGCCTGGTAGAAAATAGCCATGCTGTCCACATCCACCAGGGTGTTCAGTGTGTTCTGGCGGTTCAGGGTTTCGCGGAACAGTAAACTCGTGTTCTCACAGCACGGGGAGACCAGGGGCGTAAAGGCGCAGCAGAGGGTTTGCAGTTTCAGCAGAGGGGCGCAGGTGCTCCATGCGGCGGTGCCGCAGCGGGCCGCATAGCGCAGCAGCGCGTCAAAATTCACCGGAAACGAAAAGGCGCCGTGTGCGGCATAGGGATGTTCGCCGGCATTCAGCATGGCGCCGGCGCTGGGGTAACCCTTGTCACTGGCCATCAGCAGCCAGTTGTTCTGAGTCAGGCGGGTCAATGCCGCAATGGTTTCCAGGGCGCCCACCGGCATAATCACCGACCCGGCTTCGCCGCAAGCGGCATACTCCGCCAGTATCCGGTTCCAGGTGGGGTCTTCGTAATAACAGGGGTTCTCGGGGGTCAGCGCCTCATGAGGCTGATAATGCGTGGTGGGCACAATGTGCTCAATGGCCGGGTAACCGTTCTCCGGGCAGTGTTCCGTGCGGGCAGCCAGGGTGACCCGCCCTTCCAGCAGGCCGGCTTCCGGGGTCACCTGAAAAAGATCCTGACGGATGGTATCAAACAGGTAGTTGCCAATCACGATGGCCGGGTTGGTGAAATCTTCCGGAGACAGCGTTTTGCCGCAGCGGCTGAGTGTCAGGGAGGTGTCTGTGACGGGGTTAAAACAGGCGGTTTCCAGCATGCCGCAGTTCAGGTAGGGCTGCAGGCGAGGGTGGTTCTGCCAGAAGGCCACGTTCTTCTCGGTCACGTCACACATCACATAACACAGGCGGAGATCTTTCAGTGCCTGAATCTGAGGCAGTTTGCGGAACAGTTCCCGCAGAACCAGAAAGCCGAATTGTCCGGTGCCGGCCGACAGTTCCAGGATGTAAACCGGCTGGCTGCGGTCGAGTTTCGGGGCCAGGTCGCGCAGCATGGCGATGATCATCTGGCCGTAGCTTTCGGCGATAAACGCGCTGTTGGTAATGTAGAAGGGCACGCTGTTCTGCCAGGCCGCCACGCCCTGCCGGCAGTAATAGTCGTTCTGAATGTCCCACAGCAGCGACTCAGACAATCGCCGGTCAGCTTCCAGTATCCGCCAGCCGGCTTCCGGCGCGGGACATTCCGTCGCTCCCTCGTGGATACTCAGGGGATTGCTCTGACCTGCGGGGACGGAAATGGGGGATGCTGCCCGCAGACAGGCGCCGCCGTCCGGGTGACGGGGCTTTACATGGGGCTTACGGGTTTTGGCCATGGTGAAAAACGCTCTCTCAGTACGCCTCTCTCTGAATGAAGGCGATTGGAGCGACAAAATTGCCCTAAAAGAGAGCAAATGTATATATTATTTACATTAAATTGTCAGAGATTTTCCTGGGCGATCTGCTCCAGGAGCTGGGTGATGCGGCTGCCGCGTTCCAGCGAGTCATCGTAGCGGATCTCCACCTTGGGCGTCACGCGCAGGCGGATCCGTTGCCCCACCAGGGTCCGGATTTTGGGCTCGGCCGCCTTCAGGACCGCCATAATCTCCTGGCGCACGGTGTCATCGCCAAAAATGCTGACATAAATCCGGGCCATGCTCATGTCCGGCGAAATTTCGGCATCGGTGACCGAAATGACCTGGTTTGTCAGCACTGGGTCTTTAATCTGGTGGGCAATAATATCGCTCACCTCACGCATCAGCGCTTTGCGGACCTTGTCCTGGCGGTTGTTGCCGGATTGTTCACGAGACATAGTGGATTCACCCCTGTCGGGAAAAAAGTGGCGTCTGCGCCCCTAGAGCGAGGTCCGCTCCAGTTCCTTGGTGACGAAGACCTTGATGGTGTCGCCGGGTTGCAGATCGTTGAACTTCTCGAAGGAAATCCCGCACTCGTAGCCCGAGGCCACTTCGCGCACGTCATCCTTAAAGCGTTTCAGCTGACTGAGAACGCCCGTGTGAAGGACTTCGCCATCGCGCAATACGGTCGCCTTGGCGTTGCGGATCAGCTTGCCTTCGGTGACCATGCACCCGGCAATGACCGTTTTGCCAATGGAGAAGAGTTGTCGCACTTCGGCCGCGCCGGATTCCAGTTCCTGGATCTCGGGCGACAGTTTGCCCAGCATCCGTTTCTCCACTTCCTCGGCAATCTGGTAAATAATGTCGAAGGTGCGGATGGTCACGCCGTGCTGTTCCGAAAGGCGCTCGGCGTTGTTGTCCGGTTTGGTGTTAAAGCCCACAATAATGGCATTGGAGGGTACGGCCAGCATCACGTCCGCTTCGGAAATATCGCCGGTGGCCTGGTGCAGAATATTCACCTTGATTTCATCGGTGGACAGCTGCGCCAGCATATCGGAAACGGCTTCCAGCGATCCCTGGGTATCGGCCTTGATGATGATGTTGAACTGTTTTTCGTGAATCGGACGGCCGTCGTCGTTCATCACGCCAAAACCGGCCGTGAGCGTGGAACGGCGGGTACTCAGGCGCTGATCGCGTTCGTTGTTCTTTTCAGCCTGCAGGCGCTGTTTGTATTGCTTGTCATCGCGAATCACGATGAATTCGTCACCGGCATTGGGGACGGAATCCAGGCCCAGCACTTCCACCGGGGTGGAGGGGCCGGCTTCCTGAATGCGGTTGCCGCTGTCATCAATGAGGGCGCGCACACGGCCACCCACGGCGCCAATCAGAATATTGTCACCCACGGCCAGGGTGCCGTTCTGAACCAGAATGGTGGCCACAGGACCCATCCGTTTGTCGAGCTGGCTTTCCACCACCACGCCCTGGCCGGGCACGGTCGGGTCGGCCTTCAGGTCAAGCAGTTCAGAGACCAGCAGAATGTTGTCGAGCAGTTCTTCAAGCCCCACCTTCTGCAGCGCGCTGAGTTCGTTGGTGAGGGTTTCGCCGCCCCATTTCTCAGAGGACAGACCGTATTCGGTCAGCTGCGAGAGGACGTTGTCCGGGTTGGCGTCGTCCTTGTCAATTTTGTTGACGGCCACAATAATGGGAATCTGGGCGGCTTTGGCGTGGTTAATCGCTTCAATGGTCTGGGGCATCACGCCGTCATCGGCAGCCACCACCAGAATGGCGATGTCCGTGGAGCGCGCGCCACGCATCCGCATGGCGGTAAACGCTTCGTGACCGGGCGTATCCAGAAACACAATCCGCTTGCCGTTTTTTTCAACGGTGTAGGCGCCGATACTCTGGGTGATGCCGCCCGCTTCGGTATCCACAATTTTGTGGCGCGTTTCGCGGATGGCATCCAGCAGCGTTGTTTTGCCGTGGTCAACGTGGCCCATAATAGAGACCACCGGGGCGCGGGTTTCAAGATTCAGGAACTGGGTTTTATCCAGCTTTTTGCGCGGTTCGCTGGCGATTGCTTCATACTGTTCATCAGTCCGGGTGGACTTGGCGGCTTCGGTTTCCTCGATGATTTCAAACTCGAAATCCTTGGCGATGGTGCGGGCCGTTTCCACATCAATGATTTGATTGACCGTGACCATGCGCCCCTGCATAAACAGGTGCTTGATCAGTTCGGTCTCTTTAATGCGCACGGCCCTGGCCAGTTCGGCCACTGTCATGGGTTGGGCGATGGAGACAATTTTTGGGGCTGTCAGCAGTTCTTCTTCCGCTTCCTGAATCAACCGCTGTTGCTCCATACGCTCTTCATAAAGCTGACGTTTCGTTTTTTTGGATTTCTTGCGCGAGGCGGGAATGGGAATGCGCGATTGCGGGGCCTTGGGCGGCGCCTGGCGCTGCAGGTTGGCCGCAGCCTTGTGCAGAGAAGCCAGTTCCTGCTCCTTGGTGAAGTAGGCGGCTTCGGCCTGGGCAATTTCGCGTCGCAGGTCCACTTTGGGGGCCGGTTTTTTATGTTTGACGCCGCCTTTGGCGTCTTTGCGCTTCTCCCAGCCCTCACCCTGCGGTGCGGGTTGCAGCAATAGTTTTTCCCGCTCGGCCGCCGCTTCGGGCGTTTCGTCAACGGGTTTTTCCGTTTCCGGCTTTTCAGCGGCAGGCTGCTGACGCGGTCGGTCCGGTTCGGCCCGGTGAATGATGGTGCCGGGTTTCAGATAAGGCTGTTCCGGCTCAGCCGGCTTCACTTCCTCAGCAGGCGGCTCAGGCGTTGCGGCCTTGGCGTCTTCAATCGTCTGGCGTTTGATAACCCGTACGTTGCGGTAACGCTGAGGGAGCTGGTTTTCGTTGTCCGGCTCACTGAGAACAGGCATGGACTTTTCATCCGGCCTGGCGGTTTTGGCGTCTGCCGTTTTAGCGGCCTCTTTTGCAGCGGCTTTGGCCACCTTGCCCTCGCCCTTGAAGTGGGCCACGATTTTATCGGCGACGTGCTGATCAATGGTGCTGGAATGACTTTTGACACGGGTGCCGTGGTCTTTTTCCAGCAGGTCCATAATGTCCTTGCTGGGAACGTCAAGGACTTTGGCGAGTTCGTAGATGCGGACTTTGCTTTGAGACAAGGGGATGGGGACCTCTCAGTGGGTTGTCTGGCCTTCGGGTGGGCTGCAATCGGCCAGGCTCTTCAATATATCACCGGGACACGTCTGTTTCAACGCGCGCGGGAACTTCCTGGCCCGCAAGGCTTCGGTGAGGCAGACCGTATTGTAGCACGCATAGGCGCTGCGTCCAAACAGCCGAACGCTGGCGGTTTCAGCCGTTTGGGCCAGGCCTGCAGGCCACCGCACAGTCCATGCCTGGTGTTGCCGGTTGTGAATGACGGCCAGCATGGTCTCGGGTGGAAAATACCGGCGGCACGCCACGCAAAGCCGCAGACCTTTGCGGTCTGGTTTGGGTTGTGCGGATGGTTCAGGTGGTTTCAACCGGCTCCTGCTCCGGGGCTTCTTCCGTCACTTCAGCAGTCGCCTCGGTTTCCTGGCTGCCGGCATCTGCGGTTGCTTCGGGCGTTTCAGGCGCGGCTTCGGATTCCGGGGTTTCATCAGACGCTGCTGCGGGTGCATCTGTGCTCTGGCCGAGGGCTTCGTCCTCGCGGCGGTATTCCTCTTCCAGTTGTGTCAGGCTTTTGATATCCAGCTTGTAGCCGGAGATCTTGGCGGCCAGACGCACGTTCTGACCTTCGCGACCGATGGCGAGACTCAGCTGATCGTCCGGGACCACCACAATGGCGCGGGGCGGGCGATCTTCTTCAACGATGAGTTCCACCTTCACGATTTTGGCGGGCGCCAGGGCGTTGGTGATAAAAGAAACGGTATCGGGCGACCACAGAATGATGTCGATCTTCTCGTTCTTCAGTTCGTTCACAATGGCCTGAATCCGGCTGCCGCGCGTGCCGATACAGGCGCCCTGGGGATCCACATCGGGATCGTGCGAGGTGACCGCCACTTTGGTGCGGAAGCCGGCTTCGCGGGCGATGGCTTTGATTTCCACCAGGCCGTCTTCAATCTCGGGCACTTCCAGTTCAAACACTTCACGGACCATTTCCGGGTGCGCCTGAGACACGATTATCTGCGGAACGCGTCCGGAATCGCGCAGATCCGCCACGTACACGCGCACTTTGTTCCCAATGCGGTAGTACTCGGAGGGAATCTGTTCCTTGGGCGGCAGGACGGCTTCACCGCGGCCGATGTTGAGAATGACGTTCCGGCCTTCAATGCGCTGAACAATCCCGGTGACGACGGTGCCCTGTTTCTCTTCAAATTCCTTCTGAATCAGGCTTTTCTCGGCTTCGCGGATGCGCTGCGTGATGACCTGCTTGGCGGCCTGGGCGGCAATACGGCCAAAGTCATCGGGCGTCACCTCCATCTCCAGAATGTCGCCTTCTTCCACGTCCGGCTTAATGCGGCGCGCTTCCTTCAGGGTCATTTCCAGCACTTCGGATTCCGGGTTGAGTTCTTCAACGATCACCCGTTGTTCGTAAATCCCGATTTCACCGGTGCGTTCGTTGACTTCGCACTCAATACCGCCGCTGGTTTTCAGCGAAGCGTATTTTTTGTACGCGGCCACCATGGCTTCGCGCAGCGAGTCAATAAAGATCTCTTTTGAAATGCCGCGCTCGCGTTCGAGCTGTTCGGCATGTTCCATCAGGGCGGTTCCAACTTTAATCATGGGTGGGCTCCTTTAACGGTGGCAAAAAATGGCAATCTGAAAAAATCATTCGTCATCCGGCTGGTATTCCAGCGCGCACGTTTCATCGTCTCCGGCGTCGGCGGCGTCCGGCATTTCAAAGGGCGGGTTCAGGCTCAGCGTGGTTTTGTCGCTCAGCACGTGGGTCTTACCGGCAACGGTGACAGACCGGGTGGTGGGGTCGAATCCCTCCAGAACGCCTTCGGCAAGGGTGGCGTGGGTGTCCGGCTCACACAGCTGCACCGGCGAGCCAATGTAATAAGCGAGCTCACGGGGTGTGCTCAGCGTCCGGAAGACGCCGGGAGATCCCACTTCCAGGGCATAAGCCAGCCCGGCGAGATCAGGGGTCTCATCCAGTATGGCTTCCAGGTGGCGGCTGACCATCTCGCATTCATCAATGGTGATGCGATGGCCGGTTTTATCCACATCCAGGCGCAGAATCTGACGGCCCCCTTCTTTCACCCAGTCCACACTCACCAGAAAATAACCCCCGGGCATGGCGGGCGCCAGGCGGTCCAGCAGGCGGGTGGCCAGTGGGTGCGGTGCTGCAGGTTGCGGGGTGGGAGGCATGGTCGGTCAGGGGGTGGGTTGTGGGGGTATGGTCTAAAAAAAAGAAGCGGGTCGGAAAACCCACTTCTTTTTAAACTTTAAGAAGTGGCCCCCATCATAACACAGGCCCGGTGTTCTGTCACAAGCGCTGTATCCCACGTGTTTACAGTATTTGGCGGGTGCTTCAGACTTTGTTACGACACAATGCGTTACCTACTATTTTATACGCAAGCACAAACCGCTAAATTATACTCACCAGCTGATGAAGGGCTGGCGCTCTCAAGGAAACGATGTAACAGACACGGTTTTAACCGGGGCTTGCTCCGATAAACCATTCAGTTATTGATTCATCGCGTCCCGCTGCTTGCAGCAACGCAGATGACCTTTTGAGGGCAGATCGGATTCCCCGGTGTGGCAACGCAACGGGCCCGGTGTGTCAGACAATCCGGTGTGATTCCGGAGCAAACGGAGTGATGAAGGTAACAGCCGCCCCCGGGTGGATGCTGCCGGAGCTTGCGGTTTACGGTACAGCCCGCGTGATTCGGTGTAATTCCGAAACCTGGACGGACTCAGAAGTCCCCCACCTCGGTGGGACGTCTCCCCGCCCATGCAGGTATAGTCCTGGCCAGCCCTTCTCGCTGGTTTTTTCGTGCGGTTTTTTTCAGCGCGACAGCGCTGAGTGAACACTGCCGCCCGGGGTGCGCTTGCGGTAAACTGGAAGGCGTGAAGGGTGTGTGCCCGTTCCTGTCCGTGTGTCCCCAGTGTTCCCTGAAGGTGGAAAGCGCAATGATTGAAACCTATATCCCCCTGTACCGTAAATACCGGCCGCAGTCCTTTGCCGACGTGGTGGGCCAGGACGCCATTATTCAGACACTCGGCAACGCCATTACCCAGAACAAAGTGGCGCATGCCTATCTGCTGTGTGGCCCGCGCGGTACGGGTAAAACCTCCACGGCGCGTATCTTCGCCAAGTCGCTGAATTGCGAGCAGGGGCCGACCACCACGCCCTGCCAGCAGTGCGCCAGTTGTGTGGGCATTACCCGCGGCAACGCACTGGATGTGGTGGAGTTTGACGCCGCCAGCAACAACAGCGTGACCGATGCGCGCGAGCTGATTGAGAACTGCCAGTTTTCGCCGATGGCCGGTAAGTTTAAGGTCTACATCATTGATGAAGTTCATATGCTGTCGGCCTCTGCGTTTAACGCGCTGCTGAAAACCCTGGAGGAGCCCCCGCCGAGTGTGGTGTTTATCTTCGCCACCACGGAAGCGCACAAGGTGCTGCCCACCATCATCAGCCGCTGTCAGCGGTTTGATTTCAGCCGGATCACCAACCCGCACATTGTGGAACAACTGCGCCGCATTGCCACGGCCGAAGAAATCAGTATTGATGATGAGGCGCTGACCCTGATTGCCCGCCATGTGCGCGGCGGGATGCGCGATGCCGTGGGCCTGCTGGATCAGGTGAGTGTGCTGGGCCGGGCCGAACCGGGCAGGGTGATTGCCGCCAGTGATGTGGCGCTGTTTATTGGCGCGCTGGAAGAGGATCTGTTGCTGGCCGTCACGGATCAGATCGCCACGCGGCAGGCTGACGCCCTGCTTGGCACGCTGGGGGAACTGATGAACCGCGGCATTGAACCCATCCAGCTGGTGAAAGACCTCACCATGCATCTGCGTAACCTGCTGCGTGTGAAAGCGGCCGGGAGTGACGCCAAAGCGGATGCCCTCGATGTTTCCGAAGGGTATTTTGCCGCGCTGCAAACCCAGGCGTCAGGCTTTGAACTGGAGGAACTGCCCCAGCTACTGTGGAAGCTCTCGGCCATTGAACGCAATATCCGCAATACACAGCAGCAGCAGTTGTGGCTGGAGGTGGGTCTGCTGGAGCTGGCCTACCGTCAGGATATCCATGTGCTCAGCGCGCTGGCTGAGAAAGTCGCCGCGCTGGAAGCGCAGCTGGCTGCACTGGCCCATGGCGGGGCTGTGCCGGCACCTGCCGCTGCCCAGAGTTCGCCGCCCCGAGCGGCAGCGTCGCCGAAGCCAGCCCCTGTCGCCCCAGCCGTCCGCAAAGCCCCTGCACCGGGGGCGTCGCCCGCCCCGGTGAACGTGTCTCCGCCAGCGGAATCTGCTGCACCGAACAATGTGCCTTACCAGCCGGTGATTGCGCCGGTGTCCATGCCACCCCCGGTGGCCGCCGGCAATGATCTGGCCGCCCTGCATGCCCGGATCTGCCAGAAGATCGCCAGCATGCCCACCCGCACGCTCGCCACCCAGCATACCTTTATCCGCGAGAAAACCGAGACCCAGCTGACCCTGGGGTGCGCCAGCGAACCGAACCTCGCGCATCTGCAGAAGCCGGACAAGTTGATCCATCTGCAGAAAGCTGTGGAGGCAGTGCTGGGCAAGGGCGTGTCGTTCTCCATTGTGCTGGATAAAACCGGCGCCCCGGCGCCCGCAGTCACCCCGGCGGCGCCCGCGCCGGCTGACCCGGCACAGCCGCCGCAGGATAAAATTGTTCAGCCTTCGCCACAGCCTTATGGTCCGGTGGATCCCAATGCGCCGCCGGTGTATGAACCGGAGCTGGAACCGGAACTGGAGCCGCAGCCAGAGCAGGTGCACAGGGCCAGCCCGGTGAGAGAGGACAACGGCCCGCCGGATGAAGACCCCGGCGTCTCGGAGGCGACCGTTTCCGAACAGGCGGTGCCCGTGCAGAATCCCCTGCCGGCGGCTGCCGTATCTTCCCAGGCGCCGGAAGGCGATCTGGATGCCGCCAGGCAGTACACGGTCTCCCTGCTGCAGGGTCAGCTGCTGCCCTGATCCAACCCCGAGGGCGGGTGGGGGTTCAGTCTGGAGCTTGCCCTCCCCTCTCTAACATTTGCGTTACAATGAGAGGAACTTCCCCATCCGGGCGGTGTGTTAGGTTGAGGCAACAGGGTCACCGGCTTCTATGACGGCGAGGACATCCCCACCGCGTAAATGGTTCTCCTCTGAGAACAAAATTCTGCTGGCCGTGATTGTGGTCATCTCCCTGTCCTTTCTGATTATTGCGTGGGGCATTTACCGCAACTACCAGTCCTCCCTTCAAAACCAGTATGAAAAGCTGGGTGAGATGCTGACCTCCGTGGTGGCGGTGGTGGGCGCCGACCGGATGGCCTCGCCGGTCTCCAATGAACTGAAGGTGAAAACCTTTGTGGATGAAATGCTCCTCTCCAGTGAGGACATTGCCGCCATTGAGTTTTACAACGCCGCCGGCCGCCTGATTTACAAAAGCAGCAAGAACATGCCGGCCGCCGAGCTGGAGCGCACCAGCGATTACTCGGCCCCGCTGCAGAAACACAGTGACGGGGTGCCCTCGCCCAACTTCGGTTCGGTGCACGTTAAACTGACGCACAAAACCCTGCGCGATATTCAGCATGCCACCGGCAGCATTATTTTCTGGGTGTTTATGAGCGCCTGGTTCACCTCCATCCTGGCTGTCTCCCTGAATACCTACATTCTCAGCAAACACCTGCGCACCTTTGTGCGGGGCGTAAAGCGACTTTCCACCGGGGACTTTGGCTACCGCATTATTGAAAACGATTTGTGGGGCGAGCTGAAAACCCTGGCCACCTCGTTCAATGACATGTCCATGCGCCTGCGCGCCTACGAGGACCAGAACCTGGAAACCATCACCTTTGAACGCAACAAGCTGAAGGCTATCCTCCTCAGTATTGCCGATGGCGTGGTGGTGTGTGACAACAGCGGCAGCATCACCATCATCAATGATTCCGCCTGCCATATGCTGGGCTTCAAGGACAGTCAGTGGGCGCTGGAGTCCAACATCCGCGAGTATGTGACGGTGGAGAACACCCGCTGCTTCGCCCCGGTGATTGAAGCTTTTGACGCCTCGGTGGAGGCCAGCGGCGGCCACCTGCCCGAAGGCTTCACGGATACCGTGGAGCTGGGCGACATGGCCCTCAAGCTCATCCTGTCGCCCATTCACGACAGCGAAGGCGACACGCTGGGCTTTGTGATGATCATGCATGACATCACCAAGGAGCTGGAGGTGGACAAGCTCAAAACCAACTTTATCTCCAACGTCAGTCACGAGCTGCGCACCCCGGTCACCACCATCAAGAGTTACGTGGATACCATTTACAACCACGGGCGGGATCTGGACGAGAAGACGTACAACGAGTTTATTGAAACCATCAACGTGGAGACCGACCGCCTGAAGAAGCTGGTCAACGATATTCTGGATTTCTCCCGGCTGGAGGAGGGCAACTACGCCCTGGACAAGGAGTATGTGGATATCTCGCCGGTCATTAATCTGACCGTGCAGTCCGTGAAGGTGCTGGCCGAGCAGAAACACCTGAATCTGAGCACCGCCATTGAAAGTGGTCTGCCGCAGGTCTGCATCAATTCAGACAGCATTGAGCGCGTGCTGCGCAACCTGCTGAGTAACGCCATTAAGTACACGGATGAAAACGGACGCATCCGCGTGCGGGCGGAACTGACCGGCAACGGCAAGGTGCTGGAGGTCTCTGTGGAAGACACCGGCGTGGGGATTGCCGAGGAGCACCTGCCGCATATTTTTGAGCGCTTTTACCGGGTGGAGAACAAGGTGCATACCGTTAAGGGCACCGGCCTGGGTCTGCACCTGGTGCAGATTGCCATTGAAAAGCACCACGGCGGCGAGGTGTTTGTAAAGAGCACGCCCGGCGTGGGCAGCACGTTTGGTTTCCGCATTCCCGTGGAAGCCACCGTGGGTGAGGACACCCCCACCCTCCGCTCGGCCATGGCGGGGTAAGTAGCTAACTGTTATATAAGAAGGAAGTAAGGGTGTCCGTGGGGCAATTGGTTGCCTTCAGGGGATTTAATCAAGTCGTAATAACAGTTCTGCAAGCAACCAGGAATGAACGGCTATGAGTACCATCCTCTCCCCCTCCCTCCCTCCCTCCCTCACCCAACGCAATGACCTTTGGGACTAAAATCCACCGGGCTACGAGTACCGACTATAAGGTTGGTGATACGTTTCAGGATGGGAAAAACCACTACCGGGTGACAAAAGCAAAGAAAGTGACCCACGCTGGTGTTGACAGATGGGAATTGACCGTGGAAAAAATTGGTCGATCCAATAGTGATCCTTATGCATTTGATTAATAACCAGTTTCTTTTGTGGAGGGGCATTGAGCCCCAGCGCGGCTTAGACAAGTGCATGAATAAGGTCTGAGGGGATTCCCATCAGACCTATTGGTGATTATTGTCTTTTCAGCCATTCTCCTGCGCATCGGCTTCCCGACGGTAGCGGGCGGCTATCGCTGCGGCACGTTTTTTTTCTTCGTCGGAAGCCGTTGAACTGGTGGCGACCACATCGTGAAGCTCGGCAAGGGCGCGTAGTTCGTTGGGTTTTAGTACACCGCCGAAGCGGACGGCCTGGGGGGGGGTGAGGTTGGGGAGGGACAGGCGAATCATGGGGGAAAATCTCCATTCACTAAACGGCATGACGATGCCGTAAAAGCGGCAGGGCGTCAATCCATGGGGGAATCAGGCTACCCAATCCGTAGCGTACCTTCGGCGATGAAGTGCGCGAGCTGCGCGGCGATCTCATCCGGGTTCATCGGCTTACGCGCCACGCCGCCGTCCATCGCGGCTTTGGCCACAGCCCTGGCCACAGCCGGGGGTACGCGGAAGTCAAACGCGGCGGGAATAATCACATTCTCGGCAATCTGCTCTTCGCTCACCATATCGGCAATGGCGAAGGCGGCGGCCACCTTCATGTCATCGGTCACCTGGCGGGCCTGCACATCCAGCGCACCGCGGAAGATGCCCGGAAAGGCGAGCGAGTTGTTCACCTGGTTGGCGAAATCGCTGCGGCCCGTGGCCACCACGCGCGCGCCGGCGGCGTAAGCTTCATCGGGCATAATCTCAGGCGTCGGATTGCTTAAAGCAAAGATGATCGGGTTGGGCGCCATGGATTTCACCATCGCCTGATCCACCACCTTGGGTACGGACAGACCGAGGAACATATCCGCCCCTTTCATCACGTCAGCCAGCTTGCCCTGCTGGCGCTCCAGGTTGGTGATCTCGGCAATCTCATCCTTGAAGGGGTTCATGCCATGCGGGCGGCCTTTGTAAATGGCCCCCTGGGAATCGCAGATGGTGATGTGCTGCACGCCGGCTTTCATCAGCAGTTTGCTCACGCTCAGCGCCGCAGCGCCACCGCCGTTGACGACAATGGAGACGTCACTCAGTTTTTTACCGGCCAGTTTCACGGCATTCAGCGTTCCGGCCAGCACCACCACGGCGGTGCCGTGCTGGTCATCGTGGAAGACAGGAATATCGAGCTCTTCGCTCAGGCGGCGCTCCACATCAAAGCAACGCGGCGCGGCAATGTCTTCCAGGTTAATGCCGCCAAACACCGGGGCAATGGCCTTCACGGCGGCCACAATGTCATCCACCTCCTGGGTGCGCAGGCAGATGGGCACGCCCTCCACGCCGCCGAAGGTTTTAAAGAGAATGGCTTTGCCTTCCATCACGGGCATGCCGGCCGCCGGGCCGATGTTGCCCAGTCCCAGCACGGCGCTGCCATCGGTCACGATACCCACGAGGTTGTTCTTCAGCGTCAGGTCGTACACCGCTTCGGGATGATCCTTGATGTATTCCGACGGGTGCGCGGCTTCCGGCAGGGAGTAAACGGCTTTGTACACCGCTTCATCCTCCAGGGGAATGTGGACCTTCATGCCCATCATGCCCTGGTAGCGTTTGCGCAGTTCCAGCGCCTCTTCATCGCGGCTCTGGGTTTTGCCGCTGGCCGGGGGCACAAGGGCCTCCTGGCCTTTTTCCACAAACAGTTTCACTTTGGCTTCAATGCTCTCAGGCGTCACGTCTGTGCACTGGGCCACGCCAGTCTCCAGCGCGGCCTGGGCAACCGCGCGGGCAATGCTGGCTGAAATGCGTTTATCCAGCGGGGCGGGCAGCACCATATCGGCGCTCAGCTCGCTGTCTGAAACGAGAGAGGCCAGCGCACAGGCGGCCGCATGGCGCATGGTAGCGTTGATTTCCGTCGCGCGCACATCCAGCGTGCCACGGAAGACGCCGGGATACACCACGGATGAGTTCAGCTGGTTGGGCGCGCCGCTCAGGCTGGTCACCACCACCCGGGCGCCGGCGTTTTTGGCTTCCTCGTACTGAATCTCCGGTGCGGGCAGGGCGAGGGCAAAGACGATGGGGTCTTTGGCCATGGATTGGACCATCTGCGGGGTGAGAATGTCCGGCGCGGAAAAGCCGATAAACACGTCGGCGCCGGCAATCACGTCGCTCAGGTCGCCCTGGCGGTCTTCCGGGTTGGTCTGGCGGGCCACCTCGGATTTAATCCAGTTCAGCCCCTCGGTGCGGTGGTAGGAAAGCACGCCGTGGCGATCCAGGACTTTCACGTCCTTCACGCCTTCGCGCTTCAGCATTTTGGCCGTGGCAATGCCGGCGGCGCCCGCGCCGTTGATGACCACACGAACGGTTTCAAACTTTTTGCCGACCACTTTCAGCGCGTTGGTCAGCGCGGCCAGCACCCCAATGGCTGATCCATGCTGATCCGGGTGGAAGACGGGCAGGGAGATGGCGCGCTTCAGGCGCTCCTCAATGGCGAAGCAGCGCGGCGAGGAGATATCTTCCAGATGGATGCCGCCAAAGGTGGGGGCGAGAATGCGCAGGGTTTCCACGATCCCGTCAATCTCCTGGGTGTCCAGGGCGATGGGGAAGCCGTCAATGCCGGCGAGGTTTTTGTGGAACACACTTTTGGCTTCCAGCATAGGGATGGCGGCTTTGGCGCCGACGTTGCCCAGACCGTAGACACTGGAGCCGTCCGAGACGATGGCCACGGTGTTGCCGCGCATGGTGTAGTCAAAGGAGGTCAGGCGGTCGCGGGCGATCTCCAGGCAGGGCTTGGCAACGCCGGGCGTGTAGACCAGACTGAGGGTTTCCACGTCCCGCACGGGCACCTTGGGCTGAATGCCGATGAGGCCGCGGTGCCGCCGTCTCAGTTCAATGCCGTCCAGCTTGTCCGCGGCGGGTTTGGATTGCTTCTTGATATCGTCGGTGGTGGTCACCATGGTCGTCAGTCTCCTGGAGAATAATGGGGAATCGTGCGGGCGGCCGCCCTGGGGGTTACGAGTGCCGGGCGCATCCGGTCTTAAGGCTTCATTATGCTACTGCTGACAAGGGCGGGAATCAATTCTGCCCGGGTTAGCACAAAAAACGGAATGTTTGTTTTTATGCTGATGGATGGTTTCGTTTTCCGGATATTGGGATTGGTTGGGAATACAGGAAGTATATTTTCGAGATGTCTTTTCTTTCGTCAATGATCAGTGCTGCTGACAATGCGGGTTGGCGTGTCGCCTTGAAAACCGGTGCGACCGATGCCAGTCATCAGGTGGCCCATACTGGCCGGTTGGCTGTGGGGACTGTTAGGGCGACGGCCTGGGATGCCAACAGTCGGTTCAATCCTGTGCGCATAGCGTCAGAATTTAAGGCCGGCGGCTTAG
>JBFWUP010000016.1:0-22672 GCA_050247195.1 Candidatus Melainabacteria bacterium | reverse complement strand
TTGCCGGTTTTGTACGCCACAACCCGACGCAGTGGAAAGGCCAAGAAGGATCTCCTGTTCCTCTCATCAGCCAGGCCATTACGGAGAATGGCGGCGCACCGCAGTTTAACGCCAGCGCTTTTGACGATCTGCTGAAACAATGGGCCCAAGAGGGAGACCTACTGCCTGCACCCGCAGCGGGGCAGAAAGTGACCAAAAAATGGGTGGGCAACGAGTATTCGCCGGAAAACCGGAGCCTGTGGCTGACCACGTTACTTGAACGGCTGGAGAACCCCGACGCCCTGAAACATGCGCAGGAGGCCGCACAGAAGGGAAGACCCACCCTGTGGGGCAGGGTTTACTTAAACCCCCGTGGACAAAGCAATTACGAGTACTACCTGAACGGCATGGGAAAACGCCACCCCAACGCAGAGGTCTCCCGCGCCCTGCTGCTCAGCAGCGCTGAACGCGTCACCCTTAGCGCCCGAAGGGGGTCAACCGCCTAAACCTTCCCCACCTCGGCTGGATCTTCCGAAGTGGTCGGTAATCCGCTCTCATCCAGCGGCATGGCCTTGCTGCCCACCACCTGATTCACCATTGAGGACGACTGCTGAATCATCTGATTCACGGGCGCCTTCTTCTGCTCTTCGGCCTTAAACCACTTCATCACCCCGGCAGCCAGCTGCATCGGGCTGTGGCGAATCAGCTCATGCTCATCGCGATCCACCAGCGGCTGCTGCACCACCTGCACGCCCAGCGCCTGGCAGTGCTCGGTATCCAGCGGCACGGGCTTGTAGCCGGCATCGGCGTACTTGCGCACCAGGGCATCCGGCAAATGGTTGTTCACCAGCACCGCATTCACCACGTTGGGCACCATCGCGTGATCCAGAATCGTCTTCACGTGATCGCCCACGGCGAAGCCGTCGGTCTCACCTGGCTGCGTCATAATGTTGGCGATATACAGCTTGGGCGCGTTGCTCTGCGACACGGCAATGGCAATTTCACGAATCAGCAGGTTGGGAATCACGCTGGTGTACAAACTCCCCGGCCCCAACAGAATCAGGTCCGCTTCGCGGATCGCTTCAATCACTTCCGGCAGGGCTTTGGGGCAGCTCGGCGTGCAGCGCAGCGCCATAATTTTACCCTTCGCCTGCGGAATCAGCGACTCGCCTTCCACCACGGTGCCGTCTTCCATCTCGGCGGCCAGCTTCACGTTATCCAGCGTGCTGGGCAGCACCCGGCCGCGAATATTCAGCACGGTGGAAGACTCTTTAATGGCCGAAATCATATCGCCGGTGACATGACACATAGCCGTGAGAAACAGGTTGCCGAAACTGTGGCCTTCCAGTCCCTGACCACTCTTAAAGCGGTACTGGAAGAGCTCGGTGATCATCCGCTCTTCATCCGACAGGGCGGCAATACAGTTGCGGATATCCCCGGGGGGAATAATGCCCTGCTCCACACGCAGGCGGCCGGAACTGCCGCCGTCATCGCCCACGGTCACCACGGCGGTAATGTTGCTGGTGTAGCGTTTGATGCCCCGCAGCAGGGTGGATAAACCGGTCCCCCCGCCGATGGCCACAATGCGCGGCCCCCGGGAGAGTTTTTTCTGGCGGTAAATGGCTTCAAACAAATCCGAATTCGGCCCGCCGGCGTCAATCAGGCCCATAAAAGTCGTGGAAATCGACCGGCCGCCGATATACAGAAACAGCAGACCGATAATGATCAGGATGGATCCGCTGGTGGCCGAAGGCACATGGACGGCAATGGCTTCCAGAAAGCGGATGGTCGAGGCGATCGGGTGGAGATCCAGCACCAGCGCCGTACCCACCGAGGCCAGAAAGGCGCCGACAACCAGCAGCCCCATCCAGCGCTTTACCGACAGGCCAGGCTGCAGCCAGGCCACCGTGCGGCCCCATTGCTTGGAAACGTGTTCGATGTCAGACATTCAATAACCGAGATGACTTCCAATATCCCATTGTAGCGCGTTACACCGTTTTGGCGCTGCGCTGTTCGGGCCAGCGGAACGATTCACGGTGTACCATGTTGATTTTCCAGTCGGGAAAGCGTTTGGCCAGGCCTTCAGCCAGCTTCAGCGCCATGTGCACCGAGCGGTGCTTGCCGCCCGTACAGCCCACGGCAATATTCTGCCGCGCCTTGCCCTCGCGCAGAAAACCGGCCAGCATGTCGGCCGTGACGCTCACCCAGCGATCCGTCCAGTCGGGCATTCCCTCCTGGGCTTCAATATAGGTCTGCACCGGCTTGTCCAGGCCGGTCATCGGCTGCAGCTCAGGCTCGTAAAACGGGTTTCTGATAAAGCGCATGTCGTACACCAGTTCGGCATCCGCCGGCACGCCATACTTAAACCCAAAAGTCTGAATCACCACGGTCATGGTCTGGCCATCCACCGGCATGCCCAGCACCTTGGCGATTTTCATCCGCAGCTCGCGCGGCTCCATGGCCCCGGTGTTAATGGCGTAATCCTTTAAATCCGCCACCTGCCGGAACAAACCGCATTCCACGGCCACGGCGTCCGCCAGGGCATGCACGCCATGCGACTGCAGCCGGTGGGGCCGGTCCATATCCAGGTAACGTTGAACCAAGACATTTTCCGGCGCATCCAGTGTCAGGACTTTCAGACCGTCTGTCTGTTGAAGGGTTGCCACAGCGCTGCGGAAGGCGGGCAGGTTTGATTCATCGGCCGGGGTGAACGCCGCGTGAAAAACCACCGGCGACCCGGCGCCCGCCATGGCCGCCGCCATGGCCGGGAGGCGATCCGGGGGAATGTCCGCCACCTGCACGAAGCCAAACTCGCCAAAGGCATCCAGCACCGTGGTAATTCCGGAACCGGAGGGCCCCAGCACCAGAAACGGCATCCGGGAAGGTTCTACAGCCATCCCGACTCTCCGGCCGTCAGCAGGGAAATGGCCGTGGGCTGGCCCATCTGCTGGGAGACCTTTTCGGCGATGGAGAGCACTTCCGGCTGGCGGGGGCTGAGGTGCAGCGATGAAAACTGAACCGCCACCTTACGCCCGTCGGTGGTCATCACCTGTTTGTCGTCAATCATCATGCGGGCCTGTTCCACCACGGCCTGCGGGGCCAGGCTGTCGTTCAGGCGGTCGGCAGCCAGGGCGCCGTCGCGGTTGTAAACTTTGCCCAGCACCAGTTCCGGCATCACGCGCAGACCCACCTTTTTGGCCACGTCACTCAGCACCGGGCCGGCAGGCCCCAGCAGAATCAGCCAGGGGTTCAGTTTGTACATCGCCTCGGCCACTGTGCGGGCGGTTTCCGGCTGGCTGAGAAACGCCAGATACAGCGCGCCATGGGGACGCACATGCACCACATCCAGACCACTGGCCTGCATCAGCGCCTGCAGAGCGCCCAGCTGCAGCACAATCCAGGCGTACAGTTCCTCCTGAGTGCCGGTGTATTCTCCGTAACCATGGCTGGCCGGATCCGGGTAACCAATGTGCGCGCCCACCTCACAGTGAAACTGCTTGGCCTTTTCCACCAGCTTCAGCGTTTCGGCCGGATCGCCGTCATGCACGCAGCAGGGCATGTTCACGGTGCTCACCCACTTCAGCAGGGCAAAATCGGTGGATTCAAAAAATGCGCGGTCACGACTCTGACCAAAATCCGTGTTGAGGTCCAGGTGTTTCCCCCGCGAAGGAATCACAATATTTTTTTCCAGACTGGAAAGCGTGTTGTGCATCCGGGCAAAGTCCTTTGCAAAAACGGAACAACGGAGCAAGGCTGAGCAGACCTCAGTCACAAAGCCTGCACCGGAGTATCATAACCCAAACCCAGGCTCCGTTGGGAGGATTCCCGCACAGTCCCGCGATGTCGGGGGTCAGCGCCCCTCAGTAAAGGGCCGGCCACATCGTCAGGCGAACCCAGCGCGTAAACCCAAAAAAGACCACGGCGGACATACAGTCATACGGCAGCGGAATCACCGTCAGCTGCACCAGCCAGTGGGACAGTTCCGGCCAGCTGATCTGCTGACTGAGCGCCAGCCCCAGGCTGTACATCATGCCCACGGCGTGCACCACCAGCACACTCAGCAGGGCCGCCCCCGCCAGGCTCAGCGAACGGCTGAAGAGCCTGCTGTTGGCGTATACATGCCCGGTATAACGCCCGGCCACCACAGCACCGGCCACCATCCCCAGCCAGTACCCAAAGCCCGGCGTGCTGATATACCCGATACCGCCGCCGCCGCTGAAGATGGGCATCCAGAAAATACCGGCAAAAATCGCGATCAGAATGGCCGCCGGCCCCAGGAGCGGCCCGAGAAGGGCGCCGCCAAAAACCGCCAGCGGCAGCTGAAAACTCATGGGAAAGAAAGCCGGGCTGCTGAAGAGCACCGGACTGCGCCACAGATTGGGGACCCGCACCACGCAGAATCCCAGCAGCGCCAGGCAGATGCCAAACACCAGCATGGCCAGCAGGCCGCCCACCGTAAAGCGGGGCCGCACGGAAACATCCGCCACCATCTGCTGACGCAGGGTCTTCTGTCCCAGAGAGACAATCACCGATTCCGCACTGTCCCGGGGAAGCGGGCGCCCGGCATGAGGGCGTTTCGGCAATCCAATCACCTGATCTGTCATAATCCGCAGAACCTCCTCGCCGGCCGCATGGTGACTCTCATCGGCCAAAACCGGCCGGCTCGCCGCCCAGCCGGCGGAACAGGGCATCCCTGTTCTCCCGGTAGATCCTGCGGTAGGCGTCGGTCGCCATGTCCGGCGTGGTCATAATCAGGGCATCCTCGCGGTTGTCCTGATAGTACTTGGGGCGGGTGCCCACCACATTCATGCCGTATTTGTAATACAGATTCTGCGCCCCTTCGTTGCTGGTGCGCACTTCCAGGGTGATCCACTTCATACTGAGCCCGTAGGCCACGCTGAGCAGATGCACAAACTGCAGTTCGCCCAGGGCATGGCCGCGGAACTCGGGCCGCACCGCCACCGTGGTCACATGCCCTTCATCCAGAATGAACCACAGGCCACAGTAACCCAGCACCCGCTCCGTCTCGCCGCCAATATCCAGCACGGTAAAGTAGCGGGCAATCTGGTTGTTCATCTCGTTGTGGAAGGAATCCTCCGACCAGTGGTGCCGACCAAAAGAAACCGACTCGATTTCCATGATCTGAGGCACGTCGCGCGCCGCCATGCGCCGGAGTTTCAAACGGCTGGCGGGCAGCTGTTCGGCTCGGCGGTGGGAGGTATCCGGGGCGGGGGCGCTCATGGGCTCTATTCTATCGGTAAACACCGGCCCTTGCCAGCCTGTTCATATCCGTGCCCAAACCAAGCCTGATACAATGGGTGCGCATTATCTGCCAGGAGCTCTCTCCCATCGCCCCCGCCAGTCAGTCCGCCGCGGCCGCCAGCCTGTCCATTGCCCTGCCCCCGCCATGGCACCCGGATGAAACGCTGGTTTTTCAGGTCCCCTCGCTGCACACAGTGGCCGTGTTTATGAACCGCCTGCTCAAATTTGAGCATCCGATCTTTCACGCACTGGATACCCACCGCCGTTTTCTTCAGGGGTGCATTCAGCATCACCGCCAGGCCAAACGCCTGATGGAAACCCTTCCGCTGCCCATGCTGGAAGCGCTCAGTCAGCAACTGGTCGGCACGGCGCTCACGATCCCGGCGGACACTCAGGCAGCCCGGGCGGTTGCCGAACCTTTTACGGCACGCCTGATCTCGCGCACCTGCAGCGAGTGGCAGGCAGACCGGCTGGTGCGCGCCGATATCCACCTGCTCAATACGCTGGGAAGGCAGGATCACCATGCCCGGCTGATTAATGCCGAGAACCCCCTCGCCGGACAGGTTGAACGGCTGCAGCGCCTGCTGAAAACCTTTGACCAGCAGACCGGCTGTATGACCACACTGCCGCCCGGCGCGGATGACACGGCCGTGGCCACCGCCTACCTGAAAGACCGGGCGCTCAGCCACCCGCTGCCATGGCAGGCCTTGTTCAGCGCGCTGGATGCTGCCGGGCCACCAGGCCAGTGGGCCACCCTGCCCCACCTGGCGGAACTGGCGGCGCACCAGTCGGCCTATCCCGCGCCGTTAACCGTCCGTCCTTTTCATCTGCTGATACTGGTGGAAGGCGAAACGGAAAAACTGCTGCTCCCGGCCTTCGCGCGTCATCTGGGCGCGCCGCTGGAGAAAGCCGGTATCTGGCTGCTGAGCGCCGGCGGCAAAAACCAGATGGTGGGCCTCTACCAGAAGTATCAGGACGATCTGGCGATTCCCATTTTTGTCCTGCTGGATCAGGATGCCGCCGGGGTCAGTCAGCAGATCGCCTTCCGCCGGCGAGACGGCGATCAGCTGGTGGTGCTGGCCGACGGTGAATTTGAAGATCTGTACGACCCGGCGCTGCTGGCCGCCGTGATCAATCACGCCCAGGACCCGCACCCGCCCGTCACGCCCACTCACCCGCTGCTGCTGGCCGGCGGCGAGGAAAACGCCGTGAGCCGCCTGACCCGCTTGTGGCTGCAGGAAGGCTGGGGATCGTTCGACAAGATCGCCTTTGCCCAGCGCATTGCCGAACTGCTGGCCACTCAGCCGGACACCCTGCGCACCCCGCCGGGCATTGCGCGCCTGATTGACGAGATGCATGCCCATGCTCAGCAGGGCCGGTAATCTCCCCGCGGCGCTGCTGCTGGGTGAAGGCGTGTACACCAGCTTCCGCTGGCCGCTGCCGCCCGCCACCCTGGAGGCGCATCTGGCGCGGCTGACGCATGACGCCGCCGCGATTGGCATTGAACTCACCACAAACGCAGAAGCACTCGCCACTGACCTGCATGCAGCGCTCGCCGATGAAACGCTGCCGATCGGCATCCGACTCACCGTGGTACCGGATGTCACCGATGCAGGTGTGCTGCTTGCACCAACGCAGCAGCCCCTGCCGGGCTTGCTGCTGCTGAGCACCCGACCCGCGTCGGCGCTCTCCGCCACCCCGGATCCATTCAGCGGCCCGCGCCTGATGAGTGTGCTGGCCGACCGTCCGCATGCGGGCATCAAACATCTCGGTCTCGGGCCCACGCTGCACTACCGTCGCCAGGCCCACGCCGCCGGGTTTGAGGATATACTCTGGATAAACTCTCCCCCTCTCCCCTTGCGGGAGAGGGGGCCGGGGGGTGAGGGGTTTATCTCCGAAGCCGGGACGGCCAATATCTTCTTCCTGAAAAACAACACCCTCTACACGCCGGACCCGGAGCGCGACGGCTGCCTGCCGGGCATTACGCGCGCGCAGCTGATCGATCACGCGCAGCTGTTGGGCATCGCTGTGCGGACGGAACCGGTGTCACTGGCGGAGGCGCTGGCCGCCGACGGCGCGCTGCTGACCAACGCCATTCGCGGGGTGCACCCTGTGCGCGGGCTGGATGATGTTCTGTACCCGTGGCCGACTGCCGCAGTTGAAACCCTGCATGCCCTTGCTACACTGAATAACACACTCTGATTTTTTCTGACCTGTTTCTCCAACGAAGGATACTGCCATGAACCGCATTGAACAGATAGAACGCAAGCTGAAGGATCAACTCGAAGCGCATGCGATTGAGATTGTGGATGACAGCTGGCGCCATGCGGGCCACGCCGGTGTGCAGGATCTCGGCGAAGCTGAGGCGACGCACCTGACCATCACCGTGGCCAGCAAGCAGTTTGAAGGGCTCTCCACGCTGGATCAACACCGCAAGGTGCACAAGGTGCTGAGGGAAGAAATGGATACCTTCCTCCACGCGCTGGTGCTTAAAACTAAAGCCCCTGGCGGTTAAGCACGCGCGCCAGCGTGGTAGCAAATTGTGAGCCCGCTTGCAACTGACGCAGTTGCCAACCCCCATCAATTCGCTGACTAACCTGACCTTCTCTTAAGCGCAAACCATCAGGCCCCGGCACAAAACGCGCATCCATGGTCCAGCTGTCGGTACCGCCAGCCGGAAGAACACCCGTCACACGAACCGTTTGACCATCACTCATCGGATGGGCGCGAAGCGCGCCAATCTGAAATGGATCACGACGGGCGGAAAAGGTGAGCATTCTGCTTAGCCTTCGCGCCGAGTTGACCATACTGCAGTCAGGGGGTTTCTATATCGGGCAGGTCCGGAATGCGGTTGCTGCGGCATGGTTTGCATGGTTGACCGACCCCCACGTGGCGCCAGAGGCAATGTTGACTGAGGTGCACGCAAACTTGCCAACGTTGCAGCGTCAAACAAATTGCCCTGCCCACGAACTTCCGGGGCGCGGACGTCATCACGACGGCGACGTGGTTGATGCTGACCAAAAGCCACAGGGGCGGTGTGAATATTCATGATCGGTTCCTATCGATTTTTTAAAATTAATGCAAGTAACGAGCTGACTCTGTTTCCTGGCAGTTCAGGCACCGCGTCTGGCAGAGCGGACGCAAGCAATTTGACAACAGCTCTGACATCCTCATCCGGTAGGCGACCTCTGGTGACACTCCCGGTAAGGGGGAATAAAAATTCTGCAGAGCGAATGTGACCATCAGGTGATAACACCATTTTCGTCGTACCAGTGCGATCAACGTTTCGCGCGCCATCGTCAAACGGCAACGCTTCTTTTCCTGTAATCACCAGTGTGTCGAGAGTTCTCATTGGCAATGGTTTTTTTGGAATACGACTACGTACCAATTCAGGTAGCCGGTCACGCCAAGCCCGGTGGTTCAGATCAGGGATTTGTGTTGTCAGCCCAACTGCACTGTAAAAACCGTCCGTATGGCTACCAACTATTGAATGTCCTTTAGGGAACTGGTGCGTTTCCATATTAGGAATTTGTCTTCCGGTATAGAGCCCAGGCTCAAGATTTGCCCAAACCTTCCGAACAGAAGAACTCATATCAGAGTCAGTGTTACCACTGCCCGATGCCTGGCCAGTCTTTTTAGAATGAAGAACTGACCAGAGGCGGGAGGGAGACTTAGAATCTTTACGTCCGAACGTAAGCATGTCAGTTGTCCTTCGGGGAAAGCCCATGCAAAAACGCACAGGTTGCGTGAGTAAGGTTATAAGGGATGTGAGGAAATGAAATTGCTAGGATTGCGCTCGTAGCATACACCTTCAACCTACAAAATCAACATGCAATCCCCGTAACTGAAGAACCGGTAGCGCTCGCTCAGCGCCGCCGCGTAGGCCGCGCCAATCTGCTCGCGGCTAGCAAAGGCGCTCACCAGCATCAGCAGCGTGGTATTGGGCAGATGAAAATTCGTCAGCAGGGCATCCACCACCGCAAAGCGATATCCGGGGTAGATAAACAACTCACTCGCTGCGCTGTCCGCCTGCAGCCGCCCGCCAAACTTGCCGGCCACCGTCTCCAGGGTTTTGGCCACCGTCGTGCCCACAGCCACCACCCGCCCACCGGCTGCCCGCACGGCTTCAATCGTCCCGGCGGCTTCGGCGCTCACCGTATACCACTCCGGGTCCATGCGGTGCTCCGCCACGTTCTCAACGCTCACGCTACGGAATGTCCCCGAGCTGACAGACAACGTCACTTCGGCCACCTGCACCCCCCGCGCCCGGATGGCCTCCAGCACGGCGGGCGTGAAGTGCAGCCCGGCCGTAGGCGCCGCCTGCGCCCCCGGCACCCTGGAGAACACCGTCTGATACGTGGTCTTGTCGCTTTCCTCGGCCAGCCGACCCAGGTAGGGAGGGATGGGCATCTGCCCGCAGGCCAGCATCAGATCAGCCGTGGTTTCAAAAGCGCCGTTCAGGCACACGCGCACCCTCCCGCGCCCACCCTCCTGGTGGGGCATCGCCACAAAGTAAGCGGTCGTCCCGGGGATTTCAATAATGGTGCCGCCCTTCAGCTTTTTAATGGGGCGCATCATCGCCGTCCATAATTCTCCGGCCCCCGTGTCGGCTTCCGGCGGATCGGCCGGCGTGGTTTCCGTGGTCGGGTTGAGCAGCAGCACTTCCACCGTGCCTTCAAAACCACGCCGGTTGCCGATAAACCGGGCCGGCAGCACCCGGGTGTTGTTCAGCACCAGGCAGTCGCCCGGCTGCAGGTAGCCGGGCAGTTCGGCAAACTGCCGGTTGTCCAGCGCGCCGGTCGCCCTGTTCAGCACCAGCATGCGCGAGGCATCCCGCTCGGCCAGTGGGTAACTGGCAATCAGATCCTCCGGCAGCGGGTAATCGTAGTGCGCCAGCGCCAGACCGGAAAGGTTGGGAGTGAAGAGGCCGTATGAGGTCATGGTGATTATTTCTGAATCCCCTCTCCCTTCAGGGGGAGGGTGCCCAAGGCGCTACCGAGGGCGGGTGGGGGTTCAGCAGGGGCCGTTCCCTCCCCTGCACCCCTCCCTGGGGTCACTAATCCTTCCCAAACGAGAGACGGGTGAACTTGGCCGAGCCGTTGAGCGCGATCACACCCTTCTTAATCGACATGGAATCGGCATGGATGATGAAATCCTTCTTGCCAAGCTTCTCCAGGTTAATCAGGTCATTCAGTTTGTCTTCCAGCAGATTCACCACATCCACCGGCAGGTTCAGCTGGTTCTTTTCCGAGGTCAGCTCCAGGTTCTGGATCTGCAGGTTACCGGATTTCAGTCCCAGCTTACCCTGCATCTGCATGGGCACCACCACGCCGCCGGCCACCACGGTGTTCATCGCCAGCTGCACGTACTTATCCTTGTACAGCCTGATGCTGGGGTTGGAGAAGGTCACCAGCTTGATGCCGCCGGTCTGCTTTTTGATGGCGTCTTCCAGCTTTTTCAGGGTGCGCGGGTTGGTAATGAACCGGTTGAGGCTGTCCTCGGACAGGCTCAGCGACACCCGACCGGTGATGGGCTGATCCAGCACAAAGCGGCGGTGGTTCAGCAGCTCAAAGGTATCAAAGGAGAAGGCGTCGGTGTCGATGTTCATCGCATCCACCACCACCTGATCGAACTGACCGTCGTGCAGCTCGGCGCCGAGACTGGACAACTGCCCCTGACGGAAATCCACGTCTTTCAGGCTGAGAATCAGCTTGCCCACGGAATGCTCCGAAAAACGGGCCTGATCCAGTTCCAGACGAACCGTCTGTGCAGTACTGTCGGGCAGATCCACCGCGGCGGTGCCCAGCTGCATGGCGGCCGACTCGGCAAGCGCGGCAGGCGCCGCCATCGGGGCCAGTAACAGGCTGCTCAGCAGCAGCGGAAAAATATGACGGGCAAATAACATGAGGGCGTCCTCCCGGGTGGGTAAACTGGGGTCTGACCTTCCGTAGCGGTGCTGGCTATTGTAGACCAAACACAGGGTTCAGGGTTCCATACGAGTTCCTCCCTCCGCAGCCGCTGACCTCTCCCCGCCCCGTCGGGGCGACCCTCTCCTGCAAGGAGAGGGTTATACAACAAGAAGCGTGTATCAACTCAAAGCCCCCTCCCCTGGTAGGGGAGGGGGTTGGGGGAGAGGTCAAAGCCAGCACCCCCTACCTGACATCACTGTTCCACAGCAGGCGGGGCCAGGCCCAGAGATTTAAGGAACTGGGGATCCTTGCGCCAGTTTTTCTTCAGTTTCACCTTGAGATCCAGATACACCGACCGCTCAACCATGCGCTCAATGTCCCGGCGGGCGCCCGTGCCAATCGTGCGGATCATGTCCCCGCCCTTGCCGATCAGGATGCCTTTCTGGCTTTCCTGATCCACATAGAGCGTCGCCTTGATTTTCACCAGCGCCGGATCGCTTTCATCAAAAATATCAATGCCCACCGCCACACTGTGGGGAATTTCCTCCTGGGTGTTGTGCAGCACCTGTTCGCGGATCAGCTCCGCCGTGATCTCGCGCATCCGCTGGTCGGTCACCGCATCCTCATCGTAATACGCCGGGCCTTCCGGCAGCCGGCGCAGCAGGGTGTCCGCAATGCCGTCGGTCTGTTTGCCGGTTCTGGCGGAAACCAGCAGGGTCTGCAGGTTGGCATAGCCTTCAAACAGGGCCACATAAGCCAGACGGTGTTCGGCGCGCTTCTGCGGGTTGCTCTTCAGGCGGTCCACCTTGTTCATCAGCAGCAGCACAAAGCGGTTGGCCGGCTTTGCCTGGGCCAGCACCTGGCTGATCACCCAAGCATCGCCCTTACCCGGCGGCTGGGTGCCATCCACCACCACCACCAGCGCGTCGGCCTCGCTCAACGCAGCGCTGGCCTCATCAGTGAGGTAATTCCCCAGTTTGTCCAGGGCCTTGGAGAAACCCGGCGTGTCCAGGAAAACGACCTGGCCTTTCCGGGTGGTCACCACACCCTTAATCCGGTGGCGGGTGGTCTGCATCACCGGGCTGGTGATGGCGATCTTCTGCCCCACCAGGCGGTTGAGCAGCGTGGATTTACCGACGTTGGGCCGGCCGACAATGGCGACAAATCCGGAATGAAAGGTCATGGCCTTATCGTAACAGGCACATAAAAATGCGGTTAGGCCCGTGAAAACAGTGGCATAATAGGGGTAGTGTCGGGCTGGCTGCGGCATGGCGCGCCGCCGGTGGTGACCATTGCCCCTGCAGAGACGAGTGAGTTCGGATGACCAACGACGCATATGTGCCCGGCGATGACGATCAGGACGAGCCCGCCGGCGAAAAGTGGGTTTACCAGAAGACCCCGGTGAAGAAAAAGGCGGAATACACCGCCGGCCAGTTTGCCCGGGATGTCGTGGTGCATGTGTTCATGTTCGGCGTGTTCACGCTGATACCCGTTCTGGTGTATGTCGCCTTCAGCTGGCTGGTGTTTAATTTTCTGGCGGATACTTTTTACAACGAGCCCTGGGTGCGGCCGGCCACCTTCCTCTTCAGCACGTTTCTGGCCGGGGTGTTGTGCCGGCAGCTGATGGAGGAACCCCCCAAAGGCCTCGGGCTGTTTATCATGGGCATTCTCGGGATGATTGCCTTTGCCTGCATCACAGCCATCGACATTCAGAACACCGGCGAAATATACTCGCGCAACCTGCCGGATATCCTCGCACCCTCCCATATGCCATATGTCTTCTCGGCGCCCTTTGCCGGCATGATGGGCATGCTGATGTTCAAATACTTCTCCCTACAGCACTACGACTAAACCACACCCCACTGGCAATACATGGCCATGCCGGGGTTTAATAGGGTGTGCATTCATCCGGAGGGATACATCATGTCTGTTCAAGCACCCGCCGTCCAGTCCGGCAACGCCCCCCGTTTTGGCAAAGCCACACCGGAGCCACAGAACAACGCCGCCGAAACCCCGGCCCCATCCCAGCAGATTCGCGAACTGATTCCACCGCTGGTGGACCGGGTAGAACTGCTGGCCAAGGCGGTTGAGAAAAATCCGCAGGATCAGAAAGCACAGGAAACCCTGGCCAGGCATCTGGATAATGTGCTGACCCTTCAGAAGCTGGTGGAGCGCCTGCGTCGTCTGGAAATCGCCAGCGCCGTGAGCGGGCAGGTGGAAGGTTTCAGCGAAGAGTGGATCTCGCCCCTCTTCACCCGTCTGGGCATTACCGTGAAGAACGAGAAGTAGCCCTTGCAACTCCCAAGCTATTCATTCATCACATTCGGAAAATTGCCCAGGCAGAAAAAACTGCCTGATACAGTGACTGCCCGTTTGTGGGAAACCTATTGGCAGGAAGGGAAGCCCGAAGATTTTGACCGTCTTTACCGGCACTACACGCCTTTGATCAACCTGACTGTAGAACAAGGGATGGGGTTAAAAGGGCAGGAGCGTCAGGAAGCTCTGGTGGATGGTGTGGAAGGTCTCTGGCAGGCCATTGAAAA
Source organism: Candidatus Melainabacteria bacterium (assembly GCA_050247195.1). Taxonomy (GTDB): domain Bacteria; phylum Cyanobacteriota; class Vampirovibrionia; order Vampirovibrionales; family Vampirovibrionaceae; genus JBFWUP01. The sequence goes on along the minus strand of JBFWUP010000016.1, from coordinate 8,979 downwards.
GTGGCAACCGGATCAATATCCGAATTTTCATGGTTTTGCGCGCGCCGCCATTAAGCGGGCTGTTATCGGGTCATTTCGTCAGTTTAACGGGCGTCGTCTGGAAACACGCCAGAACAGAAGAACGGTTAGCCTGAATGAGCCGGATGTGGCAATGGTGGCCGAAATGACGCTTCAACGCAGACAAGGACCTGACACGGACATACTGGGGAACCCGAGAAGGAGGACTTTCAACCCGGCACGTATCGGAGCATCGCCGATGGCGTATGCACCTGAAGTCAGAACCATTTTCCATCCCGAACGTTATATGGATGACAGCGGGCTTCCGAAAGCCGCAAAGGTCAGAGAGTACTGGCTCTGGAACAACCGCAAAAAACCCCGGAACGGATATCGTGAATTTGTGTTCCCAGCTCACGGAAAACCACCGGTGGATCGCACAGCCATGGTGTTCTTTCTCCACCATGCACTCGGGCTTCCTTTAAAGGAGATTGGCGAACTGGCCGGCGTCAAAGAAGCCAGGGTTTCACGGGTTCTGGCGGAAAGCAAAGAATGCCGACCCCGATGGCAGAAAATATTAGTGGGTTAACGCGGCAATCCCGGGAAGCGTCTTCCCTTCCAGAAATTCCAGGCTCGCCCCGCCGCCCGTACTCACATGCGTAAACTGATCGTGCGGGATATGGAACTTTTCAATGGCGGCCACGGTATCGCCACCGCCTAAAATACTCTCGCAGCCCCCCTCCTGGGTCACCGTGGCCAGCGTGCGTGCCACCGCCTCGGTGCCCCCGGCAAAGGCGTCAAACTCAAACACGCCCAGCGGTCCGTTCCACAGCACGGTTTTGCTCTGGCGCAGGGTTTCCTCCACCGCCGCAATGGATTTCGGGCCGATATCCAGACCCATCCATCCTTTTTCAATGGCATTCACCGGCACGGTCTGATGCTCGGCATCCGCGCTGAATGCGCGCGCCACCACCACGTCACCGGGCAACATCAGGTTCACATCGCGCGTCCGCGCTTCGGCCAGCAGTTCCCTGGCCAGCTCCACATAATCCGCTTCCACCAGCGATTCACCCACTTCCAGGTTCATCGCTTTCAGGAAGGTGAACATCATCCCGCCCCCCACAATCAGGGTATCCACTTTCTCCAGCAGGGATTTGAGCACCGTGATTTTGCTGCTGATCTTGCTGCCGCCGATAATGGCCGTAAACGGATGATCCGGCTGGGTCAGCACCGCCGACAGCGCCTTCACTTCGCGGGCCATCAGCAGGCCGGCCAGCCTCACCGGCACCCGGTCCGCCACGCCGGCCGTGGAAGCATGCGCCCGGTGCGCCGCGCCAAAGGCGTCATTCACATACACATCGGCCAGCGCCGCCAGCTGATCGCTGAGGGTGGGATCGTTCTTTTCCTCGCCCGCCTCAAAACGAACATTCTCCAGCACCAGCACACTGCCGGGCTTCAGGGCATCCACCGCGGCCGCCACATCCGGGCCCACCACCGCGCCTGCCTGCGCCACGGAAACGCCCGGCAGCAGGGTTTGCAGATGCCCGGTCACCGGCGCCATGGAAAACTTCGGGTCCGCCACGCCCTTGGGGCGCCCCAGGTGACTGACCAGAATCAGGCAGGCCCCTTTGCCCAGCAGATCCCGGATGGTGGGGAGGGCTTCCTGCATGCGCGTATCATCCGAAACAGTGCCATCGGCATGCTGGGGCACGTTAAAATCCACGCGCATCAGCACGCGCTTGCCCTTGAAGAGATCCGGACTGACATCATCAATGGTTTTCAGGGTGGCTTTGGTTGCGCTGGTCATCAGGCATCCCTCCTCAACAACGGGTCCCCCCATTGTACGACAGATGCAGGCAACCCATCGATCCCTCTCCTTCCCGGGAGAGGATGCCCAAGGCGAAGCCGAGGTCAGGTGAGGTTTACTGCGACCATTGGTCTGGATTCCCGCTTACGCGGGAATGACACCGGCAGTCATCGCATGCCCGCGCCGCTGATGAGACGTTTGAGATCCTCGGGGCGGGTCGTTTTGCCCAGCGCATCTTCCAGGGTGACCACGCCGCGCTGATACAGTTCTTTCAGCGACGTTTCCATCGTCACCATGCCGTACTGCGCCCCGGTCTGAATGGAGGAGTAAATCTGTGCGGATTTGCCTTCCCGGATGAGGTTGGCGATGGCGGGCGTCACCAGCATGATTTCCATGGACATCGTCCGGCCTTCTTTTTCCTTCACCTCGTTCAGTTTGGGCAGCAGCGCCTGACTGAATACCGCCACCAGCGAGTTGGACAGCTGCACGCGGATCTGCTGCTGCTGTTCAGGGGGGAAGACGTCCACAATACGGTCAACGGTCTGCATGGCGCTGGAGGTGTGCAGGGTGCCCATCACCAGGTGACCCGTTTCCGCCGCGGTCAGCGCCAGGCTGATCGTTTCCAGATCCCGCATCTCACCCACCAGAATCACGTCCGGATCTTCCCGCAGGGCGGAGCGCAGGGCGTTCTCAAAGCTGCGGGTATCCTGACCGAGTTCGCGCTGGTGAATCACCCCGCGTTTAGAGTTGTGCAGAAATTCAATCGGGTCTTCCACGGTCAGAATATGGTGGGCGTATTGGGTATTAATGTAATCAATCATCGCCGCCAGCGTGGTGGATTTCCCCGAACCGGTGGGTCCGGTGACCAGCACCAGGCCTTTGGGGCGCTCGCAGATTTCCTTGACGATCGGCGGGAGGTTCAGCTTTTCAAAACTGGGAATATCCGTGGTGATGGCCCGCAGCGCTGCCGAATAACTGCCGCGCTGCTTGTAAACGTTCACCCGGAAGCGGCCCAGGCCGGCCACACCATAAGAGCAGTCCAGTTCCCAGTTCTGCTCCAGCACCCGGCGCTGTTCATTACTGAGCATACTGAAAATCAGACGCTGACAGTCTTCCTTGGTCAGCGGCGGGTATTCCCCACGGATCAGGGTGCCGTCAATCCGGAAAACCGGCGGCAGACCGGGCGACATATGCAGGTCGCTCGCGTTGTTTTCAAAAACAAATTCCAGCAGTTCTTCCAGAATCATGGGGAATCCTTCCTCACACCCGGGGGATTAACAAGGGGGACCGTTAAAAGACACACCCTCAGCCTTTATTGTACCGAAGCCCCATGATTCGCAGCGGGTACCCCTGCGAAATTCATCTTTCTGGTGGAGATGTCATCATATACAATAGGTCTCACAAGCAGAGCAAGAGCAGAGCGTGTCCAGCAATCTTCACATTCATGGTGTCTCCGGCGCCGGAGAGAGCCCGTCCAGCCAGGCCCTGCTTCGCGTGCTCATCAGCCTGGTGACCGGCCTGCTGGTTCTGGCCGGCATCCTGGCGCTGGCCTGGTACTTCTCGCCGGTGGTGGGTCTGTTCGGCATCGTGCTGATCGCCACCTACCTTCTGCTGGGGCCGGTATGGCTGGTTGAGCGCACCATCATGCGGCTGTCAGCCCAGGTGCACCGGATCCCCGGCGTCGGGCCTTTTCTGCAGAAAACCCCGCCGGCCAACCCGCGTTTTCTGGCCATCGCCGTGGCGCTCTTTGTCGGCCTCACCCTGGTCAGTATCGCCACCTCCACCACCTTCCCCCTGCTCACCAAAGATACCCGCGGTTTCACCCGGGCTGTCAGCGGGTATACCCACCAGGCCATTCACATCGCCGTTGAGCATGTGGACGCCACGGTCAGCGTGCCTCTCTTCCAGTCCGTACTGGGGGAAGACACCACTTTACACCAACTGAAACTGAGCCACCCAGGCAAGGCGAAAAATCTGACCCAGGCTGAAAAAAATGCTCTGGAAAATGCACTTTACAAGGCCACACTGGGTCAGGCAGGCCAGTGGCTCACCAAGGGACTCTCCACACTCAGTGAAAACCTGGTTCACCTGATGACCCGTACGCTCAACGGCTTTGTTCTGACGTTGTCCGGCTTTCTGCTCACGTTTTATTTTCTGCTGGATGGCCACAAGGCCGGGCCGGCCCTGTGCCGGCTGCTTCCCGACAGCGCCGAACCCCATGCCGTTCACCTGCTGGAACGGTTTCACGATGTGATGTTCTCCTTTATCAAGGGTCAGGTGCTTCTGGGGCTGCTAACCGGCGGCTACATGCTCATTGTCTACCACCTCTGGCAGGTGCCCTATGCCCTTTTTCTGGGCGTGTTTATGGCCTTTGCTGAATTCCTGCCCGTAGTGGGCACCTGGATCGGGCTCACCCCGGCCATTCTGGTGATGCTCTTTACCGTCAGTCCCTTCACCCTGCTGGGGGTGTGGGTTTCCTCATACTGCTATCAGACCATCAAGGACAACGTGGTCGCCCCCAAAATCGTGGGCGGCGTGATGGGCCTCCATCCCATGGTGGTGATTCTTTCCCTGCTGATCTGCGCGCAGGTGGCCGGACTGCTGGGCGTTCTGTTTGCCCTGCCACTGGCCAGCGCCATCAATGTGGTGCTGCAGTACCTCTCCCAGCGCTCCCAGCCGGACAGCATGCGGACACCCCTCAACGCAGGAGGTGGCCATGACGCCCTCCCTGCTGAGTAACACCGCCCGCGTCAATCTGATTCTGATCTGCGTACTGCTGCTGCTGGCGGCCGTGCTGATCACCGCCAAGTTTCTGGGCCAGATTCTCATTCTGCTGGGCTGCACCCTGATCATCACCTACCTGTTGCTGGCGCCGGTCAACCGGCTGGAACACCTGCTCAGCAAACGGCTCTTCTCCCGGAGCCGGCGCCGGCTTCTGTCGGTGATCACCGTCTATATCACGTTTCTGATGCTGGTGGGCCTGGGCATTACCAGCCTGATGCCGCCGTTTGTAAGGCAGGTGAAAGCCTTCACCCACGAGGCGCCGCACTATATGGCCACCGCCCAGCAGTGGATTGGTCAGTACTCGGAATCCACCCTGGCGCTGTTTCAGATTCCCCGGCAGACCGTCAAACCCGATGCGATCTCCACACCGGTCATCGTTAAAAAAGTGCTGGACTCCGTCCAGAAACTGCCGGATGCCCCGCCGGGCGAACCGGCAGTGAATCCTGCCTTTGTCTCGCTGCTCAACCTGGGTTCCGCCACGGTCACCACGCTCATTTACGCGCTGACCTCGCTGGTGCTGGTGTTCTATCTGCTGCTGGATGGTCCCATTCTCAAGGCCGGGTTGCTGAACCTGGTGCCGGCGCGCCGGCGAGACTATGTGACGGATTACGTGCAGACCATTCACCGCGTCTTGTCGGATTTCATCAAAGCGCAGATCATTCTGGCGATTGGCGCCGGATTTTATCTCTACGTCATACTCTTTATTTTTGATGTGCGTTTCGCCGTGTTTCTGGCGGTTTTTTACGCTCTGGCTTCGGTCATCCCCCTGGTCGGTCCCTGGGCCGGCATGCTGCCGGTCACGGCGGTGCTGCTGTTCAGCCACCCGGAACGCCTGATTCCCGTGTTTGTGGCGGCCAGCATATTTTACCTGCTCAAGCTGTACTGGGTGGTTCCGCAACTGTTTAACCGCCAGCTGGTCATTCACCCCATCGTCATTATTTTTTCACTGCTGGTCTGCATTCAGCTTGCTGATCTCCCCGGCCTGCTGCTGGGCTTTCCGCTGGCCGCGCTGATTTGCGGTACCTACCATTATCTGGTGGAAAAAAGCTGAGCTAAAACCAGCAGAGCTTGCCCATCACCACCGGGCGGCGGGCGCCCGTGCATGCGGGCAGATTATTCGGCATGCGGTGCACCGTGGCCCAGGCAAGTATGGCGAAGGCGAGGGCTTCCTTGTACTGATCATCAATCCCAAACGCGGCGTGGGTCGTCACCCGGATTTTTTTCTGCTGCTGCTTCAGCAGGGTCTCAAAACGTTTCAGCAGCACCGGGTTTTTCACCCCGCCGCCGCCCAGAATCACTTCCTCCACAGCCACCTGCGGAAACACAAAGCGCGTGTAGGCATCGGCCATGCTGGCGGCGGTAAATTCGGTCAGCGTAGCCACCCAGTCTTCGCCGGAAAGGGCATACCGGCTCACCAGGGTCTCCAGAAACGCCTGACCAAAGGACTCACGCCCCGTGCTTTTGGGGGGCGCAAACCCGATAAATTCATGCGCCATTAAATCGTTCAGCACTTCTGTATTCACATGGCCCTGTGCGGCCGTCGCACCGGCGGCATCATACTGCTGGTTAAAAAACCGTCGCATCGCCCCGTCAATCAGGGCATTCCCCGGACCCGTATCAAAAGCCATCACTGGAGCCTCCGGCTGGTTTTTGGCCGGCAACACGGTCACGTTCGCCATGCCGCCAATGTTCTGAATACACCGTCCCTTGCGTTCATCCTGAAACAGCAGCTGATCGGCAAAGCAGACGATCGGCGCCCCCTGACCGGCGGCCGCCATGTCGCCCTGACGGAAATCCCCCACCGTGGGAATGCTCGTATGGTGCGCAATGATGGCCGGTTCGCCGATCTGGAGCGTGTTGCCCATCAGGCCGTCGGCGGCCGGCGGCTGATGAAACACCGTCTGCCCATGCGAGCCCAGCAGGGCAATGCGCTCAATATCAAACCCGGTGGTTTCCACCAGACGCCACACGGCGCGGGCAAACAGCACGCCCACCACGCTGTTCAGAGAACTGAGTTCTTTCAGTGGCACCGGCTGATTGGCCATACAGGCCAGCAACCGATCGCGCACCGTACCGGGAATCGGCTCGGTATAGGTTTCCAGAATGTCGTACTGCAGCCGGCCGTCTGCCATGGACAATTCCACACAGCAGGCGTCAATGGCGTCCACCGAAGTGCCGGACATCAGGCCGACCACCACCATCGGCTCGGCCGGATTGAGATTCAGATTCAGCTCAGGCGCCTTGGGAGACGCACCCTTCGGTGAGGCCATGTTTGACGAAACTCCGCTCCAACGCTCTCAGCCGCTGCACATACCAGGGTTCACTCAGTTTGGTCAGCGGGTCCACCAGTACAGTATACGCCCCCAAACGCTGCCCGCCCAGTATGTCGGTCAGCGGACGGTCGCCAATCACCACCACCTCGCCGGGCACCAGCTCCAGAATGCTCAGGGCTTCCCGGAATTTCTTCAGTGCCGGCTTGGCGGCGTAATGAATCACCGGGATTGACAGCACGGCTTCGGCTTCCTGACAGTAAGCCAGGCGTTTGTTGTTGGAGAGCACAATCAACTTAATCTCCCGCGCGCGCGCCGCATCCAGCCACTCGGCAATCGGCGGATCCAGCCGGCAGGTTTTGGGCGGAATAATGGTGTTGTCGAGATCGAGAATCATCCCGCGGATGCCCTGCGTGACCAGGAAATCCAGATCAATGCGGGTGACATCGCCGTTAATAATCAGACTGGGCTGAATGGTGAGCAGTTTATACAGCAAGGGGCATCGCCTTTGGCGCCGACGAGACAGAGGGGGGTTGAGCGGGCATGGCGTCCGCAGACAACATGAGATATGACCAGTGTTCAGAAAGCTGAGGCCGCAATGTTTCCGGCAGCGCGATCCAGCCGGTCTGGTTGGTCTGCAGATCGCTCAGCGGCAGACCGTGATCATCCTGAATCTTATCCAGCGCGAAGGTGGCGCTGTGGGTGGCTGCCGGACCGGGCAACATGGCGGTCACCGTGTCGCCAGCGGTCACGGGGTTACGCGCCTGAATCTGCACGCGCTGCGTTCTTGCATCGTATTCGAGTGCCGTGGCCAGAAACACCGACTCCTGGCGGGTTTTGCTGGTCTGGTAATTGATCGCCGTGTGATCCGGCCGGCCGTTCAAAAAGCCTTCGGTAAAGCCGCGGTTGCCCGCGCGCGCCAGTCTCGCCGTCCATGCGCGGATCCGATCGTCGCTTGCATCGCCTGCGGCAAAAGCGTCTATGGCTTCGCGGTAAACCTGCCCGGCGGTGGCCACGTAATACAGGCTTTTGGTGCGCCCCTCCACCTTGAAGGAACAGACGCCTGCTTCCGCCAGGGTTTTCAGGTGCGCCACCAGGCAGAGGTCCCGCGAGTTGAGCATGTAGCTGCCGTGCTGATCCTCTTCAAAGGTGTAGGTTTCCCCGGGCCGCGTCACTTCGTTCATCGCCATGCCGGGCAGGGCTTGAGAGGGCTGCGCGCCCGACTGCAACCCATGGCCCTCGGCCTGTTCAAACTCCCAGCGGCAGCTGTTGCCGCACATGCCCTTGTTGGAGTTTTTCGTGTTGTCGGTCAGGTAGTCGGAAATCACGCAGCGCCCGGAATACGCCACGCAGAGTGAGCCGTGGACAAAGGTCTCCAGCTCGAGATCCGGCAGGGCGGCGTGGGTTTCGGCAATCTCGCGCAGGGGCATTTCGCGCGCCAGAATCACGCGGGTCGCGCCGAGATCCTGCCAGAAGGCCGCCGCCTCCCGGTTGAGGGTGTTGGCCTGCGTGCTGATGTGGATGGGCACGCCGGGGGCGTGTTTGCGCGCGAGCCGGAAAATGCCGGGATCGCTGATGATGAAGGCGTCGGGGCGGGCGGCTTCCATGGCCTCCAGGTGCGGGATGAGCCGTTTGAGGTCGTGGTTGGCCGCGAAGATGTTGAGGGTGATGTAGGCTTTGACGCCCTGGGCCTGGGTATCCGCGATTTCGGGGGGCAGGTTGGCCGGGGTGAACTGCTCGCCACGGCTGGGGGTGCGCAGGCTGGCCATGGGCAGGCCCATGTAGATGGCGTCGGCGCCGTAGGCGATGGCCACGCGGCGTTTTTCGGGGCTTCCTGCTGGCAGGAGCAGTTCGGGCTTGGCGGGCGGGGGGGTCATATGCCCGCTATTGTAGCGAAAGGACAGGGCGATGGCGAATGTGAGACGCAGAATAGACAGCGTTTTCTTTATATAATTTTATTTAGGAATGATTGGGAGGGAATAACAAAGTGAATGAACTAGGTAGTGTCTACATTCAAACTTCCCCATATTAAGAATCCGTGATCTACTATCCTTGTTGGTTATGGGAGGATAGAGAGATGGAACTGAGTGACGCCCAGTGGGAGAGAATTAAAGATGCCCTGCC
>JBFWUP010000015.1:0-24638 GCA_050247195.1 Candidatus Melainabacteria bacterium | reverse complement strand
TTCAACAAACTGAAGTATTTTCGGAGAATCGCCACCCGGTACGACCGGAAAACCCTGTACTACGCAGCGTTTCTGTACCTTGCTTCCGCCGTGACCTGGGGCTGATTCAATTGTCGATTCGCCCTAACTCAACTACTCGGAAATTACTCTGACCCGATCTCGGTCTCATCCGGACTCAACCGGCGTTCTCTCTCAACGCAAGCAGCGGTGAACGCGCAGAACCTCTCTCTGATGCCGGGCAAACCCGACGAAAAAACACGCACCTCTACTTACTTGTAGTAATAAAAACAAATGATTGAAAGAAATTGCCCGCCATTCTTCTGGCTTAACATCTGCAGGCCATTCGGCCAGTAGCCCTCCAGCCGATGCGCCGGGTTGCCGGGTGGGCGATGATCAGGGTAGGGTAGCCCATGTTGTTGTCGGACGAGAAGGAGAGACGCCATGCGCCTGTTTGACTTTATGAACACCACCGTTTGGACCGTGACCCCCGATGATGACGCGGAAACCGCGTGGGAACTGATGACACAGAACGATATCCATCATCTCGTGGTGCTGGATCACCAGCGGGTGGTGGGCGTGATAACCGATACCGACCTGGGCGGACCCAATGGTGAGGACCTGCGGGCAGGCTGCTTGGTTGCCGACCTGATGACGAAAAATCCCCTCACGGTGCCGGCCGCCACCACGGCGCGCGAGGCCGCCAATCTGCTGCGCGGCCGGGCCATTGGTTGTCTGCCCGTGGTGGAGGAAGACGCCCTGGTGGGTATTATCACGCTGACGGATATGCTGGCGCTGATTGGCCGGGGTGTGGAGAAGGCCCTGCCTGAAACCGAAAAGCGTCCCGTCAGCCGCGAACACCCCGGCAAAAAGCCCGTCGGTAGCCGCATTAGCGGATAAGGGCGTTTTTCAGCCAGACATCCAGGATATAGCGGACTTCCAGCCGTCGCAGCCAGGCAATTCCCATTCCCAGCAGCATCAGGATGATTGTTGTCGCCAGGAGGCCGTTGGCCAGCGGCAGGCTGTCGCGCACCAGGCGCAGCAGGTTGCCAGCGCAGCGGCCGGTGCTCTGCATTTGCCAGGCCCACAGGCCGATGGGGATGAGGACGGTGACGACTGCATAGCCAATGGCAAAGGGGGCCAGGAGCAAGGGCAGCAGCCCCGGAAAAGGCACCAGCCAGACAAGGATCCTGGACGCCCCCTTCCCTTGCAGGGGAGGGGGTTGGGGGGAGAGGTCTTCATGTTCGGAGATGTGACCTCTCCCCGCCCCTGCGGGGCGACCCTCTCCTGCAAGGAGAGGGTTTGAGGAAAGTACCCTTCCCACCAGAAGCGGTATGGGTAGCAGGAGATTATCCCGCTGGCCTGCAAGCGCCCGATCGGGTCGGTATTCACACCGGTACAGCCAGAAGCGGTTCCCCGTCACCCGACCTGCGTGGTTGGGCTCTCCGCGCAGCGGAAACAGCCAGCCGGGCATATTCCCCCAGCGCCATGGCGGGTGAGGATGCAGCTGTTGACGGATCAAGTCCAGAACAGTATCCGGCGCGAGACTGACGGTATACACCGCAGTGGGCGGGCGGCGTGTTTTCAGCAGTGCCTCCCGGAATCCCATGGTTAGTTTTTCTGAAGCTTCGCCATCTTGGGATCCAGCAGTTTGAGCCCGGCGATGGTATCAAACTGGATGCCCACAATGGCCTTGGCGCCATCGCCCAGCACCTGCCGGACCGTGCCTTCGCCAAATTTGGCGTGCGTCACGCGCTCACCCACGGTAAAGGACTGTACTGGACCGGCGGCCGCCGCACTGGCAGCGCCGGTATTGCGGATTTGCTGGGCGCGTGTGGAGTTGGCTTTGTGCACGCGGATGTTGGGACTGAGGTTGGGGTTCACCACACCGCTGCCCGCGTCGCCGTCGGCCCAGGGATCGCGCGGGCCGTAGCTCTTGGCGCCACCGGCTGCGCCGCGACGCGGCGCCTGCCTCAGCGTCGTCACGGTCTCGTGGCGGGACTCTTCATCCAGCGAGTACACGCCTGCCATGCGGTGCGGGGGAATTTCCCGGAGGAACCGGCTGGGCTGGGCGTAGCGGAACTCGCCCATCAGCAGGCGGCGCCGTGCGTAGGTGAGAAATAGTTTGTCCTCGGCGCGGGTGACGCCGACATACATCAGCCGGCGTTCCTCTTCCATGCCTTCCTTGTCGTTCAGGGAGCGGAAGTGCGGGAACAGGCCCTCTTCCAGCCCGCAGATGGCGACCACCGGAAATTCCAGCCCCTTGGCGGCGTGCATGGTCATCAGCACCAGTTTGTTTTCCACCGGTTCCGCCGAATCAATGTCACTGAGCAGGGCCATCTGCGTCAGGAAGTCGGCCAGGTTGCCTTCGGGGTTTTCCACGTGGAACTGGCGCGCCACGGAGATGAATTCCTCCACGTTGGCCTGACGGCCTTCGGCATCCGTGGGGTCTTCGTTCTTCAGTTCGTCAAAGTAGCCGGTTTCATCGGCAATGGTCACCAGCATGCTGTCAATGGCGTGCTGGGCGATTTCACCCTTCAGCCGGTCCATCAGCGAACGGAACGAGGCGATGGCTTTCAGGGTGCTGGGGCGCAGGTCGCCCAGTTCTGCCGCGCGGGCCAGGGCGCTGTAAAGGGAAACGCCCTCCTGATTGGCGAGGGCCTCGAGTTTTTCAATGGTGGTTTTGCCGATGCCGCGTTTGGGGACATTCAGAATGCGTTTAACGCTGTAGTTGTCCTGATCGTTAAAGAGCACGGTGAGGTAGGCGAGCAGATCCTTGATTTCGCGCCGCTCATAGAACTTGAGACCACCGACCATGACGTAGGGGATGCCGCGCGAGATGAGGACATCCTCCAGCACGCGGCTCTGCACGTTGGTTCGGTAGAGAATGCAGCACTGGCCCGGCTTGTAACGCTCCGGCCCGCACTGCTCCATCAGGCGATCAATGACAAAGAACGCTTCGTCGCGGTCGTCCTGGGCTTCGTAACACTGCAGTTTTTCGCCCAGGCCTTTCACGGCGCGCAGCGTTTTGGGCATCCGCTCCGTGTTGTTGTCAATAATGGCGTTGGCTGCTTCCAGAATATGCTCTGTGGAGCGGTAATTGTCTTCCAGCTTGATAATCGAGGCGTCGGGGAAATCTTTCTGAAAGTTGAGCAGAATGCGGAAGTTGGCGCCGCGCCAGCTGTAAATGGATTGATCCACATCGCCCACCACGGTCAGGCTCCGGGTCCGCCACAGAGCATCATGATGATCCTGCTGCTGGTTTTTGGCCAGCTGCCCTTTGACGGTTCCCTCCACCAGCAGGCGCACCAGTTCGTACTGCACGTCGTTGGTGTCCTGAAACTCATCGACCAGCACGTGTTTAAAGCGTTCGTGGTAGCGCGCCAGCACCTCCGGGTTGTTCTGCAGCAGCCGCACGGTCATCAGCAGCATGTCGTCAAAGTCCAGCGCGTTGTTGCGGTGCAGCAGGGCTTCGTAGCCGTCAAAAATCTGGGCCAGTTTCTCCGTTTTGTAATCTGTGGCCGTGCCGGCGTAGGTATGGGCGTCCTGCAGCTGGTTTTTCAGTCCACTGATGAGATAACGGATGTTTTTGGGCGTGTACAGCTTGATATCGAGATTGAGGGCCTGAATGACCTCTTTCATGGCGGTGATGGTTTCGGTTTCGTCATAAATGACGAAATTCTGCTGCCACTGCCGCCCGGAGGCATTCACGTACTGGGCAATATCGCGGCGCAGTATGCGCCCGCAGATGCTGTGGAAGGTGCCGATCCACAGGGCCTGGGCGTAGGTTTTGCCGAAGGTTTCGCCGGCCATGCGCACCATCAGGGCCTCCAGCCGCAGCCGCATCTCCTTGGCGGCCTTGTTGGTGAAGGTGACCCCCAGAATGTCACCGGGGTAGATGCCCTGCTGAATCTGCCAGGCGATTTTATGGGTCAGCACGCGGGTCTTTCCGCTGCCAGCCCCCGCCATTACCAGCAGAGGCCCCATCGGGTGCGTGACAGCCTCCTGCTGCCTTGGATTCAGCCCTTCGGTAAGGTTGAGTGCGTTGGGCTGATGCGGTTGGGTGGTTTCGCCTTCAGATGGCCGACCCGTCATGGTTGATAACCCCATAAAAAATCATCCTGTTCAAATGCAATTTTTACTATAATAATGGTTTACTACTACTAACTGCTGGCAGGTTGCCCGCGCCGGTCGATGGTCGTTCCGGTCAGGAGTCCCCCGGTGGTGCGGTGACGCCTCGCTCTGCTCTCATTGCTCTCACCGGTGCTCCAGTATACCCAGAAGTGTACCAAAAACGTGGTCTGAATCAGACCGGGTCCGGTCTCATCCGGCGCCCAGTGCCCTCCCCCCAACCGTATGGTGATTTGATGAATAACAGCCGCCTGGCCTCAACGGTCCTCTCCCTGCAGCAACTGTTCGCTGCCCCCAGCGCTCCGGTAAACTATTACGCCGATGACGAACCCAAGACGGTTCACGTGCCGGTGGGCACCGTGGAGGAAATTGACCAGGACGTGCCGGACCCCAACGATCAGCTGATGAAGGAGCTGATGACCCTGCAGCAGGAGTCCAAAACCATTGCCGTGCTGGGTAGCCGGAATATTCCGCTGCCGCACCAGAACCTGATTGAGATGCTGGCCTATACCCTGGCCAGCCAGGGCAACGTGATTGTCACCAGCGGGGGGTCCTCCGGCACCAATGCGGCGGCCATTCGCGGCGCCATGAAAGCTGACCCCACCAAGCTGAAGGTGGTGCTGCCCCAGATGATTGGCCACCAGCCGCCCGATGTGCAGGACCAGCTGATTGGCATTCCCAACATTGTGGAGCACCCGGAGTGGCAGATGATGCCCCTGGCCGATGCCAGCCGCCTGTGCAACCGCGAGGTGGTGGATGAGTGCGACCAGCTGCTGATCTTCCTCTTTCACGACAGCCATACCTACAGAACGGCCATTGAATACGCCGAAGACAAGCACAAGATTATCACGGCCCTGTACCTGGATTGATCAGAACGGAAAGCCCGATTCCGTGTAGCCGAATTTCCAGCCACCGCGGTTTTTAACCATGGTGATGAACAGCCGCTTCTGGCTGCCATCCGGGTATACCAGGCGGATTTCCACCCGCGCCGTGCCGCCGCTGAGTTCCGAGACTTCAAAATAGCCGTAGCGGCAAATTTCCTCGGCGCCGCACTTGCGCACAAAATGCCGCCAGAACAGCTGGATGAGCGACTGGTCGTTCGTCTCAAACATGAACTTCACTTCCGGCAGCCCCATTTTGGATTCCCGCGCCGCTTTCTCGTGGCGCTGGTATATCCGCTGCAGGGACCATTCCAGAAAGGTCTGCTGGGTTTTGCTGGAGAAAAGATTCCAGCAGACGGGAAACTGGTACTGCGCCAGCGACTGAAAGAACTGTTTGGCCATGGCGTCGGGCCCGGCACTCATCGACAGAAGGCTCCGGTTTACTGCTGAATTTACGGGGCAGGCGGCAGGGTGAACTGCACGGTGTATTCCGGTATGGTGGCGCTGGCGCCGCTCCAGCCGCGCAACTGGTTGGTTTTAATGTGGATGGTATAGGTTTTGTTGGCGGTGGCCAGGCTGGAAATGTTGGGCAGCAGTTTGATCTGATCGCTTTTAATCGGATCGAAGATCAGCTGGTAGCCCGTTGAGGCGGTACCGCCGGATTCCACTTCCAGGTTACAGTTGCCGTAGGTGCAGCTTTTCAGATCCCAGGCGTTGTTGGGGTTGAAGCTGCGGTGATCCAGGTGACCCTTGAAATAGATGTTGATGACCGATTTGGCGTTGATGGGCGATGTGCAGTCGCCGCCGGCAAGGGTGGTGGCCGCGCCGTTAATGTTTTTCTGGCACTGCAGCTGGTTGGTCACAAAATCGTAGATGGCCACGTGCGTGGGGGTCACAGCGCTGTTGACGTTGCTGGTAGCATCGGCATAGACCGTATCAAAGTTGATGGTGCTACCGGCGTTCTGCCAGCCGGAGCCGGGGACAAAAGTTTTACGGGGCAGGCGGATGGCCGTGCTGTCGTCAAACACGGAGATGGCCTCCACCTTGTCCGAACCGCCCGAGGCCGGCCGGATCCATATGGGGGCCACAATCGTGGTGTCATCGGCCACAAAGCCGGACGGACAGGTGGGTTTAAGGGGGGCGATGGGCCCTTTACCCGGAAACAGCTTGTTAGGCTGGATAACCCCGGCCTGGGCCGCGCCGGTGGGGAGATTACAGGTGACGCCCCGGCTGACGACCAGAAAACGGGCGGCATCCGAGTCGGGGAACTGGGAAAGTTCAATTTTGCGGTTGTCCGACCAGTAGCTGAAGTTGTTGCCCGAAGAGGCGCCGGCATCCACGCCCTGGTAACCGCCCAGAATAAAGTACTGATAGACGCCCACCAGCTGACCGGTGACCTTGCTGGCCGGGTTGCGGTACACATAGCCTGCGGTGGCGCTGGGCGTGCCGCTCTGGGTGGGGTAGGGCTCAATGGCCTTCACGTCATTCACGGCGTTCCAGCTCAGGTAGTTGCTGGCCGGGTAGAAGCGCGTGGCCAGGGCGTTCTGAACGCCTGCCATGGCCACATAGTACGACTGGAGGTTTTTACTGGTGACCACCGTCCGTTTTGTGCCCATAAAGGACATCTGGCTGAGCGAGGCGCCGATAAAGACCATAACGGCCAGCACGAGGGCGGCAATGGCCAGCACACCCGCCTGACCGGCGGCTCTGGGAGAATGACCATGGGTTTGATGGAGCTGTGTCATGACGTATCTCTGTGGTTGGCAGGGTGACCCTGAAAAAAGCCTAAAATATGGGATGATGGAAATGGCCTGATGGGGTTTCGACCAAGATAAACCCGGGATAAACATATTGTTACATAAGATTACGAAACTTCAGTTTTGCCGGTCTGTTTCCGAAAATCAATCACCAGATTCACTTGCTGCTTCGTCACCATTTTACCGGGTTAGCATGTCAGTCAGAAGGTAATCCCATGCCAGTCAGTCCAAAGGGTTTCCGGGGTTTATACGCCCGCCGGGCGGGGATGACTATTATTGAGGCGGCGGTGATTATGGCAATGGTGGCGCTGGCCATTGCGCCGATTGTGCAGATGATCGGCGGCCCGCTGGGCGACAACGGCAACGTCTCTCGGGTTTCCGGGCTGACCAACAAGAATATGGTGTTCGCCAACGCCAGTATTGAACAGGCGCTTGCCGGTAACCTGAACATTATGACCTGTGGCGGCACGATGACCCTGCCGGCCAAGGGGGCGGCCGCCAAATCCTGCCAGGGCGTGGATACCACGACTTCCAGTGCGCCTATCTATTACGAGTGGATTGTGCAGAATACCTCGGGAAACCTGCCGGACGCCATGCAGAATGATTTGTATGACGCCACGCTGAACGTGTATGCCGACAGCAGTTATGCCCAGACACTGTTTACCCTGCCCACCACCATTTTTAACAATACGGGCTTTACCGGGGCCGGTATTCCCAAAACCGGCATTATGATGATTCTGGATGGGTCGGCCTCCATGGGGGCGCCGGCGGATGAATTCCCGTGGCCCACTTCCACCGTGGGGCTGAATGCATATATGGAGTTCAAGTGGAAAACGTCTTCGCCTTTCTTCAAATACCAGTATACGGACCCCGCCTACCCGGCGTACACACCACCGTTTGCAGGCCTGAACATTGACAACGATGCCGAACTGGATATTGTCTCTTACAAGCAGAATGATGATCCAGCCACCACCAACGATGATCGGTATCCGCGTTTGGGTGCCCCGCTGAAAACAGGCCAGCTGCCGAACACCTGCGCCGGATACAAAACCAGCAACCTGTTTGACTGGCAGAACCTGACGCATGTGAATTCCAACGGCCCCAGCGCGTATGGGCCCATCACCCCGCCGGATACGGTGAGTATTTCCAACAAGCGCTGGATTGTGGAGAAACTTTGCAGCGTGACCAGCGATGCCCAGCTGGCCAGCCTTTATCAGCTGTACATGTCACGTCTGGAAGTGTCACGCAGCTCTTTCCTGCGGATGCTGCTGACCATTGAAAGCGACAGTCAGTTCAGCGACAACATCAAACTCGGGTTTATCTCTTACGGGGATGCTTCGGACAAGCAGGTGCCCGCCACCATAACCGGGGCGATGGAGGCGGCCAATGTGTCACACCGGTATCCCAACATGCGCCGGCGTCTCAGCTGGATTAACCGCGACGGCCCGGGCTCGATTATGGCCAGTAACCAGTCCAACATGTGGCAGGCCGTGTATGACGGCGCCAAGATTCTCTACAATCAGCCCGATGTGGAGTCCCGGGTGATCGTGCTGCTCACCGATGGCGTGATGTCGGCTTACACGCCCTGCGCCTTTGAAACCGGCGACAACGCTCTGAACGCGCAGCTGGCGGGGGACTGCTTTCTGAACAACGGGGCCATGTGGGGCCAGAGCACGGGTCTTTCCCGCGCGCTGGGTAACGGCACCTTTCCGGGCTATCCGGGCAAGAAGATCATGATTCATACCGTGGGGATACTGGAACCCGATGAAACGGGCGTGATGATTCCCTTTCTGAAACAGGGGCTTTCCGATCCCACCGGTGGCACGTATTCGTTTGCCGCCACTGTCAGTGAAATTGAAAGCGTGTTTGACGGCATTAAGTACACCATTCTCAAACAGGCCCTGATTACCCAGGTGGCGCGCTACGGTATTTCTGCAAACTAGATTTAAATTCCTGAAAGCTGAAAACAGGCCGCCCAAAGCGGTGTGATTTGTTACAGTGTTGTATTACTTGGTTTAGTTTGCCGGCTGACCTTCCGAAAGGAGGGATAACCGCCTGACAGCGAGGGTGGTCTCATGGAAAGGAAGAACGTCATGCATGGTGTTGTCCCGCATGCTGCCCGTTTACCCGGTGGCGCCCGCCCCGGAATGACCATTATTGAGGCGGCGGTGATTATGGCGATGGTGGCGCTGGCCATTGCGCCGATTGTGCAGATGATTGGCGGTCCGATGGGGGGTGACGGGAATGTTTCGCGCGTTTCCGGGCTGACCAACAAGAATATGGTGTTTGCCAACGCCAGTATTGAAAGGGCGCTGGCCGGTGAGCTGGCGGTGATGACCTGCGCCGGTGGGATGACCCTGCCGGTAAAGGGTGGGCCGGTGAAGAGCTGCCAGGGGGTGGATGCGACGACTTCGAGCGCGCCGATTTATTACGAATGGATCGTCGAGAACAAATCTTCGTTGTTGCCCGACGCCATGCAGAACGATATTTATGACGCCACGCTGAACGTGTATGCCGACAGCGGTTACTCCCAAACGCTGTTCACCCTGCCCACCACCATTTTTCACAACACGGGGTATACGGCAGCGGCTGTGCCGCGCACGGGGATAATGTTTATTCTGGATGCTTCCGGCTCCATGGGCGCCAACGGCACGACGGGCTGGCCTTCGGTGGCCAACGGTCTGAACAATTACGGTGAAACCAAGTGGAAGGCCTCCGCGCCCTTTTTTAAATACCAGTACACGGACCCCGCCTACCCGGCTTACACGCCGCCGACAGCCGGGCTGAACATCGACAATGACGCCCAGCTGGACGTTGTCTCCTACCGGCAGACCGATAATCTGGACACGACTTACGATGACCGCTACCCCCGGCTCGGCGCGCCGCTGAAAACAGGCCAGCTGCCCGTCAGCAACTGTAACGACTACCGGACCAGCAGCGCTTTCGACTTTCAGAACCTGAATGAAATTAACAGTTATGCGCCAACGCTGGGCGCCATTACTGCCCCGGACACGAAGAGCATTTCCAATAAACGGTTTATTGTTGAAACCATGTGCGGTGTCAGTAGTGATGCTCTATTGCCGGCCCTCTACACCGATTACATGTCCCGGATCGAAGTGGCCCGGACCTCGTTCCTGAAATTTCTGCTGACCGTGGAGTCCGATCCGCAGTTTGCCCAGAACATCAAGCTGGGTTTCTTCTCGTTTTACAACAATGTGGATCATCACCTGCCGGGCAGTGTGGGTGCGGCCATGGAAAACGCCAACGGTAGCAACCGTTTTCCTGAAATGCGCCGTAAGCTCAGCTGGATTAACCGTGAGGGCCCTGGCGGCATTATGGCCTCCAACCAGACCAACACCTGGCAGGCGGTTTATGATGCCTCGATGACCCTGCTGAATCAGGGCGATATTGATAACCGGATCATTCTGGTGCTGACCGACGGCGTGATGTCGGGGTATTTTCCCTGTGCGTTTAACAACAGCGATCCGCAGAACGCCCAGGACTCCAGAAACTGTTTCCTCAACAACGGCGGCGTCTGGGGCGGTCCGACCGGTCTCACCCGGGCGCTGGGGCAGGGCACCGTGCCGGGATACCCCGGTAAAAAAGTCACCATTCATACGGTGGGTGTCCTGGAGGATGACGAGGCTGGCGTTCTGATTCCCCTGCTGAAAGAGGGGATGTCAGACCCGACCGGCGGAACCTACGCCTATGCCAAAACCGTGAGTGAGATTGAAGGCGTGCTGGAAGCGATGAAATACACCATCCTCAAGCAGTCCCTCCTTTCGCAGGTGGCCCGCTACGGCATTTCCGCCAATTAGAAACCCCTCACCCCTAACCCCTCTCCCGCAAGGGGAGAGGATGCAGTGAACCATCTGGCGTGCCGGGCCGGTTTGCCCTACAATAGGGCCAATTCCCTCACCCGGAAACGCCCTGTATGTTCACCGGACTGATCCAGTCGCTTGGCACTGTGGCCGCCGTGGAAACCACCCCGGCGGGTAGCCGGCTGCAGATTGAATGCGGCGTGGCATTTATGGGCGATGTGACCCCCGGCGACAGCATTGCCCTGGATGGCGTGTGCACCACGGTGGTGGCGCAAACGGCCACGACTTTCAGTATTGAGGCCACGCCGGAAACGCTCTCCAAAACCCTGCTGGGCGCCTGGCAGACCGGCCGCCGGGTGAACCTGGAAAAGCCCCTGCTGCCCACCAGCCGGCTGGGTGGTCATTTCGTCAGCGGGCATGTGGATGGCCTGGCCACGGTGCTGGCCCGCTATGAAGAGGGCAACAGTGTTATTTTCCGCTTTCTGCTCACACAGCCGCAAGCCCAGACCCTCCTGATTCCCAAGGGTTCCGTGGCCCTCAACGGCATCAGCCTTACGCTCAACGAGGTGGCCGGCCCTGCGTTTACCGTGGCGATTATTCCCCACACCCTGGCCCACACCAATCTGGGCGATGTTCAGGTGGATGACCGGGTGCATGTTGAACTGGATATTCTCGGCAAATACGTGCACCGCCTGCTGGGCGCCGCCATGCCGGGTCTGCCGGCCGAGGCGGGCGCGACCGGGGCCGGTAAAACCCGCCTGCATGCCGGCTGGTGGTTCTGCCACGATGAAGCCATTCACGGTGAGTATGGCGCCCTGATTGAACACTGGGACGGCAAGCCCACCATCACGCCCTGATTCCTCCCCCCCCCCAGAAAAGGATCCGCTGATGACCGCATCCAAGGAACACCCGGCCACAACCGCAGAAAACGCGGCCGACAACACCGTGAATACCTACAGCGCGGTGGAAGAGGCGCTGGCCGCCATTGCCCGCGGCGAGGTGGTGATTGTGGCCGATGACGAGGATCGCGAGAACGAAGGGGATTTTATCTGCGCGGCGGAAAAAGTGACGCCCGACATTATTAACTTTATGGCCACCGAAGGCCGCGGATTGATCTGCCTGACAATGCTGCCGGAACAGTGTGAACGCCTGCAGCTGAGCCAGATGGTTTACCCGGCTACCGATCCGCTGGGCACGGCCTTTACGGTGAGTATTGATGCGGCCACCAAGTACGGTGTGACCACCGGTATTTCAGCCAGCGACCGCGCCAAGACGATTCAGGTGGCTGTGGCGCCGGATGCCCAGCCTGCCGATCTGCGCCGGCCGGGGCACATTTTCCCGCTGCAGGCCAAGCCGGCCGGGGTTCTGGAGCGTGTGGGCCAGACGGAGGCCAGCGTGGATCTCGCCCGCCTGGCGGGTCTGTCGCCTTCCGGGGTGATCTGCGAGATTCTGAATGCCGACGGTACGATGGCCCGCCGCAAGGATCTCTTTAAAATCGCCCACAAATTTAACCTGAAGTTCATCACCGTGGCGCAGCTGATTCGCTACCGGCTGGAGAAGGAACGCACCGTGGTGCGCGAGGCGGAAGCCACGATGCCGACACAATTCGGCACCTTCCGCGTGATTGCCTACCGCAACCAGATTGACAACACCGAGCACCTGGCGCTGATTAAAGGCGATGTGGAGGCGCCGGCGACCCCGGACAAACGCCCGATGGTGCGCGTGCACAGCGAGTGCCTGACCGGCGACGTGCTGACCAGCCTGCGCTGTGATTGCGGGGATCAGTTGCATGCCGCCATGGCGATGATGGAAGCCCATGGCCTGGGGGTGCTGGTGTACATGCGTACGCACGAAGGCCGCGGCATTGGTCTGGCCAATAAAATCAAAGCGTATCAGCTGCAGGACGGCGGCATGGACACTGTGGAAGCCAACCAGGAACTGGGTTTTCTGCCGGACCTGCGTCATTACGGAATCGGCGCTCAGATTCTGCTGGACCTGGGTGTGCGCGAGTTTGATCTGCTGACCAACAATCCGCGTAAAATCCGCGGGCTGGACGGTTACGGGCTGCACATTGTGGATCGCCTGCCGATCCAGATGTCGGCCAATGTCCACAATGCGCAGTACCTCAGTACCAAGCGCGAAAAACTGGGCCATATGATGTGCGCGCATGGCGAGGCGTCGGCGCCGGTGAACGGAGCCTGCAGCGATGAGTGATTACCGGATGGCTGACCAGACAGCGGTGATGGAACTGGATGGCGGGCATGCCCGCGTGGCTGTGGTGGTGGCGCGTTTTAACGCCCCCATTACCGAGGGCCTGTTGTGGGGTGTGCAGGAAACCCTGAGCCAGCATGGCGTGGCGGGCGAGCGGTTGTTTGTGCAGCATGTCCCCGGCGCGTTTGAGATTCCGCTGGTGGCCAAGGCCCTGGCGGTGAGCGGCCGTTTTAATGTGGTGATTGCCCTGGGTTGTGTGATTCGCGGGGATACGGACCATTATGATTATGTGTGCCAGGGGGTGACCCACGGCGTGCTGCAGGCGGGCCTTGAGACGGGGGTGCCGGTGATATTCGGCGTGCTGACCACCGATACCACGGCACAGGCGGAAGCCCGCGCCGGGAAAGATTTAGCCGCCAACAAAGGCGCCGAAGCGGCGCTGGCCGCCCTGGAAATGGTGTCGATCCTGAAGTCAGTCTGATGGGTCTTACCCGGTCACCTCAGGACCACGCGCTACCCCCACCCGACCCGCCTTCGGCGGGCCACCCTCCCCCTGAAGGGAGAGGGATCAAGATTTAATCTCCGGGAATCGACGTTTGCGCCGGGCGTTGTTGTAGAGATGCAACCATTTCTCGCTCTGCTGGCGTGTGGGGTTCTGCTCCGGGAGCGGAAATGATGCGTGTGTTTCCAGCGACATCAGGGTGGTTCTCAGCCCGCTGAGACGTTGGGGGGAGAACCCCGCGCCTTCCAGTTGAGCAGGTGATCGGCCGCTCTGCTGACAGAGAATATGAAGCGCCATGCCATCGAGTGTCACCGGCACATCAGTCGGGGGTTGGTCCTTTCGCCGTGTGCGACGGTTCACCGTGACGGCTTCCATCCCATCGGGCAGCTGGTCGGCAATGGCATCCAGGGTCGGCGTTTCCAGACTCAGCTTTGGTTCCCGCGAACGCATCGCCATACCGAATAGAACATTTTGATCACTGTTTACGGCGTTTGTGAGGTGTCGTATTTGATGTAGTTACTGGTGCTGTACTATTAGGAAGGGTATACAATATACTACCTCGTCGTATGATTCGACAGTTGTCGGCCAATGCTGGCGGGAGTTTCAAACCTAATGCTTGTAGTTCACTACAGGATGTACTGGTACGATTTTCTCCACAACTACTGTCAAAAACCCGCCTCTCAACACCGTCAAGTAACACTGACCAATCTTTGGCATCGGTTAGAGGTAAGCCAGAAAGTTTTTCAGTAGCTTGTTCCTCGGGTGAAATGAACTTTGCCGCGCCAAACTGCACGCTGGCAGACGAAGTGACAGGACGAATCATTAACACAGTACCTGAACTTGCGGATATACGGTTGCAGTAAAACCCCTGCACGCCGGATGATGCCACAGGGTGTGGATCGGGGCAAGCATGGTGTGCCACGCACAATATATACGCCAGCCGGAGATGCCCGCTAGAAGGCTGTTACTGGCTTTTAAGGTTTGTTAAGCCCTGCGGCGCGGGCGCGCCGGCTTTCTACAGCTTCTCAATCAGCACGGCGCTCACGTCGTCATCCAGCGGGTGGCCCTGCGTGTAGTCGGAGAGCTTGAGAATCATCGCATCCAGAATGTCTGGTTCGTGAATACAGTCCTGAAACAGGGCCTCAAGATTGTCCTCACCATAAATCTGGTCTTCAGCGTTTTTCATTTCGGAAATGCCATCCGAGAAAATCAGGACCTTGTCGCCGGACTTCAGGGCGATGCTGCCCTGCGGATAGGCGCTGTCCTTAAACCAGCCCATGGGTGTGCCGTTTTCCTGCAGGCGGTGAATCGTCTGATCCGCCTCTTTGTAATACATCGGGTACGGGTGGCCCGCCCCGCTGAAGGACATCAGTTTGGCGTCCGGTGAAAGATGGGTGTACACCGAGGTGATATAGTGGCCTGTCTTAATCAGGTCCATCAGCTCGTTGTTGAGATGGTAGAGAATATCGCCGGGTTCGCTGTAGTTGTAGGTGGTCCGGTAGAACGAGGACTTAAAAATGGCGGTGATAAACGCGGCCGGCACCCCGTGGCCGGAGACATCGGCCAGGGCCACGCCGCCGGTGCCATCGGGAAACTGAATCACGTCATAAATATCGCCGCCCAGGGCGTCGCTGGGCAGGTACACCCCGGTAATGCGCACGTGTTCGTTTTTCAGGTGGCACTTGCTGAACTGAACCGTCTCCACCGGTTCCATCACCGAGACCATGGTGTGGCTCTCGGAAGGCGCCGGCGGCGGCGCCTCTTTAATAAACGGCGGCAGCAGGCTCTGCTGCAGCTGACGCGTGGTGTAGAGTTCTTTTTCAACGGCCAGGTTGCGCTCATACAGCTCGGAGTTCATGCGGTTCAGCTGCTCCGACAGCGCGCGGGTTTTACAGGTTTCCTGTCTCAGGCGGATGGCGTTGCGCAGGCGCATCCGGCGCTCCTCGGCCGTGCAGGTGCTGGCGATGAAATCATGGGCGCCCTGTTCCAGCCAGCAGGCGGCCATCGGGTCAATGTCGGGGTGGGTGCTGAGAAACAGCATGGGAATGCCCTGGCTGGCCTGGGCCGTGCGCCAGCTTTTGCAGAGGCCCTGGCAATGGGAGGGGGCGTCCCCGCCGGCGGCAATCACCACCATGTCGGGCTGGCAGGCGGCAATGGTCTGGCTGGCTTCGGGCTCTTCCCAGCCGGCCATGGCGGTGGTCTCCACCACAAAGCCCTGTTCGCGGAATTCATCCCACGGCGCGGCCGCGTCGCCGGCGGCGACGGACGGGTCCGTTTGGATGACAAGAATCTTAAACATGGGGTCAACCAGGTTAACGGCTACAGGCCCGTGCGTGGCCCGTCAGCGGGTGGCCCCGGCAGGCAGGCTTGGCCGGACAGGGTTCATCAGGGGTATCGGACGAGGCGGGGGTGACCTTGAAAAACACCGGGACAAACACCGGCCTGCAAATTTCCTCTGTCTGGGGGAAGCGTGCCCCCGGGCAACCCGATACGATGGCTAAGCTGAAAGACAGCACGCTCTCCCGGAAGTTTGGTTGTGGCATGTACCGGGCAGCGTTGGAGCGAGGTTAGGAGTTGCAGGGTTTATGGGCGTTCTTTCATCCAGCCAGAAATCCGAACGGCGCGCGGCCAAAGCCGCCCTGGCCGAGTCTGTAACGGCGCTGGAGACAGCCGACGCTTTTGAAACCGAAGTGGATCATCTTGAGGATGAGGACGCCGTGGCGATTGCGCTGCCCGTCACCACCCCCATGACCCCGCCGCCGGCCTGGACCCCGACGCATCTGGATCAGAGCATCTCGGACAACGAGGAAGTCTCCTCCTCCATTACGCAGACCTGGACCGATCAGGCCATCAAGTGCTATGTCACCCAGGCCGACTGCGCCAACTGCGTGATTCCCAAAGGCAACTATTCTTTTAAATGCCAGATGTACAAAGTGGTGCCCAAGCTGCTGGAAACGCTGAATGCGCCGGACCCGCGCCGCGTACGCAAGATGATGCCCTATCTGCATCAATAGTTTTTTTCGATGTAACCCCCCTATGAAGCTGATTCATAAGCCGGAGCTTGCTCCGGCTTTTCTTTTGGCTTGGCTTTCATGCCGCTCACAGCAACGTTCAGTCGGCGGGTGGGCGATGACGACGTTTTTCAGATTCGGCGATCTGGCTGAACTGGTGGCGGAGCGCCTCGAGATCTTCTTCCTGTCCTTCCTCAATATCAATCAGTTCATTGTGGGCGCCCTTAACGGCCCGGATGAGTTCATCGAGTTTGAGGTGGATGGCTTCGCTGTCGCGGTTCTGCGTGCTCTGAATCAGAAAAACCATCAGAAACGTAACAATGGTGGTGCCTGTGTTGATGACCAGCTGCCAGGTATCGCTGAAGTGAAAAACGGGCCCGGTGACAGCCCAGACCACAATGATGGTGACCGCCGTGGCGAATGCCAGCGGGTGGCCGGTGGCCTGGGCTGTTTTACGGGCAAAACGGAAGAACCATCCCCGCCGGTGAGGCGGGGAATGCTTCTGCGGTGCCGGTTTGGAATGCTCGTGGTGCGGCATGCGGGACGATTCTCCACTGTGTGAAAAGCCCCGCGTGGCGCCCTGAGAAACCGACGGGTAGCCCTATTATACCGGGGCGCGGCCCTGAATGATGCGGATAAGCACCACGGCAATGGCGGCGACCAGCAGCAGGTGAATAAAGCCGCCAAAGGTATAGGAACTCACCATACCCAGCAGCCACATCACCATCAGAATCATAAATACGGTCCAGAGCATATTGTCCTCCTTGTCTGTCTGCAAACTTGAATGCATGCCAATCTCAGCATGCTGATCATTCTCCATGACAGCCAGACTTCTCACTATCCGTCAGGCCGCTTCATTTCTCCGCCCAACTGGTCTGATTGTCCCTAGCCAGATGGGTAATTCAATCTACTCACGTAGTATTTAAAAATAAAGTAAAACCGGACTTATGTGAGCAAGTCCGGCCAATCGAAGGGGTATACATTTTGATACCAGTATTATATCTCACCTCGATCCAATGGATGTCATTTGTCGATCGTTTTTTCACGGCTAGCATGCTTTTTACTGTTATTTTTGTAGCTTTTAATGGGCGCGGATACAGGCGGGCTTTTTCCGAAAAGTAACGCGCTACAAGGGTTCTGATGACAAAGGTTTGTCCAGGAATATCGATAAAAATATAAAATATAAAATAAAATTATTATTCAGATAATATCCTTGAAGCCCGTAAAAGAATGTAAAAACAAGGATCGCCATGCCTGGCATGGGTTCCGGCGGTTTCGATCGCCTAAAGGGTTGCCGCAAGCGGATGACACGTATGTAACAAATGCGTTGCAGTCTGCCTTGCCGCGGCATCCAGCGCCAGAATCCCGGGCAGATCCGGCGTGCCGGCCGGGGTTGTGTGAGGGGTCTGGCTCAGTGTGGCTTCCAGGAGCCGGGGGATTTCTGCAAATGCAATCTGCCCGTTCAGAAAAGCAGCCACCAGGACTTCGTCAGCCGCGTTCAGCACCGTGCAGGCGGCGCTGCCGGCGTTCAGTGCGTCATAGGCAATCTGCAGGCAGGGGAAGCGACGGGGATCCGGCGGCTCAAAATCCAGCTGACTGAGAGAGAGTAAATCCAGCGCCATGGCCGGATGGCTCATCGGCAGGCGTTCCGGGTAGGTCATGGCGTACTGAAGGGGGCCATGCATATCGGGCGATCCCATCTGCGCGAGAATGCTGCCGTCGTTAAAAGCCACGGCGCTGTGGATGATGCTTTGCGGGTGAATGACGACCTGAATTTTTTCAGGCGGCAGGTCAAACAGCCAGCGTGCTTCAATCACCTCCAGCCCTTTGTTCATCAGGGTCGCCGAATCGATGGTGATTTTGGAGCCCATGGTCCAGTTGGGATGGTTCAGCGCCTCCTCCCGGGTGGCGCGGGCAATCTGGCCGGCGCTCCAGTGACGGAACGGGCCGCCGGAAGCGGTGAGATAGAGTCTGGCCACACTGCCGGTCTGATGATTTTCGCCTTTAAGGCACTGATGGATGGCCGAATGTTCGCTGTCCAGCGGCAGCACTTTGCCGGCCCGCACGAAGGGGGCCACCAGGTGCCCGCCCGTCACGAAAGTCTCCTTGTTGGCGGTCAGCAGGGTTTTACCGGCCTTCAGCGCCTTCAGGCTGGGCACCAGCCCGGCAATGCCCACAATGCCGACAATCACCATGTCAGCCGGGGTTTCGGCCGCCATGTCGGCCAGCCCCGCTTCGCCCCAGCGGATGTCGCCCCGGTAGTCCGGCGCCAGTGTTTTCAGCCGGCTGATATCGGCTTCATTCTGAATGCAGACCTGAGACGGCTGGAACCGCTGCATCTGCTCAGCCAGTCTTTCCATGTTGCGGCCTGCCGAGAGGCACTCAATATGAAAGCGTTCGGGGAAGGCGGCGACGATATCCAGCACCTGGGTGCCAATGGACCCGGTGGAACCCAGGACGGCGATGCGATGCAGGGCTGTCATGGCACTATCCTACCTTAAATAGAGGAGTCATTCTGAAGTGGGGACTTTTATGCTGGTAGCGAGGAGCACCCCATGTTTCGCTGTACCGAGTGTGCATCCACCGAATTTGAGCTGACGATCAATCCCCTGCACCAGGGGAGCGTTCTGGTGGAGACCAACGCCCATGGGGATGTGATGGTGAGCGCCAAGGGGCAGAGTTTTGTGGCCGATCTGCCGTTTATGAACCGCTTCGGGGTCTGCGCCCACTGCGGGGGCATTCACTGCTGGGAGTACTTCTACCCGGAATCCGCCGGGGATCTTGAAGAGGATCTGGCGGGCTGAACCCCCACCCGTCCCGCCTATGGCGGTCCACCCTCCCCCTAAAGGGAGAGGGGGAGAATCACGTATGCCGTCATTCCCGCGAAGGCGGGAATCCAGCTGGGGCCCTCCCTCGCTAGCACCTCACCCGCCCTCGGCTGCGCCTCGGGCACCCTAATCCTTCGGACATCACATCCGTAAGCCCTGACAGGCAACGGCTGTGGATCCTGCGAGGAGAGGGTTTTATGTGGCTTGCTGCGTCATCTCCCCCTCGCCCCTTGGGGAGAGGGGGTTGGGGGGTGAGGGGCACAGAGGCGTTCTCGCTATAATAATGACCTGTTGATTCTGGAGCAGTGATGAACGGACCGCGATTTGACCTGGTGGTGTTTGACTTTGACGGCACCCTGGCCGACACCAAGCTGGGCATTGCCCTGGCGACCAACGCCATGCTGCTCGCCATGCAGTTGCCGGAACTCCCGAATGAAACGATATACCCGCTGATCGGCATGTCGCTGCGGACTTCCGTGGGCATGCTGCTGGAGGACGCCCACCCCGGCCAAGCCGCGACGGACGCTGAAATTGACCGTGCTGTCGCCCTCTACAGTGAGCTCTACCCTTCGGTCAGCCAGGCCCACGACAAGCTCTTTCCCGGTGTGCGCGAAGGCCTGGATCAGCTGGTCATGGCGGGTGTGACGATGGCCATCGCCACCAGCAAATCCAGCCGGGGTATCCGCCGGATGATGGCGTCCCTCGCGCTGGAAGGCTATTTTCAGCACTGGGTGGCCGATGACATGGTGACCCGCAAAAAACCGGCGCCCGAGATGCTGGACTATCTGCTGGGGGAGACGGGCAGGTTGCCGGCGTCTTCTCTGATGGTGGGGGATACGAGTTTTGACATTGAGATGGGCAATGAGGCCGGTTTGGTCACCTGTGCGGTGACCTATGGCGTGCATCCGCGCGCGCGGCTGGTTGCCGCCGGCGCGCAGCACCTGGCCGATGACTTTGCCGGCGTGACGGGACTGGTGCTTTAAAGTACCAGGGAGGGGAGCGCGAGGGGAGGCAACAGCCCCTCGCAATGGTTTGGGCAATGGTTTGGAACCTCACCCCCCGACCCCGTCCATAGGGACATCACCTCCGTATGCCCTGTGGGGCGACGGCTGTGGATCTCCTCATCGAGGAGAGGGGGAGTCAGGTTTCTTCGAAACCTTGTTTGCCGTATAATTCCTCAGCAAGGGCCTGCGGCCCCCCTAGTATGTGGTGAAAGAGGATACGAGATTGAGTACCCGGCAAACCCAGATGTTTGGTGACGGCAAGATTGTCCCCATCAGTATCCGCGAAGAAATGAAGCGCAGCTATATTGATTACGCGATGAGCGTGATTGTGGGCCGCGCCCTGCCCGATGTGCGCGACGGCTCCAAGCCGGTGCACCGCCGTATTCTGTACGCCATGCACGAGCTGGGCCTGGCGCCCGAGAAAGCCTTTAAGAAATGCGCCAAGGTGGTTGGGGAAGTGCTGGGTAAATACCACCCGCACGGGGATACCGCCGTGTACGACGCGCTGGTCCGCCTGGCGCAGGATTTCGCCAGCCGCTACCCGCTGGTGAACGGCCACGGGAACTTCGGCAGTATTGAAGGCGACAACGCCGCCGCCATGCGGTACACGGAATGCAAGCTCCAGAAAATCGCCACGACGATGCTGGAGGACATTGAGTTTGATACGGTGGACTTCCAGCCCAACTACGATGGTTCGGAAGAAGAACCCACCGTGCTGCCCTGCCGCCTGCCGGTCATGCTGCTCAACGGCTCCAGCGGGATTGCCGTAGGGATGGCGACCAATATTCCTCCTTTTCAGCTGGGCGAAGTGGTGGACGGCACCCTGGCCCTGATCGACAACCCCAACCTCACCCCGGAGGAAATGCTCAAGTACATCAAGGGCCCGGATTTTCCGACCGGTGGCCAGATTGTGGGCATGAGCGGGATTAAAGACGCTTTTAAAACCGGACGCGGCAGTGTGCTGATGCGCGCCGTGGCCAAGATTGAAACCATTCCCGGGGGCGGCGGGCGCCAGGAACGCACGGCGATTGTGGTGACCGAAATTCCTTACCAGGTGAACCTGACCACACTGACCGAAAAGATTGCCGATCTGGTGCGCGAGAAGCGCCTGGATGGCATCAGTGACCTGCGCAACGAGAGCGACCGCGACGGCCTGCGCCTGGTGATTGAACTGAAGCGCGACGCCGTGCCGGATATTGTGCTGCGTAACCTGTATAAACACACGCAGATGCAGACCACCTTTGGCGTGAATATGCTGGCGCTGGTGAAAAACCAGCCGCGCCTGCTCAGCATTACGGATATTCTCAGTGAGTTTATTGAATTCCGCGTGGAAGTCATCGTGCGTCGCACGCGCTTTCTGCTGAAAAAAGCCGAAGCCCGCGCGCACATTCTGGCCGGTCTGATGATCGCCATCGGCGATCTCGACAACGTCATCAAACTGATTCGCGGCGCCGAGTCGGCCGATGTGGCGCGCCAGGGGCTGATTAAACAGTACGGGCTGGATGAGATTCAGGCCAACGCGATTCTGGAGATGCAGCTGCGTCGTCTGACGGGGCTGGAGCGCGAGAAGATTAACGCCGAGCATGCCGAGCTGATGACCAAGATCGCCGACTTCAAGGCGATTCTCGACAGCCGCGCACGCGTGCTGACCATTATTAAGGACGAGCTGACCGAGGCCCGCGACGCCCACAACGACGTGCGCCGCACGGAGATTCTGCCGGGCGAGGATGATGATTTCTCCATTGAGGATCTCACGCCGAACGAGGCGATGGCCGTGTTTGTGACCCAGAAGGGTTACATCAAGCGGATCGCCCTGGATACGTTTGAGCGCCAGAACCGCGCCACACGCGGTAAGGGCGGCATTAAAACCCGCGATGAAGACGGGGTGACCCACTTCTTTACCGCCGGCATGCACAGTACGGTGCTGTTCTTCACGTCGCGCGGCAAGGTGTTCAGCCTGAAGG
This sequence comes from Candidatus Melainabacteria bacterium, assembly GCA_050247195.1. Classification (GTDB taxonomy): domain Bacteria; phylum Cyanobacteriota; class Vampirovibrionia; order Vampirovibrionales; family Vampirovibrionaceae; genus JBFWUP01. The sequence continues at coordinate 2,531 of JBFWUP010000015.1, read as the reverse complement.
TGCTGAACCTGCCCGAGGGCAGCCGCAACAGCAAGGGGCTGGCCATCATCAACCTGCTGCCCATGGAGCAGGACGAAACCATTACGGCGGTGGTGCCGCTTGCGGAGATGGATCCTGACCGGACGCTGATTATGCTGACGCGCCAGGGCTGGATTAAGAAAATTGAGCTGAACAACTTTGAGAATATCCGTCGCAGCGGGATTATCGCCATTGGCCTGGATGACGGCGATGAGCTGTGGTGGGTGAAAGCGGCTGACAAAGGCTGTGAGCTGCTGATTGGCACCAGCATGGGGATGTCCACGCGCTACACCACCGATGAGCTGCGCCCGATGGGCCGCACGGCGCGCGGGGTGACCTCCATGAAGCTGCGCCAGGGCGATGAGATTGTGGACTTCAGTGTGATTGCCCCCACGCATGCCGGGAACGACGTGCTGGTGGTGACCAACGACGGCTTTGGCAAACGGACGCCGCTGAGCGAGTTCCGGGCGCAGAAGCGTGGTGGCATCGGCATTATCTCCACCAAGTTTAAAAACGCCAAGAGCCGCCTGTCCAGCATTACCATTGTGGATGAAGACGATGAGCTGATGATTGTGACGGCCAATGGGGTGGTGGTCCGGCTGAAGGCCGGCGAGATTACCAGCCAGGGGCGGATGGCCACGGGCGTGCGCCTGCAGAACCTGGACGAGAATGACTACGTCTCCTCGGTCTCCAAAATCGTGCCGATTGAAGGCGAGGACGAGGAGTAGTTGCCCCCACCCGACCCGCCTGCGGCGGGCCACCCTCCCCCTGAAGGGAGAGGGGATACCGGAGCCCTTTCTATTCAACCCACCTTGTCGTAGGATGAGGTGGGTTTTTTCGAAGGAAGCAAGGAACCATTTTGATGCGCATTGTTTACTCCGGGCCGGCTGGGCGCACTGTGAGCGATACGACCAACGGCGCGCATGAGGCCTTTTATGTGAACGCCCCGTCGGGCGGTGAGCATCCATGGCTTGTGAATATTGAACGCAGCCCAGCTGGATTGCGCTACCGGCGCGGCCCGGTGGACGGGAACACCGTTTATATTCCGCCGCTGGTTGCGCCGGACAGCCAGCCGGAGTGCCGCAAGCCCGGGTTTGCCGGACGGCGGCATGACGGGGAAGACCCGCTGTTTTACACGCCACCGGGCGTTGCGCCTCTGCGATCCGCTAATCAGCCCGACGGAGGGCGCTGGTTGCTACGTGAGACGTGGCCGGCCGGTGGGGCGCAGCCACGCCATCGTCTTCGCACAGTCCACGAGCTGGGGCCCTTGCCCCTTCTGCGTGAGTTGAATCCGGCGCCACCGCCGATTCCGCCGGATGGCAGTGTTCGGGTGATCTACCGCACCGGGGATGATGGCAGTCGGGTGATGGTGCTGGAATCCCCCGCTGGCGGGAATGGACACAGTTCAACGTATCGGTTTTGATTTGGGTTGTTAGCGGCCGATTACGGTGACGAAGGCGGATGGCACCAAGGAAACGATTTACCTGGAAGGGTGAGCGGCCTTATCCCGCGTCGGCAATGTTACGGTTGGGTGGGTACTCTTGCCGGGCGCGTTGAATCGCTTCTTTGATTTCATCCGATAAATCATCCACATGCGTTGGCTCATCGCTGACGACTTCGTACTGCACCAGATCCTCAAAAGTGCAGTCGAGCGCCCACAGCACTTTGATGAGGTTGGGCACGGTGAGGTCGTTTTTACCGTGGATGAATGCGAAGAGCGTGTTTTGGCTGATGCCGGTTTCTTCGGAAAGCACGCGCACGGAACGGAATCCGGCCCTGAGCATCAGGTCCTTGAGGCGGTTGGTGTAGGTGACATTCAGGTTGGGCATGAGTCGGCGTCCGTTTGCGTGTTGAACAGATCGATACTATTTGTCTGTCAGGTAATGCAGCGCCTGAACGGAGTGATTAAGTTTCTGAAAAAGTAAAATGATTCTTCTTAACAAGCGCAACAGCCAGTATAACTATGACATACCAGATAAACGTCACAACTATCACCTTTGCACCAAGTAGCCAGGCAAGGCCGAAAGCTGTTATTAGCAATAAAATTATGGAAATAATGAGAAATCCAATGAGAGCATCATAGGCAACCCAATAATTCATATCAGTGTCTGTAACTAGATCTAATGTTCTTATCATACTAGCTACGGCTTCATTCCCAAGAAAACCACCCAGAAGCCCATATGAAAATAAACCTGAAAACAAACAAGCCATTAGCCATGGCAGATACAATGAGTAAATAATTTTATCAATGCCAGAATGCGCCAAGTAGTAAGAAAGTATTCCACCAGTTATAGCAAAATAAAAAATGTGGAATTTCAGAATTACATCAATGTAATGTCTTTGAGTTTCCACATACAGCCTGTAATTTTCAAAATGTAATTGTCTAGTTAGGTAGTGTCTACATTCATTGAAGCCATATCCAGATGGCTGCCAGATAGATAAACCCCAGGTACGTCACATCCAGCTTGTCATACCGTGTGGCCACCCTCCGGAAGTTCTTGAGCCGGTTAAAC
>JBFWUP010000014.1:0-30315 GCA_050247195.1 Candidatus Melainabacteria bacterium | reverse complement strand
TTCAACAAACTGAAGTATTTTCGGAGAATCGCCACCCGGTACGACCGGAAAACCCTGTACTACGCAGCGTTTCTGTACCTTGCTTCCGCCGTGACCTGGGGCTGATTCAATTGTCGATTCGCCCTAGCATCAATATTTTTTCTTTTACAGTATTATTAATAAATAAATTTGAAAATATGACGTGCTCGACGCCATCAACGGGCTTTAAATCACATCCCCAGAATCTCATTAAAGGAGCTATCTATGCTGAACTTGATTCGCCCGGCAGGAACTTGTGTTACCTTCGGCCAGAAATTTAGAGACATGGAAAAGGTGCCAGGCACCCCATACAGACGTGATAAGAAAGGTAACCTTTGGGAAAATCGGGGTGGCCTGGTGCGAGTCACCGATACGAGCACTGGCACGCGCAGAGGCGATGGGCCACCCATCAACGCATCCGACGATCCGTAAACAAAAAAGTAAAAAGTCCGCCGGTGGCGGGCTTTTTTATTGGTTGAATGATGGTGAGTGAGGGTTACTCCACCCAGCCCTCTTCGGCCTGGGCCAGCTCGGTGAGCTTGGGCAGATTGGTGATAATGATTTTACCGCCGCGCAGGTAATTAATGCAGCCGTGCATTTTCTTCAACCGGCTGACAATGCGAACGGACTCCTCATAGGCAATGCCCGTCATACTGGCAATGTAATCGTGCGGCAGATGAATGCTCAGCAGCAGGCCGTCGGGCGTTTCCACGTACCCGTCACGCTTCACGTGGTACATAATAATTTTTGAAACACGGGCGTCGGTTTTCTTGACGACCTGGTTGTGGGTCTCGTAGTTAAACCACAGCACCTCGCCCAGGGCGGTAATAATGTTAATGGCCACGTGGGGATACTTCTCCACCAGGCGGACAAAGTCGCTCTTCTCAATGCTCAGCAGCTGGCAGGGTGTGTAGGTTTCCGCCGAGTACGGCGACGGCTTGTTGGTCAGCGCGCCGGTCACGCCGAAAAACTCGCCTTCGGAAGCCAGGCGGACAATCGTGCTCTCGCCGTCCGTGGAGTACTTCACCAGCTTCACGCAGCCAGTAATCACAAAGTAAATGCGGGCGCCCACTTCACTGGGGAGATCCCGCTCGTAAAAAATAACGGTCTCTTTCTCCAGCGCGCTCTCGTGAAACCACGGCGCCATCGCCTCACATTCGGCGTCGTTCAGCGAGGCGAACACAGGAATATCCCGCAGGCGTCCGGCAATGGCCGAAACACTCTGTTTATCCAATACACTAACCACGATACTGCTCCGGTTTCAGGTCGGCAGGCACCAGGAGAATGAAAAGCGGACCTGATAATGCTCATATTCTAGGGAACACACAGCCAGTGTTCAAGTCAAAAAAACTTTACGGCGCTGGGGGCATGGGCGAAACCGGCTGACGGCGCGCGGGCGGAAGCACCACCTGCACCAGGGTATTGTCCTCATCCAGAAACCGCACCGGGTGGGCGCAATCTTTGTGAATCAGCGCATACGCATCCGGGCCCACCAGCGGCTTAATAAAGGCCAGCAGCGCATTGGCGCCTTCGGGTTGCTGTTTGTCCCCCCGGCCGGTTTCAGTCAGTTTTTCCAGCAGGTCTTCCTCGCTCAGCGAGGGCAATTTTGCGGCGTAATCCATATACTTCACAATGGGCTGCTGAAAAATGCGGAAATGCGGGCTGAGCAGCACCGTGGCGCACTCGCCCGAAACCACCTTGGTGGTTTGCGCCACCCAGGCCGTAGCCTGCTGTTTGGCCAGGGGCATCAGGTTGCTGGAATTCAGCGCCGTGGACACCAGCGGCGGGGAGGAGGCCGTGAGCGTGGAGAGCAGAAAGTAGGATTCCGGCACCTGAAAGAGCTCCTGCTTGAGTTTCTCACGGATAGCCCCCAGGCTGTAAAGGCGGCCACCAAAGCGGTAACGGCTGTCCGACCAGAAGGTCGGCATGTCTTCCAGCTGGCGCACGGGATAGTAATTCACAATCTGCCGCAAGGCCAGGGCATTGTGGGCATTAATCCAGTAGGCCAGCTGGTCGGTTTTGTCCGGAAAGAGCACCGGGTTGCTCTCCGGAGATACCATGGCCAGTTTCGCCAGATACGCATTCAGCGGAGCCGGGTTCGCCTTCAGCTGGTTGAGATCCAGACGTCCGTCCGGGCGCATGGACTGGTTAAGCACCCTCTGCCACGGGTGATGGCTGAAAAAATCCTGGCTGGCGTAATATCCGGCCTGTGCCCCCCGGTTCAGCCGCTGGGCAGCCCACACCAGCGGGGTCACCAGACAGAATACCAACAACAGGGGCAACAACCAGCGCCGCATCAGCATTGGTCTCCCTGCTGCTGCCGGATGGCCTCATACACCGCCACAGCCACCGTGTTGGACAGGTTCAGGCTGCGCACGTCCGGGTGGGGTTGCATGGGGAGCGTCACACACCGGTCGGCATGCGTGTCCAGCAGGGCTTCAGGCAAGCCCTGGGTTTCGCTGCCAAACACCAGGAGTGTCCTGGGTGGATACCCAACGCGTGTATACGGACGGGCTGCCTTGCTGCTGAAAAACCAGGGCGTCCAGTCGGGGTAGGCTGCCATCAGGTCGGGCCAATCGGCAAACTGCTCAATGGCCACATGGGCCAGGTAATCCATGCCGGCGCGCTTCAGGTAGCGGTCATGCAGCCGGAAGCCCAGACTCCCCACCAGCATCAGCGAAGCCCCCGTACAGGCGCACAGCCGGGCAATATTGCCCGTGTTCTGCGGGATGCGGGGCTCCACCAATACCACGGCCACCTGCTGCAACAGGGGCGCAGCGGTGGCCGAAGGGGACGATTGAGTGACTGGAGACACCGGTTCCGGCATGGTCGGGCCTAAACGCGGTCGTACTCGGTGGTTTCCAGAATCTTTTTGTAAATCGGATCGTTGAGTACTTTCTCGGTACCCAGCACCACGCAGGAGAGCGGGTCGCTCGCCACAAAGACGGGGACATCCACTTCACGGGTCAGCAGTTCATCCATGCCCGGCAGCAGCGCGCCGCCGCCGGCCAGCACAATGCCACGGTCCACAATGTCCGCCGCCAGTTCCGGCGGAGTGATTTCCAGGGTGTGCTTCACGCCGGAGACAATCTCCATCAGGGTGCCCTGCAGGCACTCACGGATCTCCGAGCTGTTGATGACGATGGTGTGCGGCAGGCCGTTGATGAGGTTGAGGCCCCGGATTTCCATGGTTTCTTCTTCCAGGCCGGGCGCCCGGTAGGCCGACCCCATCTTGATCTTGATTTCTTCGGCGGTGCGCTCCCCGATCGACAGGTTGTGCACGCGCTTCATGTGATCCTGAATGTTCTCGTTCAGCTCATCACCGGCAATCTTCAGGCTTTTGCTGACGACAATACCGTTGAGACTGAGGACGGCAATTTCGGTGGTCCCGCCGCCGATATCGATAATCATGGAGCCGGTGGGCTTGTCCACGGGCATCCCGGCGCCAATGGCGGCCGCCATCGGCTCGTCAATCAGGTTCACGCGGTCGGCGCCGGCTTCCTTGGCGGCTTCAAACACGGCGCGGCGCTCCACCTCGGTCACGCCACTGGGTATCCCGATGACCACGCGGCCCGGGTGCGTACCCAGAAAGTTGGGCCCACCCATCACCTTTTCAATAAATTTCTTGAGCATCACCTCAGCCCACTCAAACTCGGCAATCACGCCGTCCCGCAGGGGGCGGATGGCGCGGATATTGCCCGGCGTCCTGCCAATCATGTCCCGGGCGGCCAGGCCGACCTCAATGACGGTGGGCGGCTTGTGGTTATTGTCAATGGCCACCACAGAGGGTTCTCTCAGCACCACACCTTTGTTGGAGGTGCATACCAGTGTGTTCACGGTACCCAGGTCAATACCAATGTCATTCTGAGTCGTCTTTTTAAAGAAAAAATCAAACAATCCCACGGTCTGTATCCTCAATTCAATCAATGCCAACTGCGCTGTTGCCGCGGCGGGCTACCGGAACACCGTTCAATCCTCAAACCACCGGATGGAATGCCGCACCTTTTATTATACGGGTTTCCGCGGCTTTGCGGCCATAGACCACTGGATTGATTTCGCAGAATCACGGATTCCTGAGCAGTTCAGCCATCCACCCCAGGTATTCGCGGGACCCGGCGACGATCGGGAGCACCACAAATTCAGGAACGCTGTAGGGGTGCAACGCCACCACACGGCCCTTGAGCGCCTCCAGAAGTCCCCGGTGGGTCTTCAGCAGCAGCAGCGCCTCACTGTCTTTATGAACAGCGCCCTCCCACCGGTACACAGAGGTCAGACCCGGCAATAGATTCACGCAGGCCGCGAGGCATTCCGAAACACAGGCTTCTGCAATGGCGCCGGCCACATCGGTATCCGGACAGGTCACCATCACCACACAAGGCTCAAAACCCGGGTCTGCAGCCTTGGCAACATCCGGGGACCGATCCGGCATTGCATTGTCACCAACCATAAAAAGCAATCTCCGCCCAACCGACTGATTCACACTAACATCAAAGCATCAGCACCCGAAACAGGTATAAGCAAAATATAAAGATTAGAGACGTTTCGGTCAAAAATGGGGGGTGAGTCTTGACCCTTGGCGGGAGCCGTTGTTTAATACAGCTTGAAATTGAGCACATTGAGATGCATGGGGAGTTCCTCATCGCAATCAAAGTTCAAGAGAGGCAGAAGCACCCCTGATCTTTTCCGCCCCGGCAATCATCACAGCGTGGCACGGTACCCGATCAGCATACAGCGGGGCTTCTTCCGGAAATACGGACATACCCTGGTTTTATCACTGTTCATGAACAAAAAGGAACCGAACACCATGAAAAAATTCACCGTGTCATTGCTCATGCTGGCTCTGATTGCAGGCGTCGCCTTCAGCGGCTGCTCCAAAAAAGAGACCACCGAAATCGAAACCACCGCTCCCGCTGAAGAAGCTGCAATGCCTGCTGAGGAAGCCGCTCCTGCTGAGGAAGCTGCCCCGGCCGAAGAGCACGCTGCTGAAGAAGCTGCCGCTCCCGCTGCTGAGGAAGCTGCCCCGGCTGAAGAGCACGCTGCTGAAGCTGCTCCCCACGGCGAAGAAGCCCACCACTAATTTCACTCAAACCCGAGTGCAAACTCAGAGCGGTGTCCGGATTTTCCGGGCGCCGCTTCTGACATTGGCGGCCACGCGGTCACGCCAGCTTTTCAGCGAAAGCACCCAATAGGAACGGACTTTTTGCAACCACTGCCGGGTACCGGCGGCAGGAGCCTGCCAGGGGGTACCCTCTTGGTAATAGGTGGTCTGGTGTTCGCGAATCCCCTCCCGGTAGGCCGCTAATAAATGACCAGGCAGGGCATCACCCTGCAGCAGGTAACGGGCCGTCTGAAACAACAGTTCCCACTGAGCATCCATGTAAAACTCCTGCTGCTGCTGTTCCTCTTCATCCGCTTCAAAATGCCACAGCATCTGATAAGCGACCTGAACGGAAGGGTCCTCAGTCTGAATGCCCGGCCAGTGGGTGAGTGCGGACAGCGCAGTCGTCTCCTCATCCAGAACCGCCATCAGCAGACTGCCGACCTGACAGCGTATTGCATAGACTTCCGGGGACACGGTGGGCATCATCGGGTTTCCTCCCGGGCAGGCCGCCACAGGCCCTGCGGTTCGAAATCAGGCGGCGGAAGGGGTATGATGTCATTCTAGTCCGTTTTTTGAGCCATGCAAAAGCCAAATGGAGGAGAAATCCGCGTGCTGGCCGGGATCACCATCCTTAATACCCGCCCTAAGGCCGATCAGGGCTCAGACTGCCCGCTCAGCCTGCTGTTGCGCGAACAGGGCGCCAGCGTCATCCATATTCCGCTGGTCACCACCCAACCCACCCTCTCCGCCTGGCCGGGATATCCGGCCCCACCGCCGGACCGGCTTTTTTTTACCAGCCCCCGGGCGGTGACGGCCTTTATGGCCCAACATCCGCCCGGCCAGCCGTTGCCGCCCGCCGGCGCGGTGGGACCGGAAACGGCCCGGACGCTGTCAGCGCATGGTGTTGAACCCGCATGGCAATCCTCCGTTTTTGACGCCGCGACAGCGGCCAGAATGCTGGCCGCCGATCTGCCGCCCGAAAGCCATGTCCTCTGGCCCTGCGGCAACCGGTCAAACCCGAACTTCCAGACCATCCTCGAAGAATCGGGCCACCGCGTCACCCCGATGATCGTCTATAAAACCCTGGATGCCCCGGACATTCACCCTGCATTCTGGGCCCGGTCCGTCGCAAAAGCAGGCGTCATCACCTTCACCAGCCCCTCGGCAGTCCATGCCGGTAACCGTCTCCTACAGGAAACCCGCCAAGCCATCACCCATGCCCGGCTTGCATGCCTGGGCCCCAGCACTGCCGCCGCCTGTACTGAAATGTTTGGTCGGGCCGACATCATCGCCGACCCGCATACCCTGTCCGATCTCGTCAAAGCCATTGGAGTCCATCTCACCGATGACCGACCTTCCCTGTTCAACCCTCGCTGAGAGGGTCATCTCAGGCCTCACACTGGATTCTGCGCAACGGCAGGCCAACTGGTGCCTTGCCCCGGAGTCCGCCCGTCTGCTGACCATTCTGGTCCGTCTCGGACGGTTTTCCCGCATTCTGGAAATCGGCACCTCCATTGGCTATTCAACACTCCATCTGGCGCTGGGTCTAGGCGAAAATGCGCAGGCCGGCATGACCGATGAAATCCGGCTGGAAACCATTGATGCCTCCCCTGACCGGCAGGCTGTGGCGCTCAGGCATCTCACAGAAGCCGGGCTGTCAAACACAGTAACCTTTCTCACCGGTGATGCCCTGACCGTGCTTCAGCAGTGCGCAGCACTGAACAAGCGGTATCAGATGATGTTTATGGATGCGCACAAGGCGGAATATATCGACTATTTCAGAATGGCTGGCGCCCTGATTGAGACGGGCGGCATCCTGGTGGCGGACAATACGCACTCTCACCGCGGGCAGATGCTGGATTTTCTGGAGGCAGTTGCAGGCCATGCAGACTGGGAGTCGGCGGATCTCGGCACACACAGCGGTCTTCTGGTGGCTTACAGGCGCTGAAGGTCTCAGGATTGGCAATCTGACGGGTTTTGGATATACTACACAGAGCAGTCGCAGTGAAACTTTTGACGCTGCTTGATGACGCACCCTCGTGGAGAACTCCGATCCGGGGGCGGTGTCATTGCTTCAGTCAGTCGCAAGGATTTCGGGTGTGAGTAACGGTTTTTTTGAACTGGTCCATCGCAGTAAGGCCGTCCACGATGAGTCGACTGAGCTGTCCACCTATGAAACACCGCTGGTTACGGTTGATATTGTGCTGTTCTCAATCATTGACAACAGTCTCCGCGTGCTGCTGATAAAACGGAAAGACCCTCCGTTTGAACATCACTGGGCCCTGCCCGGCGGTTTTATACACGTCGGAGAGACTCTGGCTGACGCGGCGGCGCGGATTCTGTTTGAGGAAACCAACGTCAAAGATATTTACTTTGACCAGCTGGGCGCCTTCGGCGCGCCGGAACGGGACCCCCGCGCCCGGGTCATCACCATCAGTTTTTATGCGCTGGTCAGCGCCCAGCGGCTTCAGGTTCAGGCCAAAGACAAAGCCGAAGATCTCGGCTGGCATTGCGTCACCGACCTGCCGTTACTCGCCTTTGACCACGAGAAAATCTTCAGCTTTGCCCTGCTGCGCTTAAAAGACACCCTGGAAATCGGGACCAGCTCGGTGGCATACCAGCTGCTTCCCGAGAAATTCACCCTCACTGAACTGCAGCGGGTTTATGAACTGATTATCAGCAAGCAGCTGGATAAACGGAATTTCCGCAAAAAAATGCTCTCTGTGGGCATTCTGGAAGAGACGGGCGAAACCAAGATGGAAGGTTACCACCGGCCCGCTGCCCTCTATCGCTTTACCAGCCGGTCGCTGTCGGCCCACCAGCAGGTCCACCAACCCCTGCGCTTCTGAGTAACAGAGGGTATTTCCCCTGTCATTGCGAGGTCTCGCTGGAGGCCGCGGCAATCTCTTGGCGCGCGCCTGTCACGCACAGCAGTATGCACCATAAACAAAGAGCCCCTCAGACGAGGGGCTCTTCGAGTCTTGCGTCAGACTGTCTGAGGGGTCAACCTAGAACGTGAAGTTGGTTCTCAGACCGAAGACGGTGGTCAGACCGTTCTGCTGAACGCCGAGGCGGTTCGTGATGAACTGGATGCTGGGGACCACGGAAATGGCGTCGTTAACCTGCCATTTGTAGTAGGCCTCCACCACGTTTTCCCAGCCATCCGCAAAGCGGGTGCTGCCATCGATGTTTTCCTCGTGGAAATCCATCAGGGCATAACCAACGCCAAGGGCGTCACTGTCACGCCAGCCAGGAATCACGGCAGCCATCGGGATGTTCAGCACACCGGCGAGGGACTGACGGACACCCAGACCAATGGCCTCGGTTCCGAGCGCATTGCTGGCGCCGAGCGTCTGGTTGAGACCGGCAGCAAAGAGGTTCTCTTTGCTGTTGCCGCTCAGCAGGTAGTTAACCGTGGTGCCGATGCCTTTGTACCATTCCTGGTTCCAGCCGACGTAGAAAGCGCTGGTGCCGCCATCTTCGTCATCCGTACGGAAGGCAGTGCCGCGACGGTTGGTGTTGGCCGTCAGCAGGGCATTGTAGGGAGAGGAGTTGCCGCTATCCCACAGGTGGTAGCCGCCGGCATACACAGAACCAGGTTTGCCCCAACCGAGGTTAAGGAACGAGGTGTTGTAGTTCAAACGGCCTTCGTAGGAGAGGTTCCAACCACTGAAGAAGTCACCGACGTTAACGGAACCGATGCTGGTGGTCAGATCGGCGGTCATGTCAGAGGAACCGAGGTTCTGGTGCCAGGCATAGGCAATCATCGGTTCGTTGTAGTTGGGAGCCACGCCCGGGGTGTTCACGAACGACGTGTTCTGGAACTGGGTCAGCTCGTTACCACGGTAGGGGGACTTGTCGTAGAGGTAGCGCCACGGCACCACACCGACGTAGAAGTCACCGGTGGTTTCCCAGCCGTCACCCAGGTCAACACCCGGCACCCAGCTGGTCAGCAGGGGCAGACCGGACTTGATGTGCTGTTTGTAGTGAACGTTTTCAACGTACAGGTTGGTGCGGAGGTTACCGGAAGTACCGGCGCCACCGATAATCTGACCGTTGTTCACGTTGTCAGCATCGCCGGCGATACGGGAGTATCCGCTGAAGGTGCTGAATGCGCCACCGTTGGCGGACTGGGCGCCGTTCGGGGAAATGCGGCCGAAAGCAGCGATCATGCGTGCATGGATGTCTCCGCGGCCGAAGTAGGAGTCTTCGTTATCCTCTTTCACCGGGATGTCCATCGTCAGACGCAGGCGGCCAATGGCGGAAATGCCATCCTTGATGCCGTTGTGATCGGACTCTTCTTCATCCAGACCGGCATTGGTGCCCTGACTGCTGATGTCGGACAGAATACCGAAGCTGGCGTCACCGTGCAGCTGGGTTCTTTCCAGCAGCGTCAGGCGGTTATCCTGCTCTTCGTTCTTGGCCTCAATCGCGGAAGCGCGACCTTCAAGTGCCGTGGTGCGGGCCTGGAGGGCAGCCAGTTCGTTGCGGAACTGCTCCTGAAGACGGGCCAGGGTTTGCAGGTCGGTTTTGTTGGCTTTCTCGGCGCCGAGACGGGCCAGATCGCGACCGACGGACTTCATCACGGCGTTCAGTGCGGCGGCCAGTTCCCAACGGGTGGGAGCGCGGTTGCCACGGAAAACGCCTTCAGGGTAACCCTCGATGACGTCATATTTTTCCACCAGGTCACGCAGTGCTTCGTACGCCCAATGATTTTGATCAACATCGGACAGCTCATCCACACTGGTGATGGCGTTGGCCGGCGTGATGAACCCGAGGGTTCCGGCCGCACCGGTCAGGAAGATACTGGCTGCAAGCAGCAATGAGAGCTTCTTCTTAGACATATCCAACTCATCTCCTATTGTTTAATCGACAACACTCTGAACAGATTGTTTGCTGTAATTCATTCTGAAATCGGCTGATTCATCGGTAGGACCTTGCACCCCATTGCTGCGGGGCGGACCAGCCAATTGTGCCTTTCAATAATCTATCCTTGGTTCTTCCAGTGGCTAGGCTTCCGGCACAATGAACATCAAAGGGCAATGAAACCGATCCAACGGGTTCCGTCCATTATAGGAAGATCCCTCCTGGCGCAACGCCTTTCTTTGCATAATCTTTATCAACTCAACATTTAAAAAAATATACAAATTAAAAAGAATACTGACAGGATTTTTCGATGCTCTGCACCGTGTCTCATGGACACGAACACTCACAGTATCGGTCAAAGCGGGTGACGGCCATCCTCCGTACAGAGGATATTGACTGAAGCTTATCCAGCCTTCATCGTCTCAGACAACTGGCTTTCCAGCATCCGCAAGGCGTCCGATATTTTGGTGGCGTCGCGTCCGCCGGCCTGGGCAAAGCCCGGCTTTCCGCCCCCACCGCCGCCGCACAATGTGGCGGCCGCTTTCACCAGATTACCTGCATGAACGCCCCGATCAACCCAGTCTTTCGAGGCGGCGGTCACCCAGCTGACCTTGCCGTCACTGTCTCCGGCCAGCGCCAGCACCAGAGACGGCCTGACCTGAAGCAACTTTTCGGCCATCGCCTTCAGCGCATCGGCAGACTGGCCGGGCAGATGCGCCAACAGAACCGGTTTGTCAGCGGGTATGGTGGCCGCCAGACGGACCGCTTCACCGGCAGCGGCGGCCTCCTGCAGGTGCTGAAGCGCTTTTTCTTTGGATTTCAGCTCGGCCTGTAACTTCTGTATCCGCTCAGGCACTTCCTCCGGCGTGGCCTTAAGCGCGGACGCCGCCTGAAGCAACTGTGATTCCGCCTGTTTGAAGGCCTTGTAAGCCGCCTCGCCGGCGACAATCTCCACACGGCGCACACCCGAGGCAATGGCGCCCTCGCCGACAATTTTAATGGCGCCCAGTTCGCCCAGACTGCTGATGTGCGTGCCGCCGCAGAGTTCCTTACTGACGGCGCCGTATCCGATCACACGAACCGTATCGCCGTATTTCTCATCAAACATGGCCACGGCCCCGGCAGCTTTGGCCGCTTCCAGATCCATCAGCATCGTTTCGCGCGGCACGTTTTCTCGGATCCACTGGTTCATCCAGTACTCCACCTGATTTAATTCCTGCGGCTTCGGGGCCCGGTTAAACGTGAAGTCAAAACGGGCGCCCTCCGGCGAGACTTTGGAGCCGGCCTGGGCAACCTGATCGCCCAGCACGTGTTTCAGGGCCGCATGCAGCAGGTGAGTGGCCGTGTGGTGCAGCGCCGTCTGCTGGCGCGCCACCGGCTCCACCTCGGCAATCAGGGTTTCGCCCGCTTTCAGACTACCCCCGTTATCAAACAGACAGTCATGGATCAGCAGATCGCCGACCTTGCGGCAGTCGTTCACCACCACCGTCAGGCCATGATGGCCTTCATGGCGGTTAAAGGTTCCGCGGTCACCCACCTGCCCACCCGATTCCGGATAGAAGGGCGTGCGGTCCAGGATGGCTTCAAACCGGCGGTTGGTCCCGCTCACTTCCGGAACGGATTCACCGTCGACGATCAGCGCCTTCACCGTGGCCTGCAGCGTCAGCGTGTCATAGCCTTCAAACTGGGAGGGTCCCACCTGCTCAAGTATCCGCGCATACACCTGATCCGAAACAAGGACAGTATCCTTCTTGGCGGCGCGGGCCTGTTCTTTCTGAGCCTGCATGGCCGTATCGTAAGCCGCCTGGTTCACCGTCAGCCCCTGCTCCTGGGCAATGTCCTCAGTCAGCTCCAACGGAAAACCATACGTATCGTAAAGCCGGAATGCCGCTTCGCCATCAATCTCGGTGCGGCCGGCGGCGCGCGTGGTTTCCATAATCTCATCCAGCATCCGGGAACCGCGCTCCAGGGTTTCAAAGAAGCGTTTTTCCTCCAGCTGAATGGTTTCAACGATCGTGTTGTACTGGGTGTTCAGCTCCGGGTAGGCCGACTGGTACATATCGCGCACCGTGGCCGCCAGCTTAAACAGAAACGGCTGCTGAAAACCAAGGTACTGCTTGCCGGTGCGCACCGCACGCCGCAGAATCATCCGGATCACATAACCACGCCCTTCATTGCTGGGAATAATACCGTCAGCAATGGCGAAACTGAGACAGCGGATGTGATCGGCCACGATTTTCAGCGCCACGTCCGTGGCCTCCGATTGCTTATAGGCGACACCGGCGGCTTTGCCCACCTGGGCCACCAACGGGAACAGCAGATCGGTTTCAAAGGTGTTCTGGACCCCCTGCACCACCATGGCGATGCGCTCCAGGCCCATGCCGGTATCCACGTTTTTCTTTTCCAGCGGCGAGCGCTCGCCCGCCTCATTCTGGAAGAGCTGCATAAACACGAGGTTCCAGACCTCGATGAAACGATCCGCATCCAGCAGATCCGCCTGACCATCCTGCCAGGGCTGATGCGCCGGGCTGGTCATCAACTCCGGCTGAAAATCGTAAAATATTTCGCTGCAGGGTCCGCAGGGACCGGTGGGGCCCGGGGGGCCCCAGAAATTGTCCTTGTCATCGCGCCCGACAATATGCGCCAACGGGATCCCACACTGCTGGTGCCAGATCTGCCGGGCCTCGTCATCACTGTGGTGCACGGTCACCACCAGACGATCTTTGGGCAGGCCCAGCTCCTCCGTAAGAAACCGCCACGCCCAGGGAATCACTTCCGCCTTGAAGTAGTCGCCGAAACTGAAATTGCCCAGCATCTCAAAAAACGTGTGGTGCCGTGGCGTGCGTCCCACATACGATAAATCCGACGCCTTGCCGCTCACGCGGGCGCATTTCTGAGACGTGACGGCGCGCGGGGGATTGGGCGGGGGCTCAATCCCCAGAAAAACCGGTACAAAAGGCAGCATACCGGCCGGTGTGAGCAGCACGGTGGGATTACCAGGCACCAGACTGGCGCTGGGCAGATGGCGGTGGCCATGGCTTTCAAAAAAGCGGACGAATTTCTCCCGGATGGCCGTACCGGATAACTGGCCCGACAGGGCGGCCGGAGACTGGGAACGCGTAGAAGACATGAACACCTCGCACTGGGAAATACCTGCTAAGTAAAGCAAAAAAACGGCGCCAGGAGCACCGGACAGTGCTCAGCCGTCATCAGCGGGCCTGTCTGCGCGCCGCCGCCCCCCAGATAGGGGAGATCCCAAAAAAAATGATCAAAACCACCGGAATGTGGTGTACGATAGTGCCAGAGTTTGGTTTCCGGCCACCCTGCCGGAAACGGCGTGACAACGACCGCAGGATTGCAACACCCATGAGCGAGGCCAATATTCAGACCCGCGAATCCAACACCAAGGTCATCGTGGACGTGAACGAGCAGAATGTCGATTTCCGCAACTGCGAGATCATCAAATCTTCCGTGGCCGATGTGGTGGCCAGCGGCAAGAAAAACATCATCCTTAATCTGTCCAACGTCAGCTTTATGGACAGCTCGGGCCTGAGCGTCATTCTTTTCTGCAAACGCACCTGCGAAGAGGCCAGCGGCTCCTTCAGCGTGTTCGGCCTGCAAAGCTATGTAAACAACCTGGTGAACCTCACCAACCTTAACAAGGCCATTAACATCTATACCAACGAAGCCGAAGCGCTCGCGGTTTAGATTTACCAGTTATCCGTGGGGCGGATAATGGTCAGCGGCTGATCGAGGACGACGTTCCACAATTCGCCGGGCCTGATGGTTTTATGCATCCCCATCTGGCGCGGCCCGCCCAGCAGGGTCTGCTTGTAGGCGCCAATGGCCCACACATCATGCCGCACCGTTCGCCATTTGGTTCCCGGCGTCATCTCACCGCCCCACATGCTGTGGCCCGTCTCGGACTTGATATGGGCCTCAATGGGCAGCCGCTCGCCCCCGGCCAGCTCCATTTCCTGAAACATCAGCGATACCGAGGCGTTGCGCCCCTGCATGGGTGGCACCACAGCGGTAATAACCCCATGCAGCACCGTTTCTCGCGAAAGCACCTCACGGTCCCCCATATATAAGGACTGCATCAGCACCGCCTGAATGGGATCCCCGGGCTGGTTCACCGCCGTATCAATGGGGTTCTGCAGCAGCACATACATGGAACTGCCCGCCGGCATGCGGAAGCGAAGGTAGCCGGGAATTTCATCCACCCGGATTTCCGAGGGCATGGGGAAGGGCTTGTCATCATAACCCGCCATGGCCGGCACCCATGTGCTCCACAAAATCGCCATCAGCAGGGCGGCGGCACAACATGGTTGTAAAGCGGTCTTATTCCGTCGCAACAGCGCACCCTCGTCCGTTGTTTCAAACCTGTTTTCAGTCTATACAAATCACGCCGGCATGCAGGAATGCAGGCATCCTCGGGAGGTATCGGCCCGCCATGGGCCAACTGTAATTAACATTTGGTTACATTCAGAAAAAAGCCGCCGCCCGCCAATCCCTTCAGGCAACAATCCACCTCAGGGGCTGGCACCTTTTTGCCGTGTTTGGCGTTGATGCCCGAGTATCGCCATTTTCTGCTGGCCGCAAAAGCCTGTTTGCACTACGCTGGCGCATGGCTGCCCGGTTTCAGCAGCCGCGCCGATTGAAGGAATGTCCGATGACGCCTCCCGTTTCTCACGCCGCACCCGCCACTGAACCGACCGCCCTGCGGTTCGGGCAGAAGCACGGGGGCGCCGCCCAACGTAATTTGCAATCCGCAGGTCCTGCAACGGGGGCGCCAGCCGATCGCCTCACCCGGCAGTCGCCGGCGCAGGAAGTCAGCACGCCGGAGATGTGGCCGACGCGGGAACTGCTGTCCCAGCTCAGCGATCAGCTGATCCCGCACCTGCAGGCCACCAACACGGAAGGAAACCCGGGCACGAAACCCCAGACTGACGTTATGGTGCAGAGTCTTTTCCGCTCGCTGGATGAGCACTTGCTGAAACTGGCCACCTTGAGCGAAATGACCGGCACGGAAACCATGAAGTGGCAGAACGCCATGCTGATACCCGGCCTGATGGAGCAGCGCAGCCAGATTGAAAACCAGATTCAGCAGTACCTGCCGGATCATCCGAAAACGCCCAACATTTCGGCGCTGGATACCAAACTTGCCCTCAACAAGTATTTTAACAACGCCACGCTGGGCCAGAGACTGGCGGACAGCAAAGCGGCCATGCCGGAGACGATGCAGAACGGCCAAACCGGTGATGGCGCCCCGGCCACAAAACCGGTATCCCCGGTGCAGCGTGTCTTCAATCACCCCGGTGCCTGGGCGCTGGGCGGTCTGATCATCGCCGCCCCGATGCTGCCCTTCGCCATTGTGACTATCCCCCTCGCACTGCTCGCGTGGAAAGTGCGGGACGTCTATCAGAAAATCGCAACCGAAGGTCTGAACAGCTCATTCCTGAAAGATTTTAAGACAGGCTTTCAGCAGCAATTCAGTCAGCTTTCCGGCGGTACACCGAATAAACTGACCCCCGCGATGTTCAGCACGCCGCCGGCCACAGCGCCGGGCGCGCCGATTAGCAGGCTGGAGAACTCGCTCCGGCAACTGATGACCGGCTACGTAAAGCATCAGCCCCTGGCCGGCGATCAGAATATCCGAAACCTGCTGGACTACATCGTTTCGCTGGAGAACAGCCCGGATGCGCCCGAAGGGGTGCAGAAACCCGCACGCCTGATCCGGGCTTTCCGCGAAGAGGTGCTGAACAAAACCCGCGAACTGGATGCTGACTCGCCCCAGTTTATGCGCAACCGGCTGAATGAACTGTATGACACCAGCCGCCCCGAATCCGAACGCCGGCTGACTGAAGAACAGTACAAAGACATCGATCGACTGGTTTCCAAACTGGAGAGTTTTCACAACCCGCGCCAGGGCCAGCTGATGGTGATGTCTCCCGAGGTGCAGATGATCACCTCCCAGCTGAAAAAACTGCTGGTGGAGTTCCCCTGGGACAAAGCCAGTCCCCTCACCACCACTGACCGCGACGCCATGAAAGCCCTGCTGGATGAATCTCACTGGGGCATGGACCGGGTGAAACCACAGATTATCGACTATGTCCTCGCACAGCAGCATGCGGCTGACATGGGCGTGGACCGCAAGGAACGGCAGGCACAAGTGCTGTGCCTGGTGGGCCCGCCGGGCGCCGGTAAAACCACGCTGGCCAGAGACATTGCCAAGGCCACGGGCCGTGAGTTCCGCTCCATCAACCTGGCCGGCATGCACGATGAATCCGAGATCCGTGGGCACCGGCCAACGTATATGAACGCCCGGCCCGGACAGCCGATTGAAAAGATTATCAGCGCCGGGGTGAACAACCCGGTGTTGCTGCTGGATGAAATCGACAAATCCTCTGAAGTGACCGGCCAGCATGGCAAACCGGTGAATGCGCTGATGGAACTGCTGGACCCCAGCCAGAATCAGACCTTCCGGGACAATTACCTGGAAGTGCCGATGGATTTCTCCAACGTGATGTTTGTCGCCACGGCCAACGATCTGGGCAGTATTCCCGGCCCGCTGCGCGACCGCATGCGGATTATTGAGGTGCCCGGCTACACCTTTGAGGACAAGGTTCGGATTGCCCGCGAGCACACCATTCCCAAGGCGCGCCATAAAAACGGACTGGATCGCGACACTTTAATTGCCGCCGGCAAGCTGGATCCCGCGGTGCAGGGCGAACCCTTCAACATTTCCGATGAGGTCATCCGCTTCCTGGTGCCCAACTACGCCTCGGGGGGCGGCGTGCGCGATCTGGAGAAGGCGGTTGATCGCCTGGCCCAACGCGTGGCCAGCGAACTGCCCTCCATCAAGGATCGTCCATACACCCAGGCGGACTTTGACCGCATCACCGCCGACAAAGCGAAAGAAATTCTCAATCGCCCGAACAGTCCGTATAAGCTCATTGACCCAAGTCCAAAAATCGGCACAGTAAACGCCTTAAACGGTACCAGCCCTGGCGGTGCTCTGCCTATGGACATTGATATTATTCTGACGCCACGAAAAACGTACGAGCAAACCGGTGGGTTTGAGAAGGGTGAAATTACAGGCGGGCTTGCCCGCGACAGTCAGGATTCCGTTCTAGTGGCACTCAATTTCGTTGAAAAATATGCCAAGGAGCTGGGTTTAGAAGAAACCCTCAAAAACAACCACATTAAGCTCAATTTCAGTAAACGCAATTTAAGCGATGGCGTACAAGGGCCCAGTGCTGGCGCCATTATTACTTTAGCCCTGATTAGTGCACTGAAGAGCAAGCCCATTCCTGGCGATTTTGCAATGACCGGGCAGATGGATTTGCGTGGAAATGTTGGTATTATTGGCGGCGTTCGGGAAAAAATCTCCGGTTCCTATCAGCAAGGCGTTCGGGATTACCTCGTTCCCCTTGAGAACTGGGAGCATATGCAGGACGTGCCGGAGGACATCCGCAAGAACATCACCGTGAAGCCCGTCACCCACATTGTGGACGTGATGGAGCACCTGTGGGGCGCCGATGACCCCGTCGTGAAAAACATGAAAGCCGCCGTCACGCGCGAGAAAGTAACGTTTCTGGACACGCTGCCGGACAGCAACCCGAGCGCTTAGTCCCCGGTATGGTACCCAGGCCGATCCCTCTCCTGGGAAGGAGAGGGTGCCCGAGGCGCAACCGAGGGCGGATGAGGTTTACCACAAGCGTTATGCGCCAAACGGCTTAATTTTTGTAAATACCCGTGATGTTTCGTCACATTTCGTCTATCCGCCGTGGGTATTTTTTATAATGGTCGCAGTGGGATCCCCTGTCCAAAAAAGATCATTGGCGCTGACAGACATTCCACCCGAGAGAGATTTTTTGAGAGAGAACGCACCGTTTGAACACCCCCATCAGGCATGCCACCCCTGAGAGAGACGTTGGAGTCACCGATGCATCAATCCTTTAAGGCCTGGGCCGACGAAATTCCGATTTCCGAAGAGCTGGAGGCACTGGAACAGAGTTTATCCCTGGGCAGCCTGCCCGGTATGGAAACCCTGGGCGACAGCCTGAGCCTGAGCGAGTGGTCTCCCCACGCCAAAACCCGCATCAAAACCCTGGCGGATCTCGATCTTGATGACGCCGAGGACCACCCGGAGCCCCTGGCCGAGAGCGACCCGATCCGCGAAAGCACCGGCAAGGTGACCGACATTCAGCAGGCCCCCTCGGCGGACAAACATGAGTTCAGCATGCCCAACCTGCCGGCGCGGCAGGCATCGTCTGTGGCATCCATGCCGCATCTGCCCAAAGGGCCGCCGGAAGCCTGGAACCAGGGCGAGTGGGATCACTTTGTCACGGATTTCATTCAGAAAATTTCCACGCAGGTGACGGCAGCCGTGAGCGCCAGTGTGGCCGGAGAAGTGGCCGCCAACGTCACGGCCAGCATGCAGCAAACCATTACCGAGGCCGTGAAAGCGTCCGCCAGCGCCAACCCCATCAGCGCACAGAAGCAGACCGTGGCCACCAGCGAAGAGATTGAAGAACTGCTGGACGAAAACCGCTCACTGGCCGAAGAGGTCCGCGACCTGCTGGAAGCCCGCGGCAAGCTGCAGATTCTCCTGGACAACCGCGATGCGGAACTGTCGCGCTACAAGCATATGTTTGGCGCGTTCTACCTGAAATCCTGAAATCCGGCCGTCAGCCCTCAGGCTTTCTGTAAGGCCACTTCCATGTACGGCCAGGGATCCACGGATTCGCCGTCCAGCTGCACTTCAAAGTGCAGGTGCGGCCCGGAACCAATCCCCGTGCTGCCCACGTAGCCAATCAGTTCTCCCTGTTTCACGGTTTTACCAACTGCCATGCCATCGGCAAAGCGGTTCTGGTGGAAGTAGCGGGTAGTCACGCCGTTGCCGTGATCGATGGTGATGTATTTGCCGGCGCCACCGGGCTGTTCATCCACGACGGTAATCGTGCCATCGGCCACCGCCTGAATGGGCACCACCCCATCCTGACCATCCACGCCGAAGTCATCGCCGCGGTGGAACGTGGAGGCGCCCGGCACATCAATGTGGCGTTCCCCAAAATCGCCGCCATCATCGGGTTTCACAATATACTGCTTGTCAATGGGGATTATAAAATTCGTCTGCGTGGGATCTTTTCCCTGTACCGCCGTAGCCGCACCGGTGGCAGCAGCTGGCGCCAGATCCTCACCGGGGGGCGTTGGCTCATTCGCCGGCTCAGTAGCCTCCGGCTGCTCCGGAGAAGTCGTTTCCGATGATGCAGCCTCTGCCGGTGCGGCTTCCTCAGCCTGCGCCAGAATGGTTTCCGCCGGGCCGGCGGTGGCGGCCAGGCTGGCCAGTTGCGGCAGCAATGCGGTGAGCTCGCTGTTCACCTGGGCAATCGTCTGACTCAGCGCCATCAGCCCGTAGGGATCAGCACCCCCGGTTAATGCTGCACCCTCAATTCCACTCATCAGCGGCTGAGGCTGGAAAAGATCCGTACTTTGCGCAGGCAATGCGCTAAACCCCACCGAAGACTGGTCGGGTTGGGCGATCATCGGCATGATCCAGCTGCCAAAGGGCGTGGACGCCCAGGGCGGCTGTTGCGCGCCATATAGTTGTGGAATCCAGTTAGACATTCATCATCCCGTCATGTTGTCTTCACAAAGCCGGTCAGCCAGCCGGCGCCGTCAGGCGGGTAACTCTTTTCGGTCATCATGCTGCTCTGAGAACCATCCTGACTGGTTGCGTTGCCTTCAAGGGTGACAATCGTGCCATCCGATTTAACTTCCTTCACAAAACCCACGTGGTGAGAATCCCCGAAGATCGCAGCATCTCCCGGTTGGGGCGTTCCCTCACCCACGGCGAAATACTTGCCGTTATCCTTACCCCACTGGGTGATGTTGGGCACCCATTCGGTATACGGCCACGGGCAACCCCCATGCTTCTCCAGCATTTTGGTCACCATCAGGGCGCACCAGGCGTTATCGATCCCCCGGGTATCGCGACCCAGCCAGGCCTGCAACTGATCATTGTTATCGTATTCATTCAGGCCGACATACTGCTGGGCTTCCGCCAGAGCAGCCTGCCGTTGCTCGGCCAGTGAACCACTGGCTGCCGTTGTTGCCGACAACCCGGCATCCGATCCAGAGGACTGAGCGGTCTGTGATGACTGCGACTGCATCTGTGTGGCCATGGCCATCAGTTGATTGACACTGCCAAATCCGCTGAGAGGACCGGATGGCCCGTTGTTATTGAGAATATCCTGAATACTGCTGGCCGTGACGCCACCCACCGAAACTCCTGATGCCTGTCGGGCTTCAATTTCAGCCATCAGCTGCTGGGTTTCTGCGGCCACCTGAGCCACGATGCCATTCATCTCATTCAGACCGTTGTAATCCCCGCCACCAAACAAATCAGGCTGCATAAACTGGTCCCCCGCCGGCTGCATCGGCATGCCGAGCACCGGTATGGACTGTCCGCCCACGGCGGCCGGCATCTGAAAGCCATAAGCGCCGGTCATGGCGGGCATGCCACCTAAATATTGCTGTATCCACGGCATCGACATGTTGTCTACTCCATCCCGTTCCATCCCAAAAGGATATACTCCACTATTTTAATAAAAACAACTTAATGTCCGGAATTGCTTAGCCTCTCAGGGAGGGGAGCGCGAGGGGAGGGAACGGCCCCTCGCAAAATGGCCAAAAGTCTTTTCGGACAAGCAAATGAACCCGATTTCAGATACGGCAAATCTCATTTGAAGTCCCCCGTGGAAGGAGGATAATAGCCCCATGGCCACCCCCCTCACCCCTGCTCAACCGGCCCGGCTGAACACCCCGGAAATGCCGGTGCTCGCCAGTTTGTCCCGTGGGGCCAGACAGGCCGGACGCTGGCTGCTGCAGTATTTTCAGGCTGTGCCGCTGGCGGTGGTGCTGCTGGTGATGCTGGCCCTGGCCACCCTGGCCGGGGTGCTCATCCCGCAGGAAGCGGTGATGGACCCTTTCACCATCAAAGAGAAATACGGTACGGCCTACCGGTGGATGAACGCCATGGGGCTGTTCACCGTCTATTCCTCACCCTGGTTCATCACCCTGGAAATCCTATTCTTCTTCAACCTGCTCTGCGGCAGTTTTCAGTGGCTCCGGCCCGCCTGGCGCGCCGCCACCCAGGTCAGCTTTCTGGGGCCAGAGCACATGGCGGCTTCCCCCAACCGTTTCAGCGTATTCCGGCCGGAAAACCCGTCAATGGCCATTGAGGCCGCCGCCGGTCAGCTGAAAAAACGCTGGTACACCCTGCACTGGAATCCGGAGCGGACCCGCCTGTACGCCGTGAAAGGCCAGTGGAGCCGACTGGGCCCGGCCGTGGCGCACACGGGTATTCTGCTCATGCTCATTGCGTCGGTCTATGGCGCGCTGACCGGATTCAAGGCCCAGAAGATGGTCAATCCCGGCGAAAGCTTTAACCTGATGCAGGTCGATCGCTGGCTGCCCAACCTGCCGGATCCCTACTGGAAAGGCCACGTGCCGGACTGGACCTTCCGCGTGGATGATTTCCGCATTCAGTATTACCCCAAGGATCCCACCACCCCCCAGCAGTACTTTGCCGATCTCAGCGTGCTGAACAACCAGAACAAGGTCATTAAAAAGCAGACCATCTCGGTCAATCACCCCCTGAGTATCGATGATCTCACGGTGTATCAGGCGAGTTTTAACCCCACCGGCAAGCTGTTTATGCAGATTAACGGCAAACCCGTCACCCTGGAAACCAACACCCAGTTTCAGAACCGATCCATCGCCATGCATGCTCTGGAGGGGCGCCCGGAGCTGTCGCTCATCGCTTTTCCGTTTTTTGTGCAGCAGGATCCCGGCGTGAAGGAAAACTACCTGATCCTGTTTCTGAAAGACAATGAGGGTTTTGTGGGCGCGGCGCCCGGTAAAATGCCGGAGAACCTCCGGCTGCGCGTGGGTGAAAGCGGCCGGCTGCATGGCATGCGTTTCACCTATACCAAACCGGAGATCGCCACGGGCCTGCAGATTAAACAGGCGCCGGAAGTCCCCTGGATCTACCTGGCCTTTGGCATCATCAGCCTCGGCACGATCATGTGCATCTTTTCCCAGCGGCAAATCTGGATGACCACTCAACAGAAAGAGGGCCAGTCCGAGCTGATGACCATGTTTAAAACCAACAAGGCGCGCCTCAGTTTCCTGAAGGAACTGGCCGGCCTGGAACAAACCCTGACACCAACCAATCCGCAGGAGCCACACCATGCATGAGATGAACTGGGTCCACACGGGCGTTGTGCTGCTGATCATCAGCACGGTATTCTACGCCATCCGATTGTTTAAACCCGGCAGAAGCTGGCATGCGGGCGGCTGGGGCAGCATGCTGCTATCACTGCTCTGCCTGGGCATTTCGCTCTATCTGCGCTCCAGAGAGGCGGAATATTTCGCTCTCTCCAACATGTATGAGTCCCTCCTCGTGGTCACCATGTCCATCCAGACGGCGTTTCTGATCCTGGACCGCTGGTTCGCCAGGCGCGGCCTTGGCCTGCCGGTGGCCCTGATGATTCTCATCGCCCTGCTGTTTGATCTTTCCCTGCCGACCGGAATCACGCCGTTGCAGCCCGCGCTGCAGAGTTACTGGCGCAGCATTCACGTCCCCATCATTCTGATGTCCTACGCGCTCTTCACCCTGGCCTTTCTCAGTTCGCTGGTCTTTCTCATCAAGGACGCCATGAACCCTGGCAGCCGGGGGAACGGACGCCAGGGCGGCCTGCAGCTGCAGGCCGGCGGCGGCGGCAACCTGCAGGCGCTGATGCAACAGGAATCAGCCGATGTGTATGATGAAATCACGTATCGCTGTGTCGCCTTCGGCATTCCGCTGCTGGCCGTGGGCATCATCCTCGGCGGCATCTGGGCCAATGAGGCCTGGGGCAATTACTGGAGCTGGGATCCCAAGGAATCCATGAGTCTGGTGACCCTGCTGGTTTATGGCGCCTACCTGCACCTGCGCATTAACGGCCTGCACGGGCGGCACAACCCCAGAATGCTCGCCTGGGTGTCAGTCGGCGGGTTTATCATGATGCTCATCACTTATTTTGGCGTGAACCTGATGGGCCTGGGCCTGCACTCGTACGGTAAAATCGGCTGAAAACTCCCCCATCCGGACGAAACTTATCTGCACGGTGACCGGGATGCCAACGGCCTGCGGCAAAAAATGCTAAGATCAGCCTGAAATCATGAAGGGATGGTTGTCTGCCGTTGATCCTGGTGTGACAAGCCCCACAACTGAGACAGGATGGTTCCGTGAGAAAACTGTGGCGTGGTTTTTTGACGCTGGCAATATCGCTGCCCCTATTGGGGAGCGGGCATGCACTGGCGCTGGGCAGCTTTGCCGGCGTCACCGCCTTCAGCATCACCGACGCCAACTCCCGCAAGCCGGTGCTGGCCATCAGCGCGGACATGCCCTTTGAATATAAAGTGCAGCCGCTGAACCGCAATCAGGTGCTGATCACCCTGGTGAACGCGCGGATGGCCGATGGGCTGGTGACTGAGGATGGTCTGCTCAGCATTCCAAAATCCAAAGGGATTGAGTCAGGCACCATCAAAGTTTCGGACAATCCCAACAACGAAGAACTGGTGCTGAACGGCCCGGGGCTGGGTGAAAAACAGTTCCGCATCAAAACCATCACCTCGGCGGACAGCGGCTCGGCCATTGCCACAACCCCGCGGCGCCCGGTTGATTTTCCGGCCACGCGGCCTCAGAACGCGCCGCGCATCGACATCCCGGATCTCAATACGCCCACAACGGAAGGTGGATCCCCGGACGTTGCCCAGGCCTATCCCACGGAACAACCGACGCAGGACGATCAGCCCAGACAGGTGGGCGCCTGGCGGGATCTGCCCCCCATCACCTTCACGGTGGCCAACGCCAACCAGCCATACCATCTTACGCACCCGGACCTGCTGAACGAACAGGAGCAGAACGGCGCCGGTGAAGACAGCTATTCCGCCGTGGCCTACGCCACCCCGGCGCCCAACAAGGCGAAACTGGCGCTCAGCCAGGCACTGACTGCCTACAAACAGGGCTCCATACCGGAAGCGCTGAAAACCCTGGAGACCGCGCTGAGCCAATGCACCCCTCAGGAAGAAGGCGCCCTGCGTCGTGCGCTGGCCGAAGTGCAGATAGCAGCCAACCGTCTCAGTGATGCCGCACTGACCCTGCGCCGCGCCATACCGCTTGCCGGCCGCAGTGAAGCCCCTACGCTGCGCCTGCGCTACGCCGAGGTGCTGATTCTCAGTCAGCAGAAAAGCACGGCCCAACGGGAACTGACCACACTGCTGACAGAGTCCGGGAATCTGGCAGGCAGCGACCGGGGCAAGGCGCACTATATGCTGGGCACCCTGCTGGAAGAAGCCGGCAACACCGCTGAAGCCATCCCGCATCTCGAAGAGGCCGCCCGCCTCAGCACAGCGGACGCCAGCGTTTTTTACAACCTGGGGCTGGCCTATGAGTTTGAAGGCCGCCTGCAGCAGGCCATATCGGCCTACCAGAAGGCTGTCCGCCTGAACCCGGACGCGCCGGATATTCAGAAGGCCCTGGCGCGCATGGCGGGCTGACATGACTGTCGCCGCCACAGATACGCCACTCATCCGGCTGAACCGTCTGCAAAAAACATTTGGCGCGCAACCGATCCTGGACAATATCACGCTCGACATTGCCCGGGGCGAGAAAGTGGTGATTCTGGGCCCCTCGGGCTGTGGTAAAAGTACGTTGCTCCGCTGCCTGAACGGCTTGCTGAAACCCGATGGGGGTCTGGCGGAAGTGGATGGCTGCCGGCTGGATACGCCGTCAAACGATTTTGACATGGCTGGGTTTCGCTCTCGGGTGGCGCTGGTCTTTCAGCAGTACAATCTGTTCCCGCACCTCACCGTGATGGAGAATCTTCTGCTCGCCCCACGAATGCTCCAGGGCCGGCAACCCGGCACTGTGCAGCAGGAAGCTAGTCACCTGCTGGCGCGGGTGGGCCTGGCGGATAAAGCGAACGATCTGCCGACGACACTTTCCGGCGGGCAGCAGCAACGCGTGGCCATTGCCCGCGCACTGCTGATGCAGCCGGAGATTCTGCTGCTGGATGAACCGACCAGCGCACTGGATCCGCTGATGAGCAGCGAAGTGCTGCGCATTGTGGAGGACTGCCTGGCTGAACGCGGCACCACCCTGGTGATGGTGAGCCACGAAGTGGGCTTTGCGCGCCGCGTGGCCGACCGCATTGTGTTTCTGGACGCGGGACGTCTGCTGGCCAACCAACCCGTCACGCCGTTTTTTGAATCTTCGGATCATCCGCCGGCCATTGCGCGCTACCTGAGCGCGGTGAGAAACACGCTTTTTTAACCCCTCACCCCCAACCCCCTCCCCCGCAAGGGGAGTGGAGGCAGAAGATTAAGGGGAAGTGAGCGCCACGTTGTGCAGCAGCACCTGCATCATCCGCCCCACCCAGCCGGCATGCTCAGGTTTCATCATCGTGCTGCGCAGAATGGTGACCGTGTCGGAATCTTTTTTTACACCGGGAAAGCGGGCGACAAAATCGTCCGCATCCACTTTCAGCGTGGCCAGAAAGAGCGGGTAATCGCGCGAATGCATGGCAATGCGGAAGACACCCTGTGTGTGATCGGAAATCGTTTGCGTGCTGGCGCCTTTGGGAAAATACGTCACAATATCCAGCGCGGGGGGCACATAGGTCTGGTACAGCCCGGAGTCATCCAGCGCCGATGCGAGATCCAGCGCCGCCTGCCGCTGCTTTTTCAGCAATTCCGCCATAATCCGGGGAGGGGGCAGCTCCCCCTCTCCCGCAAGGGGAGAGGGGGGCAGGGGGTGAGGGGGATTGCTCAAGGGGAAGAGCTGCAACGTCAGCCACAAGGCGGCAGCAGCCGCACCGGGGCGTGAACACTCCAGGCTGATCTCCCCCAGGTGCAGTTCATCATCCAGAAAATACGTGTACGGCGAATCATGATGATAGGCCGCCAGGTGTTGGGTGCGATCCGGGTTGTTGAACAGCACACAGCCGCAACCATAGGGTTGCAGTCCCTGCTTGTGCGGATCAATGACCAGACTGTCCACGTGCTGCACATGCCGGAAAACCGCCATGGCCGGGTCGGATTCCGCCAGGCAGTGGAAGTAGCCGCCATAGGCCATATCCACATGCACACGGAAACCGAATTCCTTCTGAAGCGCCAGGACTTGATCCAGCGGGTCCAGCACACCGAGGCTGGTGGTGCCCAGTGTGACCACCACCGTGCCGATGGGCTGTCCGGCCTGCCGATGTTTGAGCAGTTGATGTTTTAAATCGTCAACATCCATCACGCCGTCGGGGGTGGCATTCACAGACACAGTCTCACAGCGCAGCAGGCGCGCCATCCGGCGATGCGTGTAATGGGCGTTGTCCGCAATGGCGATGGGTTGCTCCGGGTGCAGTTCGCGCGCCATCCACAGGGCTTCCAGGTTGGCCATGGTGCCGCCACCGGTGAGGTGACCTACTGCGTTGGTGAAGCCAAACTGCTGAGCAAACAGCTCAATGCATTCTTTCTCCATGCGCGTGGTGGGCGGGCCGCCTTCCAGAGCATGGTTGTTGGGGTTAAACATCATGCCCGTCAGGTAGCCAATCTCGGCCACGGGGTGTGGCGGCTTCACCATCTGGGCGGCATACAGCGCATGAAAGAAGGGATAGTTCTCGCTGAGCCGTTCGGTGAATTCCTTCCAGACGGCATCAAACCGCGCGGCATCCACGTGCTGGGTCTCGTCCCAATCAAGGCCCGGCATGTAGGCCTCCCAGGTCTTCAGATAATCCAGGCTGCGCTCAATGCCTTCAGCCAGGAAGGCATGCTTATCGGTGTACGTTGTTTCTGTCCCGGACATGGACACATCCCCTTAGGCACAAACCTCACCCGGCTTCGGCTTCGCCTCAGCCACCCTCTCCTGAAAGGAGAGGGTTCAGCCAGGGCAAAAAGGATTAAACGGCGCAGGAAGCCGGGGTTTTGGCGGCTTCGGGTTTTTCATACACCCAGCCTTCGGTGCTGCGGCACCAGCCACTCACCAGTTCAGCGGGCTGGAAGAAAATGCCGATCTCGCGCTCGGCGCTGGCCACGCTGTCGGAGCCGTGAATCACGTTACGACCCAGATCCACGGAGAGATCCCCGCGGATGGTGCCCGGTGCGGCGTCTTTCGGGTTGGTGGCGCCCATCATCTGGCGGGCGGTCAGCACGACATTGCTGCCTTCCCAGACCATGGCCACAATGGGGCCTGAGGTGATGAATTCAACCAGACCGCCAAAGAAGGGCTTGTCTTTGTGCTCGCCGTAGTGTTCTTCGGCCATGGCTTTGCTCACCTGCATCAGTTTCAGGCCGGCCAGCTTAAAGCCCTTGCGCTCAAAGCGGGTAACGATGTCACCGATCAGGCCGCGTTGCACGCCGTCGGGTTTAATGGCGATAAATGTCCGTTCCATGGTGAGGTCTCCTTAAAGAGTTATTAACGATTTGTATTCTGTTTCCCTCTCCCTTCAGGGGAGGGTGGCCCGCCGCAGGCGGGACGGGTGGGGGTAAAACTAGGCGGTTACCGGCTTGGGGAGGCTGGCGACTGCTTCGGCGATGCGGTCACCCATCTCGGCGGTGCCCACCAGCGTGGCGCCGCCAGCCGCATCCATCACGTCAAACGTCCGGTGACCAGATTCCAGAACGCTCAGCACAGCCGCCTCAATCTCGCGCGCGGCGGCCGGCAGGTTGAAACTCAGTTCCAGCATCATCGCCAGTGAGAGTATCTGGGCGATGGGGTTCACCTTGTTCTGCCCCTTGAGATCCGGTGCAGACCCGTGGCAGGGCTCGTAAATAGCGTTCTTGCCTTCACCCAGGCTGGCGGATGGCAGCATGCCCAGCGACCCGGAGAGCATGCTCGCTTCATCCGAGAGAATATCGCCAAAGGTGTTCTCGGTCAGTATCACATCAAACTGACGCGGGTTGAGAATCAGCTGCATCGCCGCGTTGTCCACATACATATGGGAAAGTTCCACCTGCGGGTAGTCCTTTGCCATGGCGGTCACCAATTCGCGCCAGGCCTGGCCGGTGGCCAGCACGTTGGCTTTGTCCACCGAACACAGTTTTTTGCGGCGCAGCATGGCCAGCTCAAAGGCGCGTCGGGCAATGCGTTCAATTTCCGCGTGGGTATACACCAGGGTATCCACGGCGCGGTCGGCTTGGCGGCCTTTCGGTTGGCCGAAATACAGCCCGCCGGTCAGCTCGCGCACCACCACCATGTCCACGCCATCAATCACTTCCGGCTTGAGGGTGGAGGTGTGCGCCAGGGCTTTCAGCAGTTTGACCGGACGTAAATTAGCATAAAGGCCCAGCGCCTTTCGGATCTGGAGGAGGCCCTGCTCCGGGCGGATGGCCGGGTCAAGGGTGTCGTATTTGTAATCGCCCACGGAACCGAGGAACACCGCATCGGCTTCCTGCGCCTGCTTCAGGGTTTCATCGGGGAGGGGTTTTCCCACCGCATCAATACCCGCGCCGCCGATGGGGGCTTCCGTCAGGGCATAGTCAAACCCGTGGCGGGGCGCCACGGCTTTGAGCACTTTCAGCGCCTGGGCCACGACATCCGGGCCAATGCCATCGCCGGGCAGCACGAGTATCTGACGAACCGTCATCGCAAACACCTTTGTAACGCACAGGACGCGCCTATTGTGGCATAAAGGGGGTGGCTAATAAAGTCCGTTAGGCAACCAGTTCAAGCGACGGCTTGGCCCGCTCGCCCAAAAACTGTCCGGCCACACGAGCAGTCCCCGCCGGATCTCTCAAGGCCCCTGCAACCGGGCCAGAAACACTGCGCACTGTGGACAGGGGCGCCTGTCTGAGTGAGGCACCAACACCTTTAGAAGCATCTTTTAAAAGGAGGGGAATTAAATCCGCTCTGTTTGCTCCGCCCGCCGCAGCGCTCAACTCTCCAAACACATTAACCGCCTGCATCTGGGCTGTGAGTTGCATCAATTTATCGGCAGGCAAAGTCACGCCAAGATCGTTTAACGATTTTGATAACGCCGAAAATGCATAATCATCACTTACCAGACTAACCCTGGAAGCAAACAAATCGAATTGAAGTTTCAGAGCCAATTGATCGATCAGTGCTTTGCGATCAGCCCCGGCAGGCAGTCTGTCCGCCTGGCGAACAAATTGAGCAGCCAGGCCTTTTGAATTGCCCGTTGCCATATTGATCATCAGTTGGGTATCTTGCGCCACATCTTTCATACCACGTTCCACCACCGCACCGGTATCGATATAAGTGAAGGACGGTTTACCCTCAAGCAGATCGACAAAAACATTCCCACCATGCGGATCGCCGTGCATCAGCTTTCGACCCGCTTTAACCGGAATATAGAGCTGCTCACTGATGGTGCTGATGTACCCGGTTGGTAATGCTTCACGCCACTGCTCCGGCTGCGCCAGCCAGGGAAACCGTTCAATCTCACTGGCGAACTGCTGGGCATAGGTGCCCGGATCGCTCTGATAAACCTTCAGCATCTTCTGCACTTTGCTGAGCGGCAGGCCCGGCGCCTCTTCCATGGCAAAAGCAATGGTGTGACCAGCCGCATCTTTGCCCTCAGCCAGGGGTTGCGCGACGCGTGCGCGGGTAATACTGGCCCCCAGATCCCGGGCCGCCAGGACTTCCTGATCCAAGCGCAATTCTTTGTGAATGCCCGCATAAAACGCATCAATATATTCCAGCGCTTCCTGACGCTGAGGCGCATCGTTCACAAATGTTTCGATCTGGGAACGGAGAAGTTGGTGCTCTCTGGCCACAGATTCTGGCGTCACACCGTCTTTCAGCATCTTAATCGCCAGGCCTTCACCCGTCGAGGCATCCACTGCCCGCCAGGTTTCACCCACAGTCCCCACACCCAGAGACTTTTCAAGGGTATATTTACCGGAGCCAAAGGCCTCATCAGTAAACTGCTGCGCAACCGTGAGCGTTCGGGTCGGTTTATTGTCGGTCTTCAGCGGTTGCAGGAACCTCCTGAGAGATTCCGGCAATGACTTGTCATCCGCCAGAATCTGACCCAACTTACCTGGACCCACACCCAACACGCTGGCATGCTGCGCAAGGATATCCTGAGGCAGCATCCTCTCTGTAACATGAGGGTGCGTTTTAACAAACGCTCTGGAGCGGATGACAACCGGGTGTTGACTGGTCTGAAATCTGGCTATTGCCGGGTGGTCCAGTACCCTTTGTAATACCTTGGATATCGGATTGGATACGTTAACTTCAGGGGGCGCTGCCACTCTGTCGACTA
>JBFWUP010000013.1:0-32342 GCA_050247195.1 Candidatus Melainabacteria bacterium | reverse complement strand
TTCAACAAACTGAAGTATTTTCGGAGAATCGCCACCCGGTACGACCGGAAAACCCTGTACTACGCAGCGTTTCTGTACCTTGCTTCCGCCGTGACCTGGGGCTGATTCAATTGTCGATTCGCCCTAATACCGTCCATGCCGATGTTGGTGTTCACGTTCACATCCCCGGTGGAGGATATGAGATCCATCCGGTGGGTGCCGTCGCCGAAACCATATATGTAGCTGCCACTGCCAATGTTCACATCGCCCGTATTGCTGCGCAGGTAAATGGTGCCACCGGACCCGTAATTGCGGATATCCACATCGGTCAGGTTGAGATCGCCGTTCGTGGCGCGGATGTCGATATCCCCGCCGACTCCGGTGCCGTTATCCAACTTGCTGCCGGATACATCCATGGTCACGCCACTGACGGTGTTATTGACCGTCACAGATCCGGTGTTAATGGTAATGCTGCCCCCGTTAGAGGATGTCGCCGAACTCTGACCGTTGGCCAGGATTTTACCGCCGGCCGTTTGCGAGAATGATTTGGTGGAGCCGCCCGTGATGCTGATGGCGCCGCCGGTGGCATTACCCGTACCGGCTGCAGCGCTGATGAGACCCTGGTTATTGACGTTGCCGGTCAGGGTGATGGTGCCGCCATCGTTATTGATGTAACCGGCTGCAATAATGGATCCGCTGCTGGTGACAGTGACCGTGCCTGTGGAGGCGGCAATGGTTATGGTGCCACCGTTATCAGTCCCACGACTCTGAGCGTTCAGCTGTCCGCCCAGGTTTACGCCGGAACCTGTGACAGAAATCAGATTGTGCGTTGCGTCACTGGCGCCTTTGGTGCTGACAGCCGAGCCGGTGTTCAGGGTGATCAAGCCCGAGCAGTTAAACGTTACCGAGCCACCCAGGCTGTTGACATCACCCGCCTGGGCGCTGATGGAGGCCGCGTTGCCGAGATTCAGCGTTGTGCCGTTGATCTGAATGCTGCCGCCCTGACCGCCGGTTCCCAGGCCGTTGGCGGAAATGATCCCGTCAATGGTGATGCTGGAGGCGTTGAGTATGAGGGTGCCGCCGTTACCCCCAACGATGGTGCCATTAATGATAATCCGCCCGGTGGGGCCGACAATGATCTGTCCGCCTGATGTCAGGGTAATGTTTGCCCCGTTTCCAGTGGCTGCGCCGCTGGGGGCCACACGGTCAAAGCCCTGCAGGGTCCCGTTGATGATGATGTCCCCGGCAGTGGAATAGGTATAGGCCGCGCCGTTGATACTTTCCACCGTCATGGTGTCGCCGGCGTTGATGGTAAAGGCCGAAACCGGGACACTGTAAGACAATACAAACACGGTGGCCAGGGAACCGGAGAACCACTGCTTCATCTTGCTCATTGTCGAATCCTGATTGCGGGTACGCCTGACTTAGAAACGCACCATTGCAATAACCACCTACCCACGGACAGGTGCAGTGCTTTGGTACCGGTTTTTCGGCCGGATTTCCCAAAATCTTTAATCGCGTGGCTCAGAGTTCCCCTTTTTAGAAATCAGCATGGGTGCAGACAGCCTGAATACAGTGAAAATGTATGTAATCCTGGTGTTAACGGGCATTTGGAGACATTCGGCGGCTAGGCTGGGATGAAAATACTGATGGGTGCTTATTCCGGGACTGTTTCCAAAACGTAACCCGACCTCTGTAAAGGGGCCGGGCTATGCGCTGTGAGAATATTCAGGCAGGGTTAGTAGGTCAGCACGCCGTTCAGGTAAATATTGCCGTTGCTGCCTGAGCTGGCCCCACTGCTGCCCCTGCCAAGACGGTAATCAAAGGAGTTATAGGGCGTTCCGGCGCTGAAACCGTCCACAGAGAGGCTGCCGTAGTTCAGATAGACGGTGCCGCCGTTACCGCCGCTATTGCCGCCGCCGCGGCCCCGACCGCCCACGGCCGTGATGTATTTGACCTGACCGCTGCCGCTGCCGCGGATGAAGTTGAGCTGGTTGCCGGCGGTGATGGTTACGTCGCCACCGTTGCCGCCGTCATCCCCAGCGCCACGGGTGATGGAGCCGCCATCGGTCCAGATGAGGGTGGTTCCCCGGTAGGTCAGGTTGGCGTTGCGCCCGGCGCTGATGCTGACCGTTCCGCCATCATTGAGTCCGGAGCTGACTTTGCGCGTGCTGTAGGAATCAGCATAAATGGTTGCACCGTCCTGTGTGTAATCTCTGGCTGCGCTGATGGTGACCTGGCCGCCCTGGGCCGAGACGGCGCCGTTGCTGCGGGCCTCGCCGTAGGCGTACAGGCTGGCGTTGCGGTCCAGTAGAATGTCGCCCGTGGTGGAGGTCAGGCTGATCCGTCCGCCATCACCCTTGCTGTCGCCATCATCACGGTGCGCCCACATCCGGCCGTTGAAGTCGATATCGCCGGCCGTGACGCTGATGCTGTTATGCGTGGCGTCCGTCTCACCGTAAGAGTACAGATAGGTGCCGCTGCTGGTGGCGCTGAAGTTGCCGCCTGCTGTGATACTGATGTTGCCACCCAGGTCACCCGTGCCGGAGCCATTGGCGTAAATATCGCCAGCCGAGGCCAGGGTGATGGCGTCGTTGGCGTTCAGGGTGATATCCTGTCCCACGCCGGAGGTGTTGCGGGCGGTCAGGGAGTTGTTCAGGCTGATGTCTGACCCGCTGCCGCTGGCCGTGATGCTGATATCCCCGTTGGCCGAGATGGCGTTGTTGACCGTGACGCTGCCATTACCCCCGGTAAGGGTTGTGGAGCCGGTGGAAGAGATATTCCCATTGGTGGTCAAGCCGCCGGCGCTGGCGTTCACCGTAACCCCGCCACTGGAGGCTGTCATGGCGCCCAGACTCAGGTTGCCGCTGTCGGCGGTCATGTTGATGTTGGTGGCGCTGGCCGTGGTGGTGCCTACGATGGAACCGGAGGTCATACTGATGCTCCCGTTGGTGGCGACATCAAATCCGCCGGTGATGGTGTTTCCGGCCAGGGCGTAACTGCCGGCCGTATCCACATACAACCCGTTGGTCGGGCTGGCCATTGACGTCCGTCCCTGAATGTCATCAATGGAATTGTTCGCCAGGGAGACGGTACCATTGTTGTTGGTGGTCATCCGCACGGTATCGGTATTGTTGATGGTTGAGTTGCTAAGCGTCATGCCCTGGCTGGCCGTCATGACGATGGTTCCGTTGTTGGTTTCCAGGTTGCTGACCGACATAGCACCGCTGCCGGTGGTGGCGGTCAGTGTGGCGTTCGTGGCGGTCAGCCGGGTCATGTTCAGGCCGGTGGTGGTGTTGGTGGAGGTGATGTTGGCCGTGCCCACATAGTCCGCCGTCCCTGTGTTGCCGTAGGCCTCCACCGCTCCGCCCCAGT
This sequence comes from Candidatus Melainabacteria bacterium, assembly GCA_050247195.1. Taxonomy (GTDB): domain Bacteria; phylum Cyanobacteriota; class Vampirovibrionia; order Vampirovibrionales; family Vampirovibrionaceae; genus JBFWUP01. The sequence continues at coordinate 28,988 of JBFWUP010000013.1, read as the reverse complement.
TATTGTTGCTGGTGGCGGTGATGGTGTTACCGGCCTGAAGGGTGGTGGTGCCACCTGCCGTGGTGGCGTTGGCAACGGTGAGTGTGCTGGTGCCGCTGGTGGCGGCAATGGTGTTATTGCCGTTACTGGTCAGCCGGCTGATGAGCAGGTTGCCGGAGGTTTTGGTGATATTGATGTTGCCGGCGGCGTCACTGGTGCCGGCGTCGCCGTAAACGTCAATGCTGGCCACATTCAGTGAACTGTTGTTGCCGGTGAGGGTCAGGTCGTTGGCCACGGAAACCAGCAGGCCGGTAGCGGCGAAATTGGTTGTGGCGTCTGCGCTGATGCTGCCCGTACCAGCGCGCAGGGTCATCAGACCGGCGGAAGACAACGTGTTGCCGCCGGTGAATGTCAGTCCGCCATTATTGGCGCTGACATACATCGTACTCGAGTCCGTCGTCAGATCGCCGAGGCGGATGGAGCCACTGGAAGCGGCAAGACTCATGCTGTTGGCGCTGGCGTTGAGGGTGCCGCTGTAGCTGCCCTGGGTACCGGTAATGGTGCCGTTGTTGGCGTTGAGGTGAATGCCGCCCGAGGTGCCGGTCAGGGCGCCGTTGGTGGTGATGTTGCCGGAAGTAGCGTTGGCGGTCAGGGTGTTGGTTGCGCTGACGGCGCTGGTGCTGGCGATGTTCATGTTTCCGGTTGTGGATGTCAAAGTGGCGTTGCCCGCCGTGGCGCTGACATCGCCCACAGTGAATGTGCCGCTGGCGTTGGTCACGGCGACCGTTTGTCCGGTTGCATTCACTTCACCAGAGTGAATGCCGCTGGAAGAGACATTGCCGTTGGCGGCGGTAAACTGCACGCTGTTGGAAGTAAGGTTTCCGGTGTTGGTGACGTTGCCGGTGGTGGCGGTCATCTGGACCTCGCCGTTGGTGACGGTGATATTGCCGCCGTTGTTGACGGAGGTGCCGGTGAAGGAGAGAATCCCGTTTCCGGTGCCGCTGGCATCGTAACTGGCGGAGTTGTCCACGGTCATCACGCCACCGGCGGTCAGATCAATGAGTCCGCCCAGACCGGTAACGCCGTTGGCCATAAAGGTGGTGCCGGTGTAAGAAAGTGCGTTGCTCGCATCCACGATGATGGAGCCGCCATCCAGGCCGCTGGCATCCAGGGTGATGGCATCCAGGGTAATATCATTGCCGGCGTCAATGTTCATCAGGCCGCCCAGAGAACCGGAAATACCAGCCACGCTCAGCATGGCGCCATTCTGAATGTTAATGTCGCCGCTGGTGCTGCTGAGGTGAATTTCACCGCCGTTACCGCCGTACCAGAGGTCACCCCAGGCCTCCAGACTGCTGGTGCCGGCCAGTGTCAGGTTGTTGGCTGCCGTAAACGTAATCCGACCGCCGTCTTCGGCATTGTTGCGGCCGTGGGACAGGTACCGCCCATCCACGGTCATGTTGCTGGCGGCAATATCAATGACGTTTTTGGTGATGGTGGGTCCGGTATAGGCGCGTGCGCCACCCGCGTTCAGAATGACGCCGGATTCCGAGTAATAGTTGTTGGTGGCGTTCAGATCAATGACACCGCCATAACCGATGTTTCCCACACCCTGGTATTGTGTGCCATAGGTTCTCATTTTGGCGTTACCGGTGAGATTGATGTTGTTGGCGTTGACGGTGATGTTCCCCCCGTCGGTCCCGCTGCCAACCTGGGTGAATGAGCCTCTGGCCGATAAATAGCCGTTGGTGGTGACGTTCAGGTCGCCGGCGGCGCTGACATTGACAATACCGCCATTGCCGTTACCGATACCGTCCATGCCCACCAGAGCATCCACGTTGACATCACCGGTTGAGGAAATGAGGTCAATCCGGTTGGTGGCGTCCCCATAGCCATAAACAAAGCTGCCGGTGCCGATGTTCACATCGCCGGTATTGCTGCGCAGGTAAATACTGCCGCCGTCGCCATAGTTGCGGATATCCACATCAGTGAGCTGCAGATCGCCGTTGGTGGCGCGGATGTCTACCGAACCGCCGCTGCCCGTTGCGGTATCCAGCTTACTGCCGGAAACATCCATCGTGGCGCCGCTGGCGCTGTTGTTGACCGTTACCGTACCCGTATTAATGGTAATGCTGCCGCCATTGGATGCTGCGGCGGAACTCTGTCCCTGGGCATACAGACGCCCTGAGCCGGACTGGGAGAATGATTTTGTGGAACCGCCCGTAATGGCGATTGTGCCGCCGGTGGCGTTGCCGGTGCCTGCCGCTGCGTTCAGAATACCCTGGTTGTCCACGCTGCCGGTCAGGGTAATCGTGCCGCCATCGTTGTTGATGTAGCCGGCGGCGATAATGGAACCGCTATTGGTGATGGTAATGGCGCCGGTGGCGGCGGTGATTTCAACGGTGCCGCCGTTGTCTGTGCCACGGCTTTGGGCATTCAGCTGTCCACCCAGGTTGACGCCGGAACCGGTCACCGAAATCAGGTTATGCGTGGCGTCACTGGCGCCCTTGGTGCTGATACCGGCGCCGGCATTGATGGTGACCAGCCCGGAACAGTTGATGGTGACCGAGCCGCCCTGATCATTCACACTGCCGGCAATGGCGCTGATGGAAGCCGCATTGCCCAGGTTCAGCGTGGTGCCGTTGAATTCAATGTTGCCGCCAATACCGCCAGTGCCCAGACCGTTTGCAGAGATAATACCGTTAATGGTGATGGTGGAGGCGTTGAGGATCAGGGTGCCGCCGTTCCCGCCAACCACGGTGCCGTTAATAATAATTCTGCCCGATGGGCCTACAATAATGGATCCGCCTGTGGAGGTCAGCGTGATGTTCGCCCCGTTTCCGGTGGCAGCCCCACTGGGCGCCACCCGGTCAAAGCCCTGCAGCGTGCCGTTGATAATAATGTCGCCTGCTTCTGAGTAGGTGTAAGCTGCGCCATTGATACTCTCCACCGTCATGGTGTCGCCGGGGTTGATGGTCAGTGCGAAGGCTGGCACACCTGTGTAGGCCATCGCAATAGAGCAGGCCAAGGCTGCGGTGAAGGGTTTCTTCATCGTTGGGTTCCTCAACGGTTCGGCTTCCCTGATTACAGAGATGGAAGCGGCGCACCCAGGGCCACGGCGAAGGACGCGCATGGCGAAAGAGGGCTATAAAATGTTGTTATAGTACCCTTCGACTATTTACCTGATACCTTTAGCTTTGGATGCCATCCCTTGAGGCCGGGCTTTCCGGGTTGAATTTCCTGTATACGCCTGCCATAAGGACGCTAAAACTATTTCTGTCCGCGAATGAGCTGCAGGGCAATGCTGGGAGACTGGTTGGCCTGTGTGAGGACGGTGGCAGAGGATTGTTGCAGGATCTGGTGTCGGGTCAGCGCAGCGCTTTCGGCGGCCACATCGGCGTTCCGGATACGTGACTCCGAAGCGGAAAGGTTTTCGATACCAATGGAAAGGTTGGCAGCCGCCGCTTCCAGTCGGTTAATCATGGCGCCAATGGTGGCGCGTCGTTCATTCAGCTCCGCCATGGCCCCTCCCTGCCCGCTGGGCTGAATGGGCAGGTCGATCCGCACGCGAATGAAATCCAGTGCCTGGTTGCTGGTTGAAAAATTGCCTGCTGTTAATGGTGTGTTGCCCAAACCCAGACCGCTCCGGTCCATCCGACCAATGATACTGCTGAGGTCAATCTGATCATTGGAAGTCCCGTTTGGTCCGGCCTGAATCATAAAACTGGGGATGAGTGTGGATGAATTGGGACTGATGGGGAAGCGCCCGTTAAACTGCGTGGATTGCGCAATCTGCTGGATTGCCTCCATCAGTCGGTTTACCTCTTCCCGGATGGCCGCCCTGCCTGTTCCACGGTAGGTGTCATTCGCTGCCTGAACCATGAGTTCCCTGATGCGCTGTACGATATCCTGTTCCGTTTGCAATGCCCCGTCCACATATTGCAGAAAATTGATGCCGTCCTGAACGTTGTCCAGAGCCTTTTTACTGCCGCGAATCTGAGCGCGCAACGATTCTGAAATCTGCAGGCCGGCGGCGTCATCGCCGGCGCGGTTAATGCGGTAGCCCGACGCCAGTTTCTCCAGAGACTTGGCGACCATGCCCGAATTCTGCGACAACAGGCGTTGCGCATTCAGCGAGCTGGTATTGGTGTTGATAATGATGGGCATTCAGTTTTTTTCGTAACCGCCACTGCCGCCGACCTGCATTTGCCAAGGCAAAGACAGCGAACGGCGTTCGTTGTGACTTTCGACTTCAGTTGTCGCCCCGCCGGAGATATCGGCCGGCAGAGCAAGGTTCCCCGGACAGCGCGCCGGAGATTCGTGTGATTAATCAGCTATCGTCAGATAACCAGCAAAATATAGTTCAAAGGGTTTAAATCATTAAAGAATTGGGCTTATTTCCACCGAAAGGGGGAATCAGGCTTCATCGTCTCCTGCCGACACAGGAGGCATCCGGTATCCGGGGGAGTCTGAATGGGGAGACCTTCTCTAGAATGAAAGGATAGCCAGACGGCCCCCCACCATCCCTGAGCAGCTGGAGTGCACACTTGGTCCGTAACGCCCTGTCGATTGATGTTGAGGAGTATTTCCAGGTCACCGGCCTGGAGAATGCTGTTCCCCGGGATGCCTGGGAGACGATTCCCAGCCGTCTCAATATTGGCATGGACTGTGTTCTGGAAATCCTGTCCAGGCGCGGGGTGAAAGCCACGTTTTTCTTTCTGGGCTGGGTGGCCGAGCGTTTCCCGGAACTGGTGCAGACTGTGGCGCGCGAAGGCCATGAAATCGGCATCCATGGCTATGATCACACCCTCATTTACCGGCAGACCCCGGCAGAGTTTGAAGACCACATGACCCGGGCCCTCACGGCTGTCCGGGCGGTGTATGACGGCGCCATCGCCGGATTCCGCGCCCCCACGTTCTCGATAATCAAAGAAACGCTGTGGGCGCTGGATATCCTGAAAAAGCTTGATTTTGAATACGATTCCAGCATTTTCCCCTTTGCCCGCAAGCGCTATGGCATTGAAGGCCACTCAACCCGGCCTTACCGCCTTGAGAACGGTCTGGTGGAGTTCCCCATGAGCACGGTGACGGTGCTGGGAAAAACTCTTCCGGTGGGCGGCGGCGGCTATTTCCGTCTGTACCCCTACCAGCTCACCAGGCTGGCTTTAACCCACCTGAACCGCAAGGAACAGCAACCGGCCATGGTGTACCTGCACCCCTGGGAGTTTGACCCGGGTCAGCCCCGGGTGACTGCCGATGCGGGCAACACCTTCCGTCACCGGGTGAACCTGGATAAAACGGCATCCCGGCTGGATCGGCTTTGTCAGGATTTTGAATTTACCACTGTCTGCAATGTACTGAAGGAGGTCCCGTTAACATGAGCCCGAACGCTTCCGCCACACCGGCCAGCCAGACCATTAACCAGTCCACGCCCCAGTACTGGGATGAGATGACCGAGGATTTTGATGCCATTTATTCCGGCCAGGGTCGCAGTCCCCTCGGACTGTTCCTGGATCAGTGGCTTCGCAAGGATATTTATGACCGCGTGGCCGCCACCGTGGAGATTGTGAATAAACTGGGTCCTGCACAGACTGTGCTGGATGTGGGCTGCGGTACGGCGCGCCTGGGTATTCCGCTGGCCAAAGCGGGCCATCAGGTCACCGGCGTCGATTTCTCCAAGGACATGCTGGCCAAGGCGACAGAACTGGTGAGCCAGGCTGGCGTGGGCGAGCGCTGCGAATTCTTACTGGGCGACATGCTTAATGACATTCCCGAGCCCCTGAAAACGCGCCAGCATTTTGATGCGGCTGCCTGCCTGGGTGTGCTGGAGTATATGGCCGACCCGATGCCGATGCTGGAAAAAATGGCCTCATTTTCACCCAAAGTGATTGTGGCCTCCTTTCCGCGCGAAGGCAGCTTCCGGGCCTGGATCCGTCGTCTGCGCTATGTGGTGCAGGGACTGGATTGTCCGCTGTATTTTTACTGGCCCAAACAGATTGAAGAGTATGGCAAACGGCTGGGCGCCAAAACTACGCGCTTACAGTTGATGGGCGAACTGCATTTTGCAGAATTTGAGTTTTAACCATCACCGGGCGGCTGGCTTCCATCCAGGCGGCCTGTAATATTTCCGTGGTCAGCTGGCTTGCCAGTTGCAGCTGCTCGGTCACGATCGGTTTCCAGCCTTCCTGGAGCGCCCGGAAATAACCCTGAGCGTCTTCCGTTTTGGGATGCGCTTTTCGGGCCTGACGATCGACTTCAACAATGTCAAAGAGCTTGAGATAAGTTTTTTTAAACTGGCCCGGCAGGTCGGCCAGAATATCCGCCATGTTTCGGGGTTTGTCAGGCACGGACATTGTCGCAGGAAGTCCCTGAAAGTCCTCGTTCCAGGGGCCCGGAAGCGTGTTCTGGTTCACCTGCTTGCGCAGAAAAATACCGTTTTCCAGAAAACAGTGCGAATTGTCATGCGCAAAAGGAATCTCGGCGTCAATGACGGGACTTCGCCAGGGATTGGCTGTTTGCCACATGCTGTAAGATGTGAGATGGGCAGGCTGTGTGGCATCCTGAATTTTATGGGTGAGCCGGCCCATGGTTTTCGCGATCTCTGTTTTTTCATTGATGTTGGCTGACTGCGTATGAGAACGCCACTGCCGGAGTAGTTCCACAAGTTTTCCATATTGGGACTGTATATCATTCACCAGATTGTCACTATGACTGACGGGAAGCAGATCCAGCAGTGAAACCGGGACTTTGGAAACGGCATCCTTGTTTTTTTCTGTGAAAACACGATCGATAGTTTCAAAAGAATGATTTCTTTTGGGATCTGTTGGCACAATCGGAAAATGATGGATGGTCTCCATATCCAGAACGTGCGAATTCCCTTTTTGGTTGGGGTCATGATCCTCCTGGATGGAAAACCAGTCGATATCCGGCTGAAGTTCATTTAGCAGGCTGCGGAATGGGTTCATGCTCACGCCCCCGGCTGATGAGGGAAGACGCTGCGTGGCAACCTGATTTAAATGCGTATGGGTCCCGTAGCTCCATCCGAAAATGGGAGCCGTTCTGGCCAATGTGATCATGATGTTTGCCCACAAGAAATTAAGGTCTTATTTTACACAACATATAAACCTTTTGTCTATGGGAAAAGAGCCAGAACAACCGCCCATGGGGTGCGTGGGTAGGGTTTGTTAAGGGATGCGAAGCCTGTTGTTTTTCTGCCGGCTTTCAGAAGGCGGGGGGCACAATTCATAGACGTTGCGGGCCTTGTGGTCATAGTCAGTATGTTTCCCGGCGAATTCGGACAGATAGCCCTGTTTAATTTGTGATGGCGTGGCTGCTGTCATCTGCGATGACCTATAAATAACATGCGTGTTTAATCCGGTATATAGTGGCGAAAAGCCTTGTGTTGCAAGGATTTAGCGCGGTGATATAATCGTTGTAGCAGTGTGTTTCAAAACAAGTTTACCGGTGTGCAAATGGGGTAGCCGGCATGGCCGGATGAAAAAATATCAGGCTCTCATTAACCTTCCCAATGTGATCAATCTCGGGTGGATTGCGTGCAATCCACCCCTTTCTATGAGGAAAAGAAAATGAGCCGGGGGCGGATTGTGGTTCTCTCTCTATCCTCAGGAGCCCCCGGCGTGGAATCATGGGAGTTAGCAGTCGCTGACCATTCCTGTTCCTCAAAGTTACGCAAACAGATTCAGGTTGTTTTTTCCGTGCTGGAGAAGACTGCTGAAGGGCAGGTGTCTGGCTGCCGCTTTCAGTAACTTGTAGCCCAGCAGGCCTAGAAACAATTTCCGGATCAGGTGGCGTTTCTCCGGACGGGCGGCGCCCACGGGCGGGCTGTAATGGGTGGCCCCTGCTGCGCCCCGCGAAGACCTCGTCTGGCGTGTCTGGCCCACGTGACGGAAGAGTTCGAACGGGCCGCTGAGGTGGCTGGCGTTAACGGACATGGTGTGTCTCCTCTGTGTTCCTGTTGTTGTAGCTGATACGCTTATTAAAGCGTTTTGCGCGCTGACTGACCTGAGGAATCCTTCTCAAACCGTCTGGGAAGTTTTTCCTATAATGAAGGGATGACGATGGCTTCTGTGTCCGAACGAACGCCGGTCCTGCCGGAAACGCCCAACCGGCCGGCTTCCCGCTGGGACGGCATTGTGCTGGTGGTCTTTCTCGCCTTCGGCGTCATTCTGGCGATTGTGGATCACGAGCTGAATCTGCACACCATGCTGGTGGAGTCGGTCCACGCCGTGGTGATTACGGGCATGCTCATCTTCTGTCTGGTCTGGCAGCAGCGCTACCCCACCATCCGCTCTTTCGGGTGGCCGGTCATTCTGTGGGGCCTCTTTTTTCTGGCGCTCGGCAGCTGGATCGACATCCTGGACGATCCGCCCGCCCTGGCTTGGCTGTCACTCAACGGCATTCCCTTCGGGCGGACCTGGGAGCAGGCCTTTCTCAAGAAAATTCTTGGTTACACTGCCGGCGTGGGCATGCTGGCTTACGGATTTTTCCGCTGGGTGCCCTGGATGATTCAGACCCGCGACCAGGTGCATGCGCTCAACACCCGCCTGAGCGCCTCAAACCGCCAGCTGCGCCAGATGCTCACCGGTCTGGAGGACCACCTGGAATCCCAGCGTCTGGGCATTTCACGAGAGCTGCACGATGATGTGGCGCAACAGCTGACCGCCCTGAAAGTGGAACTGCAGCTGCTGCAGCAACAGTCGCCCGCACAGACGGATAGTATCCGCACGCTGGGCGCCTCGGTTTCCGACGTTCTGAAATCCGTGCGGCAGATCAGCCGGAACCTGCGCCCGGAATCCCTCTACAGCCTGGGGCTGGTGCCTGCGGTGGCGGAGTTTCTGGACCGGCTGCGGCTGCAATACCCGGATGTCAGCCTGTCGCTCGATTTTAATCCGCCGCCGGATCAGACCGGGAGTTGCCTGTCCCTGCTCAACGATCGCCAGAAGTTGCACGTATTCCGCATTATTCAGGAATCCGTCCGCAACGGCCTGCGCCATGCCGGTGCGCAGAATGTGCTCGTCTCTTTACGGGATGCGGCGCAACAGCTGACAGTGACCATTACCGACGACGGTCGTGGTTTGCCCTGGCAGCAGCTCCCCACCAGTGACGCCCTGATCCGCGAAGGTCATTTGGGGATTGCCGGCCTGCGCGAGCGCGCGGCTGAGCTGAACGCCACCCTGACAATGGGCACTGCCGACAAGGATCATGGATGTCAGGTTTCACTGATGATTGACCGGGAGCAGCTGCCTGATGAACACCCCTGATGCTTCTGATTACAGGGCTGCAGATACACCCGTGCGGGTGTTGCTGGTGGATGACCACCCGGTGTTGCGGGAGGGCATGGCGCGTTTACTGGCCAGTGACGGCACGGTCACCGTGGCGGGCCAGGCCGGTGACGGGCAGGAGGCCGTGCTGCAGGCGTTGACCCTGAAGCCCGATGTGGTGCTGATGGATATGAACATGCCCCGGGTCAATGGCTACGAGGCGTCAAAGGCCATTCTGGCGGCCTGGCCGCAGGCCAATATTCTCATTCTGACCAACCAGGACCATCCCTCTGTCATTCGTCCGGTAACGGCCCTGCCTGTGCGGGGTGTGTTGCTGAAAGACGTGGAGCTGCCGGAACTGATGAAGGCCATCCATGCCGCGGCCCGTGGCGCTGACACGCCGCTGCACAGCGAGCTGGCCGCCAAGCTGAAGGAAGATGCCGCGCGTGCCGGCAATGCCCGGGATAAGCTGACGCAACTGACTGACCGGGAAAAGGAAGTGCTGCAGGCCCTGGGCAGAGGGTTTTCCAATCAGCAGCTGGCGGAGCAGTTTGTGGTGAGCCCCAAGACCATCCACAATCATCTTTATAATATTTATCAGAAGATCGGCGTGGTCAGCCGCTCTGAGGCGATTGTCTGGGCTATGGAATCCGGACTGCTGGACCACTGACTGACTTAAGAGCCTGATCACAGGAAAACGGGCCCGGAAGCATTCCGGACCCGTTCCACAACAAGCGATTGTTTCAGCTCGTTTCTCTTACCCTGAACGGGGATTAGTAGTCATTCAGGTAGTTACGCAGCAGGTGCCAGCCGGCGCCTGCGCCGGCGCCTATCACGGCGCCGCGGGCCGTGTCGCCCCGGCGGGCCACGCTGGTGCCGGTACCAATCACGGCGCCCTGAAGGGTGTTTTTAACCAGCGGGTGGCGTTGCATGCTGTCGCTGGTTTCAATCAGCCCGGTGCCGGCGCCGGTCAGGGCCCCCACACCCAGCCCGCGGCCAATGGAGGTTCGCTCGGTGAGCGCCCCGCCGAGGGCGCCGATACCGGCTCCTATGGCGGCCTGACGGACCACGGTTTTGGTCTTGCTGCCGGTGCCGTAATCATAGCTCTGGGCAAACGAAACTGGCGCCAGTCCGGCGGACAGCAGACCGGCTGTCATTACAGCGGTGGCCAGCATGCGGCCAAAACGGGCGGTCGTTTTCAATTTTGCAGATCTCTTAATCATCAGTTGTCCCTTCCTACTTGTTATCTTCAACCACAGTGGGTTCTCAGACATGAATACGCTCTGAAATGTTCCCGGGTTTCATCTGGTTCCATGATATAGCCCGTTGTTTTAGGTGACATGGCTGAGGCATGCCCGGTCGATTGATCAGAAAAGCCCCTCCCCGCCCTGCAGGAAGGGGCTCTCTGATGAGCTGACAGGCTACCAGCGCGTGGCGAGTCTGTTGTGGCGGCGGTCTCCGTCATGCGCCTGACGGATGATTTTGCGGTTCTGGACGTTGGCCATACGCTGCAACCGTCCGCGCTCCGAGGCGCTCAGGTGACCGTCGGCGCGGAAACGGCGCTCAGCCTGACGCAGATTGCGCTGGCCCTGGAACAGATTCCGGGCTTCAGCACGGGTGATACTGCCATTGCGGATACCATGCTGAATACGGCTGAACTGGTTAGCCTGACGGTGATTAATTCCCACACCCGGGCGGGCGCAGTCGGCAGCCTGGGCGCTCAGCAGCATGCTGCCACCGGCCAGCAGGGCGACGCTCAGCAGGCCGGCCAGGGCAAACTGAAAGTGACGACGATTGGGCATGATCTTCTCCTTTTCAACAACAGTCCATAACAATCAAGGTGTTTGTTCTCCCCCAGGCGTTGGCGCCTGTACAGCCTAATATGGCTTGCCGGGGTAAAAAGTTTCAGATTGCCTCAAATAGCCTTGGGTCGATGTTTTCGGACCCCGGTTGTCCGGCCGCGTTGGTGCTATAATCTTGTTTTGCTGTTGACCGGTTGAATTTTTCTGCTGATGACGCCAGAAACCGACGCGCGCAATACCGAAAGACACCCGACGGTGCAGTCTGTGGATGCGGTGGTGATCGGCACCGGGATATCCGGCCTGTTTACGGCGCTGAAACTCGCCGAGCACAACGGCCGGGTGTGCCTGCTGACCAAAACCCGTCTGGATGAATGCAGCTCCCGCTATGCCCAGGGCGGTATTGCCGCCGTGCTCCCCACCAACGCCGGTGACTCCCTGGAATCGCACATCCAGGACACCCTGGTGGCCGGCGCCGGATTGTGTGATGAGGCCGTGGTCCGATCCATTCTGGCGGAGGGCTATGAGGCCATCCTCGATCTGATCGATCATGGCGTGGATTTTGACCGCGACAGCGCCGGCGAGCTGGCGCTGGGCCGCGAAGCCGCACACTCGGTGAACCGGATACTTCATGCGGCGGGCGATGCCACGGGTCGATCCGTGGAGGAATGCCTGATCCGCCGTGTCCACGATCATCCCCGTATTCAGGTGCTGGAAAACGCTTTTGTTACCGACCTGCTGATTAATGAGACGCGCGTGGCCGGCTGTAAAGTGCTGCTGCCGGATCAGCAGTACCCGATGAATATCCGCGCCCATCACACCGTGATTGCCACGGGTGGGGTCGGGCAGCTGTACCGCTTTACCACCAACCCCGCTATATCCACCGGAGACGGTCTGGCGCTGGCCAGCCGGGCAGGCGCTGTGCTGAAGGATATGGCCTTCATGCAGTTTCATCCCACCGGGTTTTTTATTAACGGGCAAACGCACTTCCTCATCTCAGAAGCCCTGCGGGGGGAAGGCGCCGTATTGCGGAACGCTGAGGGGGAACGCTTTGCGCACCGCATGCATGCCGATGCCGAACTGGCGCCGCGTGATGTGGTCACCCGCGCTATTTTTCAGGAAATGCGCGACAGTAAAACTGATCATGTCTTTCTGGATATCACGCATCACAGTCCGGAGTACCTGGAGTCCCGTTTCCCCACCATCGTGGCGCACTGCCGCAGCTTTGGCGTGGATCCCGCAACGCAGTGGATTCCTGTGGCGCCGGCGGCCCATTATATGATGGGCGGCATTGCCGTGGATGCGCATGGCCAGAGTGTGGTTCCTTCGCTGTTTGTCGTGGGGGAGTCCGCACATACCGGTCTGCACGGGGCCAACCGTCTCGCCAGCAACTCGCTGCTGGAGTGCGTTGTGCTGGCCCGCCGCGTCAGCGCGCTCATTCAGAAAAGCATTCCGCTGGCCCTGCCGGATGAGGAACCCGAGTCGGCCATGCAGCCGCTGGACCTGACGGAATCTTTTCATCCGGGCAACCCGGATGAACAGGCGGTTATTCAGCAGACCCGCGACATGCTGCGCGATGTGATGTGGCTGCATGTGGGGATTGTCCGCACAGTGACCGGCCTGAAGCAGGCGCAACTGACCCTGGGTGAAGTGCTGGACCGCATCGGGAAGCACCAGTGGCAGCATGTGGCCCCGGAAGGCATGGAGCTGCTGAACATGGCCCAGGTGGCGCGCGCCATGGCCACCGATGCGCTGCAGCGCCCCAGAAGCGTCGGCGCGCATTTCTGTCTGGATGATTCCCAGACCCCTGCCACGGCCGGGAGTGCGGGGAGCCGGTGACGATGCAGGACTGGCTGCCGGTGGTGCACGCAGCTCTGGATGAAGATCTCGCCCAGGGTGACGTGACGAGCGACAATATCCCTTCCCTGCAGGGTCTCCCTCTGTCGGCCGATCTGGTCGTTCGTCAGGATTGCGTGGTTTCCGGTTGCCGGGTGGCCGATGCCGTGCTGGCGGCTGTGGATGATTCAATTTCTGCCGACTGGCGCGTTACGGATGGTGATGTGTGTCCGGCCGGAACGGTGCTGGCCACCCTCCAGGGATCGGCCGTTGGCTTGCTGAAAGCCGAGCGCACGATGCTGAACTTTATGCAGCATCTCAGCGGCGTGGCCACTGTCACGCGCCGGTTTGCAGACACATTGTCCGGAACGGACACACGGATTACCCACACCCGCAAAACCACGCCGGGTTTGCGCTTACTGGAGCAGCAGGCCGTGACGCATGGCGGCGGCGCCCCGCACCGGTTCAATCTGGGCAGCGCGGTGATGATCAAAGACAACCACTGGATGGGTCTCGCCGGAAAGAAAGCCGATGCCATTGTGGCGACGGTTGCCCATATGCGCACCCACATTCCGCACACCATGCGGATTGAAGTGGAGATTGATCGGCTGGATCAGTTGCCGGCTGTTTTAAAGGCCGGCGCCGATGTGGTGATGCTGGACAACATGACGCCTTCTCAGGTCCGTGAGGCGCTGGACCGGATTCAGGGGCAGTGTCTGGTGGAAGTCAGCGGCAACATCACGCTTGAAAACATTGCCGGTTATGCATTGCCGGGCGTGACGGTGATTTCCACCAGCAAACTCACGTTGGGCGCACCCGCCGTGGATATCGGGCTGGACTTCAGATAGGGTTTTCATCAATGCCGCAGACGGGTCGGTATGGGCAGTGCCGGTCCGGGCAGGTCTCCGGCAGCGGGTACTCGGTTTCCCGGTCCATGGCGTCCAGCTGTGCCAGAATGCTTAAGCGGTTGGCTTCGTGGCGGGTGCGGCTGTAGGGAACACGCACCTGCCGGATGCCGCGCTCCGGCTGGCGGGGATTAATTTCCACGTAGAGAAACGCAATGTCTTCCGGCGTGATGTCCGGCAAACCCAGTTCGGCGCGCGCTTCGTACACGGCATAGCAATACACCCGGGTCTGCCAGTCCTGCTCCGGCAGGCGGGGGGTGGCTGTACCGGTTTTCCAGTCGATAATCACCACCTGATTGCTGGCGGGATCCCGGCTGATGCGGTCAATCCGCCCGCCCAGCAGCCAGTGCGAGTCGCCGTGTTTCATGGGAATCCAGAAAGCCCATTCGCTGCGGATCACCGGCCATGAGGCCACGGGATCGGCCATCAGGCCTTCCCAGCAGAAAACCACCGGCGCATCGGCCGAGGCCAGCATCGCCGGAAGATACGCCGTCAGCCCCTGCGCCTGATAGTCCATCAGTTTGTGTACCTCCTGACCCAGTTTGAAGTTGGAGGTGTCCGTGGGCCAGGCGAGTTGCAGCACATGCTGGTAGTTGAATTTGGCTTTGCAGCGGCTCCAGGTTTTCAGCTGTTCGGGGGAAACCACGCGCACCGCGCCAATATCGGCGGTGTCCGGCGGTGGCGGCTGTAACTCAGGCATGGGCCGGTACCTCCCCGTTGTGCGTCTCACTGACCGTGGCGGGCTGCAATGCCTGAATCAGGCGGCTTAACTGCTCAAAGGCAAAGGCGGGTTCACTGGGGCGGTATTTGCCGTACCGGGTGATGGCCTGGCGGTGTGCGCTGACAAACAGCGCCCGCCGGGCGCGCGTGATGCCCACATAGATCAGACGGGCTTCCTCTTCAATCTTGTCGCGCTGCCGTCTGGCCTTGAGGCGTTGCTGAATGTCGGCCGGGTTTTCGCTGTCGGCGTCCGCCATGTGAACGCTCTGCAGCTGATCAATCGCCATGACGATTTTGTCGCTTTCTTCCATGCGGACTTTCTGGGGATCCACGGGAAAGAGATCCGCCTGCAGGCCTGGCATCCACACGGCGTCAAACTCCTGGCCTTTGGCCTTGTGCAGGCTCATCACCTGCACAACGTTGAACGCGTGGGCCCCCGGCAACTCCGGAAAACCCCGCCGCCCCCGCCAGGATAACCGGTAGGCTTCAAACTGCTGCAGCACCCGCTCCACAGGCGACTGGGCCTCATCCGTCTCATCGGCGAGAATCTGACCGGCCATCAGGGCGCACAGGTAGGCGTTGCTGCGATCCTCAACGCGTTCAAACCAACGCTCTCCCACGTGCACCATGAACACATCCACGGGGGACTGTTGCAGCTGGCGCTGGAAATCCTGCAGATCGTAATGCAGCTGCAGCAGACTTTCCGGCAGGAGTGTTTTCAGCCGGGGGTCTCCCAGCAGCAGGTTGTGGGTCATCCACAGGGGCGCCAGATCCAGATCCTCGGTTTCCGTCAGTGGCCACAGCCCTGCCGTGCGCATGGCCTCCATCCAGGCCTGCTGGCGGGTCAGGTCCACCGGATGCATCAGCCACTGCATCAGGCTTTCCAGCACCACAAAGGCATGGTGCGTTTTCAGCTTGTCGGTCATCGCCACGGCCGGTATACCGGCCTGCTGCAGCATGGCGGCCAGGTGGTTCACCTGGGCGTTGCGCCGCACCAGTACGGCCATGGTGGCCTGCGGGCAGGCCGACTGCACCGCGCGGATCTGATCCACGAGCAATGCCTGTTCAAGGTGGTCGTATTCATGCACGCTGGCGGACAAAGGTTGCAGCAGCGTGGGGTTCTGCGACCCGGCGGCCTGCATGGCCACCGGCGTAAACGCCTGAGACAGCACCGGCGTTTCGCCGGCGCATTGAATCCAGCGGTTGGCCAGAACCATGACTTCCGGGGCGCACCGGCCGCTGCGATCCATCGTAATGGTGCGGTCGGCCTCCCGGATAAACTGGCGGAAGACGTCGGGATCGGCGGCGCTGAAGGTTGTGGTGATCGACTGGTTGGTGTCCCCGGTGCGGATCAGGTTGGGCTGTTCGCCCCCCAGCAGCCGGATGAAATGCTGCAGTAGCCGTGAGGAATCCTGGGCCTCATCCTCCATAATGACGCGGAACTGCTGTTGATAGTGCGCGCGCAACTCGGCGTCACTTTCCAGCAGATCGATGGCTTTGACGATCAGATCGGAAAAATCGAGCGCGCCCTGATCATGCAGGGCTTTCTGGTAGGCCCGGTAGGCAGGCAAAAACTCGTTCAGACGAAAACCCGCGGCCGGATTCCCTCTGAGCAGACGGTCCAGCGCATCGGGGGAAAGACGGCTTCCTTTGGCATGGGCAATGCCGGTATCAATGGCGCCCGTCCAGTCGCCCAGGTTGCGCATGCCCTCCGGCTGGGTCTGTGCGGCAATGCCTTCCAGAATGGCGCCGCGCGCATAGTCGTCCAGAATGGTCACGTCTTCCGGCAGAAAACCCAGACGCAGTGACTGATCATTTTCCGTGAGTATGCGGAACGCCAGACTGTGAATGGTGGACACCAGCGGCAGGCCCTGATGCCTGCCCTGCAGGCGCTGCTTCAGCCGGGAGAGGAGGGTTTTTGCGGCGCTGTCCATGTAGGTCAGCACCAGGATCGAATCCGGTGCGACGCCGTTTTCAATCAAGCGGAGAATCAAAGCCACATTGACGAACGTTTTACCCGCGCCGGGCACCGCAGAGATGGCCATGGCGCCGCGTTCATAGTCCAGCACGCCTTCCTGATCGGCCCGCAGCCGGATGGCGGGTAAATTGTCTGCTAGCGCGACCTGGCTGGCCGGGCACAGTAACCGGGGTTTAAGCTGGCCGCTGTGCGTAAACCCGAGTTCATCCAGCTCGCTGGCGTAGGCCGTGACATGTGACTGCGCGAGCAGCATCAGCGTCCGGGTGATGTGCCCGGCGCGCTGACGGATGACGGCTTCCTGAAAATCCGGCGAAAGCGCGTCGGTCTCGCCGCGCCAGACAGCCGAATGCACCCACGCGTTATACAGCGGGGCGTTGTCGGAGCGGGCCCACTCCCGCGAGCCGGCATCCAGCCAGAACTGATGTTCCCGCCGGATTTCGAGATCAATGATTTTCTGGGGCGTGCCGATGACCAGGGCGTTGGGGTCGGCTTCCGTGGGATTCTCCGGGCTGTCGGCCACGGCGCCGCTTTTGGCATGCTGCAGCCACAACCGTTCGGCCGGCAACGGGCCATGGATGCCCGCCTCGCCCGCCAGCGTCTGTAAGCGTTCATAAAGGGGGGCATGGCGAAGGTAGCTGTCAATCAGCTGCCGCATCGGGTCGAATTTCGTTGCGGCATCCGCGCCCGGGGCTACCCAGCGGGCAAAGGCATCATAGAGCTGTTCTCTGGGTGTCAGCGGTTGCATGTCTCGCAGCCACTGGCGCAACTGCGCGTATCGGTTCAGGGCCTCTGCCGGCAATGGGGCGGGCGCCGCTGCGTCGGCATGCGCTTCGGCATAAGCATGTGTCACCTGGGCTTCGTCGGGCAGGGCACTCCCGGATTCCGCCGCCTCAGCATTCCGGCATGCCTCCAGGTGCAGTGTCGCAATGAGACGGGTCAGCACCTCACGCTGCAGCGGGGTGAACGGGGTGCGATCCCACAGACGCGCCAGCAAGTTTTTCAGCTCCCAGTGACTCAGCGGCCACTGCCAGCGCACGGCATGCAGTAACTGAAACAGTTGCAGAAAATACCGGATATGCGGATTATCCTGCGCGCGGCGCGTGCCGGAGAGAAACTGCAGCGGCACCCCGGCCGGGCGGAGTCTCAGCTTCAGCTGGTGGTTGGTCAGCGGGTCGGATTTCGGCAGCACCAGCGCCATCGCCCCTTGCGGCAGGCCCGCTTTCAGTTGCGCTGTAATATCACTCACAACTTGATCAATCATTTCCGTGCGCGTAATGGCGTCATCACGCAGGGTGACACAGGCCGGCAGAGGCTTAAAAGCTTCTGAATCTGGGGTCAGCCAGTTGCTCAGCAGGGTCTGGGCCGCCACTGGCATGGGCCGTTCTTCCGGTGGCGACAGCTGGACGGTTTCGCCCGGCATCAGCTGTTTCATCGCGGGCCAGTCATAGGGGTAGGCGTTCAGGTAGCCCCGGCGCGATCCGCCTTCGGTGTCGGCGGCCAGCGTGAGGCTTTGCAGTGTGGGTGTCAGCGTGCGGATTAACGTCTGCTGGACGGGAACCGTTTCATCCATGTCATCGGCAATCAGGTGACGGATGCTTCCGGTGAGGTGCGCACGCAGGGGGGTGTCACTCGCCAGCAGCCCGAGAAAAACATCGATCTGTTTGTTGGTGTCCAGCAGGCGCAGGGTATAGGCCAGCCGGTCGTACTGCCGTTCCAGTTCAGCCGTTTCCGGCTGACACATTTCTCCCAGCAGGGCCGACCGGTGCGCCATGTCCTCGCGGGTCAGTCCGTTTTCGGAACGCAGGCGCAGCCGGCGGACCAGCTGCTTTTTCAGCCCGCGCACATTACCGGGGAAATCGGCAAACGGCTCCGGCTGACCCGCGCTGACTGCCTGGGCCTGCTGCCGGGCGAGCAGCCATCCCAGTAAAAATTCGGTATCCCCCAGGCCGGCCAGCTCGGGTCGTATCTGTGGGGCAAACCGATCGGGTATGCGCGCTTCGGCCAGCGGCCAGTAATCAAACAGGGAGGTCCGCACCAGCCCCGTAAAAGTATACACCGGCAGCTGGGCAACCGGTCTGTTCAGGGCGCGCTGAACGCGGCGCGTCAGGTCTTTCTGCCGGGCGTGGTTGCTGCAGAGCACCAGCAGCTGTTCTGCCGGCACAGTATCCAGCAGGGCGGTAATGCGCGCCACCAGCCGGGCGGTTTTCCCCGAGCCCATCGGGCCTTCTATATACAGTCCGTTCACACGCGCTTGCCGCATCACTCAACGGCAATATCATACGCCGCTGGGTGTGTGGCTACAAGTTGCCGGGCTATTCGCCTAGTTCAGGCATTCCGGCAGCAGCAAACGATCCAGCAGGTTCTGGCGGCTCTGGCAGAACGCCTCATACTGCTCCTGGCTGGACTGGATTTCCTGAAAATCCTGCACCAGCGCCGACATATCCTCCTCGCTCAGCGAATGCTGAGAGGATGACTTGGGTTGGCTCGGTTCACTCAAATCCATCTCTTGGACCCCATCCGGCGCGCCTCTGGCACGCCCTTCGATTGGTAACTTCAAGTGTAGCGGAACGCCACAGGCTTGTTATCGTCCAATCCGTTGAAAAATTGACATTTCCGGCCAAAGACTGGCGCCTTTGTAACTTTTTCTTTAAAATGAGCGGGAGACAGGGAGAGGACCCTCAGGACAATGACTTCAGCCGTGAGAACCATCACCACGAGCCGTTTTGGCGATGTTGAGGTGCAGGAAGACCGGATTATCCGTTTTCAGGAGCCCCTGCTGGGCTTTGAGGATCTGGATACGTTCGTCCTGCTGGATCATGCGGCGGACTCCCCCTTCAAGTGGCTCCAGTCCGCGCAGAACCCTGATCTCGCCTTTGTGGTGACCAACCCCCGCTTTTTTGGCATTGAGTACGCTTTCACCCTGCCGGACAACGTTTCCGAAAGACTGGGTATCCACTCCCCGGAGGAGGTTCTGGTTCTCACCATAGTGAATATTCCCCAGGGCAACCCGGAACAGATGACCGCCAACCTGATGGGGCCTCTGATTATTCACGAGAAGACCCTGCAGGCGATGCAGGTGGTCCTTAACGACACCGGTTTTTCCACCAAAACGCGCCTCCTGGATGATTCGATCGGCTCAGCGTCCGGCGCCACAGCCGTTGCTGAACAGGAGCGCTGAGGCATGCTGGTACTGACGCGCAAGACGGGCCAGAAACTGATGATTGGCGACAACGTGGTGGTCACCATTCTGGAGACCCGTGGCGAATCCGTGAAGCTGGGTATCGATGCGCCCAAGTCGGTGGCGATCCATCGTGAGGAAATCTTTGACGAAATCCGCAAATCCAACCAGCAGGCAACCGGCGTGGCCACGGCGCAGGATCTCGATCAGGCAATGAGCGTGCTTGACGGGCGGCAGCTCAGAAAACTGGATTGATACGCAGTATGACTGTGCACCTGTCATTTCTGTCCCCGGCCCGCAAAAAATTATTTCAGGAGCGCGATGCCCACGCGGCGCTGGCCCTGGTCACGCCGCTGCTGGAATCCGGGGAGCGGCACCCCGTGGAACGCACCGCCCTGGTGGAACTGACCGGACTGGCATACCGCGCACTGAAACAGTACGGTCATGCCGCAACGCTGTATGCGCAGCACAATCTCCACTACCTGGCCGGTTATGCGTGGATGCTGCAGGGCAATATGGGCGAAATGCAGGCGCACTGGCGCAAGGTCATTCTGGAAGAACGACCGAATCACTGGTGCCTGACCCTGTACGGCATGATTACCGGCCAGTTGCAGAGTTATCCCACGCTCTTTCAGATCCGTAATTTTCTTGAGAGCGATCTCGGTCAGCTGATTCACGCGGGGCAGACGACGTATATGGAAAACATCCTGCAGTACGCGGATTTTCTGGCGCAGCTGAATCTGGAAGCCCCCAAATTTATGGGCCGCGCCCTGTTAAACGCCGGCCTGGAGGACAGCCGCTGGCTGCCGCGCGTGGAACCGCTGCTGATGAAAGGTCTGCAGTGTATCCCCAACGATCCGGAAGTGTATTACCACCTGGGCCAATACTGGTGCGAGGTGAAACAGCCGCATGAAGCGCGTCTGAGTCTTAATCAGTGTCTGATGATCTGCCCGACGTACATTCCGGCGCGCGATTTACTGACCACCCTGGACGCCGAGGCTGCATGACACCCGTTCCGACCACATCCCGACCCCCCCGCCCGGAAACCCTGTCGATTCTGATACCGGTGTATAACGAGGAGGCCTTTGTGGCCGAGCTCCTGAACCGGGTGCTGTCGGTGGATTTTCTGGGTCTGGCGCGACAGATTATTGTGGTGGATGACGGTTCGACTGACGGCACGCGGGCGATTCTTCAGCAGCTGGCTGCTGAATTGCCCATCACCCTGATTCTCCACGATCACAACCAGGGCAAGGGCGCTGCGCTGCGCACGGCCATTCAGCATGCCACCGGTGATATCGCCGTGATTCAGGATGCCGACCTCGAATATGATCCGGTGGATTACCCGCCCCTGATTAAACTGATTGTGGAAGGCCGTGCGGATGTGGTTTACGGCAGCCGGTTATCCGGCGGTAAGCCGGTGCGGGCGTTTAATATTATGCACCTGCTGGGCAACCAGTTGCTCACCGCTATCACCAATCTGCTGTACAACACCACGCTGACGGATATGGAGACCTGTTACAAGGCTTTCCGCGGAGATGTGCTGCGCTCGGTAATAATTCGCTCCAACCGGTTTGATTTTGAACCGGAGATTACCGCCAAGGTGCTGAAAAAAGGCTACCGTATTTATGAAGCGCCGATTTCCTACTATGGCCGCGATTTTCACGAAGGCAAAAAAATCACCTGGGTGGATGGGCTGTGGGCATTGTGGACCCTGGCCCGTTTCCGCTTTATGGATTAACCGGCCATGACGGCGCCGGTGGTGCCGCCCCTGCGGCAGACTCACAATGGTTGCGGCACAACCTGTCTGGCAATGGTTTTGCAGGCTTTTCACAGGCCAGTCGCCCCGGGTGAGATCGATCGCCGGATGCGTCGCTGGCCCTGGCTGTATTCAGATCTCCATTCCCTGGCGCAGATGGCCCGGCACGTTGGCTGCGGTGTTGTGTTCAGCAACCACAACACCCGGCAAACCGTTCAGTCGCATCTTGCCGCAGGCCGGCTGCTGATTGCCCTGCTGGATGAACGTGCGCCCGGCGCGCCCCTGATGCTGCATTATGTGGTGATTCATGGATTGAGCAATCACCGGGTGCGATACTGTGACCCGTTTGAAGGGAAGACGCGCGAAGAGGCCTGGGAGGCATTCTCCCGTCGCTGGGCCGCCATCCGGGTTCTGGCGATTCCCACCGGGCTCTGCCGGTTTGCGCTGGTGCTTTCTGCAACGCCGGACAGGCCTGATGCGCCTGAGCGCCTGGGTTGGTATGCCCGCCTCGTGCTGCGTCTTTCGCAGTTCACCGTCCGGCTGCTGAACGCGATGGCCGTTGTTATGCCTGACCGGGGCGATGACTGCTGATCTCAGAGACAGTTCAGTTGGAAAGCGCTTTTTTTTGTAACCCTGAAATCTTTCGCGCCATGGCATCGCGTTCCCGCGGAGAGATGGCCAGCTGCTGATAGGCGTAGTAGGAGTCCATGGCCAGGGTGAGTTGCTTCTGCCATTCCTGATGTTTCGCCAGTTCCAGATACGCCGGGGCGTACTGGCGGTCCAGACGGAGGGCCGTTCCAATCAGGCGCGCCGGTTGCTCCGCATTGCTGCGGTGGTAACTGGCGGCATCGGCCACCAGAGAGGCCGCCTGACGCTTGTTCTCCAGCGCGCGCTGCTGGCCCAGGGTGGCCTGGTGGACCCAGTCCGCGTTGCGGCTGTGTGTCAGCACTTTTTCATAGGCGGCAATGGCCAGGTCCGGCAGTCCCATCGCCAGAAACATCTCTCCATAAGTCATGGCGCCGCGCGTATCCGGCACCATCCGAAGGGCTTCTGTGTAGAGTCTGTTGGCTTCATCAAAGCGGTATTTTTCCAGCAGCCGGCTGGCCTGCGCAAAAGCGGCCTGCGGCACCTGTGCCGGCAGCGCTTCCAGAACGCCCGCCGAGGCCAGCGTGACCGTAGAGCCGGCTCCCCAGGGGGCGGTACGTGTCTGGCGCTGGGCATCCATGGCCAGCCTGCTTTGCGCCAGGCCCAGCTTTGCCCGGGCGTCGCCGGGTTTTTCCAGCAGGGCGCGCTGGTAATACACGGCAGCCACGGCGGGTTGCTGGTCGCTCAGGGCCAGTTCGGCCACTTGGTGCATCCAGTCTGCATTGTGCGCGTCCGTGGCCGAAGCGTTTTTCAGAACCGCCAGCGCCAGGGCATTGTCGCCCCGCAGCCGGTAGTAATCTGCCAGTCCGCGGCTGGCCTCCGCATTCTCCGGATTCAGTCGCAGCGCCGTCTGCCACTCGGTGACGGCGGCGGCGCCATTCTCCTGTTCCGCCAGTGCGCGCGCCAGCAGGGCGTGCAGGCGGTCATTCTGCGGCGCCAGGGCAAGGCCCCGGCTCAGCGCCTCGTGGGCTTCATGCCATTGGCCACGCGCCAGGCAGGCTTCGCCCAGCGCCTCATAGGCGTCCGGCAGGTCCGGGTTAAGCGCCTGCGCCTGCTGCGCCATACTCAGCGCGGCTGTCCACTCCTTCTGCTGGTTGAATGCACTGGCCATGCGCGCGTAAAAGCGCCCCTCGCTGGGATCCAGCGCCATCCCGTCTCGGAACAGATCCATCGCTTCAATCAGCCGGCCTTCTTTCTTGTAGCGCGTCCCCAGATCCAGCATGGCCTGCAGGTAACCGGGGGCGTAGCGCAGCGCACTGAGATAGTTCTGAACGGCGGCGGCATTCAGGTCTTTGCGGCGATCCCGGAGAGTCTGATCGCTACTGACGGCCCTGGCTTCATTGAGAACCCCCAGCATATGGTGAATAAAAGGATTTGACGGGTCGGCCGCCAGGTGATTCTGCAGGAGCGCCTCGGCCTCATCCCAGCGGTGTTGCGCCATGGCCTGCCGGGCGTCGTTCACGGTCCGCCGTGTGGCTGCATCCGGTGTCACCGGGTGTGCCGCGCGGGTCGGGCTGTCCGGTTGCGTGACGGTGGCCCGGCCGCGGAGGGGTTCCGGCGTCGGATCGCCACTGTTGGTGCGGACTGCCTGACTCAGTGCGGGGCAGCTTGATTGCGCCACAATCAGGCTGCCCGCCAGCAGCAGGGTGAAAACACGCATGGAAACGGTGGTCACTGGAAATCCCCCTCGTTGGATAGCAGTCTGATATCAGATGGCTATCATTTGCATGCTGGCCGATCAGCCAGTTGACTTGGTTTCGGACAATTTTTGTCGCAAATGAGGGCATTGTTACATTTTGTTAAAACCGGCTGATCCCCACCCTTCCTGAATTCTTTCACTATCCTTTTTGTAGAGTAAACATATGAATGACTCACCGGGCCGTTGAACAAATTTTGTCCGTCTCTGACCGTCTTTGCGCGTTGAGCGCCGTTCTTCAACGGATTTTCCCCAGACGGGTTTGTTATGATCATGGGGTACAGGGTGACGCACCCCCGAGAGAGGCCAGAGCAAGAGCCGGCAAAGTGCGCAGACGTGATGTGGACCCAGGTTGTGGATCCAGGAAAGGATTGTGGATTGTCTTTGTATCAAGCCACTGCTTCCAACGTGCTCAACATCTCCGTGGAACGGAATCTGAAAACCGCGGGAGATTTGTTCATTAATCAGAGCGATTATGAAAACGCGCTGGATCTCGTGGAATCCACCCTCGCGCTGGAGCCGCTGAACAAGCGGGCCTGGATTCTGCGCGGCGACATTCTGTACTGCCTGCACCGCGACCGTGAGGCGCTGGCCTGTTTTAACACGGCCCTGGAGCAGGAAGACGACTGCATTGAGGCGCTGCTCTCTAAAGCCGGCGTTCTGGAAGCCTTGGGCGCCCTGCCGGAAGCCCTGAAAACCTGCAACCGCATCCTGGGCATGTTGCACCTGGACGATCTGGATTTGCTGTTCGTCGTGTCAGACCAGAAAATCAGCGTGCTGTGCTGGCTGCGCCGTTACCGCGAAGCGACGGCCTGCCTGAACGAGCTCAAGCAGCAGCTGCCCCGTCACCAGTTCCGTTACCTTAACGCCACTTACCGCACCGTGCTGAACCAGGCGCGTGAACACCGCAACAAGGGCCTGCGTAACCGCCCCGCACTGCGTGTGATTGAGGGGGCTCCGGCCACCCGCTGAAACCGATTTTAATCTCCACTGGACACACCTTGTACCACTAGAGTTTTCTCTGGTGGTTTTTTTTGTCATATAACTTTACACAGTAACATCAAAAAGCAATCCCCCGTTTTAAGTTGTTTTTATTAATGTAAGAGAGAACGAGCAAGGAGATGACCACGGTATCCAAAAGTTTTAGCGAGACCGCTTTCAGGCGCTTTCACTAAAAGTTTTAACCCAGCCTATGTCCTACCCTGTAACGCAAGTTACAGGTTTTTTATTGGAAATTTTTTCAGCGTTCAAACACCAGGCGAAGCACGGCATTCATTTCAATGGGTTTGCTGGGGTCAAACAGCTCGGGCTTGCCCAGAATATCCTGATCGCCGCTGGCCGTGGCGCCGTTTTTGCCGCGCGCCGGTCCCTGTTCGTTAATCAACACCACGCTGTAAACTTCCACGAGATCTTTATTGCGGTCCACTTCACGGAGAAAATCCTGAATGGTGGCGTAAGTGCCGCGTAAGGCCAGTTTGTACCCAACGGATATGATGGGAGAGACGGGCGCCTCTTCGGCAGTCTCCGGCGCCGGGGCGCCACTGGCTGTCGGTTCCGGTGGGGGCGGGGGCGGCACAATGGGGGGAGCATCGGTGGGCTCCAGGCGAATCAGTTTGTTGTTGTTCCGGCTGGCGAAACTCACCACCTGGTCCAGGGTGTCTTTCACCAGGGTTTCCAGAGATTCCGTGGGCGGGATTTTACGGACATGAATGCCAGGTGGCAGCAACCCTGCGGCCTTCAGCGTCGTCACTTCAGAGCGGAGCGTGTTTTCCTGGGTGGTCAGGCTTTCAATGGTGCCCTGCGCTGACGAAATGGTGGTCATGTTGGTCTGCAGCTTGCCAAACTGTTCGCCGCCGACCATAAACAGCAGGTATGCGGCGCCGCCCAGCAGCAGAAGACCGACCAGCATCTGTTCGCGTGCCTTGAGCGCCATCAGTGCGGCCCTCCGTCAGTGGATTTGGTTTCAGTCTGGAGTTGTTCATCCACAATTTTGGAGAGGTTGTCCAGATTCAGGTTGGCCTCGATGGCGTAGTTGAACAACGGGGTTTCCTGCATTTTTTCTTCGTCAATCTGTTTAATCGTCATACCGGACACATACGGGGCATGGTCAAACATCTTGGCGAAGTTGATCACATCCTGATGATTGAGGGCCTTGCCGCTCAGCGAAACCCGGTCGCCCACGGTGACTTTGTTCACCCAAAGCCGCTTCGGCACCTTGTACATATCCTTGGTGAGATCGACATAAAGCCGGTTGCGCACTTTGGCGTGTTTAATAATAAGGGCCAGGTTGCCGCCCGTTTTGTTTTTGGCTTCCAGCTGCGCTTTTTCCGCCAGCAGGCTGTTAACAGAACCCTGCAGCTGCTCCTGGGCCGCCAGTTGTTTGGCGGCTTCCCCGTCCGCCCAGAAGGCATTAACGCCGTAAAGCAGTCCACTGGCAACCAGCGCCAGAACAATTGCCGCCACGCCAGCGGTCAGCAGCTGGCCTTCACGGCCGCTGCCGCCACCCATACCGCCGCCGCTGCTGGGCATTGCGCTGACATCGGCGCTGCTTTTGCCAGTGGTCAGGCCACCCAGCCCGTACAGCAGGTTAAACTCAAACGGAAAAGCGACTGTCGAAATCAGAGCGCAACCAATGGCGGCCAGTGAAGGCGCCGGCGAAGGCAGGGCAATGCCGCCACCCACCGGGCAGGGCGACATCAGCGCACCGAGCCGGTTCTCCAGTATCTCGGCGAGTTGGGTGTTCAGCCCCTGGGTCAGCCAGATGGAAGGATTGGCGTCTTTGGCGGTCCGGCGGATCTCTTCAATCAGGTCTTCCATAAATACGGAATCCGGATCGGCGTCAGCCAGCAGACGGGTGTCCATCTGGGTTTCCCGGAGTTCCAGCATCTGGTTGCCCTGCCAGACCCCCAGGCGAACCCGCTGCGGTTCCACAAAAATGGTTCCCCAGACCCCGTTTTCACCAATCTGTCCCACCAGATTGTCCAGCACGCCGGTTCCGGCCATGCCGCGCAGTGTGTTGAGGTCTTCAAAATCAATGCTGGCGACTTTCACCTTCAGCGCTTTGAAAGCAGTCAGAAACTGGGCCACCGTGTCCTGGCGGATGCCGCCGAAAATGAGGCGTTGCGTGCCGGTGGCGCCCGATGTATTGGGAAGCGGGGCAAAGTCCACCACGGCCTCGGTGTTGTCAAAGGATTTGTAACGCTCCGCTTCGCTGGAGAGCGACACATAAAGCTGTTCGGTGTCCATGCGGGGCATGTCCACGGCGCGCAGCAGCGTGGCGGGCAATGACAGGTTGACCGACTTGGGCTTTCCTGGAACGCTCTGCAGCAGCTGACTCAGGGTGACGCGCAGAATCTCCGGATCCAGCACCTGAACGCCTTCCGGATCCAGCATGCCATGGGGCGTGTCGATCACGTCGTAATGCGAGATTTCCAGCGTTTTGGGCGAAAAGACAGTCACTTCCATGCAGCGGATGCTGATGGCGATGCCGACGTGAACTTTTGGATTTTTGACCTGTTGACCCATCACTCAGTGGTTTCTGCTCTGCGCGGGGAGCCGGTGTGCGACCCCGTCTCAATGAACTCTATCCCAGAAAACCACTATAGCACAGGATTCATGGGCAGCGGGTCGAAATCCGCAATATGGGGGAGCTGCAGCCATCCGCAGTCCGCCGGCGCCACAGGTGTGGGCAGTGAACTAGCGGTCGCTCAGAAAACCGAGCAGGCCATAGGCGGCGCGGCGCTGTAAATCCGGTGGGGCCTTGCGCAGGTATTGCATGCATTCCTGCAAAATCGGATCTTCTTGGCCGGGCGTTCCGGCGGCTTCCGGCAGGGGGGGCTGTCCGCGGCGCTGCTCGCCGGGTTCGAAACCGGCCTCAAAAAACCAGTCCAGCGGTTTGTGGTACAGCGAGGAGAGCTGGTTCAGTTCAAGGGCATCGACTTTGCGGTTGCCGGATTCAATGGCGGAGACGGCGGATGTGGCGATGTTCAGATATCGGGCGACCTGTTCCTGCTTCAGTCGGGCATCCAGCCGGGCTTTCTTAATCCGAAAGCAGAATTGCTGACGTTGTTTTATCATTGTGACTCACTCCGACGGGTACCGGAGGTAACCGTCTGGTTGACGCTATGCACTGCTCCATGATGAGACAGGATGGATGAGTATGGATTCACTTGTGAAGGCAAAGTCGCAGATTCGGAAAGAAGTACTGGCTTTGCGGAAAGAACTGGACTGGCAGCGACTCAGTCGGTTGATTTGCGGGCGGTTAAGCCAGCTGGAGTTATTCAGGAAGGCGCAGTGTACGCTGATTTACTGGCCCACAGCCACCGAGGTTGATGTCACAACGCTAATGAATGTGGCTGAAGATGGAATCCAAACTCAGTGGTATTGTCCCAGAATCACCCCCATGAAAGCAATGGCCTTTCACAGATTGCTATCTGGACAGCCGATGCGCGAGAACGCATTCGGCATTCAGGAACCCCTTGAGTCTGCGCCGGTACTGGCGGAAACCGTGGTTCCGGATGGTATGATTCTGCCGGGCCTGGCTTTTGACAGCGCCGGTAACAGGCTTGGGTATGGTCAGGGGTACTATGATCGGTTTCTGGCGAATAATCCCGGTCTGGCATCCATGTTGCGTATTGGTGTGTGTCCCGAGGCGTGTTTGCTGGAAACCATCCCGGTGGATGCGCTGGACCAGCCGGTGGATCTCGTTGTGACGGAATCGCGCGTGATTGAAACGCATGCGCGCAATCGTTCTTGACGCTCCCATGCCTGTGGGCTAAAGTAACCTCTCCGGGCGCTTAGCTCAGTTGGTAGAGCGCCTCCCTTACAAGGAGGATGTCGGCGGTTCGAGCCCGTCAGCGCCCACCATTTTTGGCCCGTCTGAGGCACGAGTATCAAGCACGACAGTTTTGGCGATTAAGTCGTGTAAGGTCTGTTTTTTCGGCGTAAAAAACATGACCAGATAACCAACAAAGAGAAACGTATTTAGACAATGCGTTAATATGTGGCTGAAGAATCGAGCATTTGCCCGTCCAAAACCAATTCGTTGTCCATCTTGATTGGTGACGATTAGACCCATCATTTCCTTACCTAGGGCGAATCGACAATTGAATCAGCCCCAGGTCACGGCGGAAGCAAGGTACAGAAACGCTGCGTAGTACAGGGTTTTCCGGTCGTACCGGGTGGCGATTCTCCGAAAATACTTCAGTTTGTTGAA
>JBFWUP010000012.1:0-37128 GCA_050247195.1 Candidatus Melainabacteria bacterium | reverse complement strand
TCCCACTGAGCTTCTTTCAGCTCGTACCGCTTCGACATGTCCCTCTAAACTCCCTGTAGACAGCATTCTACAAGTAGATCAGATTTCCGATCAGAGGGGAAGTCCTAATTGTCGATTCGCCCTAGTCTAACCATTCCTTTCTTTCTTACGTAATTGGGCGGTCTTTCCGGCCGCTTTTTTTTCCTCATTTTTGCCGTCGTCCCGGCTCGCAAACGCAGCGCCCACCTCGCGAACCACCGGTTCCAGAGCGGGATGATACACGAGCGTCTTCAGGCAGGTGGCCTTAGGGAGCTCGGTGAACCAGTTGTTCAATGCAGAGAGCGGGAGCAGACTGCCGTCGCGAAAACGGATCAGCAGGCTTTCCGAATCCGGCTTGATGGCGCGGTGGGTGTTTTCCATCAGCCACCACAACGCCTGGGTGGCTGGAATGTCGTCCTGTGAATTGATCGCCTGATGCAGCGCCTCCCGGAACTGGTGCACCTGGTGGTTGGGCAGGTGGGACAGATCCAGCGCCGGGTAAATATTCACGTTCAGCAGATCGTTGGCGAGGGAGGACAATATCGGATCGGGGTGTCTGGTGCAGGTTTTAATAAACGACAGAAACGAGGCGTCGTCCAACCGGCTGAACGTGGCCAGGGAGACCGGGCCGGGCTGAAAAACGGCGTAAAAATCCAGATCCGAAAAAGGGTCACGTTCCCGAACGGCACGGTCAGATCCGGACGGATTGTTCTGGCTCAGTTGCTGGTACCGGCTCAGCAGTTCACGGGTCATCCGTTTGGCGCTCAGGGATTCATGCCCGTAAATAACTTTCTCGAAGAGCGCGCTGCGATCCAGCAGGTATTGTTTGAGGTGTGGCAGGGCTTCCGCTCTGAGCACCAGCTTCTGCGTTTTGGGATCGATCGACAGGGCCTCTATCAGGGATTCAATGGGCAATTGTTTCTGTCCGTTAATCAGGTGGTGGTAGTCACGCTGAATAAAATCGGCCCGGTCCAGATCAAACAGGCCACTGACTAACCGTGCGAAGGGCTTGATCTGCGGGAGGCGAATCTGGCGTTCATCCAGAAGCTGAACCACCAGGCGGACTGTGGTGTTGGGCGGATGGCCATTCTGCCGGTCAAACGCATTGAGCTGCTGATGGATGGCCGTTTGCGGGTTTTCAATGATTTCGATGGTTCTGTTTTCATGGCGTTCGCCGGAGAGCTCCTCATACAGGTGTGAGTAGGGGCCGTGGCCAACGTCATGTAACAGCGCCGCCGCCACAAAAGCGGGGCCCAGTTGCTCTCGGAGGTTGTTATCCGGTATCTGGGGGGAGAGCTGATCCCAGGCTTTGAGCGCCAGTGAGGCGGTGCCGATCACATGGGGCAGTCTTTTCTGGGTGAGTGAGGGGTAAGTGAGATAGGGGGTGGAATATTGCTGAATCCGCCCAAGACGCTGCACTTCCGGCGTGCGTATCAGGGCGGCAAGCAATTGTTCTTCGGGTATGTCCGGGCGGAGGACCAGGCGCCCGTGTATCGGGTCTTCTATTCGCAAGGGCTCCCGGAGGACTGCCGGTGTTTTTGAGTTTGCTGCGCTCTGGTCAGTATTCTCGCCGGCACTTAGCGTGAATCGGTCACCGCCAAATGAAGGTGGCGTGATGAACCGATTGAACGGACGTATCTCTCTCGCTTGCTTGTTTCGGTGCACTGCGGGTGCAACAGAAACGGGGTGACCGGAACGGATCATGCAGAATACCCACCGACTTGATCACACTGTCCAGTGACAGGGCTGACCGTCAGTGTATCGGATCGGCAGCAAGGATGCAAAAATAATTTATTATCTGAAACAAAAAATTAAAGGCGCAGGCGCTGTTTCAATACATGCATAGGTTTTATAAAATGTGGTGCTGATTGAGAATCATCAATATCAGCAGGGCGGGCAGACCCAGCAACAGAATCCAGCCAATGGCTGTCAGGTTGCTGCCCGGTTTCAGCAGCTGCTGACGGTAGTGCTCCTGCTCCTCAACGGAAGGGTTGGTCAGATTCGTCACGGCAACGGTTTCCATACTCAAAAACACAATCGTATTGTAGCACGCTCAGCGTGCTGATCGCCCTACACCAGGCGTTCGCGCAGCGCCTTGAGAGCGGCGGCGGTTCGATCTTCCACCTCGAGTTTCATAAAAATATTTTTGAGATGCGTCTTGACGGTATTCATACTGATACACAGGCCTTCCGAGATTTCCTGGTTGTTTTTTCCTTCGCTCAGCAGCCTCAGGACATCCAGCTCGCGCTCGGTCAGGGGATTCTGCATGGTTGACGCCGCAACAGTGACGGGCTGAACCTGCCGGATAAACACCCCGGCGATTTTCGGGTCGATCCAGCAGGCGCCGTTGTTCGTCATGCGGATGACCTGCCCAAGCATGGCGGGTGACGTTTCTTTCAGGCAGTAGGACGTGGCGCCGGACTTGAAGGCATCGAGTATTGCTCTCTCCTCCTCGTGAGAAGTGAGCATGATGATTTTCAGCTCTGGGTGACTCTGCCGCAGCTGCTGGGTGGCGGCGATGCCATCCAGTACCGGCATGCCAATGTCCATCAGCACAACATCCGGCTGCAGCGCCTGAACCTGCTGAAGCGCCTCGCGGCCGTCCTCGGCTTCACCCACCCAGCATAAATCCGCACCACCCTGGTTCAGCGTGGTTTTCAGGCTCAGGCGGGTGAGCTTGGAGTCATCCACCACCAGCACCCGGATCCCTCCCGGCTGCTCAGTGTTTTCTGCGTTCGGCGCCACGGCGACGGTCATCCTCCGGGTTGGGGAGAACCGGGGTATGGGGCGGCAGCATGAAGTTCACGGCGCTGCCTTCTCCTTCGGTGGTTTCCACCCACAGTTTACCCTGGTGGGCCTGCACCACTTGGTTGGCGTTGTAGAGACCCAGGCCGATACTCATGGGATTGCGGCCCCTGCGTGCAGAAAACTGCTCAAACAGGTGATCCAGATCGTCGCCGGAAAACCCGATGCCCGAGTCCTTGATGCTGACGATGACCTGGTTATTCAGCGTCAGCGGGGCCGAGAGCGAGGAGTCCAGAAACTCTGTCAGGTGATTGATGGTCTCCTTGCCGATAATGGACTGGTGGGAGAGTTTGCAGGTGACCTTGCCGTGCTTGGGGGTGTTGGTCAGGGCGTTACTCAGCAGGTTCTGCAGCGTCCGCTTCAGCTCAAAGCCATCGGCGGTGATGATCCAGCCCGGATTGGCGCTGAGCGGCGGGTATTCCTGAATCAGCTTGATGGATTTTTCCTGCGCCAGAGGCAGCAGTTCCTGACAGGCCTCATTCAGCAGTTGCTGCAGAGAGACCGGCGCCGGGTTCAGCCGGACATTGCCACTGTTGTAGCGGTAAACTTCCAGCAGGCCCTGCACCAACTTCAGGCAGGAATTGTTGGAGCCCTGCAGGGTTTGCAGAATTTCACGCTGGGTGTCGCTCAGCGGGCCATAGGTTTCATCACTCAGGTAGTTCAGCGTCTGTTTTTCCGCCAGTAACGGCACTTTGAGATCGTGGGTGAGGGTGGCGACAAATTCCTCACGCAAGGAGTGTTCTTCCTTCAGTCGTTCCAGCATCAGATTAAAGGCCTTGCTGAGCGCATTGATTTCATACACGCTTTTTTCCTGAATGGCCAGGCGGGTGGCGGGTTCCAGAATAGTGGTATGGCTGAGCTGATTAACCTGGCGGACGAGCTTGAGCAATGGCTGGGTAATGGGTCGGGCGGCAATCATGGCCAGAATCACCGAAAAGATGATGCTGGCCACCGTAATGCTGTAAATGCCGGCGTAAAACCGATCACGCAGGGCATCACTGAAGTGGGGCTCAATGAGTGAGATGGTGAACAGCACCACGCTGAATACAGGAATGGTCAGCAGAAAGAGAAACAGCATAAAAAAGCGCGTGGTGATGGTATCCAGCACGACACTGCTGAGGCGTTTTTTAAGGCTGCGGATTGGCTTGGTCCACTGCATCGGCAGGCTCTCTCTTACGGCGGAATGGGTTTACAGACCGCTCCGGCCATCATAACGGCGGTTCCAGCCGTCCGGGATCCACAGTGTGGGGGAGATTGTGGTTGTTTATTCAGCCAGGTGAAGGAGAGCCCGCTTTTTGGCTACAATCTCTGAATGACGACCGAAAACTTGCCCATTATCCGGGATGAACGCTACCGGCAGACACTCAGGCGCGACATGGCCCGCTACCACTGGCGTCGGGTGGCGCACCGCTGGTGGTTCTGGAAGGAATGTCTGCTGGATGCGCCCGGCTGGCTGCAGGCAGCCAAAAACCGGAAATCCCCGACCCTATCCGTGTGTATCATTACGATGAACAGCTCCGAGCGGATTGTGCCGCTCCTGAAGTATTGCCGGACGTTCTGCGATGAACTGGTGGTGGGCGTGGACAGCAAGACCACGGATAACACCCTGGCCGTGTGTGAGGGGCTGGCCGATGAGCTGTTTGTGATTGATAACGGGGCGCCGACCTGTAACGGCGGATTGGCGGATCTGGTGGCGCGCTGCCATGGCGACTGGGTATTGCGGCTGGATGATGATGAGTTCCCGGAACCCCACCTGGCGCGGTATAAAACAGCGCTGATGACCCAACCGCGCCTGACCCATTACAAACTGCCGCGCCTGCACATCTGTGAAACCCGTCCCCTGGCCTGGGTGAACGATGGATACCTTTACCCGGATTATCAGATGCGCCTCTTTAAGAACGACAAGGCGCTGCTGAGTTTTCCCGGGGCGGTGGGCCATACCAGCATTGAATGCGCCGGTCCGCGCGGCAAAATTCATTCGGTCAACCTGGTGCACCTCAATCTGGCCATTAACCCCCGGTGGAAGCGTGAGGAAAAACTGCGGAAATACGTCCTGCGCCACGAGGGTGCGTGGGTGCATCCGGTGAACGAGCATGCCCTGCTGTATGAGGATTTTGGGTATCGCATACAGCCCTATCATCACCCGGATACTAATTTCTGCCGCCTGCTGCGTGAGACGACCGACCATCAGCGGGCGGTTTATGAGGCTGTGGCCGCCAGCGCCGTGTAAAACCCCTCTGCAGGAAAAATTTCTGCCAGTGCCGGCTCATCGGGTGGTGTCCGGAGGAGTCCGGCCATGGCGGCGCCGCTGCCACAGAGAAACGGCCGCCGCACGCCCAGCTGTTGCAACCCTGAGATGATGGCCTGATAGCCGGGGTGACCAGCCATCAGCACGGTTTCAAAGTCATTGTACAGGGCGGCTTCAATGGCATCCGGGTCACCGGCTTGTAATGCCTCCATCATGGGCTGTGGGTCCACAGTTTGATACTGGTTTCTCTGACGTAGTTTCTGGTAGGCGGCTGCTGTGGCGCTGGCAAGATGCCGGTCTTTCACCACAAGCAGGGTCAGCGGTTTACCCGGGCCCGGGATGGGTGTCAGCGCATCACCGCGTCCGGCGCCCAGGGCGACGCCGCCCTGCAGAAAGAACGGTACATCGGCGCCCAGACTGCGGGCCAACTGCGTCAGCTGTTCTGTTGTCAACGGCGTTCCTGTGAGCTGGTTGAGAACATTCAGCATGGCGGCGGCGTTGCTGCTGCCACCGCCCAGGCCCGCCTGCATCGGGATGCGTTTGGTGAGCTGAACCTCAATACCGGTCAGGGTGTCCGTGATTGGTTGGCCGGTGGTCTCCAGGTACGTTGTTGCAAAAACAGCATAAGCCCGGCTGATCAGATTCTGTTCCGGGACACTGTCCAGCAGGGCGTCACCGGTGCGCAGGTGGTAAGGCTGGTCGGCCTCATCCAGCGCCGTCACCACCAGGGTGTCGCTCAGGGCCGGGCTCGCCAGAGCCTGCAGGATGGTCACGACATCGTGATAGCCATCCGGCCGGGGGCCGGTGACGTTCAGCAGCCAGTTGATTTTTGCAGGACAGTCAACCTGCAGGCTGTTCACCGGCACTGAGGGTGGCGATAAGTGTGTGGAGCTGGTTGGCAAATGCGGCATACTGGGCAATCGAGACCGTGTCGGGGCGCTGGTCGGACTGAACGCCAACCGATGCCATCAGGGTACTTAAAATGTCCCGGCCATCCAAGCGTTGCTTGAGTTGGGGCAACTGCAACAGATTGTTCTTCAGGAGTTTGCGCCGGTGGGCAAAGGCGGTGCGGATCACCTGGGTGAGCAGGCGGTAATCGGTCACGTCTGCTGCCGGGGTTTCCCGGGGGGTCAGCACCACCACGGCGGAATCCACTTTCGGGGCCGGGTAAAACGCCCGGGCAGGCACTTTGCACAACAGGTTCACATCAAACCAGAACTGGGTGGCGATACTGAGGTGGTTAAAGGCTTTGCTGCCGGGCCGGGCGGCCAGCCGCTCGCCGACTTCCCACTGCACCATCAGCACAATGCGATCCAGCCGGTGCCGCAGGGGGTAATCGGGCTGGTGCAGTTCGCCGATGAGATGAAACAGAATGGGTGAGGTGATGCTGTAAGGCAGGTTACCGGCCACCTTAAAGCGGGGCGGCAACGGCAGTGCATCGAAATCGACTTTGAGCACATCTTCTCGGATGAGGGAAAAACGGCTGTCTTCTTTAAACTGCCCCTGCAGATGGGCAATCATGGTGTCTTCCACTTCCACAGCCACCACGTGATCGGCCCGCTCCAACAGTTCACGCGTCAGCACGCCACTGCCGGGGCCAATCTCCAGCACGGTTTCACCGGGCGTCAGCGCAGCGGCATCGGCAATGCGCGCCACCACCGCCGGGTCAATCAGAAAATTCTGACTGAACCGCTTTTTGGCCCGCAGGCGCTTGGCCTCGGCCAATAGCGGGTTACCTGTCGGGCCCGGGCGTACCGGCACGGATCAGGCTCCGGCTGCGGCGGGCAGCGGTTTCATTTCGGCAATGGCCAGGTAGGCGGCGCCCACCAGGCCGGCGTTGTTACCGAGCTCAGCCGGCAGAATGCGATAGGCCGGGGTCATCACCAGCGGTTTCAGGCGTGTGGTCAGCTGATCAAAGTCGACAAACTGCGCCAGGCCACCGCCCACGACAATGGCTTCGGGATCCAGCAGGTTGATGATGGATCGCATGCCGTCCACAATGTCCTGGTGCCAGCGTTCCACAATGGTGGCGGCCAGCTTGGAGCCTTTGTTCTGGGCATGGAAGAGATCGTGCGTGCCGATTTTCTCCAGCGGGTTGCCGCGCTCCAGAAAGACAGCCTGTTCCCCAGACGGGGCGGTCTGCACCATTTCTCGGATGCTGACTTTCAGGCCTTTGCCGGATGCATAGGCTTCCCAGCAGCCGGGCTTGCCGCAGCTGCACTGGCGGGGGGCCTGAGAAATAATAATGTGTCCGCCTTCACCCGCGCTGTAGTGGGCGCCGCGAATCATCTTACCGTTGATGACAATGCCGGTGCCCACGCCGGTACCGAGGGTCACCATCACCATGTCGTTCATGCCCATCGCAGCGCCGGCGGCCATTTCGCCGTAAGCGGCCGCGTTGGCGTCATTCTCCACATGCACGGGCAGATGTACGCGCGCTTCCAGCAGTTTTCTCAGCGGGGCCACGCCGTTTTCCCCCTGGGCGGCCGGCAGGTTGGCGGTGGATCCAATAATCCGGCCCTCGTCCGTGTTCACCGTGCCGGCGGTGGAAATACCCACCGCTTCAATCTGGCTTTTCACGCCGCTTTTTTCGCGGATGTTTTCCACCATATTCACCAGCGTGTCCATGAACGCTTTGGGATCTTCGGGGGTGGGGTGTTCTTCCACATAGCGGATCAGCTGATCGGTGGTTTCCGGTTTGATGGCGACCAGGGCGCCGGCAATCTTGGTGCCGCCGATATCAATGCCGATGGCGTAACGAACGGGGGTGCTCATTGGGAATCCTCTTGTCGGTTTTAATAAAAATTACGTGGTGGAGAAGTGGGTGGATGGCAGGCCGGCAAAGGGGTTGGGGGTGAGTGGTTGCGCTGTGGCCGCCGGTGGAGGGAGGAAAGGCTGCAGCTTCTCCAGGGTGCGCTGGGCGGTGTAATCGGCCAGTTGCTCCAGCAGGGTGCCGCCCACTTCCTCGGTTATAGTATAGGCGGGGGTGGATTGCAACGGATAGCGCGCAACGGACTGGTTGACCAGCGTGGCGAGCATCGGCCCGAAAGTGGACGGGTTGTGAATCTCGCGGTAGAAGCCGGCCAGGTAAATCTGGACCAGGGGATCCGGGTGGGTGTTCCAGCGGCTGACCGCCGGATACAGACTGGCGGTCTGGGCCACGCCGGCTTCGGCCAGCCGTTCGGCGGCCTGCAGCCCCTCCAGAAAGGCAGGGATGCTGCTGGCGCTGGCCAGAAACGCGTACAAAGGCTGTACGGCCTGTTCGCGCTGCGCCACAATCCGGGCGAGCAGGGGCTCGTTGAACTGCACCAGCCCGTTGCTGCCGATACGCGTCTGCTGGCCGAGTTGCGCGATCATTGCCGGAATATCCGCTGTGGGAAGTGGGCCTGCTGTGGGCGCCGTATTCACCGGCCGGGCAAAAACCGGCTGAACCGCCGGCAGGGCGGCTGGCGGGCTATACGGTGGGGCATAGGGCGTGGGGGCCATGGCGGGTGGGGTAATCATCCCCCTGTTATACCCTGAGCAGCCCGGCAGACAAAGCCGCCCGGGCGCCCGGCGGTCCAGCTGTTACAATGCTTCACCGTAGATTTTTGGGGGCGGCTGCATTATTGTAGAGGCATGAGAGCGCTCCTGGCACGTCTGCCCAAATGGGCCGTTTTTGCACTTCTGCTGGTGCTGGCGGTGGCTGCCGGCTGGGGCATTGCCACGGTGTTTAACACGCCCGGCCTGCGGCCTGTGGTCATCTCTGTGAATTACAAAGACCCGCAGCCGATGATTGACGTCGAGGATCCCGTTGCGGATCTCGGGATGGTGACCACGGACGCCAAGGCCCGGCACCGGTACATCATTTATAATGTCGGCGGCGCCTCGCTGCGGCTGGGGGAGATTGAAACGACCTGCGGCTGCACAGTGGCCAAAGTCAGCAAGAAGATTATTCTCCCGGGCGATTTCACGAAGCTGGATGTGACGCTGGATACCAGCCTGAAGCTGGGCCATGTGAAAAAGAAGATTATGGTCCACAGCAACGATCCCGAAAAGCCGGTGCTGGATCTCTACCTGACCGGCACGGTGATGCCGCAGATGGCCGGGCACAACCGCGTGCCGGTGAAGGATCCTCTCGTGCTGTTTCAGGGCGAGTGCGCGCAGTGCCACGTGCAGAAGGGCCGCGGTAAAACCGGCAGGGATTTGTTTGTGGCCGACTGCGCCATGTGCCATGGCATGCAGGGGCAGGGCCGCCGGGATATTGCTCCCTCGCTGCTGAACCCGGCGTGGGAGAAGCCTGAGGAGCGCGCGCGGTTGCGCGGGGTGATTGCCGGGGGCTCGCCCAACACGCCGGAGATGCCGCCTTACAGCCAGGCCAAGGGCGGGCCGCTGAGCGGGGATGAGATTGATTCGCTGGTGACGTTCCTGCGGTTTCAGACGGATCTGCATGCGCGCGGGGAACTGGAGATTCCGCGCGATGATGTGTATGCCGCGCTGGAGAAGCAGCGGCTGTAGTGCGGTGGCTCAGTGCGTGGCGTGGTGTGTTTTGGGTAGAATGTTCCCATGGGCCTATAGCTCAATGGTGGAGCAGGGGACTCATAATCCCTTGGTTGCAGGTTCGAATCCTGCTGGGCCCATTTTTCAAGTTTGAAAATATATTGGTAATCTTTTATGGGTTGGGTGATGTAAATAGGAGGGAAGTTAATGGTTCAAACATGGGACACAAATAAGAAACTTTCCAAAATAACTTGCTCAAAATGTAACTCGACATTTTGGCTTGGGGCAACAAGGTATCCGGTAAGAGAACCCTATAAGGTCAGTTGCCTTGATTGCCGTGAAATTCTCAAAAAAGGCAATGATACCTACGACTATTTCCTGACTAGAATAGAAGAAGTTGAAAAATAATTTACTGACCTTCAAAAGGGATCTTCATTTGTGTACCGGGTCTGCGATGTTCAAGTACTTCAATAACTTCATATTCTGTTTTTAGTCCTGTCGCAGTTTCATATTGGTACGATACTAGCTTAACCTTTAAAATGTCATCTTTTGCAAAGTTTTCAAGGCTGTGCTGAACTCTATCAGAAAAAATTTCATCTTTCATAACCGCAAAAAAAGTTGATGAACCATCTGTGAAACGCCACTTATTGTCTTCCTGAAAGGATATACTTACAACTTGAAGACTAGTTATTGTCTCTGTTTTAGCTATTAATTGCTCTTGTTGTTTTGGGGATTTAAAAAGTTCAGCATCATTCTTATCAATAATGAAAGGATTGTTTTTATCTTTACTTCTGACTTTAAATGATGTGATACCTTCTCTGGATAAAGGCTGGTACACAATTTTTTCTAAAGCTTGTCGTATTTTAAAATTAAAAAGCAGTTCAAATACTTTTTTTTCAATTGTAATCATTTCCCCTTCGATGGTTATTGAAACCATACCATCAGTAGTTTGATCTACTTTTTGAATGGGACGATTACGCATCCACTGGATAACTTGTATAACCCCGGGACCATCAACCCCGAAAAAACCCAAGAAACCCAATAAAGATGCGGCAGCTTGTACTTCTTCTGAAATCAGAAGCTGAACAATTTGCTGATAGACACCCTGAACGACCGTTAGATCAATCCCGAATGAACCTGTTTTAAATGAGCCATTAACCCTTACGGCTACTTTTGTCGTGCTGTTATTAACAACAGCATTAGCTTCTTCAAGTAGGTCACTTACGGCGAGCAATGCGGGTGCCAGCTCCCGCACATCCATCTCGTGGGTCTCTAGAGCAGGGCCATCATAAATAATTTGGAAATGTGCGTTACTGCTCATGACAAAAGTTTACACGAAGACTCCTATTTGAATAATAGCAAGCCTTTTTAAAACTTAAAGAAGATTGAGAAAGTAGGCAAAAAACTTTCAAATGCTAAGTTTTGATACTTTGGGTTGATTAAGTCCATGACTGAAAAAACGTTTAGGATATTAATTTACACTTACTCTCGATTCTCTATTTGAAAACGATCCGCACCTTATCGCATACTAAACCCACACAGAGTTGAGAGCGTCGGGATTCGCCCGTTTCCGCCTGCCGGGCCGGCGAACCCCCAACAGGGAGGCCCATTCATGCGCAAGCAAGCACTGGCAATCGCCACCGTCATTGGCCTGGTCGTCACACCAGCCATGTCCATTCCCATCGCCCACGCCGTCGAAGGCGAAGTTCGACCCAACAGCTTCTGGTGGCCGCAGCAGCTCAACCTGCAACCCCTGCGCCAGCACGCCGCGGAATCCAACCCCTTCGGCGACGACTTCAACTACGCCGAAGAATTCGCCTCCCTCGACCTCGACGCCGTCAAGGCGGACATCAAAGAACTGATGACCCACTCGCAGGACTGGTGGCCCGCCGACTTCGGCCACTACGGCCCCTTCTTCATCCGCATGGCCTGGCACAGCGCCGGCACGTATCGCCTGGCCGATGGCCGCGGCGGCGCAGGCGGCGGACAGCAGCGATTTGAACCCCTCAACAGCTGGCCGGACAACGCCAACCTGGACAAAGCCCGCCGCCTCCTCTGGCCCATCAAACAAAAGTACGGCCGCAAAATCTCCTGGGCGGATCTCATGGTCCTCACCGGCAACGTCGCGCTGGAATCCATGGGCTTTAAAACCTTCGGCTTTGCCGGCGGTCGCGCCGATGACTGGGAGCCGGATCTCGTCTACTGGGGCCCCGAGGCCGAATGGCTCGGCGACAAGCGCTACCACGGCGATCGCCAGCTGGAAAAACCCCTGGCCGCCGTGCAGATGGGCCTGATTTATGTGAACCCGGAAGGCCCCAACGGCAAACCGGATCCCCTGCTTGCGGCAAAGGACATCCGCGACACCTTTGGGCGCATGGCCATGAATGATGAAGAAACCGTCGCGCTCATCGCCGGTGGTCACACCTTCGGCAAGGCGCACGGCGCCGTGGATCCCAAATGCCTCGGCCCCGAACCCGCCGCCGCCGGCATTGAGGATCAGGGCTTCGGGTGGAAGAACAAATGCGGCACGGGCAAAGGCGGCGACACGACCACCAGCGGTCTGGAAGGCGCGTGGTCGTTCAATCCCACCGCGTGGACCACCCAGTACCTGGACAATCTGATGACTTACGAGTGGGTGCAGACCAAAAGCCCGGCCGGCGCCACGCAGTGGGTGCCCAGCGATGCCGCCGCAGCCACCATGGCCCCCGATGCGCATGACCGCACCAAACGGCATCCGCCCATGATGTTCACCACGGACCTTGCGCTGAAAGAGGACCCGGCTTACCGCGCCATTGTGGAACGCTTCCGCGCCAACCCGGAGGAATTTCAGCTGGCTTTCGCCAAGGCGTGGTTTAAGCTGACGCACCGTGACATGGGCCCGCGCGCGCGTTACCTGGGCAAGGAGGCGCCTTCCGAAGTCCTGCTCTGGCAGGATCCGGTGCCGCCCGTGGATGCGCCTGTGGTGGATGCGAGCGACGCGATGGTGATCAAGCATGCCATTCTCGCCACCGGCGTGCCGGAGGCGGATCTGATCCGCACGGCCTGGGCCTCGGCAGCCACGTACCGCGGGACGGATATGCGTGGCGGCGCCAACGGCGCGCGCGTGCGCCTCGCTCCTCAGAAGGACTGGGCGGTGAACAACCCGGCGGAACTCCAGAAAACCCTGAGCGCGCTGGAAAAAGTGCAGCGTGATTTTAACGCGGCGCAGTCGGATGGCACCAAGGTCTCCCTGGCCGATGTGATTGTGCTGGGTGGCAACGCCGCCATTGAAAAGGCCAGCGGCTACAACGTGAAAGTGCCTTTCACCCCGGGCCGCACGGATGCCACGCAGGCAATGACGGATGTCGCCGCTTTTGCGCCATTGGAACTTAAAGCCGATGGTTTCCGCAATTACTTTGCCGAAGGCAACACGCGTTCGCCCGCCGAGCTGCTGGTGGACCGGGCCAGTCTGCTGACCCTGACCGTGCCCGAGATGACGGTGCTGGTGGGGGGCATGCGCGCGCTGAACGCCAATGCGGATCACTCAAAGCACGGCGTGCTGACGGCGCATCCGGGGACGCTGGACAACGCATTTTTTGTGAATCTGCTGGACATGTCCACGCAGTGGTCTAAAGCGGAAAAAACCGAGGGGCTGTATGAAGGCCGCGATCGTAAGACGGGCAAGCTGAAGTGGACGGCCACGCCGGTGGATCTCATCTTCGGATCCAACTCGGAGCTGCGCGCTGTGGCCGAGGTGTATGCCTCCAATGACGCGAAGCAGAAGTTCCTCGATGACTTCGTGGCGGCCTGGACCAAGGTAATGGATCTCGATCGCTTTGATGTGGCGAAAAAGGGCTCCTGAAATTCCGGTGCCTTATTGGCGCACAATGCGCAGCAAAGGCCCGATGTTTCCGGCATCGGCCGACTGGAGCGCTTGAATATAGTCGTTTCGGGCGTCTCCTGCATTCAAAGGGCGCCCGCCCCAGTGAAACCTTTTTCCTCCCAGGGCCCGGATAAGAAGGTCCGCCATCAGACGGGCATGGCGTCCGTTGAGATTGGGAAACGGATGAATA
Organism: Candidatus Melainabacteria bacterium; assembly: GCA_050247195.1. Lineage (GTDB taxonomy): Bacteria > Cyanobacteriota > Vampirovibrionia > Vampirovibrionales > Vampirovibrionaceae > JBFWUP01. Next base: position 23,526 of record JBFWUP010000012.1, on the reverse strand, counting down.
GCGACCAGACGGTGGTGAAATCTTATGGCGATTTCATCCATGCTGTAGGTCTGGTGTTCGATCCAGTAAGTCACATCGGCTAGTAGCTGCTGGAGCTGCTCTCTTATCTGGTAATGGGGTACGCCGATATTCTTGTCGGAGACCCGGTATTGTCCAGCCCACTGCCACACGTCGTCCGCCATTTTTTTGTGTAGCTGTCGGATGAATCTTTCGCTGAGCAGTTGACGGAGCGATCGATGTCTCTGTATGCACCAAAGTTCGGCTTTAAGAATATTGTCTTGCTCGGCGGCGTTCAGTTCAGTCTGAGTGGTGATGTAGGAGGGTTTCAGCGCCTGTTGTTCGTCATCACTCAGTTGCGTGTTTCCAGAAACATTCTTCCACTGGTCAGACATGTTCATCCCACAGACGGGTTGGGTTGTCTGTCCATTGTTGAATCAGTGCCTGGAGTTGGAGGTCTCGTTCAGAAGCAGTGACGCGTTGTTGTTCCAGATTCATGCTGCGGTCAACACGGTCAAACATCGCCCGGGCGCGTCGTTCCGCCTGCTTCCATAGAATGCTGTTCAAACTGTCCTCGGGGACAATGGCGTAGATCAGTCGGCAGTTCATGGCGCGGGCGGCCTTTTGCAGACTTTTCAGCGTGATGGCATCTTCCATTTCCCGGCGTTCATAGTCCTGCAGGGTGGGTTGGGCGATGCCAATCCGGGCGGCCAGTTGTGTGCTGGTCATGCCCAATGCGTCACGTACAGCGCGTATCCAGCCTTTGGGAGGCCGGATAAACCTTTCATAAGGCTGCATCGCTTGATACCGTAAGTCCAGCGCCCGGAGGGCTTTGAGATGCGAGGGCTTCATAATAGTATATATCCTATAGTTTTTAGGGAAAATTATACTATAAAAGCTATATTATGTGACGTTTATATTGCCTATAAGCTATAATGTTATGATAGTCACTCTATTAAACTGAGACAAAGGCTTCTTATGTTCCTTCATACACGCCTCAAAGTGCGGGATCTGGATCGCTCGATCGCCTTCTACAGCGCCCATTTCGGAATGGTCTGCCGTACGCGTAAAACCTCGCCGCGTGGCAGTCAGCTGGCGTTTATGACGATGCCCGGTTCCCCGACCGAGCTAGAGCTGGCTTATCTGCCCTGGGATCCCGATTTTCAGTTGCCGGAAGACATTTTCCATCTAGCTTTCCGCGTGACGGATATGGATTCCGCGATTGTGCGGATGCGTGAAGCCGGCGTCAAAATAACCGAAGAACCTTCGCCCCGTTCCATGGGTGGCCAGATGGCTTTTATTGAGGATCCCGACGGCTACGAAATTGAGCTGCTCTCCTACAATGAAGCCGACTTTGAAAGCCTGCAACGCGAGATTGCCGCTGTGCATTAACTTCCTTGCCCCTTCTCCCCCTGCGGGAGAGGGGGTTGGGGGTGAGAGGTGTTTAAACCGAAGCCAGTTGCTGGCCGGCCAGTTGATAGGTCTTCCCGCATTCCGGGCAGGTGAAGCGCCCGGCTGAAGCTTCACTCACGCGCGTGCCGCAGGCGCAGGCCCAGCCGATTTGTTTGGCGGGGTTGCCTACCACCAGCGCGTAATCCGGTACATCTTTGGTCACCACGGCGCCTGCGCCCACAAAGGCGTACTCCCCCAGTGTGACGCCACAGACGATGGTGGCATTGGCACCAATCGTGGCGCCGCGTTTCGCCAGGGTCTTCAGAAAGGCGTCTGCCGTGTTGCGAGGTGTGCCGCTGCGCGGATTGATGACATTGGTGAAGACCATCGAAGGCCCGCAGAACACATCGTCCTCCAGCGTAACGCCCGAATAAACTGACACGTTGTTCTGGATTTTCACGTTGTCGCCAATCACCACGTCCGGGCCAATCATTACGTTCTGCCCGATGCGGCAGTTTTTCCCGAGTTGCGTGCGGCTCAGCAGATGACAGAAATGCCAGATCTGTGTGCCCTCGCCAATGGTCACACCATCATCCACGTAGCTGGATTCATGGACAAAGTACCGGGTCTCGCTGGCTGTGGGACTCATATCAACACTCCTTCCGGGTTGGGCAGGGCTGCCCGTGTGGCATTCAACCGATCCTGAACGTCACTCAGCAGCCGCACCACCGCCAGCCCGTTGTCGGCATCATTGGGCAGTGGCGCGCCCTGGCGCACGGCATTGAGGAATGCCACGGCCTCGCGTGTCAGCAGGTCCTGACCCTGCCAGTCCAGCGGCACGGACGTCAGCGGTTCTGAGTCCAGCCCCTGAACAAAATCTCCCTCGCGTGCGATGAAAATATCCCGGATGCGGAGTTTCTCGCCTTCAGCCAGGGCGTCATCAAAGACGGCAATGCGTTTTGTACCGATCACCATGGTTTCATGCCGCTTCATGCCGGAAAGCCAGTTGGATTCAATGTGAACGCGCACGCCGGGTTCACTGGCCAGGCTCACACTCACCCAGTCGGGTACGTCCGTCCGGCCCAGCAGGGCATGGCTTTGGGTGTCCAGAATGCGCAGTGGCGCATTATTCAGCAGCGCCGAGACGATGGACAGATCATGCGGGGCGAGGCTCCACCAGGCGCTTTCCTCATTGCGCACCCGGCCCAGATTCATCCTTACGCAGCGGATGGCCAGAATCTCTCCGAATGCGCCTTCACGGATCATCTCCTGCAAAGCCTGCAAGGCCGGGTGATGCAGAATGATATGCCCAACGGCCAGCACCTGTTGTCGAGATCCGGCCAGGGCCATCAACGCTTTGGCTTCCGGGAGCGAGTGGGCCATCGGTTTTTCCACCAGTACGCCCAGCCCGGTATGGAGGCATTGGGACGCCACCCTGGCATGGGTGGGAACCGGTGTGGCCACCACGGCGGCTTCAAACGGTCCGGAGTCCAGAGCGGTTTCCATGTTTTCAAAAACCGGAGTATCGGGATACAGATCCTGCAATGATTCACGGAGTACGGTGCCGGCTTCCACAATACCGCCCAGTTCACCCAGAGCATGGAGGGTTTTCGCCCAGTTACGGCCCCAGCGCCCGCAGCCAATCAGCAGCACACTCACAGCAGCACCACCTTGTGCCGGTTTTGTTTGAGGTGTTTACAGGCATTGCGGGTGTCGATCACAACGCGGCTGTGTGCGGTGATGGCTTCATAATCAAAACAGGCATGATCGGTCAGAATGATGGCGCAATCCGCTTCCGCCAGGGTTTCCGCATCCAGTGCTACGCTCATCATGGGGCCGGTTTCCTCGGTGCTGACGGCTGCAACATACGGGTCGTGGTATGTCAGATTCACGCCGTCGCGATCCAGCAGGCGGATCAGCTCTATCCCGGGTGATTCCCGCCAGTCGCCGATATCCTTTTTGTAAGAGATGCCAATCAGAAGGACCTTGCTGTGGTAAAGCGGTTTGCCATGCAGACCCAGGGCGCGGATCAGTTTCTCGCGAACGAATTCCGGCATATAGGAATTGATTTCTCCGGCCAGTTCAATGAACCGCGTATGAAAGTTATATTCCCGGGCTTTCCAGGTCAGGTAGAAGGGATCAACGGGAATGCAGTGACCACCCACACCGGGGCCGGGGTAGAAGCTCATCATGCCAAAAGGCTTGGTACCGGCCGCTTCCACCACTTCCCACACATTCAGGCCCATTTTGTCGCACAGGAGCGCCAGCTCGTTCACCAGCGCAATATTGACGGCGCGGAACGTGTTCTCAAACACTTTCACCATTTCGGCGCAGCCGGGCGAACTGACCGGTATGACGTGGAGAATACTTTTCTGGTAAAACGTTGTCGCCACTTCCAGACAGGCCGGTGTAAAGCCGCCTACAATTTTGTTGGTGTTGTGGGTGGTGTAGCGTTGGTTGCCCGGATCCACACGCTCGGGGGAGTGGGCCAGAAAGTAGTCTTCGCCCACGCGCAGGCCGGTGCGGTTGAGCGCGGGCAGCAGAATCTCCTCCGTGGTGCCCGGGTAGGTGGTGCTCTCCAGGGTGATCAGCTGGCCGGGCCGGAGGTGCGCCGCCAGAATGTCGGCCGTGCGGGATATATAGGAGGTGTCCGGGTCGCGGTTTTTGGTGAGCGGGGTGGGCACGCAGATGATGATCACATCCGCTTCGCCCAGCCGGTCAAAGTCCGTAAATGCAGCAAACCGGCCCTGAGCGATGGCTGCCTGAATCTCGGCGGAAGCCACGTCATCAATGTAACTGTTGCCTTCGTTCAGGTCGTGGACGCGCTCGGGGTTGATATCAAACCCCCAGACGGAAAAGCCGATTTTTGTAATACACATGGCCAGTGGTAAGCCCACATACCCCATGCCAATCACGGCAACCCGGGCTGAGCCGGTCTCAATGCGTTCCAGCAGTTGTGCCTGACCGCCGGTGGTTTGTGTGGTGATGGTGTTCATAAGGTTACTTTCTGGTCAGGAGCCGGGAGTCGCCGGGCCTTCAGCAAACCGGGGATTATCCCAGAACTGACGCGACTGTTTTAAAGTGGCGCCAATCAGGTAATCAAAATCCCACATGTTATACACCGGCGTAAGCAGATTGATATGATAAAGCATACGCTCCACCAGTGTGTTGGTCCGCAGTGATGTCGGATTAGGCAGACCAAACCAGTGGTTTTTAGCGAGGTAGTTGTGCAGATATTGGCTCTGCGCTTCCAGAGTGAGTTTTCGCCAGTTGCGCAGGTTCATGGTGGCCGGTGCCTGCGTAGGATCAAACGTCAGCACCCAGCTGGTGCCTTCGCGCCGGAAGGTATGCGGTGGCGGCGCTGTTTTTGGGAGGTGTGTCAATGCCTGGGGCTTGTAAAATATGTGCTGAATGCGGCCGTTATGCGGAAAAACCAGCGCCACGCGTCGGTAGATGCCATCCCAGGTTTCCTTGGGTGCATAAATACTCTGGAATCCGTAGTTGCTGTTGGCGGTCAGTACCAGCACATCTGGGGCCTGTGTCAGAGACTCCCGCCGGGCGGCAACGGACAGCTTGCGGGGTGAGTAATCCTGACGACCCCGGAAGATTTTTTTCTCCCGCTCCAGCACCGACTGACTGGCTTCAATGCTGCTCAGGTCGAAAGCCTGTCGGGCAAAGAGTTCATAAAGCCCTGTGTATTGGGTGTTGTAAAGATACTGGTAACTTAGTGCGCCCAGCACCACTGGGATATTGTGCGGAACAAAATGAGACATCAGCTGAGCGGTTTCCCGGTACTCCTTATACGTGTCGAGCTTCCAGGGCAGTCTGAACTTGTAGCCATTCACATTAAACCGGCTTGCGCCGGAAGTAACCAAAAGCGCAGCGGCGAGCCCGAATGCGCATGCCGTTCGGTAAGTTCTCTGGGAGAACAGCGCCGGATTGAAGAGATAAGCGAGTATTGCCGTGCAGTGTGCAGCCCCACGACCGGCCAGGTAAAGCGCCAGAAACAAGCCGTTACCCATATAAACCGGTTGCCGGTGCCAGACCACCAGCAGAAAAAAAGTAAAGAAATACAGTAAACCGGCGGTCATCATCGCATCCATGGTCGTGGGTGCCAGGGCGAGAAACGCATAGCGTTCCGGCAGGGTGTTTCGCAGCCGATACAGAACAAACCCGCTCAGGGCGGCGGCAATGCCCAGGACAATCCACACACCGTTGTAGGTAAACAGGGTGTTGTAGACAAATGTGGAGAAGGGGTAGGTCCAGTGATCCAGCAGAACGCGGGTGGTGCCGGCGAAAAAGATGGTGGTGATGGCGGGTACGAAATCCTTGCCGTAAAACAGCACCCAGGGGATAAAGGCCAGAATAATGCCCAGCAGCCCGAAACCGGCAGAAACTGCAATTTCAGAAGAACGGTAGCCCATGCGTGAGAGCATGATAAGGTGGGCCACGGCGAACGGAAACAGCATGGCGCCGTTCCAGTGGGTCGCGAAACCGGCCACGCACAGCACCCCCAGTGAAAAGGAGTAGAGATGCTGTGTTCTGGGGGGAAACCGGTGTGTCCAGGCGCGGTGCATCAGCAGCACAACCAGCAACAGAAAAAATCCCAGCAGAAGATCGGGTCTGAGTGTGAGCGATACCCGGTGATATAACGCGCAGGTCAGCGCCAGCAGCGGAATATAGATCATGGTGAGCGGATTTCCCCACCGACGCGCCGTGAGCAGGAGCGACGCAATGCCCGTGACGGATACGAGGATGGTGGTGGCGTACATCGGCAGAATGCTGATCCCAAAAAGCGAAACCATCCCGGCAGCCAGCAGGTAATTAAGGGGGGGATGGATAATGAATGTTTCAATGCCGGAAAATAAATATTTCTGAGCGTGCATGGGGTAAACCAGTTTGCCGTTGCGGACAAACTCAATCACCACGTTGCTCAGCATGGCTGTTTCGCCTTCCAGACTGTTGCTGCTCAGCGCCGCGCTCACCAGCCAGTAGGCCAGCAGCAGAAACAGTCCCACGGCGATGCCGGTCTGAATGCGTTGTGTGTTGGGTGGGTTCATTGGCAGTGTATCCGTCGATGGTTTCAAGTGGGGAGCTGGCAGGCGGTGGTGGCACAACCCAGCCGGTACCGGTTGGCGGCCACCCAAGCGTATACGCGCTCACCGGCCCAGCCCACGCCGGGCATGTAGAGAAGCGGCAGCAGCGGCCAGAGCAGGGGGGTTGCCCACGCCAGGCGGCGGCAGGCATCATATGCCACATGGCTGACCGGGCTGTTTTCGCCGTGGACCCAGATGGATGTCTCGACAATGTCAGGCCGCCAGCCTGCGTCACGATAAGCGTTGTTGCGGAGTGCCTCAGCGGAACCCACCGGTTGAATCAGGCCCAGCCAGTTCAGGCGCATCAGCCTGTTGACCCAAAGCCCACAGAACGTGCAATCGCTGTCCCAGACCAGGGTGACTGGTTGCATAAAACGGTGAACCGGTATCATGCTGAACCACATGATGAGGTTGCCGAAGAACAGGATGCTGACGGCCCAGGTCATGGTGTGGAAGGTCAGGAAGAAGAACGCAAAATATTTCACCCAGTCCCGCCGGAAGAACATGGCGGGTATGGTCAGCTCCATAAGGTAGGAGACCGGCACGAAGAGCACGTTGATGATGGGGTAATGCCGCATAAACTGGAAGCCCGGCAAAACGTGGAACCAGTGCCCCACGCGGGCATAGTCATACCGTTCGCCAATCAGCTGGGCAAGGTCATATTTAAACCAGTCCAGATAGGTGATATCCAGCACCTTGTTGATGCCCGAATAAAAGTAATACAGACTGAAGACGATCAGCGCCATGGAAAACAGCCAGCCGTTGCCGGCAGTGGTTTGCAACAGAGGTGCGCGTTTTCGGCTGAGGATCAACGCTTCAGGCTCGCGGAAGAAACAGTAAACCAGCATCATCTGCATACCCATAAACACGGCATCCACCTCGGCGCCACTGCGCCAATTGAAGCCCCACAGGTAACTGATCAGGATAAAACTGCCAATGGCGAAGAGATTCCGTGGCCCCTTGCCCAGGACTACCACCCCGGCGCAACAGGCAATGGCCAGCGCCTGAACAATACCTAATGAGGTAACATCGGGCAACGGAAGAAACCAATGCACCCAGTGGAACGTGGCGAGAGAGACGACCCAGGGCACCCCCATGGCGGCATAACCGAGCTTGAAGTTGAACAGCTCCGTGGGGTAGATGCTGAGGATTTCCGGCGGGGCGAAGCCAAACACTGTATAGTCCCGGCTCAGCAGCTTGTAGAGAAAGTACCCAAAGACGACGATGCGAATCCATGCCACATCAATGGCTGCCCTGGGGCGGAAAAATAATTTGCTGAGGGTGTCACTCACCATGGTGTTTCCAGATTTTCCGGAGCTTCGGGGAAATATAGGTAAACTGCTGCAGGGGCACGTTAAACCGGTAGAAAACGTCTTCTTTTAACAGAGCCAGGGATTTCCGGTCAAAGCGCTCCGTCACAAACGCGATCTCACGGATTTGTTCGGGTTTCAGGGTTTTATAGCCCGGCAGAAACCGGCAGGGATTGTGTCCCGGGTAGGAGAAGTTTCTCAGTAACCTCTGGCTGGCAAAGTAACCTTCGCGCAATGACGGGTAATTATAGGCGTATAGTTTCTGATAATAGCCCAGGCATTGTTTCAGTGGCTTTTCGCCCTGCTTCATACAACTGCTGTGCTGCCGCATCAAGAAGCTTTGGGGGAGGGTAATGCAGTTGGAGAACCAGAGGGGCGCCTGGGTATCGCTGAACAGTTTGATGCCGGCGATTAACATCGGCTCTTTACTTTTGACATCCAGCGTCCAGCCGCCAATGCCGTTGTTGAACGGGGGGAAATACCCTCCGGGAATCAGACGGATAAGAAGACTGAAGGCCAGAAAGCCGATGGCCACTTTGCCGTAGTAACCGGACTGACGAAATCCCCGAATGATTGCGGGGAGGAAAGGCAGCAGCGCCAGTCCAGCCGCAATCCCAAAAGCGATCCGGCGGTACATGCCATATTTGATAAGGCTATGTGTCAGGGCTCCGAACAGAAGGAACCCAAGCACCCCGAAGATGACCCATTTGTAACGGAACAAAATATTCCGGAAGCGACCGCTTTCCATACAGCTCACCTGTCTCTCTCACCCCAGTATAAGCAAACCGGTGGGTCGTCGTAAACCGGTCACAGGAACTGTTACATGTTGTTTCAGCCGTCAGTGGCTTAGGGAGAGCAGGGTTTCATGCATCTGTGCGGCAGTCACATCGCGCCGGTAGGCATGGCGCCAGTCGCAGAGAGGCTGTTTTTCCTGGATCTGAGCCGCACTGCTTTGCTCCCAGGCCTGGTAAGCGTTGCAGATCGCCTGGCGGATCGCTTCAGGGTCGTTAAAACGGACAATGGTGGCCTGCGGCGACTGCAACAACAAGGGCTCCAGGATGCTTCCTTCCGGGATCATGGCCAGTATGGGGCGTCCTGAACCAATGTAATCAAAGACTTTGCCCGTATAAGCCCCGGCGGAGGGTTCAATCAGCAGCAGTAAATCACTTTCAAGAATATGGCGAACGGCCTCTCGGTTGGGGATGTACCCCGGGTGCGCCATGGTGAGGCCCGGGTAGTCAAAATATTTTTTCCCCATGCGCCCCAGCAACCGCAGTTCCGTCTGGTCCGCCTTCAGTGCGCCGCAATCCAGGGCCTGCTGTAACCCCTGGTAAAAATATTCCGGCGAGCGCATACCGTAAAAAGAACCGGTATATGTCATCACAAAGCGCTGATTTCTGGGGGCGGGCTGATCCCCGGTAAAAATCTCGGGGTCGTACCCGTTGGTAATGAGACGGATTTTTGCTTCCAGCCCGGGGTGATCCACCAGAAACTGCTGGCGGATATCCGGCGTGCAGACTGTAACAATGCCGGCGCAACGCAGAACAGCGCGCTCCAGCCGGGCATGCAGCCAGCGGTGAACCGGCGTGGGGTATTTCTGGTAGGGGTTGCGTGTCCAGCCGTCACGGAAGTCCGCGACCCAGTGCACCCCTTTTAGCCACCGCAGCCCGAGTGCGATGAGGTGGGCGGTATAGGGCGGCGAGGTGGACAGAACGGCATCATAAGGGCCCAGCTGCAGGGCTTTCATCAACCCGGGCAGCCACCATGTCCAGGCAAAATCCGGCAACATGGCGAGACTGAACAGCTGATGGGCCAGCTTTCGGACAAACCCGGGCTTCAGGCGGCTCAGTGTTTTCTGCAGCCGGTGGGTGTCCACGCAGGGCGCCCGGAAAATCCGGGTGCCGGTCGGCAGGTCATCAAAAAAACCATCGTCGTGAATATAGTCGATGTCTTCCTGAACGGTGAGGACATCGACCTGCCATCCCAACCGGCTGAGGTATTTAATCAGTTTGACCGGCCGTTGCGCCCCGACACCGCCCAGTGGTGGAAAAAAATAGGCGATGAGGAGCAATCGGCGCAATGTGGGCGGAGTTTCAGACATAACCCTCGACTAATCCGGTGATGATACCCCATTAAAACACGCTTTGAGCACCTGGAAACGCTCATTGCGGTATACGGTTTGCATCGTTGTCCGGAAATGCTGGTTCCTGTTGGCGAAAATAAAGTAATCAATGCCAAAACGCCTGGCCAGCGGGCACAGGAAAGCATCCCCGGCTGCGTTGTATTTTTCTGAAAACGCTTTGGCCAGACCGGCAAAACCCTGGCCGCTGGGTCGTTGTTTCAGATACGGCGCCGGATCAATGCCGAAGGCGGCCAGCCGGTCCTGTCCGTCCTGATACACCGTCAGACTGGCGTCATACAGCCAGCCGGTGTAGACCCATTCGCGCAGATAGCCAAAGAAACTCCGCCCCGAATAATCCCGCCCACCGTAATGGGCGGCCGGATCAGTCATCACCAGACTGCTTGTCGGCGTGTGAGTACTCAGCCAGCGCTGTACGGCCAGAAAGTCCCGGCCCTGTGCCAGTCGATTCCGTGCAATCAGATGCTCCTGATGCTGCAGTGCGCCCCAGACGCCCAGGCCCACCAGCGCCAAAGCGGGCAGACCGGTTTTCACCCATGCCGGCAGGGCGGACCGGGTCAGCATCGGCACCCCCCAAAAAAAGATAATCAGTCCCAGCACCACAGCGGCAAACAACCAGCCGCCGGTATACACCGAACCCGTCAGGCGTGGCGCCCAGCCTGCAAGGTGGTAGCCGGCCAGTAACAGGACAAGGCCCAAACCCATGGCCGGAGGAAACCAACGTGAGCGCTGGCGTGATGGGGTCATCGCATCAGACGCTGTGCGCCCGAGTGGCAGCAGGGCGCCGAGCAGAGCCGGCAGGACTGTCCATCCATGCGGGGTGAGGAAGGGGCAGGCGATAAGACCGGCCGCTACGGCGCGCTGCCACCAGCCGCCGCTGGCAATCCATGCCGCCAGGGCGGCGGCAATATACATCAGGCCAAACAGTATCAGCAGTTCATCACTGCGGTGCAGGGCCACTTTAATGAGAAACGGTTGAGGCCACAGTGTGGGGATGATGAGACCGGCAAGGCTTGCCATGCTGATGAGCGCCAGGCCGCCCATGATGTTCCGGTCACACTCCCGCCAGCCCTGCCGTGCGCGCATACAAAGGGCCGCAACAAACAAAACCAGAAAGCTCAGAAACTGGATGAACCCGTCGGCATGCTGGCGGGTGAACAGGGCGCGGTCCACCGGGTACCAGTGGCTGCTGGTCAGTCGCGTCCAGGTCAGCCAGTCCTCGGGTCGGATTGCATGGCCGGTAGTGGCCTGATGCGGATAAACCGCCCACCACCACACAACGGCGATGCAGGCACTCACCCCCGCGGGAAGCAGCCACTGACGGAGGCGCGCCCGCCATGGTTCGGACGGGTTGCTCAGCGCCATCCCCAGAATCATCAGCCCCCCTGTCAGCGCATACAGCGGATGAACACAGAAGGCCAGACCCAGCATCACACCGGACCACAGCCTACGGCCGAACAGGGCAAAACCAATGGCCGCAAGACGGCAGACCTCGGCAATGGTGTAGTATTGCCCGATGAAAAATGGCTGGGTGAAACCGGACAGCGACAGATTCCGTGCAAAGCTGGCTGTCACCCAGAGCGCCACAATAAACGGCGTCCAGTGGGGCGAATCCGGAAAGACCCGTTGGGTCAGCCACCATGCAATCAGGGCCATCAGCGCCACTTCCAGGCGGACCATCCACGGCAGCAGAACTTCCGGCGTTATGCCAGGCCATTGCTGCGCCAGCAGGTAGCCCTGCATCACCAGGGACTTGCCAAAATGCTGGGTGCCGCCGGGGAAATCCCGCGTAAACCAGTCGGGATGAAGCTGGTGAGCCACCCAGCCGATGGGCGAAAACCCGGTGAGTGCGGTGAATTCAGTCAGGTGCTGGGTGCTGATCCAGGCAGTCAGTATCACCGAGACGACAAGAAAGGCCGGCAGGATTCGGGTATACTGGGTGGGCATTGATTGGCAACCGCCTCATGCGCTGGGGGCTGGTTGTATGCTATAGCAACACGCGGCAAACAACAACCGCGGCGGCGGCAGAACATTGTGAGAGCAGAAACGGATTGAGGATGGTCGGTATGACGACAACCCTGTGGGTGGCTGAAGAGGTGATTGGCATTGAACAGCGCCGTCCTGATCTGTCGCTGATTATTCCCTGCTACAACGAAGCCGCAACCCTCGAGCGGACCGTCGGGCAGATTCGCCAGTACCTGAGCGCGCAGTCGGGTGTTGCCGTACCGGCGGGTATGCTGGTTGAAATTCTCCTCATTAATGACGGCAGTACGGACAACACACTGACCGTGATGAAAAATCTGTCGGATCAGGACGCGCGCATCCGTGTCGTATCGTATCCCGTCAACCGGGGTCGTGGCGAAGCTATAAAACTCGGTATCCGCAAGTCCCTGGGCGATCGGATCATTCTGCTGGATGCGGATCTTTCCTATGATGTGGATCACATTGGTGAAATTCTGGCCACCTTTGCCGCTGACACCGCGACTGACGTGGTGGTGGTGAGCCCGTATATGAAGGGCGGTGTGGTGGCGGGTGTCCCCTTCAGCCGCCTCTTTGTATCGCGCTGCGCCAACTGGCTGATGGGCGGGTTTTTTGAGGGGAAATTCGCCACGGTCACCTGCGTGGTTCGGGGCTACCGCGGCGATCTGATCCGTCAACTGTATCTGGTGGATTCCGGTAAGGAACTGCACCTGGAGATTCTCAGAAAACTAGGGCTTTACAATGCGCGCATCCAGGAAATTCCGGGCCGCCTGATCTGGAAAAAACACGATGCCGCCCCGCGACGCAAAACGAACCTGAAGACGGTGTATTCCGCGCAGAAACATTTTCTCTATGCGCTGATGATCCGCCCCACGCGTTATTTTAAATACCTCACCGTCATTCTTTTCGCGATCGGCCTGTATGAGGTGGCGGCCATTCTGCTGCAGGCCGCCAGTGCGTTCGACCCTTCGCTGTCACTCAATCACGCGTTGCGGATGGCCCTGAAGCATGCCTACGCCTATTCGCCGTACAGTTTCTTCATTGGCATCGGGGCGCTGATCATGGGCTTTCAGACCTTTTCAGTGCTGGTGATTCTTCAGACGCTGAAAAACCAGCAAGAGGAAACCCTGCGCCATATGCTGGCGCTGCTGGAAGACCGCAACGCCGTACAGACGGTCTAGGAGCAGGCGGATGTGTGGTTTGGTCGGCGCTTTTGGTCCGTCAGCCGGTGAACTGGCCACCCGTCTGTCTTCGGCCCTGACCGCGATGCGGCACCGGGGGCCCGATGCCGGTGGTGAATACCGGGCGCCGGATGGCCTCTGTATCTTGGGGCACCGGCGTCTCGCCATCGTGGATCTGAGCGATCAGGCCGCGCAGCCGATGCGCTGCGACAGTCAGTGGCTGGTGTATAACGGGGAAATCTATAACCACAGCGCCCTGCGCGCCACCATGCCTGAGACCACATGGGTGAGTCACAGCGACACGGAAACGCTCAGCCGTCTGCTTGCCCAGGGCGAAGCAGGTGCTGTGCTTGCTTCACTGAACGGCATGTTTGCCGGCGCCCGTTACGATGAAACCACCCAGACGCTCACCCTGTTCCGGGACGGTCTGGGGATTAAGCCTTTGTACCTGGCGCAGCTGCCGGATACGACTTTGATTTTTGCTTCCGAAATCCGGACGCTGCTCGCTTTGGCGCCGCAATGGCAGCGCCGGGTGAATGGCGCGGTGCTGGCGCAGTACCTGATGTTTGAAAACTGGCCGCAGGGTGAGAGTTTGTTTGAAAACATCCGCCTGCTGCCGCCGGGCGCCTGCATGATGGCGCGGATGGCCGGCAGCCAGGTGCAGACCGGAGAGCACCGGTTTGTCCGTGAGACCGCAAACCCGGTAATACAAACAGACGTGGGCTGGGAGGACCGGGTTGCCTTTGCCCGCCATCAGCTGGAATCATCCGTAACCAGTCACCTGATGAGCGATGTGCCCTTGGGGGCCTATCTCTCCGGTGGCATCGACAGCGGTCTGGTCAGTACCCTGGCGGCGCGCCATCAGGCCGATATATTGGGTTTCACGGGTTACTTTGAGGGCGATGATCACTGGTACGATGAACGCCCCTTCACCCGCCAGGTGGCTTCCCGGGCCGGTATTCCGCTGGTGGAGGTGCCTGTTCGCGCCAGCGACTGGCGGAATTCATTCGATGACGTCATCCACACGCTGGAAGAACCACGGATGGGCATGGGAACGTTTTCCCAGTTTGTCGTGGCGCGTGAGGCCGCCCGGCAGCGCAAGGTGATTCTGGCTGGTCATGGCGGCGATGAGCTGTTCGGGGGGTATCCGCTCTTTAAAGCATTCTGGTGGCTACAGCAGTTTCCGGCAGCCCGGTCCTGGCGCGTGCTCACCCGTTTTTCCGTCCGGGAGTTTCCCTGGCTCGTGGATATGGTGATGCAGGTGATGCGGACGGGTGAGCTGCGGTTTGCGCCCAACCTGTTTGGTAAACTGGCCGCCACGCTGCCCACTGCCATGCAGAAAATTCCGGAGGCCTTTGTTCAGGCGCGTCAGCGTTCCCCACTGGCGCAGCTCAACCGGTATTATGTGGATACCTACCTGCCCGGTCTGCTGATGGTGGAGGATAAAATCTCGATGCGTCACAGCCTGGAGACGCGCGTGCCGTTGTGGTCTCAGGAACTGGTCCGCCAGATTGCGCCCCTGCCTGTGGAGGACAAACTGCGCGGCGGTGAACTGAAAGCCATGCTGAAAGCTGTCGCCCGCAATATTCTGCCGGCCCCGGTATTGTCTGCGCCCAAGCGGGGTTTTCCCACGCCATTGCGTCACTGGTTTCGCGGCGATCTGCGGGATGCAGTCCGTGAGCGCTTGCTGAGCCACGGCTCGGCCATTCACTCACTGATGCCCCAGGCCGCCATTGAAAAACTGCTGAAACACCATGACGGGCAACCCCTGCCCTTTGCGCTGGATGAACGCCGTGCGCACCGCATCTGGATGCTGTTGTGCCTGGAATCCTGGTCGCGTCAGTACCGCGTTCCTCTGGAGGTGGCATGACGACACGATTGACCGTGAGCCAGGCTGTGGCGCAGTGGCTGGCCTGTGCGGAAGAGATACTGGCAATACCCGCTGAAGTGGTGTCCCGCTGTCACTCAGTCTGGGTGACCCAGCCACCGGAATGGCTAACGCGCTGGGCGGAACGCTTTGCCGGTGATGTTTTTGAATCCCGCAATGGTTACCCCGTCCATCCCATCGCGGAGCTGCCGTACACGGAAACCACCATCCATCGCTGGCTGAGCGCGGAGGGCGAGCGGCTGGGCGCCCGCCTGAAACCGCAACGACCGGGTTTATGCCTGACCCATGATATTGATTACCTGCAGCCGACCTGGCCGATGAAACTCAAGCGCCTGGTGGCCCAGCGGCGCTGGGAGCGTGATGAGCATCCGGATGCTTTTCTGGATTCGCTGGAGACGCTATTGCAGACGGACCGCGACGTCGCCGGAGAACCGGGTCGCTCCACCCTGTTTATTCCCCTTCCAGAGCGTTCGGCCAAGCCACTGCGGCATTTGCAGCAATGGTTGATTGATCCTTCCTACGATGAAGGCCATCCGCTGTTTGCGCGCCTGGTGGATCTGGTGCGCCGGTATGGGTGTGAGGTGGGACTGCATGGCAGTTTTTACTCCCTGAGTGATGGGTTGCTGCCGAAAGAGCGCCGGCGGTTGTCAGCGGCTTTTCACCGGCCCGTGAATGTGGTGCGCCAGCACTGGCTGAATTTACCCGGCGGTCAGGTCGCCCTGGAAAAAATTGCTGAAACCGGATTCACCGTGGACAGCACGCTGGGCTGGAATGGTGGGGTGGGCTTCCGGGGGGGGATGGCCAGGCCGTTTACCTTGCTGCTGCCCAGCGGGGCCCGTATCCGAGAAATGCCGCTGCTGCTGATGGATGGCCCGTTGTTTGATGACCTGGCGCTTGCCACGGATGCCGTGGTGGTCAGAGGATGCGAACTTCTCGAAGTCGTGCGCCAGGCCGGCGGGTGTGTGGCCATCAACTGGCATGAGCGGGTGGCCACCCCGGGGTATGCATGGCATCATGCTTACCGGGAGATTCTCGATTGGGCAAAAGCGCAGTCGTTTGATTTTCCGACGATCAGTGAAGCAGCCACCCGGACCGAGAATGCGATACTGAACAGAGAGGTGCTTTCCCTGTGACGACATGGGTGCCCGATAAAGCAGCCGCCGCCGGTTACCAGCCGTACATTGATGCGCTGGAAAATTCAGTCCGCACGGGTGCGCTGCGATGGCTGCACCAGATTGATCTCGATCCAGCCTCGCGCACATATGGTGTGGCGGACCGGGAGTTCTGGGCGTGGAAAACCCGGGATTTTATCAATCATACGTGGCAGGCGGGTCTGGCCGGCTTTCTGGATGCCACGCCGTACCTTGAACTCAGTTGCGAGGAAATCCGGGCCGTGGTGCGAGCTGTGGTGACGGGGACGCAACGCTTTCAGCGGCGCAACGGCAGTTTTGAAGAAGCCTACCCCTGGGAGAGTTCCTACTGCGTGACGGCGCTGGTCTTGTTCAGTCTGCTGGCGGCGCGCAGTCGTCACCCGGAGGCTTTTCCTGAGGACAGTGACACCGGTTTCCATACGATAGTCAGAAACGGTCTGACCTTTCTGGAGGCCACGAGTGAAACCCACGGCGTGATCGCCAACCATCTGGCCACCGGTTACGCCGCCATCGCCTTGGCCAGGCAGTATCTCAATCTACCGCTGGATGAAGATCGCCACTGGCGACCATTTATGGCATTGCAGCATGCCGAAGGCTGGTTTCCAGAATACGGCGGCGCAGACCCGGGTTACCAGACGCTGCTGAATCATTATCTGCGGGTCTATCTGGCATGCCGGCCCTCAGGCGCATGTCCGCAATTGCGCGAGTCGCTTGAACGCTCCCAACGGTTCTGTGCGGCATTCGCCATGCCCGACGGCGGCTTTGCCGGTGAAGCCGGAAGCCGGGGCACGCAGATTGTCTATCCCGGCGGCTTGCTGCCGTTGAATGATGATCCGGATGCCATGCCGGGCTGGTGGTTGTCGGTGCACCAGCCGAACATCGCCACGGTGACGCCGGTGACGGTGGAGGCGGGCAATATGGCGCCGGTTTTTAACAGCTGGGCGTTTCTGGCGGTCGGGCTGAAACAAACCCGTCCTGATTTTTCTGAAGTCGCTACCTTGCTTGTTTCGGATCAGGTTTTTCCGGAAGCGGGCTTATGGGTGTTCCGCAGAGAGCATGCAATGGCGGTTGTCTCCACAAAGCAGGCGGTCATCCGGCGGGTGCAGCGTGTGGAGAATGTCTGGCAGGACGCCAGCCTGACAGCCTGGGTGAAAACGGAGCAGAACAATCAGCTGACCACACAGGGCGTTCCGCCTCAGGATCTGACGGTCACTGAATCGTCGATACGCTGGCGCTACGCGGCGCGGCAACGTCGTCAGCCGATCAACACACCATTGCGCCTGATAGCGTTGCGTGTGATTGGCATGGTTTGCGCCCTGCTGCCATGGCTGCAATCACCCATCAAGCAGGCCATGGTCGCCTTTGTGATGGGCCGATCTGAAGCCGTACAACCATTGCCCCTCACCATGACGCTCGACCGGCAGGACGCCCTGCTGACGGTGGTGGTGGATCCTGTCCCGCCGGGGTGGCGGAGGCAGCCGGTCGGGTTTCATCAGCATATGGCCTCGGCCAACACGCTGGATCTTCGGGCGCTGAAAGACCAGGTTTTGTGATGATTCCTCGGTTCTCACCGGATTATGACTGGGGCGATCTGGCGGCCTGCGGGCGACCGGCGCCGGTGAATACGGTGACGCAGCTGGAAAACGCTTTTGCGGAGAGGACAGGTCACGCGCATGGCGTTGCTTTCCGGTATGGGCGCAGTGGGCTGTATTTTCTGCTGTGTGCCCTGGCGGAACGCTATCCCAATCCGGAACAGCGTCGTGTGATGATGCCTTCATATACGTGTGTGGTGGTGGCGCATGCGGTGGTGCTGGCGGGGTTTGAGCCCGTGTTTCTGGACAATGCGCCGGGTCGTTTTCAGCCCCTGCCGCAAGCATACCTGGCGGCCATTGAAGAGTCGCCCGAAAAAACAGCGATGATCCTGCCCACGCATCTGTTTGGGATGACCGAAGAAACGGCCGCCCTGTGTGAGGCCATTCGGAACCGCTATCCGCATGTGTTCATTCTGCAGGACTGCGCCCATGGCTATTTCTGTGAAGATGCCGAGGGGAACGTGGCGGCGGGTGCTGGTGACGGCGCGTTGTTTGGCATGAATATCTCCAAGCTCGTGAACAGTGTGAAAGGCGGCATGCTCACGCTACGGGATCGCGCGCTTGCTGACCGGATTCGTGAACTGCGGGACGCATCACCCGTCAGACGATCGTCCTGGATCTCACGCGCGTATGTGCTGGCCGCCACCGTGGCGTTCACCCCCTGGGGATTTGAAATCGTACATTGGTTGAAACAGCACACGCGGCTGTTAGCCGGTGAGACGGATTACTTCAGGCCCGATGTGGTTGATCTGCCGGTCGACTACCGGCAACCCATGACCGCCTTTGAAGCCGCCATCGGCTTGTCTTCATTGAGACGCTATGACCAGCGCGTGAAGGGTCGCCGGACGCTTGCCGGCGGGTATGCCGAGGCGCTCCGCCCGCTGCGGAATGCCGGTCTTCTTGATTTCCCGGAACCGCAGTCCGGGTTCACCTGGAGTCATTTCCCCGTGCGGGTGGCCAGTGTGTACCGGGATAAAGCGCAGCGCACGCTGGAGAATGTACTGGGAATGGAAATCGGTATCATTGTGGATTACAGCGTAGCGGATTTACCCGCGTATCAGGCGCTCGGGGTGGCCGGCACGCCTGTGGCGCTGGCAACCAGCCGGGAGGTGATTAATCTGCCGCTGTGTCTGCACGAAGGGCGATTGGGGCTGCCTGTCGATTCTGGGGCGAAAACCAGCCGGATGATTCAGCGGATGGTGCAGATCCTGAGTGCTGAACTTCTCACGCCTCTGCCCGCCAGGGTGTCAGGTGCCGGGAATGGCCTGCTGCCGGCGGGTCTGCATGAAGAAGTAGCCGCCCGGTAGTGTGCTGGCCATTGCCAGTAACAGCCACAGCAATGCAAATGAGAGACTGTTGGCGGCGCTGATGCCCGCCAGCCCCAGCAGCAACTGGTAACCGCCTTCGCGCAGACCCAACCCATTGATGGAAACCGGCAGTATGCTGACAATGCCGGTCAGACCAAACGTCAGGGTCAGGTAAGCAGGAGAAACATCCAGGCTTAGCGCGCGGGCCAGCAGCATGTGAATGAGCACGAGCAGCAGATTAACCAGCAGGGAATACCCCACGGCCGCCAGAATACCCGGTTGGCGGAGCGACCGGTGAATCATCCCCAGCCAGTCACGGAAGGCCGCCGGGATAATGGGTAGGCGGACCGGGATGATTGTCAGCAGAAGCCAGATCAACCCGCCAGATACCGTCATTCCGACCAGTAATGGTGCAATGCTGTCAGGCAGATGAGCGGCATCGGGAGCGGACAGGGCCAGCACCATAAGCGCCAGCAGGGTGAACAGGCCAAAACCACGCTCCATCATCATGCTGAGGAAACCCACCCGTTTACGGATGCCGTGATGCCGCTGCAGGTAAAACAGACGCAGGACATCCCCGCCGATCACACCGGGCAGAAACATGCTCATGTAATGGCCGGTCATGTAGTACCGGAAGCAATCGCCCAGCGGCACGCGGTGACTGAGGGTTTGTAGCAGGGCCTGCCAGCGCAGCACACACAGCAGGTGCGCCAGCATATAGGCGGCAAAACTCAGTACAACCAGTCCGCCGTTGGCATGTCGCAGCACGTCTCCCATCCGGCGCAGATCCGTCTGCATCATGATAAAGGCCAGCAGACCAATGCTCAATACCGCCTTGAAAAAAAACGGCCACGGAAAAGGTTTCGTTTCCTGCTGGCTATTGCTCATGGGTTGGTTTTTTTGCGCAGTGTGGCGTAAATCATAAAGCCGGCGTGGCGGTCCAGCAGGCGGTGCAGCCAGCCGGGAACAGGAAATGGCAGCGTGCGCGCGGGGAAAAAATGCAGATACGTTTCTTCCACGTCAAAGTAAGGGCTGAGCATTGTGATAAATTCAGAACGGGAATACGCCTTGCCGATGGGGTTCTCCAGCCCGTCGTACAGGCGTACAATCTCATCCACGTCGTTGAGCGCAAATATATTTTCCCGGCCGCGGCCGGGTAGCCTGGCCCCCAGTCTGTGGAGCAGTTTGCCGATGCCGTTGAGCAGAGGCCAGGCGCGCAGAAAAATATTTTTATAATACACCGAGACGCTGGCCGTGCCGCCGCTTCGCAGTACCCGGGCGATCTCACGCACACAGGCCGGGGTGTTGGGCGTATGGTGAATAACGCCCTGACAGTTCACGTGAGAAAACGAGCCATCTTCAAAGCTCATGGTTTCTGCATTCTGCTGGCTGAGGGTGGCCTGCACATTATAGATATTGCAACGCTCGCGGGTCAGGTTCAGGGCATTCTGAGTGAGATCGGCCCCGGTGATGGTTTTGGCGTACTTCGAGAGTTCAATCACCCAGAAGCCGGGTCCGCAACCGAGATCCAGCACGGCATCGCGGTTTCCCGGCGGCGGAATAAACCGTGAATCAAAACGACCGGCCAGGCAGTCGTTGATAAACACAGAACGGTGTTCTTCAAAAAAGGCGCGTTCCCCCGGGGCGTGGCGGGATTCTCCCGTCCACAGCGGGTTGCTTTCCCAGAACGTGCGGACGTCTTCAACGGTTTGTGTCGCAATCTGCGTCATGGTGTGACCGGCGTGACCTCACGGGTTAAAAAGGACCCCGGCGCCTTTGCCGGGATGGCGTCGCTGCGTAAGCCCAGGCCAAGACAGCGGGCGACATGGCGGATCATATCCCGAACATGCATCAGAGGAATCCCGCGCTGACGGAGCAGGGCAAGATCAGCCGCCTGGGGCCAGCTGTAGTAACTGGGTTGCAGGGTATCGTCCAACGCAGTGGGCGGCAGGGCGCCTTTCAGGCTGAGTGTTTGGGCGCAGTCGGCCAGCAGGTTACCGGCCAGACGGTTGTTGGCCAGCATATGACTGAAGACGGAACAGTTGGGGTTACAGGCCATTTCACGCCGCGCCAGCACGGTCCCCTGATCCAGTTGCAGAGAGACGTGAAAAAGGGCGCTGCCCATCCGGCGCTCCCCGCGCGCCAGTGCGTGGCATTCGGCGGCAATGCCCCCGTAAGCCGGCAGCAGGCTGGAGTGTATGCACCAGGTGCCATGGGTGGGTATGGCGAGAACCGGGGCTCTGAGAATCTGGTTAACGCGGATAATGAGCAGATCCGGCTTCAGTGAGCGTAGTTGGCTGAGGAAATCCTCGCCGTTAAAATTGGCAGAGGTGAACACAGGAATGTTCTTTCTGGCGCAGAGCCGTCGCAATACCGGTAAAGCGTTGTCAGGGAAATTCAGGCGCAGTGTCAGGGCCTCATACACTTTGTAAAACCCGTTTATAAACACCTGATAGAGCCAATAGCGCCAGTCCATTTTTTTGAGCAGGCTGAACACGCCGCGCAGGCCCGTTTTTTTGGGGTTAATCGTTGTGGTGAAGGCCAGGCCAACCACCTCCACATCAGGCTGAGTGAACAGCGGGGCGAAAATAACATTGCTGGTGAGGTCGTCATTGCTCAGAATGACGACACGCAGTTTTTTCAGGTTCAAAGCTTGCTCCCCCACAGCGTCACCGGTGCGCGTTCATCCTCATGAACAATGGAGAGTCCGTGCCGTGTGAACCAGCCGCGGATTTCTGAGGCTTCCGGAAAAACCAGTTGCCGGGGCTGAATGTTGACCAGCACCACTTCGCGGCAAGCCGCCCAGTCTGCGTTTTTTAATGTGAGGCCGGAACGGGTGGGCAGCCATGGCAGCAGGGGGACGATGCAGTCGGCAATGCGGCGTGTGAGCCAGGGCCCCAGGGCGCTGCACAGGTTGCGGACAGAGCCGAAGAGCCAGCCGCTCAGGCCTTTGGGTTGGGGATAAATCCAAACGCCCACCAGCCCGCCGGGTTTGGTGACGCGGCAGAGTTCCTGAAACGCGGTGCGGATGTTGCTGGTGTAGGCCAGCACGCCGAAAGAAAAGACCACATCAAAGCTCTGGTCGGCAAAGGGCAGGGCGCAGGCATCGGCCTGAACAAACCGGCAGCTGGTGTTGCCATGGGTTTGGGCGGCCGTCAGGGCAGCGGCGGAAATATCCAGCGCGCTGAGATGGTGGCCACTGTCGTCATTCAGCAACGGGGCCAGCACTTCCACGTGCACGCCATCGCCACAGCCCACATCCAGCAGGGTCATGTTTTTTTCGGCATGCAGCTGGCTTATCAGCGGGGTGAGAAAGTCTGTGGCCACGGCCAGCTTGCCTGCAGGCAGCGAGGAGGCGGTGTGGGTCTGCCAGTGTGCGTCAAAATCCGTTTCGCCGGCAAAGCGGGCGATCGCCTGCGCATGCGGAAACGCGCCATGCTGCGGGCAAACCAGCGTCTGCTGTTCCGTATCCGGCGCCAGGGGCTGATGGCACTGCGGGCAGGCCAAAGCAGGGCCTTCTGCGGCCGCTCTCCCCGGTTCCCGTACCGTCACAAGGGTGTTCATCCGGCCTATTGTAGCACGAGGGGTTGGCCGTCTTGTGCTAGGATTGAAAGGTCGCAGGGAGGCCACTTCGGAGCGTTGGTAACGATGAAAGTAATGACCGTGCTGGGCGCGCGGCCCCAGTTTATCAAGTCGGCCCCGGTTTCCGCCGCACTGGGCGCAGCGGGCATTGCCGAGGTGCTGGTGCATACCGGGCAGCACTATGATGCGCAGATGTCCGACGTGTTTTTTGAGGAACTGGGCCTGAAGCAGCCGGATTACCGGCTGGATGTCGGTTCCGGGAGCCTGGCCTACCAGGTGGGTGAGACGATGCAGCGCCTGGAGCCGGTGATGCTTGCGGAAGCGCCCGATGCGGTGCTGGTCTACGGGGATACCAACGCCACGTTTGCCGGGGCCTTTGTGGCCGCCGCGCAGCAGATTCCCCTGGCGCACGTGGAGGCGGGCCTGCGCAGCTTTAACCCGGCCATGCCGGAGGAGCGCAACCGGATTCTCACGGATCATCTGGCGCGGTGGTGTTTTGCGCCCACGCCGGCGGCCATGGCCAACCTCAATGCGGAGGGCATAACCACCGGGCAATTGGTGGGCGATGTCATGCTGGATGCCCTGCTGCAGTTTCTGCCCCGGGCCACAGAACGATTTGGCGCCTGGTCGGCTGATCTCAGCGTATCGCGTGGTGCATACCTGCTGCTGACCATGCACCGGGCGGAAACCACGGCGCAGCCGGAGAAGGCCGTCGCTATTCTGCGTTATCTGGACAGCCTCGGCGTGCCGGTGGTGTTTCCGGTGCACCCGCGCGTCTCCTCTCTAGGGCGAATCGACAATTGAATCAGCCCCAGGTCACGGCGGAAGCAAGGTACAGAAACGCTGCGTAGTACAGGGTTTTCCGGTCGTACCGGGTGGCGATTCTCCGAAAATACTTCAGTTTGTTGAA
>JBFWUP010000011.1:0-49823 GCA_050247195.1 Candidatus Melainabacteria bacterium | reverse complement strand
CCTCAGCTCATCATAGGCAAAACACAGCCCCTTGTGGATGTCATTTCTCTGGTACAATACGGCCTGATCACCGATCGTCCTGATTGGATCAACTTCATAGAGAGTGAAGGACCCCGAATCCGCCATGAAACCCCTTGCCCGCCTGCTTCCCCTCATGCTGATCGCCCTGATGGCTGTGCTGCCGCTGGCGGGCTGCACACGCTGGTTCTCCGGCAAGGCCAAGCCCCAGGCCGAGGAAGTGATTGTCCACTTCTCCAAAAGCCGTGGCAGTGAGGTGGTGACCGAGGGCATCCGGCGCGCCATTCCCAAAGGGCAGGCCCAGGGCGAACTGCAGGATGCCATGCTGCAACTGCTGAAAGGTCCTACTGAGGAAGAAAAGGCCCAGGGCTACTTCAGCGAGATTCCGGCCGGCACCCACCTGCTGGGCATTACGGAAAACGGCAAGGCTGTGCGGATCAATCTCTCCCCGGAGTTTATGAGCGGCGGCGGCGCCACCAGCGTCACGCAGCGCATGGCCGAGCTGAAAGCCACCGCACTGGCGGCTGATCAGCAGCACGAGATTTATATCGATATTGATGGCAAACCGCTGGAAGACCTGGGCACCGGCAGCGGCCTGGAAGTGGAAAACCCACTCAGACAGAACGTGCAGTAACAATTCCCTTGCTGCTCAATATCTGAACGCCGGGAACTCTCTGATTTTGCCTATTGCCGTATACAGTACCAAGCCCTATGACAAGGCGTTTTTCCTGGTGGCCGCCCCTGCGCTGGGCGTCGATCAAGATGATTTCCTTTTCATCGAGTCACGACTCGACACGCACACAGCCGCTCTGGCAGCGGGGTGCGGCGCCGTGTGCGCGTTTGTCAACGATGACATGTCTGGCCCCGTTTTAACCAGACTCCATGCCGGAGGGGTGCGACTGATTGCATTGCGCAGCGCGGGTTATAACCATGTTGATCTGGCTGTCGCAAAGGCTCTGGGGATCACTGTCGCCAGGGTGCCGGCCTATTCCCCTTATGCGGTTGCCGAACATGCCGTTGCCCTGATGCTGACCCTGAACCGGAAAACCCATCGGGCCTTCAATCGGGTGAAAGAAGGTAACTTTAGCCTGGACGGATTAATGGGCTTTGATATGCACGGTAAAACGGTTGGCATTGTGGGAACCGGTCAGATTGGCGAAGCGATTGCCCGGTTGCTCGTTGGCTTTGGTTGCCGGGTACTGGCTTACGATGTAACGGAAAACCCGCGCTGCACCGATATGGGAATACAGTATGTGCCGCTGGAAACCTTGTATGCAGAGAGTATGGTGATCACCCTCCACTGTCCGTTGTTGCCTGAGACTCATCATATGATTAATGCAGGGTCTTTGTTGAAGATGAAGCGGGGTGTGATGCTGATTAACACCAGTCGGGGGGGATTGATTGATACGCAGGCTTTGATTCCGGCCTTAAAAAGCGGCCAGGTGGGATATCTCGGGCTCGATGTCTACGAGGAGGAAGGCCCATTATTTTTTGAGGACCTGTCCAATACCTTGATTCAGGATGATGTGTTGATGCGCCTGACCAGCTTTCCAAATGTGCTAATTACGGGACATCAGGCGTTTTTTACGGAGGATGCCATGGAGAATATTGCGTACACGACCCTGAGAAACATTCGGGATTTCACCCGGGCCGGCCAGCCTCCCGCAGTCAATACTGTTGTCGGCCCTCTCTCCAATTAGGTCCACAGTCTTTTGCTTCTCCTCTTCCACCCATTTATTCTTGACACATAACAAAAACATGATATCTTGATAATATGATATCAGAGCAAGCCATCACCCCCATCCCCAAAGACAAGCTGGCGAACGCCACCCGCTGCCTGAAGGCGCTGGCCAACCCCACCAGGCTGGCCATCCTCTGCGCCCTGAAGGATGGCGAGCAACCGGTGCAGGCCATTGAAGCCGCTGTCGGCGCCAGCCAGTCGGCGGTCTCTATGCAGCTGGCCACCATGCGCGATCGCGACATACTGCTGGCCCGCCGCCAGGGCAGCCAGGTTTTCTACCGCATTGCCGACCCCCGCCTCCTGGAGCTGCTGGCGATTCTGAAAGCCATGCACTGCCCGGACTGGAACGAGTAAAAGCGCATCCAGACCAACCGACCCAGCCCAGACAAAACCAAGGAAACCACCCCCATGACCACCGCCACCCACATCCCTACCGTCAACGCCGCCACCCTGCCGGAAGCCGATATCCCCACCATTGTGGACGTGCGTACCCGCGATGAATTCCTGCAGGAGCACATTCCCGGCTCCGTCAATATCCCGCTGGATGAAATCACAGGCCAGCTCGCCCAACTCCGCGCCATGCCCAAAGCCATTATCAGCTGCCGCAGCGGCAACCGGGCCGGTCAGGCCTGCCAGCAACTGGAACAGCTGGGTCTCACCAACCTGCAACTGCTGGATGGCGGCATCCTCGCCTGGAAAGGCGCGGGTCGCCCGACGCTCTCTCTGCGTAAGGGGTACAGCATTATGCAGCAGGTGCAAATCATCGTGGGGCTCATGGTCCTCACCGGGCTCTTCGTACCGGGGTTCTGGCCGCTGGCGTTGCTGGCGGGCATGGGCATGCTGGTGGCGGGCCTCACCAACACCTGCATGATGGCCGTGCTGCTGGCGAAGATGCCGTGGAATCAATCCGCTGCCGCATCGGCCGGCGCCACCTGCAGCCTGCCCGGATCCCACCCGTCATAAGGAGCAAAGCCATGTTTACAGTTCAGGACAAACCGAGTGCCGCGCAGGCCATTCAACCCTATGTGGCTTTGGCGTACCGGCATTTCCCGCACACGCCCGTTATTGAGCCCGGCCTGGAAATTCACCCGTTCTGGAGCGGCGAGGGGAATCTCTCCTATCTGCTGCTCAACCCCGCCAGCCGGGAAGTACTTCTGATTGATCCCGACCTCGAAATTCTCGGAAGCTACCTGCTGACGTTGGATCGCGAGAAGCTGGCCCTGCGGGCTGTGCTGGATACCCACAACCATGCCGAGCACGCCACCGCCGCGCCACTGCTGGCCACACAGTTTGGCGTGCCTTATATCATGCACGCCAAGGCGCCCTCGCATGCGGTGACGGACAGGGTGAAGGACGGCGATACCCGCACCCTGGCCGGTCTCACCGTGGAAGCCCTGCACACACCCGGGCACACGCCCTGTATGACGACCTACCGGGTGGGCAACCATATTTTCACCGGAGACAGCCTGTTTAACGCCAGCTGCGGGCGCGCGGATCTCCCCGGCGGCAGCGCGGGCGAGCAGTATGACAGTATTCACCGCCTGGCGGCGCTGCCACCGCAAACCATCGTGCACCCGGGCCATGATTACAATAACCGCCTGAGCATCACGATTGGCGAGGCCGCCAGCGGCAACGCCCGTCTGGCGATTGAGCCCCGCGAGACCTTTACCGCCTGGATGGCGGACCATTACGCCGGTGAGGACAAGCCGGACGACCTGATGTATTACGTGGCCTTCAACGCCCGGTAACACATTTACCCGGTCTGGCCGTCTGATCCCTCTCCTTGCAGGAGAGGGTGGACCCGACGTAGGCGGGGCCGGGTGAGGTTCTTTTGCAGGAGCGCACCACTGGATTCCCGCGTCAGGGGGAATGACGGGTGTGTGAAAATTCCCTCCCTACGGAATATTTCCTTAAGAAATATGAATTTTCCGCGCCGCCGGGGCAATCCGGCAGGTGGAGGGTCGTTGATTTCTCTGTGGCTGGTGTGTCCGCATCTGCGCAGGTCACTCCCCAAGTGGGCCGGTTTCCGGTACCATCCTCCTGTACCCACTCGTCCGGGCGTTCCGCCCTTCCGGAGAATTCATACCCAATGCCAAACACCCGTAAGCCCCCTGCGTGGATCAGCAAAATCGGCGACACGCTCCTGCTCATCACCTCCAACGTGGGGACAGTGGTCCTTCTGCTGGTTGTCGGCCATTTTCTGCTGGCCGGCCTGTGGGAGCTCAAACAGCAGACGGTCGGCATCAAACGGTACGATCCGCGCCTGCTGTATGAAATGTACGACGGTTTTCCGGACAAGATGGCCTTTGCCCGCGAGTATATTGAAGCGCGCAAGATGAGTCTGCAGCCGCATGTGATGTGGCTGACCAATCCCTACAAGGGCAAGTATATCCAGATAGACGAGAACGGTATCCGCCGGACCATCAAACATCCGCGGCCCGACGCCAGAAAAGTGTTCGTCCTCGGTGGCTCCACCCTGTGGGGCGAGGGCAGCCCGGACAAGGACACCATCCCCTCCCAGCTGCAGGCGCGCCTGGGCGATGGGTATGATGTGACCAACATGGGCCAGACGGCCTGGACCAGCGTGCAGGAGCTGAACTACCTGCTGGGCCGCCTCAGCGCCGGAGATATCCCCGACATCGTCATTTTTTACGACGGGGTGAATGACGGGTTCACCACACTGTATTCCCCCGCAAAACCCCGCAGCATACACAATATTGAGAAAGTCCTCGGCTTTCACACCGCACCGACCAGCTGGGGCACCATTCTGACGGATGTGTACAACCAGTCCGGTTACAAGGTGCTGGAGAAAGTCCTGAAAACCAACAGCACCGGCGGTGAGTCCAACACCAGCCAGTGGGATGAGAAGGTTGCGCCGAAAATTGATGAAAACGTGACTACCACCCTGGATGAATACGACCAGCTGATCCGCCAGGTCCAGGCGCTTTCCAAAGTATACGGATTTAAAACCTATTTCTTCTGGCAGCCCTATCTGTTTTCCGATCACCGCGAGCCGGTCGGTGATGAAAAAATCCCTTACGGCGAAGCCTCCGCCACCTGGATTGACGCCGAGAAAAAACTCTATACGGCGGCCCGTCAGCGCTTCTCCCGCCGGGAGAAGGAGCAGGTCTACTTTATTGGCGACGTGCTGGATGAGGCCGGGCCGGTCTACATTGACTGGTGCCACATCAGCCCGAAGGCCAACGGCCTGGTGGCCGACGCCATGTTTTCCCGTATCGTCCGGACGCTGGGTTCTCCGCCGTCAGCCGCAAAATAGCGTTTCCACTGGTTTTTTTTACAATCGAAGTCAGGGTATTTATCGTTATGTTTCATCAGACTGAACTGTACCAATCCCTTTGGTGGGCGCATGTGGCGCCGCAGCTGGATCTGGCCGGCCGTTTCGGCAACTGGGCCATCCTCAAAAAAAAGGTGCTCAAGGGCTTGTACACCGTCAAGCAGATGAAGCTGGCCGGCTGGGAAAACGACTGGGCGCAGCAGGTTACGGCCGATGATATGGCGCAGCTGTCGGACCCGCAGACGGCCAGAGGCTGGGACTACCTGAAAATCACCACCACCCCGTCGCTGGACAACCCGAATTTCTGGGAGTGGGTCACGCATCAGCGCTGTCCGTATGCGCAGTGGGAATCCAGCGCCGAGTTTCTGATTGATTTCAGCCAGGGCTGGGAGACTTACTGGGAAGCCCGATCCAGCAAGGTCCGCTGCGAGTACCGCCGTAAAATCAAGAAGGCCGCCGACCAGCAACCCGAGTTCCGTCTGCTGAATCACGAAGCACCGGTGGACACTTACCTGGCGCAGTTTTATGAAGGTCACACCGCTTACTGGCGGGACAAAGGCACGGAAAGCGTTTTCGCCACGCCGCACGGAAAGGCGTTCTTCACCGCCTGGGTAAAGGCGCTGACGGCCGATGATCAGCTGCGCTTTTACGGTTTCTTCCTCAACGGCCGCCTGACCAGCATGCGCTTCGGCGTGCTGCACGGGGGCGTCTATTACTCCCTGGTGACTGTCAACACAGGCGACTTTCAGGAGTTCAGCCCGGGCGTAATCGCCCTGCATGAGGAACTGGTGCAGCTGGCCGGCGAGGGTGTGCAGACCTATAACATGGGGCCCGGTGCGCTGCGGTATAAAACCGATCTCGCCACACAGAAAGTGCCTTACCTGACGGCGCTGGTGGCCAACCCGCGCTCCACCACGGGTAAACTGGTCATCAGCCGCAAAAAGCAGGACCTGGAAAAGCAGGCTGCCGAAGAAGCCGCAGCCGCCACCGCCAAAACCCCGGCCTGAAAACCAGCAGGGCCCACAGTTCTATTCCGAGAGCGCAATGCCCTGACCACGGTCCACATCCAGCGGAATGGCGAAAATACGGTCGCCTTCGCGCAGCCTGGGATCGGTGGCTCCGGTCACCACGCGCAAACGACCCGTGGCGGCATCCTTAATAAACAGCGTCACAGCCTGCACGCCCAGCATCTTCCAGTAATCGCTCAGGTTGGCCTCTTCCGGTACGGTATACGTTTTCACCTGGGTGCCGGCATAATATAGCCGGGTCATCTCGTGGTAGCTCAGCGACGGCAGAAACGCCGACTGCGCGGTCATGGACTCCGGCATCCGGTTTTCCGTGTTCATCACGCAATCGGTGGATAGCTGAAACACGTTGCGCGGCTGAAAAATCTCCGAAAAATGTTTGGCCGCCAGCGCGTTGGTTTTATCGCTCGGGCTCAGGGCCAGCATATATCCCAGCCCGGTCAGATCAATGGTGCTGGTGAAGCTTTCAGACAGAATGTTGCCCTGGCGCGCCGGCACGCCCTGAGACCAGGCGTACTGCACGTTGGACTCATGCCCGTCCACCACCACCACCTGGTGGTTTTCATCCACCAGGGCGCGCGCAATTTCAATCACCCAGGCATCCCCGCCCACAAACAGCACCCCCTGCGGGCGGTGCTCTTCCAGCCGCAGCAGTTTGGAAAGCGGTCGGGCGCTCAGGCCGTACACGGTGATGGTGACGATAATGATGGAAAAGATCAGCGGGCTCAGCGTCGCGGCGTCTTCATATCCCAGGGGCAGCAGGCGCAGCGCCATCACGGAGGACACGGCCGCCGCCACAATTCCGCGCGGCGCCATCCAGGCCAGAAAGATTTTCTCCTGCCAGCGCAGGTCGGTTTTCCAGGTGGAGAGAAAAACGGCGAGCGGACGCACCAGCAGCATCTGCGCAACCACAAAGAGAATACAGCCCATGTCCATGTGCGTGAAGTTGGAAAACTGCAGCGTGGCCGCCAGCAGAATAAAGAGGCTGGAGATGAGAATCACGCGGATGGTTTCATTGAATTCGAGAATGTGCCGCACCGGGACGCTTTTCTGGTTGGCCAGCGCCACCCCCATCAGCGTCACGGTCAGCAGTCCGGACTCGCTCTGAATCACATTGGAGACGGTAAACAGACTGACGATCAGCGTAAAAACGATTGGGATGTCCAGATACTTGGGGATCAGCCGGAAGATGACCAGACCGTAATAACAGAGTGAACCGATGATGCCCAGGATGACGCTGATACCAATGCTTTTGAAAGTGCCCAGGGCAATCAGGCCACCAGCCTGATTAAAATCGCCGGTCAGAATAATCTCAAAGACGATCACCGCCATAATGGCGCCGACCGGATCGTTGAGAATCCCCTCCCATTTCAGTACGGAGCTGAGATGGGACTTCAGACGGATCTGCCGCAGCAGCGGAATGACCACCGTGGGGCCCGTGACAATCAGAATGGCGCCGGTGAGTAGTGAAAAGGACCATGAAAACCCCAGCAGCATGCGCGCCAGCAGGGTGGAAAGCACCCATGTGGTGATAACGCCGATACTGAGCAGGTTGCGGACAATGCGGTGCGAGGCCCCCAGCTCTGAGAATTTGAGGTTCAGGGCGCCTTCAAACAGAATGATGCCCACCGACAGCGAAATGATGGGCGTGAACAGGTTGCCGAGCATGGCTTTGGCATCCACCCAGCCCAGCACCGGCCCGGACAGAATGCCCGCAAACAGCAGTATGAGAATGGTGGGGAGTCTGGTGCGCCAGGCCACCCACTGCGAGCCAATGCCCAGCAGCAATATCAGTGACAACGCAATCAGCGTTTGATTGGCGGGCTGGTGCAAACGGGGTCCCTCTTCACAAACGGCTGTTGCGCCGTCACAATGGGGTTGAATGAATCGAAGGACCACTATAATGGAATTTCAGAACAAACGCCAGCTTCTGCGCGTCGTCAATCCCCTGATAAGACCAAAAGGACTGCCCGATGCACCCCTCTGATTCCACACCGGCCTGCGGGCCCGGCTCCCTGAACCCGCTGACGCCCGAACAGGCCCATGTACTGCGAGAGAAAGGGACCGAGCCCCCCTTCAGCGGCCGTTATGATGACTTTTACGAGACCGGGAAGTATCTGTGCGCCGGCTGCAACCAGTTATTGTTTGAGTCCGGCGCCAAGTTCAAGTCCGGCTCCGGCTGGCCCAGCTTTTACCAGCCGGCTGATACCGATGCGGTGGAGACCGAGAGCGACGCCAGTTACGGCATGCGCCGCACCGAGGTGCTTTGCGCGCAGTGTGGCGGCCACCTCGGCCACGTGTTTGAGGACGGTCCGGATCCGACAGGCCTGCGCTACTGCATCAACTCACTCGCCCTCAGTTTCAAGCCGGAAGACGACTAACTTTCCTCTGCTCCCCCTCTCCTCTTGGAGGAGAGGGGGCCGGGGGGGTGAGGTATTTGCGGGATCGCGAGGAGCCTTTCCCGCAGGAGAGGGGGCCCGGGGGGTGAGGTATTTGCCGGAGGGGGTGAGAGGTATTAACTCCGGGCATCCACCAGGCCCACGGCCGGCGTCATCATAAAGTAGGCCGGTGCGGACTGCCGGCCGATGTTGTCCAGCACGGTGCGGATGCGCTGCTGCAATGCGGCAGGATTGGTGCTTAACTGCGGCATATCGCGCGCCAGCTGATCCAGGGCGGTGGTCAGCGCCTGCTCCTCGGCAATGCGGTGGTACATCGGGTCAGTCACCCGCCAGTTATGAGACTGATAATCCCGCTCGGTTTTCGCATTCACACGGGTCACTTCAATCTGGCGCAGGCCTTCCAGCGCCATCTGCCCCAGCTTCACGCCGGCGGCCAGCACCCCCACGCCCGCTGCCAGCATGGCGTTGCGGCCGCTGCGGTTGGCAAACAGCGTCCAGCTCGCTTTGTCCATGGTGGAAATATTATGGTAGACGGTCGTCTTGCCATTTTCCGGCAGGGCCATGGCTGCGGTTTTCGCCAGTCTCGCCAGCCCCTGCACTGCGGCGCCGGTGAGCACCCCGGCGGCAAAAATACCACCGGCCAGCCAGCTGCTTTTCGGCCGGAAAAAGGACGTGGCGTTGTTTGCGGCCGGGGTGCCGAATTCAGCATTTGTGCGGGTGTTGCCGGTATTGCGGCCGCCAAAGGGCAGCAATCCGTTAATGCCCGCCGGGGGTGATTGGGTGTTGCTGAGATGCCGGGGCTCCATGTAAAAATGCCGAAGGTCTTCCGGGTTGGGCGCCGTCGGCCCGCCGCTCAGCCCGGCGGCGCCCAGAACCGCCGTGGTATCGGCAATGCCCGCCTGGCTGAGCAGTGCAGTGATGCGTTGACGGGCGTGAACGCGCAGGCTGTCGTCTATCTGCTGCTTGGTCTGCAGACTGTCCTGAAAGGCCGACGGGAGTTCGTGCAGCAGGTGCGAGCGGATGCCCGTTTCCGCGCGGCGCACCACGGTCTCCTGCACGCCTTTCAGCACGTTGCCGCTGAGATATCCCAGCGCGCTGTAGGTGCCCAGCATGGCCAGCGCCCGGCGCTGGGCGGGATCATGCAGACCCAGCATCAGCATGGCGCTCATCGGTTCGCTGAAATTCACCGCCGGGTTCAGGGTGTGTTCGGGCTGCAGGTGGCTCAGTACGGAAAAGGTGTCGGTGGCTTCGCGTCGCGCGACCTGTGTTGCCCCGGTACCACTCAGTAGTTTTAAAACGCCGCCGCCGGCAGCGGCAGCCAGCAGACCGGTGCTGAACAACCCGACGGCTTTTCTGGGCGAGAGGTATACCGGCTCATCCAGGTTGGCGATCGGTTTGGCGTCGGCGGTGTCCGGCGCGGGCAGGCGCTGAAAACTGATGGGCGGGCCGGCCGGGGGAAACCGGTTGAAGGCGTCAAACCCCAGGGGGCGCTGAAGGGTGGGCAGGGTCTGCCCGGTAAGAGGCTGCATAGGTGGGAGTCCTTGTGCTCGCAAGAACGGATGACACAATGAGCCGGGCGGACGGTGTTCTGACTTCCTGTGGAGGCTCTCCGGTCTCCACCGGTTACAGTTGCGGCACAGCTTCCGATTTGCACGGAATTTCCCGCTTCGCCCGGAGCAAGGGGACGCTCATTATAGGCGGGTCATTCTGCGGATGCAAGGATGCTCTTCTCCCCCTCTCCTCTTGGAGAAGAGGGGGTTGGGGGGTGAGGGGTTAAAGTGTCTGTGTCGTCTTAAAGTGCAGTTTGGCGACCTCGCCCAGGCGGTTGCGCCCATGGCGGGCGATGAATTCCTTGGCGGCGCGCACCACATTGCTGCCGGCGCCCAGCGGTAAATTCATGCCGTGCTCCAGGCTCAGCTGGCGCATGGCCGCCACAA
This sequence comes from Candidatus Melainabacteria bacterium, assembly GCA_050247195.1. Lineage (GTDB taxonomy): Bacteria > Cyanobacteriota > Vampirovibrionia > Vampirovibrionales > Vampirovibrionaceae > JBFWUP01. The sequence continues at coordinate 39,408 of JBFWUP010000011.1, read as the reverse complement.
ACTCCACGCGCGCCAGCACGCTGGCCGCCGCCACGCCCAAATTGGCCTCCGCGCGCGGGGTCTGCTGCACGCGGGCGATGGCGCATTTTCGTTGTTTCAGCGCGGTCAGCACGTACTGCTCGCTGCCAAACTGATCCACCACAGCCTGCGTGCAATCCGGGTTCTGCGCCGACAGTTCGCTGATGATGGAGGCATGGAGATCGGCGAGCATGTGGTTGAGGTTTTTGTCGTGCGATTTAAACTGATCGTAGGTCGCGTTGTATGTGGCGGGCATCAGCACGTGGAGCGCCCAGCCATTCTCACCCACAATGTCCTGAATCTCTCCGGCCATCCGCATCATCACCATGTCGGTGAGTTTCTTGCTGTCGGTGACGCCCAGTTTTTCCAGCGCCGCGCAATGATCGTCATCCACCACCACGCCGGCCACCACCAGCGGCCCCAGGTAGTCTCCCTTACCGGATTCATCCGTGCCGATGTATGCGCCGGAAATGTCCAGCTTGCCGGAGGCGTCCGCCCCGCCGCCCGCACTGACGGATTCACCGGGTAAGGTGCCGCCCTGCCAGGCCGAGGCGCCGGCATGCTGTTTCACCGCATTTTCCAGTCCCTGCCAGAAGGCCGGGCTGCTGGCTTCCACATAGAGCGTGCCTTTGGCGTATTGCTTAATGCGCGCCCAGCCGTCGGCCAGCGTACCGTCCAGCCGGTAATCACAGTACTGTTCGCGCTTCTCCTGCCAGTGCGCGCCGGGCAGCGTCATCACGTCGGCCTTAATGCCGCGCCGCGCCGCCGGGCTTTTAATCATCCACTTACCGCTGGGTCCGCTCATTGACAAGATATCGCTTTCAATTTAACGTTGAATCTTCATTCAAGTGGTTTCTAAATTGCGAATACGGTTCACTTAGCCCACGTGTTTCAGTCAAACACAAAGGCGGGGTCACTACCTAGGTCGCACCCTGTGTGTTTCGTCAATTGAGGGAAAACAAAACGATGCAAACAACCACCATGATGGGGACTGTTTTTTTTGGCACGCGGACACAGCCACCGGCTCAGTCTAAGCGCGAGCCAGGCAACGGCAGGCCAGGCCCGGACGCCATGAGAGAGGCACACCAGGCCGATCAGCAAAGAACAAGAGATGCTTTTACTGGGAGACAACCTGCCGATTTCGAGTGGCAGAACGTCTAGGGTAAATTAATTACTTACCCATCAGGCCGAAGGAGCCCTGAATGTTGTTGGAGATCAGCTTACGCACGGACTCCAGCTCTTTGCCCACGGCCTCGTGCTGGGTGGTGATGCGGTTGAGATGAAGCTCCAGCAGTTTATCCGCCTGCTGCAGCTGCTTAATGCGGGCCTCTAAAACTTTGGCCCCGTCGGAATCGGGTTCCAGGCTGGCCTGCAGGTTGAAGAAACTGGACACCATGTTCCCCAGGTACAGTCGCCGCTGAGACAGAAACTGCGATTCGAGTTCCAGATCGCTTTTGCGGGCGATCAGGCTCATCAATCGTGCTTGGTTTGCTGCGAGACCCATTCCTGGTTTACTTCCTATCCTCCCCGCGGCCGCCTGTCTGGCATACCGGGTGGTTTTTCTTCCCCTGTGACTGTGTTTTTCCCCTGTTTCAACCGGTGTCTAATGGTATAAAACCGAAATCAGTAAACTTTGTTCATCACCGCTTCGCTGCTGGCCTCTTTGGGAATGTGATAGCCCTGGGCGGTGAGGGTTTCCTGCATTTTTTCCAGCTTTTCCAGCTCCAGCAGGTACTTGTACTTATAAAGCTTCATGCGGCTCTGGAAGGTGATGATGTTGTACAGCATCTGGGCAAAGGCCAGCGCCATGGATTCCATCGGATTATTCCGCTTAAAGAAAGCGGTGTAATTCGTGAAGAAGTTATTCATGGTGGCCATTGCTGCCATTGGCGTGACGTTCCAATCCTGTTCGGTTCATTCCCCGCATGTGTGCATGCGTGGATAACTGCCTTATATCTATAAAAAAACAATATTTTGGGGAAAGTTGTCACTTTCCGCCCGTTTGTTACGCTTTGTTACATCTGAAGGCCCTCTGACCTTAGGCGTGGAGGAATTTTCAGGCTGATTCTCCCCCTCCCCTTGCAGGAGAGAGTGGCCGGGGTATCACCGAGGCCGGGTGAGGCTCGTGACCTGATGCGAGGGGAGGGAACGGCCCCTCGCGCTCCCCTCCCTCAGACGGACGCAACCTGTCCTTACGGGTGAGACCAGCGGATCTGGGTTACCTTGGCGTCCAGGGCGTCGGCCTCGCGGTTACGGCCGGTCTGGCGGTACATATCCGCCAGGCTGGTCAGCGTGTTGGCCACCTGGCGCTGGTTGGCGCGCAGCGGGTGCTCGTTAATCTTCAGGGCGCTCAGGTACATCGGCTCCGCCTGCGTGAAGCGGCCCTGGGCCCGGTAGAGGTCGGCCAGGCCGTTGTAGGAGGTCGCCAGGCTGGGATGGGTGTTGCCCAGGGCTTTTTCCTTCACCTGAATGGCCCGCAGATACAGGGGTTCCGCCTCGGCGTAACGGCCCTGAATGCGGTAAATCTCCGCCAGGTTGTTCAGGGCCTGCCCCAGCTTGGACGTGCCGGCGCCTTTTTTGCCGCTCATGGTTTCCCCGGCAGCCACGGCGTACTGATACTGTTTCTCGGCCTGGGCATAGTCGCCATACTCCACGGCGCGGTTGCCGGCATCGGTGTAGGCCTCCCACATGGTGCTCTGGGCCCTGGCGGTCAGGCCCTGCCCGCTCAGCGCCAGGGAAAGGGCGGTGAGGGCGGTAATACGGCGTCGATATCGTTTTTGGGTCATGGGGGGCTCCCAGCGGTCAGACGGTGGTTCGCAGATACTTTATAAAGAGCAAAGGGGGTTGTGAATTGCCCCGGGGGCGCTCGGGTTCCATCACCGGTTTACTCAGGCCCGGCGGCGCGTTGAATCGGCCCGGCCAGGGCCACTGCCCGGCCCAATGTGATGGGGCTGACCAGGGCAGCCGGGTAGTTGCGCTGGCTTTCCAGCGTGCAGCCCCGGCATTCCGGGGCTTTGCCGGTCTGCTTGCGGTGTTTCTGGGCGGTGCTGGAGTGCCACAGGGCCTGAAAGTTATACGCGGCCTCGCGCAGGTCGCCGTAGCTTTTTTCGTCGGTGGGGTTGTGGGCAAACTCCTCGCACCCGCTCACCAGCCCGGTGCTGCTGATGTAGGCCCCGTGAAAACCGGCGCCGCAGCAGAGGGTGTTGAACTGATTATTGAGTGTTCGCCGGTTTTCCGCCTGACTGATCAGGTCCACTGCGGATTTCATGGCCCCCTCCATCGGGGAGCCCGTGTGGTAGGCGAACTTCAGGCGTCCGTTCAGCACATCCTGGCGCACCCGGCCGGTAATGCGCTGGTAGGTTTCCTCAAATGGCGCCAGCCGGCCGGTGGCGCGGCGCTCGTCAAACCCGGCCAGTTCACTGCCGCTCATCTGCACGCTCTTGCGCATCAGGTTCAGGTTCCATTTGTCCGGGCGAATCACATCGCGGACCGTTTCATACCACTCATCGAGAATATGCTCATTGCTGGGTGCGCACACGGTGCACAGCTGCACATCCAGCTGGTCGTAATCAAACACCTGGCGCATCCGCTTCAGGCCTTCGGCCGTATCAATCGTGTTCTGCCAGGCATCCCAGTGTTCTGAACGGGTGTGGCGCGCCTGGTTGTTAATGGCCTTGGGGCCTTCAATGCTCAGGCTCCAGGTCAGGTGAAGCTCCGGGCAGCGCTGCATAATCTGGTGGGTGATGGCGAACAGCAGGTCGGGTTTCCAGGCGTTGCTGATGATATAGACGGATTTCACCGGGGTGTACCGGTAGGCGGCCTCAATGATTTCCGGCAACTGCGGGTGCAGGGTGGTTTCCCCGCCGGAATACACAATGGTGTTCAGGTTCTGGCCAATGGTCTGGTAAACCGGGGTGATTTCCTCCACGCTCAGCTCGTTATGGCGGGCATTCAGGGAATCGGCAAAAGAGCAGAACCCGCAGCTGTAATTACAGCGGGTGGTCACAATGTGGGTCAGCATCACGGGATCGGGAATGTGGCTGACCAGCCGGTAACCAATGGAACGCAGTATCGGCCCGGCGATGCCCCGGTTCTGAAAGGCGGGGATGGCGTCAAATTCCGGGCGGTCCAGCACATTGGCGTAGCGGCTCAGGTCCACGCCCAGGGCCTGTCGGCGGATATCGTCGGCGGTTTGCGGCGTGGGGGTAATGACCGGCGGCAGTTCGTGCGGGAGAGAACGGGTCATGTTTTGCGCTCACATTGCGGAAAGGCCCACCCAGTGTACCCACATGGTGGGGCGGATGCAATCCTGTTTTTTGCTAGAATACTCCTGAATACCCGGTATCCGGGTCTTCAATCCGTCCTGTCTTCTCTTTCCCGGGAGCCCGCAACCACCCATGGCGGCATCTCAGAACATTCTGATCCTCTCCTCCAACACCGGCGGCGGCCATCGCAGTGCGGCCAACGCCCTGAGAGACAGCATGCTGGCCCTGCCCGGCCAGGTGAGCATTACCATTGAGGACGTGCTGGAGCACTGTAACGGCCTGACCCGTCAGATGGCCGGGCTGTATAACTTTCTGCTGCGCGATTACCAGCACTGGATGAAATACTACTACTGGATGCTGGAGCGCCTGAAGCCCAACGAATCCATGCTGATGTTCAAGGCGGCGCTGGGTTACGGTAAAAACGTTCTGCGCAGGGCCTGCCCGGATGTCATCGTGTCGGTGCACCCGATGACCCACCACTTTTTCGCCTATGCCCTGCGCAAACTCGGCCTGCGGGATCAGATTCCCATTGTGACGGTGGTGACCGACCCCTGCGCCGGTTTCTGGCGCGCCTGGGCCTGCGAGGATGTCAGCCGTTACCACGTGGCCAGCCTGGAAGCCAAACAGCAGCTGATTGATTACGGGGTGGGCTCCCACAAAATCCATGTCAGTGGCATGCCCGTGCATTCGCGTTTTCATCCGGTGGAAATGGCACGCCGCCGCGCCCTGCGGACTGAGCACGGACTGGATCCCGATAAGTTCACGCTGTTTATCAACGCCGGCTGGGCCGGTGGCGGCAACATTCCCCAGATATTCGAGTCGCTGGCCATGCAGGCCAATCAGGGCGCCGATCTGACCGACCTGCAGGTGGTGTTTCTGGGCGGGCGGAACCCGCAGACCATTCAGATGGCCAGTGAAATCGCCATGGGCACGCCCTTTCCGGTTTCCGTGCGGGGCTACACGCGCAAAATTGAAGAGCTGATGCAGCTTTCCGACATCATGCTGACCAAATGCGGCGGCCTGACGACCTTTGAAGCGCTTTCCTGTCAGCTGCCCATCCTGGCCGACAGCGTGACCGAGCCGATGCCGCAGGAAGCCCGCACGGTGGAGTATATCCAGAACAAGGGGCTGGGGGTCCGTCTGGGTACCGCCCAGGCCATCGTCCCGGTGCTTCAGAACCTGATGTGGACACCCGACTCACTGCACACCATGCGGCTGAATACCGAAACTTACGCGCGCGCCGGCGCCTCGGACCGGATCGCCGCCGCCGTGATGGATCACCTCGACACGCCGCCCGCCTCGCCCCGGTTGATCACGCCGGCTGTGTCTGGGGTACAATGCTGAAATCCACTCGCCGACGTTTCGGGGCGCAGCGCCCCTGAAGTACTCACTGCGTGACTGAGAGACGAAGGTTCAGGTTTTCCCCGGCGACTGTGTGGCTGCCTGGCGGCGGCCGGTTATTGAGAAAGGTTGAACAATCCCAATGGGTCTACTGGACGGTAAAAAAGTCTTTATTTCCGGGGGATCGCGCGGTATCGGCCAGGCCCTGTGCGATGTGTTTGCCCGCGAGGGGGCCGATGTGGCCTTTAACTACAACAGCAACGACGCCGCTGCTGAAGAGACCGTGAAGCTGATTGAAGGCCACGGCCGCAAAGCGCTCAAATATAAGGTGTCCGTCACGGATAAGCCTGGCATTAAGCATATGGTGGATGACATCATGGCGCAGTTTGGCGCCATAGACGTGCTGGTGAACAACGCCGCCATTAACAAGGCGGACAGCTTCGTCACCACCACTGAAAAATCCTGGCTCGATATCGTCAACACCAATGTCAACGGCCTGTACTATGTCACCAAGCCGTTTTTCAAACAGATGCTCAAGCAGCGCTCGGGCAGCATCGTCAACATCAGTTCCATTGGCGCTATCCGCGCGCTGCCCACCTCGGTGCACTACGCCACCACCAAGGCCGCCGTCATTGGTTTCACCAAGTGCCTGGCGCGCGAAGCCGCCCAGTTCGGCGTAACGGTCAATTGCATTGCCGCCGGAATTTTTGATACGGATCTGGGCAACTCACTGCCGGATTACTTCAATACCATGTATGAAAACTGGTGTATGAAAGCCCGGCTGGGCAAACCGGTTGAACTGGCCGAGTTCGCCGCGTTTCTGGCCTCAGACCGCAATACCTACATGATGGGCGAAGTAATCACCCTTGACGGTGGCACGATCGTTTAGACGTCGATGCGAAGGGCCGTTGCTTCCCTTCCTCGGGGTTAATCCATCTTCACCACGGGGGCTTCCTGCGAGGCGGCCGGCGGATCGTAATATTTGCGGGCTTCGGCATGAAAGGCCATGGCCGTAAGGTTGTTGGGAAACTGCCGGATGTAGCTGTTGTAAGTTTTCACCGTGTTGTTGTAATCCATGCGGGCCACGGCAATGCGGTTCTCCGTGCCGGAAAGTTCATCCATCAGCCGGGTGTACTGACCGTCGGCCTTCAGCTGCGGGTAGTTCTCCGCCACCACCAGCAACCGGGAGAGCGCGCTGCTGAAGCCCTGATCGGCTGCGGATACCTGGGCGGGATCCTTCGACTGAATGGCGCCGCCCAGTTTGGCGCGGGCGTCGGCGATATTGGTGAACACGTCCTTCTCATGTTTGGCGTAGGACTTAACCACCGTCACCAGGTTGGGAATGAGATCCGAGCGGCGTTGCAGCTGACTTTCCACCTGGGCCCACTGGTTGCTCACCGCCTCATCCATGGTCTGTATCTGGTTATAGCCGCAACCGGAAAAACCGGTTGACAACACGGCGGCGCTCAGCAGCGCCAGTACGGGCATGCGGAGTGAGCGAACGAAACCAGAAACGGAACAGATCATGGGTGGCCTCCTCATGGATGGGTGGATTGCAGACTATACTGTACGCGCAACAGGCGCAGATGACAAAAGCGAGGGTTGATTGAGATGCTTCAGGACACGATCCACCTCACGCAGATAACTGCCCCACAGCTCGGCGCTGTTATGCAGGGTGGCCGGGTCGTGCGTGGCGATGATTTTGCGGAAGGGGTCGGCTGAAAAGCCGGTCACCTGGGCGCACATGGCTGACAGTATGTCCTGCCGCTCGGCGGGAACCGACTCCGTGGGCAGGTGCAGCCGCAGCACGCCGCGGAAAAGCGTGATGAAGTCATCCGCACTCTGGGTCAGCAACCGTCCCTGGGCGTCGGGTTTCTGCTGAAAAGCCATCCACTGCTGGCGCAGCAGCAGCAGTTTGCGGGTGAGCTCCAGTTCGCACAGCAGCCGCAGATCGGCCGGCGCCACCTCCAGGCCGCCAAACAGATCCTCCCCGTAGGCCACGTGGTGCCACTGCTGAATATCGGCGCACTCCAGGGCAAAAACGTCGGCGGCATGCAGCCACTCCTCGCGGGTGAAGAGCACCGGCAGCGTGCCGGCAACGGCTTCCCAGTCGGTGACGATGGGCGCCGCCTTGCGCAGGATGGCCGGCGTCAGACTGGTCAGTAAAATAATCACGCTGATGCGGTTGGGTTTCTCGCGGCACACGGCGCCGCCATACACACAGACGGCGACCAGCTCCCGGCCGAAAGCGCCTTTCAACCGGTCCACCAGCGTGCTGAGTTGTTTCTGAATCTGCTCGTTCATACGGTCCTCATTTCTACCAGCCACGCGACGAACCACCGCCGCCAAACCCACCGCCGCCAAACCCGCCGAAGCCGCCGCTGCTGAAGCCGCCACCGCCAAAGCCGCCGCCAATAAACGGTCCGCCAATCATGGGCCCGGCAATGTGGGGGCCGCGACCACCACCGCCACGGCGGTTATTGCGGCTCACGGACCAGATCACCAGCACGGCGATGATGAAGAAAATCAGAACGGACAGCGGATCCGCCTCACGGTTGTACGGTGCGGCGTTCTGTGTCATCAGCGCCCCTTCGGGCAGGCCGCTCAGGCTCACGCCATACGCTCCGGCGATGGTCCGGGCATAGGCAGCCAGGCCCAGGGTCAGCCCCTGCGGGTAATCACCGGCTTTAAAGGCGGGCACCATATACTGATCCTGAATACTGCCCGACAGGCCGTCGGGAATAATGCCTTCCAGGCCGTAGCCCACTTCCGTGCGCACCTGGTGATCCTTCACTGAGAGCAGGATCAGCAGGCCGGTGTTGCCTGCCTCTTTACTGCCGATGCCCCAGGTGCGGGCCACTTCCAGAGCGGCGTTTTCCACCGGCGTTCCGTCGAGGGTGTCCACGGTGAGTATGGCGGCCTGGACCTTCGTTTTTTCATCCAGCTCCTGGGCAATGCCAATCAGCTGATTGCGGGCCGCCTCACTGAGCACATGCGCATTGTCCGTCACATAACTGGTGTGGGGCGGCACGCTGAAAGCCGCCCATGCACACTGAAAACCACAAAAAACCAGCGTCAGCAGCATGCCGAAAATAAGAAGCGGTTGTCTGGATCGGGATTGCAACATCGGGTGTCCTCGCGCCCAGCATAACAGAAGCACAAAACGAACTCCCCCTCACTTCTGATCTCAGAGGCGGGGGGGGGTGGGGGTGAGGTTGATGCCGGTTGCGGCGATCACTGATGAATATAAATCCCGGTGGCCGGCGGATCTTTCATCAGGTAGGCCTGTACGCGTTGCACGATCGTATCGGTCAGCTCCGTGCCCGTGCACAGAATCAGAATGCCTTTCTGAGTGACGAGATCGCGGCTGAGCACCATGCCGGTCTGCAGTTGTTGCACGGTAATGCTGCACTCGCGGTTCATCTGGTTGGCGGGCAGTTCGGCCACCCGGATGAGCGCCTCCACCACCGCCGGATCCAGCACATTACCGGCCCGCGATTTCACCCGGGCCAGCGCTTTGTCCACGGTGCCGGTCATGCCCGCCGGCGGATGCAGGTCTTTGTCAAACAGGTTGACGGCGGCGATAATGCGTGCGCCCATCGGAATGCCATGTTTCTGTTTCTGGTCCGGGTAGCCGGTGCCGTCAAAATGTTCGTGATGATGCCGGACATACCGTGCGGCCTCCTCAAATCCGGGAATCATCGCCACCAGCGCCTCGCCCTGGGCGGCGTGACGACGCACCCTGTCAGTCTCGCTCGGTGTCCATTCCGCTTCCGGTTTGTTGAGAATCTCAATGGGTATGTTGATTTTACCGATGTCGTGCAGTTTGGCGGCCAGCTCCAGTTGCTGCAGTTCATGCGCCGGCAGTTTCAGGTACTGGCCCACCGCCACACTCAGCTTGGCCACCCGGCTGGCGTGGCTGGTGATGGCGTCCGAATGAAGTTCAGCCAGGCGGGCGATAATCTGAACGGTGGCGTCAAAACTCTGCTGAAGATCCGTGTTCAGACGCTCCACCTCTTCGGTGCGCTCCTGCACTATCTGCTCCATCTCTTTGTTGAGAATGGAGAGTTCCTTGTTTTTCTCAATGGCCATGGTCTGCAGCACTTTGTTCTCCTGGCCCATGTTGTACTGCCGGATGGCTTCCCCCAGCACCAGTTTCAGGTGCTCAGGGTTCCAGGGTTTGCTGATAAACTGGTAGACCGCGCCCTGGTTAATCGCTTCCACGGCCGACTGAATATCGGCGTAACCGGTCAGCAGGATGCGGATGGTATCCGGGCAGGTTTTGCGCACCTGCTCCAGAAAACGTGTGCCGCTCATCTCCGGCATCCGGTGATCCGAGATGACCACGGCAAACTCTTTTTCCTGAATCATCGCGATGGCGTCGCTGACCACGTGGGTGGTGATGATCTCGATATCATCCTTGCGGAAAACCCGGTGCATCGTGTGGAGGATATTTTCTTCATCATCCACAATCAAAACCCTGCTGTTCATTTTAACCTCCCTGATGACCTGATGGTGTGAGTTACATATTGGAATCCGGATCTTTCTGGTAGAACGTTTTGCCCTTCTCATACTGGGTGAAACTTTGCTCCAGCGTCTTCTTGAGATCGGAGATCTGAACCGGTTTCATCAGAAACCGGAAAATTTCGCAGCGGTTAATCGCATCCAGGTAGGCCTGGCTGTCGGCATAGCCGGAGAACATGACGCGCACGGTAAGCGGATACTGGTGTTTCACCACTTCCAGAAACTCGATGCCGTTAATCTGGGGCATCATATAATCAGAGATGACAACCTGGACTTCATTGTCTTCCATCAGTTGCAAGGCTTCAGCAGCAGTGGTGGCGGTTAGTATGGTCATCTTTTCCTTTCGCAGGGACCGCTGAATTGAGCGCAGTATGTTGGGCTCATCATCCAGAATCAGAATGGTTTTCTGTGGATCAGCCATCACCCAAGTCCTTCGCGCTCCCGCAATGGCAGGGTAATGGTGAATGTCGTGCCTTGCCCCTGCACGCTGTCCACTTCAATATTGCCCTCGTGGGTTTCAATTATGCTGTATACAATAGAGAGACCAAGCCCCGTGCCTTTGCCCGGGGGCTTGGTCGTAAAGAACGGGTTGAAAATCTTGGAGAGTTGTTCTTCAGGAATGCCGCTGCCACTGTCCTGAATGCTGATAACAATGTTGCCGTTGTCAAAGCGGCTGCGCACCCCGATTCGCCCTTTTTCAGGAATGGCCTGGGCCGCGTTAATCAGCAGATTCATAAACACCTGGTTCAGCTGACCGGGATAACACCAGAGTTTAGGCAGCTCGCCCATATCACGCTCCACAATGCACTTGTATTTCAACTCGTTCCACACAATCTTCAGTGCGGATTCCAGGCATTCATTGATATCCGCTTCTTTTTCCTCGGCTTCATCAATGCGGGCAAAACTTTTCAGATTGATAACGATGTCTTTGACGCGGTTAATCCCTTCCGAGGACTCTTTCAGCAGTATGTCCAGGTCGGCGAGGATGTGATCAATGTCTTCTTCCTGCTCAATCATCTGGATGGAACCAATGACCACTTCCATGCTGTCAGTTTCGCCGGCCCTCTGAAGTCGCAGCATTTCCTGATATTGAACCAGCAGCCCCTTGAAAATCATGCTGTACTCATCCAGCGCCACCAGGTTGTTCATCACAAAGCTGATGGGGTTATTGATCTCATGCGCCACACCGGCTGCCAGCTGTCCGAGTGAAGCCATTTTTTCGGACTGAATCAGTTTGGCCTGGTTCAGCCGGAGTTCCTCGTTGGCCTGCGACAGTTCGCGAGCGGTCTCTTCCAGTTGTGTCTCGGCCGCCTGCCGCGCCAGGCGCTCCTGTTCCAGCGCTTCTTTCAGAGCGTCGGCGCTGGCGGGTATCAGGGGTGTGTCACTGTGCATCATGGCAGGGCTCCCGGTTACAATGCCCACCGGCAAACGTCGGGGTTCTCCCCAGTTTGCATCGGCATTGGCTGCTGAGAATTCAGTTTTGTTGACCGGAACAACCCGAAAATGGTTCTTCCGGCTGCGTTCACACGGCTGATGATGTCGGTTTCCGTTGAAATATCCACGCAGGTCAGTATGTTGGTCCAGACATCCTCGCCACAGTAACCGTCGAGATGTTCGCTGAAATTTGTGACCACGTATCCACGCATCGTTTCCACCTCCTGTTACCGCTCAGGTACTGGGCGTCAGGGCACGCCGCTTCCGCTCACCCAGCAGCCTTCGGACCGTAAACACCAGCCAGTCTCGGTCGATGGGTTTTTCCAGGTAGGCTTCGCATTCACTGAAGACGGTTTGGTATAGAACCGCCTCATCCACAATGCCGGTCAACACAAGGCTGCACAGGCTGGCGTCAATGCTCCGCAGCTCCTCCAGCAGACGGAAACCGTTCATTTCCGGCATGAACACATCAATCACCACCAGATCGTAGTGATGCTGACTGACCAGCTGGATGGCTTCGCCGGGCGTCAGCGCGCTGTCAATTTCAAAGCCTTCGCGGCGCAGGCATCGCCGGAAACTGGACAGAGCACCGGGCTCATCATCAATATGGAGAATGCGAATCGGTTGTTTCATGAAGGGACTCCACCGTTTTGGGCTGACCACGACCGCTCAGGCGAGCGATTTTACGGAGAAGGTCCGTCTTCTCAAAGGGCTTTTCCAGCACATCATCGGCCCCCAGGGCCAGTGCCTCTTCCAGTTTTTCACCGGCCAGGGCGGAAACAATCAGTATCCGCAGTCCAGCAAAGTCTTCTTTTTCCCGGATGTACTTCAGCACCTCCATCCCGCCGATACCGGGCATCTGTAGGTCCAGCGTAAGGACGGCGGGCCTGAAGATGCTCAGCAGGCTCCCGGCGCGGAAGCCATCGTTGGCCACCAGCGTCTGGTACCCTTCGCGCCGCAGCAGGCGCTGGATACTGCTGCTCATCTCGGGCTCGTCATCAATGATCAGCACCCGGTCCCGGTTTTCAATAAATGCTTCGGGAATGGGGAGCTGGTGCTCGCGCAGAAACCGCAGAAACTCGGGGATTTCCACCCGGTTATCTCCGCGGCCGGGCAGCTGGTAGGCTTTCAGCCACCCCCGGTTAATCCAGCGGATGACGGTGCGGAAGTTGACGCCGCAGTATTCGGCGATTTCTCCGGTGGTGAGGGTGCGCTTGTCGCTCATGGTGGGGTTTCGGGGGGTTACTGACTCAGAAGACTTTCCTGTGTTATGTATGCCACATGTCAGAACTTTCTAAACTGACTTTCCTGACAATTTCAGGAAATCGGCAATATCGGCCCGGGGTCGGGGAAGTGCCAACCCTGCGCCTCAGGGGGTTGCTGCCGGCTGTTCAAACCCGTTAAGAAATGCTACGATTGGGCGGACTGCTGGCAATTTGCCCCCCCTTTCGTATGTTTATCATATATATGGGTGTTTCCGGTTGCCCCGGTTGTAAGTCAGATAATCAGAATTGTTATTCAACAGAAGGATTGTATCCATGCTGACCCTTATTTCCAGACGTTCCCTTGCGGCCCTGGTGGTTGCTGTGCTGTTTGCCGCTTCCGCCAACATGCTGTCGGCAGAGGCCTGCGGTAAAAAATCCGCCGAACCCGCACCCACCAAGGATGAAGCCTCCGCCTTTCTGGCAGTGCCTGCCACCGCCGCCGCCGCCAACGCCAGTATTTCCCAGGATGACCGCACCCTGGTTCAGAACTACGTGAAAAGCCAGGTAGCTGCCTACAACCTGACCATGCCGCAGTTTGCCGCGCTGACCCCGGCCCAGCAGACCGCCATTCTGGCTCCCGGCCGTCAGTTCGTCCTCAGCCGCGAAGCGCGCCGCGCCATTGTGCCCAAAAGCAACATGGTGCCTTCATCGGTTTCCGACCAGCTTACTCCCAACGGCACCATCAGCCAGGCTGTGATTGACACCTATGCCGTGACCCTTCCCAAAACGGTGGCGCTCACGCTTGATGCCCCCGCCGGCTACAGCCGGCTGATTATCGGTGACAAGTTGGTGCTGGTCAGCCCGGATGGCGTCATCGCTGATGTGGTGTCTGATATTTACTAGTTCTTCTCGATTATCCTTCTGCAGAGACAGGTCTATATGGCCTGTCTCTGTGTGTTTGAGGGGTTAAACGATCAGGCGCCGTGAAGTTCATTTTTTTAGAAACGGTGGTATGATGTGGCTGAGGCAACGGCCTGAGTGAGATTTTTTTCAGGGTAGCGTTTGGTTATTTTTTGAGCGGACATCCTGTCATGGATGAGAGAGAGTGATCATGTTGAAACCTTTGTTCCGTTTGTCTATGTCGTTGGGTCTTGCGTTGGGTCTTACAGCGTCCCCGGTTGCGGTACTGGGCTTGCAGGGCAATGCCTGGGCGCTTTCCAGTGTGGATGAACTCACCGATGTGCGTGCGGATCACTGGGCGTATGAGACGCTGAAAGATCTCACCGAACGGTATGGCGTGATAGAAGGTTACCCGGATATGACCTTCCGGGGGAACCGTGTGCCCACCCGCTGGGAGATGGCCGCCGCCCTGAACGATCTGCTCCGCAGTATCGGGCGCGACATGGCCCGCCTGGGCGCCGAGAAAGCCAACAAGCAGGATCTCGAAATGCTGGTTCGTCTGCAGCGTGAGTTCCAGCAGGAGCTCGCGGGTCTGCAGGCCCGCACCGATATGCTGGAAGCCCGCGCTTCGGCCATTGAAGCCAAAAACGATGAGCAGGATGACCGTCTCACACTGCTGGAGAAAACCCAGATTCACGGTGATTTCACCATCGGCGGACTGGCGGATATCGGCGCCAACGGCACCGGTCCCGAGAATGACGGTATCAAGGATGGCATTTCATCCGTGGGTCGTCTGCGTCTGACGATGGACATCCCTGTCCGTGAAGATTCTGAGGATTCCAAGTGGGGCGCCGGTACCCTCAGTACCCGCGTAATTGCCGCGATGGGCAAGTTCGCCCGCAACGGCAGCAATCCCGGCAACCTCGGCTCCGATTATCCCTTTAACCTGTATTCCCGCGTTTCCGCCGATGTGGAAGGCAACAACCAGGGGATCCAGACAGGTGGCACCACGCCGTTCTTCAGCGGCGGCGCCAACACGCGCCTGAATACCTATATTGAAACCCTTTTCTATAAGCAACACGTCAAGCCCGGCGTGCCCATGCTTTCCGACTGGCTGGTGGCTGACCCGCAGAAAAAAGACTGGGAAACCAGCGGCGATATGTACACCGGGGTGGTTCGCTGGTGGGATCTCTTTGATGTGAGCCCCTACCGTGGTAACGAGCAGACCCAGTTCCAGAACAACGCGTTTATCAACATTCCCGGTATCGCGGCCAATATCTCCCAGCCGATGGTGGCCTACCAGTGGCACCAGGGCCTGGGTGAGTTCGCCAGCGCTGACCTGGGTACCGGAATCGGCAGCTTTGATGCCGGTGACGCCATGGGTGGCCTGAACCTGACCTATGAAGGCCGACTGAACTACAACACGGGCGGCATGTTTAAATCATGGGCGGTGCCGGGTTCGGTTTACGCAGGGGCATACCACCTGTGGACCGCCGGTAACACCAACATCACCCAGGATCTGGCCACGCTGACCAACCGCAGCGGCGGCAAGTACAGCCACCTCGGAGATGACTTTGGCGGCAGCGCCTTTTACGCCGGGTGGAACCAGGAATGGTACAAAGGCATTGGCACCAGTGTGGGTTACCTGCTGAACAATCGCAGCGGTAATATCGCGGCGCTCACCACCTTTCAGCCCGGTCCCGGCGCTGTATGGACCAGCGCGCGCCAGTCACTCAGCAGCGTGATGCACATACCCATGGGGCTGTTTACGGCCGGCTGCCGCGCCAACGACGACATTGGTCTGGGTTACGCCTTTGTGGATCTGCATGAGGGCGGCCTGAGCGGTAACGAGTTTGGCGATGCCCTGGAGCATGTAATGGAAGCTTACTACCGCTGGCAGGTCAACGATGCCATCTCGGTCATACCCAGTTTCCAGCTGATCGCCAACCCGCTGGGCATCAAGGCCAACAATATCGTCACGGTGTTCGGACTGCGCATGAGCGTGTCGTTCTGAGGAGGCTCAGCAACCCTCTGAAATGCTTATGGATTCGGGTGGTCGGGTGACTGCCCGAATCCGTTTTTTAGACAAATATCCTTCATTTGTATCACGTGTTTTCCGGGTGTTTCGCCGATGATATGAAGTACCTTGAAGCCGCTTTGTCAGCAGTTTTTCCGCTCAGAAAGAAAGAACAGCCATGTTGAATGCAATTACTGCGCCGGTCCGGTCCATGATCAATGCTATGAATTACTCTGCGAAGTTTGCTGTGCTGACCATGCTGGCTCTGGTGATGATGGTGCCGCCACTGCTGGGTTTTTATAATTATGTAAAACTCAATGCGGACTTTTCCGGCAAGGAGCGTCTGGGGCTGGAGTATCTTGCGCCTGTGCAGCAACTGATGACCAATGTGGCCCGCCATGGCCTGGCGGTGGATGCCGTGCTGGACGGGGACGTTTCGCGCCGCAGCGAAGTGCTGCAGACCGAAGCCGATATCGCCAAAAATCTGCAGGCTATCGATCAGGTTGAGAAGAAACTGGGTGAAACACTTTCCACAGAGGAGTACGTGACCGCCAACGATCTGGCTGGGATTAAGAAAAACTGGGCGGCCATTAAAGCCAAAGGGCTGTCAGTCAATGTGACCGATAACGGCGCAATGCATGATCAGCTGCTGGGGGCTGTGGTGACCCTGTTCAACACCGTGGGGATGACCTCCAACCTCGTGCTGGATCCCGATGTGGACAGCTACTATGTCATGGACACCATCACCTACCGTCTGGATCTCATTACCCAGTACACCGAGCAGCTGCGTCTGCTGGCCAGCCGCATCATGATCAACAAATCCGCCACAGCCGAAGAGATGCAGTCCCTGATCGCCTACAAAACCCGTCTGGAAGACACCCTGGCGCTGACCGCCGGTAACCTGGGCCTCACCCTGCGCGCCACCAAGGATGAACAGGCCAAAAAGGATCTAAAAAACGCTTTTCAGCCTTACCAGCAGGCCACCCAGAAGTTGATTGATCTGGTTCATGAGGACGTGATTGATCACCTCGATAACCCGCAGGCGATTGTGTATCAGCACAAGGCCACGGATGCCCTGGCGCTGGAGACGGTGGCCAAGGCCGGCAAACTGTATGAAGTGGCCGCAAAAACCATGGACCGCCTGCTGGTAACCCGCATTGAGGGTATTAACCGTCCGTTTTATGTGGATATGCTGAAGACCCTGGTTGTGCTGCTTGCTTTCGGGTACTTCCTCCTGGGCTTCTACGCCTCGGTGACCGGCACCGTCAGCAGCCTGGAGCAGGCCACCTTACAGCTATCCAAAGGCAACCTGACCGTTCGCGCCAATATTGATACCAGGGACGAACTGAGCCGAATCGGCAGTTCTTTTAATGAGATGGCCGACTCTTTCCAGAATCTGATTGGCCAGATCAAGGACAGCGCCTCCAACGTCACGCATTCTTCTGAGCTGCTGAGCTCCACCTCCTCCCAGATGAAGGAAGGTGCACAGGGCATGGCCCGTCAGTCCACGGATGCGCTCCACGTCTCCCAGGGTGTGGATATGAACATCCGCACCGTGGCGGCCGCCGTGGAACAGAGCTCCTCCAACATCCGCCAGGTCACCCAGAACAGCGAACGCGTGCAGGACAACATCAGCAGCGTGGGCCAGGCGGCTGAGGAAGTCTCCAGCTCCATGCAGACTGTGGCCGCCGCGGCTGAAGAGATGTCTGTTTCCGTCAACACGGTGGCCTCGGCCATTGAGGAAATGTCTTCTTCCCTGAATGAAGTGTCCAAAAACGCCGCCCAGGCCGCCTCAGTGGCCGGCAAGGCGGAAATTGCCGCCGAAAGTTCCCGGACCACCGTCGGCCATCTGGAAGAATCCACCAAGGAGATTGCCAACGTTCTGGAGATGATTAAAGAGATTGCGTCCCAGACCAACCTGCTGGCCCTCAACGCCACCATTGAAGCCGCCAGCGCCGGTGATGCGGGCAAGGGTTTTGCCGTGGTTGCCAACGAGGTGAAGGAACTGGCCAAAAAGTCCGCCGAAGCCACGGAAGACATCCGTGTGAAGATTGAAGGGATGCACCACAACACCACCGCTGCTATTGGCGCTATCAATGAAATCACGCAGATTATTTCTGAAATCAACACAATTAACGGCACCATTGCCAGCGCTGTGGAAGAACAGACCGCCACGGTGAATGAGATCAGCCGGAGCGTCAGTGGCGCCGCCGACGCCGCCCGTGAGGTTTCACGGAACGTGCAGCAGACAGCCGAAATTACCACGCTGGTGACCAGCCAGGTGCAGGACGCCAATCGCAGCGTTCAGCAAATCACCACCAACATGCAGGAACTCTCCCAGGGCACCAACGAAATCGCGAAGGGCGCTGGGGAAGCCGCAGTGGGCGCCTCTCAGATGGCGCGCAATGTTGAACATGTCAGCGTATCCTGCCGCGAAACCGAAGAGGGCGCCGTGCATCTGTCACAAACGGCTGAACAACTTTCCTCACTGGCCGTGCGCCTTGAGAATATCGTCGCCCAGTTTAAAATCGCCGGTTAACGGATCTTACTCCATATCGGAGAACGGATTGCCTGCGCCGAACGCGGCCATCAAAGCGGCTTTGTCTCTGGCATTCAGTTTGGAGGCCAGTGCGTTAAATTCATTCAGGTCGTCTTCAAAAACGGAATCGGCCTCGGTCTCACTCAGCTGAAACGGGCTGCTGTTGCCGGCCTGCCGCGATTTCAGGACGCCTGAACCGGCGACCTGTGAGGTGTTTCCCCGGAAAACGCTCTGCGAAAACTCAGGGCGGTCGCTCTGGCTGCGGGCAATCTGTTGCGCCTGCACCTGCTGTACCTGCTGTTTTTCAATGCTCTTTTCCGCAGCCTTGGTCTCCACCCGGGCACTGCTGGCCGTGGTGGTATCCGGTACCCGGATTCTGATGTTCATATCGCTCATGGTTTCTGTTCTCGCTCTCGCCCAGTTTGCCTTTGTCAGAGAGGACATGCGGCATATGCTGCATATCTGTCTATAACAATAAAAACAACGTATAGTGCGAAATTGCTTAGTTTGTGACGAAATCATCACCCTATCGCATTCCAATCTGATATCGCCCAGCCATATTCCTGATTAAAAAGAAAGGGTCCACTCCCATTCCGTGAGCACACACGAGAGCAAATTAAATATTAATCCTGTTTCAGCGCCTGCATCAGGCGACGCACCCCTTCCCACTCCGCCTCTTCGGCCGGTGTGGGCTTGCCGAACGCTTCGGCCGGTACGCGCTGAAAGGCGCGGCTCAGCGCCGATGAGATCAACAGCTGATCGGACAGCGCCAGCGGCGTTTCCAGGGGTTCATTAATAAAGTCTTCCAGGCCTTCCGGGGACTGAACACCGCGGTCTTTCGGGCGGTACAGCACCAGGGCCTGACCTTCTTCAAACAACAGGCCGGGGTCTGCCAATGCTGGCAGTTCAAACACACTGGTTCGCACGCTCCGGGCAATGCCGTTGTTATCTGCAAAACGCAGCATGGACATGGTCGCTACCTCTATCTACTCACTCTACACAAGACACTCAATACACTCTGAAAACCGGTGAGGAGCTGTTCTCAGCGCCTCTTACTCATATAAAAACATTCAAAACGGGGCATTTGCGCAAAACGGCCATTTTGTAACAATCAATTAACAAACTAGCATCACCCTGCCCCGTTCGGCCTGTGCGTCCCTGGGGCATGGCCCTCAAAGCCCTTTGCCTGGTTGGTTTTTTTGATTCAAAAGTCGGCAACGCCAGTCAGCACAGCCTTTGACGACGCACAGCATATACGCTATAATGCTAACGTCAGCGCATTTATGCCTTTTTACCAGCGCTGGCCGGTGACACACCCCGGGGACGCCATGTTCGGAGTTAAAGCCAATTACCTGTATTGCATGGGCGAATCGGTGCTGAACAAGCGCCAGTACGCCCAGGATACCGCCACGGCGCAGTCGGCCAACCGGATGGGTCTCGATCAGATTTTCGCCCGGCAGACCACACAGGCTGCGCAAAGCCTGCAGCCTGCTCCCAACCCCTTCGCCCAGCCGCCGCAGAACCCCGTGATGACTTTTGTCAACACTGTGGTGACGGCGCTGATCCGGCCCTTCGTGGCCATGGGCGCCGGCGTTCAGGTATTGCAGAGTATGCTGGCCAACGCCGGCCGGCAGGTGGCTCAGGGCATGCAGAACGCCATGACTTCTCTGGGGCAGACCCTGGCTTCGGCCGGGCAGGTGGCGGCCCGTATCGGCGCGTTTTTCTTCGGCAACCGCAAAAGCGCCGACGGCGCCATCGTGGACGAAGCCGATCGTGAGAACCGTGAGCGGAATCTGTTCGCCATGCCGGAAGACATGGGCGCGGACAAGGTGGAAGGCGCCGAAGGCTCCTCAATGGGCGGCGGTCAGAGCTGAGTAGTTTCCTGTGACGCAGCTGACCCTGCAAAACCCTCTCCTTTTAGGAGAGGGTGGACCCGCCGGAGGCGGGGCCGGGTGAGGTCCGTGGAGAGCTTGCGGAATGGATTCCCGCCTGCGCGGGAATGACGAACTAAAAAGAGCGGGGCCGGGTGAGGTCCGTGGAGAGCTTGCGGAATGACGGTGGCTAAGCTTCAGGCGCCAATCATAAAGCTGGTCACGTAATTGGTCAGCCGGCAGATGAGAAAGACGCCACCCAGGTTGCGGTGCAGCTTCAGCAGTGCGCGCTCGCCTTTCAGGATTTTAAAGCCGAGTACGGTGAGAATAATGTACAGCACCACGGTGATGAGCGACACGGAGATGTGGAACAGCAGCAGTTCGTGGCCTGTGGGGCTCTGCACGTCAGTGGCGAACTGTTCAATGGCGCCCTTGTTCAGCTCAATATACAGCACCAGCGCCACATCCAGGCCAAAGGCCAGCAGCATGGCCGGCACGTGCGCCTTCACGTCCTTTCGCTTCCACAGGCCATAAAAAATGATGAGCACAATAATCGTGGAGACGATGTGAGTGAAGCCCATAATGACGCGGCCCTCAGCGCTGAACGCAACCTCACCATCATACCGCAACGGCCATGGTTTTCCCTGTGCAGCCTCAGCTCAGCAGTAAACCAGGTCAAAGGAGTCAGGTGAAACTGTTGCTGGTCACACCACCCGGTCAATGGCGCGGTTGATCAGCGCCGGACGCTTGCGGATCCCGTAAATCAGCGCCTGCAGGCCTAGGCCGGCAATCAGCAGCGGCCATTTAATCACGCCCAGGGCGCCGGGCAGTCGCCGACCCACCCAGGTCAGCGCTTTGGGTATGCGGGCATCGGCCGTGGTCCGGCGGATATCCATCATCTTCTCCAGCAGGCGTTCCCCTTTGCCCCCGTGTTCAATCTTCAGCCGGCTCACCAGCTTGCGGAGCTCCCTGGGGGCTTCGTGGGTGGCCCGGCCTTCGGTGCCGCCATCCAGCAGTTCTGCGGTTAACTGGTTCCAGTTCTTCCGGAAGGCTTCCGTATTCATGGTTTCCCAGGCATGGTCGGCCTGCTGATAACGGCTCAGTGGGCCAGCGGCCTTCTGAATGTCCTCCATGGGAATGGCCTTGCGGAGTTTGGAGCCATACCAGCCCAGCGCCAGGCCGGCCGGCAGGGTGACGGGCAGCAGAATCCAGCCAACCACCGGTATGAGGATACTCAGGCCCAGCAGGCCGGGTAAACCCTGCTCCATCAGCAGCGCTTTGGCGATGGGCCCGGTGTGTGGGTCGGTTTTAAAGTACTGCCGCAGTCCCCGGGCGTAGTTGCCATAGTCCTTTGTCTTGTTCATCAGGCGCCTGCCCCGGCCTGCCGGCTCAGAAGCCGCCACAGCCTCTGTCTCAGGAGACTTTCTGCCTGAGAACGATGCGGGAAGGGCGCGATGGGGCGCCGTACCTCTGAATTGTGCCGTCTGAATCATTCTGTGGGCCTGCTTTGCCGTATCAACCTTGTCGGTTGGACAAAACCCCGTCAAGCGGGGTTTGTGCCACCCGTCAGGGATTTTGGCCAGAATATTACCGGGAAAACACAGGAAACTTAAGTTTTTATACCCCCGGACCGATATAGTCATCACTGGTGTATGACAGCATTGTGGCAGTTTTTCCGGGTCAGGGTCCGATCGTCACAGTGTATTCCTCCTCCCTCCCCTTGCCAGTGATAGAAGGCAGACCGACTCATGGCTTCAAATGTAACAAACTGTAAACGCTGTAACGGCCTTTTTCAGAAGAAAATCAGCGAGTTCTGCCCGGGTTGCATTCTGGTGCTGGACGAGCGCCTGAAGATTACTTACCGGACCCTGCAGCGGATGCAGCCGGGTAGCATATCTATTGAGGAGCTGGCGCAGCAGCTGGAAATCAGCGCTGAAGATATTGATTACTTTTATCAGGATGGTCAGCTGGGAACCGCCTCGGCCAACCTGCGCTTCCAGTGTCTCAATTGCAACGTGATTATGGATCAGCGCAATAAAAACGGCCATTACTGCCGCGAGTGCAGTGAGGCGATTGCCGACAAGGCCGGTGTGGAAGTGAAAAGCATGAAGCAGATAGAGCGCGAAGATCGCGAGGCGCAGCGTAAGGCCGAACAGGCCGCCATGCTGAAGCGCAACGTCACCAAAACGGCCGAGGATCGCCGCTTCGGTTTCGCCAACCGCTACCGCTGACAGAACTCCCGGGTTCTCCTTCAGCTGGCGGACATTCGCTGCCTTTTCTCCTGCCGGGAGGGGAGAGCCGCTATAATTAAGGGATGAATACGCGTGTTTTTCAGCCGACGGGTCGCACCGTCATGGCCGATCCGATCCATGGCATTGTGCAGTTTAACCGGGGCGATGTGAGCCACCGCCTGGTGCTGGACATTATGAACAGTCGCCCGTTTCAGCGCCTGCGCCGTCTGAAGCAGATGGGCCTGGCGGAATTTGTTTTTCCCGCCGCCACCCACACCCGCTTTGATCACAGCATCGGCGCCACCCACCTGATGATCACGGCCATCAATCAGCTGGGTCTCACCGAGTCCGGCGCGGCCCTGCTGAACTCGCCGTTTGAGGGAACGAAAATCCCGCTGGAGCGCATTCTGCTGGTGGCTATCCTGACCCATGACATTGGACATCCGCCGCTGTCGCACACGCTGGAGGACATTCTGGATCTCAAGGCCAAGGGCCTGGGGCATGATCAGTACTGGAACCGCAAAATCCTGCTGGAAGACCCCGACCTGGTGGCCATCTGGGAAAAATACGATCCGCAGCTGCCCCATGCCGTGCTGGCGTTTATGGGCAACCATGCCGACCCCACCCGGCGAGACCGCCATTTCCTCTCTGATCTCGTCTCCAGTCAGCTGGACATGGACCGCCTGGATTACCTGCAGCGCGACAGTCATTTTCTCGGCGTTCAGTATGGCCGCATTGAAGCCCAGCGGATCATCTCCAACCTGTCGATCCACCTGGCCGACGCCCGCGGCGGTGACTCCGTGGCGGTGCGTGAGGAGGCCATTCCCGCGCTGGAACACTACCTGTTTGGACGCCACCAGGCGTATAAAATGGCGCTGCACCCGCTGGATAAAGCCAGCGAGGCCCTGCTGAGCATGGTGCTTTCGCGCTTTCAGTTTGTCCGCGAGCACACCCTGGACCCCGACGGCTATGGCGCCGACCGGCTTTACCGCCTGATGACCGACGGGTCGAACTTATCGACGGCGGATTACCTGTTTCTGGATGACGCCTACCTGTGGCAGGCTATTAAACAGTGGGCGGCCACCTCGGCCGATGCCCTGCTGATGGAGATGGCCAACCGCATGCTGCGCCACGATCTGCTGAAGTTTACGGACCTGGGCAAGTATGGCGTGTACCAGCCGCTGGAGAGTCTGCCGGAGATTTACAGCGCGCTGCAGGCGCACTACGAGAAACGCGGGTTGTCTTTTCAGTTCGGCTTTTCGCAGGCAATCGTCAAACCCAAGCCGTTGTATCTGCCGGCCACGGATCGCCAGCCGATTTTGATCGCCACGTTCCGCGGCGGCCTGAAAGATCTGCGCACCCTGTCCTCGCTGCCGCTGGATGTGACGCCCGGCCACACGACAAAGAATCTGGTCTTTCTCTGGGACAAGCAGGCCAAAAACTTCCTCATCAAACAACTGGAGCGCGCCTTCCCTCAGAAAGCCGAACCCGAGGACATCCTTGAAGCCGAGGATGAGGAAGAGCACAGCACGTTCTTGTAAATGCAGTAACTGGAGAGCACCGTGTGGGCAGCAGCAGAAGCCTGGCAGGCCGGTCTCTTTCGTCCGGGTCACTGGCTTAAAAACATCCTTTCCGGTTGTATTGTGGGCGTGGTGGCTCTGCCGCTGGCCATGGCCTTTGCCATTGCCTCGGGCCTGAAGCCCGAACAGGGGTTGTATACGGCCATCATTGCCGGTCTGGTTGTGTCGCTGATGGGTGGCAGCCGGGTTCAGATTGCTGGTCCGACAGGCGCGTTTATTGTCATTGTCGCTGGCATTGTGGCGCATTACGGGGTGAATGGTCTTCTCGTGGCCACGGTGATGGCGGGCGTCATCCTGCTGGCGCTCGGCCTGATGCGATTCGGCGCGTTTATCAAGTTTATCTCCGAGCCAGTGATTGTCGGGTTCACCAGCGGCATCGGCGTGCTTATCTGGGTGAGCCAATGCGGCGCTTTTCTGGGCCTGCCCAGGGTTTCCGGCATTCACTTCCATGAAAAAATCCTGCGCTTGGGTCAGTTGCTCCCGCAGTTTCACCCGGTTACTCTGGGTCTGGCGCTGTTCAGCCTCGCGTTGCTGGTGGCCGCACCAAAAATCCGTGGTCTCAGGGCCATCCCAACACCTTTGCTGGTCTTGATCATCGGTACATTGCTCCAGGCTTGGTTTCAGTTTGACGGGGTCGCCACGATTGGTTCCACCTTTGGGGGTATTCCCCAGGGGTTACCCCATTTTCAGCCGCCGGTCTTCCACGCGGGTCAGATGATTCTTCTCGCCGGTCCGGCATTTACCATTGCTTTGCTGGGCGCCATCGAATCTTTGTTATCCGCTGTGGTGGCCGATGGTATGGCGGGCACCCGGCATGATTCGAACCAGGAACTGATTGGTCAGGGACTGGCGAATATTCTGACGCCGTTTTTTGGAGGCTTTACCGCCACCGGCGCCATTGCACGAACGGCCACCAACATTCGCTATGGGGGCAACAGTCCCTTGTCCGGTGTGGTCCACAGTCTGGTGCTGATTTTTGTGCTCATGTTTCTGGCGCCGGTGGCGAGTTCGGTGCCGCTCTGTACACTGGCCGCCATCTTGTTTGTCGTGGCCTGGAACATGGCGGATATCCCGCATTTTCTGCGTATTCTACGCTATGCGCACCGTTCGGATATTTTTACGCTGCTGGTTACTTTTCTGCTGACCGTGCTGACCGACCTGGTGGTGGCGGTGAATGTGGGGATGGTGCTTTCCATGCTGGGCCTGCTTGGGCGCATGAGCGACACGGCGGAATTCCGGACTATCTCCGGCGACCAGCTCTCAGAAAAACTGCGGCTGAATGATGTGCGTGAAATTCCCGACGGACTGGTTGTTTTTTCCATTCAGGGTCCCCTGTTCTTCGGGGCGGTGGATCAGTTTCTCCATGCCTTGCAAAGGACACACACCCGACCGTCGGTTCTTTTGTTTCGCATGGGCCATGTGCCCTTTCTGGATATTTCCGGTTTGCAGGCATTGCACCGTTCGGTGGCTGATCTGCAGGCTGAGGGGGTTACGGTGCTGATTTCCGAGGCCAATGCCTGGGTGTACCGTAAGCTGGAGCGCATTGGTATACTGAAGATGGTTGGCCCTGATGGGTATTTTGCCGATTTTCAGTCAGCGCTGGCTCAGGCGAATCGGTCGGTGTGTTCAGAATTTACTGCCGGGAAAGCGACAGATGGGCATTGATCTCAAGTATCGTAAACAGTTGCCAGGCTTTACTCTGGCCGAACTCCTGATTGCCTTGGCCATTCTGGGGGTGATTGCCACCTTTACGGTGTCGAAAATTCTGACCGTTCAGAACAGTGGGCAGCGTCAGGCCGTGCTGAAGGAAACTTACAGCGCGATTAACACCATTCTTCTGGAAGCCCGCTTGGACGGCAGCATTAATTACTCAGCCCCCACCGTGTATACCACGCTGACCACCCGGCTGAATGCGGTGAAGTTGTGCCCGACAAATGCCACCACAGAGGGTTGTTTCAGCCACGACACCACCATTCCTTTTCCCGTGGAGCGAACTGAGCCGGGATTCATTCTGGCCAGCGGCGCCACCGTGGCGGGGATTAACAATGGCTCTTCTTATGAAGGGTTTGCGATCGACTACAATGGCCCGGATGGACCGAATCAGGACGGTCAGGATCAGCTTTACATGACGTTCAACATCAACGCCACGCCAATGGCTGAAACGCTTGCGCCCTTCGGGGCAACCAGCATCGCGCTTTACCACGAACTGTTTGATTAAGGCTGAGAGGTTACTCGCAGCGGGGGCCCCACTCCGGCGCGCTGAGGTCATCCGGGTCGGTGATGTACCAGACTTTTTCGGTCATGGGGTTGTAGGGTACGCTGATGTGTTCGTGGGTGACAATCCAGCGGCCGCCTTCTTTGCGGAAGCTGCCGGTGAACCGGAACCAGGTCGTCCCGCAGGGGTGATCCGCCGGTTCAATGGGTTTCAGGCGGTGCACGCCATGCGCCACGGCAAGATCGCCGCTGATCTGAATCACGATGTCGCGGTGTTCCGAAAGGAATTTCTCCGGGAAGTAGGGCAGGCACTGTTCCCAGATTTGCCGGTAGGCGGCCTTACCCCGGATGACGTAGGGCGGTTTGATGTCATAGAGGACGATGTCATCGGCGTAGTTCGCCATCATCGCATCAATGTCTTTGGCCTCCAGGGCGCGGCTCCATGCGGCAAAGCCTTCGCGCAGCGCAGCTTCATCGGCGGAGAGGGTGGTGGTGCTGGGCATGGTCAGATGATCCGTTGGTAACTTATTGCCTGAAAGCTTATCACCATCAGGATTGACAGATGTAAACTGATGGTTTACAGTTGTGTCTTGTTAACTAGGCAATATTGTATGGAAGATGCGTTGGCGAACATCCATATTTATCGCAAGGCAGATGGCACATCACCGTTTTACAAATGGTACTGGGGCCTTAAGGACAAAAAAACGCAGGCAATTATCGATTATCGTTTGAACTGTGTTGAAGCCGGTACTCTCGGTGACTCCAAGTTGGTGGGAGATGGTGTCTTTGAACTTCGGATTCACCATGGTTCCGGTATTCGCCTCTACTATGCCCGGGTGGGTGAACGTGTGCTCTTACTCCTATGCGGCAGCCGGAAAAGCGACCAGCAAAGCGAGATACAAAAGGCCAAGCGGTATCTCAAAGACTATCAAGACAGGCTGAAGGGATCCTAATTATGACTAATTCTCACAACAAACCATATATCTCTTACGATGATCTAATTACTGATAATTTGCGTGATCCAGAATACCTTCAGGAGTATCTGACACTCTGTATAAATGATCCTGATCCTGGTGTTTTTCTGATCGCTTTGCGTCGGGTGGCCAAAGCCAATAAAATCAATTTCACACATCTGGCGACCGAATTGGACATCACTCGACAAGGACTCTATAAGTCGCTTTCTGAGGAAGGCAATCCGCCGTGGTCTACCTTGCACGCTTTGTTTAAAATTCTAGGCTTTGAGGTTTCCGTGAAGAAACGAGTCATCTAAACTTTCATAACTCGTTTTTTTAGCGTTTTCGGAGAATGCTCAAAATCGTAATTTTTCCCTTGGCGGGCATTGGGTTGGTATATCCAGTCACAATCCCACCCAGAAAGCTTGTTGTGTAAATTATTCCATATCATTTTTCCTATTAAAATAATTTTTTCTGGTCGACAATTTTCTATCTGTGGACGGGTATAAGTTTCCCAGCAGATATTCATCAGTTCCGGGTAGTTCCGTATGGCTTTCTTTATCTCAATGCCGGAAGGATCTGAACCATAGAGCCCTATCGGACATGCATCCAGCAGCCAGACACCATTATCTTTTAGTGTATTAAGAAGTGATATTTTTTGGTCAATGGTCCTTGCCTTTTCAAAGGAAAGCCCTGTTGCACCCTCTGCGGCCAGCCGAAACAGCTCCCAGTATTGCCAGGTCCCCGGGTTTTTTAAGACTTTGCTGTTTAAAACGGTATTGTCACCATACCCTAAACAGTACACAAGTTTGACGAAATGATTGGGACAACCGGTTTGGCTAACTAACTCTTCATGTAGTTGAACAGCATTCTCTATAGCACTGGTGTAAACGTGTGATTCGGCCAGAAGGAGTGTTTTGATTTGCTTCGGTTTCCAGTGGTTTCGGTGCATTTCAGCGCATTCAACGACTGAAAACGGTTCTGCTTCCCAGTGAATCGCTCTGAATAATTCTTTATAGGCGTTTTCAAGTACTGTCATTATCGAGTGTATCCCCCTCCGCCAAAGTTTTAATATGCGCCAGCACCCGCTGGTGGATGCGGTGGATAATGCCATCCGACCAGAGCCGCCAGTACCCCACCGGCCACATCTTGTGCCGGTACCACGTGGTGCCCGCCAGGCGTGTGCCGTCGTTGGGCAGCGGCGTCAGCAGAAACTGCCCCTGCTCGCTTTTCAGGTAGCCATCCAGGTGCGGCGGACGGATCTCCCGCCAACTCAGTTCATGCATCGGCATGGGTTGGCTGCTTACGGAGAACCGCAACAAATGCGGCGCATCCCACACGGTAATGGGTTCCACAAACGGCCCCGTGGAGAATTCGCAGTGGCGCACCGCCCCCACGCCCTGGCCGTTAATCCGTGCGCGAATGGGGTAGGCAATGCCCGTCCTGAAATACCACTCGGTCGGCTCCGGCAGATCGGAGAAGGCCACCACATGACGCCATACCACCTCGCGCGGGGCGTCAATGTCAATCTGGGTGGTTACGGCCAGCAGCGGCGCCTCCGGCAGTGTGGCCACCTCGGCGCCCATCAGCAGCGGCATGGCCAATATCAGTAACCCCACCACCAGAGGGGTATCGGTCGTGCGCATGGCCGGCGGCCGCTTCTGGATAAAATACCCCAGCAGCCCACCCGCCATGCCCAATCCCAGAGACAGGGGAAAAGCCATCAGCAGGCAGATCAGTCCTTCAAAGGCCAGCGCCAGCGTCAGCAGAAACAGCAGCGTAATGCAGGCGGCGCTCATACCCAGACACCGGAGAACCGACCGGTGTGCATGGACGGTGTCAAACAGCACGGTCATCAGTCCGCAGGCGAAGGGGAGTCCCATAAACAGCCCCAGCGTGTAATATCTGAAGATCTGGAGAATGTCCCTGAAATCACCGGCCATCAGCCAGCGCACCACTTCGGGCAGACCAAACAGCGCGGTGATGATGACGGTGCCCAGCAGTCCGGCAAACAGGCTCCCCGGTGCGCTCCGGGGCAGCCACCGCGCGGGTATCACCGATGCGCCAGCCTCGCCGGCCAGCGCGTTTTTTTCCGGCAAAGCGACCAGAACCAGAAAGAACAGGTAATTGACGGCCGGCACGAAAAACAGCACCACCAGCCCCGGCGGCAATCCGGCCGAACGCAACCGCCGCAGGGTCAGCGTCACCCCGGCCCAGATGAACGGCAGCGCCACAAGTAGCATCGTGCCGTAAAAGGGAAAATCACTGAAGACCCGGTTTCCCGACGAGAGCGTGGCGAAGGAAGTGACAAGCGCCCATGGCTTGTGAAACACCAAGCCGGCGATGGCGCTGTCCAGATTGACCTTGACCAGCACGAGCAGCACGCCCAGAGCCAGATAATGCCGTCGCCCCAGGGGGTTTTCCCACCGGAACAATCCATTCAGCCGCATCGTTTCTCGCTCCTCCACCCACGCATATCCCTCATTCTAGCCCAAATCTTAAGCCTTTCTGAAGGATGGCCCATGACCCCGCAAAACAGGGCATAATAGGGGTATCGTGAGACTGTGAGGCGACCCCACCCCATGATTGACCTGAACAAGCTGACCACCCAGACCCAGGACCTCGTCCTGGCCGCCCAGGAAATTCTCCCCCGCTATGAACAGAACCAGCTGGACACCGAGCATCTGCTCCTTGCCATGCTGGAAGCCGACAAGGGCCTCGCCTCCCAGGTCCTCAGAAAGCTGAATGCGGACACGAAGCAGATGGCCCAGGACGTGGAGGCCGCGCTGGCCAAACGCCCCCGCGCTTCGGTCACCTCGCTGGAAAGCGGCCAGGTGTACATCACCCCCCGCTTTAAAAAACTGTTTGATTCGGCCGCCGAAGAGGCCGCCCGCCTGAAAGACGAGTACATCAGTGCGGAACACGTGCTGCTGGCCATGGCCGCAGGCGACGGCGACACCGGGGCGCTCTTCCGCAAGCACAACATCACGGCCAACAACATTCTGGCCATCCTCAAGGAGATTCGCGGCAACCGCAAGGTGGACAGCCCCAACGCCGAGGCCAGCTACCAGGCGCTGGAAAAATACGGCCGCGACCTCACCCAGGCCGCCCGCGACGGCAAGCTGGACCCGGTCATCGGCCGTCAGGAGGAAATCCGCCGTGTCATTCAGGTGCTCAGCCGCCGGACCAAAAACAACCCGGTTCTCATCGGCGAGCCCGGTGTGGGCAAAACCGCCATCGCCGAAGGCCTGGCCCTGCGCATTATCAACGGCGACGTCCCCGAAGGCCTGAAGGAAAAGACCCTCGTTTCGCTGGACATGGGCGCCCTGATTGCCGGCGCCAAGTTCCGCGGCGAATTCGAGGAACGCCTCAAGGCGGTCCTGAAAGAAGTCCAGTCGGCCGAAGGGCAGATTATTCTCTTCATTGATGAGCTGCACACCGTGGTGGGCGCCGGTAAAACCGACGGCGCGATGGATGCGGGCAACCTGCTGAAGCCCATGCTGGCGCGCGGCGAGCTGCACTGCATTGGCGCCACCACGTATAACGAATACCGTCAGCACATTGAAAAAGACACCGCCCTGGAGCGCCGCTTTCAGCCGGTGTATGTGGAAGAGCCAAGCATCGAGGAGACGGTGAGCATTCTGCGCGGCCTGAAGGAAAAATATGAAGTGCACCACGGCGTGCGCATCAAGGATTCCGCCATCATCGCCGCGGCCAAGCTGTCGGACCGCTACATCAGCGATCGCTTTCTGCCGGACAAGGCGATTGATCTGATTGATGAAGCGGCCTCGAAAATCCGGATGGAAATTGACAGCATGCCCCAGGAGCTGGATGAACTCTCCCGTCAGGTGATGCAGCTGGAGATTGAACAGGAAGCGTTGAAGAAAGAAACGGACGCCGCCAGCCAGGATCGCCTGGCGAAACTGGATACGGAAGTGGCCGGCCTGAAAACCCGCCGCGATGCCCTGGAAACCCGCTGGAAAGCCGAAAAAGGTCAGATTCAGAATGTGCGCGAATTAAAGGAAGCCATTGAACACACCAGGCTGGAAATTGAACAGGCCGAGCGCGCGACGGATCTCGCCAAAGCGGCCGAGCTGAAGTACGGCAAACTCGCCGGGCTGGAGAAACAACTCGCCGCCCTCAGTGGCCAGCATGACGCCGGACGCAGCGATGGTAAAACCGTGCTCCTGAAAGAAGAGATTGACGAAGAGGACATCGCCGAAGTGGTGAGCCACTGGACCAAAGTGCCGGTGACCAAGCTGATGGAAAGCGAAGCCGGCAAGCTGCTCCAGCTGGAAGCGCATCTGCATGCGCGCGTGATTGGCCAGCAGGAGGCGGTGCGCGTTGTGGCCGAAGCCGTTCGCCGCGCCCGCGCCGGCCTGAAGGAGGAAGGCCGCCCCATCGGCTCCTTCCTGTTCCTCGGGCCCACGGGTGTGGGTAAAACGGAACTCACCAAGGCGCTGGCGGAATATCTGTTCAACGACGAAGGCTCGGTCATTCGTATTGATATGAGCGAGTACATGGAAAAACACGCCGTGGCGCGTCTGATTGGCGCCCCCCCGGGGTACGTGGGCTATGATGAAGGCGGTCAGCTGACCGAAGCCGTGCGCCGCAAGCCCTACAGTGTGGTGCTGTTTGATGAAATTGAAAAAGCCCACCCGGATACCTTCCACATTCTGCTGCAGCTGATGGATGATGGCCGGCTGACGGATTCCAAGGGCCGTACCGTGGATTTCAAAAACACGCTGGTCATTCTCACCAGCAACCTGGGCAGCGGGCATATTCTGGCCTACGCGCAGAAAAAAGCGCTCGGGGATACGTCGGTGTCTGACTCCCAGCTGAAAGAGCAGATTATGGGCGAGGTGAAAAACAACTTCCGCCCGGAATTTATCAACCGGCTTGATGACATTGTGTTCTTTGAATCCCTGAGTCCGGATCATCTGCGCAGCATTGTGGATATCCAGATCAAGCGTCTGGAGCGCACGCTGGAAGGGCGCGAACTGGGTCTGTCTGTTTCGCCGGAAGCCAAGGATCTGCTGGGTCGCCTCGGGTATGACCCCGTCTTCGGGGCGCGCCCCCTGCGCCGGGCGATTCGCCAGCACCTGGAGAATCCACTCTCCAACAAACTCATCGCCGGTGAGTTCGTCGCCGGTGATATGATTGAGGTGACCGTGGACCCGGCCCATGAAGAGCAGCTTGTTTTCACCAAAGGCAGAAAGCCGCCCAAAGCAACGTCCGATGAATCCCCCTCGGTCAAGACAACGGCCGTCTGACCCCCGCTCCGTCATTCCCGCGAAAGCGGGAATCCAGAAAAGAATATTGAGAAAGAAAATCTTTTCATGATCGAAGTTACCCGACTCAACGGATCCATTCTCTACATCAACCCGGACCTGGTGGCCTATGCCGAGGCGACGCCCGACACGGTGATTACCCTGACCAGCGGCGAAAAGCTGGTGGTCAAGGAATCCCCCGAGGCGCTGATCGAACGGTTTGTGGCGCTCAAAAAACGCGTCGCCCACGAGGGGATTCTGGTCAAAAACTGAACCCCGTCTGAACCCTCTCCTTGTAGGAGAGGGTGGCCGAGCGCAGCGAGGTCGGGTGAGGTGCGCGCCCTGAAGCGAGGGTCGCTCCCCTCCCTAAAGCAAATCCGGGCGGCGGGTGCGCGTGCGCTCTTCCGATTGCGCCTGGCGCCACGCGGCAATGGCGGCATGGTTGCCCGACAGCAGCACGTCCGGCACGGTGAGCCCCTTGTACTCCGCCGGGCGGGTGTAGTGCGGGTAGTCCAGCAACCCGTCGTAAAACGAATCGCCTTCCACGGATTCAAATTTCTGCACGGCCCCTGGCAGCAGGCGCGTCACGGCATCCATCACGCACAGCGCCGGCAGCTCGCCGCCCGTCAGGACGTAATCGCCCACGGAAACTTCCTCAATGCCCGGGATGATTTGCATCAGGCGTTCATCAAAGCCTTCGTAATGCCCGCAGAAAAAAACGAGTTCTTCTGCCTGGGCCAACTCGGCAGCCATCGCCTGGTCAAACCGGCGCCCGGCCGGGGAGGTGAGCAGGATGCGCGCGTTGCCGCCGAGCGGCGGCAGCGAGTGAAACGCGTCATCATATGGCTGGCAGGTCAGCACCATGCCGGGCCCGCCGCCATAGGGGGAATCGTCCACCTTGCGGTGCGGGTCCGTGGTGAAATCGCGTGGGTTAACGCTCTGCACGCGGATGATCCCCGCCTCCTGCGCCCGACCGAGTATGCTGGTGCTGCAGTAGGTGGTGATGATTTCCGGAAAGAGCGTGAGAACCGAAAACTTCATGGCCAGAAACCGGTGAGTGTTTTCAGCCGGACCTGGCGGCTCTGCCCGTCCACGCGCACAATAAAATGTTCGTTCATCGGAATCAGCACCGGATCGTTTTTTCCATCCGGGGCCACCGCCTGCGGCAGCACTTCCAGAAAATCCTGTCCGGCTGAGGACAGCAGATCCCGCACGGTGCCGCGCACCGTCTCACCGGCGTCGTCCACCACGGTCATCCCCATTAAATCCTGTGCGTAAAAAACGCCCTCAGCCGGCGCGGGCAGATCGCTGCGCCGGGCCATGAGCAGGCCACCCACCAGGGGCTCCGCGGCCGTCCGGTCCGGCAGGCCGTCAAAGGTCATCATCACCAGGCGCTCTTTCAGCCGGGCGGACGCCACGGCGAGGTCTTTTGTCAGGCCGCCGGCGTTCTGCCAGCGCACGGTTTTCAGGTGATTCAGCCAGTCCGGTTCCGGATCGGCCGGCCGCACTTTCAAATGGCCTTTCAGGCCATGGCAGCCCACAATCTTGCCAATGCGGAGCCAGTCCTCCGGGGTTGCGTCGCGGCCATTGTCGGATGCTTGCGCCATGGGGGTCAGGGCGAGATGGATTTAATAATCCCGTCTTCCACAATCAGCTCGGCGCTGTTGAGCTTCTCATACAGATTGTCGCCGACGCTCAGCGTGATGTTATTCTCCAGCGTGCCGGTCACCAGGAAATCCCCGTTCTGCACGCGGTCCAGGTTGGCCAGTTGGGAGGACAGCTGCATCTGCATGCTGGTCAGCTGGTTTCTGTTGCGCTGGTATTCTTCATTCAGCTGCTGCAGTTGTTTCTGCACGTTCTGGCCTTGTCCGGCCATGGCTTCCAGCTGCTTGAGAGTCTGCTGATACTGAGCTTCCAGTTCCCCCTGCTGGGTTTCCAGGGTTTTGTGTTCTTCGCTGAGTTCGGACTTGGCGCGCTGACGGAAGAGATCCGTCACCTTGGTCTTTACGGTCACGCGGCGCTTCAGCTGCACCGTCGGGGTGTCGGTCGTCATGGTCTCGTCAGGTCTCCGTCCGTTAATCAGTGTGGGGGTCATCGTGGTTGTCATGGCGATATTATGCCTGAAAGGCATACCGAAGCAAACGATCCGGCTGCAGACCGGTGAGCGGGTGCTTAAACCACCAGCAGGCCTTCGGTCACGCGGCGGCGCAGGGTGTCCACCACCGCCTCGTCGGCCTCAAGCAGGCGGCTGGTGGCCAGGTAATCTGCGGTGGCGGTGTTGCGGCCGGGTTCCGGCCAGGGCAGGCCGGCGGCCCGGTAACGGGCGTCCAGGATGTCCCGGATGGCGGGAATGCCGGTTTCAATCACGCTCTCCAGCGGGCAGGCTTCCCGCGCGGCAATGGCGGCGGCAATGCCGAGGGCCTCACCCACCATGGCGTTGTGCTGAATGATGCGGCCCGCCCCCTGCCCGATGGGGGAGTACCCGGCGGCGCGTCCCACCACGGCAAAATCAGGAATCTTCGGCCAGGCGGGCAGGCAGACTTCCAGCCCGACGTTGAAGACCGGCTTGGGGGGCTCTTCATCCGGGAACTCGCGCCACAGTTCCGCCCCGCGCAGATCCAGCCAGTAGCTGGCCGTACCAATGCTTGCTTCCGGCGCGACGCCACCCAGCAGCGCCTGGCGGGCGGTCATGTTGCGGCGGGCCAGCATCGTTACCGTCTGGCGCACGTACAGGGCCTCCGGGGGGATGACCCGGGCGTTCTCAAAGCCGCCGCGCTCCTGCAGGTAGCGCTCAAACTGGGCCAGTTCCGCAAGCAATACCTCAGGTACCGCCACACCCTGAGAGTAGCGGATCAACGTGTTGAGCGGGTCTTCGTCCTCTGAGCTCAGGGCTTCAGCGCGGCAGACCATGCCGTTCCAGGCCAGCGGTCCGTCCGGCTCGCGGCTCAGGCGGGCGATGTTGCCGCCGTCAATAATGATGTCCGTGGTGGGATAGGTTGCCGGGTCGCCGTGCCGCCAGCAGTGGTAATCCACGCCAATCACCGGGCTGAGGATGTCCAGATAGTCATCGTTGCCGGGTTCGTCAAAGGCATAGGTCGGCCGGGTGAGGAAGGCCTCGCGCAGGGCCGGGGGGTGGTGCGGTAGAGCTTTGGCGAGGAAGTCCGGCAGCGCCGGGTTGGCGCGGATGCTGGCCTCAAAGGCTTGCAGGGCGCGGTAATCCACCCCCTCCACGCGGAAGACGGGGGTGACACCGAGGTAGTTGCGGTGCCGCATGATGCCACCCAGCCCGTGGATGAAGGGCGCGCCCAGGGCGCGGGCCCAGTCGGCGTCCGGGGTGGCGTCAATGGTGATGAGGGTTTCCAGCGTTTGGCCGTTGGAGAGCAGGATGGTGCGGATGGGCTCATCCCCGGTTTGAACAGGTGTGCCGGTATGGCCACTAAGCACGGTGACCCCGGCATCACTCAGCATGCGGGCCAGGGTGGCACCGGCCCGGTGGGGGCACAGCGCCACGCGGCGGACCTGGGCTGATAACAGAAAGTTATAAAAGAGCGGGGAATAATAACCGGGGGTTATATCCATATAGGCCAGGCCGCCACGGGTGGAGAGGCCGCCCAGCAGGCCGGTGCTTTGGCGCAATAAACAAACGCGGGCGCCGGCCCGGGCGGCCGAGACGGCGGTGAGGCAGCTCTCAATCTCATCGCCGAGGACGAGGAGGTGGAACGGGAGATTGCGGGTTGCTTGGTTGGTGGCAGCGGCGGGCATGGGGTGGGGCTCTCTCTGTGGGGGTGGCGGGGCGGGTGCGCCGCCGGATGACGGTGTATTGGCATTGTAACGCAGGGTTGAATTTACCGGCGATTCGGTTTAGTTTAGTAATCCGGTGGCATCGCCAAGTGGTAAGGCAGAAGTCTGCAAAACTTCCATCCCCGGTTCAAATCCGGGTGCCACCTCCATTTTTTCTTTTTGCGCCTGTGTGGTGCGTGTTGGGTGAGCGAGGTGACGGGGCCGATGGCTGCGAGTTTGTATGACCGCCTGGGCGGGTATGACGCTATTGTGGCGGTGGTGAATGCGTTTCTCAGCAAGGTGACGGTGGATGAGAAGCTGCGGCGGTTCTGGGATCATCGGGGGGCGGATGGGGTGGCGCGCGAGACGCAGCTGCTGATTGATTTTATGTGCCACTGCGCGGGCGGCCCGCTGTTTTATACGGGGCGCGATATGCGCACGGCGCATGCGGGCATGCGGATTGACGGCGAAGATTGGACGCGGCTGTGCGGGTACCTGGCCGCGACGCTGGACGGGTTTGGCGTGGGGAGCGCCGAGCGTGGGGATGTGCTGGGGTTTGTGGAGTCGCTGCGGGGGGAGATTTGTGAGGTGTGAGGGGGGGGGGTGGGGTAAAATATATATGGTGAAATATTGAGGGTTTCTTCCTTGAGATGATAGGAGATCCAAGGTGGGTTTTTATCTTCGGAAAAGTGTCTCAGTTGGACCGTTTCGTTTTAACTTATCTAAATCCGGAATAGGGTGTTCTGCCGGAATAAGAGGGTTCAGAGTGGGTACAGGGCCCAGAGGAAACTATATCCACATGGGTCGAGGGGGCTTTTACTACAGAAGGTCTTTAAATGCTCCAAATGACCTTAAACAAACACCTGTCTCGGTAACTGATAAGCCAGCTCCTGGTCATGCTCCGGTGATTCCCGATGGAATGACGGAAATTGAGAGTGCAGATATTTCTCAGATGCAGGATATTTCGTCAATACAGTTGCTTGAGGAGATCAATGAAAAACGTAAAAAGTCCGAAATCTTCCCAATCGCACTCTGTGTTTATTTTTTTACACTCGTTTATTTAATTCAGTTCCCTGCGTGGTTTTTAGCAATCGCTATGCTTGGGGGCTCCGCACTGGTCTATATAAAGCAATTTGATAAATTGAGGAAAGCAGTTGTTGTACTTTATGACCTGGAGGACATTAGTTACAAGGCATATTCGGAACTATGTGAGCAGTTTGATACATTGAAAGAAGCCAAGAAAATCTGGCATCTTGAGGCTGAAGGTCGTGTCGATGATACAAAGCGTAATGCAGGTGCCACATCCCGGGTTACAAGAACTCCAATTTGGCCCAGAATTAAAGAGCCACTTTTTATTCAAACGAATATTACATGCCCGATGATACCTGTTGGGAAACAAGAAATCTATTTGCTTCCTGATCGTATTCTGGTTACTGAGAAGGAAAAAGTAGGTGCGGTTGCTTATATAGACCTCTATGTGACAAGTGATATTGTGAATTTTGTTGAGTCAGGTGAAGTCCCAGCGGATACCGAAACTATTGGAAAAACCTGGTTATATGTTAATAAGAGCGGTGGGCCTGACAAAAGGTACAAAGATAATAAAGAGCTGCCAATTGTAAGATATATAGAAATTTATTTTAAGAGTAGTTCTGGACTGAATGAATGTCTGCAAATATCAGATACTGCTAAAGGAAATAATTTTGCTGTTATTTTGAGTGAATATTCAAAATCGTTATGATTTGAGATTGGAAGTATGCCAAACAAACAACTCGATTCAAAGCAGCTTGTAAAAGCCAGAGAACTACTTGGGCGAATTCGGAAAGATCTTGATCAACTCAGTAAAGGTGATCGGGAACTCAGGTTTGCTTATAACCGTAAAATCTTTAAGGAACTCTGTTATGACGAGCGAGGAAAACCAGCCCACAGAAGTAAGCTGAAGTTGCAAAAATTTGAACTGCAAAACAGGAAGTGTAAGCAATGTAAAAAACCATTAGAGTTAAAGGGTTCTGTGTTGGACAGAAAGAATGCTGTTGATGGTTATACCGTTGAAAACACAAATCTGATTCACCCAGAGTGTGATCGAAAAATCCAGAAAGAGCGCGGATTTAAATAAGGTCAGTGAAGTCTGTTATCGTTGCGAGGCCCCGAAGGGGCCGTGGCAATCTGACCGGAACAGCCAATTTGCAGAGGAGATTGCCGCGTCGGCCTTTCAGGCCTCCTCGCAATGACAGATTGCTGTGGCACCGGAATTTGTGGTGGTGGTTCAGTTTGAGCCTGTCCCCCATTCGTCATTCCCGCGAAAGCGGGAATCCTGCCTGGATGCCGGGTCTTCGCGGTGCTCCGCCCGGAATGACGGGGAAAGTACGCGCAACTGACCCGCCACCGTTTTTGTTGTTGATCTCAACAAAACTTTTTTTTAATTGTGCCCACATTTTGATGTCATTGAGTGGTTTTCAGTTCGCTTTCTTCATTTGCAACGATGGGTATACCGATGCGCGTGACAATGGGCCCCGGCCCGCAATACACCAGCACCCCAGGTTGCCTCCGTTTTGGCGCTGAGCACCGGGGCGACCCCCGGCGCAGTGAAAAAACGAAGGACGACGCCACCCGGGATGGCACACACCGCGAGCCGGCGCATGGTCAGCGTGGCGGACCCGCCGACTGGAAGGAAGGCTCCCGCCATAGAATTGAGAAAAAGACCTAGAACCCTCAAAAATCAGGCAGCGCCGGAAAGCGACTCAGTCCAGCAGCTCCCACCGCATCAACTGCTCCGACAGCATCGGATGGATGGCCTCATGGGTCGTCGGATCTCCGGGACGGTAGGTGACGGCCACCATGTTCTTCCGGGGATCCAGCACAGCCCGGGTGGGGTATTGCGGTACGCTGGAACGCAGAATGATAAGGTCATGGCGCCGGGACCCCACCCGCCCCACACTGACCATCGGAAAGCGCTTTCGGTTGGGGTCCTGACCATCATCATCAAACGCAAACACACGGTCCAGCTTGCCTGCGTAGCTGGGCTTCTGGGGCAGAAACACCTGCTGCACGAGCCGGGTCTGCCAGTCAGGAAAACGAGTCAAGATGATGGCGCTCCGGGGCTTCAGGGGAGTAGGGAAAGGGTATCAGGACAACGGCCCTCAAGGGGGGAAATTGCCCGGAGGCATCGTGGTATCCCGTAATAAACAACTTGGCAACGGCCGTGTTTATGCTACAGTATTTCCCACGGATGGGCGCTTGGCTCAGCGGTAGAGCACTTCCTTCACACG
>JBFWUP010000010.1:0-64679 GCA_050247195.1 Candidatus Melainabacteria bacterium | reverse complement strand
TTCAACAAACTGAAGTATTTTCGGAGAATCGCCACCCGGTACGACCGGAAAACCCTGTACTACGCAGCGTTTCTGTACCTTGCTTCCGCCGTGACCTGGGGCTGATTCAATTGTCGATTCGCCCTAGTGAAATAATACCAGATTATGCGTATTGTTGAATACACATCTCCGTGAATAGATCCAAATATTTACATTCCGTAATATGCTCAGCTGACCTGCTTAAACGTATCACGCGGTTTGCCCAGAGGAGACTCCTCCGGCCGGATTAACCCATTCACCACGTTCAGATCCACTTCCTGTTTCTCCACCATGTCCTCGTCGCGTTGCGCGCCCACCTGGTTACGCCCGCATTCCTTGGCCCGGTAAAGGCCCTGGTCAGAAAAATCAATCAGCTCCTGGGTGGTGGTGCCGTGGGTGGGAAAGGTGGACACCCCGCAACTGATGCTGACGTAACGCGAAGCCCCCTCGGCAATGGGATAGGGCTCTTCGGCCACGGCTTTCACGAGTTTCCGCGCCACCTCCAGCGCCTCCTCCTCAGTGGCTTTATCCAGCACCACGGCCAGTTCCTCACCACCGTAACGGCAGACGATATCCACGCTGCGCACGCTTTTCTGGAGTTTCCTCGCCACACAGCGCAGCACTTCATCCCCGGCCTGGTGGCCATAGGTATCGTTGAAAATCTTGAACCGGTCGATATCGATCAGCACCAGCGAGAACTTGTCCCCGGCGCGCGAGGCCCGCTCCATGCTCAGGCGCATGTGCTCCTGGAAAAACCGGTGGTTGAACAGCCCGGTCATACTGTCCGTGGTGGCCATCACATAGGTTTTTTCGTAGTCCTTGTCCCGCAGAATGTATTTCACCATGTACACCACAGTGGTTGTCAGAATAATGGCCACAATGGGTATGGCCACGTTGATCCAGTAACCGGCATGACTGAAGAGCACCACAGCGCTGATGACATAGAGCACCCCCATGGCCATGGCGAGCAGAAAACCCGTGGTGGCCGAACGGGACTGAAAACTTGCGGCCGCCACCACCAGACAGATTAGCAGAGTGATGATCAGGTTGGCGTTGGGTGTGGCCCTGCGCAGGTAAAAATTGTTCTGATACAGGTTATCAAACATGGTGGCCTGCAGAATGACCCCGGGCAGCAGTGGCGAGATCGGCGTCGATTTAATGTCATAGGTGGCCAGCGCCGTGGTTCCCACAAACACAATCTTGTTTCTCAGAAATTTGGCCAGCATGGCGTTCTGTTCCTGCTCATGCTTGGAAACGTTGGGCCGGTGGGCATCGCGCATTGCCTTAATCACCTGCCAGGCTGAGACCCGGTGGTATGGTTCCACGGAATTCATCTGAGACAGCTGGGCATCCAGTTTCTGAAGTATATCGCTGAGTTTTGAAAGATTGGTGGCCCGGTCGGACTCACTCATATTCTGGTTATGCTGAACCCCTCTCATGGCCTCGGTAATCTGATTCCGGTAGGCCATCAGTTCATCGCGGCTGACGTTGTTGGTATACCAGTTAATATAGAAAGTGCCCTGGTCCGACAGGGGAATATGGTGCGCGCCAAAATTCAGCGTGCCGTTTTCCGAGAGGGTCATCTCCGGAATTTCACCCGGATACCGCAACGCCAGCAGCAGACGCAGCCCCATATAAGGGTAGTAACCGGAATAGGGCATTTCCACTTTTCTCATCAGCTGCCCCTGCCGGGTGATTAACTCGTTCTCTGCATCCAGCCAGCGCCGGGCGACCTCATCAAAGTGGTAAGGTTTGTTACCGGAAAAAGCCGGATATTTCAGGAGAAACATGCCCCGGCTGTTAATCAGCTGATGATGGGCGTCGTACCAGACCCCTTCGGTCTCATCAAACACATACGGTCCGTTCGGGCTGATAACCGGAACGTGGGTATTGAGACGAAACATCAGCCCGTTGGTTCGGCTGATGCCATCGACATCACGCTGGTGGTTCACAAAGCCAAGCCGGTCTTTTACGGACATCAGCCCTGGCATTAAAGCCCGGTAATGATTAAACGTCAGGCCGGGATTCGCAAAAAACGCGTCCTGCCCCTCAGAATCCTCCTGAGTGCGAATGGTCAGTGGCAGGGCCATTGGTTCAATGAGGTCGATATCACCTTTGGTGAAGGGGCGGCCGAGCTGCTGGCTGATCATCAGATCATTGTCAAAATTCATCCCCAGATAAACATCAGGATACTTCTGAAAAGCCTTGATGAGCGCTTCATCCGAGGCTTCCTGACCCTTCTGATGAGAAACAAACATAATGTCATAAGCAATGGCGCGGACACCCACCCGTTCAAACCAGCCCATCATGTCGGCATGGATTTTCCGGGGCCAGGGCCAGGTGCCGTAATCGTCCTGCAACAGGTTCAGCGTGGAGTCATCAAACTCGACAATCACAATGTCCTGACTCGGACGTCGCTGTGACTGAAGAAACTTGGTGGAAGCCCGGAAATCGTAGGTTTTCAGCTCCATATCTTCAATGGTGCGGCCCAGCTGAGACCATTGAAAGCCGCTGTTCAGCACCAGCATCACCGTCGTCACCGCCAGCACGGCAATAATCAGGCGCAGCAATATTTTAGGCGTCAGCCTGGCGGCAGCGGGCTGGGAAGTGCTGCCTGCACTGGCCTCTGCAGAGGGCTTTTGTGATGATTGAAACCAGTTCATCCGTATCATCCATCCAGGGGAGAAACCTGTGACCCGCAGCGACGGGATCCAACCCGGTATCGACCGTAAAATGCGTGGGTTCAATACCTAGAATGACAGGCGTCGTACCCAGATGGCCGCGCCGCACAAGCCCAGAAGCAGCACAAGCAGCGCCAGACCGGCGCAGAGATAGCCCACTTCCAAAGCCTGACGCTCCAGAACCAGGGCCTTTCGCCTTACCTGGTCGTACACGGTCTGAAAATCCTTCTCCGTAAAAACCCGGAAGTACTCGCCCCCGGCAATATTGGCAATGTTTTTCAGGGTGTTTTCACTGAAGGAGACCGGCAGCATCTGACCCTGGTATTCAATGAAGGTGGGCTTGGTTCCCCCCATTCCCACCGTGTAAATCAGGATGTTATGATCCCGGGCATCGGCCGCCGCAAGATGCCAGGGGTAGCCTTCACGGCTGTCCCCGTCACTCAGCAGCACAATCACCTGCTGGGGTTGCTTTTTCCGGTCACCTTTCACCGGAGGCTTTGCCGGGACCTGTTTATCCGCTTCAGCGCCGGGCGGGCTCCCAAACCGCGAAAGCGCTTCAATGGCGGTTCGGATGGCGCTGCCAATCTCGGTGCGGGTCTGCAGGTGACGTTCATCCAGCGTCTTCAGGTAGCCGGTCACCAGATAATGGCTCGCCGTGGGGGACTGCACCACGTAGTTGTCCCCGGCGAACAGTTCCAGGCCCACCCGCACATCGGGCGGCAGACTGTCCACAAAACGCACGGCGGCCTCGCGGGCGGCCGTAATACGGTCCGGCGCAATATCCGTGGCCAGCATGCTCAGGGAAATATCCAGCACCAGCATCATGTTGACCGAACGGGTGGGAAACTCCGCCACCAGCACCGGTCGCGCCAGGGCCATCACCAGCAGCGCCATCACCAGACTGAGCGTTGTGGGAAAGAGGAGCCGTTTCCAGCGGGAGGGGTGCTGTTTCAGCCGGGCCACCACCATGGCCGGGCTGTACTGCCAGGCCGCCAGCCAACGGTCCCGCTGGAAACGGACATACATCAGCCAGAACACCGGAATAACCAGCAGCAGCAGCAACATCCACGGCCACTTCCAGTAGAAGTCCAGCAGAGTCACCGTATTCATTGTCAGCAGGCCAACCATCTCAGGCGCCCCCGGAGCGTTTAGTAAGCAGTCTCACCAGCATCGCCACGGGCTCTTCATCCGTGCCGGCAAACAGAACCGGCCCCATGCTGCGCAACACGCCTTCCACCGCCAGACGGTGAGAACCCAGCTGCCGCTCAAGTATCCGGCGGTTCAACGCGTCCGTGGCATCCAGCATCACCCGACCGGCACCCTCCGGATCACCGAGCAGCATCAGACCCATGGCCGGCGGCGGCAGGGTCACATCACACGGATCCTGAATCATCACGCTGGTCAGCTCACACTGATGAGACATCGCCCCGAGCTGACCCTCCCAGTCGGTGCCGGCATCCAGAAAATCACTGAGAAAAAATACGGTGGCATGCCGGCTCAGCATCCCCCGGATGCGGGCCAGCTGAGCAGACAACCATCCCTCCGGCTGACAGACCCGGTTCCCGGATGCCTCCCCGTAGGCGCTCAGCAGCTGCTGCAACAACGCCTGCAGGTGCAGACGCCCCTGCCGGGGCTGCACATGACGCAGGGTCTCGCCATACAACACAGCCAGGCCAATCTTGTGGTTCGCCGCTTCCAGCATTAATCCCAGCAACCCGGCCAGGTCCACGGCCAGCTGCGCTTTGGTGCGACGGTGACCGAGAAACATGGAGGGCGACAGATCAACCACCAGAAAAGAGGTCAGTTGTTTTTCCTCCAGATATTCCTTGATGTGTGGCTGACGGGTACGGGCATAAACATTCCAGTCGATTTTACGGATGTCATCTCCGGGGAAATATTCCCGCAGGTCGGCGAAATCCAGCCCGTGGCCTTTCAGCGGGGTGCGCTGATCCCCCTGCAGACCCAGACGCAGCGCTTTCTTCTGAATGATCGTCAGGCGGTTGAGCAGGTCCTTCGCGTGCGTCGGGTAACCGGCTTCATAGGTGTCATGCCAGTCATCATAGGGCAGGCACGCCATCGGGTTCCAAACCGGTGCGAACCAATGAACGGCCTGCCGCCACAGCGCCGCCATCACTCGGCTCCGGTCAGTACAGGCAGAGAGGCCTCAGCCTTAATGGCATCCAGCACGGCATCGGCCGACATACCGGCGGCCAGCCCCTCGTAGGAGAGAATGATGCGGTGGCGCAGACAATCGTGCACCATGCCGTGTACGTCCTCGGGCACCACATAGTTCCGGCCGTTCAGCAGGGCCTGTGCTTTGGCGGCATTGGCCAGCGCCAGAGAACCCCGCGGCGAAGAACCATACTGGATGTAAGGGT
Source organism: Candidatus Melainabacteria bacterium (assembly GCA_050247195.1). Classification (GTDB taxonomy): domain Bacteria; phylum Cyanobacteriota; class Vampirovibrionia; order Vampirovibrionales; family Vampirovibrionaceae; genus JBFWUP01. Next base: position 59,602 of record JBFWUP010000010.1, on the reverse strand, counting down.
GATCCGCTTTGCGGGTCGCCTGGATGATGTCGACAATGTACTGAATCAGCTTGGGATCGATATAAACCTGACCCGCAAGCTCCTGAAAACTCAGAATATCCGCCGTGGTCAGAATCCCCTCCAGCAAAGCCGGGGCCTGCCCGGACATCCGCTGAATAATGACCATTTCTTCCATGGCGTCGGGGTAGTGCAGCACCAGTTTAAACAGAAAGCGGTCCAGCTGGGCTTCCGGCAGAGGGTAGGTTCCCTCGGATTCAATCGGGTTCTGCGTGGCCATCACCAGAAACGGCGGCTCCAGCGGAAAAGTCTCCCGGCCGATGGTCACCTGATGCTCCTGCATGGCTTCCAGTAGGGCGCTCTGCACCTTGGCCGGCGCCCGGTTAATTTCATCGGCCAGAATAAAATGGGAAAAGATCGGGCCCTGTTCGGTATTAAACTCGCCATGGGCGGGGTCAAAAATCCGGGTCCCGGTCAGATCGGCAGGCAGCAGGTCCGGCGTGAACTGAATCCGGTTGAAGGAGACCTGCATGACCGAGGCCAGGCTTTTGAGGGCCAGCGTTTTCGCCAGACCGGGGGCACCCTCCACCAGCACATGACCGCCGGCAATCACCGCCACCATCAGGCGCTCCAGCAGGTGCTCCTGCCCCACAATGATCTTTTTCAGCTCGTAATGCGCACGCTCCAGTTTGTCGTGCGCCTGCTGAGCCTGCTGTTCGGAAAGGCTTGTCATCACTCTCTATTTTACCGGTTTTACGGGCTGCGGGGTGAGGAAAAAAGGACAGCCTACACCATATTACGTAGGGGTAAAGCATCAGGACGGGGACCGGTGCCTCAGGTTCCGCATCAGCCCTGACTGGATGTCAGGGCTGATGCGATCAGGTCATTGAGTGGATTTCCAGAACGCGGAAAACCGCCGCAGCCATATCCTCCACAGCCACATCCAGACAGACCGGCTGATCACAGCTCGTCTGCCGGACATCCCAGAGACAGGGCCGGCAGGCCAGATCCTGCTGGTGAACGGCAATGAAACGGGGATCCGGCGGCAGCAGTTTGCGTTCATCCGTGGGACCGAACATGGCGACCACCGGCGTGCCCAGTCCCACGGCAATATGCAGCGGGGAGGAATCCACCGCCACCAGACAATCCACGGCGGCAATCAGCGCCGCCAGATCCGTCAGGCTTCGGGTCTGGCCATAAAGATTGCTCAGGCCCGGCGTCTCGGCAGGCAGGGCCGCAAGGATAGCGTGCACAGCCTCACCGTCATCCGGCCCCCCAGCCAGCGTGACCTGACAACCCTGATCCAGCAATCGCCGGATGAAAGGAGCCCAATGGCTCACCGGCCAGCTCTTGAGAATATGCTTGTCCACACTCACACGACTCACCCCGGGGTGAATCAGCACACGGGGTTTACCCGCCTGTGCGCCATCTGCCTGCGTGCCGCCCAGCAGTCGCTCAGCCCACCGGATGTTCGATGCATCCACCCGGGCCAGGTGGGGCAGTCCGCCACCGGTCATACTCGTACAGGTTGTCTGACCAAGCACCCGGGTCAGCAACGCCTGAGACAACGCAGCGTACATTCGCCCGGCGTACTGCTGCCTGCAAAGAGGCGCTGCCGCAGTGAGGAGCAGGCGGTGCAAGGGGCCACCGTCAAATCCCACCCGAACCGCAATGCCGCTGAGCGCGAGCAGCACAGGGATCATCACCGAGGAGCCGGTGGCCACCACGGCATCAAAATTGCCCGCGCGCAGTATTCCCAGCAGTTTAAAAAAGAGCGCGGACCGGGGCACTCCCTGCACCTGCACCGGACACACATGATTCACGCCCGGCAGCAGGGGCGCCACACCCGCACTGCGGTCCTCAAGCACCAGGGTCAGCTCGGCCGTGGGAAGCGCGTCGCGAATGTCTTCAATCACCGGTGAGAAGAGGATGGCATCGCCGATTCCCCCGAAGCTGATCAGCGCAATCCGCCGCAGACTGGGGACCAGACGGGTCATGCTGTTTCACCGCTGCGGGCGGGCAGCGGATGCCTCAGCAGCAGCCGTTCTGAATCCACCGCAAAAAAGGCGACACATAGCCAGAAGAGCAGATTGACCGCCGGACGGTACCAGATGGTATCAAACACGCCATACACCACCGACAGCAAGACACCGTTAAACAGCATCAGCAGCCACCATTTTTCTCGGAGCTCAATGTCGGGGTGATCCAAACAGAAAGCAAGCCGAAAAAAGATAACGAGCAGCAGTGACAGAAAGACGATGAGACCCGGCAGACCCTGCTCCACAGCGATCTCCAGCGGCACGCTGTAGGAACCCAGGGCGTTAAAGCCCGGCACCATGTACAACCCGTACACCTGTTTAAAGGTATCGTTGCCCGGACCAATACCCACCACCGGGTTGTCGCGGATAATCTGCATGGCGCTGCCATAAACATTCAGCCGGTATGAAATACTGCTGTCCTGACGCATCGCGAACATGGACATGACCCGCTGCTGAATTTTGGGGGAGACGGCAATACCCGCGCCCGCCGCCAGTATGACAGCCACCAGCGCAATGACCCACAGGCGCTTCCACAGGCGGGCAAAAGGAAAGCCGGGATGATGCCACAGCACGTGACCCGCCCAGGCAAATGTGGAAACCAGCAGGGCGGCGATCACCAGAAAGCCGCCCCGCGAACCGGTGAGCACAACGGCGCCCAGAACGGCCAGGGCCATCAGGCCAAACACGCCGTTCAGCAGCCAGGTTTTCTTCTGCGTGAAATACAGTTTGAGCCCCGCCGCCGCCGCGAGACAGGGCGCCAGAAAGCCGGCCAGCAGGTTGGGGTTCAACGGCTGAATGGTGCCCCAGACACGGGTCATATTTAGCTCGGGGTTGATTTCCGGATCCACCCAGGTCGCCAGCGGCTCGACATGACTGACATACTGATCAAAGCCAACCAGCGCCTGCCAGGCGCCAACCAGCGCCAGGCCGGTCATCACCGGCAGGGTGAATCCACGCCCCAGCGGCGCACCCAGACGGAAAACAAGGTAACCGGCAAAAAAGGTCGCCATCTTGCCCAGGCCCACCAGACTCTGCATACGGTAGGAGGAAAAGGCGGTGGCGATGACGCCCGTGATGAAAAACAGAACGACCAGCACATCCACACTGTTCAGCCGGTATTCCGGTTGCCGGTCGGCAAACAGAAACACCGCCAGCAACACCACAGCCAGATTGAACAGGGTGGCCAGGGCAATGATGGTTGTGGACTGGGTCGCCAGAACCAATAACAGCCCAACGGAGAGTAATCCGAGCATCAGCGGCGCCGCCGGGGCCACCGGACGCAGCGCCTGCCGCAGCCCGACCAGAAGACCGGACAAAGCGGCACAGGGTTTTTCCAGCACACCCAACACCGAGGCCTGCAGCCACGCTTTCCAGCGCGCGGATGAGACCGCAGCCAGAGCCACCCATGGCCTCAGCAGGCTGGAATGGATCAACGCTTGGGTGAGAACCTGGGTCATCACGCGGGTACTCCGTTCGGGTCAGGAGCCGGCGGTTGCCGGGCCGGCCTCTTTCACCGAGACGATGTTGGCGGAAAACTGATAATCAAATCCTTCCACCGTGATTTTCATCCCGCTCTTCACTTTGATGCCTTCCACGACGTAGCCATCCTCGGTCACCTTGGCATGGTCGCGCACGGTTACCAGATAGTTATACCCGTAAGGATCGGCGGGATCATCAATCACCTTGAAACCCGCAGGCCCGATCCCGTGAATAATGGCCTGCTTGGGCGTCATCTTAACGGCGGTGATGGTCACATTGCCGCGCGGCTGATTCCGGATCGTCATGGAGAGCTGTTTACCAACCTGAAACAGATCCGGCCTGAGGGTTTTGGCGTTGTAGATAAAAAAGGAATACTCAATGTCGCTCTCGCCTTTCACCACTTCACCCGAGGTGACATGCCACTGGGACTGGACGGCCACCACACCGAGGGCGACCAGAAACAGAATGGCCAGCATGGAAAAATCAATCACATTCCAGCGACCCAGAAGGCGCCCCTGCATATCAATCAAAGCTTGCTTCATCACTTCTCTCCGTTCATCATTGCAGGCACGCCGGAGCGGCCTTCTGAATGGGACTATACCGGCTGGGGCGCCACGTTCAGCAGACCCGCATCTTTTTTCAGCAACTGCTCCAGCGCCGTGGTCAGCTCCTCTGGGTATGTGGTGGCCGCACCAAACTGACGCACCACAATGCTGGCCGCCAGATTACCCAGAATGGCGCCTTCCAGCGCCGTGGCGCCCACCGCCATGGCCACGGTCATGGTGGCAATCACGGTATCCCCGGCGCCCGTCACATCAAACACGTCACTTTTATTAAACACGGGAATGTGGCTCACCTGCAGGTCACGATCGCCGACACGTTCAAACAGACTCATGCCGCTGGCCCCGCGGGTAATCAGAATGGCCCGGGCGTTGCTGGCATCCAGGAGCGTTTTACCGGCTTTCATCAGCGCATCGGGCGCATCAATGGAATACCCCACATTGGCCTCGGCTTCGGGCTGGTTGGGCGTAATCAGAGCGGCTTCCTGGAAGCAGCTGAGATCCCCCTGGGAATCCACCGTCACCAAAATATGATGTTTCCGGGCAAGTTGTCTGCAATGTTCCCGGACACGCGGAGTCACCACGCCCAGACCATAATCGGAAAGCAGGATCGCCTGACAGTCTCTGGCCCTGCGATCCAGCTCCGCCAGCAGCTTCTCCTCAATCTCCGCCGACACCGGCGCAGCGGATTCGCGGTCAATACGCACGATCTGCTGGGTCACCGAATGATTGGCGATGCCGGATACCCGGGTTTTGGTGCTGGTCGGCCGGCTGACATCCTGTATCAGCCCGGAGGGATCAATGCCGTCCCGTTCCAGTGCCTCCAGCAGGAGACCGCAGTAATAATCCGCGCCGCTCAGCCCCAATACAGGCATCAGGCGGCCACCAGCCGCAGAGCAGCCGGCCAGTTTCGCCACGTTGTGAGCGGCATTGCCGCCGCCGCCCAGAATAATGTCGGTGTGATCATGCCGGAGAATCACCACCGGCGCCTCGCGGGACAGGCGCGCCGTGTGGCCGTAGATCATTTCGTCAATGACGATATCCCCCACCACCAGCACACGCGCTTCACGGAAGCGACCCAGCAGGGCACGCAGCCGGTCGGCATTGAGAAGGGGGGAAGGATCAGGTGACATGGGTCAGGATTCAGCACATAACAGTGACGATTCTACCGGTACCATCATACGCCGCCCGCACCGTTTTGGGCAGCTTCCCGGCGGGGATTCTTCAGGGAATCCACCTTGGATTCAAGCGCCTTCACCTGCTCCTGAACCGCCTTGGTATCCACGCCTTTGCCCAGCCCCAGCAGGGAGTTGTACTGGGCGATGGCATCCTCATAAGCCAGAACGGCTTTCTGCCGGAGAGCGGTTATCTCTGCCGGATTCGGTTTGGCGGGCGCTTCCGGCGGGTTCTGCAGCCGGACTTCCAGTTCATCCGCTTTGGTGATCAGATCATCAGCCACAGCCTCGTTGAGGATAGCAATGGACTGTTCAATCTGAACGGCTTTGGCGGCATCGGTATTGGTCTTCTTCATCTGCTCAAAAACGGCCAGCGACTTTTCATACTGACTGTTTTCCTTGTAGGCAATGGCCAGATTATTTAACGTGGCAGGCTCATTGGGCGCCAGGTCCAGAGCGGCTTCCAGGCGGCACACAGCGCTGGGATAATCCCCCATGCCGATAAACTGCTGCGCCTTGCTGTTGAGATCGCCCACCGAGCGCTTGTAGACCAGGTTGTCATCGCAACCGCTGAGCAGCAACATACCGGTGATGCCGGCCAGCAGGCCAGTCCTTGACAGGAAAGTCCGGGAACGGGAACGTTGAAAAACACTCATGAAACAATCTCCTCAGCGGTTGTCGCAAACAGTTCAATGGGGGGAAGGCGGGGTGCCGTACCAGCCAGACCGGCACGCATATTTTCAGCATTGAACCCGCTTCGGATATAAGCGGCAATGGCCTGGGGGTACAACTGGTGTTCCATCATCAGCACGCGGTGCGCCAGGAGCTCGGGGGTGTCCTCTTTCTCCACGGCGACACGGGCCTGCGCCAGAATGGGCCCGCCATCCACCACATCGGTCACACCGTGCACCGTACACCCACTCAGGGTCTCGCCGGCCTCAATAACGGCCTGATGCACCCGCAGGCCCACCATGTTTTTACCGCCATAAGCCGGCAGCAGGCTGGGGTGAATATTTAGAATGCGACCGGCAAAGGCCTCCAGAAGCACAGGGGTGATAATGCGGTCATAGCCGGCCAGCGCCACCAGCGTCACATCGTCGTTCAGTAACAGATCCCGTACCGCAGCGTCAAATGCCGCCCGGTTTTCGTAAGCAGAAGCCTCCAGACAGGTGACCGGCAACTGCTGCTCCGCACAGTAGCGCTCGCCCTGCGTTCCGGCATGGTTCACCACCACACGCGCCAGGGTAGCTTCCGGCAGAATGCCTGAGCGCATGGCGCGATGAATCGCCACCAGATTACTGCCGCGCCCGGAAATCATCACCCCCAGCCGCGTGGGCGAGGCAGACCCGGAGGTCATCGGATCATCACCCGTTCGCGGTTGGCTGTCGCGGGGTTGTTCTCCAGCACGCCGATACGCACGGCGCCCCAGGTGGGCTGCTCACGCTGAAGGAAGGTCAGGACTTCCGCTTCGCTGGCCTCGGGCACCACCAGGATCATTCCGATTCCCGCATTGAACGTATGCCACAGGGTGGGCGGATCCAGTTTACCGGTTTCCTGCAGCCATTGGAGCACCGGGAGCATGGCCCAGGCGCTGCTGTCAATGCTGACACCCAAACCCTCCGGGAGAATGCGGGGAATGTTGTCGTAAAAGCCGCCGCCGGTCACATGCACCATCGCGTTCACGACGCCCGGCAGCGCTTTCAGCAACGCCAGCACCGGCTGCACATAAATGCGTGTGGGGGTCAGCAACGCTTCACCCACGCTCATACCGTTCAGCGCCGCAGGGCAGTCTGAAAGCGCAATCCCGGAATCTGCCATCAGTTTACGCACCAGGCTGTAGCCATTGCTGTGACAGCCCGAACTCAGCAGGCCAATCAGACGGTCGCCGGGCTGCAGTTTATGAAGACGCGGCAGCAGGTTTTCCTTTTCGGCCACGCCCACGCAAAACCCGGCCAGATCAAATTCTTCCGGCTTGTAAAACCCGGGCATTTCGGCCGTTTCTCCCCCCACCAGCGCGCACCCGGCCTGGCGGCATCCCTCGGCAATGCCCTGCAGCAACGCATCCGTCTGCGCGGGGTCAATGCGGCTGGTGGCCAGATAATCCAGAAACACCAGGGGCTGGCCGCCATTCACCAGAATGTCGTTCACACTCATCGCCACCAGATCAATGCCCACGGTGTCATACCGGTGGGCGTCCATGGCCAGCTTCAGCTTGGTCCCCACGCCGTCACAGGCTGTCAGCAGCACGGGCTGCCGGTAGCAGGCAGGCAGTTCAAACGCGCCACTGAACCCTCCGATTGACGGGCTCACATCCGGCGTGCGGGTCAGGGCCGCGGCGCGGCGGGCGATGGCCACCACCTCTTCGGCGCGATCCAGGTCCACTCCGGCCTGACGGTATGCTTCTGCTGATGACTGCATGCCCAGCATTATCCCACAGACAAGCGCTCGCGACCCGCTGCGGCACTCTCAGGCCTCAGGGCCGCACACGTGCCCCGGCCGTATGATCCGGGGCAGCCACCAGCGGGAAAGCCAGGCCGGCAGAAAGCCGCCCCAGCGATCAAACAGCGTCCTGTAGACGGCGTAATCCCCGGATTCCAGCACGCAGCCCGGCGTGACGGTGGCCACCTGTAAACGACCACCGTCCAGAGACAGCACTGTGCCGGGCACATAAGCGGCCTGACCGGGATCCCTTTCTCGGAGACGGAGAGATAACCGGTTAAAGCGCACCAGGGTTTTACCGGCAATAAAAGTATAGGGCAGCAGCCAGGGGTACAAAGCGCGCTGGCGGCATAAAATGCGCTCCGCCGACTGACTGAAATCCACCAGGCCGTCCTCCACACGCAACGGCGGAAAATAACTGGCCACAGCGCCTGCCTGGTTGATTTCAGCAAGGCCTTCAGCAGACCGAAGACCCGCAATCAGGCGGGGCACCATACTTTCCGCCAGCAGGGAGGTTCGCCCGCGCAGGCTTTCACCCGTCTCACCGGTCTGCACCGGCAGGGTTTCCTGGAGCAGAATGGGGCCTTCATCCACCCCCTCGGTGATCCGGTGAAAGGTGACGCCTGAAAAACGCTCATCAGAGAGAATCACCGAGCTGTATGGGTTGGCGCCCCGGTGCGCCGGCAGCAGTGCCGGATGACAATTAATCATCTGCAGGTCCGGAAGGTCCAGGAGGTGGCGCTTCAGTATTTCCCCCCAGGAGCCCACCAGCACCAGATCAACCTGATTCTGAGTCAGCCAGGCCGTAAACGGGTAATCATTCATCGAACCGAAACGGATATCCGGCAACCCGAAGCGATTGACCAACGTCCGGAAGGACATTGTTTCATCATCGCGCATGGCCGTACCCAGGCGGGTGGACTCCCAGCGGAAAACACCCACCACTGTGCATCCGTCCGAGGCAAGCAGGCCCCGCAGGAGGGCCGCCCCCAGGGAGCCGTAGCCTGCCAGAACCACCCTTAACGTGGGTTGTGTCGTCATCTGCCGGACACCGTGAACATGGTTACTGAGATGGCGCGGCAGCACCATCGCTCTGCAGATAAATCGTCACAACCATCTCCATGGTCACCATCACGGGCGCATCCGGCTCAACAGTGGGGTCAGGCCGGTTGGCGATCATGCTGTTGGCATCCAGCCCGCCAGCCGAAGCCTGGGCTTGCTCAGAAGCGCTGCCTGATGGTTTAAAGGACAACTCGGAGATTTCAATCACACGATCGCGGGAGACCAGATTGTTGAGATAGCCAGCCAGTGCGGCATAAGTACCCTGCAGGGTGAGTTTGTACACATACCGGTCCAGATTGAGCTGCATGGAGGCTTTGTCCTGACCGAGTGAATTCAGAATCGAGGAATCGGAGTCGGGAATCTGTGCGGCCAGGTTGAACGGCGTACTACGATCCTCCTGAAAGGTGACCGATTTCACAACCAGTGCGTCATGCGGCGCCGGAAGGGCAGACTTGATCCCGCTGTCCGTCAGATCGCCACGGGCCATTGACACCAGACTCTCGGATTCCTTCAGGGCCACAACACGGGGAGATTCTCCGGCCTGCACCGTCAGAAACTGGCTTTTCACATCCTTGAGAGCAGACTGCCAGGACTTGTACTGATTCTGAAGATCTTTGCTTTTCTTCTCTTCATCCTGTTTCTGTTTAATCTGGGTATCCACCGCAGCCACTTCTTTCATCATAGGTGTGTAGATATGCTCCATACCCACCATCACCACGATGACAAACAGGCCACAGATCGCAGCCACATTCTTCATGTCCAGCAGGGATTTGAAAAAACGGCGTGAGAACTGAGGCCAGTCCACATCCTTCATCCGCTGGCCAATCAAACTGAAGTTGAGGGGCTGGAAGTTGGAAAAATCCAGTGATATTTTCTGATTGAAATTCACAGGGGCCATCAGGGTGCTCCCGGTATGCCTGGCTCACCGGCACGCGGAGAGACAGTCACCTGCCATTCGTAATATGAACCCACAGACTGATCCTGAAGCGGGTTAATGTGCTCCACGTGGAAGTCCTCACGGTTTAAAGCCCTGTTCATGGCGCCCACCAGTTTATCCACGCTGTCGGGCGCCAGAGACTTGCCGTTCAGGATCAGCTGGAATCCCTTGGCGGGTTCTGCGGCCGATGAGGACATCGACAGGGCGTCAAACCAGGTGTTGCCTTCCGCCAGGGAGCCCAGTTTGACCACCACATTATTGAGCAGCGTGTTGGAGTCAATCACCTTCTTTGAAAAGAGATTCCGTTTGATTTCCTTGTACTGTTCCAGACTGCCCACCATGTTGATCTGGTTAATCTTCTGGGTCATGGCGTGAATCTGGGTTTCTTTCATGCCCTTCCAGACATTCAGACCCGCCCACAGAACAATCACAAACAGTAAAGCCAGCGCGTTCACAACCACCAGGCCGATGAAAATCTTCTTTTTCATCTCGTTGATGGCCATGGCCTCTTCGCTGGCCTGTGGCTTGAAGTTCATGGCCGGCATTTCCGGCATTAAGGAGTAAAAGACGCCGCCAATGGCTTCCAGTGAACAGGGATACTCAGGGGTCAGAGCGCCCAGGGTTTCCAGGGTGTTGGCGTTCTGTTCCAGAGGCACCACCGGCACTTCAATGGGCAGCATCCGCATCAGCGTTTCCACCTGAAGGGTGTCCGCATTGCTGACCAGCACCATTTTAGCGTAGGCCTCCCCTTCACAGAAGTAGGCGAAGTCTTCCTGAATATCAGCCATGGCGGCCTGGGGGTCCGAGGAACTGACGGAAAGCCTCGCTTCAAAGGTTTTGGTGATGCGGTTGCCCTGCTGAAGCGACAGGAAGAATGTGTTGTCCGTCAGCACCATCAGCAGCCAGGGCGTTTGCTCCTCCACTTCCTGACTGACCGTCTGGGTGGCCATCAGACCACGCAATATACTGAGATAATTCAGATCAATCGCAATCAGCGGGATATCCAGCGCGGTGAATATCGACTGATACAGCTCCACCTCGTGTACCGGAAAAGCCGAATAATAGTAATTCGTGGTGGTTTCGTTGGTGGACAGCCTGACCGAGCTGACGGTGGGTTCCAGGTTTTTAAACAGCGAGAAGCGTTCCGCTTCGGAAATCAGGGCGAATTGCAACTCATCGCGGGAAAAATCCGTGGGCAGCTCCACCTCGCGCGAGAAAAAACTGGGCAGCACCAACACGGTGGGCGTATCCAGAGGAACCTGGTGATTGACATAGAGCGCTTTGATCGCCTGTGTCAGAATATCGTCACTGGCAACCCGGCTCACCGGATCGAGCTGAATCTGGACCGAACCGGCAACCTGAATATCCCCGGTTTCGTCCGCCAACTTGACAATCTCAAACGCGTTCAACCGTGGGGAAAGTGTGACAGTAACAGGGTATTTGCTGATACTCATCTCTCATCCGTCAGCCCGTGACGCTCTAGGGTCTGATGCTTACACACTATACCATAGATTAATGGGCCCAAACCGGCACCCTTACCGTCACTCCGGCAGACTTTCAGCGCCGGGGCATTTGCCTGCTTGCCTTTGCAAGCAACGGTTTGCTATAATCAGAAGGGTGATTCAGGCTTACTTTTTCGGGATCGGATTCAACCTCCACGTTTTGCCCTGCTTTCGCTTTAGCTGCTTTTAGAGAGTGACGCCATGCCGTATACACAGCAAACGGTTCCCTCCTCGCGGGTTGACCTCCCCAGACGTGAAGCGCCGGGTGTCCGTCAGCCTGTGCGGCGAAAAGCCCCCCCAGGCCTGAACGACCCGCGCCTGCGGGCCCAGAAACGTAACAAGCTGCTGTCGGGCGTTATTATGATTGCCCTTTGTTTCGGCATTCTTCAGGCAGCCCGCACCTTGGTCCAGAGCACTTACCAGATTACCGTTCTGGCCCGCATGCTGCCTGCCGTGGAACATTATTACGGCAATGCCCGGCTTGAAAACAAAATCCTCAAAGACAAGATTCACCGCGCCTCCACCACGGAAGGCATTGAATCGCTGGCCCGCAATTATCTCAACATGACCACTGACCACGAAGTGCTGATCCGCTTCCATTAAGGTCCCCCGGGTCAATTGCTCTGGCGCAACCGCCGATTTTACGGCTTTTGTTTTGACGGCCGCAGAAGCATGCAAAAAAGGGACTCCCGTTGGGAAGTCCCTTTTCAGAAAGAGGGGTCAGCCCATTATTTCTTGGCGACCAGTTCTTTGAATTTTTTGCCGGGGGTGAACACAGGCACCTTTTTGGCGGGAATCTGAATTGATTTGCCGGTTTGCGGGTTACGGCCGGTACGGGCTTTCCGCTTACGGTTTTCAAACGTTCCAAAGCCAACCAGGGTCACTTTCTTCCCTTTGGCGACGGATTTTTCAATGGAATCAATCACATTGGTCAGAACGTCGGTGACCAGCTTCTGGGAGCTGTTGGTCTTTTTGGCGACTTCCTGTACCAGTTCTTCCTTATTCATAACGTATCTCACTCCATCATTAACCTGACAAGCTGATTATAAGTGCGGGAATTAAAAAAAGCAACGTGGTTTTCAATCATAGGGGGGCTCCACGGCCACCCTAAAAAGGCAATGCATCAGTATAGCCGCTTTACAAGGCTTCCATAAGCGAGACCCCGGCACTGGTACCGATCCGGCGGATTCCCAAATTCAGAAGCGCTTCTGCATGCGCCAGGGTTCGAATGCCGCCGCTGGCCTTAAGCGGCCAGGTGGGTAATGGGTCGATGCCGCCTGCCGTCAGAATTTCCGCCAGTTGCGTCATCCGCCGCAGACTCCCACCCTCACCCGCACTCAGCATCCCGGTTGATGTTTTCACCATGGCCACCCCCCACTGCAATGCCCGTGGCGCCAACCATGTCAGTTCCTCATTGCTCAGCAAATCCGCTTCCACAATCAGTTTAACCGGACGCCCTTCAGAGACACTGACGGCTTCGCGGATCTCTCGTTCGGCGGCATACCAGCCGCGCTGAAAAGCCCCGACATCGAGAACCCAGTCCAGCTCATCGGCGCCATCTGCAATGGCCTGTCGGGCTTCCGTTATTTTTTCTGACAGGCTTGCATTACCAATGCCTGGTGAGCCCAGTTCCTTATGAAAATCCATTTTATTCGCCGGGAAACCGATGACCGTGGCCACCCGGACGGTTGATCCCCAGAGTTGCCGTCTCGCCAGAGAGACCCACGGTGGCCGGACACACACGGCCACAAATCCAAACCGGATGGCCTCTGCACACAAACGCATGACGGCCCGGCGATCATTGCCGGGCTCAGTCGCCGCCAGATACGTATGATCAATAAGGCTTGCCAGGGCATGCCGGCAATCGGGGTCCATCTCTTTCACTCCGGAAATACGCTATGAGAAATCGGCCGACAGAATCTCTTTGAGATCCTGGAAGGAGAGCATTTTGCCCACCGAGCGATCGGCGGCAATAATGGAATCCACCAGATCGCGTTTGCGATCCTTGAGTTTCATAATCTTTTCTTCAACCGTGCCTTTGGTGATCAGGCGGTACACAAACACCGTCTTGCTCTGACCAATCCGGTGCGCCCGGTCGGTGGCCTGGTCCTCGGCAGCCGGGTTCCACCAGGGATCGTAATGGATGACGTAATCCGCCCCGGTGAGGTTGAGACCCACGCCACCCGCTTTCAGGCTGATGAGCATAATAGGAATGCTCTCATCATTATTAAAGCGGTAAACCGCATTTTCACGATCCCGGGTCTCCCCGGTTAAGTACTCGTGCTTAATGCCTTTCACTTCCAGCCAGGAGCGGACCAGCTTCAGCATTTCAACAAACTGGCTGTATAGAAGAATCCGGCCACCCTCGCTGATGATTTCCTCCACCATGGATTTGAGGGTTTCAAACTTGCCGGATTCATTCAGGCCATGCGAGAGTTCTTCGCCCATCAGGCTGGGATGGTTACAGACCTGACGCAAGCGGAGCAGGGCAGAGAAAATGGACATCTGCGATTTGGCGTTGGGATCGGCGCCGCCCAGCTTGGAGAAAACTTCATCGCGGGTTTTATCAAGCAGATCGATATAGAGATCCTGCTGCCGATCCGTGAGTTCGCAGTATTTAATGGTCTCAATCTTGGGCGGCAGATCCTTGGCGACATCCTGCTTGAGGCGGCGGAGAATGAAGGGAAAGACCTGTTTTTTCAGGCGACGTTCGGCATCGCGGTTGCCTTTTTCCTCAATCGGGTTGATGTAGCGGTATTTAAATTCTTCAATATCATAGAGAAAGCCGGGCATCAGGTAATCAAAAACACTCCAGAGCTCGGAAAGCCGGTTTTCAATGGGCGTACCGGAAAGCGCCAGACAGTGTGAGGCCTGAAGCCGTTTACTCGCCACCGCCGTCTGAGAATCGTAATTTTTAATGTTCTGGGATTCATCCAGCACCAGGTACCGGAAGTTGTATTCCTTCAGCGCACGCACATCCCGGCGGAGCAGCGCATAGCTGGTAATCACCAGGTCAGCCTCGGCAATCTGCTTGTAGGCAATGTGCCGCTCGGAACCCGTCAGCCGGATGACCTTGAGATCGGGCACGAACTTCTGGGCTTCGTTCACCCAGTTGAAAACAATGGTGGACGGACAAACAATGAGTGAGGGCTGCTGGCCATCCACATCGCGGGCATGCTGCAAGGTCACCAGGGTCTGCAGGGTTTTTCCCAAACCCATATCATCGGCCAGAATGCCATTCAGTCCATAGGAGTAGAGGAACCAGAGCCAGTTGAACCCCTGTTTCTGGTAAGCCCTCAGCTCGGCGTTCACGCTCTTGGGTACTTCCACCTCCTCCATACTCTCGTTGGAAGAAATCACATTCCAGAACTTGCGGAATTTCTTGCTGTGATTGAGCTGGATGCCCATATCGCTCAGTTCACCCAACAACCCCGCCTTATAGGTCTGAATTTTCCAGGTGTCTTTTTCTATCTCTTCGGCATCAAAGGCCTGCAAGGCCTTGCCAAACTGCAGTATGGTCGCCAGGGGAATCTCCACGTGGCCCATATCGCCGAAAAAGAAATACTTTTTGCCCTGCTGCAGGTAACGCTGAACCTGATCCAGGCTCATTTCATGCGTGCCCACCACACAATCCACTTTGAGAATGAACTGGTCAACGGACTCCGAGAAATTCAGCGAGGCCCGCATGGTCAGCGGTTCCACGGAGGCCTTCAGCAGACGCTCCAGCTCCCCTTTGGTTTTCACCTGCCAGGGATCATGGGCGTCATCGCGCAGATGTGGCAGCGTGTGGTTGTAAAAATCAATTGCGTTATCGCCCTCCGCCCAGAAGAGGTTGGTCTGCAGGGCTTCCAGCCCGCCTTCCTCCAGCTGGGCAAACGCTTTCTCTTCGGCCTGCATGTTGCGGCGCGCCCAGTAAATATTCTGCGTCTCTTTATTCACCACCATCACGTAGGGTGAGTCGGGCGATTTTTTGCTGTAGGGCACCTTCACCCCGTCGTAAGAAAACTCCAGACGCGCCTGCACCTTAATGGAAGCGTCATCGGCCTGCTCCAGGGTCAGAATTTTCTGCGGCGGCTTGTCCTTAAACGAGACCTGACGGGCCATGTCCGCCAGATCCATGTCCACGGCTTTCTGCAATTTGGGCAGCACTTCGTGCATAAACTTGCCGCCATCGGCATCGCGGATATCCAGAAAGCTGGCGCGGGCCAGTTTACCGGGCAGTTTGTCCACGTTGTTGGCCAGCCGGTAAATGCGGTCCCGGTACCAGCCCCAGCGCGTATTGTTGTGGAAGAGCGTGACCTCCTCCAGCGGATAGGCGTCATAAGGATTCTGCCTGACCCAGTGGAGGGAAACGAGCACATTGCCCGCCATGGAAACATTCACGCTCATCAGCAGCTTAAGGGACTCCTGCTCAAAGAGGATCCGGTTGCCGTTGGTATCGCGCACATCCTCAACCAGGGCCAGCAGATCGATAACGTCCTGGCTGTCCTTGATGGGGAAGCTGTACCAGCCGTTCCCGGAGCGCACATGGCCCTGTTTGAGGGCCAGCTGCATTAAATTAAATTCCCGCTTCTGGGCGTCGTTAAATTTGTTTTCACCAACCTGCACGGCGTCACGCAACGTTTTTTCCAGTTCCTTCACCGGCTCATCGCCGGCACGGCGAACCATCTGGACATCCAGCGTTTTGCCGCCATTTTTAGACTGCTTTGTTTTCCCCTTCTGTTTGGTCACCGGCCGGCTGGCAATGCGGATCACAAAATAGTGATCCCCTTTAATCGTGGCGGGATCAAGCGGGTGTTTGGGGTCTTCAATCGGGAGATCCCAGAACTCCTCCCAGAGATTCTGCCGGACACATTCCAGGGCCACCGCCACGGCATGCTTGCACCAGGGTTCCTCCAGGGGACAGCTACAGTTGGCCTGTACCGGGTTAAGCCGGAAATTCAGCTTGATATTATAGGCTTCCTTAAACTTCCCCTTCACGTGGGCTTCCACCCCGTCAGGCGTAAAGGTGATGTCGCGGACATTTTTTTCTCTGAAATACCCATACCCGCGGCGCCAGCTGCCCGGCTGGGCCAGCTGCTTAATCATGCCGAAATTAAAATGGATTTCCGCCGGATTCTCGACAGGCACCGGATCCGGCAGGACAATCACCGGAGAAGCCATCTGAGGCTTGCGGGCCGTTGCGGCATTCCCTTTACGTTTGGAGGTTTTTGAAGGACTCATAGGTTCCGTGCTGTTCAAAAAAATTCAAAAAATACGATAGCGTTATAAAACAGGGGACAAAAAACCGGTCAACACAACAAATCGGCCGAGGAGGTCAGGGGCCCACAAAGGAGGGGGGAAAACGGGGCGGCAAGCAATTAAAAAAATCAGGTGTTCTGAACGGAGACTTTGGGTCACCACGAATGGTCTAACTGCTCACCCCTGATATCCTCATTCTAGCAGAATTGTTTACCTTGAGAAGCCCCTGCTGATGTAAAAAGCGTTGTATATTACGGAGAAATTACAGAATAAGCCACACAAACCCCTCCCAATCACCGGGAATGACATCCGATGGATATTCTTTTTTCGGGATTCAGGCTTTGTCGAAGGGGAAATCTGTAATCACCGACACCTCGGCATGGGTCAGGGTCCGCAGCAGGGAGGCTGGCAACTGCGCTGAAGGAATCGTCTCCGGGGAAAAGGCTTCCCGGGTGATCACGCCCTTGGTGGCGTCCCCCGTGGCCAGCAGCAGGATGTGGCGGGCCGTCTGCAGGATATCCCACCCCAGGGAGACCGCCTGATCCGTCCAGCCGAGGGACCTGTCGCCAAAGTTGGCCTCAATCGTCTGGGGTTTGAGCGTGACCACCCCGGTGGGGGAATGCGCCGGGTCAAATCCCGGCTCCAGAAAGGCGATATGCCCGTTGCGGCCAATCCCGAGAATCACCAGATCCGGCCCGCCGCAGTCCCTGATCGCCTGCTCATAAGCCATCGGGCTTTCGAGATAGTCCATCAGGTAGTATTTACAGGCGTTTTCCAGCTCCGGCAGACCCCAGAGGGCTTCATTCAGATAATGCCGGAAGCTCAGCGACTCAGCCAGCGGGGCGCCGCCGCGCGGCAGATACTCATCGAGATGAAACAGCCTCGCTTTGGCCCAGTCAATCCGGTACTGTTCCCGGGTCGTCATTGCCCGAAGACACGCATACATTGGGATGGGCGTGTTGCCGGTTGGAAAAACAAGCACCGAGTCCGGCTTCCGGTTCAGCTGCGCCTTAATCAGGCGCGCCGCCTTTTGTCCCACTTCCTCCGGGTCGGCCATGGTGTACCAGTTGACGTTGGCTTCCAGGGGATCATGGTAGACAACCTTCATAAACTGACCCTCGTTGCGGGTCTCTGGACGTTCTGAACGCCCGGCAGGATGGTGATCCATAGCTCAGACAGACTCCGGAAAACGCACCCTGTAACGCGGATCGACTTCCAGGCAGGCTTCATGCGGGCACGTGGCCTCATTATCGGCAGAACCGGGCTTATCTGTAGGGCGGGCATTGGCCGGGTCTCTCTCAAGGAAACGGTGAGGGGATCCGACCTTATTATAGCCCCCCACCCCTACTGCAGACGGTTGATTCCGCCGCGCAAGACGACTACACTGGAAGTATGAAACTGACCCCCACCCTGTTTGAAGGCGCTTTTGAAGTGACCCCGACCCCTTTCACCGATGAACGGGGCTACTTTGCCGTGGCGTTTGAGAAAAAGGCCTTTGAAGAAGCCGGGCTGGCCACAGAGTACATTCAGACCAACATTGCCCACAACATCCGCAAGGGAACGCTGCGGGGCCTGCACTCCCGCATTGGGCCGCATCAGGAGGCCAAACTGGTGCAATGCGTTCAGGGCGCCATTTATGACGTGATTGTCGATGACCGGCCTGACTCACCCACCTACCGGCAGTGGATCGGCATGGAACTGAGCGCCCGTAACGGCAAACTGCTCTACATTCCGGAAGGCTTTCTCCACGGGTATTACACCCTGACGGATGACACCACCGTACAGTACCAGGTCACCGGAGAATACACCCCGCATGCCGAAATCGGCGTCCGCTTTGATGATCCGGCCCTCAACATTGAATGGCCGGGCGAAATCACCGTGATCTCTCAGAAAGATTGCGAGTGGCCGCTGCTGCCCAAACCGGTGAAGGCGCCCTCCTTCTGACCGCCAACGTCCGGCCTGCCGCCAGCGCCTGCTGTGCGTCATTCACCAGGGGCAGTTCCGCCAGCGGCACGTTCAGCCTGGGATGAACCGCTTCAGGCATCACCTCCAGCACAGGCAGCAGCGCAAACAGGCGTTCATGCAGGTGCGGGTGAGGAACAGATAACCCGGGCAGGTCAATCACCCCGTCGCCATACAGCAGAATGTCGAGATCCAGAGTGCGGGGTCCGTATTGCCGGTCCGCGTGACGCACCCGGCCATGGGCCTGCTCTATCTCCAGACAAACCGCCAGCAGCTGCAACGCCGACAACGTGGTTTGAACCTGCGCCGCCGCATTGAGAAACACCGGCTGATCGGTCAGACCCACCGGGTCGGTTTCATAAAACGACGACACCGAAACCAGGGTAATATCCGGGTGCAGCGCCAGACTGTCGAGAGCTGACTGCAGTGTCGCCGGTGAATCCCCGAGGTTGCTGCCCAACCCAATGATTGCCGTGACAGGCACCGACATCAGCAGAGCCCTGCCAGCAGAGCGGCGGGGACCACCTGTTCACCCGTCAGAGAGAACGGCAGGGTTTCAGTGATGCGCACCTGCACCAGCTCACCCACCAGATCGTCCACTGAAAACGATGTCGTAAAATTCACCACCTTGTTGGTGCGGGTGCGTCCGGTCAGGCGATCGTCCCGGCGTTTGCTGACCCCTTCCACAAGCACCTCCACAACCTCGCCCAGCAATTCAGCGTTCACACGGCGGCTCTGCTCGCCAATGGCGGCATTGAGAATATCCAGTCGCTGCTTCTTCACCTCGGCGGGCACTTCCTCACCGCGCAACTCCCATAAGGCCGCCGGGGTTTGCTGGCGCGGGGAGTACATGGCTGTATTGGCCATATGAATCCCTGAACGGACGACGGAATCCACCGTGTGCTGAAACTGTTCGTCGGTCTCTCCGGGGAAACCCACAATATAATCCCCGGTCACTGCCAGCCCGGGAATTTTGGCATACAACTTATCCACCAGCCGGTAATAATCCTCAGCTGTGTAGCCACGCCGCATTCGTGCCAGGATTTCATCATCGCCGGCCTGCATGGGAATGTGAATGTATTCACAGACCTTGGGCAGTGTAGCCACCGCATCGATAATCGCGTCACTGAGATCCAGCGGGTGGCTGGTCATCATACGGATGCGCCGGATCCCCTCAATATCATGGAGTTCATGCAGCAGCTTCGCCAGATCATACCCGGCCAGTTCGCCTTCAAAATCCTTGCCGTAAGAGTCCACGGTCTGTCCCAGCAGCGTGATTTCTTTAAACCCATGCTGCGCCAGTTTTTCCACCTCCGCCACAATGGAGGCCGGCGAGCGGCTGATCTGGCGCCCGCGCGTGTAGGGCACCACACAATACGTGCAGAAATAATCGCAGCCTTCAATAATGGTCACCCAGGCGGCAATCTCACTCTCGCGGACCGGCGTGACATCCTCCAGGTAATCAAAGGTCACGCGGTCTTTCTGCCGGTCGGCGGCCAGCAGGTGGGTTTCCCCCGCCATGGCCTCGCGCACCAGGCGCGGCAGATCCTGTATGTTCTGCGTACCGAAGACGATGTCCACATCCGGCATGCGTTTAAACACGGCGTCTTTGGCCTGCTGGGCCACGCAGCCGGCCATGGCGATTTTGAGGTTGGGCTTGGCGCGCTTGCGTTTCTGCCACACACCCAGATAGCTGTAGGCTTTGTCTTCGGCGGCGCCACGGATCTGGCAGGTGTTGATGATCAGCAGATCCGCCTCCTTCTCGTCGGCGGTTGGCTCAAACCCCTCGGGGGCCAGCAGGCCGAGCATCAGTTCGCTGTCATTCAGGTTCATCTGACAGCCGAGGGTTTCAATATAAACTTTGCGTGTGGGCGTGGGGTTAGACATACCCTCACTGTAGCAAAAACGCGCCTGCGGGCCTATGCTCCCACAGGAACCCGTCATTCCCGCGAAAGCGGGAATCCAGACAAGACGAACGTTGTAAACCTCACCCGCCCTCAGCCTTGCCTCGGGCACCCTCTCCTTCCCGGGTTCTGGTCAGCACTCCTCAGACCTCACCCGGCCCCGCCTGTGGCGGGTCCACCCTCTCCTGAGAGGAGAGGGTTCAGGTGGTCATAGCAGCGACTGACCCGCTATCCTGCTGAATGGCCTGCGCCACGGTGACCACCGGGAGCGTTGCCTCCGGCGGGACGGCATAACCCTGCTCCACCAGCCACAGGCGGCTGAAGGCCTCCAGCGACTCGGCAATGGCCGGCTGGTTGAAGCATCTGGCGCTGAGGTCCATCCCGCTGGCCTGGGCTTCCGTAAAGTTGAGTTCGCAGGTGGCAATGGCCTGCCCGCTGCTGACGGGGAAGCCAAACACGCGGCACAACACGGGCCGCTCGGCATACACGCTGCAGGCATCATCCAGCAGGAGCGGGCAGCGCTCCGGCGAGAGGTTCTTCAGATTCTCCGCAATCCGCGTGCGGGTGGCCTCCGGCAGGGTGTCCACAGCGGCTTTCAGGGTCCAGCCCTCCAGCACGGTGATGTTGAAATCCCCCCGGCAGCAGGCGGAACAGCCCTTTTTGCAGGCCATCTGGCCTTTGTAGAGTTCCCAGGCTTCCCGGGTCAGGGCGTCAATCCGGTCGCGAAACGCCCGGAATTCGGTGATGGCGGTACTGGCTGGCATACCTTATATTAGGCGTGGATTCTGAGTGTGTCCTCCTCAGGCGGGAGGACACAGCAGTCTTATATTTTCAAAAATCTATGGACCGACAGGGCCGAGCCGCCGGCGCCCACGATGGCCCCGAGCAGCAGCAGCACGATAAACACCACGCCCAGGCTGTAATCGCTCGTGGAAAACTGGAACATCTGGAAGAACTGGTTGATGTAATACTCCGCCACGCGCAGCGGCAGGTAGGCCACAAACGCCCCCACAAACCCGTACAGCGCCCCCTGAAACAGGAACGGCAGGCGGATATACCAGTTGCCGACGCCCATCATCCGTAAAATCTCAATCTCGCGCTGGCGCGCCTCAATCAGCAGGTGAATGGTGTTGCTGATGACAAACACCGTGAGCACCCCAAAGAAGATGGCCACCGCCATGCCCACCAGCGAGAACACCTTGGAGAGACTGTTGAGCTTCTCCAGCACCTTCTGGGCGTAATTCACGTTCTCCACGCCGGGCATCTCTCGGATCTGCTCGGCGCTGGACTCAATAAAGTTGTGGTCGCTGATTTTGACATGCAGCGTGTCCGGCAGCGGGTTATCAATGTCAGGAATCTGGTAGTTGCTCTTCATGTCCTCCCACGCTTTTTGCTTGGAGATCAGCGTGACATCCTGGACGTAGGGCATTTTTTCAATGTTGTCCTGCAGCTCGGCCACATCCACCCGGTCCTTGGCGTACACGGAAATCTCCATGCCCGAGCCGATGTTCTCCAGAAACAGGTGACTCTCAATGATGAAGGCGAACAGCGTGCCGAAAATACTGAGGATGCTCGCCATGGTGATGACAATCACGAGGTTCATCCAGCCCGTGCGGCGCAGCCCGCCCCAGGTCTCCTGCATCACGCGCCCGAGAATCCGGAAGTCGGTCGCCAGCGTGTCCATCATCGCATTGCTCATCAGAGGTAGACCCCCTCGGCCATGTCACTGACGACCATGCCGTCCTTCAGGCCAATCACGCGTTTGCGCATCTGGTTGACAATGGTGTGGTTGTGGGTGGACACCAGAATGGTGGTGCCGCGCTGGTTAATCTGCTCCAGCAGGCTCATAATCCCCAGCGAGGTCTCCGGGTCCAGGTTGCCGGTTGGTTCATCGGCAATCACCAGCGAAGGGCCGTTGACGATGGCGCGGGCAATGCCCACCCGCTGCTGCTCCCCGCCGGAGAGCTCCTCGGGCGTGGCGTCCACCTTGTCAATCAGGCCCACGACCTTCAGGGCGCCCAGCACCCGCTTACGGATCTCGTTGGGGCCCACGCCCAGAGCCCGCAGCACGTAAGCCACGTTGTCAAAGGCGGTCTGGCCGGGAAGCAGCTTAAAATCCTGAAACACGATGCCCATGCGGCGGCGCAGCTTGGGAATCTGATGGGGCTTCAGCTTGGAGACATCCACGCGGCCCACGAGGACCGTACCGTTGGTGGCCACCTCCTCACGGTACAGGAGCTTCAGAATGGTGGATTTGCCGGCGCCGGAAGGGCCCACAAAGAAGACAAACTCGCCCATTTCAATCTCAAAATTGGCATCGCGCAGGGCGTTAACGGTGCCGTAGGACTTGCTGACATTGATAAACTTGATCATCGGCTAGCGGTTAGGAAAGAACCTTCCGGAAAACGAATGGCAGCCTCACACTGCGCTGGGTAGTGTGCCCATTATAGCGTTAACAACCCGGCAAGGGGAGAGGCGGCTTAAATCCGCAGAGATTGGTAGAGACGGTTGAAGTACTCAATGGCCATCCGGGAGGAATCAAAGTAAGAGGCGGCCGTCAGCATGGCGTGGCGCATCAGCTCGGCCCACTCCTGAGGACGGTCGTAATACGTGGGAATAATCCGGTTTTCCACAATGTCCATCATGGACTCGTAATCGTACTGGTTGCGAACCTCGTCGCTGTCATAATCCGTGGTGCCGCCAATCACAAAGCCGTTCAGGCCGTCATAGGTGCCTTCCACGGCCCAGCCGTCAAAAATGGAGGCATGGATGGTGCCGTTCATATTGGCGGACATCCCAGAGGTGCCGGAGGCTTCCAGCGGACGGGTGGGTGTGTTCAGCCACACATCACTGCCGCGCTTCAGCAGGCCGCTCAGTTCCAGTTCATAGCCCGGCAGAATCGCCAGGTGTTCAATCTGCTTGGAAAGGCCGATAACCTCGTTGAACTGCTCCTGGCCCACGGTGTCTTTCGGGTGAAACTTGCCCGCATAGAGCATCTGAATCTTGCCCTCGTCAAACAGCCGTTTGGCCCGTTCAAAATTGCGGAAAAACAGGGTGGAGCGCTTGTAGCCGGTAAAGCGGCGGGCCCACACAATGGTCAGCTTGTTGGGATCAAACTGTTTGCCGGTATGCTGCGCCACGTAATCAAACAGTTCGCGCTTCATTTCCTTTTTCACGCGCAGCAGGTCATCATCCGAGAGATTGCCTTTCAGGCGCGGATCCTGCCAGTAATCCATATCGCAGGCGTTGGTAATGGCGTTAATCGGGCAGCGGCCATCCACCCACTGCCACATATTGTTGGCCACCACACCGTGCAACTGGGAAACCCCGTTGGCAGCCCGGCTCATCCGCAGGGCAGCCACCGTCAGGGAGAATTCATCACCACCCCATTCAGCCGCCTGTTCGCGGGGCGTGTGCACAAAAAACCCGGCATCAAACAGCAGTTGTGAGGGGTGAGACTCGTTACCGGCCGCAACGGGCGTGTGGGTGGTGAAAACCACTTTCTGGCGCACATCATGCAGGTTGCCATGGTGATCGGCCAGCATATCAAACACTGCCGGGAGGGCGTGGCCTTCGTTCAGATGAAGCACTTCCACCGGCACGCCCAGGGCTTTCAGCAGGCGGTACCCCCCCACCCCCAGAATTATTTCCTGGGCAATGCGGGTGCGCTGTTCGCCGTCATACAGCTTGTTGCACAGGGCGCGGTCTTCCTCGCTGTTTTCGGGAATATCCGTGGTCACCAGGTAAATCGGCACCGTGCTGAATTTTTCCGGCGGCAGAAAATAGCCGCGCACCTTGACGTTGCGGCCGAAAATGGTGACATCCACCGTCACGCCGGTATCCTGAAGAAAGTCGTACTCTCGCTTTACGTAATTGATTTTGACCTTGTCATGCTCAATGGTCTGATCGCCATAACCGTAGGCCCAGAGCATGGTGACGCCCACCATGGGAAGGTCCAGCTTGCCGGCCGAGCGCATGTGGCTGCCCGCCAGAAAACCCAGGCCGCCGGAATACGTATGCAGCGACTGATCAATCGCCATTTCCATGCAGAAGTAAGCTGTTCTCGGCAGAGACATGGGGGTTCCTCGTTGTAATGCCAGGCTGTGATTGTATGCGGTTTCATCAATCGTCTGTGTTAATACCACGAAGGAACTCCCTTGGTACAGGGCCGGATATACCCAATATCACCATCCGTTGCTTCACAACAGTTTACCATCAACAAACTGGTGAGAAAGTACCGGTCAGGGGTTTTCCCGAGTGAATCGCCCCGCTCAGACGGTTCAGAGTCTCCCACCCCCGAAGGGCCTCACCACAGAGGGCAGTGACACTCACCGAAGGCACCCCCAGCTGCACCACCTGATCCCGGAAGGCATGCAGGGCTTCCACGCCCAGCGCCCGGTCTGAAAAAGACGCTGCTGTCTCCAGGAGTTTCTGAGCCTCGATGGCGTTTTCAGCCCAGAGCGGCTCGGTGGCCTTGCTCTGAATCAGCGCACGGATCTGGTTGTGGGTGGGCAGCTTCTGAATTTTCGTCCCCAGACCAAGGGTTTCAAACACGGGCTGCCAACTGATTGCGGCAAAAAGGCGGAGATCCCGGCACACAAAGAAGAGGACGGCCGCATGAATGAGGTACGGCAGCACGGGATGCCCCTGACTGTCATCCATGTGTGTTTCGCCTTGTGTTTCGCCGCGCTCCAGTTTGCCCAGCGCCCTGGCCAGGCAATCCATGGCAATGGCGGTCTGTCGTTCGGTTTCCGGTTGGGTGGCAAGGATGGGGTTCATAAGTAGTTCCTCATTCAGAACCTCACCCGGCCCGCCTGCGGCGGTCCACCCTCTCCTAAAAGGAGAGGGTTCAGGGCGCCGATACTCCCCCTCTCCCCTTGAGAGTACTCAGCCGTTGCCCTTCAGGGCTTACGGATGAGATATCCGAAGGGATGAGGGGGCCGGGGGGTGAGGGGTAAACAATCTCCACAGCGCGAAGCTTGGCGCTGCGGGCGCGGGGGTTCCGGCGGATTTCCTCCTCAGTAGGCGTCACCGGCTTTTTGGTGAGCAGGCGGTAACAGCCGGGGCGGTTTTTCGTGGCTTCTGCGGCCTTAAACGCCTGTTTCACAATGCGGTCTTCCAGCGAGTGGAAGGTGATGATGACGGCGCGTGCGCCCGGCGCCAGGCAGTGCGGCAATGCCGCAAGCAGTCGTTCCAGGTGCCCGAGTTCATCATTCACGGCAATGCGCAGCGCCTGAAACACCTGCGTGGCCGGGTGAATGCGGTAATGCGCCCGCCCCAGATGCTGCCGGTAAATATCGGCCACCAGCCCGGCGAGTTCCGTGGTCGTTTCAATCGGTTGAGTTCTGCGGTGCTGCACCATGGCGCGGGCAATGGTTTTGGAGAAGCGGGCTTCACCGTACTCGCTGAAAATCCGCAGCAGTTCTTCTTCACGGAGGGTGTTCACCAGCTCCGCAGCAGTTGGCCCCGTGGAAGTATCCATCCGCATGTCCAGGGGCGCTTCTTTATTGAAGCTGAAGCCCCGCGCGCCGTCATCCAGCTGAAACGACGACACGCCGATATCGGCCAGCAGCCCGCCGGTTATCCGCTCAATACCGAGATCATGCAGCACCTGTGGCAACTGCGAGAAGTTGGCGTGAATGCCGGTCACTCCGGGCAACGCTTCCATCGTCCGGGCCAGCACGCCGGCGTCCTGATCCAAACCAATGAGACGGCCACCGGGTTGGAGGTGCGGGGCGACCAGGCGGCTGTGACCGCCGCCGCCCAGCGTGGCATCCACCACAATCTGCCCCGGTTGCGGATTCAGATAAGTCAGCACTTCCTGCGGCATGACCGAAATGTGCCCGCCGGCAACCGCCACGGCGTCGGCTGAATTTTCCGGTTCACACTCAGATTTGAAAGTCGGGTAATCCATCGTTGATGGGAGGTCCGGGCGCGCTCAAACAACTATCATCATAACAGGGACACGCGGCCACAGCCGCCCAATGAGGTGAGGAAGCCAGACGATGGCGCGCATTATGGAAAACAACCAGGGACGCCGGATGATCCGCCTGAGCGCGGAGGATGTCCTGATGGTGGTCAGCCTGTACCAGCAGCAGCTGTATTCGCTGCAGCAGCAGACCTACGATGAGAAGTACGACAAGCTCAAGGCGCTCGAACTCTACCTGCCCGAAGATCCGTAGTCCTTACTTCACCACGAAGTTCACCAGCTTGCCGGGGACGACGATGGTTTTGACGATGGTTTTTCCATCCAGTTGGGCCTGAATCTTCTCCAGCCCCTTGGCCGTAGCTTCCAGCGCATCTTTCGGCGCGTCCGGCGCGGCGGTGAACTTATCGCGCACCTTGCCGTTCACCTGCACCACCACCTCAATGGCATCAGCCACCAGCGCGGCGGTATCCGCCACCGGCCAGGCCTGCCGGTGCACCGAACCCTCACCGCCCAGACGATGCCAGAGTTCTTCACTCAGGTGCGGTGCGATGGGGGCCAGCAGCTTCAGCAGCACCACGACGGCGTGACTGAAAACAGGATCGACGGAGCCGGGATCCACCGGGTACCTGGCCATGGCGTTGGCCAGCTCGCGGATTTTGCTGTTGACCGTATTGAACTGGAAGGCGCTGTCAATGTCGCGGGTCACCCCGTCCACGGTCAGCTGCACCTTGCGGTAGAGCTCACGCGCTTCACCAGTCAGCAGATCATACGGTGCAGGCGTTACCGCCAGATCCACCGCCGCCTGATTCGAGGTCACCAGGGTCCACAGGCGATTCAGGAACTTAAAGCACCCTTCCACGGCGGAGTCTTTCCAGTCGAAATCCGCCTGCGGCGGGGAATCACTGAGAATAAAGAAGCGCGCCGTGTCCGCGCCAAATTCCTGCAGAATATCCTTGGGGTCCACCACGTTGCCCTTGGACTTGCTCATCTTGGAGCCGTCCTTCAGCACCATGCCCTGGGTCAGCAGGTTTTTAAAAGGTTCATCCCCGCCGGTCAGCCCGCCGTCATGCAGGGCCATCATAAAAAAGCGGCTGTACATCAGGTGAAGAATCGCATGCTCCACGCCACCCACATACTGATCGACCGGCATCCAGCGCTTCACCACCGCCGGGTCAAACGGGGCGGTGTCATTCTGCGCATCCAGAAAGCGCAGGTAATACCAGGAGCTGCAGACAAACGTATCCATCGTATCCGTCTCGCGCCGCGCCGGTTTTCCGCAGGTGGGACAGGGCGTATTCACAAACGTGGGCGAAGTGAGAATCGGATTGCCCTCGCCGGTGAAATCCACATCCTCGGGCAGGCGCACCGGCAGCTGCTCCTTCGGGACCGGCACCGCGCCGCAGTCATCACAGTAAACCATCGGAATGGGGCAGCCCCAGTAACGCTGCCGCGACACCAGCCAGTCGCGCAGGCGATATTGCGTGTGCGCCTGGCCAAAGCCACCGGCTTCCGCTTTGGCGGTGATTTTCCGCTTGGCTTCATCCGTCGGCAGGCCGTCAAATTCACCGGAGTTGATGACCGTGCCCGGCCCGGTGTAAAAAGTGCCTTCCGGCACGTCAGTGCCGGCGGGTGGTTGCACCACCCGCTTAATGGGAAGTTTAAATTTCGTGGCGAAGGCGCCGTCGCGTTCGTCGTGGGCGGGCACACCCATCACCGCGCCCGTGCCATAGCCCATCAGCACATAGTTACTGATCCACAACGGCACTTTTTCGCCCGTATACGGGTTGATGGCATGGGTGCCCAGCGGTACGCCGGTCTTTTCCTGATCGGTGGCTGAGCGTTCCAGTTCACTCTGGCGGGCGCAGAAAGCCATGTAATCCGCCACGGCCTGTTTGTTCTCCGGCGTGGTGAGATGTTCCACCCAGGGGTGTTCCGGCGCGAGGGTCATATACGTCACGCCATACACGGTATCCGGCCGTGTGGTGAACACCGCCAGCTCCGCATCGGCAAGCGCCGCCGGGGCATCGGCAAACTGAAAACGCAGTTCCGCACCGGTGGAGCGGCCAATCCAGTTCTGCTGCATCAGCGTCACGCGCTCCGGCCAGCCGGTTAATGTGGGCAGATTCTCCAGCAGGCGATCGGCATACTCGGTGATTTTAAAGAACCACTGGGACAGGCGCTTCTGCACCACTTCGGAATCATCGCGCCAGCAGCGTCCGTCAATCACCTGCTCGTTGGCGAGCACCGTATGGCACTGGTTACACCAGTTCACCGGCGCTTCCTTCTTATAAGCCAGGCCTTTCTCGTATAAATAGAGAAACAGCCACTGCGTCCAGCGGTAATAATCTTCGCGGCAGCTCATCACCTCATGCCGCCAGTCGTACGTCAGCCCCAGCTGTTTCAACTGTTCGCGCATGTGATCAATATTGGAGAGCGTCCATTCGCGTGGCGGCACCTTGCGTTCAATTGCCGCATTCTCGGCCGGCAGACCAAAGCTGTCCCAGCCCATGGGGTGCAGCACGTTAAACCCCTGCATCCGCTTAAAGCGGGCAATCACATCCGTGATGGTGTAGTTGCGCACGTGGCCCATGTGCAGCCGGCCGCTGGGATAGGGAAACATGGACAGCGCGTAGTACTTGGGCCTGCTCACGTCGGCCAGGTCGGTCTGATCCAGCCCCTGCGCCGCCCAGGCTTGCTGCCATCTGGGCTCCAGCCCCTGCGGGTGGTAGACATCCTCCTGCAGGAGGGAGCGGGTGGCTAGGGTATTGTCAGCAGTCATCAGGGGTTCAACTTTCTCCGGGAATCCAATAAGATAAGAGCGGCAGTCGTCATGCCCATTAGCGCCCATTATAGGACGAAGAGGACCCCACGCACTATGGCCCGTTTCCAACACCCCGTCACCCTTATGCTGTGCCTCCTCCTGCTGGGCGCTCCCGCCATGGCCGCCCCGCCCGACTTTAACGCCCGTGTGAGCGAGGCCAACCGGTATGCCCAGGCGGACAACTACGCCAGGGCTGTTGAGATTTACGAACAGCTGCGCACGGAAAACCCCTCGGACAAACTGCTTGAAAGCAACTGGAAGGTCCTGGCCGTCAATTACGGGGTTCAGCTGCAGGGCGAAGGCAAGTATCCCGAGGCCGAGGCGCTGTTTAAACAGGTCCTCACCGTGGACCCGGAGAACAAACACGCCGTTCAGTCGCTGGCCGGCAATTATTTTCACGAAGGGCTGGACCTGCGCGAAAAAGGCTCCAAAAACTATGAGCAGATGCGAACCCTCTTCCAGATGGCCCATGATCTTTACCCGGATCAGTCGGTGTTTCTCCAGGCCAAGGGCGCCATCTATTTTGATGAGGCCATGGACATCGCCCAGAACGCCGCCAATGACACCGACCGTGCCAAAGCGCTCCCCCTGCTGGAATCGGCGCATCAGCTGAACCCGGCCAACAACGACATTGTCCGCTCCATCGTCAACCTGAGCCTCGACCTGGCCAAATACGAGGAAGACACCGGCAAGCGGGAGGACCTGCTGCTGCGGGTGCTCTCACTGGATCCCTCGGACGGCACCCAGGAACTCGTCGCCAAAATCCGCGAATCTCACGACACCCCGGCCCCCGACCCGATGGCCATCGGTAACGGAGAAACGACGGACACTGCGATCGCAGAAACCGGCGACTCCGCGACAAACGACTCCGAAGACGACAGCAAGCTCTCCAAAAAAGAGCGCAGAGCACGCGAGAAAGCCGCCAGAGAGGCAGCGGAAACCCGTAAAAAAGAAGACAGGCTGAAGAAAAAGAAAACAGAGGCGCCGGTGGCGCAGCAGCCCGACAACCCCCAGACCCGGGAAACCGCAGGCCCGGCCAAGGCGCCGCCCAAAACCGCCATGGCCCAAATGAAGGCGCAGAAAAACGAACTGCCTGCTTCTGCGGCCAAACTCTCCCTGCAGGAAATGATGATGGACATCGAGAACCAGCTCGGTCTGCCCGTCAACACCAAGGCCTCCCTGAAAGACCGGCTGACCACCGCCGAGATGGCGGCGATGGGCGACGATGACGCCAAAACCCAGAGCGGGCCGCTGACGGATCGCATCCGCAACCTGTACGCGCTGCTGATGGGCAAACCCAAGGGCGATGCCGGAAATACGCTGGCCGATACGATGATGCAGGCTGCGCCCGCGTTTTCCAGAGACAGTTACCTGGATGAAATTTTCAAGGTGACCAATGGGTATGTCATCCGCTGGAGCCGTTTTCCCGTGCGCGTGTACATTGACGAACCCAAAAACAACAAGCTCTTCCGCGATGGGTTTATGCACTCGGCCGAAGCGGGGATTCGCGTATGGAAACTGGCCACCTATGGCGATGTGACGTATACCGTTGTGAAGAACGAACGCGCCGCCGATATTGTGGTGAAGTGGGCCGATGATTACGTGGACCGCTACGCCGATGCCGAGACTGTGCCGGATTTTTACAAAAACTACTCGCCGCCGGGCAAAATGACCAACAATATGATGCGCGTGCTGCAGGTGGCCAGCATGCTGACCCCCGGCGTGTATGGCGTGGCGCCCCAGGCGCTGGGGGCGGCGCTGCAGTACCGCCAGGCTAAAAAGCTGGATGCCGTCCGTGAGGAGTCCATCATTACGCTGGGGCTGAAACCCACGGCCGGCCTGCCGGAGAAGGAAGCGTTGATTCTGGTGCAGAACATGATGGCGAAAGAGTTTGGCCATGCCCTGGGGTTAAAGGGCCAGAGCCCGACCGAAGGCGACCTGATGTACCCGGAACTGCGCGCGGATAAGTTACAGACGCCCACCAAGCGGGATGTCGCCACGCTGAACGATCTCTACAACCGCCCGGCCAACATCGTGCTGAATGTGAACTAGCAGTCAGGCCATCCGGTCGCCCCGGGCCCTTACTGCAGCAAGTTCCTCTTCCGACACCCAGCTGCCATTCGCCCAGCCAAAAAACTCTGCAGCTTTTTGATGGCTTCCGTCCGCAACCACAACGTAGGCTTTGCCATTTCGCGGGTTAACCCGCAACCCGAGGCTTCCATTGTTTAGACGGTTTATTGCCGCTCGAACTTGTAACTGATCAGCAGTGTCCTTTGGATTGAGTGGTTCGTCTGAATTCGGCTTCATTAATGTTTGGATCGCCATGCCAAAAGCCGGGTGTACTACAGGTGGGGGTAAAATATGCATGATGGATATCTCCTGGCGCCATTTAACGGAAATATTACTGGTATTAAAGTCACTCAAGGTTAAGCATTGCCGGGGTCAACGCACCCACAGACCGCATTGCCTAAATATGTAAATTAGGTTAATCAGGCGGCATTGGGGCGTTACAATTTATGGCGTACCGTATTGCTGCTCAATTTGTTCTGTGATCGTTTGCGTCAATCGTTTGAGCCTTTCAAGGGCACTTGCTTCGAACACTGTTGTTTTTGCATGCTCCGCCATTTTCAGGGCCCGGATGTAGTCACTCGCCTGGCGCTCCCGATTTCCTTCGTCTCCAACGAGAAAATACCTTTTCTTAATTCCGCCACTGGAAGAACGTATAGCCAATTCTTCTATCAGCACCCGGCCATGGAATCGCTCCGGCAATTGCCCTTTCTTCACCTCGTGAATTGTCATACCGAAAGTTGGCATGTTGTTCTGGGTTATTATCATTCCGTTATTCCTCCGGTGTCAGGCGCGCAGCCCGGTAGATATCTATGAGGTCCTCCGGGCCAACCACCATGTTGTGCTCAAGGCCCATCTGCCCAGCATGCCACCGGTGGTGTCTTCCAAAATAATTATTGCTTGGTTCCAGCTGACCGTTATCATCAAGTACCACAGCATAAGGCTCTCCCTCGGCTGGCCTCACTCTAAGGCCCATTTGCCGGGTGAGGTCTAGCTGCGCGAAGTGCGCTTCAATTTGTTCTGCTCCCACCGGGTCATCTGGGGAGAGCCGGACCCTGCGTTTGGAATTTTTTTCAGACCCGGGCACGGTCAGAATTCGCATCCCCATACCAAATCTCAATGCAGTCATTTTTATCTCCTGTATACCCTTACTGATTACGCGCCTGTTTTATCAACGATGCTTCCATGCTGTCGAGCTTCTGCCTTAACAATCGATCATCAGGAAAAGCAACCACTTGTTCACGCAAGCTACCCAACTTCGGACCGTCTTCCCCGGTCACCTCATACCACCGACCATACAGTGTATCCCGCAAATATACCTTTGTTGGATCATTTGGCTGATTGCCCGGAACGCGTTGCACGCCCATCGCAAACAACATCACGTTCATGTCCATGGCATTCCCTGGTTGTGTGATCCACGCCAATAAAAACCCAACCCTATGCTGGATTGCCGGCATCCTCCTGTCAACAGCAAGGCCATCAGGGTATACCCTGCATATCCGCCCGCTATAGGCCGGATGGGCATAGCCCCGGAAGCCCGCTTGTACTATACTGCATGCGTTTCCCCGCCTGAAACCATCGCTATAATGATTAGATTTAATACAGATTGTCGCCCGTCTGGTCAGCCCACTCCGCCTGAGCGTCGACCGGCTCGTCTTGATAAACCCGGTGAGTGGGGTGAGTACTTAGGCGACTTGCGAGCGGATTGTGCCCTGAATCCTCCACCAAGCGAATTACAGATTCCGGAGTCTTCCCGAAAATCATAAACTAGTGGCACAATGGGGGTATGGCCATGGGCTCCACCTACCAGATTGCGCCTGACAGCACGGACCACGTGCTGCGCCTGACCATGCGCCCCAGCTCCAAGTGGTTTATTGCCGGCGGGCTGGGCCTGTTCGGCGGCATGTTGCTGTTTGGCTATATCAAGCCGGAGATGATGACCACCGGCACCAGCGACGCCCCGTTGATTTACCATGGCATCGGGCTGCTGGGCCTGCTGCTCTCGCTGTGGGCGCTGCACACCGCGCTGGACAACCCCACCATCACCGTGGACGGCCGGTTTGAGGAAATCCGCTTTGAGTGCAAATGGTGGGGCATTTTCCCGAAAACAAAGCGCATTCCCTTCCGCGAGATTGAAGAGCTGCAGGTGCGGTATTACCCCAAAAACGACGACCGCGAGGAGTATTGGGCCATCCTCGTCCGTAAAAAAGGCAGCGGGTTTCTCGATACCATTGATCAGGGCGGCCCGCCCCTGAAGGATTACATTGAAGACGTGGTCTACCGCATCAGCGAAATTACCGACGTCTCGGCCTCGCACTCGGAGTTCAGCGTGGAGGCGCTCCGCAAGCGGATGGAAGCCCGGCGGGCTGAAAGACAGGACCCATCCTGAGCATTTTTTCACAGGGTTCGTTTTAATACGGGCATGCACACGTCATTTCATCGTTTGCTAAACCCTCCGCTGCCATTACACAGCCCGGCACCAGTTCATTTTGGCGCCAAGAATGACGATGCGAAGAATGCCGCCAAAAAAAGACTTGAGAAAGCCATCAGCGCCTATGAAAAGGCTTTAGCGGCGTTACCCAAAGGTGGCGTGGGCGCCAATCAAAAGCAACAAACAAGACTCGCCACAAGTGAAGCAGAGCTTACAGCGGCTCAAGCCGCCTGGGATGAACTGAACAAGTAACCCACAGGTTCATTTTGTATTCCTGGGCCTGCCACGCTTTTTAGCCGAACCATCCCCAACAGGCCTACCGGGTTGTGGGTTTGCCCTTTTCTGTTTCTGTGGGGGCCTCAGCCCTTCGGTTGTGGGCTCAATCACGCGAGACTGAACCTCCGCCCATGTCATGGAAGGTGGTCGGCGGCGTTTGGCGAACATCTCGGCATCCCGCCCAAAAAAATGCCATTCCAATTGTTGGTCGTCCGGCAGCCGCAGCGGATGTTCCGGCGGAATCCGACCCAACGTCCAGTTACCCAGAATTTCCCGTGGCGTATCTGGCGGATCGATCACGTAAGGGGGGGTCGCTCCCCCGTTTGTGCATCACACGGGTGGACAGGACTTCGCCGGTATTTTTATCGCGCACCACGGCCACGACACCCATGCCAAACTGAATCCTATTCACCCCTTCACTCCTTGTTGTTTATCGTCGTCTTGCAGTTTGCTGCCGTCTGGCTTTTGCAGCCATTGTGACGCGTTTGAGATCTGCTTCGGTCACCATTCTGCCAGGCCTCATCAACGTTCCCTCTCTTGAAACCACGATCCCTTCTTCCCCCGTAAAACCATAAACCACTTCAAACTCCCGAGGAACAGGCCCTCCCTGCCATGTCTGATTATCCGCCCGGAAAGTTCTGTCCGGAATCAGGTCATCGAGCGCAACAGCGGTGGGCTCATCCGGTTGCCGGGTCACCACTTCCTGCGCTACAATTTCCCCTTCTCCGCGTTTATTCCCCATCTGATCAGAAAACGGTACCCGGACCTTCAGGAGTCGATGAACGGCCATACCAAACACAGGCCGGACAAAGTTTGGTGGCATCGACATACTGCTTTCCCACGCTCGCTACGCCCCTATCAAACCATCGGACAGTCGTTTCGTCAAATCCGCCTTAACCCTTTGTTGCAGCCGAAGCCCCCGCCCGGCTGGCGCGCACCTGCTGAAACGCCTGATGCACCCCGTTGGACCGGCGGAACCACTCGGCCATCTCCGGCGAATCCAGCTTCTCGCTCGCTTCCTGAAACAGCGCAGCCAGCTCCTGCAACACGGTGCGCAGGTTGTCCTGATTCGCCTCAAACACCGGCCCCCACATCGCATGCGAGCTTGCGGCCAGGCGCAGCTGATCATCAATGCCGCCGCCATGGTAAGAGAGCAGCTCGGCCGGGTCGTGCCGGTGCAGCAGATTGGTCAGCAGAATGGAATACAACTGAGGCAGATGACTGACATAGGCCATGTAGGCGTCGTGTTTCTCAGCCTCAATGATGCGCGGCACAGCGCCCAGCATCTCCACAAAAGCCGTCAGTCTCGCCAGCAACCCGGCATCGGTTTCAGCGTTTGGGCACAGCAGCCAGGGCTTGCCGGTAAACAGCAGGGAGGTGGCGTAGCTCACGCCGGAGAATTCCCGCCCGGCCATAGGATGGCCGGCAATAAACTGAGCCGGCAGCACTGCCTCACCCAACGCCACAATGCGGCGCTTGCAACTCCCCACGTCCGTAATCAACACATCCTTCCCGGCCGCCAACGGCGCCAGCGTTTTCAGTGCGGCCAGCGCGCCGGGCAGGTGACAGGCGAGAATCACCAGCTGGTTGTCTTCCAAGGCATCCGGCAGCGTGCGGGACACGGCATCCACCAGGTTATGCCGCAGGGCGTACTGCAACGGCTCTTCCGCCTCATCCACGGCCACCAGCCGGATCTCCGGCGCGCGCTCGCGCACAGCCGAAGCCAGCGAGCCGCCAATCAGGCCCAGGCCTACAATGGTGATGGTGGAAAACGGTGAGGTCATAAGGGTATTGTACCTGCTTTACCCCTCACCCCCCAACCCCCTCTCCCCAAGGGGCGAGGGAGAGAAAACCACAGTCTGCTTCCCTCTCCCTTTAGGGGGAGGGTGGCCGAGGCGAAGCCGAGGTCGGGTGGGTTCAGACTTAGTACGCGTACTCAAACTGGCCGCGGGCTTCGCGGATACGGGCGTACTCGGGATCGCGGAAGAACGCCGAAGACGCCGTGGAGGTTTTACCGCTGTACTTGGAGTACCGCTTTTTGGAATACGGCAGGTGCGTGACGCTGCTCTGGTAGAAACACAGCTGAGAGATGCGCACGCCGGGATACAACGGCAGGGGAATGTTACTGACGTTGGACAGCTCAAAGGTCAGGGCGCCCTGAAAACCGGGATCCACAAAACCGGCTGTGGCATGAATCTGCAGACCCAGACGGCCCCAGGTGCTGCGGCCTTCCAGACGCGCCGCCATATCCAGAGGAATGCGTACAAACTCCAGGGTGGAAGCCAGCGCAAATTCACCCGGGTGGAGAATAAAGGGCTCAGTGGGCTTCACCGTCACGTGCACCATGTGGTTCTGCACATCGCGCGCCAGCGATTCCGGACACTTCATCGGATCCAGGTGCGTCAGATTGGTGCGGCGCAGCACCTGAAAATCCGTGCCCAAGCGGAGATCCACACTCGTGGGGCCAAACTGCTCCTC
The DNA here is from genome assembly GCA_050247195.1 of Candidatus Melainabacteria bacterium. GTDB lineage: Bacteria > Cyanobacteriota > Vampirovibrionia > Vampirovibrionales > Vampirovibrionaceae > JBFWUP01. The sequence continues at coordinate 23,303 of JBFWUP010000010.1, read as the reverse complement.
GGGCTTAATCAGCGGCGTGATGATGATCCGACGCTCGGGATCGGGGTCCACCAGGCGTTCCAGAATTTGCTGTTCATTCAGAATCATCGTGTCGGTCTTTCTCTCAAAGTCTCTCAACGGGGACGGGCCAACGCCTACACACTCACCGGCGGCTGGGCGCACAACAGCACCCGGTGCACTTCAGCCGTCTCAATGGACTTGCGCAGCAGGTGATCCTGATAAGACAGGCGCTGGCGCAACCGGCTGAGGGAGCCCGCCTCACCGCCCATGTCCGTATCGCCGCTCAGGGCGTCGGCCAGCCAGTCGGCGGCATGCTCCATCGTGTTCAGCCAGCCGGCATTCACAATCTCGCGGCCTGTGTGCGGCTGCTCGGTCAGCATGCCCAGCACGCTGTAAATGGCAGTACGGTCCTCCGTGGCGGCTTCGGGCCTGAGACGCTCCTCAATAGCCACAGCCACATCACTGCCGGCATACAAAGCGCTGCTGCTGATCAGCGTATCCTCGGCCAGTTTGTTCAGCAGTGCCTGCGCACGCGCCAATGCCTTCTCGCTCATCGCCAGCCGGTCGGGAATCAGGGCTTCCACCGCCTTAAAAGCGCTGAGCGGTTTCATATCCACCGGCTCTTCGGCAGCAACCTGACTCTGCGCTTTGCGGATTGCCGGGCGTGATCGTTCAAAGGCTTCATGCAGCAAGATAACGCTTTTATGGTTGAGGTTGAAATACTGCAGGCCCTGGAAGAGCAGAGGTTCAATGGCCAGCACCTCCGTACGGTTGGCAGAGAGCAGGCCCTGGATGACCACGGAAAAATAATAGGCCGGGCCGAGCAGACGCAGAGACTTCAGATGCGCCGTCACGGTATCGCCATCCCCGTTCAGCAGAACGGGCAGCAGGCCCAGCCAGCCGAGGGGGTCATTCTTATGCAGCAGCGGCACCACACCGATCGGGGCCGCCGGGCGGTTCAGAAAAACCGTCTGCTGGGAGGCGCTGCCCACCAGCAGCGTCCAGAGCGCGTCTCCACCCAGGACGTCTTCAGGCAGCCACTCCTGCAGCAGCAGGTGCACTTCGGGAACCGGGCGGGCATGCGTCAGGGAGGTGAGCAGTTCCTCCAGCGTCTCCACCTGACGGCTGGCTTTGAGAATGTCCTGATACAACGCATCATTGTCCAGCAGCCCCTGGTTGTCCGGAGCAACGGCGCCGTTGGCGGTTTCGGCCGTGTCCTGAAAAAACAGGTGCGCCGCCAGCGCGGGGTTATCCAGCAATCCACTGCGGATACCTACCAGATTTTCAGCCAGCTCCGTCTGCAGGGCGCCGGATACCGCTTCCGGGGAATCCGCCAGTTCCTTCAGCAGGGTTTCCAGGCGCGCCAGACGCGCCGCCACTGCGAAGGTCAGCCACTTCAACAAACTTTTCTGCATGGTGTTCGCCAATCCAACTCAACAACAGGGGGTGTTCAACAAGCGGCGCCAGCTCTCTCATTCAACCCGCTTCGGTGAACGCCGGGCCTTGGGCAATCCACCGGCCAGACACCGGTTCATACACCCCAAAACAACGGACGTTCACGCCAGTATAGGGGGCGCGTGGGGGCGCATCAATGGCCAATGACGCTATGTAAAGGTAACGAATTGTTATCCAGCGCCGCGAGCACATCTCCTGCCGTATAGAGCGAACCCGTCACCACGCCCAGCGCATCCGGGCTGGACGCCAGTAAGCCCGTCACCCGGTTCAGCGCCTCGCGGTGATCCGCGAATGATTCAACCGGCACGGGCAACTCAGCCCTCAAGGCGGCCGCCAGATATTCCGGTGTGCGAAACGCGTGGGCAGACACTGGTTGTGTGCAGATCACGGCCGTGGTTTCTGGAAACCGCTGCACAAGACGAACCAGTGTCATCGCGTCACGATCCGTTTTCTGGCTCAGCAGCCACACCAGCGGACGGGCGGCTGTAAAGCGGCTCAGGCTGTCAGCCAGTACCTGCAAACCATCCGGATTGTGAGAGCCATCCACGATCAGGCGGTGTTCCGGCAGGTGGCCAAAGCGCCCGGGCCAGTGGGTGGACGCCACACCACGGCGCACGGCCTCTTCACTCAGCGCCGCACCCTGCCGCCGCAATACTGCAACAGCGCACAGCGTGGTGGCCAGATTGCTGATGCCTGTCAGACCGGCGGCGGGAAGCGTGAATATGCCCCGCTCGGCCACGGCGACCTGCAGACCGGTCTCCAGACTGCTTGTCGCAAGGGGACTCCCGAGCCATGGGCAGGCAGCGTGTGTGGGGCAGGGCAGACTGTCCGCCACCGTTTGAATGGCTGCCAAGGCTTCTGCTGGCAGATGCGGCCCCAGCACCGTCGGGACGCCCGGCCTGAAAATCCCCGCCTTCTCGCTGGCAATGGCTGTCAAGGTGTCACCGAGAATGTGCGTGTGATCCAGACCAATGCTGGTGATGATCGTCAGTTGCGGAGCGGGAACCACATTGGTGGCGTCCAGCCGGCCGCCCAGGCCGGTTTCCAGAACCACCCAGTCCACGCGGGATTCAGCAAACCGCCAGAAGGCCAGCGCCGTGAGAAACTCAAAGTGGGTGGGCCATTCGTCACGCGGCCAGCCGGCCTGAATCAGTTGCTGTTCCAGGTGTTTCACGTCGTGATGAAAGTCGCCCGCCGGCACGGGCTGACCATTCAGGGCGATCCGTTCACGCACGGTGATGAGATGCGGGCTGGTATAGGTGCCCACCGTATATCCGGCGGATAACAGGACATGACTCAGCATGGCGCACACGCTGCCTTTGCCGTTGGTGCCGGCCACATGAATCACCCGCAGCCGGTCCTGGGGATTCCCGAGCAAGGCCAGCACCCGGCGCATGCGACCCAGGCCCAGCATGCTGCTGGGGGTTTTCTGGCTGTCCAGCAAGCCATCCAGTACCGTCTGGGCCGCCGCCATCAGGGCTTCCGGGGAAGGTTCCTGCGGATAGCCGGGGAGTTGCGGGGCTGAAAGGGAATTTTGGGGCATGTTTGGGTTTAATCCCGTTAACCACTGCGGATTCGTGGTGAGCGGGCGCGAATGGCTCGTTTCAGGTACCATGAGTCCGGGTTCCATTGTACAGCGGAGACGTTCCATGCCAGCCGCCCTGAACGCATCACTTTTCACCGGTTTTATCGGCATCGCCCTGATGCTGGGCATTGCCTGGCTGATGTCGGCCAACCGGCAGGCCATCCGCTGGCGGCTGATTGTCAACGGCCTGCTCCTCCAGGTGTTTGTGGCCCTGTTCTGTCTCAAGGTTGAACTCGGCCGTCAGATTTTTGCGGTGCTGGGCGGCGCCGTGCAGACGCTGCTGGGTTTCGCCAATGAAGGCGCCGGGTTTGTCTTCGGCTTTCTGGTCAACAAACCGGAAAAACTCGATGCACTGTTTGGCGTGGGGGGCAGTTTTGTCTTCGCCTTCAAACTCATACCCGTCACCATTTTTGTGGCCACCCTGGTCAGTGTTGGTTATCACATCGGCCTGATGCAACGGGTGGTGAGTGTGATGACCTGGGCTGTCTACAAATTGCTGGGTGTCAGCGGGGCGGAGGCGCTCTCCAACGCGGCCAGTATTTTTGTCGGTCAGATTGAAGCCCAGCTGATGATCAAACCTTATCTGGAAAGCATGACCCGCTCCGAACTGATGGCCGTGATGGCGGGCAGCATGGCGTGCATTGCCGGCGGCGTGATGGCCATTTATATCCAGATGGGCGTGCCGGCCGCCTACCTGATGACCGCCAGCCTGATGGCCCTGCCCGGCGCCTTTGTCATCGCCAAACTCGTTCAGCCGGAAACCGAACATTCCCTGACCCAGGGGCAGGTGTCTCTCACCATCCCCAAGCACAGCGTGAATATTATTGACGCGGCGGCCATGGGCGCGATGGACGGTATGAAAATCGGCCTCAGCGTCATTGCCATGCTGATCAGTTTTATTGCCCTGATTGCCATGGTGAATTTTGTGATTGGTCAGGCAGGCCTGGGCCTGGCGCAGCTGGGCGTTTCCCTCAGCGGCATCGGCCTGGACGCCACGCATCTCTCCCTGAACAGCATTCTCGGCGTTGCCTTCTCCGGCATCGCCATGGCCCTGGGTGTCCCCCTGCAGGACGCCCAGAGCGTGGGCGCCATGATGGGCACCAAACTGGTGCTGAATGAATTTGTGGCCTATGCGGATCTCACCGCCCAGATGAAAGACCAACTGCTGAACCCCAAATCGGTGGCCATTGCCAGCTTTGCCCTGTGCGGGTTTGCCAACCTGGGGTCGGTGGCCATGCAGATTGGCGGCATTGGTGAAATGGCGCCCAGCAAAAAACACGTGATGGCCCAGATCGGCATCAAAGCGATGCTCTGCGGCACGATGGCCTCTTATGTCTCGGCCGCGTGGGCGGGGATTCTCACCTCCATTCCAGACTCGGGCAGCAGTGCAGATACGCTCTGGCCGGTGGTGGCCATGGCGCTGACAGCGCTGACGTATCTCGGCCTCAACGCCTGGTGGAATCAGCAGGATGCCACAAAGCCGGCGGCAGAACCTTCCGGTGCGATCCAGAACCCGGCAAAGGCTGCCGATGAGCCGACTGCCGGGCCCGGCAAACGGCTGGTCTTTGTTTCCGCGCCGCGCAAAGTGCTGGATGCCGAACTGGTTGAACCGGGGAAGATTGAATAATTTCCCCCCTCTCTCCAAGGGGCGAGGGGGTTAGAGGGTGAGGGGTCCATCTGGTACAATCAGGGGGTCGCCTGAGGGAGAACCGAAATGACTGTCGCCGTGTCCGCGGAACGTTTTCTGTCCCGTGAAGTGCTGGGTATTGTGGAGGCCGCTGCCCTGGCCGCCGGCCGCCTGATGGGAACCGGCGACAAACATGGCGCCGATCAGGCGGCGGTGACCGCCATGCGCCAGGCCATGAACGCCATGCCGGTGCGCGGCACCATTGTGATTGGCGAAGGCGAACGCGATGAAGCCCCGATGCTCTTCATTGGTGAGAAAGTCGGTAACGGCGATCATCCGGATCACCCCGCCGTGGATATTGCGGTGGACCCGCTGGAAGGCACCAACCTGGTGGCCCACGGTCTGCCGGGCGCCGTCGCCACGCTGGCCCTGAGCACAGCCGGCGGGTTGTTTCATGCCCCGGACACCTACATGGAAAAACTGGTGGTGGGTCCGCAGGCAGCCGACAGGGTTTCCATTGAAGCCCCGGTCGCCGAAAATCTGCGACAGATCGGCGAATCGCTGAACCGGCCTGTGGCGGATCTCACCGTGGTTATTCTGGACCGACCCCGCCACGAAAATCTGATACAGCAGGTCCGACAGGCTGGCGCACGCATTAAACTCATCAGCGACGGCGATATGATGCCCGCGATTTCCACGGCGCTCAGCGGCACGGGCATCCATGCCGTGATGGGCACCGGTGGCGCGCCGGAAGCCGTGCTCACTGCGGCTGCCGTTAAATGCCTGGGGGGCGCCATTCAGGCGCGGCTCCGCTGGCGGCATGATGCAGAGAAACAGCGGGCCGTCGCCATGGGCATTGATCCCAGTGAAGAGCGGATTTACCACACGCCGGATCTGGCGCCGGGCGATGAACTCGTTTTTGCCGCCTGCGGCATCACCACGGGAGATTTGTTGCAGGGCGTCCGCTACTTCGGCTCCGGTTCGCGCACCCACAGCATCATTCTCACGCATCAGTCCGGGCTGGTGCGTTTTGTGGATACCATTCACACCCACGCCACCCCGGAAAAAAGAACCCCCATCCATCTGTAGGGCATCTGCTTTGGCGGTATGCCTTACAATAGGGTAATGGAGAGTCATAATCGGGCGGCGGTGACCGACCGGCGGAGGTACGGGTTTGGCGACAGCCCCCGGCAAGCTGAATACGTTTATCGTCAGTGATGTTCACCTGAACACACAACCTTATGACGCCGAGGCGGAGCCGGAAAATCCCAACCGGCGGCATTTCCGGGAATTCATAACGCAGCTTATCCGACTCCACAAACCGGGTGAACGCACCATCCTGGTTCTCAATGGAGACATCCTCGATATTACCGGCTCCTGGTTTGATGCGCCGCTGCCCTGGGACAATCACACGGACCGGGTCCAGAAAATCCTGCTGAAAATTCTCGAGCAGATTGCCAGCAACAATGCCCACGTGTTTGCCGAGATGCGACATTTTCTGTCGTTGGCCGGCACGGAAATACACTACATATTTGGCAACCACGATCGCCTGCTCGGCCTTTACCCCATTGCACAGCAGTTTCTGCGCGATGTGATTGGCGGGCCCGATGCCGGCGGGAGCGTGGCGCTGTATTTTAAAACCGAGCTGCTGATTCCGGAACTGAACCTCTATGCCGAGCACGGCCAGCGCTTCGATCCCTTCAATTTTGAACATGACCCCACCACGCCGCCCTTTGGTGAAATTATCAACATCCTGATCATCAACCGCTTTCTCGGTAATGTCCTCAAGGCGCTGCGGGAGGCCGGCTACAGTGAAGCCGTGGTGGAAGACGTGAAACAGGTGCTTGATGATCTGGAGTATCTGCGGCCGTTGTCTCTGGGGCCTTACTGGCTGCAGAACGTGCTGCACCGGTATGATAAGCACCCGGAGAACAAGGGCAAACCCGCCTCCATCGGCGAAGTGATCACCCGGACGGCGATGGCACTGGCTTTTGACCGCAAACTGACCCATATTGTGGCCAAGCGGCTGCGTATTCCCCGACCCATCCTGATCAATGTCCTTCGGTTCTTTCTTCGGTTTCCCGGCCTGCTGCCGGTTCTGTCGTATATTGTGACCCGTTTACAGTACCGCACTCACTACAACCGCTATCAGCAGAAAATGGCCCGGCAGATTAACGCCAGCCGGGGATATCACCTGCTTGTGTTCGGGCACACGCACATCCCGGAGCTGCTGGCGCTGAACGAGCGGACCTATTATTTCAACACCGGCTGCTGGAAGCCGGTGATCCACCTGTTCAAACCCCCCAAAGGCCAACCACCTTTACTGGAATACCTCTTCAGCGAGACGCCATTCAACAAAATTCAGCGCTGCGGTATCTTCAAGGCGGAAAAAGACCTCACGCGGCCGGAACTGCCCGCACGGTTTGAAATCGCCACCATGCAGCAGGGTGTGGGTTAAAGACTTAACCGAACGTATTAAAAATTCCGGATGGATTCCCACCCATAGCAGCAATATCGAAATCTGTACTGGTGACATTGCTGGCATCACCGTCCAAAGCAGCAATCACCGTTAAATCTGCTTCCGTGAATTGCTGATCATTAACCACATCCAGACCGCCCCGGATGTCACCCTGCCTGTGAATCAATTGTTTTGTATCCGGATTACGGGCGTCATTATTCCAGAAAATCTGACCCAGAAAATTGCTGGCCTGCTGAATTTTCTCCTGTGAAATCGGTGTTGCGTTCACCGCAGTGTCATTCCATGACCGTGCTTCGGGCAACTTGTCATAAGCCAGCTGATGCAAGGCCATATTTTTTTCTGCGAGTGATAGTGCGCCATCCTTAGGGCCACCGACAGCAGACGTAAAGGTAAAGTCTTCTGCAAAGCCGACACCCCATTCATTGCCCCCGAATCTATCAGGAACACGCTGCGGGAACTGTACCCAGTCCGGCACCTCATTGGCCTGCATGCCATCCGTTGAGTCCAGCAGCTTTTTAGCTTCATCAAGCCTCAGGCTAAAGGAACTACCGCCAGATGATGGAAATACGAGTCCCATATCAACCAACCTTCCTGTATAGCAACCAACAATTTAATAAAAACAATCAAATATGTTAAATTGCTTCAGGATAACACTTAGATATTCTGGGACATCCTTCAGGATATCTTTTTATTGTGGTTGTTGCGCATGCGGATGTTGATCGACTCGACAAAGAGCGAAAAGGCCAGCGAGAAATAGACGTAGCCCTTGGGTATCTCGTAACCGAAAGCTTCGGCCACCAGCAGGGTGCCAATCATCAGCAGAAAACTGAGCGCGAGGATTTTGACCGAAGGGTGGCGATCAATAAAATCGCCAATGCCGGGCGCGGCCCAGATCATGATAAACATGGAAATGATGACGGCCGTAAACATAATGGGCAGCTGTTTCACCAGCCCAACGGCCGTAATAATGGAATCCAGGGAAAAGACAATATCAATGAAGATGATCTGCGCCACAATGCCGGCAAATGCCGCACGGGCGATCGTCAGCTCATGCTCCTGCTCTACAGTGCACTCCACCTTCTCGTACATCTCCTGGGAAGCCTTGTAAATCAGGAAGAGCCCACCCAGCAGCAGGACAATATCCTTACCGGACAGTTCAATGCCGGCGTAGTGAACCAGCGGCTCGGTCAGCGTGGTTAACCAGGCGATGCTGGAGAGCAATACCAATCTGCCGACCAGCGCCAACACCAAACCAATCACCCGGGCGCGCTGACGGTTTTCCTCGGGCAGTTTGGCGGCCAATATCGAGATGAAAATAATGTTGTCGATACCCAGCACAATTTCCAGCAGGGTCAGCGTGGCCAGGCTGATATAGGTTTGAGGATTGCTGAGGAGAGACAGAAAATCAGGCATCGGGGTAACACCTTCAGGCAGATAAAATCAGAATAGCTTAAAACCAGTCTTTTTTCCTGAAGTAAACCAGCATGGAAACGGCCATGGCAATCATGATGATCCAGAGGGTGGGATAGGCCCAGGGCTGGTTGAGTTCCGGCATGTATTTGAAATTCATGCCGTACACGCCCACCAGGAAGGTCAGCGGAATGAAGATGGTGGCGATAATGGTCAGCATCTTCATAATGTTATTCATTTTAAAGCTGAGGCTGGAGAGATAGAGATCCATCATGCTCTCCAGTAGGTCCCGGAACGATTCCTCGATCTCGATAATCTGAATGCTGTGATCGTAGAGATCGTGCAGATAGGGGCGCGTGTCTTTCTGGACAGGTAAGGTCTCGTTGCGCAGAAAACCTTGGACCACCTCGCGCAGCGGCCAGATGGCCTTGCGGAAGAGAATCATTTCCTGGCGCAGGGTGTGGATATCCTGCTGCAACCGAATATCCGGGTCATCGAGAATCCGCTCCTGCATCAGCTCCACCCGGTCGCCCACCTGTTCCAGCACCAGAAAATAGCGGTCCACCACCGTGTCCATCAGGGCGTAGGCCAGGTAGTCCGATCCGCCTTTTCTCAGCTTATTTTTCCCGGTTTTCAGCCGTTCACAAACGCCATCAAAAATCTTGTCCGGGTGCTCCAGAAAGGTCATGACATAGTGTTTCCCCACAATCATGCTGAGCTGTTCCATCACGAAGTGATGCTGATCGCTGCCTGTGGTGGCGGCAATGGTTTTGAGGACGAGGAATACGTTGGATTCTTCGCCGTTGCCGATGGTTTCGCACTTGGGTCGCTGGTCCGTATTCAGAATGTCTTCCAGCACCAGCCGGTGGATACCAAACCCTTCACCCAGTTGCTCCAGCAGGGCGATGTCATGGATGCCCTGCACATTCACCCAGGTCATCGCCAGGCTGCGCTGGGCTTCAACCGCCTGGGCCACCGTGGCGTTATCCGTAAACACCAGGTTCTCCGCATCGTAATCGGTCACCTGAATGGAAACGTTTTCAACCTTCTGCTGACCAATGTGCACCAGCGTGCCGGGCGCCATGCCGGCCTTGCGGGAACGTCGTTTCAGCATTCGGGTCACTACAAGTGCTCTCCTAGGGCCGTGTGGCCGTCACCACCCAGATCTGGCTGACTTCCGTCTGGCGGTTCTGGGTCCGGGTTTCTTTCTCAATAAACACATCCGTAAAACCAGACAGTAATTTTTCAAGCTCAGCCCGGTTGAACAGACGGAATGTGGGGGTTCCGGCCAGAGGGCCGGCTGTGGCTTCCGTATAAAAATGGGGTTCCGGCCCGGTCCCGGTCACGGTGGTCTCCTGTCCCAGGTACATGGCAAAGTATTTGCCGCCGGGCTTCAGTACGCGGTGAATCTCTCTGACAATCCGCTGACAGGTTGCCAGCGGATTGCTTGTAGTGCCTCCTGTATCCACCACGCAATCAAATACGCCGTCTTCAAATGGCAAGGATTCCATTGCGCCCACAGAGGTTCTGAGAACATAGCCCTCGCCAGTCATCCGCTGCTTTGCCAGTTCCAGGGCTGTATCCGAACAATCCAGGGCCGTCACCTCTGAGAAACCTTCTCTGAGAAGAAACCAGCTGCTTGTTCCGGTGCCGGCGCCCAGATCCAGAAACTTTATCCTGGCGCGGTCGGGCACATTGTAGAAGTGGCGAGCAACCTGACGAATGAGGTACTCCGGCGGGTACTGCCCCCAGGCGCGTTTCTGAAAGACATCATCCCACTGGCGCTGAATCAGGGCATGCATCGTCTCACTCATCAGGGGGTCTCCCGGGCAGTCAACCCCATTATTGTACCGTTGTTTGTCCCGCGGAAACCATGTCCGGCGCCGGGGCGTCCTCCGCCAGACGGTCCATGCGGCGCAGCGCAGGAAACAGGCAGGCCGTCAGTATCACCGTCACTATTGTCATCACCCCGCCACTCACCACGGAAATCACCGGCCCAAACCAGTGGGCCACCAGCCCGGATTCAAACCCGCCCAGTTCATTAGAAGCGCCGATAAACACGTAGTTTATGGCGGACACCCGCCCGCGCATGGCATCCGGCGTGCGCAACTGGACGAGGGCCTGGCGGATGACCATGCTGATGTTATCCAGAAGCCCGGTGAGAAAGAGCATCAGTGCAGACAACCAGAGCAACCGGGATAAGCCGAACCCGATGGTTGCCAGACCAAAACCGGCCACCGCCCAGAGCAGCAGCGCGCCGGCTTTGCGCATGGTCCCCAGTCGCGCCATGATCAGCGCCATCAGGATAGCACCCAGTGACGGCGCCGCCTGAAGCAACCCCAGGCCGTTCGGGCCAACGTGCAGAATATCCCTGGCGTAGACGGGCAGCAGGGTAATGGCCCCGCCAAACAACACGGCAAACAGATCGAGGGTGATGGCAGCCAGAATAATGCGATTATGACGAACATAGGCAAGGCCAGCCCCCAGGGTTTTCAGCGTCATGTCTTTTTTCGGCGCAACCACCGTCCGCGGATGAATCCGCAAGAGCAGGCCCGCAAAACAGAGAATGCAGGCGGCATCCACCCCATAAACCACGGAAGCGGTCCCCGTCCAGGCAATCAGCAGACCCCCCAGCGCCGGACCGAGGACGGAAGCCACCTGAAAATTCACGCTGCTCCAGGTGATGGCGTTGGTGAAGTTTTCTGTGGAAACAATCTGCGGCACCAGCGCGGCGTTGGCCGGGCTGTAAAACGCGCGGCCGCACCCCATCAGAAAAAGACAGACGTACCAGCCCCACACCGGGGCGTGCATAACCGAGAGAAGCAGTAACGCCAGCGTGGCAAGCCCCATCAGCACCTGAGAGAACAGCACCACATTGCGCCGGTTGTAGTGATCCGCTGTATGGCCGGCATGCAGGGTCAGCAAAAAAACCGGAATGACCTGCGCCAGCCCCACATACCCCAGAGCCATCGGGGAGCGGGTTATGTCATATATCTGCCAGCCCACCGCCACAACAAGCATCTGCTTGCCAAACTGAAAAAGGAAGTTACCGGCGGCGTACCGCGCAAAATCGGGCTCTTTCAGGGCGGCAAACGAATCAGACATAGTTGTATTGTAGGTGAAAAAACGTCGGTTTCCGTGCTCATGCGCTTCAGCTAAACTGGAAAAGAAACGCGCAGACAGGACACCCCATGCCCAGCAACCTTGCCGCCGAACGGACCCCACCACCCGGCCTGACCACCGGGGAAGCCAGAAACCGGCTGGACCGTGATGGCCCCAACGAACTGGCGCAACCGGACAACCGCAGCATCACCGGCATTATTCTGTCTGTTCTGCGCGAGCCGATGTTTCTGCTGCTCCTGGGAGCCAGTCTGCTTTATCTGATGATCGGGGATACCGCCGAGGCCTTGATGCTGGTCAGTATGATTGGCCTGGTCATCGGCCTGACCCTGTACCAGGAGATTAAAACCGAACGAACGCTTCATGCCCTGCGGGATCTGGCCAGCCCCCGCGCACTGGTCCTCCGCGACGGTCAGCCTCAGCGCATTGCCGGACGCGACGTGGTGAACGGCGATGTGATCATTCTGAGCGAAGGCGACCGCATTCCCGCTGACGGGCATTACCTCGGTGGTCCGGGCGTCTCGGTGGATGAATCCCTGCTGACCGGTGAATCCCTGCCGGTACAAAAAGCCGGAAACAACCCGGAAGACAGCGAACTGTTTGCCGGCACCCTGGTGGTGCAGGGCAGCGGACGCATGACGGTGAACGCCACGGGCATGGCCACGCGGATGGGTGGCATCGGGCGATCCCTGCAATCACTCAAACCCCAACCCACCCGGCTGCAAACAGAGATCAACCGGATTGTGACGCGTTTTGCCCTGTGGGGTGCCTGCCTGTGCCTGCTGGTGCTGGGTATTTATGGATTGCTGCGGAACGACTGGATGCAGGGTCTGCTGTCGGGAATTACGCTGGCGATGTCCATGCTCCCGGAAGAATTCCCGATGATCCTCACCGTCTTTTTTACGCTGGGTGCCTGGCGGATTGCCCGCCAGCAGGTCCTCACCCGCCGCACCCATGCCATTGAAGCCCTGGGCGCCGCCACGGTACTGTGCACGGATAAAACAGGCACCCTCACCCTCAACCGGATGACCATCCGACGGCTGGTCAGCAGTCACCAGCAACACACCATCACCGGGGTGGAACCCGGAAAGCTGCCCGAAACAATGCACAGACTGCTGCAGCGAGCCGCACAGGCCAGCAGCGCCGAGGGACTGGATCCGATGGATCGGGCCACCCGCGAGCTGTATCACCGTCTGTCACCACCAGACCAGGCCTGTGTGACCGGTGAACCCCTGAAGGTATTTCCCATGCAGGCCACACAACCCGCCCTGGTGCAGGCCTGGCCAAACCCCAACGGACAGGGATTGCTTCTGGCCGCCAAGGGCGCCCCCGAGTTCATCATGAATGGCTGCCGTCTTCAGCCGGTGGAACAGGAAGCCGCAGAATCAGCCGTCGCCGCTGAAGCAGCCAACGGCCTGCGCCTGCTCGGTGTGGCAGAAGCCCTCTGGCCACACAGCAGTCCACCGGAAGCACTGAACCTGGTGGATTGGCAATGGCTTGGTCTGATCGGTTATGAGGACCCCATCCGACCGGAAGTGCCGCAAGCCGTTCAGGCCTGTCAGCAGGCCGGTGTTCGGGTCATCATGATGACCGGGGACTACCCGGAAACGGCGCGCAGCATTGCCCGGCAGATTGGCCTGAGTGACGTCAGCGTGATCACAGGCAGCGAACTGGATGCCTTTGATGAAGCGACACTGCGTCAGCGGATCCAATCCACTGCCGTGTTTGCACGCATCATACCCGAGCAGAAGCTGCGGCTGGTACAGGCGTTGCAGGCCGAAGGCGCGGTGGTGGCCATGACGGGTGACGGCGTGAACGACGCGCCCGCGCTGAAGGCGGCCGACATTGGCATTGCCATGGGCGGGCGGGGCACCGATGTGGCCCGTGAGGCCGCACACCTGGTACTGCTGGATGACAATTTCGCTTCGATTGTCAAAGCCATTCAGCTGGGGCGGCGTATTTATGACAACCTGCGTAAGGCGATGACCTACATTTTCGCCATTCACCTCCCCATCGCCGGCACGGCCATTGTCCCGGTGCTACTGCATACGCCGCTGATTCTTTTCCCCGCGCACATTGCCTTTATTGAAATGATCATCGACCCGGCCTGCTCCGTGGCGTTTGAAGCCGAACCCGCCGAGGCCGGCAGCATGCAGAAACCACCCCGGGCGCTGAACGCCTCCGTGTTTACTCGCGCATCCTTTCTGCGCGCCGTTGCGGACGGTACGGTAGCGCTGCTGGCCATACTGGCGGTCTACGGGTATACGTTATGGAAGGGTTACAACGCCACGGATTCCCGGACCATGGCCTTCGTCACGCTCATCCTCAACAACCTGATGCTGATTATCGTCACCCTGTCCGGTTCGGTGCCGGTATGGCGACTGCCTTTCCTCCATAACCGCGCATTCTGGATTGTCGTTATGAGCGCCCTGGGCTTGCTGAGCCTGACACTGAGCTGGCCGTGGCTGCGTAACCTCTTCCATTTCAGTACCCTTCACCCGGACGATCTGGGAATATGCCTGCTGGCCGCGCTGGCCACAGGCATGCTTTTGGTAGGGATACAAACCGGGTTCAGAAAGGACTGCCGGACCCATTGACCTTTCCCGGAACCCGGCGTACACTCGCCTCATCACAAGAACAGCCTAATTCCCCCTGGCAGAAACCCGGCGGGAAGCGGAGGACCCAACGCCATCACCGGATGGCCGGGGCGTATTCTCAGCGTTTGAGATAGGTGACCTTTACCACCGAGCCCGTCAGCTAACTTCGCAGGCCCAGTCAAAGGACAACCCCTATGCTGATGCGCTGCAAGCGTCTGCTGTTTGGTGCACCCCTGCCCACCCACCTGGAGGCCCACGAACGGCTGAATATTCCCCTGGGTCTGGCCGTGTTCGCGTCAGACAATCTGTCGTCGGCTGCCTACGCCACTGAAGAGATTCTGCTGGCCATGATGGGCACCAGCATGGCCGTGCATGCCACGTGGCTCGCTGTGCCGGTGGCCATCGGCATCTGTCTGCTGCTTGCCGTGGTGATTATTTCCTACCGGCAGGTCATCCGCGCCTACCCGGAGAGTGGCGGCGCGTATGTCGTCTCGCGGGAAAACCTTGGCGTGCTGCCCAGTCTCATTGCCGGGGCGGCCCTGCTGCTGGATTACATTCTCACCGTGGCGGTCAGCATCTCGGCCGGGGTGGCGGCGCTCACCTCCACAGGCTGGGTGGCGCATGATCAGCGCGTCACCCTCGCGCTCTTTTTCACGCTGTTCATCACCTACATCAACCTGCGCGGCGTGCGGGAATCCGGCAAGGTGATTGCCGTGCCGGCCTACATTTTCGTTTTCGCTATCCTCAGCCTCATCGCCGCCGGGCTGTGGCAAAGCGCCACCGGTCATGTGGTCATTCCCCACGCGGCGCAGACCATACCGCAGAAACCCTTCACCCACCTCAGTGACGCGCTCAGCCTGTCCGTCCTGCTGATCCTGATGAACGCTTTCTCGCATGGATGCGCCGCGCTGACCGGCACGGAAGCCATCAGCAACGGCGTAAACGCCTTCCGTGAACCCGCCGCGACAAACGCGAACAAAACGCTGGTGATTATGGGCGCGCTGCTGGGCGTCATTTTCCTCGGGCTGACGATTCTGGCCGCGAACTACCAGATCACCCCGACGGAAACCGAAACGGTGGTCTCCCAGATTGCGCGCGCCGTGTTTGGCGGCGGCTCACCGATGTACTGGCTGGTGCAGCTGTCCACCATGGTCATTCTGATTCTGGCGGCCAACACCAGTTTTTCGGGCTTTCCGCGCCTGGCCTCCCTGCTGGCGCGCGACGGCTTTCTCCCCCGACAGCTGATGACCCTTGGGGATAAACTCGTTTTCTCCAACGGGATTTTTCTCCTGGGTATGGTCTCGGCGTTTCTCATTCTGATTTACGGCGCGGACACCCACGCACTGATTCCCCTCTATGCCGTCGGCGTGTTCATCACCTTTACGCTGGCGCAGGCAGGCATGGTGATTTACCAGAAACGCGAGCGCCCAAAAGGCTGGCAGGCTGGCCGTGTGATTAACGCGCTGGGTACGGTGACCACAGGGCTGGTGGCCGTGCTGCTCACTTATGAAAAGTTTGCCGAAGGCGCGTGGATTATTCTGCTGGCCATTCCGGTTTTAATTCTCGCGTTTTACAAGGTGCGGGCGCATTACCAGTCCATCGGGCGGCAGCTGGCCCTGCCGGAGACAGTGACCATTCCCGCGATGCGGCCGCACACGGTGCTGGTGCTGGTGTCTTCTCTCAACCGGGGGACCATTCCCGCGCTGGCGTACGCGCGCACGATTGGTAAAACCGTGGAGGGCGTGCACGTGGCGCTGAACCCGGCGGCCACCGGGCGGCTGCAGGCGGACTGGCCGCAGTGGGCGGGCGATGACATTCCCCTGACGGTGCTGGACACGCCGTACCGGGCGCTGAATGCGGTGCTGCTGGATTACATTGACGCCGTGCGGGCGCGCGCAGGGGGCAACCAGGTGACCGTCATCATCCCGGAATTTGTGACGCGCGCGTGGTGGCACAACCTGCTGCACAACCAGAGCGCGCTGGTGCTGAAATCCCTGCTGCGTCTGCGCGAGGGCGTGGTGGTGACGACGGTGCGCTACCACCTGAAGGAATAGCGCGCCTACTGGTGGTACACTGGGGGCGTGGTGAGGAATCTGCAGAGTCTTCAATAATGCGCGGATTGAAACGACGATTACAGGTAGCGGTGGCCGTGGCGATGACCGCCATCACGTTCGCGGCTTTTGCACCCGTGGGTGTGCTGACGCTGCCCGTGGCTCAGGCGGAGCCGGTAGTGATGTTCAACACAGAGACGCTGAAGTTTCATTCACCGTCGTGCCGGTGGGCGAAAAAGTGCACGGTGCATTGCATCCGGATTACATTGTCTGAGGCCCTCAAGCGCGGCGGTGTGCCATGTAAGGTTTGCGGGGGTAGGTAGGAATACTTGCAATAATTATAATTTGTGAGCGGCTAACGAAATGTATATTTCAAAAATAAAAATTGAAAATTTCAGAAACTTCAGAGATTGTGAAATTAATCTGTGTCCAGAACATGCTAACAATATTATTCTTGTTGGTGAAACTCAATCCGGAAAAACGAATCTACTGCATGCTCTTAAGCTACTTATACATTCATTACCAAGTCATCATGTTGTGGAACTGGAAGAACGTGATTTTTTAGACCCTGTAAAAAAAATGTATATCTTTATAGAGCTGACTAGCCCCTTAGAGCACCCATTGGCTGGTTTGCTCTTTGATTGTTGTATTTCGGTTGATAACGACAAGAAGCAAGCCACTGGCGGCTTTGGCTTAACGGCTTATTATGATAAAGACGATAAGAATGTAAAAAGAGGCTACTTTGTAGGTCCGAAGCCCGATGATTTCAATCTCTGTACAGACAACCTTCCAAGTGATATACGGACCGCTTTTAGGCTAGGTTATTTGGAGCCTCTTAGAGATGTGGAATCTGAGTTAAAAAGTCAGCAAAGCCCCCTGAGATGGGCTTTGGAAAAACTAATTCACGATGTAGAAGATACTCACCGGACTAACTACGAAACCACTTCTAAAAGGTTGAGAGAAAACCTAAATACGACTTTTCAAACAAGCAGCTTGCTAAAAAAAATGAACGAGGCGAATCAGAATCTCATTGGCAAAAGGCACACTATTCCATATGAAATTCTGGCACAAGAAACAGAACTCAAAGATGCTTTGAAATCTGCCAAAGTCGGCTTTACTGTGAATGACAGGCAGTTTGAATTATCACGCGGTAGCTTGGGACTTAATAATGCTCTATACCTTACTCTTAAACGTTTGTTATATGTAGATGAATCGTTTCAAAAACCCATCTCCTCTTTAGTTAACCCACCACCAAAAACCCCAGAGCCTTTTACTTGGCTTGCGATAGAAGAGCCCGAGGCACATCTTCACCCACATTTACAAAGGCAAGTTTACAGGGAAATGACAACCCCTCAAGAACTTTTTGGCACTATTGTTAGTACGCATTCCCCTCATTTGGTTTCAATAGCAGACCCCAAGTCATTAATTTTGTTAAAGCGAGATAAAAAAGGCATCTCGGCTCCTTGTCAATTCAAGGGTAAAGATGCAAACGGAAAAGACTTAGATAAAAAAGATATTTCCAAGCTGAGAAATTATCTGCATGCTACTCGTGCTGAAATGGTTTTTGCTTCGGGAGTCATTTTAGTTGAAGGTACGGCAGAGAAAAATTTGATTTCGGCCTGGTATCCAGAATTAGACGAACGAGGAATCAGTGTTTGTTGCATAGATGGGGTTGATTTCCCCATTTACGAGGCCTTTTTGAAAGATTTAAACATCCCTTATGTTGTTATTACTGACTGGGACCCTGCACAGGACAAGAAAGATAAAGATGGGAATATTATTGAGGGTAAGCAAAATACCTCAAAGAACTCTTACTGCTCATCATTTAACCCAACAAGTATACCTGAGTATGTCTTTATCAACTGCGAAGGCTGTACATTTGAGTGGGAATTAATACAACTCAAAAAGTATAATAAGGCACTTAAGTGCTTTTCCAAAGATTTTCATCCTCAGAGTGGCGAGCAAAATTTTGAAGCACTTTTAACAGCAACTACTCTTAATTTTAAAACCCTATGGAATAATCTGGACCTACCAAAAGGAATATATTCCAGGTATTTAGCTAGTCTGGTTGCACTTAAGCAAGATAAAGTACTGGCCAATCAAGAAGAATACATTCCAAAGTATATAAGAGCTGCTGTTGCCTACATTGTTCCTGATTTTAAGGCCCGTTAGGATAGAAAATGTCTTTTACTTTAACAGACGAACAACTTGCAATTGTTAATAATGATGAAAAATTCATAGAAGTCCAAGCTGGCCCAGGAACAGGTAAGACTTTTACTTTGTGTCGCAGGATTGAGAAAATTTTAGATAAAAGAAACCTATTACCCTTTGAAAAGATATTATTCTGCACTTACACAAATGCCTTAACCAGCAATAATTTACAAGCGTTAGCAACGCAAAAAAACATAGATATTAGAAAAGTAAGAACTGCCACCTTAGATAGCTTGTTGGCAGATGTTCTGTGCAAACTTGAAATATCCAAAGAAGAAAAACTAGCGCTTCTCTCAGTTGACACTGAGTATAAACAAGCAAGAACCATGGCTACTAAATTTCTCGATGAAAAACCTCATGAAATAGCTTGCTTAGTGGATTTGATGATCAAAAGATACCCTTACATTTTTATTGATGAAATTCAAGATATTAAAAACAAGGAAGATAGTCAGATCAGTCCAAAATACAGATTTTTAGAACTTCTTCAGGCAAGTGAAAATTTAAAGCAATTGATTATTGTTGGTGACTCCAAACAGAGTATTTTTAATCAACTGCCGGCATTAAGAGCATTTTCATTACAAAACACACCGTTAACATTGACAGTTTCACATCGAAAAGAAGAACACTCAGGGAGTGCAATCGAGGATATTTTTTCTCAAGTACTCAATAGTGAGGACACACAAAAATTAACAATTTCAGAAGCACTCAATTCCATAGAAAATGGTATTCATGTAGAAGATTGCATGATAATTCTCCAAGATTTAAAAAATTTCCCGGATAAACAGAGACTGTTTCAGTTACCTGGATTCTGGTACGGCTCTTTTTATGATGGCCAGCACGCTTTGCCCCAGGCTTTTATTAATAGTCTTTTTTGGTATAGAGATATGCAGAAAGGGCAGGTTAAACAGTCACTTGAAACCGTTTTGCTACCTTTTAGAGAGGTTCTCTCAACAGGATTAACTTTTTCATACTTTAAATGCGATTACCTGAACCATTTTCAAAAGCAAAGTCAAACTTTTGGTAATTTCGCAAAATCATTGTTAGAGTTGTCTTTCAGGCAAGAAAGCTCTAAGGTGAAAAAATTTCAAAGTTTTTATGCGAACCATCAGCATCTACATGACAAGCCTTTGAACTATTTCCAGAATAGGTTAGTCATAACTACGATAGATAGTTCAAAAGGGCTTGAGGCAGACGATGTTTATTTTTTTGAGAATGAAACCAGCCGTTCTAACCAGCACAAATTCGTAGCCCATACACGACACAGAAGAAAGCTTTTTATTTGCAGCGGCTAGTCCAAAAAAAATGGTGGGCGTTACTGGACTCGAACCAGTGACCTCCACAATGTCAATGTGATGCGCTACCAACTGCGCCAAACGCCCGTGAAGGAGCCCCCAGCATAAAAGAAAGGCGGCCGCTTGTCCAACCCGCCTGCGGTATAATAAGGCCAGCCACACAGGGGGAGACCACACCATGCACACGCTGGATACCAGCCTGGACGACGAACGCTTCCGCGCCCCGGCCCTGCACGTTACCGGCTGGCTGAACCGCCCGGCGCGCCCGCCGCTGCCCGAACCCCTCACCCTGGACGCGCTGCGCGGCCGCACCGTCCTGGTCGATTTCTGGGATCACACCTGCATCAACTGCCGGCGCACCCTCCCCTACCTGCAGGCTTGGCACACACGCTACGCCCCCCACGGCCTCGTCATCCTCGCCATCCACGCGCCGGAGTTCCCCTTCGCCGCCAACCCCGCGCTGATTGAAGCCGAAATCCTACGCCTCGGCATCCCCTACGCCGTGGGCCTGGACGGCGCGCGCGAGACATTCCGCGCCTGGGGCACGCGCCACTGGCCCGCCAAATACCTGGTGGATGCCGATGGCCTGGTGCGCGCCTACCACTATGGCGAAGGCGCCTACGGCGAGATGGAATCGGCCATACAATGCGTGCTGGCGGAAAACGGCGCGGACGCCAGCCAGTTCCCCGAGCTCCTCGCCCCCGTGCGCGAAACAGACGCCCCCGGCGCCCTGTGCTATGAGGTCTCCCCGGAGCTGTACCTCGGCCACCGGCGCGGCAGCTTCGGCAACCTGCGCCCCGGCGAGCAGAACAAACCCCACGCCTTCACCCTGCCGGATCACCTGGGGCAGGATCTCGCCTACCTGGCTGGAAACTGGCTGGTGAGTGAAGAACATCTGGAAAGCGCGGCGGATACCAGCGCCACGCAGCCGGCCACGCTCACCACGCGCTTCACCGCCGCGAGCGTCAACGCCGTGGTTGAATCCCCTGCCGGCGCGCCCGTGGAAATCGCCGTCACACTCGACGGTCAGCCATTGCCCGCAGCCCGGCACGGCGCGGATGTCCGCGAAGTCAATGGCGAAACGATTGTGGCGGTGAGTGTGCCCGGCATGGCCGAAGTGATTGCAGGTCACACCCTCGTCACCGGAAAACTCGCGCTCACCGTCCGCCAGCCCGGCGTGCGGCTCTACACGCTCACCTTCACCACCTGCGTCTCACAGGAATCTGCGGTATGCTAGTCCCTCCAGGGAGGGGTGCAGGGGAGGGAACGGCCCCTGCAAAACAAGCCTCGCAGAATCCCCTCTCCCTGAGGAGTGTGAGGTAAACCCATGCGAGGGTCCGTTCCCTCCCCTCGCGCTCCCCTCCCTGTGTTCCCCCTCCCTGTAACCCACACCATGTATAAGGAATCCCCCATGACCGCCACCCCCCGCATTCCCGGCCACGCCACAGCAGAAGGCACCCGCCGTTACGCCGACCGCATGCTCGCCGAACGCCAGGCCACCGGCAGCCTGAACCCCGGCCACTTCCGCGAAGATTTTCAGAACCTGATTCTCACCAGCCTGGGCATGGGCAGTTACCTCGGCCAACCCTCCACGGAAGACGACACCGCCATGCGCGAGGCCGTGGTGGCCAGCGTGGGCAGCGGCGCGGTAAACGTGCTGGACACCGCCATCAACTACCGGCTGATGGCCAGTGAACGGAGCTTCGGCGAAGCGCTGCGCCAGCTGATGAGCGAAGGCTTTCAGCGCGATGAAATTTTTGTGGCCAGCAAAAACGGGTTCATCACCCCGGATGCCGCCCAACGCGAAGGCGATCAGCGGGACTTCCGCACGTGGTTTCAGCAGCAGTACCTGGAGAGCGGCCTGATTGAACTCAATGACATTGCCGGCGGCATGCACTGCATGGCCCCGGCCTTTCTGGACGATCAGCTGAACCGCAGTCTGGAAAACCTAGGCCTGGAAACGCTGGATCTGATGTATCTGCACAACGCGGCGGAAAGCCAGCTGCCGCTGGTGGGGCGCGAGACGTTTCTCACTCGCTTGCGCGAAGCATTCGCCTTTTACGAAACCATGCGACGCGCCGGGAAAATCCGCTTTTACGGGATGGCCACGTGGAACTGTTTCCGCGTCCCGCCGGATCACCCCGAGTACCTGGCGCTGACGGATGTGGTGGCGCTGGCTGAGTCGGTCGGCGGCGCAGAGCATGGCTTCCGCTACATTCAGCTGCCCTTTAACCTGGCCTTTGTGGAAGCCCTCGCGCAGAACGATCAGCCGATGCCTTCAACCACGCCCGCCAGCCAACCCGGAGACACGACGCAGCACGGCGCCCTGCTGGAAGCCGCCATGGCCCTGAAGATTGGCGTGTTTACCAGCGTGCCGTTGTTGCAGGGTCAGCTGCTGGCTCACGGACCACTGCCGGACTTCCCCAAGCTGAGTACGGATGCCCAGCGCTGCCTGCAGTTTGTGCGCTCCACGCCGGGGGTTATTGCGCCGCTGGTGGGCCAGAAGACGCTGGATCACGTGGCGGACAACCTGGCCGTGGCCGCCACGGCTCCCCTGCCCTTCGCCGATCTCCAGACCTACATGGCCGCCGCAGTGTAAAAAGTTATTGTAATTTTTCTTCTCATCTTGTAAATTAATGGCTTCCCAATGTCACCCTAACAAGAAAGGTTTTTCTGATGCAGATTGGTTTTAATGCCGCCATGCCAAGCTTTGGCGCAAAAGATGAAAAAAAAGTAACAATAGATCCCCTTTCTGACGTAACCCCCGAAGAACTGGAAAGTATTATTCGCTGGGCAAAAGGGAACGATGAAATCATCGATGCAGCATTGGACGAAGAGCGGCGCAGAAGAAAAAATAAGTCATAGATTACGCCTTTTTTATTGCATACCACGCCCGGTGTCATTGCACCGCTGGTGGGGCAGAAGACGCTGGACCATGTGGCGGACAACCTGACCGTGGCGGCCACGGCCCCGCTGCCCTTCGCCGACCTGCAAACCTACATGGCCGCCGCCGTGTGATCTCAAAGGAAACTGCACGCCAGATCTAGGTTTTGTCTGACCATTATTCAGAAGCGATATCTACTTGCCTTTATTACGGGCTTTTCCATTACCGGTACTATTGCGGATTTCTTGACCTCGCCTGTTGCCTTCCTGAACCCACTTGGTTGGCCCTTTGTGCCCCCGTTGATGGGCATCTTCATTTGCAAAAGCTTCAGTGTCATCCTGCGGCACTTCAGCCCCAAAGCGAATAGTGTTTACCGGTTGAAACCTTCCAAATGATTGCACATTAAACATTGTTTTTTCTCCAATAGGTTATAGATAAGCTTACGTTTTATTTACACGTTACAACTTAGGGCGAATCGACAATTAGGACTTCCCCTCTGATCGGAAATCTGATCTACTTGTAGAATGCTGTCTACAGGGAGTTTAGAGGGACATGTCGAAGCGGTACGAGCTGAAAGAAGCTCAGTGGGAAA
>JBFWUP010000009.1:0-98027 GCA_050247195.1 Candidatus Melainabacteria bacterium | reverse complement strand
TTATCAGGGGTGCGCTCTAACCAACTGAGCTACAGGCCCGCATCCATTCGTCTGCGGTCTGGATATCATAAAACAACCCCCACCGCGAAGGCAACCGTCGGGAAATCAGCCGCCCAGCGCGGTCACGCGCTCGCGGGCGTACTTCACAAACTCGCTGTCCGCCGCCTCGCCCTCGCCCGCCGCGCTCAGCTCAATAAACCGCTGAAACGCCGACTTCGCCTCGCCGGCCTTGTTCTGGTCATCCAGCAGCACGGCCAGGGCGTAGTAGGCATCGGCAAACTGGGCGTCCTTCGCCACAGCCGCGCGGTAGCTCGCCGCCGCCTGGGCCTTGTTCCCGGCGCCCTCATAGGCCAGCCCCTGGTAATACAGGGCCATCGCATCGTTGGGGTTGGCCGCCAGCACCGTCTTCAGCAGCCCCAGGCTCTTGGCGTACTGCTTGGCATTGTAGGCGTCCACCGCCGCCTGCAGCGCGCTCGCCGCCTCGGCCTCGCCCAGGCTGACCAGCGCCTCGCGCGCATCCTTCAGCGTGCCGTCCAGGCTCAGGGCCTTCTGGTAGGCCGTTTTGGCCTGCGGCAGCTGGTTTTTCTGGTGGTAGGCCGTACCCAGGTAATATTGGTACAGGCCCTCACCCGGCGCAGCGGCCGTGGCCTTCTGGTAATAGCGCAGCGCGCCGTCCACATCGTTGTTGTTCTGCAGGCTCACGCCGTACGCCGCCAGGTACTCGGCCTTGTTGGGGTCGGTTTTCAGCGCCCTGTCAAAGTAAGTCAGGGAATCCGCAAACTGGCCCTTCTGCTGTAATTCCACGCCCTGCTGATACGCTTTCAGCCCCAGGTTGCTCTGGGCGCCCTGCGTCAGGTCGGCCACCGTCTTGTTGCTGGGGTCCAGTTCCGTGGCGCGCTGAAACGCCGCCAGGCTCTTTTCGTCATCGCCCACGCTCTGGTACGCCGAGCCCAGGTTGGCGTACGCCGAGGCCAGCCGCGGGTTGATGGAGATGGCGTTGTTATAGTACTGGATGGCCAGCTGGTACTCGTTGCGCTTGTGGAACTCCTCGCCCACCTGCGCCTGTATCAGCGCGTTGTCCGAGAAGCGGCCGGCGAACTCCTGCAGGCCCAGGCGCACCTTGGTCGGGTCCGGGCTGGCCTTCAGCATGGCCAGCAGCTCGTCGCGCGCCTTGGTGTTCTCCGGGTCCATCATCAGCACCTTCTGGTAGGCCTTGATGGCGTCATCCGGGTTACCGGCCTCTTTGTAGAGGGTGGCCTTGTAATAGTGCGCCAGCTTGTTGTTGGGGTCCACCTTCAGGATGGTGTCGTACGCCTTGAGCGCCAGCTGATAGTTTTTCTTCTCCTGGAACAGCGTGCCCATGTTCAGGCGGATGAGTTTCTTCACCTCAAAGGCCGTTTTCGGGTCCTGATCGGCAAAGTACTCCGCCGCGTTGTACTGCTGCAGGGCGCGGTCGTAGTCTTTCATCTTCTGGTAGACCGCCGCCAGGTTGGCATGGCCGGTAACGCTGTTGGGGTTGAACTTAATCTCGTTCAGCCAGATTTTTTCCAGCTGGGTGAGCGCCGTGATGTTGTTGGGGTTGATTTCCAGCGCCTTGTTGTAATAGGCCACGGCGTCTTCGGCCTCGCCGGTTTTGTACAGCGAGTTGCCCAGCTGCACCAGCGAGGCGTCCGACACGTCGGAAGCGGTGGTGTCGCTGGTGATGAGCTGCTTGTAGAACTTTTTGGCGTGCTCGGGCATGTTCAGCACGTTGAAGAGGTCGCCCATCGCCTTGGTGGATTCCGAATCGCCCGGGTTGCTGTCCACGGCCTGGGCGTACTCCACCAGGGCCTCCTGAAACAGCCCTTTCAGCCGGAGTTCCTTCGCCATGTCGGCGTGCTTGGCCTTGTCCGCCGGGTTAATGCCCAGGCGCTTGTAGGCGTTCAGCATGTTGTCCCGCGCCACCTGTTTGTTGCGCTGGTGCACGGCTTTGTATTCCATGCCCACCGGCCAGCCGGTCACCATATAAAAATACGCGCCCCGGTAGTCGTTCAGGGCGTTCTGGGTGTCGTGGGCTTCATCCAGGTAGTAGTTGCCGCGCTTGATGTAGGCGGCGGCCAGGTTGTTGTGGAGCACCGGCACGCTGATGTCCGGGGCGATGGCCAGGGCTTTTTTGAAGTAATCAATGGCCTTGCTCATCTGGCCCTGGTTGTAATAGTTGGTTCCCTGCTGGGAGAGGAACGAATAGTCGTCCGAGTACTTGGCGGCCTGCTCATCCGTAATGGCGGTGTTGGGAACCGGCGGATTATAGCGTTGCTGGGCGGCAGCCGTCAGCAGCGAGGGGGAAAACAGGGCGACCGTAAGCGATGCGGCGAGCGCCGGGCGGGTGAAACGCATTCAGCAGGGACCTCAGAACCGTTGACCAGTGATAATGACGCTATTATACGTCAACGGGTTCCACTGGGCCAAACTTTGTCAGTGAGTGGAGCTTAGATACGCATTGTTCTTTGGGCGTTCTGCTTTGTGGTTTTCGTGAGTTCACCGTTAGGTTCGAGAATATATACATGAGTGATGGAGTTGTTTCTTTTTTCAACAATGGTATTGTTGCTGGCGTTTATATCAAAAGTTAGATCAGGATTTTCAACACGAAGCTTTATTGCTGCCGAGAAAATGGTTTGCGGAGTGAAGGTCGTCACTTGTGGTCCCGTTTGGTTAATTCCAAGCTCTGCGTCTGCACTAACCTTGTCGGAAGCTGCCTTTTCGGCGGCTTTGCGGGCCTCTTCTGCTATAGCGGCAGCGGCATCAGCGGCGGCGGCGGCTTCAGCCGCCTTGCGGGCTTCCTCTTCACGAATAGCGGCCGACTTATTTTCGCCATTCTGGAAAACATCGCCGTTACGATCAATGGTTTCAATCAGCGTCTCGTCAATCAAGCCTTCATTGTTGATGATCTGTTTCGTTTTTGGGTCAATTTCAAAGATAGTCTTGATCGTCCCATCGGCCTGAACCTGGGATATTTTATTCACCAATAAGTCGTTATCGCCATGGAGTTCGCCAATCAGGTCGGGACGGCCGTTAATGTCTACGAACGAGCCACCGATGGCGTTAAAGGCAGATTCGTTGGCGGCAATAAACTCAGCTTTGGCCGTGGCCGGGTCAGCTGCCGGCTTAGCGGCGGCGGCTTGAGCGCCGGTGGCGGCAGGCTGGGCAGCCTGGGCGGGGGTATCCACGCCGGGGATCTTCAGGGTGTCACCGGCAAAAATCAGGTTGGGATCGGCAATACCGTTGGCGGCTGCCAGCGCTTCAACAGTGGTGCCGTTCCGTTCGGCAATCTCACCCAGCGTATCGCCGGAGACAATGGTGTAATCTGATGATGCCGCCGGTGCCGCGGTCACCGCTTCCTGGCCCGCACCGTCCGGCACATCGGCCGGTTCAGCGCCGCCAATGGCGGGCGTTGGTGTATTGGCGGTCAGTTCGCCGGGCAGATCCCGGGCTTCCTTCAATGCCTGAATGACCTCACTCAGGGGTTGGTTTTTCACTGTGTCCTTCCAGTGATCTATATGAAATTGTAGATCGTCGGTCGGATCGACTACCGCGCGGGAACCGTCTTTAATATCTCCCGGCAGAATGCTGTATTCTTCCAGTAGAATGCGGGTGGTTTCATCCAGTACGGCGTCATCGCGGGCCGCTTCGGCTTCTGCTGCCGCTGTGTCCTCAGGCGCCGTTGTTGTGACCGGGTCTGCTGGCGGCTGATCCTCGGGTTTGCTCAGGGTCACGGGGTTGCCGTTCTTGTCCTTGAACTCGCCATCAGAGATGCTGACGCCGGTGCCTTCGTAGGTGGCGGTGTTGCCTTCTTCATCGGTAATGGTGGTCGTGCCGTCACCGTTGTCGGTGGTGGTGTATTCCTTGTCATCAATGGCAATATTGCCGGCTGTTTCCACATTGGAATTTTCGATGGGCGTCACGTCCTCGGCGCTGTCGAGAATGGACCCTTCGTCAATGCTGTCATCCACCTTGAATACAGAGTCGCTGCTGATATCCACACTGTCCGATTCCATCGGTGGCGGCGGTGGGGACGATTCAACTTCCGGTGGGGAATCCACGCTGGGGGGCGTGATCGTAACATCCATTACCGGATTGATCGAAACGGCATCAACCATAACGCTGGCCTCGCAAAATCTCTTAAGGTGTGCTCTCAGGGGTAGGAAAAAAAATAGGCTTGTACTCCCGGCAATATCGGGGGTATTTATACAAATAAAAACAAGCTAACGTTGAAAATTGACGCTCTGAACGACAAAGTCAGTCAGGTCAGCTCCCGGGCAAAGCGGAAAGCAGCTGATTGACCGCCTGAACCCCTTCAAAATCTTTTTCGGTAATGCCGCTGGGTGTGTGCGTGTGGTAACGGATTGTTAAGCGTTTGTAATGCAGCATCATATCCGGATGGTGGTTCACCGCTTCAGCATGGATGCCGATGGCCTGAACCAGCGCGAGTGCCACCGGATAAGTCGGACAGTCCACTACCCGTTCCAGCGCGTCATGCACCAGTTGCCAGCCAGGAAGTTCAGGGAGAGCCTGTTTAACTTGTTGTGGTGAGAGAAGCATCGCTTAACCTTCTTCTCCCCCTCTCCCCTTGAGGGGGGTGGGGGGTTCGAGAGTCTGGTCATTGGTAGTGAATCACCTCATAAAGCTCCGATTTGGGATTGAAGCGGTAGAACTGCTGGCTCTGGCCGGGCTGGCGCAAGGCGAGATCCGGCCAGCCTTCCATGCGGGTGGCCAGAATGTGGATGCCTTTGCCCCGGGCAAAGAAGATCTCCTTGCCGCTGGCTGTGACAATGGAAATGCTGGTATCGCCGCCGGGCTCGGCGGTTTTAATCAGTTTCTCCATGGCGCCGTCCTTGTTGAGATCCAGTGATTTGTTCAGTGCGTAGCCTTCGCCACTGGCGGCCGGGGTTTTCTCGGTGTCTCCGGCAGGCGTTTTTGCGGTGGGCCGGGTGGTCGCCACCACAGGAACGCTGGCTTCATCCACCATGGCCATGGTCTGCGGGGCTTCCGGGATGGGGGCGTCGCCGTTGTCGGTCCCGTCGGTGTCATCGAGATCTTCCGGGTGGCCGCCTGCAGGACTGACGTGGCTTTTTTTATCCGTCTTGTCGCGGTCCGGGTGGCGGCTGTCCAGAGAGCTGCCGATATGCTTGCCCACCACGCGCGAGAGAAAATCCACACGTTCGCCCGGGCGGATGATGTGCACCTCGCCGGTCAGCTTGTCGCGCTCATACACCACGCCGTCGTCGTCTTTGCTGTTCCAGTAGTCGTAACGGAAGAACAACTGAAAGGCGATCACAAACATTATCAGGAAGGCCAAAAACGCTTTCATAGCGGAACCTCTCTCCACGCTGATTCTCTTCTATTGTAGCAAGGTGTGGCCCGCGTGGCCATTGCCGGCCGGACACCATTGTGGGCGGGTTTTTTTTGCCGGACAATAGCCGTGTGGTTGAGGCCCCTGAGGGCGATGGAGGAAAACCCGATGCACCGGAATTTTGTGCCGACGCTGGCATTTGGCGTGATTTGTGGCGCCCTGCTCAGTGGTTGTGCCGGTGGCGGGAACGAGACCGCGCAGGCGCCCGTTGAACCTGTGGCCATGCCGCCCGGTCAGCAGGTGTTTATGGACAGCTGCCTGGGTTGTCACGCCGGTCCGGGTGATCCGCCGGGTCCGGATGAACGGATTACAAAATCCAAGAAAATGGTCAGCAAGGAAAAACTGCTGCTTTATCTGCGCAATCCGGACAACATGAACATGCCGCCCATCGCGCCCGAGCAGGTGAGCGATGCGCAGGTGAGTGAGCTCTTTGACTACCTCAATGATGTGATCACCCACCCGTAGAGTGGTTTAATGAATCACGCCGCAGGGAGCAATAATGCTGACGCCATGCTGTTGACCCCATGAAGCGAGTGCCGATTTGACGTCATCGCGCCATCGGGGTTGAGCGGCATTCTCACGGCTTTCAAACAGAGGAATGCCTTTCAGCTTGTCCTGCGGCCATCGGGGGAAAATGTGCAGGTGTTTGTGGGGCTCTACTTCGGCGATCATCAGCAGTAGCACGTTTTGAGCGCCCATGGCTTCCATCTGGCGGGCCCATGCCTGGCCGGCCTCAAAAACATGTGGCGGCAGGTCGGCAAAGCCGGTAACCCGGTTGCGCGGCGCCAGTTGTATGTAGCCGTTGCGTCTGCCGGGCACGGCAACCAGGGCGTTGGGCGTCGGGATGATGAAGGTGGCATGGGACACGGTGGTTTCTCCGTTAATCAATGGCTGCCCGCCGTATTGTGGGTGCCGGCCAATAAGCGTATTCTAGCAACATGCATGTCCATGTGTTTCAGCATTTACCGTATGAAGGCTTGGGCGCGTTAAGCGGCTGGCTGGAAGAGCGCGGCGCGTTTGTGACGCGGACCTGTTTCTGGGAAGCAGATGCAACCCAGAACCCGCCGCCGCCCAGTGACTGGCTGGTGGTGCTGGGCGGCAGCATGGGTGCGTATGAAGAGGACAGATATCCGTGGCTGGTGACTGAAAAGCAGTGGATTCGCGAGGCGCTGCAGGTGGGCCGGCGGGTGCTGGGAATCTGTCTGGGCGCGCAGCTGCTGGCGGACGTGCTGGGCGGCAAAGTTTTTCCCCACAGCATGCAGGAGCCGGGCTGGATTCCCGTGCAGCGCACGGCGGAAGCGTCGGATCATCCGTTATTGGCGGGGGTGCCCGACACCCTGAATGTGTTCCACTGGCATGGGGATACCTTCACCCTGCCGCCGGGAGCCAGCCAGCTGTGGCGCAGCGCATTCTGCGAGCAGCAGGCGTTTGTCTGGAACGATCAGGCGCTGGGGTTGCAGTGTCACCCGGAGATTACACCCGAGATGATTGCCGACTGGACGCGTCTTGCAAAGAATGACTGGGTACCGTCAGATTCTATGGCCAGCCGCGAAGCGTTGCTGGATGCCGCCCGGAACGAGTCAGCCTGCGCGGCGCTGAAGAACCCCTTCGCCCGCCTGATGGAGAACTGGATGGCCCTGTCGTCCACGACCCTCTTCCTGCAGGGTGGCCATTCCCCGGTATCCCCCGTACAATAAAACCATTGCCCCACGCCTCACAGGGATGCCGCAATGAGCCCCACGACCCAGGACAGCCTGGCTGAGAAAATCCGGCGCTACCTTGGCATCCAGAATGCCTCGGCCTTGCGGCGGCTTCTGGCCCGCCAGAACAACGCCGAGCTGGTGGACATGATGGACCACATCCTCACGGTGGAAGAGGCCGTGCAGTGTTTCCAGTACCTCAATATCGGACAGGCGGCGCAGGTATTGTCCGGCCTGGGTGAGGAGCGCCAGCTGGCCTGCCTGTCCTCCATGCCGGCGCTGATGGGCAGCCAGATTCTGCGCAGCATGGCCATGGATGACGCCGTGGATATTCTGCAGGAGCTGGATGTGGCGCAAACCCAGCGCCTGATTGAGCAGATGCCGCTGGACGTGGACACCCGCACCCTGCAGACCTTGCTGCTGGAAGAGCCCGACACGGCCGGCGGTCTGATGGCCACTGAATTCATCCGTGTGCCGGTGGATGGCACTGTGGGCGACGCTATGCGGGCGATTCACGAGGCGGATGAAAAGGATTTCATTTACTACTGTTTTCTGGTGGATGAAGAGGACCACCTGGCCGGCGTGGTCAGTCTCAAGAAGCTGATCTTCCACGATGAATCCGTGCCGCTGAACCGGGTGGCCGAGTTTGATGTGAAATCCATTCTGGATTCCACCGATCAGGAATTCGCCGCCTCAATCTTCCGCAAATATTACAACCTGCTGGCCATGCCGGTGGTGGACGCCGAAAACCATCTGAGGGGCATTATCACCATTGATGACATTGTCGATGTCATTGAAGAGGAAACCTCAGAAGCCGTTTATCGTACGGCGGGGATTGAGCTGGAGGAAATCGACGAAATCGGCCTGATGTCCGGCCCCATTCTGGAGACCGTCAAAGCGCGCATTCCGTGGCTGGGTATTACCGTGGTCGGTCAGATTTTTGCCTCCCTGGTCATTGCCTCCCATGCCAATACGGTGGCCTCCCAGGTGGTGGCGATCTCCTTTATGCCCCTGCTTACCGGTCTTTCGGGCAACATGGGGTCGCAGACGAACACCATCTCCGTTCGCGGGATTGGACAGAATCTGATTAACGCCGGCAACATTAAAGAGCGCCTGCTGCGTGAAATGCGGGTCGCCCTGGTGACGGGTTCTGTGATGAGTGTGTTTATCGGCAGCATCGCATTCATGATGTACCACCGGCCCGGCCTGGCGTTGCTGCTGTTTGCCTGGGTGATCGTCTCGCTCTGTTTTACATCGTTTCTGGGCATGATGATTCCCTATGTCGCCGTCCGCTTTTTTGATAAGGATCCCGCCGCCATCAGCGCGCCGCTGCTCACCACGCTGAGTGATATCCTCACCTTCAGCCTTTACCTGTCTCTGCTGACCTCCCTGATGGATTATCTCTGACGGACCGGGCCGATCGGGTTGTGCGGCTGGAAGCCGCAGCCTGTTTGTGTTACGGTCAGTTCCATGAATACCCCGACACAATCCGCGGCGGCGCCCGCCCCCACCCAGGCTGCCATTCAGCAGCTCACCTACACGGATCTGCAGACGATTCTCAGCCAGCCCGGCCCTGTCCAGCTGGTGGACGTGCGGACACTGGCGGAGTATATGCACCTTGGCCACATTCCCCAGGCCCGGCTGATTCCTGTGGATCAGTTGCCGGCCCGCTGGCAGGAAATGGATAAAACCCGTCCGGTCGTCGTGATTTGTGAGCATGGCGTGCGCAGCATGGATGCCTGCCATTATCTGCAGCATGTGGGTTTTGCGCAGGTGAGCAACGTGACTGAAGGCATGCACCTCTGGGCCGGCGCCCGCTCCTACGATCCGCCCTCCTGACAGATTGGTTTTTTGAACGTATTCCGTTTTTTCTGATTGAACAAAAAGGACATTCCCATGACCGCCGCCATCACTGAACAACAGGTTCGTGACGCTCTGAAAAAAATTGTGCCCCCGGGTCGTCAGCAGGACGTGCTGGCCCTGGAGATGGTGGATGTTCTGAGCGTGTGTGATGGCAACGTGCGTGTCGATTATCTGTTCGCCTCCACAGCGGATCCCGCCAAAGACGCCGTGCTGAACGCCACGCGCCAGGTGCTGGAAGCGTTGCCCGGCGTGGGTCAGGTGAGTGTGGGCATCTCCACCAAAACACCCATGGCCAAGCCTGCTTTTCAGCCCAAGGCGCAAACGGCGCCCGTGGCGCCCGGCAGCGATCTGCCAGGGGTGAAACACATCATCGCTGTTTCCAGCGGCAAGGGCGGTGTGGGTAAAACCTCGGTTTCCGTTAACCTTGCCTGCGCCCTGCAACAGGCCGGGCAGAAGGTGGGCATTGTGGATGCCGATATTTACGGGCCCAACGTGCCGATTATGATGGGCTTGCGTGGCCAGAAACTCAGCCAGAGTGAGGACAACCGCATTGAAGCGCCTGAAAATTACGGCGTAAAAGTCATCAGCATCGGCTTTCTGATTAAGGAAGAGCAGCCGGTGGTGTGGCGCGGTCCGATGCTCGACAAGGTGATCCGCCAGTTTCTGACGGAAACCAACTGGGGCGAACTGGATGTGCTGATTGTGGATTTGCCGCCCGGCACGGGGGATGCGCAGCTGACCATTATGCAGGCGGCCCCGCTGGCCGAACGGGGCGGCGCCATTATCGTCACCACCCCGCAGACCGTGGCGATTCACGACAGCCGCAAGGGGCTGGCGATGTTCCAGGCGCAGAATATTCCGGTGCTGGGCATTGTTGAGAATATGAGTTACTTCCGCGGTGATGATGGCCGCGAGTATGAAATTTTTGGTCGCGGCGGCGGACGCCGCGCGGCGCAGGAACTGAACGTGCCTTTCCTGGGCGAAGTGCCGATTGTGACGCAGCAACGGAAAAAAGCCGATGCCGGTGTGCCCATTGTGGTGGCCGACCCCGAATGCGATCAGGCCCGACGCTTCCACGATATTGCCGCCCAGGTGCTGCAGGCGCTGGGTGAAACGGCCCGGACGGCCGCCACGGTTTCCTGAGACTCGGTATGCACGTTCGCATTGCGCCCGGCTGCATTGCCTGCGGGGTCTGCGAGTCCCTCTGCCCCGAGGTGTTCACCGTGGTGGAAGATTCCGTGGCGGATAACACGCATGTGCCGGGCAGAGAAAACGCCTGCCGCGAGGCGGCCGATGCCTGTCCGGTCTGCGTGATTGTGATTGAGGAATAACCGGAACCCAGGCTGAAACTCAGGCAGCCTCTTCCGAGTGGCGGATGAACAGGGTGACCATTTTGGACATAAACACGGCGATGTAAAAGACGCCCATAATGGATTCAAGAATGACGAGCGAGCGGGCAAACGGCCATACCGGGGTGATATCGCCAAAGCCCAGGTTGGCCTGGGTGACAAAACTGAAGTAAAGCAGATCGGCCCAGGAGATCAGTTGTGCGGAACGGACCGCATGCTCGTTGATAAAGGATCCCGGGTGCAGCAGTTCGATCAGGTAGTACAGGGCGCTCCAGGTGGCCCCCATCAGAATGTATATGCAGATGCCCCCGCGCACCTCCTCAGCCGTGATTCTGTTCTGGGCGAAGAGATCCCGGAAGATGCAGGAGATGACGAAGATGTGAAAGGGCACAAAGAACACAAACTTCAGTATCTCGGCCATGGAGTGACCGGTCCAGTGATGTAGCCAGATGACAATGACCTCAGGCACGGCGAGCAGAATGCCGATAAGGCGGCGGTGATTGCTGCTGGTGAGTATGAAAATATTACTGATCAGCATGATGGAAACCATGCCGCTGAACATGGTGACCTCGAAGCTGTTGTCTTCAAAGAACGGATGGGCGCACAGCAGCCCGACGAGCACCACCAGAAGGACCAGGTAGCGGTTCTGCTGCCAGAGACTCAGAGTCTCGGGCAGATCCTTGACGGGGAGGGGTTTGAGGGTGGCCACAGGTACCAGGCGCCGGGAGCCGGCTGTTCAGAAACAACACAGAGCCCTATAATAGCATTCATCACACCAACACCACAGGGGGATATCATGCATCCGTCAGTCACGCAAAGCAGTCAGGGCAGTGCTGAGACCCACAGTTCACTGCGCATCCGTCACGCCGGAGAGCGCGGGCATACCCGCCTGGACTGGCTGGAAAGTTATCATACTTTTTCTTTCGGGGATTACGAGGATACGGCCTGGATGGGGTTTGGCCCTCTGCGGGTGATTAACGACGACTGGATTGCCCCGGCAGGCGGCTTTGGCATGCACGGCCACCGCGATATGGAAATTCTGACCTGTGTGCTGGAAGGCGAGCTGGCCCACGAGGACAGCCTGAAAAACGGCGCCACCATTACGCCCGGCGAATGGCAGCGCATGACAGCCGGGACGGGCATCCGGCACAGCGAGTTCAATGCGTCGGACGATCGGCCGGTGCATCTGCTTCAAATCTGGATTCAGCCGGATCAGCCGGGCCTGGCGCCGGGCTATGAGCAGAAATCTTTTTCCGGCAGCCTGCAGCCGCGCCAATGGCAGCTGATCGCCTCGCCGACGGGTGAGGGGGGCAGTCTGATCATCCATCAGCAGGCGCGAGTTTACCAGGCGTTGCTTTTTGCCGGAGAGGCGATTGATTACGCCCCGTCTCCCGGGCGCGGCCTCTGGCTGCATGTGGCCACCGGCTCCGTGCAGCTTGGCGGGCAGCTGCTGCGTGCCGGCGACGCCATTTCACTGCTGGCCTCCGGGCCGACCGAGCAGCTCGTGCTCAGCGGCACGGCCGCTCAATCGCATCTGATTCTCTTTGATCTGCCGATCCCGGGCTTATAACGAAACCGCCACCTGGGCGGCCTGCAGGTTCATCATGCGGTCGCGGGCGGCTTCCAGGGTTTCCGGCTTCTTGCTGAAACAGAAGCGGACATTGCCGTGCCCCAGTTCTTTCCGGCTGAAGAAGCTGGAACCGGGCACTACGGCCACGCCCACATCTTTCAGCAGGTGTTCGGCAAACGCCAGATCGCTCGGGTAACCGAATCGGCTGATATCGCAGAAAATGTAATACGCGCCCTGGGGCCGGAAATACGGGATGCCGACGTGATCCAGCACCTGGATCATCAGATCCCGTTTTTCGCTGTACACGCGCGCCAGTTCCGCATAATAGGTTTCCGGCAGGTTCATGGCTGTCACGCCTGCCCGCTGCAACGGCGCCGGCGCCCCTACTGTCAGAAAGTCGTGCACTTTGCGGATGGCCCCGGTGATATCGGGTGGGGCGATGATGGTGCCGATGCGCCACCCGGTTACGCTGTAGGTTTTGGAAAGGCCGTTGATGGTGATCGTCCGATCGGCCATGCCCTCCAGGGATGCCATGGCGACGTGCTGTGCGCCATCGTAAAGAATATGCTCGTAAATTTCATCCGTAACGGCCAGAACGTCCCATTGCTGGCAGAGCCTGGCGATGGTGGTCAGCTCCTCGCGGCTGAAAACCTTACCGGTGGGATTGTGCGGTGTGTTGATGATAATGGCGCGCGTTTTCTCATTGAAGGCAGCCGCCAGTTCTTTTTCATCAAACGTCCACGCCGGCGGGTGCAGGGTGACGTAACGGGGCGTGGCGTCGCCCAGAATGGCGTCGGGGCCGTAATTCTCGTAATACGGCTCAAATACGATGACCTCATCGCCCGGGTTGACGGTGGCCAGCAGGGTGGCGATCATCGCCTCCGTCGCGCCGCAGGTGATGGTCACCTGGGTGTCGGGGTCCACCGCAATGCCGAGATAGCGGGTGTTTTTGGCGGCAAAGGCTTCACGAAACAACGGATCGCCCCAGGTGACGGCGTACTGGTTCACATCGTCGTGAATGGCTTCACAGGCGGCGATTTTCAGTTCCATCGGACAGGGAAAGTCCGGGAATCCCTGTGCGAGGTTGACGGCGTTGTGTTTGCGCGCCAGCTGAGACATCGAGCGGATCACCGATTCGGTGAACTGCTGCGCCTTGTGAGACGTACGCGGATGATTCATGGTCGGCCCCCATTAGACTGCTGATTCAGGCGTGACAGATCGTACGACAAGGGTGGGGCAAAAAAAAGCGGCCATTGCTGGCCGCGCTCATCTCAACGTTTAAGTGTCTCGTCCATGTTCTCTCTCTTCAAACCGTCATAAGGATGCCTGAAAAGGGTTGGCGCCGCCCAGCATGCCCATCATGGCCTGCATCTGGGCGGTCAACCACTGCATCATCTGATTCATGCGGGCCATCTGTTCCAGGATGGCCAGAGCGTCTGTCGCGCCGGAAATGCCGCCGCCCTGTGGCGTAGCGGTGGTGCTGCCGGCGCTGCTGAAATTGGGTGTGCTGCTGAAGAGGCTGGCGGGGTTAACGCCACCGACGGCGCCGCCAAAGAGGCTGCCGCTGGTGTTAATGCCCGGGGCGCTGGCAAAACCGTTCAGGCTGTTCGTACCGCCAATATTCAGAATGTTTTGCAGTTGTGCCTGCTGAAGCAGCTGCTGTTGCTGCTGTGCCGCCATCAGGGCGGCGAGGTCCCGTTCACCGGGAATACCGATGACTGAAACGGGAATCTGCAGGGGGTTGGGAATATTCTCCGGGGTTTGTGTGGCCTGCAGGCCGGGAATACGGGCGGCGGGCACAGGCTCGGGAATCACCACGCCGTTCATAAACAGCACGCTGCTCAGAATATCCAGCTCGTTGGGGTTATGGCCGATGTCCGGAACGGGCAGACCGAGAATGTCCACCACAGGGACGGCAACATTCAGGTTGGGGTTGAACGACGGGGAGAGGATCTCGTTCAGTCGGCCCGTGGTCAGTTCGCTGACCTGCAGGGCGCTGGGATTTTTGGGCAGCGGGTTGATGGCCACCACCAGGCGCTGGTTTCCGGAATCCACCGGCGTAACCGAGTTGGTGAAATTGGTGACGATATCGATGAGGGAGCGGGGTGAAAAGTGGTCGCTGTTTTTCTTGTCCAGCACGTTGCCGGTGGTGGGGCCGGTGTCAATGGTGGGGTCGGTGGGAACAACCACCGGTTCAATGTTGATCAGGCTGCGCCGCAGGTCCGTGGTGGGCAGAAAGAAGGGTCCGACGAATGGTATCGTCGAGGACTGTGTTTCTACCGTGCTGATGGGGTTAATGGCGGACATGAAAGCTCCTGAAACCACTGAATCAGGGCCACGCAGTGGCCGAATACCAGAGATGAGCGGTCAATTGGGTATCTTATAGATATAAAAAAAAGATACTCCGGATAATTGTCCGGGATGTAACCATTGTTTACAAAGCCTGCCGGACTTATGGGACAATAGGCGTATGCGCCCTGATGCCAGCCATGACAGACATTCCGCCCGGAGATTACCGGACCTGTTGCGGCTGCTGTGCCTGCTGCTGCTATCGTTGGGGCTGCTGGCGCCGGGTATAGAGGCTCTTGCGGCCACGGCCGGGGAGGAAACCCCTGCACTGCGAACAGAATTCGTCCTTCCTCCCTTCCAGGACCCCAATGACCCCACGCCGTCGGCCGGGGATACTGCTGCCCCCGGTGCGGCCGGCGCGGCACAGGACACGGGCCGCCAGCAGAAGATACTGACCGAGACCGATGTGGTGCAGTTTCTGCCGGCCAACCCCCGCCAGGAGATGGACCTGAGTGGCCTGGAGGACAAACGCTTTATCCGCAGCGAGCCGGTTGTTTCCCCGTCGCGGGACATGTTCGCCTACACCGAGGTCTATTTCATCCCGGACAGCCGCCAGACATCCGCCCAGCTGTTTGTTGTGCCCGTGGCCGCCGCTCCTGCGCCAACCCCGCCGCAACTGCCCAGTGAGGAACTGGCCGCCCAGCAGGCTGGCGGGCTTCCGGCAGCGCCGGCAGCCCCCATGGCCAGGCCGGAATCGTTTCTGGACCGCTACAACCCGGCGAAAAACCTGCAGGCGCGCTCCATGCTGGTGCGGGTTGGCCAGAAGCGCGGGCAGGCGTTGTCGTTCAGAACGCTCAGTGTGGTGGACTGGTCTATCAGCGGCCGCCGGCTGATGGTGAAAGAGAACCGCGGTGTTCTGCACAAGGGGCTGCTGGTTTCCGACGTGATTATCTATGACCGGCTGGAAGGGGTGGTGAGCGTGTACCCCGAACTGGAGCGCATCGTGGAATATTTCTGGGCGCATCACGGCAATCAGCCAGAACTGAAGCTGAGCCAGGTGAGCTGGAATATAGAGCCGCTGGGCTGGGCCGCCGGCAGCGACAATGAGATTCTTTTTACCGCATGGGCCTATGATCAGAGCCGCCGGCAGTTTCTCGGGATGTGGCGCTATGATATTGACGCCGAACGCACGACCCTGTTGACCACCGACAGCCGGGAAGTGGCGTCGGCGCCGGTCACGGCCAACGGCTTGCGGGTCAGCGTGATGCCGGCATACCGCGATGCGGTGGCCATGCAGAAACAGCAGCGCGAAGCGCTCGACCCAGATGCCACGCCGGACTTCAGTAAAATGAGCAGCAAGGAATACCGCCGCTGGTATTACCGCAAAGTGCCGCGTTACTGGCCTTTTGATAACCCCACCACCACGAGCCACCCATGAGCAGCGAAGAACACACCATATTCGGAAAACACCCTGTCCGTCAGTTGCTGGAGAACCGGCCCGAACGCGTGTTTAAACTGTGCGTGGCCGAAGGCCTGAAACGGGACCCCGCGCTGGAGAGTATCCTGGATCTTGCCGGACAGCACCGCATCCGCGTGCAGACCATGCCCCGCCACAAGCTGGACGCCATGATCCGCAGTGCCGGGGAAGGCGCTGATCATCTGAACCATCAGGGTGTTGTGGCCGTGGCGGCGCCCCGCCCGCTGGAAAGCATTGCGCAGCTGGCGGCCCGTTGCCAGGCAATGCAACCGGACAGTCAGGGGTATCCCCTGGTTCTGTTGCTGGATGGCGTGACGGATCCGCGCAACTTCGGGGCCATTCTGCGCGTGGCTGACGGCGCCGGCGTGAGCGGCGTGGTGATCGCCAAACGCGAGAGCGCCGGGTTTGGACCCGTGGTGGCCAAAACGGCTTCCGGCGCTGAAGAAACCGTACCCGTAACGGTTGTGCCCAACCTCAGTCAGGCGCTTAAAACCCTCAAGGACAGTGGCTTCTGGGTGGTTGGCACCGCGATGTCCGACAAGGCGGTAACATACGACCGGCAGGATTACGCCATGCCTGTGGTGCTGGTGCTGGGCAGCGAGGGCAAAGGCATCAGCCGCCTGGTGAAAGAGCACTGCGATTTTCTGGTGACCATTCCCATGCTCGGCAGTGTTTCGTCGCTGAATGTGTCCGTGGCCACGGGCGTGCTGCTGTATGAAATCCGCCGGCAGCAGGGCCGTTTTACGTCAGCGCCACCAGCGCGTTAAAACAGAACCGGTCGATGGCCCGGGCGGGTCCGGCTTTGCGGCCGAGCGTACCGAATTTCAGGCCGAAATAATAGCGCTCCATCCGCTGCATCTGCTGATCAAACAGTCCGTAGGCCTGCAGAATCACCTGGGATTCATCCACGATGCGCTGGACGAGTTCGGGGTTGTTTCGCAGTTTGATGATGGCCTGGGCAAGGGCCTGCTGGTTGTGGGTGGGTACCCGCAGACCGGTCTGGCCATGCATAATCACTTCATCATAGGAAGACAGATCCCCCACAATCACCGGCTTGCGGCAGGCCATGGCATCAAACAGCGTGACCGGCATACCATCGGTGGAGGGTACCGAGACAACCACGTCGGCTAAATTGTAGTACCGCGCCAGTTCGGACATCGGCACTTCATCCACCCAGCGGACACTGGCCGCCACACCGAGATCACCCGCCAGCGTTTTCAGGTTCTCCACATAGGCGCGCCGTTTGTCGGAATCCTCCTTGAAGGCGTCCTTGAGAATTAACACCGCATCC
The DNA here is from genome assembly GCA_050247195.1 of Candidatus Melainabacteria bacterium. Taxonomy (GTDB): domain Bacteria; phylum Cyanobacteriota; class Vampirovibrionia; order Vampirovibrionales; family Vampirovibrionaceae; genus JBFWUP01. Next base: position 81,099 of record JBFWUP010000009.1, on the reverse strand, counting down.
GGAATTTCTTCCAGGACACGCGGCAGGCTTTTGAGGATCACATCCTGGTTGTAAAGCGGGGTGATCTGACGCGGACTGAAAATGACGTAGGCATTGTCAGGAATAGTCAGCGAGCGGCGCAGTGCGTTTGTATCGATATCCGGCATGAAAAACGCCGGGTTGGTGCCGATGGGCAGCAACTCCACCGGCGGCTGATTGCCCACCATGGACTCCGCCCGGACTTTGAGATCATTGGAGACGGCCGTGACCAGATCGCACAGTCGCAGAGACAGGCGGTTGAGCTGTCTGTCTCGCCAAAGCTGCAGGCCGTTGCGATAGTGGTGTCTGGGCAGGTAAATATCCGAACCCAGCAGGGTGAGTACGGTGGGCGCATAGTTGGCCGCCACGGCAGACCAGCCGCGCTGATACAGGAAGATGCCATGCAGCACGTCCGGTTTGAGCAAGGCGATATGCTGGCGGATAATCGCCTTGCGGGCCTTCAGCACCCGGGTTTTGGAAACTTTCTTCTCACCCCGCGCCATCAGGGTGTCCCGGTTGGGGATGTTCAGGACGGTCACGCCGTCCAGTTCACCGGGCTTGTCGCTCAGGCACGTGACCAGATGACCGCGCTGGGCGAAAAAGCTCAGCCAGCGGCGAACATGAATATTGCTCACATCCGCGAGGTAACAAAGGTTCAGCGGTTCATTCATTCCGGGTTCCGCCTGGCGCGGCCACCGACAACACAACCTGCCACGGTATTCGACGCTCTCAATGTCTTTATATTATCATAGGGCCACGTTTTCAGCGTGGATGGAGTGTGCAGGCCATGGCCAAGCAGTACTGGATGGTGAAGAGTGAACCGGGTGAATTTTCTTTTGATGACCTGGTGCGTGACGGCAGCACCCGCTGGGATGGCGTGCGCAACTACCAGGCGCGCAACAACCTGAACGCCATGAGCCCCGGCGACGCCCTGCTGGTCTATCACAGCGTGAGCGACAAGCAGGTGGTGGGTATTGCCGAAGTGTCCGGTAAACCTTATCCCGACCCCACCGATAACCCCGAGGGCCGCTGGGTGGTGGTGGATGTCATCCCCAAACGCAAACTGAAGAAACCGGTTGATCTCGCGACGATTAAGGCGGACAAAGCCCTGGCCAACCTGCCGCTGATCAAACAGTCCCGCCTGTCCGTCATTCCGCTCACCAAAGCGCAGTTTGATTACCTGGTTAAACTGGGTGGCTGATATTTCCCGCTCCCTTTCGGGGGAGGGTGTCCGAGGCGACAGCCGAGGGCGGGCGGGGTCTCAGAAACGAGTGGTACAGCAAATCAAGTTCGTCGGGTAAAGTATCCGTTGGACTGTCAGCCAGATGCGCATACCAGTGATTGAGCCTGTTCGTGATGGCATCCACCAGCGGGTCTTTCGGAAACTCCTGTTGATTGGTGAGCTCTTCCAGGCTGACGGGCGTGTGTTTTTTGACGGGCCGATCCGCCTTCAGCAGATTAATGCCGATGCCGGTGATGACGCATTGCAGGCGGTTGTCCTGAATAATGCCCTCGGTGAGAATGCCGCCCAGTTTGCGCCCGTCGTGCATGAGGTCGTTCACCGGTTTGATCTGCACAGTGAGACCATAGAGGGCTTGCAATGCTTCCACGCAGGCGACGCCCGCCGCCACAGTGTAATTTGTAGTGAGCGGCAGTGCTGTCTGCACCGTGCCCACCGGGTGGACAACCGAGAGATATAAGCCTGCCCCGGGCGGCGAAACCCATTGCCGGCCTTTCGTCCCACGGCCGGCGGTCTGCGCGTCGGCAATCACGGCAAAGGGTTCCGGCGCTAAGGTACTGGCTCCGGGATGCTGCTGCCAGGCGGCGATCAACCGGCGCGCTTCATCGTTGGTGGAATCCAGGGTGGCGTGGGTGTAGCGGTGCATGTTCTCTTCTCACATTCTCGGTCTCACATTTGCCCTGTTGCTGAGGGGGCGCCTCTCCTCAGACCTCACCCGGTCCCGCCTGCGGCGGGCCCACCCTCTCCTGAGAGGAGAGGGTTATTTTTGGAGAGAATACGTAACTCGGTATGGATTCTGGTAATAACATCATCCGGTTGAGAAAAGACCTGGCTATTTGTAAAACGCAGGAAAGTGTAGCCCAGCCCCTGAAGTATTCTCTGACGTTCCTCATCATAGCCCTGGACTTCGGGTGAATCATGGATTGAACCATCCAGTTCAATGATCAGCCGTGTTGTTTCACAAGAAAAATCCACGACAAAGCCATGTATGGGGCGCTGGCGATAAAATTTAAAACCTCCAACCAGGCGATTCCTGAGAAGACCCCACAGGGCGGCTTCCGCCGAAGTCTGGCGTTGACGAAGGGACTTGGCGATTTCCACCGTTTTCATAGGGATATCTTACCAAATCAAACCCTCTCCTTTCAGGAGAGGGTGGGCCCGCCGCAGGCGGGACCGGGTGAGGTCTGAGGAAGGGTTGCCTGAGACATGAATTACTGAATCAACACCCCCCGGATGAATCGTCCCGCCTCAGCGAGTTTGTTTTCATCAATTCCGGTTTCATATCCCATCGAATGCAACAGGCGCACAACCGACTCGCTGGCCACGTTGCCCGTGGCGCCCTCGGCATAGGGGCAGCCGCCCAGCCCTCCCACGGAGGCGTCAAACGTGCGGATGCCATGTGTGAGGCTGACGCGGATGTTGTCCAGCGCATGGCCAAAAGTATCGTGAAAATGCATGGCGAGCTTATCCACCGGAAGTTCCTGCGTCCAGAGCTTCAGCGCTGACTCCGTGTCTTCCGGTGTGGCGCGGCCAATGGTATCGCCAATGGAGAGTTCATCGCAGCCGATCGCCAGTAAGTCCCGGCAGACCGGCAGTACCACCTCGGGTGCGATCTTGCCGGTACGATCCGCTTTCAGCAGTTCCGGGCAGTGAAACGCCGTGGAGATGTACCCACGCACGGTCAGCCCTTCCGCTTTGGCGTGGTGGACCACCGGTCGGAACACGTCGATGGATTCGGCGATGGTTTTCCGGATGTTCTTCAGATTAAAGGCGTCGCTGGCGGCGGTGAACACGGCGATGTGCCGAATGTTAGCCGCAATCGCCGCTTCGAGACCCTGCATGTTGGGCACCAGAACCCAGTAACGAATATCCGGTTCACGCTCAATGCCAGCACAGACTTCGGCCGCATCGGCCATCTGCGGCACCGCCCTGGGGTTTACGAAGGCGCTGATCTCAATGTCTTTCAGGCCGGTCGCATTCAGCCGGTTGATCAGCTCAATTTTACGTTCGGCCGGAATGTGGGTTTTCTCGTTCTGCAGGCCATCACGCGGGCCCACCTCCACCAGCCGGACAAACGTCCCACTCACGCTTCCGCCTCCGGGGTGAGCTGTACCAGAAGCTCACCCAAAGCGACCAATTGATTCTCCTGGCAATGGAGGGTGGCGATTTTTCCGGTGGCCGGGCTGTTCAGCGTCAGTTCCATTTTCATGGATTCCATGACAATGAGCGGCTGGTTGTGAGTAACGCTGTCGCCGGGTCCGGCAAGCACTTTCAGCACCGTGCCGGGCATGGGGGCCGTGAGTTTGTCGGAAGCAGGTGCGGCATGGCCGCGGTTGGCGCCACGTCCGCCAGCGGTGGGCTGGCTGCTTTGTCCGGCTTCCGGTAGGGGCATGGCGTACTGTTTACCGCCCAGCCATAACAAAATCTGGGACGCCGTGCGGCGCCAGTAGAAGGGTCGGACCTGGTGGTCATCCTGCAACAGCGCTTCACCCGGCTGCAAGGGAATAATGGTCACATCACGCATGGCGGCCTCCTTCGCTGAGGGGTGTGCCCCGCCAGCCGCCAGCCGCCAGCCAGGGCGACAACGGACTGCTGATCTGGCCGGTGGCCGGATCAGCAGCAGTGGGAGCGGTAACAGACTGCGCGCCGTTGGCGGGTTGTTCAGCGGCCCACTGCAGCAATGCTTCCACCAGGATGCTCTCTTCGGTTTCTCCGGTCGCTTCAGCGGGCTGATCCAGGCCATGTTCGGGGATAAAATGCGTGTGCGTCAGCCCTTCCTGAAATGCCGGATGGCTGAGCACCCGGTGCAGGAAATCGAGATTCTGCGTGACGCCCAGCACCACAAACTGCCGCAGCGCCCACTGCATTTTACGCAGCGCCGAATCACGATCGCTGCCCCAGACAATGAGCTTGGCCAGCATCGGATCAAAGTGCACTGTCACGGCGTCGCCGGACTGATAGCCGGTATCCAGACGAATGCCGGAGCCGGTGGGCGGCAGCCACTGGTGCAGGGTGCCGGTGGCCGGCATAAAATTCTGCGCCGGGTCTTCAGCATAGAGACGGCACTCAATGGCATGTCCGCTCTGGGTCAGTTCCGTCTGGGTAAATGGCAGGCGGTGCCCGGCGGCGATCTGAATCTGCAGCCGGACGAGATCCTGCTGGGTGACCAGCTCGGTGATGGGGTGTTCCACCTGCAGGCGCGTGTTGACTTCCAGAAAATAAAAGCCGCCGTCGGCGCCAACGATAAATTCCACCGTGCCGGCGTTGGTATAGCCCATGGCGCGTGCGGCCTGCACGGCTGCTTCGCCCATTTTTTCGCGCAGTTCGGCGCTGAGGTTCGGCGCCGGACTCTCCTCAATGATTTTCTGATAGCGCCGCTGAATGGAGCACTCGCGTTCAAACAGGTGGACCGTGTTGCCGTCGTTGTCAGCGAGAATCTGAAACTCGATGTGGCGCGGTTTGATAATATATTTTTCCAGAAAGACCTGTGCATTGCCGAATGCTTTCTGCGCTTCGCGTGAGGCGGCTTCCCAGGCGTCTTTCAGCGCCTCAGGCGTATCCACACGGCGCATGCCTTTGCCCCCGCCGCCGGCGGTGGCTTTAATCAGCACCGGGTAACCCATGTGTTCGGCTTCGCGCTGAATAGTGGCCAGTGGCGCATCCGCCGCGCCATGCCATCCGGGCACAATGGGCACGCCTGCCTGGTGCATCAGGTTGCGTGCGGCGATTTTATCGCCCATCGCGCTGATGACATCCGGCGACGGGCCGATGAACGCAACCCCCGCTTTGGCGCAGGCGCGGGCAAACCCGGCATTCTCAGAGAGAAACCCGTAACCGGGATGAATAGCGTCGACCTGGTGTTCTTTGCAAAGGGAGAGGATGGCTTTGGCGTTGAGGTACGTTTCCGACAGTGACGTTCCCGGCAGGGCGTAGGCTTCATCGGCCAGCCGTACATGCCGGGCCGTCTCATCGTGATCGTTGTAGACGGCCACGGCGACGAGACCCATCTCCTGTACGGTCTGGATGATCCTGCAGGCGATTTCTCCGCGGTTGGCAATCAGAATTTTGTTAAACATTACTGTATCCAGTTCGCTTTCCGCTTTTCCAGAAAGGCTTTCATCCCTTCCTGGCCCTCAGCGGAGATACGACGCGAGGCGATCATGGCGCTGGTGGTGTTCAGCGCTTCCTCCCACTGAAAACCCAGTACTTTGTTGATCAGCACCTTGGATTCCGCAACGGCCTCCGGGCCGTTGGCCAGAATGGATTCAATCCGCTGATTGATCCATGCGTCCAGTTCCACTTCGGTTGCCGCCACATCGGCCAGCACGCCATGGCGCAGGGCCTCGGCGGCGGTGAATTTCTCGGCGGTGATGAAATACCGCTGCACGGCATGCACGGGCATTTTGCGCAGTACGAAGGGTGAAATGACCGCCGGGATCAGACCGAGTTTTACTTCAGACAGTGAGTAGGTTGTACTTTCCAGCCCCACGGCGAAATCACAGGCGCAGATGATGCCGATACCACCACCGAACGCTGCGCCGAGAACGCGTGCCATGACCGGCTTGGGGCAGTCATGAATGGCGCGCAGCATATTACCCAGGCCCAGCGCATCAATCACATTCTCCTCATAGGAGTAGTCCACCATTTTGCTCATCCAGTTCAGGTCTGCGCCGGCGCAGAAAGATTTCCCTTCGCTCTGCAGCACAATCACCCGCACCGCCGGATCCTGCCCCAGCCGGGTAAACGTCTCAATAATCTCCCGGATCATCGTGTCGTTAAACGCGTTATGGACTTCCGGCCGGGCCAGCACCACGCGCCGCACGGCAGGGTAAACCGGATCCACGAGGGTTTTGATGAATTGCGTTTGCGTTGAGGTCATCATTGTTCTCTCTCCCCCTCTCCTCTGGAGGAGAGGGGGCCGGGGGGTGAGGTCCTCTCCTTGAGTCTGGTGCGCTACATCCGGAAGACGCCCTGACGCCGCTCGGGCAGTGGGGCGTTCAGTGCGGCGGCGATGCCGAGACCGATCACCAGGCGGGTATCCGCCGGATCAATAATACCGTCATCCCACAGGCGCGCCGTGCTGTAATACGCACTGCTTTCTTCGGCGTACTTATCCAGTATCGGTTTTTTGACGGCATCGAGATCCTGAGGCGACATGGTTTTACCCTGCGCTGCGAGCTGGTCCTGTTTCACGGTGGCCATCACCGTGGCGGCCTGCTCGCCGCCCATCACGGAGATGCGGGCGTTCGGCCACATCCACAGCTGCCGGGGGGCAAAGGCGCGGCCGCACATGCCGTAATTCCCGGCGCCGTAAGAACCACCGATAATCACGGTGAACTTTGGCACGGCGGCGTTGGAAACCGCCATCACCATTTTGGCGCCGTCTTTGGCGATGCCGCCATTCTCGTAAGCCTTGCCCACCATAAAGCCGGTGATATTCTGCAGAAACACCAGTGGAATGCCACGCTGGGAGCAGAGCTCCACAAAGTGGGCCGCCTTCTGGGCGCTTTCGGAAAACAGCACGCCGTTGTTGGCGACAATCCCCACCGGGTAGCCCCACCAGTGTGCAAAGCCACACACCAGCGTGGGGCCGTATAAGGCCTTGAACTCGTGGAACTGACTGCCATCCACCAGGCGGGCAATGATCTCGCGCACGTCAAACGGTTTGCGGCTGTCTCTCTGAATAATGCCGTAGAGTTCCGCTGCGTCATACAGCGGCTCGGCCACCGGCCGGCGGTTGATGGCGGTTTGCGGCCGGCGGTTAAAGTTCTCCACAATGTTGCGTGTAATCGCAATGGCGTCGGCATCATCCACGGCATAGTGATCAGTGACGCCTGACGTGCGGCAGTGCACATCGGCGCCGCCCAGTTCCTCGGCGGTCACTTCCTCGCCGGTGGCGGCTTTCACCAGCGGCGGGCCACCCAGAAAAATGGTGCCCTGCTGACGGACAATCACGGTTTCATCGGACATGGCCGGAATGTACGCGCCGCCGGCGGTGCAGGAGCCCATGACCACAGACACCTGGGGAATGCCTTTGGCGGACATGCGGGCCTGGTTGTAAAAAATCCGGCCGAAATGGTCCCGATCCGGAAAAACCTCCGCCTGCAGCGGCAGAAACGCCCCGCCGGAATCCACCAGATAGATGCAGGGCAGATAATTTTCTTCGGCAATCTCCTGGGCGCGCAGATGTTTTTTGATGGTGATGGGGAAGTAGGTGCCGCCTTTGACGGTGGCGTCGTTCGCCACAATCACGCAGGGCTGACCGTGGATCACGCCGATGCCGGTGACAATGCCCGCTGAGGGCGCCTGATTCTCATACATACTGGCGGCCGCCAGGGCGCTGAATTCCAGAAAAGGCGTGCCCGGATCAATCAGCGATTCAATCCGCTCGCGCACAAACAGTTTGCCGCGGCTGGTGTGTTTCTCCACATTGGCCGGGCCGCCGCCCTGCGCCACCAGCGCCAGACGCTCTTTCAGGGCGTCCACCTGGGCGCGCAGATGGGCGCTGTTTTCGGTAAACACCGGGTCTGCTGTATTCAGCTGGGTGGACAGAATGTCCATGGGGGAAGGGTTGGCTCCGGCCAGACGATACAACTCGGAACAACTCAGACGGGGCTGAAGTCCGAGGCCTGAATATGGTGTAACCAGCGGCTGAACTGCCAGTTGTCAAAACTGCGGCAATAACTGAAGAGTGATTCCAGGAGAATGCGGCCACTTTCTGAACGGGGCTGAAAGAAGAAGCTTTCCTCGTGTTCACACAGCTCCAGTTCGGCGTGAATCACCCGGGCAACCTGCTCCTGCTGCACAGCCACCTCTTCCTCGGGGGTCAGTGCGGTGGGGTCGGCCGCCTTGCGACCAGCGTTCTGGGACGGGGGCACCAGCAGGATGCTGGCCAGCCACTGGCACAGCACGGCCTCCGGGGAACGGCCCCGGTGGTGCGGTTGCTGCAGCTGCTGGCCGAAGGCCTCCAGAATCATCGTCTTTCCCGTCACTCCCGCCGGGGTTTTCTCTGTGACCGTCGGCCGCAAGGCCGTTATCCCCGGGTTCTCTCTATTTTACCAGATGACGCCCCGAGCCTGTCCTCCATCCGGAGGTTGACCCGTGATTCGCCAGGCTCAGGCTTGCCTGAAAGGACTGATGATGCTACATGTGACGCATTGTATGATGAGGATTCGAACATGCTGCCAGTGGGATTCTGGACGAATGAACCGGGCCGGGCCCAAAAGCTTGAGGGTAACCGATGGTCGCAGGCAGTGATGTTTGGCCAGACAGGTGAGATCACTGACGATCGGTTTGAGCGCCGGGGACCCCAACCGGTGACGCCCGGCGAATTCGCCAGGCTGCTGACCGACCGGATTGATGCGGGTGAGAAGTTGCTGCTGGCCTTTGATGTGGACGGCACACTGGTTCCCTTTCACCGGGAAGTGAAAGACGCCCGCATGACCGCCGGGGAGTCAGGCCGTTTTGTCAGACTGGCGCAGCTGACTCAGCAGCGTTTTGGCACACCCCTGTCCGTGATCACCGGCCGCGCTTTTGACGATGTCCTCGAAGGGCTGGGTGGCGAATCTGTCCTGAAAGGTCAGCCGGTTGTTATTGTGACGGATCAGGGCCTTCGTAATTTTGACTGCGCCACCTGGCATGAAATAACGACACCCGAAACGGCGCCACTGACAGAAAAAGCCAAAGCCCTGCATGACGCATTAAGGCCGTTTATGGAGACTGTGGCGAATGCAGACAACGGTTTTGTAAACCCCGAATACAAAGCAGGCGGCATTGCCATCAATACAGCCTCCGCTTCACCGGACCTCACGGCTCAGGCCAGCGAAAAATTCCTCGCCGTTGGGCGTGAGCTGGGCTTATTGCCGGCGGATACGGAGGCTTTGGGTCAATCGGGTGAGTTTACGCTGGTCCATGAGAATGCAGCGCTGGAAATGAAACCGAGAACGTTCAATAAGGGCAATGCCATGCGCGGCCTGAAAGAAGCCTACCTGAAAGACGGCGGCGTCTCCTTTTTTGTGGGCGATGCGCCCACCGACAACGCCGCGCTGAGTGAAGCGGATTACTCGCTGTTTGTGGGCAAGCCGGTGCGACCCGTCACGGCAAAATATATGCTGCCCAACGAGAAACATACCGAAGGCGCTGACTGCGAGACGCCCGATGGCCAGGTCGATCATGAAAAACGAACAGCCATCAGCCGCCAGAACACCGAGGCCGTTCACGCCATGCTGGCCGACCTGATGCAACACCTGGAGCGTAAAGCGCCCTAAAACCCCCGCCCCTTGGTGAGAGGGTGACTCCGTAGGAGCCGGGTGAGGGGTACGCTAGCCGCCCGGTTTCAAGTTGGTGGCGAAGACCATTTTTTTGTAAAAAAACTTGAGCTGGGCCGGGTTTTCATCGGTGTCCACCCACACCACCGACTCTCCGGGGAGTTTTTCGCCCCTGCTTTTCAGGTAAGGCGTGATGCTTTCTATGGGGAGCACCAGGAGGACTTTACCCGCCTGTTTGATGATCAGCGTCTGAAAGTGGTCTTCGGCGTATTTTTTCTCGGGAATCAGCCAGGAATACCATTTTTTATCCGCCTTTTCAGCGTCAGTGCGCGCCTGCTGTTCTTTCAGAAAGGCGTTGACCAGTGTTGGATCCAGCTGGACATTCGGTGAGCCGTCATCGTACTGGCCCAGTTTAATCTGGTAAAAGCCGGGCGGAATGACTTTTCCGCCCGCAATGTACGTGCTGTTGAGCTGCAGGGGGGCAAAAGGCGTTTTGTCCTTCCAGGAGAGCTCATCAAACTCTTCGGGATCCACATCGCCATAGTTACGGGCAGGCGGCAGAATATAGGTCTGCGGCCGTTCCTTGGTGTAGGACATGCCTTCGGTACTGCCCGGGTCAATGACAGGCCATTCGCCGGAGGGCGCCGATGTCCAGCGGCCGTCCCAGGCCAACGCCGGCTGCGCCAGACAGAGAAGGCAAAAAAGAAGCAGAACGCCCCCTCTCCCCTTGAGGGAGATGCTCAGCCGTTGCCCAAAGGGCATACGGATGAGATGTCCGCAGGGACTGGGGCTGGGGGGTGAGGGGCTCGTAAGGACTCTCATATCCTCATTGTAGTGGGTTTTTTACGCCTTGCCACCCACGGATGCCGTACCCCGCAGCTCGCCGATGGCCTGGGCGATATCCGGCGCCCCGAAGACCGCCGAACCGGCCACCAGCACATTGGCGCCGGCATTCCGCAGGCTGGCTGCATTCACGGGTGAAACGCCGCCATCCACCTCAATCAGCACCGAATGTCCTGTGCCCAGCCGTTCGCTGAGCAGCTGGTGGGTGCGGGCAATCTTGTCCAGCGAGGCTTCAATGAAGGACTGGCCGCCAAACCCCGGGTTCACGGACATAATCAGAATCATATCGAGCGAATCCAGAACTTCGCTGAGGGTTTCCACCGGGGTTGAGGGGTTGAGCGACACACCGGCCTTGCAACCCAGCTTGCGTATTTCCGCCAGGGTGCGGTGCAGGTGGGGGCAGGTCTCCTGATGCACGGTGATGATGTCGGCCCCGGCCTTGCGGAAATCGGACAGATAGCGCTCCGGCTGCTCAATCATCAGGTGTACGTCAAACGGCAGCTGGGTGCATTTGCGGATGGCTTTGATGACCGGCGGACCCAGGGTGAGGTTGGGGACATACATCCCGTCCATCACGTCCACGTGAATCCAGTCGGCCCCGCCGGCTTCCAGTCGCTGGATTTCAGTACCGAGACAGGCAAAGTCGGCAGAGAGTATGGAGGGGGCAATGAGGGTCTGAGTCATGGGATCTCCTTGGCGCCCCCTCTCCCCTTGCGGGAGAGGGGGTTAGGGGGTGAGAGGGACAGAAACTAGGGTACAATAAAGGCATGCCGCTGACGACCTGGACAACCGAGACGCAGGTACTGGGCCGCTCTGTGGAGGGCCGTGATATTCCATGGACCTGGTATGGGGCTGCCCCCCAGCCCGGCCAGCCGCTGGAAACCCTCATGATTGGCGTTTTTCACGGGGATGAGGGCATAGCGGGCGAATTACTGCTGCGCTTACAGCAGGCGCTTGAACTTCTGGCCGGCCAGAATGACCCGGCGCTGGCCGGAATCAAACTGCCGTTCGCCATTCTGCCGGTGTTCAACCCGGACGGCCTGGCGCGGCTGACCCGCCAGAACGCCAACGGCGTGGACCTCAATCGCAATTACCCCACAAATAACTGGGTGAAGGAAAACGAGGGGGAAATCTACTTCTCCGGCAATGCCGCCGCCAGTGAGCCGGAAACCCGGATAATGATTGAGATTCTGGAGAAGCACCCGCCTGCTAAAATCATCACGGTTCATTCGCCGTACAAGGTGATTAACTGGGACGGGCCGGCCGAAGCGCTGGCGCAGCGGATGTCGGCGCTTTCTGGCTACCCCGCCGTGGCGGATATCGGGTATCCCACGCCGGGCTCCTTTGGCACTTACGTGGGTACAGAGCGCCGGATACCCACCATTACGCTGGAACTGCCGGAAGATGAGCCGCTGGCCGACGTTTGGGCGGATAACCGCGAGGCGCTGCTGGCCGCACTGGCCTGGGAATGCCCCGCGTAGCGATACAATTTGTTACATCGGCGCACCGGACCTGCTTGAGGGGGTTTTCTCGACCTGAGAACCCAGTGGAAGGATTGATCCGTGCAAACCCCGCCTATTCAGTTTGGCCGTAAAATTGACGCCGATTTTCATCGCCGGCACCCCCTGCTGGGCAGGGCGGCAGATATCGCCACGTATCCCGGCGACCAGGTGAAGGCGCATTACCACCGCCGCGGGCAGCAGGCTCCGCTGACCAATATTAATTACAATCACCCCGAGCTCGATGAGGATTTGGATGGTCTCTCTTCTGAAGAACTGCAGAAACGAATTGATGGTCTGCTGACATGGCAGGAACGCCGGGAAAGGCTTGTGGTGTTAGAAAAGCACAGAAAACTCGCGCGCCTGGACTTGAATGACCCCAGTACCAGTGCGCGGGCAATCAGCCGAAAGGCCTACCGGATTATGGTCTCTGAAGTTACTGATGTTGACAGAGAAATTCAATCTTTGCAAAAAGAAATCAGAACTTTACAACTTGCTGATGCACCTGATATGAAGGCGGTAGCTGACCTTGAACGCCATATTAGTGCAAAAGAGGCTGAAAGAGCGCTTAAGTCAGCGATCAATCCAAAAATCTATGAGCCGCGCCTGAGAAAAGAAGGCGATCCGTTGCGAAAAGAACTGATTGATGAGATGGCCGAGGCTCAGGCTTTTCGCGAAATGGGGCCGAAGCTGATGGCCGAAAAAATCGCCCGGCGCGAAACGGTGGAACGCTATGACGCCAAAGGCCGTAAAGCCGGGACGGCCGTGAATGCCGGCGTTTGGGTGGCCAGCGCCGAACTGCTGCGCCGCCTTGTCAAACTGGTGCGGCCCGCCAGCGCGTTCAGTCGCATGAGCACGCAGGAATTACTGATTGAGCTGGCCAGACTCAGCGGCAAAGAGGCTTCGATAGGCCTCACCCCGAAAGAAGACGACAGGCTCCAGGCGCTTAAAGCCTACCTGGCGGATTTTGACCTGTCGGTGCAGGATGCGCCCAATCCCGGGAATGCCCCCTAATGCAGCTGCCGGGAGTCATCAACCGGTTTTCCAACCATCCGTCGGCCGCGGTGCTGTTTGCGCCGGGCGATGCGGCATCCAGACGACTGGGTCGTTACAAAAAAGCCATTCAACCTGTCCCACCTACGGAGCGGGAAATTCTGGACAGAGCCAGAACCCTGAAACCGGCAGAGTACAAAACACGGGCCAGCGAACTATACCCGGCAGAGTTAGAGCGCGCACAGGAAACGCTGAAGATCCGTCCTCGTCTGAAAAAAATTCTGATTGATCAGCGTGCTGAAAAATATATCGTAAAAGATTTAATAAATGCCGATGAGAGAAAATATCCCCGTGCTGAATGGCCGAACGTGATAGAGCAAAACATACCGGAATTTGCTATAGATTTAAAACATAACGATTTGGTTACGGCCAGAATCTACGCCCATGGTAAATCAAAAAACCGGGCTAAACGAGAGATCGCTGAAGCGCAATTAAAGGCAGAGAAAGCGCTGCAGGCACATCAGGCAACAGAATATGCAATGCCTGCTGTGGGGCTGGGCGTTAATCTGGGGGTGTGGCTGACGGCGGCGGAAGTTGCCCGGCGCGTGATTACCGGCATCGGCCGCAGAACGGACCTGATTCGCATGAACCCCTTCGAACTGATTCTGCAGATCCACAGCCTGCAAACCAGACAGCAGGGCGAAGGCCTCAGCCGCAGGGAAACTAAGGAACTGGCGCGCCTGAAAAATTACGCCAGTGAAAACGGCATACCGTTTGAGCCGACCGAGACGCTGCCCTTGCCCGGGCAGACAGCAACCGCTGAAAACCAGGCTTAGGCCTTCTCCGGCGCCAGCTCAGGCTCCAGGTCGTAGTCAAAGTCTTCTTCTTCCAGCGTCACGCCGGCAGGCAGCTCCTGGTTGCGGCCACGGGGTCCGCGGTCCTCAAAGGCGCGGAAGCTCAGGGAAATCCGACGCTCGTCCGGGCTGAACTTCACAACGTGGGTTTTAATTTTCTGGCCGGGTTCCAGCTTGGCGCCGGTCTGGGTTTCGTGGTCCACCATATCGCGGCTGGGAAGCAGGGCTTCCACACCGGGGTACACTTCCACAAAAGCGCCAAAATGCTTGATGCGGGTGATGGTGCCTTCCACCTCGTCGCCGAGATGAATTTCATTCACCACTTCCTTCCAGGGGTCGGCGTGCTGGCCTTTAATGGAGAGGCTGACACGCTGCTTATCCTGGTCAATACCGATGACTTCCACTTTAATGCTGTCGCCGATATTGAGAATGTCGGAGGGATGCTCCACCCAGCGCCAGGACATCTGCGAGAGGGGTAGCAGGCCATCCACGCCGCCTAGGTCCACGAAGGCGCCAAAGTCGGTGAGACGAACCACCTCGCCCTGCAGCACATCGCCCTCGTTCAGGTTGGAGAAGAGGTCCTTGCGCTGTTCGGCCATCTGCTCGGCCACCATTTTGCGGTGGGAGAGAATGATGTTGTTGCGGGTTTTGTCCAGGTTGATAATCTTGGTCGGGAGGGTATCGCCCACCATGCTTTCAAGCGGCTTCTTCACGCGCAGATGGCTGGAGGGAATAAAGCCGCGCAGGCCGGAGACTTCCACAAGGAGGCCGCCTTTCACCACGCTGGAGACCACACACTCCACCACGGTGTCGTTTTTCATCAGTTCTTCCAGGTTCGCCCAGTTCTGCGCCATCTGGACGCGCTTGAGCGACAGGGTCAGCTGACCTTCGGCGTCTTCGCCCTGAAGAATGAAGAAGTCATGGTGCTCGCCCACGGCCAGCTGCTTGATGGCTTCGCGGTTAAAGCCGACTTCCTTGATGGGAAGAATGGCGGCCGTTTTGGCGCCCACTTCCACATAGGCGCCATTGGACTCAATCGCCAGAATGGTGCCGCGGACGATATCCCCTTTGTTAAAGCGGTAGTCGTAACCCGACAGTAACTTCTCGAACTCCTGCTGTTCGGGGGTTCGTAGGGTGTCATCCTCCTGGAAGGCGTGTTTGGGGGCCATTGCTTAGGGCGGTCCTATACCAGACAATAGAATTAGATATTGACAACGTCTTTTTAGCATATAGCAAGTTACCCATTCTATCAAGAAAGCGTCCTTGCTACTCCATCAACTGATTGACCCGAAACGACGTGCGTAGTTTGCTGATTGCCCGCAATTCCGTCTGCCGGATGCACTCGCGGGTTACGCCATATGTAGCACCAATTTCTTCCAGGGTCATGCGTTTAAAGGAGCCGTTGTCATGATCCCATGATGGGCGATCGGGGTTTCGTGTTCCATCCGCACAAACGCCATACCGTTTGGCGATCACATCCATTTCCCGCGCATCCAGTTCGCTCTTCAGCGCGCGGGCCAGCAGCCGGTGAATCTGCGCCTGCTGCAGGAGACTGTCGGCGTCGGGCGCATCGTCCATCAGGAGATCGGCCAGGGTCTGTGGCTGGCCTTCCACCTGCTCCAGGGGGGCCTCCAGGCTGAGCGCCGTCTGCGAAAGTTCCTGAAGCTGCCGAACTTTGCGCAGGGAAATCTTCATGGCGGCCGCCAGTTCTTCATCCTGCGGGTGCCGGCCGGTTTGTTCTCGGATGCTGTGGGCATGCTGGCGCAGTTTGGAGAGGCTGTCCGCCACGTGGCCGGGCAGGCGGATGGGCCGGTTGTGACTGAAGTACGCCTGAAAAATGGACTGCTTGATCCACCATGTGGCATAAGTGGAGAAACGGAAGCCCCGGCGGTAATCAAACTTCTCCACGGCCTTTATTAACCCGATATTGCCTTCCTGGATCAGATCCATGAAGTCGGCGCCGCGCCCGGCGTACCGCTTGGCGATGTGAATGACCAGGCGGAGATTGGCGCGGATGAGACGCCGTCGGGCTGAACGGTCGCCCTGGTCTTTCAGCCGGCCCAGTTCGCGTTCCTCTTCGGCGCTCAGCAGGTGCGCCCGGCGGCTGATGAACTGAAGGTACCGCTGGGCGGTCGTGTCGGCCGGCGTATTCGGCGAAGCCTCAGCATTCACAGTAAGCTCATCCGATTCCTGATCCGCGTCCAGGTGAATCAGTGTGTCGATGGAAAAACCACGTGTCGTCATCCAGGCCATGCATCGTCCTCCTGTCATGCGTGTACACCACCCGCCGGGGCGCAACCACACGCCCGGCCAAGTCCATAACCCTTCACAAAAAGAAAATCACTGCGTCGCAAGGAGAGAGCAGATGCGACTGCAGTGATTATCAGGTGTAATCAGAGTATTCGTTAATCGAGAGAGAGCACTTGTTCCTGGCAGGGAGAGCATCCTGCCGTTACGATGGGAGAGAAAACTGTTTTACGACTTCCGGGTGTTCCGAACCATTCGTTTGCTTCAGGGAAGCGGGGTGTTGAGTGTTGGCTGTCAGGGAGCGGGAGTTGCTCAACCGCTGTCTGATATCTTTATCTTATATCTTTTGATATACTTTTCAATCCTTTTTAAACGGTTTAGCAATACTTTGTTACAAAACAGAAAACCCCCACCGCCGGTGAGGGTTTTTGATTGTTGATTGCTTATAAAGCGGCGAGGTTCCCCTCAGGTGGAGGCGGCTTCTTCAGTGTCCCGAACAGTTGCTGCATGACTTCTGACATGCTGTTATCCGTCTGCAGTAAGTTTGTCTTAGACTGTGTAGTGCGTCGTTCCAGGGCGTCTGCCGAACCATAATGCGATGTGTTACCGCCGCCGGGGGGTATTACGGCCATGGTGAACTCCTTCTCATTTCAGTGTGAGTCATAGTGGTTCCGGAATTACAGCGCGGCAAGGTTAAACTCAGGCCGCGGCGCGTTTTTCAGCATCTCCGGGGTGAGCTGAAACCTTGGGTCTTCCGCAATGGGCAGGGCGGGCTGCCCTGCCGGCTTGCCTGTGGCTTTAATGTGCTGTGGCGCCACAGTGCCGCCATTGCCAGGAATAAGCATTCAGAAACCTCCAATCCTCATTTCCATCCCAAGCCCTTATAAGGGCTACATGAATAAAAACAGGAGTAAGGCTTGAATTGTGAAATTGTTACAGAAACCGGCAGTGGGTACCCTGGCGGGTGCCGCGGCGGGCGAATTCCGCGTCAATGTCCACCATGGTGGCGTTCTTTTCCTTCAGCCACAGGGGGGCCACAATGTGTTTGGGGTGGCCGTTGCCCGCCACACGGTGAATCACGCAGTCCGGGCGTAAACGTTCAATGAAATCACACACCAGCCCCACGTATTCATCCCGTTCCAGAGGCGTCCACAGCCCCTCAGCGTATTCACGGGCCAGGGGGGTATGCTCCATAGCGCACAGCAGGTGAATCTTCACCCCCATCACGCCCAGTTCGGCCATTTTGTCGGCCGTGGCCATCATGTCGGTATGGCTTTCGCCGGGCATCCCCAGAATAATGTGGATACAATGATCGAGCTCAAACCTGCGCGTCAGCCGGTAGGCTTCCAGAAAGTCCTCGACTGTCTCGGCCCGGTTCACCCTTTCCAGAGAGTGGTTGTGGATGGTCTGCAGGCCGTATTCCACGCAGATGTAGTTGTCCGGTGTCCGGTAGCCGGCAATCAGCGCCAGAATCTCCTCATTCACACAGTCCGGCCGGGTGGAGATATCCAGTCCGATGATGTCCGGGTGGGCGGCAATGGCCTCGTCGTAAAGGGCTTTCAGTCGCGCCACGGGGGCATACGTGTTGGTGAAGGACTGAAAATAGGCGACGAATTTCTCAGCCCCAAAGCGGTTTCGCTGGCGGACGATGTTCTTCAGCAGCTGCTCGGTAATGGTGTCCCGGCGGTCCTGCGCCCGGGAGGACGAACCGGTGGTGTCGCAGAAGGTGCAGCCGCCCGAGGCCTTGGTCCCATCCCGGTTGGGGCAGGTGAACCCGGCATCCAGCGTCAGTTTATAGACTCTGGCCCCAAACCGCTCACGCAGATACTCGCTGTAGGCCCGGTAGGGCTTGGCTGTCGCCTGATTCCGCTTTTCAGAAGTGGTCATGGGGTGTTGGGTCTCTTGGCCCTGTAATCCGGGCTGATTCTCAGGGTGAATTCTCATTTGAGGACACGCCTGAATGTTTCGGAAAACCGACAAAATTGTTGCAATGGCCGGGGTTCAGGCCCTACCGGCCCTGGGGCCGGAAGGACCTCAGTGTACGGCAAAAATGCCGTTGCAATCCAACATGCTCTTTGCTAATTTTCGGTTTGTCAGGCTGATGGGATCACCATGATGTGACTCCCGGTTGCCTGAGAGAGAACCATTGATGGCGGGAATACCAGAATCGGATCGGCAGGATCCGGTGTGTCGAGATTACAGGTTCGGACCGGGGGGAACCGTCCGAAAGCATTCATAACCCCACATTGCTTCCATGATAAGGTCAAAACAGTCTTTTGACCTTTTTTTATGCAATTTTCGCGCTTCAGGGGGTTTTAGGCGCGTAAGCCTCCCTGATGGGCAAATACCCGACAATTGGGTATGATGGTCAGGATACACCTCACGCTTTTATCGGATTGGTCACCTGTTTAACCTCACTGAAGGACAGCATCGTTATGTGCGGCATCGTCGGCTATATCGGCAAAAAAGAACCCATTCCCCTGATTCTCAACAGTCTGCGCTACCTGGAATACCGTGGATACGACTCCGCCGGGGTGGCCTACCTGGGCGATGACGACCTGCTGCATGTCTATAAGACCTCCGGCAAGCTGATTAACCTGGAACGCGCCCTCCCGCAGGAGCTGGTGCATGCCGATGACTCACCGGCTGCCGGCGCCGCCAACGGCCGTCTGCACCTGGGCATTGGCCACATCCGCTGGGCTACTCACGGCGCTGCCAACGATATTAACGCCCACCCGCACATGAGCGCCAACAAGCAGATTGCCCTGGTGCACAACGGCATTATTGAGAACTACTTTGACCTGCGACGTGATCTGCAGGCCAAGGGCATTACCTTTGTCTCGGAAACGGACACTGAGTGCGTGGTCCAGCTGCTGGAAACCATTGCGCAGGAAGAGGATGACTTCCGTCAGGTGATTCTTAAAGGGCTACGCCAGCTGAAAGGCGCCTACGCCCTGTCGGTTATCTCACGCAAGGACCCCACCAAGCTGTATGCCGTGCGCAACCAGGCCCCTCTGGTGTTGGGTATCGGCGATCATGAATACACCGTCTCCAGCGATGCCGTGGCCCTGGCCCAGTACACGGACAAAGTGGTGTACCTGAAAGACAACGAGATTGCCGAGCTCTCGCCCGAGGGCGTTCAGATTTTCAATATGAACGGCGAACCCGTGCCCCTGCATGTGGAAACCATCTCGCGCGAGCCGCTGATGATCGACAAGAAGGGCTACAAGCACTTCATGCTCAAGGAGATTCACGAACAGCCGGATGTCGTCCGCAATTCGCTCTCCAGCCGCCTGATTTCGGCGCAGCAGCCCATTCAGCTGATGAGCCGCGATGATGACGATCCCTCGCGCATTGACAATATTCTGAACAGCGTGAACCGCGTGCAGATCATTGGCTGCGGCACCTCGTTTAACGCCGGCCTGGTGGGCAAGTACGCCATTGAGGAGCTTGTGCGCATTCCCGCCGATGCGGAAACCGCCGGGGAATACCGTTACCGGCAGCCCGTGCTGGATGAAAAAACCCTGATTGTGATTGTTTCCCAGTCCGGTGAGACGGCCGACAGCCTGGCTGCCCTGCGCATGGCCAAACAGAAGGGCGCCAAGGTGCTGGCGGTCACCAACCGGGATGATTCCACCATTGCCCGCGAGTCCGATATTGTGCTGAACGTGCGGGCCGGCGTGGAGGTGAGTGTGTGCGCCACCAAGAGCTTTACCGCCCAGGTGGTGGTGTTTTACCTGCTGGCCCTGCGCATGGCGGAACTGCGCAACGCCCTGCACCCGGAACAGCTGGAGCACCTGAAGAGCGAACTCTTCCGCATTCCCGCCAAAATTGAAGCCATCCTGAGTAATCACGATGACATTCAGACCCTGGCCAAACGCTACTGCAGCGCACGCGATGTCCTCTTCATCGCCCGCGGGGTCAACTTTCCCGTGGCCATGGAAGGCGCGCTGAAATTGAAGGAAATCAGCTACATCCACGCCGAAGGTTACTCCGGCAGCGAGCTGAAGCATGGCCCCATCGCCATGCTGGATGATCAGATTCCCGTGATCTCCGTGCTGGTGCCGGGGGTGGTGTTTGAGAAGATGATCTCCAACTGCCAGGAGGCCAAGGCCCGCGAGGCCAAGGTGGTGGCCTTTACCAGCGCCGAGCTGGATGAGGAGCTGCACGACACGTTTGATGACATTGTGCCGATGCCGCTGACGGAGGAAATTTTCTCCCCGCTGCTCACCACCATCCCGCTGCAGCTGCTCTCCTATTACATGGCCGAGTTCCTTGGCAAGGATGTCGATCAGCCGCGCAACCTCGCCAAAAGCGTGACGGTTGAGTAAGCGCCCGCCATGCAGACGGTGCTGACCTTTGAGCGGACGCTGCCTGCCGAATCGGGAGCGGATGCCCTGGATGAACTGGAAAACCGCATTGCGTCCACACTGCCCCAGGGCTGCCAGCTGCTGCGCTGGGCGATTGTCGGCCTGACGGCGTCCGGCGAAGCCCGGGTGGAAGGCGCCTACCTGACACCATTTAATTAAGGGTCGTTTCTCATGACAGGGTTACAGGTATAGTGCTGCTCACATTTCATTACGTTTCGACTTGGTATTTTGATATTATAATCAGGTTCACGGTTAATCATAGCGGAAGGAGAAATAGTCATGACCGTAGTCGGTTTTCAGGCTAATTTGCCTCCCCTCCAGTTTAGAGGTAGAAAGTCCAGTGATGAGCCTCTTAAGGATTTGGCAAAAAAAGTTGGCGTAGAAGTGAACACCAACTTGGGTCGTCACGGACGCTCTGCCGAAATTCACTTGCCGAAGGGGGTTGGGGATGTTGACCGTAGACAAGCTAATGGCAGAGGCGGCGCCAAAGGCGGTGATGGCAAAGGCGGTGATGGCTATGGTGGGCCGGAATACGAGGCTTATTAACTGAACACTATATGTTCGGTGAACTTCCTTATCGGAGGTTTTTATTGTGTTCACGCATTTTTGCGGTGGGAGAGAGGGTTTGGGGGCAGGGGGTTGTGGTAGCATAGAGGCATTCCGACCTCATTTTCCACTGGAGAGACAACTGTGGCACCCACTGACACTGCCGCGCCTGTGCAGGCGATTTTTCTGGAGCAGGCCCGGGCCCTGGTGCGCGGCGGGGAGTTGCTGCCCGGTGGTGTGGAAACCCTCGCGCGGCGCCTGCAGCACAGTGCGGAAACCCAGACGCCCCTGAAGGTGAAGCTGGGTCTGGATCCCACCCGGCCGGATCTCCATCTCGGCCATGCCGTGGTGCTTAAAAAATTCCGGGCGTTTCAGGATCTCGGCCATGATGGCATTCTGATTATTGGCGACGCCACGGCGATGATCGGCGATCCCTCCGGTCGCAGCGCCACCCGCCCGCCCCTGAGCGAGGAGGAAGTAGAGGCCAACGCCCAGACGTATCTCGATCAGGCCGGAAAAATTATTGATGTGCGCAAAGCGAAAGTGGTGCGCAACAGCGCCTGGCTCAGCCCGATGTGCCTGGGGGATTTTCTGAAACTGGCCGCCAAGGCCACTGTGGCGCAGATACTGGTGCGCGAGGACTTTGCCAAGCGTTATGCCGAGAACAAGCCGATCTCGCTCCACGAACTGTTTTACCCGTTAATGCAGGGTTTTGACAGCGTGGAGGTCGAGGCTGATATTGAGCTGGGTGGATCCGATCAGCGCTTTAACAACCTGATGGGTCGTGAACTGCAGGAAGCCTATGCCAGAAAACATCCGCAGCTGGTGTTGCTGATGCCGTTGCTGGAAGGTACGGACGGCAAGGTTAAAATGTCCAAGTCGTATCCGGATCATTGCATCAACCTGCTGGATACCCCGGCGGACATGTACGGCAAGCTGATGTCGATTCCCGATGAGATGATAGCCCGTTACGAGCTGCTGCTGGGTCTGCTGACCGAGGCGCAGCTGGAAGAGCAGCAGAAAAACATGCGCGAGAACAATATGAACCCGCGCGATGTGAAGATGCACCTGGCGCGTTATATTGTGGGCACTTACCACACGCAGCAGCTGGCCACAGAGGCTGAAACGGCATTCGTCAACCAGTTTCAGAAGAAACAGATTCCTGATGATATCCCTGAGGCGCAGTTACAGGCCAACACGCCGTTGCCGCTGATGGACCTGATTGTGGCCCACCAGCTGGCCGTCAGCAAAAACGAGGCCAAACGCCTGCTGGAAGGCGGCGGTGTAAAAATTGATGGCGAGAAGATTGCATCCACCGACTATCAAATTCAGGGCGCGCCCGGCGCCACTTTCGTGCTTCAGGTCGGCAAACGCAAATTCCTCAAACTGAATTTCTAGCTGTCATTGCCAGGATCGCTGAAAGCGCGACGTGGCAATGACGATAGCGGCGCTAATTAAAGCAGATCATCCAGCGTCATGCGGGTGAGGCCGTCCGGATCA
This sequence comes from Candidatus Melainabacteria bacterium, assembly GCA_050247195.1. Lineage (GTDB taxonomy): Bacteria > Cyanobacteriota > Vampirovibrionia > Vampirovibrionales > Vampirovibrionaceae > JBFWUP01. The sequence goes on along the minus strand of JBFWUP010000009.1, from coordinate 58,722 downwards.
GCGTCCAGACCTTCAAACAGGAGGCCGATGGCCTCATCGTCCACGGTGACCTGGCCCACGCGCTGCTTGCCGGGCACCGATTTGACGCGATCGCTGACGAAGGGGTTGTCCGTTGTGCGCTGCTTGAGATTGAGGGACTGACTGAGCGCCGTAAACGTTTTCAGCTGGCGCATCTGCTCATCGTTCAGCGGGGCTTTTTCACGGGATCGGGGGCTTTTACGCTTAGTCACGGGTCAGTCTTTCCGGGTTGGTGTGTAAAGTCTCAGACTCAGGCCGGCGTCAGTTGTTTCAGTCGGGCGAGTATCGCTTCGCCAAAGGCCTGGGCGGCTTCCGGGCCGTTGGCTGTGATGGTGTTGCCATCCACCGTACAGGGTTCGCCGGTGTAGTCGGCGCCGCTGTCTTTCAGTACCTGAATGGCGGTTTCATCCGGCCAGACGGTGGCTTTTTTGCCTTTCAGCAAACCGGCCTTGCCCAGTACGGCGCCGCTCAGGCAGATGCCGGCGGTGATTTTACCGTTGCCGGCCAGCGCCTTGAGGATGTTGTGCAGTTCCCAGTTGTCCCACAGGTGGGTCAGGGAGCCCATACCGCCCACCACAACGGCGGCGTCATAATGCCGGGTATCCACGTTGGTCAGGGTGGTTTCAATGGTCTCTGAGGCGCCCAGCATGCCGGTGGCCGTGCCGGTACGGGTGCTGATGGTATCCACGGTATATCCGGCGTCGGTCAGAATCCGGCGGGGGACCAGCAGTTCCTCGTCACGGAACTGTTCGGGGGCGATTATCATCAGTACGGCGTTGGGCATGGTGGTTTCCTCACAGGTAGAAAAGCGGGTGAATACAAAATAATGACGCTTGATACCGGTCCATTTAACCATTATTAACCTGGCCCGCCAACCGGGGTGAGCGCGTAAGGATATTCTTTTGATATGTTTGTGGCGCTTCGGCTGGTCGGGCAGCCGGCTGATTTGCAGGGTGAATCTCAGTCAACCGGTTGATACGGCTGGTCCAGATTTCCCTATAATGGGGTGAGGACTATTCCCCCCGGGTTGGATTGCCGGAATTTTCCGGCAGCGGCGCATATTGATTGACGAGAGAGTAGAGCGGTAACCGTCTTGCATTTGGTGCTAACCACGCGTTCATTTCTGAATCGGGTGACCTTGGTCGCCCTGACCCTGTTGCTGTTTCTGGCGCAGGGCTTTCTGCCGTTTGCCGCGCAGGCGGCCACGGAGAGCGTGGACCTGAAATATTTCGACATTCTGGAAGCCATCAAACTGCCCACCGTCACGGCGCAATACCAGTTTGCCTTTACCCGGCCCAAAACCTGGCAGGTTTCACCGGCCACCCACCTTGAACTGGAATTCCAGCACTCGCTGGTCCTTATTCCCGGTAAATCCTGGCTGAAGGTGCTGGTGAACGACAAGGAAATCAAGCACATTCCTTACACGGAAGAGAACGCCAAGGGCACGAAAGTATCGGTTCCCATCCCGCCCGGCCTGCTCAAGGATTTCAACACCCTCACGTTCCGGGTGGAGCAGCACTACACCGATCACTGCGAGGATCCTCTCGATCCCTCACTGTGGACCACGGTGCTGAACACCTCAAAGCTGGTGTTTGATTACACGGACGTACTGCCCAGGGTGGATCTTCAGAATTTTCCCTACCCGGTGGTGGACCCGCTGACCTACAGCCCGACGGGCGTCAAATTTATACTGCCGCAGAAACCCACGGCGGATAATGTGCTGGCCATGGGTCTGGTGAACACGTATCTCGCCGGCGCCACGGGTGGTAAGGAACTGCGCAGCCGTGTGGTGTTTGCCGATGACGCCAAGGCCGATACCGGTAAGAACCATCTTTTATATGTGGGCACCGCAGGCAACAATCCCGACCTGTATCAGTACGAGAATGTGCTGCAGCAATCGGGATACACTCTCTCCAGCGGCACCTGGTACCAGCGCGGCGAAAACGGCGCCGCCAAGCGCGTGAGTGATGATGCGGGCATTGTGGCTTATTTCGCCCATCCGCAGTTTAAAAACAAGGCGGTGGTGATTGTCTCCGGAAACACCGACAAAGCCGTGCTGCGCGCTGCCCGCTACCTGAGTGACCGGCCCAAGCCGGAAACCATGGGTGGGTCGGTGATGCAGGTGCCCGCCGACTGGAATGTCAGCCAGAGCAGCCCGCGCCATGTGGCCCGCTTTATTGAAAATGAAACCCGCACGTTGAACCAGCTGGGTTACGGCATTATGGCCGTGGAAAAAATTACGGCCGCGCCCATTATTTATCATGTGCCGGTAATGACCGATTTCCATCCGCGACGGACCGGCGCCAAACTGTTTCTGGATCTGGTTTACAGTTACGGCCCGGGCATCAACCCGGAATTCTCATCTCTGGAGATTCGCTGGAACAACCGCTCCATCGCCAACATTCCGCTGCTCAATCAGGAAAAAGGCGAAGAGCTGGCCCGCGCCACTATTCCGGTCTCCGGTGAGCTGGTGGCGCCCAACAACGTTCTGGTGGCGCAGTTTCACCTGATGCCCGACAAATACGGCTACTGTGTGGATAACTATGAAGACAAGGCCTGGGGCAAAATCCACGATGATTCCCAGGTGCGGGTGACGGACGGCAAACCGGCCAGCCGCCTGCCCAATGTCGGCCTGCTGAACAGCACCGGTTTTCCGTACACGCGCAGCAACAACCTGAAAGGCACGCATTTTATTCTGCCTGAGAGCCCGACCCTGCCCGTGCTGACCGCGTTTCTGGGAATGACCAACCGTCTGGGCCGCGCCGTGCATTCCGACACCGACCTGCGTTTTACCGTGGGGCTGGGTGGCAGCAACGCACCGGGTGGCGGCAACATCATCGCCTTCAACGATCTCCATCAGCGCAATACCCTGCCGGGCGGCAATCTGGTGAACTGGGTGCTGCAGGGGCAGTGGTGGCGTCAGTTTAAATTCCCGGATCTGGACGGCAAGGATCAGGAGCTCATCAGCCTGGAAAACGGGCAGAGCGTGCAGGTGGAACAATACGCCAACGGCGCCGAGGATCGTGTGGTGACCGCCTTCACCAGCAATGACGCCAACGGGTTTCTCTCCCTTGCCAATGTCCTGGAGGACGACAGCCGTTTTGAAAAACTCCCCCTCGGCCGCTGGCAGAACCTGCTGGATTCCGACGGGACGGTTTCCCGTATTGATACGGATACCCTGATGGTGTCCGTGGAAGCGCAGAACAAAACATGGTGGCAGTCTCTGCTGGAGTGGTTCCAGCGCCTGCCCTGGATGACCATCCTGTGGGTGGTGGTGGGTCTTCTGGCCCTGCTGATTATTTTCCCGCTGCTGATCAGTCGGTTGCGGCGTCCATAAACGGGATATTTAACACATGAGGTTCAAGGGTATGTTTCACCGGAATATTTTGGCAGACACAACGTCCCGCGCCGCGCATCGGCCGGACCGGATTCGTCGCGCCCTGGCCGCTGTTCTGACGGCCGCTTTTCTGGTTTCGCCGGTTACCGCCCTGGTGCTGCCCGCCGGCGCCGAAACCGTGACCCCTGAAACCAACCCGGCCACCCCGCCGGCGCCGCAACCCGATGCGCCCATGATTGCCAGTATTCCCAAATCCACGGCCACCTCCCAGACGGTGAGCATGGCGGATATGGGCAACCCGGACGGCTACACGCTGAAAACGGTCCGCACGTTCCGTGATTATTTCTTCACACGCCCGCGCGGCTGGAAAGTACTGCCCTCCTCGCGTGTGCACGTTCAGTTTCAGCATTCCCCGGCGCTGCTGAAGGAGCGTTCGGCGCTCAACATTCTGGTGAATAACCGCATCCTGAAAACAGTTCGCCTGGGCGACGATAACGTGAAGCCCAACACGTTTGACGTCAACATTCCGGCCGATCTGCTGAAAGACGAAAACACCCTGACCTTTCAGGTGGACCAGCACTACACTTACGACTGTGAAGATCCGTTCAGCGAAGAACTGTGGACCACCATTCTGGATGGCACCTATATGACGCTGGATTACCAGCGTCTGCCCGTTAAGCCGGATCTGGCGAAGCTGCCTTACCCGCTGTTTGACAACCTGAACAGTTACACCCCCACGCGGGTTGGTTTTGTCATGCCTGCCGGTCTGTCGGACGCCTCTCTGGATGCCGCCGCCACCCTGGCGCTGCACATGGGTCAGCAGGTCCGCTGGCGCGATTACAAACCGTTCCTGGCCGACCCGAATCAGGTGGGCAGTGGCGACAACCTGGTGCTGGTGGGAACCCCCGCCGAAAACAGCGCCATCGCCGGTGTGGCCGATCAGTTTGAAGTGAAACTGTCCGGTGGCAAGTTTGTGGACGCCAAAGGTTCGGCCCTGCCCAACGATTATGGCGTCATTCAGCTCATTGCCGACCCTTCCGTGTCCTCGGCTGCCATTCTGGTCATCAGCGGCAACGGGCCCGAGGGGGTGCGCCGGGCCGCCAAAGCCCTGGTGCAGAGCCCCGTCAACAAAATGCTGGTGGGCCGATCGGCTGTGGTCAAGGATCTGAAAACCGGCCCGGAAACCCCCTACCGTGCGTGGGAAGGGTTCGTTCAGCACTCCGGTGACAACTTCTACAACCTGGGCCTGGAGACGCAGACCGCGCGGGGGATCACTTCGCTCCCGCTGTTCTACAAACTCAAGCTCATGCCGGATCTGTTCCTGCCGGGCAAAACCAAGGCGAAAGTCCGGACGGTTTACAGCTACAGCTCCCAGGTCACCGGTGACCAGTCCAAACTGGAAGTCCGCCTCAACGGCAAAACGATCAAATCCGTGCCGCTGAACGACCCCAAGGGCAAAAGCCTGGCCGAATTCACCGTTGAAATTCCGGCTGAGCAGCTGTTCACGTATAACGATCTCGAATACAAATTTCATCTCTTTCCCGAGAAATATGATGTCTGCCGGTTCACGACCGATGTCCATATCTGGGGCACCATTCACAACACCACCAGTGTGGAACTGCCTGGCGAAATTAAAACCGCCGTGCCCGATGTGGGCCTTCTGAACGATGGCGGGTTTCCTTTCAGCGCCTACCAGGATTTCTCGCAGACCACGGTGGTGGTGCCGCAAAGTCCAACCCACAGTGATCTGGAGACCATGCTGCAACTGGTGTCGCGCCTGGGCCGTGAATCCCATTCACAACGCGGCATTCGCCTGACGGCTTTTCATGCCAACAGCCTGCCGGGTGACGCCAAAGGCAATAACCTCATTGTCGTGGGTCTCAAGGACCGCATCAGCCTGATGAAAGACATTGACGCCAAGGCCCGCCTGCTGACCGAGAAGGATGTGAAAACCCTCAAAGGCGTGGACGGTAAACTGGCCGATCTGGGCTACACCACCGATCAGGGGATTCTGGAAGAAATGATTTCGCCCTGGAACAACAAGCGGGTGCTTCTCCTGGCCACAGCCCAGACCGAGGAAGGCCTGAAACGGGTTGCCGACCTGTTTGCCACAGACAGCCTCTTCGCCAAGCTGCAGCCCGGCAACATCGCCGTGGTGAATCAGGATGGCCCCAGAAGCGTGATTGTGATGGAAAAGGGTGACGCCCGTTTCCTCGTTCCCAACGACATCAAGGAAGGTTTCCAGCTGCCCACCTGGGCCGTCATTCTCATTGGCGTGCTTTCGGTGCTGGGTCTGGTTTCGGTCATCCGGTTCCTCTTCGGCCGGTAGGGCCCCCGGAATCAACGCATCCTTACCCCGGCGTCTCAACTGGCGCCGGGGTATGTTTGCGCCATAATGGGCGTATGGAAGAGACAGGCCACGCCCCCGTATCCGCCCCTTCAGCCGGGTCGCCGCCGCCCGCCCGGCAGGTGATTATGTCCGGCATGCGTCCCACGGGTCGTCTGCACATGGGCCACTGGCTGGGGGTACTGAAAAACTGGGTCGCCCTGCAGTCGCAATCCGACTGTTACTTTATGGTGGCCGACTGGCATGCGCTCACCACACAGTGGGAGGACACCTCCAATATTCGCGCCAACATCCGTGAGGTGGTGCTGGACTGGCTGGCTGCCGGCGTGGATCCGGCGCACTGCCATCTGTACATTCAGTCCGATATTCCGGAAATCGCCCAGCTCCATCTGCTGCTGAGCATGATGACCCCCGTGAAATGGGTGGAGACCGACCCGACCCTGAAGGACATGGTGGCCCTGCAGAAAAGCGGTGAGGAGGACGGGCTGCACTACGGCCTGCTGGGTTATCCCATTCTCCAGACAGCCGATATTCTGTTGATGAAGGGCACGCATGTCCCCATCGGCCGCGATCAGGAAGCGCATCTGGAAATTTCGCGGGATCTCGCCCGCCGGTTTAACCACGTGGTGGGCCGGGTCGTCTTTCCCGAGCCGCGCCCGCTGTTCACGGAAGTCTCCCGCCTGATCGGGCTGGACGGCCGGAAAATGGGTAAATCCTTCAACAACGCCATCTACCTTTCAGACAGCGAGGATGAGACGGCCGCCAAAGTCAAAACCGCCGTCACGGACCCGCAGCGCGTAAAACGCACCGATCCGGGCGACCCTCTGGCCTGTACGGCGGTTTACCCCTATTACGAGCTGTTTGCCGATACGGCGGAACGCGAAACGGTGGCGGGTGAATGCCGCCAGGCGGCACGGGGCTGCATGGACTGCAAGAAGCAGCTGGCCGAACGCATTAACGAACACCTGCGCCCCTTAAGGGAACGTCGTAAAATATACGAGAACGACCCGGCCCAGCTCGATGCGCTGATACAGAAGGGCAATGCCGGCGCGCGTGAAACGGCCGCCATTACGCTGGCCGAGGCCCGGGCGGCGCTCAGTATTTAACGCTGATGGTTCAGGCGATGTCCTCGCCGCCACCGCCGTCGTCAGCGCTGAAGTCTGAACCGGCGTCCGAACCCGCGTCGCCGCCACCTTCATCCGGGGGTGAAAACTCGACGTTGTCGCCGTTGTCATCCACAAAGCTGCCGTCATCCACCGTGCCGGTGTCGCCAAAGTCGGCGGTCTCGCCGTCGCTGTTGGTCACGGTGTAACCGTCGCCGTTGTCGCTGGCGGTATAGTCTTCACCGTCAATACTGATATTCTGGCCATCCTGGAATTCAATCTCAACGGACTGCCCATCCAGTTCATCGGTGTTGATTTCAATATTTTCGCCGCTCAGTCGGACCACGTCATTCCCGTCGTCGCCGGTCTCGTCGACAGTTTCACTCTCGGTATCCGCCACTTCGGCAGTTTCAGCTTCGGCAGTTTGGTCCGTGCTATCGACGTTATCCGCTTCGTTTGCGGCGTCCGCGTTGTCGGCTTCATTGACATTCACCTCATCGGCTGCGTTGTTATTATCCGCAGCATTGGCGGCATCATTATTGTTGTCTGCGTTGTCTGCGGCATCCGCGCCGGCGTCATTATTGGCGGCGTCCGCCCCGTTGTCAGCGCCGTTGTCGTTATTCGCGGCGTCTGCACCTGCATTGTTGCCAGCGTTGTTGGCGCCGTTATTGTTATTATTATTGTTGTTATTGGCCCCGCGGTTGTTGGCGGCGCCGTTGGCGCGCGCCGCAGCCTGTGCGGCTGCCAGCCCGTTGCGCGATACGCCCGTACCTGCACCGCCTGCAGCGCCAACGCCCAGGCTGAGTGCGCCGCCGCCCATCAGACGCGACATCAGCATCTGCAGTAAATTCATCAGGCTGCTGCCGCCCACGTTGGCGGAACCCAGCAGACGGTTGCCCACGGTATTGCCGGCCAGACCGACATTGCTGCCCAGAAGGCTTGTGTTCACAAAAGCGAGGGAGGGATCCAGATTGGCGCCCAGGGGAAGCCCGCTGCCAAACAGCAGACCGCTGACCTGTGGGTTGGCTGCCGTGAGACCGACGTTGCCGGTCAGGATGGGTGCGTTGAGGGCATTGCTGATGACCCCGGCCGCACCGATGTTTGGCAGGTTGCTGAATAAACCAATGTTGGATGATAAGCCCATTGCTCTTGCTCTCTTTAAATCTCTTTTGCCTATGGGGTGTGCATGCTTTTACATGTAAATAAAAAAACAAACATATATAAAATTGCGCTCATGCGGATGATTGTTACGGAATCGTTTCAGTTCGGATCCCTGAAATCAGCGCAAAAAAAAAACAGCGTTGTTTGATAGGGACAAACGCTGTAAAAGGGGGGACAACATGCAATGAAATCTTTGAAAAAACCGGTCGGGGGCTGTTTATCCGAACATGCGGAGGCCGCCCAGGATGCCGAAGGGATCGCCGCTGATACCGGCGAGACCGCCACCGGAACCGAAGCCGCCAAAACCACCAAAGCCGCCAAAGCTGCTTTGCGTCTGGCCGAACCCGCCAAAGGGGCTGACGGACCGGGAGAAACTCGTCTGTGGCGTGGCCCGGAAGGAGCCAGCAGTCTGCTGTCCTCCCAGTGCGCCCAGCAACGCCTGCAAAGCATTGGCATTGGCATTGGCTCCTGCTGTGATGCCGTTTTGAGCGATGCTCGCAAGACCGCCGGTGTTTGCCTGGAAGCCGAACAGGGAGTTCAGATCGATGCCGTTAAACGGCGCCTGTCCGGCAAAGAATGCGGGGTTGGGGCTGACGCCGGTGTTGTTCAGGAGGTTACCGCCGGTAAACGGTGAAATCAGCGTGGGCTGACCCTGCGCAAACGGCACGGTCTGGTTAATACCCTGAAAACCCTGACCACCCAGAAGGGGTGGAATGCCGGTGTAGAATTCGCCAAAGTTGACGGGGACCATCAGGTTGGCGGAGCCAAACAGCAGGTTATTGATCCCCCAGGAACTGGCAGCCGGGCCCCCCAAAAAACTGGCAGGTAAGCCGGTAAACTGACTTAACGAAGGAATATTGCCGCCCATGATTCTCTCCTAAATTTGGAATGCCTCAGCCTATAGGCTGGTAACGCCTTTACTATTGAATGTTGTCATCTGATTCGGGTGATTCTGAAATATAAAAGAATAAAAACAACCATAACGTCAAAATTGCCTCCGGCGGACAGAAAATATTTTTTTGTCATAATACATAGGGTTAACGGTTGATGATGAGCGGGTTTCTGACACGATGAACACGGGTGATCTGGCTTGGGTTTTGGCGGCCTCCTCTCTGGTAATGCTGATGACCCCGGCAGTGGGGCTGTTTTATGGCGGCATGGTCCGCCGCAAGAACGTCCTCTCCACCCTGATGCTCAGCTTTTCCGTCCTGATGATTATCACCCTGCAGTGGGTGCTTTTTGGCTACAGTCTCTCGTTCGGGCCGGATGTCGGTCATTTTATCGGTTCGCTGGACTGGTTTGGCCTGCACGGCGTGGGCTCGGAGATTAACGCCGACTATGCGGGCACCATACCCCACCTGGCGTTTATGCTCTTTCAGATGAAATTCGCCATTATCACCCCGGCCCTGATTACCGGGGCGTTTGTGGAACGCATCCGGTACAGCGGCTTTCTGATTTTTACCCTGCTGTGGACCACCCTGGTGTACGACCCTATTGCCCACTGGATGTGGGGCGTGGGTGGGTGGCTTAAAAACCTGGGTGCGCTGGATTTCGCCGGGGGTACGGTCATTCATATCACTGCCGGTGTTGCCGCCCTGGCCGTGGCGCTGGTGGTGCGCAAACGCAAGGGCTACGGCACCCATGCCATTGAGCCCAACAGTATTTTGCTGACTCTGCTGGGGGCCATTCTGCTGTGGTTCGGCTGGTTTGGTTTTAACGGCGGCAGCGCCCTGGGCGCCAACGAGCTGGCCGTTCATGCCATCATCACCACCAACATTGCCGCCGCCGCCGCCTCGCTGGCCTGGATGGCGCTGAGCTGGTGGGAGGGCCGCCCCAGCGTCATTGGCGTTGCCACGGGCACTGTCGTGGGGCTGGTGGCCATTACGCCCGCCTGCGGTTTTGTGGGCGTGCCGGCGGCCATTATTATTGGCGTGGTGGCCACGCTGGTTTCCTACTACTGCATTCAGCTGCGGCATCGTTTACGCATTGATGAGAGCCTGGATGTGTGGGCCTGCCACGGGATGGCCGGTATGTGGGGCGCCGTGGCCACCGGTATTTTTGCCGAGAAAGCGGTGAACCCTGCCGGCGCCGATGGCCTGCTGCACGGCAATGTGGAACTCTTCTGGGTGCAGGTGCTGAGCGTGCTGGTGGCCAGCGCCTTCGCCTTTGCCGCCACTTTCCTGATCGCCTGGCTGCTGGAGCGCTTTTACGGCCTGACGGTTGGGATTAAGGAGGAAGAGGTCGGCCTGGATATTTCCCAGCACGGGGAAGAATGCCTGAGCGGGATATAAGGAGCGACTGCACGGTTATGAAACGGATTGAAGCCATCATTAAGGAAGAGAACCTCGACGGGGTGAAAGACGCCCTGGACGCGGCCGGTTTTACCGGGCTGACGGTGCTTAACTGCCGGGGGCGCGGCACTCAGGGCGGTATTAACCTGGAGTGGCGCGCACGTACGTACCGGGTGGATTTACTGCACAAACTGATGCTGATGTTGGTGGTGAAAGATGAAGATGTGCAGAATGTCGTTGATTGCATCATCAACGTTTGCCAGAGTGACCCGACGGCCGGCGCCGGTAAAATCTTTATTTCCCCCGTGGAGCAGGTTATCCGCATCCGCACCGGCGAACGCGACGACGCGGCGCTGTAGTTACTTCATCTTCAGTTCGTAGAGATACTGCTTGCCGCCTTCAAGATCATAGAGCCCGATGGGGTAGGTGACGTGCAGTCCCGTCTGGTGCAGGGCCTCCAGCAGCTGGAACACGCCCTGCGTCACGATCACATGGTTCTCCTGGGCGTAGCGCGCCACCTGGTCGCCCAGCCGCATCAGGCGCAGGGGGTCCACCTTGCCGTTCATGTTGGGGGTGAATACCCCCATACGGAACGGCGGCTTGGGGTCCATCGGCCGCAGTGTGGCGTAGTAATCGTTCACCGTGTTGGCCGCTTCCTTGCAGTACTTCAGCGCCTGGTCCAGGTTGGCGAAATCCAGAGTCAGCGAATCGCTGTTGATGTCCATCACATGGCCGTTATAACGGCGGAACAGGTTTTCAAAAATATTGGCCCCGTTGGGGTTGGCCGAAAACTCATAGCGCACAAACACCACCACACGCTGATCCAGACGCGCCTTGTTCTGGTTCTGCTGCTTGATCGATTCCAGCTTCATCTGGTGCATCTTGCGGTCCACCATTTCCCGCGAGACCTGAACGCGCTGTCCGGTCGCCAGAACCGCCTTGGCTGCCGTGTTGCAGGCGATAAAGATCACCGCAAAAATGATCCCCAGAATCCCCTGCACCAGAGAAATGTCGGTATCCCCAAAGTGCACCGTCCCGGATAATGACCACAGGTGGCCGGCAACCATCACACCCGGTATCGGACTCAGCGCAGCGGAAACTATCATATTCAGCGGGGTGAAGAAGAGATCCAGCGCATCGGAGGCTGCCTGGAAAAACTTGGTCATACCGCTGGACTTGGCGAGCCAGTGGCAGATGGTGATGGGTGAGAGCAGCGCAAAGATGGACCCGGTGGTCTCCAGCGTGTTACTCACGATGCGAATCATGTTGGACTGTTTTCCCTGTCCGCAGCCGGATCGTTGGCTGCAACCACACTTTGCGGAACGCTCGGATGGTCCCGATTCTGACTATTCTAGCATTGGCGGGCATGCCAGCCCCGTCTTCAGGCCAAAAATCCTCACGATGAGGGATATTCCCCGAACCCGGCCTGTGAGCCGCGGACAGAGGCATCAGACCACCCGGTTTTAATCCAGCTGGTTCTGCTCTTTCAGGTTCTCACGGACGAGATCCAGCGATGCCTGAACGATGCGCGTTATCCGCGAGCTGGAAAGCCCCACCAGGCTGGCGATGTCTTTCACCTGCATATTGCGGTAAAAGCGGTACTCCATAATGGCCCGCTCCTTGGGCGGCAGGCTCTCAATGGCGCGTTTAATGGCGCGGCCCAGCTCCACCACCTCAAGGCGTTCCTCCGGCGTGGAGCCTTCGTCCTTGATGAAGTCATAGGAGGACTCGCCGTCAGAACCTTCCGAGATCCCTTCAATGGAGAGGATCGTCTCGTAAATGGTCTCGCGGACGTTCTCCGGTCCGCTTTCCGTGGTCGCCTCGCCCTCACCGCCGGTTGCCCCGGCGGCAGCGCCGGCCGGCGGCTCGGCATCTTCTTCCTGCGATTTGGTGTGTTTAAGCGTGTACCATTTGTAGCGGCTGCGCAGTTCATTGCGGATGGCCCAGCGGGTGGCCGTGGCCATGTAGGAAATATTCAGCTTGGCGATCTGTTCGGCGGTTTTGTTTTTCAGCAGGCCCTGTATGGCCATGGCCCCAATGCTGACCAGTTCGTGAAAATCCACCATATGCGACGGGATACGCCGGTATTCCACCTTCGCCACGCGTTCAACCAACGGAATATAATCGGCAATATTGGGCTTTTTGGCCTTGGCTGCCGGTTTTTTGGCGTTGGTTGTAGACTCGTTTTTGGGTTTTGAAGTCACGACGACCCATCCTGCCTATCCACGGGAAGCGGTGGACGGACACCTTTGACACGCCAGGCGAACATCAGAATTTCTGCAACGGCCTGGTAGAGATCCGGGGGTACTTCGCCATCCACATCAAGTTTAAAGAGCGCCCTGGCCACCACCGGGTTTTCCACCACGGGGATGCCGTTGTCCCGGGCAATATCCTTGATTCTCTCCGCGAACAGCTCTGTACCTTTGGCCACCACACGTGGGGCTTCCATCTGCTCTGCATTATACTTTAATGCCACAGCGATGTGTATGGGATTGGCGGTAACTACATCGGCTGTAGGAACGGCATCCAGCATACTGCGCTGCAGCATCTGCATGCGGCGCTGGCGCAGCGCCTGTTTAACCATCGGGTCGCCTTCAGTCTGCTTGAACTCATCTTTCAACTCTTTGAAGGACATTTTCTGGTCCTGCAGAAACTTCCAGCGCTGAAAGAGAAAATCCGCCAGCCCCAGAAAGAAGAAGGCCGCCCCGGCAATCAGGACAAACTTGATGAGGAGGTCGCCAAAAATCTTGATCAGAACCAGCGTGTTTTCCGCCTCCCCGATTTTCAGCAGCCGTGGCAGAAACTCCACAAACACCTGGTAGCCCACCCAGCCGAGAATCAGCATTTTGAGGATGTTTTTCACCAGCTCCACCAGCGTTCTCTGAGAAAAGATATTCTGAAACCCTTTCACGGGGTTGAGTTTGCCAATGTTGGGCTCCAGGCTTTTGGTGGAGAAAATGGGCCCCACCTGAAAAAAATCGGTGGCAATGGCCACCAGCGCCGCACCGAAGAGAAAGGGCATGAGCAGGACTGCGGCCGTTTTCACCGTGATGAGCAGCAGAAACTGCGGGCCGATGTCCTCAATAGAGCCACTGGGAATCTGCTCATACATCAGGACAAACATTTCGGCAATGCTCTGCCAGATGAAGGGCGCCATGGCGAACAGCATTAGAAACATCACCAGGAGGAAGACGGCCGACGACAAGTCCTTGCTTTTGAAAACCTGTCCCTGCTCTTTGGCTTTCTTCAGCTTATGCGGTGTTGCCTCAAACTGCTTGTTCTCGTCACCCATACTGATATTGTGCCGGAGGGGTGAGCCTTCCGCAAGGGCGTGCTTGCCTGAGAGCGGCGAGCATGCGTTACAGTCTGTAACAAATGGGCATCTTTGGCGGGTCAGGACTTTTTATTACTGTATGGCTGTTGTATATCTGTCTGATTCCGCAGCCCGTTTGTCCGAATGATCACAGTAGGAAGCCGAAATGCCAGCCACCACGGTTGAAATCAAGCCGGAAGCTCCGGTTAACGCCGGTACCACAAAGGTTCTGCCCAGCCGGTTGCGCTGGGACGCCGAAAAGACGGCCGGTTTCCTGGGAACGATGCTCGGCAGCCTGGTTTCTCCGGCATGGCCGGTTTTTCACCGGCTGATGGACCCGCTGGTTCAGATCATTCTGGAAGCCGACCAGCCGGTCGCCGGCTATCTTGAGCTGATTCACCATTTCAAGGCGCTTGGGCCCCAGGCTGTGCTGTTTCACTACCAGCTGCCCATGATTCTGCTGACGGTTTTTCACCTGGCCTTTGTGGCCCTGTGCTTCCGGGTGGGCTCACTGGCCTATCGTACCTACATGGCCCGCCGCCAGGTGCTGGGAAACTAGGCATTCCAGGTTCGGCCCGTTTCCCTTCCTTCCTCCTTTCCTGAGGTTCGGGGATTCATGATGGTTGTCAGCCGTGTGACGAGGCCGAACGGGGCATGAATGGGTGAAAAACGGACGCGCTGGCCATCATACCGTTCCAGATCCAGCTGACGGAGCCAGGGGCCCCACAAGGCTTTGGGATGAGAGTTTGGGACAAGCAAATAATCCTCACCATCCACCTGGGCTGGTATCCATGGAAAAACTTTGTGCCTTTCGCGCACTTTAAAACCATGCCATAACGCCCGGTTTCGGGGAGAGAGGGTTGCATCACGAAAAAGCACCACCGGCCTGTTACTATGGTCAGCACCACGAAGCACGTTTTGCAGGTCAGTGGTCACAAAACCGGCACCCCGGATGGGTTCCGTACTGACAACAAACGTAAATGGGGCTTCAGTCGATCCGACTTCGACTAAACCCGTTCGGACGGGACTGGGAAAACAATCCGGAATCACGCTCTCTCTGAGACGCTGAATCTGTTTTTTCCAGTATTCCTCTTGATCCGGGTGCAGGGGGGGACTGCGTTCCAAGAAGGCGGAGAAATCCTCTGGCGCGTGTTACCCGGTCTATAGTCAAAATCCCAACCTCCAACGCTGAATTGCAGTACTATAGTGAAAACCCTCAAACCCATGCAAGTTGATCGGACAGAGACCCCCGGAAAGGCGACAGAGACAGCCATGGCCCGAAAATCCTCCGCCGGTGCGGATAAGCTGACCACACTGCGTACACGGATGAAAGTTTTCGGCTTAAACGCCCTGCTGGTCCCTTCGGCGGACGAACACCTGAACGAATACCTGCCCGCGCATACCCAGCGTCGGCAATGGCTGAGCGGCTTCACCGGATCGGCGGGCGACCTGCTGGTGGGTGAGAAAGAGGCCTGGCTGTTTGTGGATTCGCGCTACCACACCCAGGTGGATACCGAAGTGGACAGAAAGCGGATTCTGCCCTGTAAGCCGGGGCTGACCGATCAGCCCAGCCTCACCCAGCAGCTGGCCCGGCTGGCGACGCCCCCCTCCCGCAAATCAAAATCCGCCGCCCAAACGACCGTTAAAACCGCCAAATCGAAAGCCTTCACCCTGGGCGTGGATCCTTATACCCTCAGTATGGAAACCGCACGGCAGCTTCAGCGCATTGCCGGGGTGACCTTGAAACCGCTGACCGCCAACCTCGTGGATGTCGCGTGGCAGGCCGACAAGACGGCCTCCCGCCCGGACCCGGTGATGAACCCGGTGAAGGTGCTGCCGGAGAAATACACCGGCCTGAGCGCCACGGAAAAGCTGGCAAATCTGCGCGCCCGGATGGCAGAGCGGAACGTGACCGTGTTGCCGCTCACCAAGCTGGATCAGATTGCCTGGCTGCTTAACCTGCGTGGAACGGACATTGCCTACAATCCGCTGTTCATCAGTTATGCCATTATTACCGTCAAACGGGCCCTGCTGTTTACCGAGGCCAGCCGCCTGACGGCCGAGGCGCGCGACGCGCTGAAAGCGGCGAAAGTGACGGTCAGCCCTTACGATGAGTACGCCGCGACCCTGGCGATGCTCAGCAAGGGCCGTACCGTGTGGCTGGACCCGCGCCTGACGACCTGGGGCACGGAGCTGGTGGTGGCCAGCGTACAGGGCCGTATCGTTGAAGCGCCCAACCCGGTGGAAGCCGCCAAGGCCATTAAAAACCCCACTGAGATCCGCTGGATGCAGAAGGCCCATGTGAAGGCCGGCCGCGCCAAAACCGGACTGCTGAAGTGGCTGAAAGCCCATGAAACGCAGGGCGTTGTGCAGAGCGAGGCCAATGTGGCCCGCGAGCTGGAGCGCCGGTACGCCGCCGAGAAGGACTTTCAGGGACTCAGTTTCAACACCATTGCCGGCGCCGGCGCCAACAGCGCCATTGTGCATTACGGCACGCCCGGTGAAAACGCCCTGCTGAAAACCGGCGGCTGGTTTCTGGTGGATTCCGGGGCGCAATACCTGGGCGGCACCACGGACGCCACGCGCACCCTGGTGATGGGCAAGCCCACCGCGGAGCAGAAGCGGTTGTATACCCTCGTGCTCAGGGCGCATATGGCCTGCGCCATGCAGATTTTTCCGGAAGGAACCACTGGCGTGATGCTGGATGCGATCACCCGCAGTGCGCTGTGGCAGGCCAAACTGGATTTCGGGCATGGCACCGGGCACGGTGTGGGGGCTTTTCTCAATGTGCACGAAGGGCCGGCCGGCATTCACCGCAACGCCCATGTGCCGCTGGCGCCGGGGATGATCACCAGCATTGAACCGGGGTATTACAGGCCCGGCTGGGGGGGCATCCGCCTGGAGAACCTGTACGTGGTGAAGGCGGTTTCGCCGGGCTGGCTGGGCTTTGAGAGTCTGACCGTGATTCCCTTTGAGGACAAGCTGATTGACGCCGGCATGCTGACCAAAGAGGAGGCCGCCTGGCTGAAAGCCTATGCCGCCCAGGTCGCCAAAGCGCTGCAGGGCAGGCCGGACTGATTCATATTCCTTCATAAACAGGCACTGGCGTGGGTTCAGCGTCTTTTGTGCGCATGCCCCATAACCCAGAGCTTCTCTCATGTTCCGCCGTACCTCTCATACACCCATGCCGAATTTCCCTCATTCAAATCCTCCGCGAGGCGATATCGATGTGCGCAAGTTTGTCGATGATAACGCCACAGCGGCGCTTCTGGGTTTAAATGACGCCTTTGAGCGGTTTGGCAGTGAGGATTTCAGTGGCTTTGAGCAGACGATCCGGAATATTTCAGAAAGCTCGGGCAATGCGCTCGGTGATACATCCCATCGTTTGGGAGACTTTTTCGGACCCGGTGGTGAAGGTCGTAACGACATCAGCCGCATGATGGGTGCGATTCCGGCGGCGGCTAAGTCAGCTGGCATTCCGACCTTCTTAATGATGATGTCTGCCATTCCTGTTGGGGGTGTGGTGCTGAAACAGAGCGTCAGCCTGGGAGCCGATTACGTGAAACGGAAAATTCTGCCCGATGCCCGCCATGAACTGAGCCAGGGATTTTATACCCGGTTCTCTTCCAAACAATTACCGAATGTGACGTTTGACGATATCATTGGCCACGAAGCCGCCAAACGCGAGATGCGCCGCTTTCTCAGCCAGGTGGGCACGCCGCGCCTGAACGCAGCGCTGGTGGCGAAAAATCCACGCCGCGCGATGAACAACATTATGCTGGTGGGGCCGCCGGGGACCGGCAAGACGGAACTCGCCCGCGCCCTGGCCGGTGAGATGAACAAGGCCAGTAAAACCACCTTCTTTAACGTGGATGTGGAGAAACTGCTGCAGCTGGAGCCGGGAACCGGTGCGCGGAATGTGAAACAGCTGGAAAAAGCATTGCGCAAAGCGCCCACGGATCGCATCGTGATCTTTATGGATGAAATTGATGCGCTGATCAGCCGCCATGCGGCGGGCGCAACCCCGGAAACGCATAAAACCACCACGGCCCTTCTGAAACTGATTGACGGTGTGGAGCCGATCAAGGGCAAACAGGTGATGGTGGTGGGCGCCACCAACCACCCCGGCACGATGGATGAGGCCCTGATTAACCGGTTCCGCCGGATTATACCCGTGGGCGCGCCGACCCGCGAAGAACTGGTGGATATTTACAAGCTGCATGGCAGCAAGCGCGATCTTCAGCCCGGAGCGGATGTGGACTGGGATGCCGTGGCTGATGCATCGGGCGAATTTACCGGCCGGAATGTGGACCAGGCCATGCAGACGCTGTTTGATGAACTGCTGGAACTGATACCGCCGCAGCAACTGAAACAGCTGGACCGGCGTTTACCCAAAAAGGGCGCCCGCCGTATACCCGGCCTGACGCTGCGTTATAACCAGCAGCAGCTGCTGAATGCCGTGGATGCCGTGCGCAAGCCGCGTTATCAGAGCGATTTCACGCTCGGCGCCTGATAGTACCTACTGACCGGTTCTGTAACATGTCGTTACAACACCGCATCACCCTTTAAACAACTGTTTTTATGCATGCAGGATCAATAAAGGGGATGGGCAATGTCTTGGTTTAATCAACTTTTTCCGGGTATGACGCCTCAGGTAGCGGAGAAGGCAATTGCGGAAGGTGTTGGTATTTTTACCCGTGGGTCAGCTCGTGGTTTGTCCGAGATTCCACCGGACGTCTTTGAAAATCTAGGCCGGAGTATGGGTCAGGCTGCCGGCGCAGGATTGGGTGCCGCCACTGAAGAAGTATCACGGCAGGGCGTTGGTGGCACGTTGAGAGGATTTTTTAAGGGTGCGGGTCCGGAGCTTCAAACGGCTTTGAAAGAAGTTGGTGAATATATGGGCCCAAATGGTGCCGGTCGGCGTGACATCTCCCAGGCCGTCAGCGCCATCCCCGGGGTGTTCAAGGACTCCGGCTTACGCGGCATGACAATGATGTTTGCCGCCATGCCCGTAGCCGTGGTGGCCGGCAAAAAAGCCGTGGACGTGGGCGGAGCGTATATTAAACGCATTGTGGCCCCGGAGGCATTTGATGTCCTGGGCAAGGGCTTTTACACCAAGATCAATCCCAAGTCGCTGGCGCATGCCTCTTTTGAGGACGTGATTGGTCATGCGGATGCGAAAGCGGAACTGCTGCGTTTTCTGGAACAGGCGCAGACACCCAAGCTCAACGCGGCGCTGAATAAAGCCAACCCGCGCCGTATGATGAACAATGTGCTGCTGGCCGGACCGCCGGGCACCGGTAAAACGGAACTGGCGCGCGCGCTGGCCAGCGAACTGAACAAAGGCAGTAAAACCACGTTTTTCAACGTGGATGTGGAGAAACTGCTGCAGCTGGAGCCGGGGACGGGCGCGCGCAATGTGGGCCAGCTGCGTAAGGCCATTCAGAAGTCACGCTCAGACAAAGTCATTCTGTTTATGGATGAAATTGATGGCCTGACCAGCCGCAGTATGGCGGGCGCCAATCCGGAAACCAACAAAACGATCACGGCCATCCTCAAGCTGATTGACGGCGTGGAGCCGATCAAGGGCAAGGAGATTCTGGTGGTGGGTGCTTCCAACCATCCCAGAGTCATGGATGAGGCGCTGATTAACCGCTTCCGTCGGGTGATTAAAGTGGGCGCGCCCAACCGCGATGAACTGACCGAGATGTATCAGTTGTACGCGCGCAAAAAAGCGCTGGTTCCATCCGGTGAGATTGATTGGCACGCCGTGGCGGACCATTCCGGCCAGTACACCGGCCGGACTGTGGAGCAGGCCATGCAGACGCTCCAGGAACGGTTGCTGTCAGGCATGCCCAAAGAGGAACTCAAACGAATTGAGAAATCGCTGGGTAAAAACGGCAAAGTCCGCAAAAACCCCGTACAGCTGAGCTTCACGCAGGAGCAGCTGCTGGAAGCGGTGAAGGCAGTCCAGAAGCCCCGCTACCAGGGTGACTACGCCCTTATTGCTTAGTGGCAGGTTCTTCCGGCTGACCCAGTCCTCTTGTATTTACAACCCGCACTGCTCCGGGGCTACGGACAGGTATCTGCCCTTCATTTGCTGCCGCTGAACTACTGTGTACTTTACCGGGAGTGCGCACCGTAATTTGGTCGCGTGCGTTTGCTCCGAACATCATTGATAAGCCAATGGTGGTCATTGACGATTCTCCTGAGGGGTGAACAATAAGGCGAAGGGAAAGGGGTTTTTACCGGCAGGCGGGATTAAGTTTCGGCATCGTGTTTCAGGCTGACCTTGCTGTGCTTCACGCCGTAGAACCAGTAGATGACCATGCCGACGGCCAGCCAGCCGAACAGCCGGAGCCAGGCTTCCACAGGCAGGTTGGTCATCATGAACTCGGCGCCGAACATGCCCACCACGGGTACAAAGGGCACGAGCGGGCATTTAAAGGTATCGGGCACGTTGAGGATCGGCTTGCCGGCCAGCATCCCGGTCCCCACCACAGAGGTGATCAGACCGGCCCAGAGCGCCAGGCCATGACTGCTGGTGAGATTAAACAGCAGTGTGGCGTCTTTCAGAATGGCGGTGAGGCCGTAGCACATCACGCCCAGGCCCACGGCGATCATCAGGACAATCCAGGTGCTTTCCATCGGTTGGGCTTCGCTGCGGTAGCGGCTGATGAGCACGCTGCCGGAGACCACCGCGAAGGCGAAGAGGGTGCCGATGCTGACCATGTGGTGCAGGTCCGACAGGGGCACCAGCATGGCCATGGAGCCGGCGATAATGCCGGTGAGGATGGTGGAATTGATGGGGGTGCGGAACCTGGGATGGATTTTGGAGAACCACGGCATCAGCAGGCCGTCGCGCGCCATGGAGAAGTAAATACGCGGCTGTGACATCAGCAAAATCAGCACCACGGTGGTCAGGCCGGTGACACCCCCCAGGCCGATGAGCATCTGGGCCGTGTTGTCGCCGACGGAACCAAACGCCGCGGCCAGCGGGGCGCCCTGATCAATGAGGTTGTAGGGCACCATCCCGGTAATGACGGCTGAGACCAGAATATACAGCAGGGTGCAGATGAGCAGCGAGGCGATAATGCCGATCGGGAGATCACGCTGCGGGTTTTTCACCTCCTCGGCGGCGGTGGAAACGGCATCAAAGCCGATATAGGCAAAGAAAATCAGTGCGGCGCCGGCGAAGATGCCCCCGGGGCCATAAGGGAGGAACGGCGTCCAGTTTTCGGGCTTCACCCACTTGAAACCGGCGATGATGACAAACAGCACCACGAGGAGCTTGACGCCCACCATCACTGCGTTAAACCGGGCGGATTCCTTGATGCCGATGACCAGAAGGCCGGTGAGCAGCGCCACAATAATGCCGGCGGCGAAGTTCACATCCATGCCCCCGATGACGGCATGGTAGGGAATGGTGATGCCGAAACCCGTCAGAAACTTGGCGAAGTACTCCGCCCAGCCCACGGCCACGGTGGCCGAGCCGATGGTGTACTCCAGAACGAGATCCCAGCCGATGATCCAGGCGAAAATTTCGCCCACGCTGGCGTAGGCATAGGTGTAGGCCGAGCCGGAGATGGGCAGCCAGGCGGCAAACTCGGCATAGCAGAGGGCGCACAGAATGCAGATGAACCCGGCGAACACATAGGAAATCATGATGCCCGGGCCGGCGGCGGTGGCGGCGGCCGTGCCGGTGAGTACGAAAATACCGGCGCCGATAATGGCCCCCACCCCGATGGCGGTGAGATCCACGGCTGTGAGCACTTTTTTTAGCCCACCCTGATGATCATTGGCCTCGGCCATGATGGTGCTGACCGATTTGGTACGAAAAAATGGTGAAGCCATAACCCGAAAACGTCTCCCACAAGCACTGTTCAGCTAAAACCTGTTACAGCGCGAGCATACCCCAAACACATCCGGCTGTCCGCCGGATCGGGCAAAATGCAAAAAACAATTACAATTCCATCCAAAAGGACGCCCGCCGGAGCGGACGTCCCCTTAGCCACTGTCACGCGCTAAGTCTTTACGGTACCTGCGATTTTCCCTGTCACTTATGTCTAACGGGAGCCCAGCCCGAAACTGGAGGAGCGTCTGCCGGACGGTGGTCGCACGCTGCCTGACGCAGGCGCATTGTTCTGGCCCGACGAGCGGTTCAACAGCTGGCTGCTGAGCTCTCGTTTGCGCTGGTGGGCCTTCAGGTCATGCAGCACGGTTTTCGATTTTTCATAGAGTCCCACGTGATTCTGCTTCTCAAAGAAGAGAATCAGCTTTTTGTTGACGCCGGTGCCTTCGGCCACCATGTCGGGCGTGGAGCCCGGATAATCCTGCAGGTAGTCGTGAACCTTCAGGTAACTTTCCGAGGCCTCTTTATGGCAGTCCTCACAGGAGCCGAAATCAGACAGTTTCCGGACAAACTGGTTACAGACCAGGCAGGCCACAATAGAAGACATAATGCAGGCAATCCTTTCTCAACAAGCCGTTTTTAAAAACCGGTACAGCCGTGGCTGACCGTTTTTTCCCTCGTCGGGGTCGCGGTGACAGATGCGTGTCGTGCGATTAATAATCCTTTCGGACCGGTTAGAAAGAACTAAAATAAATGTTTCAGAATCGTTACAACACGATTAGGCGCGTGCTGGCCTGCCGGAAGCAATAAAAAACGGCCACAATGCGGGGTATAGCCCGCAGTACGGCCGTAAATAAGCGTATTGAGAGAGAAATGAGTGTGAGTGTCGAAGTGAGTACTGGCCATTCCCTGGCCGTGCTCTAAACATCGACGCCGCACCTCCCCGATCCAATATCTTGTTACATGCCGTTACCGGCGCTTCCGACGCCCCGTGTCCAGAATGATCCGCGCTTCAATGCCCTGCTCTTCCAGCAGTCGCGCTGCCCGGTCCACCATTGCCCGTTCTCTTTCGTTGGTTGCAGCAGGCTTACCCCGTTTCGGTATGACCCACACCCTGGGCCGGCATCGTTGGCACTCAGTATGCTTATTGGTTTTGACAGTCAGGCTGTCATAGTCCGGCCTGATGACCCGCCACGCCACTTCAGCCGCCGCGTCGAGATCCGCCCAGCATTTTGTGCGGATTTCACCAAAGCGCACTGGCGCACCGCGCGACAATGAGACCTGCATAGGAACACCTCACTTGATTAGAGGTATATCGTAGCAGAAAGAGGGTGGCTGATAAAGTCGCCGATTAACGCCGACGGGGAGAACCCCCTGAACTTGGCCGCTGCGCACCCTGTTGGGCTTCAGCCTGTTGCCTGAGTTTATTGGGAACGGGCTGACCATTCGCAACCAGAACTGCCATGCGTTGGGCGGCATCAGCAGCGTCGCCTAAGGCTTACCCGGCAAAACGGGGTTGGCTGGATAACGTGATCATGGTCTCGAACTCCTGTGAGTCAACTAATCGGTGATTTCAAAATCTTCGTGCCTGAGTCCGGCTTTTAACAAACGTTCAGTGACCAGGCCTCTGGATACCCTGTCAATGTCTTCATAGCGAGGGTGGCGCCGATTTTGGTTATCAAAGGTTGTTGCAATGGGTGGGCAGCCTGATTGTTTAACTGTAAAACGATCGTTTCCACGCAAATGGAGCCACTCGTCGTTTACGTATTGGGCAACACAGCCAGCTACCGCACCCACCTTTTCACTATTCTCAGGCGCATGAGCAATTTTACCGAACTGCACTGTATAGTCGGTAACACCAACGTTGGATATCAAAATGAAACTCCCACGAGTACCTTCGTGGGAGCATCATAGCAAAAGGGTGTTGGTGTGCAAATCAGGCCTTGGGCGGGGCGGTCATCGCATCCACGGAGAGGATTTCTGCCAGGGAGTCCTCAGTCAGCGGATTGCCGTTTTTGTCCTTAATGCCCATCTCCAGCACGGCTTGCTTCACGGTTTTGCCTTCCTTGTTCACCTTTTTGGCGACTTCAGCAGCATTGGAATACCCAATGACCGGGTTCAGGGCGGTTACCAGCTGGGCGCTGTTCTGCAGACGATCCTGGCAGATGGCCTCATTCACCGTAATACCGGCGATCAGCTTCTCGGCAAACACGGGCAGCCCGTTGGTGAGAATGCGCTGGTTTTCCGTCATCTTCAGCAGAATGGTCGGCATCATCACGTTCAGCTGCAGCTGGCCGTTCTGCACGCACAGGCTGATGGTGTGATCATTGCCCTGCACGATGTAAGACAGCTGGTCCATCAGCTCGGGGTAAATGGGGTTCACCTTGCCGGGCATAATGGAGGAGCCAGGCTGCCAGTCGGGAATGGACAGTTCCGCCAAGCCCGTGCGCGGCCCCATGGAGTACAGTTTGATATCGTGCGCCAGTTTTTCCAGCTCCAGCGCCACGCTGCGCACCGCCGCAGAGTAATCGCCGAACAGACCAAAGCTGCTGGTAGCCTGAAAGTAATCTTTCGCCATTTTCAGCTCAAACCCGCTGATGCTGGCCAGGTGTTTGGTCACGGTTTCACGGTATTTGCCGTGGGTGTTCAGGCCGGTACCCAGGGCGCTGGCGCCCAGGCCAATGTTCAGCAGTTTTTTACTGGCGAATTCCAGGTTGTCAATGGTATCGGCAAAGGCGTTGGCGTAGGCGCCAAACTGCTGGCCCATCGTCAGGGGCACGGCATCCTGCATGTGGGTGCGGCCGGGAATGAGCACATTGGCGAACTCGTCGCTCTTTTTGCGCAGAGCGTTTTCAAACGCTTTCACGGAAGCCACCAGCGGCCCGTGCATCGCCAGGAAGGTGAGCCGCATGACGGTGGGGGTGACATCGTTGGTGGATTGCCCGTAGTTGGCGTGATCGTTGGGGTTAACGATGTACTCGCCTTTTTTGCCGCCCAGCAGTTCCGTGGCGCGGTTCCCGAGGATCTCGTTGGCGCACATGTGGTTGCTGGTGCCGGTGCCGCCCTGGTACACATCCACAATGAATTCATCATTGAATTTGCCGGCGATCATTTCATCGGCGGCAGCCATGAGGGCCTCGCCGATTTTTTTGTTGTTGGCCGGGTCGGCTTTGTCCAGCAGGCCGAGTTCCATGTTGGCCTGCGCGGCGGCTTTTTTCACCCAGCCGAAAGATTTGATCTGCTCGGGGATGCCGCGGCTGATGGGTACGCCGGATATCGGGAAGTTCTCATGGCCGCGCAGCGCCTGAATACCGTAATAGGCGTCAGCGGGGACTTCTTTACTACCGAGGGAATCTTTCTCGGTGCGGGTGTTTTCTTTGGTCAAGGTCGTGGCTCCCTGGGGGGTCATGGCGCTGCCTCCATCCGGTCAACATGCAGGGGTATTCTCGCCCTCAGCATACCGCGTCACGCCGGGGGTTCAAGTCCTGTTTTGCTCCGATGAATCTTGAAAAGGAGGGCAAAATCCCTGATAATGAACCTGTTGATAACGGATGTCCTGCTGATGAATGAATACGCCTATACCGTGGTTCTGGAGCCTGAAAGCTCAGGTGGCTTTAGTGTGTCGGTGCCGGCCTTGCCGGGGTGTTTTTCTCAAGGGGAAACCAAAGAAGAAGCCATGCTGAATATTCAGGAGGCCATTGCGCTTTATGTTGAGACGCTGCAGATGGATCAACGCCCCGTTCCGCCGGATATTGAAGGCTCGCCGATTATTGAAACTGTGAAAGTCGTCGCTTAGGTTGCTGTAATGCCGGTTAAACCCAGACAGTTTGCCAAGGCGCTTAAGAAACTGGGGTTTGAGGAAGTCCGTCAGAAGGGGAGTCACTGTATTTTTGCGCACAATGACGGGCGTTATGTCATTGTGCCGATGCATGCCACTGACCTCAAAACGGGTCTATATCATGGGCTTCTTAAGCAAGCTGGTATTACGGACGCGGAGCTGAGGAAGCTGATCTGAACTATAACCATTTGTTGCCGGAGTCCACCATCGCCTGGCCAACGAACAAGCCAATTACTGCCAGCAATGCTGCCCACATTACCGCTAGACGCTTATAAATGCGACGGTTCTCCACCTTGCGCTCTTACTTACGTTCCAGTTTGACCTCGTTGTAAATGCGCGCCCGCTGCCCACGAAGTTGCGCCTCTTGCAGCTTGGCGCGGGATGGGTCGTTGGGTGATATGTTCCTGTCCTAATTGCCTTGCCCTGTCTTTTATTACCGGCATAAAAACAATCGGGAGAAACTTTGTGCTACACCATGCTTCCCCTCTCCCTTCAGGGGGAGGGTGGCTGAGGCGAAGCCGAAGCCGGGTGGGGGTATTCTGGATTCCCGCCTGTGCGGGTATGACAGGGAGGAGCGGAAATGGCGCAATCGACCGGGCGGGGCGGGTTTGGTACTACTACGCCGGTTACCTTGAAACCCAAGCAACATGGCGCTACCATAGCGGACACGCTGACCAGCCGATGCCGCACCCCATAAGCCCAGAGGAACCGCCCACTGATGGATACCCTCGCCGAGCCCCGCCGCCCCATGAACCAGCCACCCAGACAGCCTGAAATTCTGCCCGATGAGATCCTGCAGGATGGCCACAGCGCCCAGGACCTGTTTATGAACACCGCCGGCGCCACGAAGCCGACAGGATATACGTATGATGACCTGATTCTGCTGCCCGGGCACATCGATTTCGCGGCGGATGAAGTCAGCCTGGACACCCGGCTGACCCGCAATATCAAGCTGAAAACCCCCCTGGCCAGCTCCCCGATGGATACGGTGACCGAGGCGGATATGGCCATTCATATGGCCCTGCACGGCGGCATTGGCATCATCCATTACAACAACGCCATTGAGGAACAGCAGGAGCAGGTCCTCACCGTTAAACGCTTCAAAAACGGCTTTATCACCCACCCGCAGGTGCTCACCCCCAGCCACACCATTGCCGATGTGGACGTGCTGAAGCACCAGTATGGGTTTTCCGGCATTCCCATTACCGAAAACGGCAGAATGGGCGGTAAGTTGCTGGGCATGGTGACCAGCCGCGACGTGGATTTCCATGAAGACCGCAGCCTGCCCCTGAGCGCCGTGATGACCACCGAGCTGGTAACCGCGCCGGAAGGCTGCAGCCTGGAAGAAGCCAACGCCATTCTGAAGGAAAGCAAGAAGGGCAAGCTCCCTATCGTCAATCCCCGCGGTGAGCTGGTGGCGCTGATTTCCCGCAACGATCTCAAGAAAAACCGCGATTACCCCCTGGCCTCCAAACATGCCGAAAACAAACAGTTGCTGGTTGGCGCAGCGCTGGGCACCCGCCCGGAAGATCGTGACCGCCTGGCCGCGCTGGTGGATGCCGGTGTGGATGTCATCATTATTGATTCCTCGCAGGGGGATTCCACCTACCAGCTGGAGATGGTGGCACATGCCAAGTCCAGTTACCCCGGTCTGGAAGTGATTGGCGGCAATATCGTCACGGCCCGTCAGGCGCAGAGTCTGATTGACGCCGGGGTGGACGCCCTGCGCGTGGGGATGGGTGTGGGCAGCATCTGCACCACACAGGAAGTCATGGCCGTGGGCCGTCCGCAGGCCACCTCCGTGTTTAAAACCGCCCTGTACGCCCGTCAGCACGCCGTGCCGATTATTGCCGACGGCGGCGTGTCCAGCATCGGTCACATCATCAAAGCCCTGTCGCTGGGCGCCTCGGCCGTGATGATGGGCTCCATGCTGGCCGGTACCGAGGAAGCCCCCGGGGAATATTTCTACAAAGACGGCGTTCGCCTGAAAAAATACCGCGGCATGGGTTCCGTGGAAGCCATGAAAAAAGGCAGCGCCACGCGTTACTTCAGCGAGAGCGATCGTGTGAAGGTGGCGCAGGGTGTATCCGGCTCCGTGGTGGACAAAGGCTCCCTGCAGCAATATCTGCCGTACCTCATTCAGGGGATTAAGCACGGCTTCCAGGACATTGGTGTAAAGAGCATTGCCGAACTGCAGGATGCGCTGTATGCCGGCCAGCTGCGGTTTGAAGTGCGCTCGCCCGCTGCCCAGAAAGAGGGCGGCGTGCACAACCTGTACAGCTATGAAAAAGGCCTGATGTAATTACCCCAGGGCGTCCTGAACGTACTCCCAACCTTCTTTCAACGCCTGCTCCGCGCGGGCCAGCTCCTTACCGATATAGGCGGCGTGGTCCATCCGGGTAATCAGGCCGCGGTCCACGGCCGGAATGTATATGGAGGAGGCGCTGGGGCCTTCGATGATGGTCTCCAGGATGCCGTTGTTCGTGTATTGCTTCATCACCAGTGTGCCCCGGTCCTGATCCACCTGAATGACCATATAGCCGCGCGGGTCCATCAGCATGTCAAAGTGGGTGTAGCCTTCCAGCACCGTGATGGTTTCCTGTGTGTAAAACGGGGCGGCGGGGCCGGGGTTGTTGCAGCGGCACTGGGAGACGGCGTTGAGAATGGTGGGAATATCCCGGTTATTCACCAGATCAACAAGTGAAACGGTTTCGCGGAAATGATCCAGCGCGGCTTTGGGGACGTTCTGCAGAATGGGGCGTTTGCCCGGGGCATTGATGATGCGGTTTTTGTCATCCACGCCGTGCTGGCCCAGCGCCAGGAAGCTGGCGCCCGGCAGCTGGCCGATGGCCTGTTTACCGTCCAGGCCGCAGAGCACGATGAAGCGGATGTGGGGGTTACCGACCACGTAGCTCACAATCTGCTCAATGCCGATGTTTTCCGTGTGCAGGCCGCCGATCAGAATGCCCTGCAGTTCGGGTAGTTGCTGCAGGTCGTCGCGCAGGGCGTCATCCGTCAGCGTGCAGATGGCTAGCGGCTCCTTGGTTTCAAAGGGATCGCGGGCAAACAGCGTCAGCTGGTAATCCCGCAGGGTTTCCTCGCGGGGAAACCCTTCAGGCGGGTTGGCTTCAGGCGTTGGACTGGACATGGTGGCACTCATTTGCCGGCCATTTTAGCGTAAAAACCCCTCACCCCCCAACCCCCTCTCCCCAAGGGGCGAGGGGGAGACAGGAATTAACCTCTCAAATCTTTCAATGGATAGAACGTCCCCCGCCACACGATGCCTCCGCGGCGCAGAGTGAACCAGACCGAACGCAGAATGGCGATCATCATAATGAGCATGCCGAAGGGAAACCCGACCCCGGCCAGGGGGTGCAACCCGCTACCCCGGATACACAGGGTGGCGAAAACCCACTGAACGAGAACACAAATGCCGGCCGTCAGGGATATCATGCCCGGCGGCATCCAGATGAGCGCATACGGCAGCAGAATGATGCCAATGGTAATGAGGCAGAACAGCACCAGAAAGACCGGGCTTTCTTCCGAGCCGAGAAACGCGTTTTTCTCCAGCCCGCGGATGGCCTCCATAGGCGTCTGGTACCAGTCCACCACCACCGTGCCGGTACCAAACAGAAAGCGCTGACAAAGGCCGGCCTGCTTGATACGCTGGCCCAGTTTCATGTCATCGGCCACCTGCATGCGGATGGCTTCGTGCGTACCGATGGCTTCATAGGCGGATCGGCGGACCAGATTGTACCCGCCGATGCCAATGTAATTGGTTTTGTTTGGGTTGCTGGCCAGCCAGGGCGCGTACTTCACATTGAAAGAGAAAACAAAGAAAGCGAGAAAAGCATCGAACAGTAACCCATGACTGACCATGCCCATAAACACGGCCAGGTGATCGGCCTGCTCCCGTATGGCGTAACTTACAGAGCGGGTCAGGGCATCTCGGCTGAAGACAATGTCGGCGTCCGTAAACAGCAGAAATTCTCCCGTGGCCACTTTGGCCGCCTGCCAGAGGGCATGGTTTTTGCCCAGCCACCCTGCGGGGAGGCTCTCAACAGTGATGACTTTCAGCTGTGGGTGGGCCAGGGACATGCGCTGGAGAATGGCGCCGGTTTCATCCGTGGACCGATCATTGACGATGATGATCTCAAAGTGGGGATAATCCTGATGCAGCAGGGATTGCAGGGCGGCCTCAATGCCGGCGGCTTCATTGCAGGCGGCAGCGATGACACTCAGTGCCGGAAGTTCTCGTGCAGGCAGCGGGGAGATTTCTGAGACTTCCTGCGCGTGACGAAAGCCCCAGCGCTGACGCAGTACAAGTATTGCGAACATCAGATGGGGCAGTATCAGGACTGTGAGGAAAAATAGGGTGGCTGGATCGGGGGTCATCATTGCTTACCTTGCCCCCCTGCGCCCCCTCCCCAAAAGGGAGGGGGTGGGAGGAAAAATCAGTTATCCACGTCGAGGAGTTCAACGTCGAATTTCAGGGTGGCTTTGGGCGGAATGACCGAGGGAATGCCGCCGACGCCATAGGCCAGTGAGGAGGGAATAATCAGGGTGCGTTTGCCGCCGACTTTCATCCCGGCGACGCCTTCATCCCAGCCTTTAATCACCTGGCCGGCGCCCAGACGGAATGAGAAGGGGTCATTGCGATCCAGCGAGCTGTCGAATTTTTCGCCGGTGGGGTACAGGGTGCCGGTGTAGTGTACGCTCACCCGGTCGCCGGATTTGGCTTCGTCGCCGTCACCAACTTCGGTGTCTTTAATTTCCAGCCCGGTGCTGGTTTTGGTGAAGCCTTCCTCGGCGTTGGCGGTTCCCTGAAGGGCAAGCGCGCCCAGTACAAAGGTGGCGGCCATGCTGAGCAGCAGTAATTTTTCCATGAGGATCTCTCCCGTGTCGTTAATAACAATGTATGGATTGTATCAGAAAGCCCTCTCCCCTTGTAGGGGAGGGGGTTGGGGGAGAGGTCACAGCTTCGCAGGTGCAGAAAAAGCTCAATCCTCCGCCAGCGCAGACCTCTCCCGGTCCGCCTTCGGCGGCCCACCCTCCCCTGCCAGGGGAGGGTTGTTGATGGCGAGGAAATCAAGGATTTTTTCCGTAACACATTCGGGTGTTTGAAAGACCTGTTCGTTTGTAAACCGAAGAAACCGATAACCTGCACCTTCGAGAATTGCCTGGCGTTCGGCATCATGACCGCGAACTTCAGGTTTTTGGTGTATGCAGCCATCCAGTTCTATAATCAACCGTGAAGAAATGCAGCAGAAATCAGTGACAAAACCGAGAATTGGTTTTTGCCGGTAAAACTTGTAACCGGCCAGTTGTTTCCGTCGAAGAAGTTGCCACATAGTATTTTCAGCAGGAGTCTGCTGTTGTCTTAGCTGCCGCGCGATTTCGGTTTTGTTCATGAGGATATTTTACATAGCCCCCTCCCCTTGTAGGGGAGGGGGTTGGGGGAGAGGTCACAGTTTTGCCTTCGGCGGCCCACCCTATCCTGCAAGAAGAGGGCTAATCAGTGACTACCCCTTCGGATCGAGATACTCGCGCAGGCCATCGCCCAGCAGGTTGAGCGCCAGCATGGTGATGAAAATCAGCAGTGCGGGAAACAGCATCATGTGCGGGGCCACGCGCACCAGTTGCCAGCCTTCGCTGGCGAGTGTGCCCCAGCTGCTCAGCGGGGGCTCCACGCCCAGGCCGATAAAACTCAGCGTGGATTCCGTGAGAATGGCGCGTGGCACGGTGATCGTGGTGGTCAGAATCATCAGGCCCAGAATATTCGGCCACAGATGACGCACGGCGAGTCTTACGGGGCCCCCGCCAATGCTGTGATAGGCTTCGATAAAATTCTCGCGCTTGAGTTGCAGCAGCTGCCCGCGCAGAATGCGGGCTGTATCCGGCCAGCAGAATAAAGACAGCGCCAGCACCAGGCTGACCACGCTGCGACCGAAAAACACGCTGAAGAGGATGACCACCATCAGTCCCGGCAGGCCATAGAGAATATCCACAAAGCGCATCATCACCTGATCGGTTTTGCCCTCATAGTGCGCCGCGATGGTGGCGTACAGCGTACCAATGATTAAAGAAACCAGCGCCGTGGCCAGCCCGATCAGAAGTGAGATTCTGGCGCCCACGGCCAGGCGGCTGAACAAATCGCGGCCGAGATCGTCCGTGCCGAACCAGAACCCGCTGACCGCACCGGGTTTTAACGTCGGGAGATCCGGGTGAATCAGTGTGGGGTCCTGCCCCAGAGCAGGGCCGGCAATGGCCAGCAGGGCGACCAGAAGGATCACCGCGAGTGACAGCGCAATTTTGGGTTGCTTCAGTGTGGCGCTCAGCGGGCGGCCGGCGCGCAGGGCTATCACGTCACTCATGCGCCGGCGTCCTCCCGCAGGCGGGGATCCAGAAAGCCATAGAGAATGTCGGTCAGCATGTTGAAGACAATCAGCGTGACGCTGTAAACGATGGTGATACCCATGACCAGGGTGTAGTCCCGGTTGGTGACGGCGGTGACGAAGTGCTTGCCCAGCCCTGGCACGGCAAAGATAAACTCCACGGCAAAACTGCCGGTAAGAATCGCCGCGGCGATGGGGCCCAGAATGGAGACCAGGGGAATGAGGGAATTGCGCAGGACATGACGGATGGCGATGGTTCTGGCGGGCAGGCCCATGCTGTGTTTAATATGCACATAAGTCGCGTTTTTGGTTTCCTGCACGGTGTTGCGCACCAGCAGAAAAGCGTAGGCAAACGGCGCCAGAGACAGCGTAATGACCGGCAGAATGTAATGCGCGGGGCTGGTCAGTGTGGCGGCGGGGAGGATATTCCAGGTGAGGGCGAATGTGAGCACCAGCAGGCCGCCCAGAATAAAGGCCGGAATGGAGAGGCAGGAAACCCCTGTCAGAGAAAGCAGGCCATCCAGCCAGCGCTGGCGCGTGATACCGGCAATGGCGCCCAAAATGGTGCCGCTGAGCACGCCGAGCAGCAGGGCCAGTACCCCAATCTGAGCGGACACCGCTGTGGCCTCGCCAACGATATCATTCACGCTGCGGGACTGATATTTAAAGGAGGGGCCAAGGTCACCTTGTAACAGCGTGCCGAGGTAGCGCACATACTGTTCGGGAATCGGCGCATTCAGGTGGTAGCGCTCCTCAATGCTGGCTTTGATGGCCGGCGGCAGGCTGCGCTCTTCGTCAAAGGGCCCGCCGGGCATCAGGCGAAGTAAAACGAAGGTAATGCTGACCAGGCAGAACAGGGTCAGCACGCCACTCAGCACTCTCAACAGCAGCCAGCGAATCATGATTCCATCTTAACAGAGGTTTTATGTCTGCTCCCCCTCTCCTCTTGGAGGGGAGGGGTTGGGGGAGAGGTCCGTATTCGCGCTCCCCTCCCTGGGTTACCGCACGTATACTTTGGGCAGGCGGACGCGCAGGCCGCACATCAGTTCATACTCAATGGTCTGGGCTATGGCGGCCCAGTCGCTCAGGGTGATCCGGTGCGGACCATCCGCGCCCACCAGCGTGATGATATCGCCGACCTGGGCGTCAGCCACACTGGTGACGTCAAACATCATCTGATCCATGGTGATGACGCCGGCCTGCGGCACACGCTGATCCAGCAGCAGGCCGTCAATTTTTCCGGAGAGAATGCGCGGCACGCCATCCGCATAACCCAACGGCACAGTGGCGATCCGAGTGGGGGCGTTGGTGGTGAACCGACGCCCGTAACTCACGCTTTCGTCCGCGCCCACGTCGTGAATTCGGATAATCCGGCCTTTCACGCCCATCACGGGCTCCAGCGGCGGGCTGCCGGCCGGGCCATACCCGAACAACGCAATGCCGGTGCGCACCAGGTTACTGTATTTCGGGTCCAGCGAATGACCATGCAGCAGCATGCCTTCCGAATTGGCGATATGCAGATACCGGGGCTTCTGATTCAGCCGGCCAACCACCTGCCGCCAGCGTTCCAGCTGGGTCTGCGTGAAGCGGGCGTCTGCGGTATCGGCAAAATGCGAGAACACGCCTTCCAGCTGAATGCCCGGCTGCCCGGAAAGCATATTGATAAAATCTGCCGCCTCTTCCCATGCGACGCCGATGCGGTGCATGCCGGTATCCACTTTGACGTGGACCTTGAATGTGCGGCCTGTCTGCTGGTGCGCCTGCGTAAGGCTCTGCAGATGGTGCGCATCAAACACCGTCAGCTGAATCTCCTGCTGGGCCGCCGTGGCCAGCGCCCAGTCCGGCACCACGCCAATCACCAGGGTCGGCAGACGGATGCCCGCCTTGCGGATCTGCAGGGCCTCGTCCAAACTCGCGACGCCCAGCATGTCAATGCCGCTGGCCTCCAGCGTTTGCAGAATCATCACAGCGCCATGGCCATAGGCGTCCGCCTTGACGATGGCCATCATCTGCTGGCTGGCGGGCACAGCCTGCCTGAGGGCTTTGGCGTTGCGCTCCAGTGCGCCCAGATCAATTTCAACCCAGGTGTCGCGGCGGGTCTGTGTGGGGGTTTCCCGGATAAACTTCATGGCTGAATGAGGACCTGTGCTTGTGTTACAGTGCTGCAGAGCGCCTGCCTATTGTATATAAAAAGATCCTGACCTTCGTGACACGGAACGGAAGCACAACGCGAGACCCCAGTTTGGAAGCCATGATGGACCGCATGATCCGTGAAGAACAACCGCCCGAGGCCCCGCGCGCCGGACATCCGGCCATTGCGGTGATTGGCTGCGGCAACTGGGGAAAGAACCTGGTCCGTAATTTCGCCCACCTGGACGCTCTGCATACAGTCTGCGATCTGGACAGCGATCTGCTGCAGTCCTTTCGCCAGCAATACCGTCAGGTTCACGCCACCCGGAATATGCAATCGGTTTTTGAGAATCCCGCCATTCAGGGGGTGATCATCTCCACGCCCAGCCATACCCACTACGCCCTGGCCAAGCAGGCGCTGCTGGCCGGCAAACATGTGTATGTGGAAAAACCCGTGGCGACCACAGGCAATGAGACGATTGAACTGTTCAGTCTGGCGGAGGAACATGACCGCGTGCTGATGGTGGGGCACCTGCTGCTGTACCATCCCGTGGTCAACCGCCTGAAGCAGCTGGTGGCCGAAGGCGCCCTGGGCGTGATCAACAGTGTGGAAAGCGATCGGCTGAACACCAATGTGAACCGCCCGGATAAGAGCGTGCTCTGGGATCTGGCGCCGCATGATCTCTCGATGATTTCCGAAGTGCTGGGCGAGCAGCCCGAGGCGCTGACCAGCGTGGTGGGCTACACCAACCACCCCGATGGTCTGATTGACGATGCCCACCTGGATCTCGCGTATCCCGGCGGTGTGGGCGCGCATATCCATGTCAGCTGGGTGCATCCGCAGAAGCGGGTGAAGCTGGTGGTGCGGGGCACGCAGGGCACCGCCGTGATTGATGACACCCTGGGCGAGGACAAACTGCACCTGTACGCCAAGGACGACACCCCGCTGCCGGTGGAGGAATTCCCCGAGTACCTGATGATCGAGCCGCTGAAGCTGGAGTGTCAGCATTTTCTGCACTGCATGCAGACGGGCAAGCGCCCAAAAAGTGACGGGATGAACGGCTACCGCGTGGTGCAGGTGCTGGAAGAGGCCGAGGAACGCCTGCAGGCGGTCTGAAATTGCCCACCTGCAGGTTGATAACTGCTAGGCCGGCCCGATGTCCTTCCCTTTCACAGCGCCGCCTTTAATTACTTCTTTATTGTTTGTATCTTCCACTTCTATCTTGCGCCCGTGGCGTACAACGATATCACCTTTTTTTGCATCATCATCTTTAAAAAAAACTTGATCGCCTGTTTTCGGTTCATTTTTACTGCCCTTAAAAGTCATTCCCGTTACAGATTGGGAGAATTGGCCAAAGGTAGCAACATTGATTGTGTTCAGCATTGTTTATTCCTTTATTGTTAAGAGACGGGTATATATATTGAGTTTTACATTATAAGCAAAAAATGAAATTTGTAGGATTTGTATGTGGTGGTGCTCTCTCATTGTGTAGGGCTAACTGTCATTTTTTTGATAGAGTGACAGTCACGTCGTTGAGTGAGAGGTCTTTTGCTATGTTGCGCTTGAAAGCGACTTTGCTGAGTGTACTGATGTTGTGTTGTATCTGCTGTGCCGGTGGTTTCCGCGTGAATGCCGCCGAGTATACGGGAAAAATTCTGGCCGTTTACCACGAGCCGGTGAAGGTGAACACCACCTGGCTGGACAAAGTCTCGGTGACGCTGGATAACTGCGCCGCCCCGGGTCAACTGGTGACGGTCAGCTATGCGCCCGGTGGCATCAGCGAGGAAAACCACCTCGGGTTTATTTACCGGGACCTGCTGCAGGCCGCCCGCAGCGTGACGATGAAAAACCAGTTTATGAACATGGTGAACGGCCATGTGACCGTGGTGGCGGATGACACGACCAAAGTGGTGAGCAAAACCACGTTCTGGGGTTATAACTGGGAGTGCGGCCGCAATCTCGATGCCGGCGCTGCCGTGGGCGCTGCCCCGCAGGGCGGTATGGGGGCCGCGCAGCAGATGCCTGCTTCGGCGGCGCAAACCCAGCCTGCCAAACGCCCCGGCTTTGGTCTGCCCGGTGTGCCGGGTGTTCCTGGTGTGCCCGGCATTGGCCGCTTTGGATTTTAAACCGACATCCTGACGTTGGTTCGTATCACAGCATTCTGAATGAGGAGTATTCCCATGTCTTTCGTATCTAAAAGCGCTGCCGCGATGATGACCGCCCTGTTGCTGGCCGGTGGTGTGGCCACCGCCCAGCAGACACTGCCGCCGCATGTGGCGGGTAAGGTGGTTGCCGTCTCTCATGAGAAAGTGAAGGTCAACGAGGCGTGGCTGGATCAGATCAAGGTGAAGGTGGACAGCTGCCGCCAACCGGGAAAAATTGAAGAAGTGATTTACTCACCCGCCCGGGTCAGTGACACCACGGCGCTGGGTCACCTGTTTGATGCCGACCTGCAGCATGCCTGGGCGGTGATGATGGACAAAGCCCCGCCGCAGCGTCAGATTAACGGCATCGGCGTGTTCTGGGTGGATGCCAATAACCACGTGCAGCGCACCGGTCTGTTGGGCAACGATGTGGACTGCTCCCGCGTCCCCGCGCTGCTGGGGCAGTTTCAGTAACGGCTAACCCACCAGCTCAGTAGTCGGAGCGTTTCTGCGCTGAGAACGCCGTGGAAAACGGTGACGTGTCTCAGAGTTCGGTCTGTTGCGGCGCTTCTCTACGATCTCACGGGCTGCATTGGCAGGCTCAAGACCGGTAAGGGCTATCCAACGCATCTGCTCGCGTATCGACATCCCGTTAATCAGATCAACATCGGCTGCCAGACGTTTTTCATAGAAATCAGGATCACTGGAATCACGACTGTGTTCCTGAAGCTGAGAGGGGCCGGTGAGTCCGGGTCTGACCACGATGCGGCGTCTGAATTCGTCAAGCTGTCTATAATCTTCGGGCACCTGTGCCCGGGGGCCAACCAGCGACATTTCCCCTTTCAGCACATTCAGAAACTGCGGTAATTCGTCCAGACGGGAGGCACGTAAAGCCCTGCCGATTCTTGTGATTCTGGGATCATCGGTCGTTGTGAAATGCGCCCCTTGCTTCCGGGGGTCCATCGTGCGGAATTTGACGATGGTGAAAGGCTTGCCGTCTTTTCCGATTCTCTCCTGAGTGTAGAATGGACTAAATCCATCGGACAGATAAATGGCGGATGCAATTGCGTATTGCAGGGGTGCAGAAAGCGCCGTCAGAGGTACGCCCAGTCCTAAGTCCAGTGCGCGCTGGGCGGCGCGTGCGCGTTTTTTACTGCCATGCCGGGTGGTCGCATACCAGTCGTAATCTTCCTGGGTTGGCGAAAAAGTGTAAGGCAGTTTAGGTTTCTCTTCTTTTCGCCCAAATCTGCGACCAAAAATAAGGCCTGCATCAGGCTGAACCCTGGGAAGGGGGTGCGCAAAAGGTCTGGGGATCATGGTCTTCAGGAGGTTGAAGGGAGGGGATAATGCAGTAGTGGATGGCTACACCCTATCTAAAGCAGTAAAAACGCACAATTGCCCTCAATACGGCATAAATACGCGATTTTACAAAAGGTTACATCAGCCCTGTGACGTTTCGATGTCCGGATTCAGCCGGCAGACGCGTGAGATGGCCTGGCGCTGAGCCGCGATAAACCGGTAAAGGAGATTGCCGAGCCCCGTCCACCAGCCCAGCAGCGCCAGCGGATAAAAGACACGGAGCAGCGGGTTCACCCGGCACATCAGTGTGTACAGCGCATAGCCTTTGTAGACCTGCCCCCGGTAAAGCCCGTGCATCTCGCGCTGGGGGTCGTTGGCGGTGTCGCTGAGACCGTCAAAGAAGTCGGGGTGATGAGACAAAGGCAGCCACTCACAAACATGGAACGGATCGAGTGCCTGAAAAATCCGGCGCGAGCGCTGGCAGAAGCCGCAGCGGTCGTCAAACACAATTTGTATCTTAGCGGAGGATTTCATTGCGCCCTGTTCTATATGCATATCGGGTAATGATAACAGTGCTTGATTTTTCAAACCATTTCATTCATATTATTGCTCACACGAATTACGCTTGAAGAGCCAAAACACTCGGATGCGGGAGTAATTCAGTGGTAGAATGCTTCCTTGCCAAGGAAGATGTCGCGAGTTCGAGCCTCGTCTCCCGCTCCATTTTTTCTCTCTCCTCGCGGTAAAAAATCGCTTTATTTTCCGGGGTGTTCCCGGTACACTCGGGGGGTCCCACGGTCGCCAAACGGCCTTAGGGCGCAAACAGCCTCACTCTGCATAGGGCCGCTTGCCGCTCGTTACTCAGCATTGTTGCGATGGAAGGAATACCCCCGCATGACCGCCATGAAAGTTGACGTCCAGAAAAAAGACGATCAGACCGCCGAGATTAAGCTTGAAATTTCCCCCGAACAGGCCGGCCAGGAGTACAACAAAGCCTGGCGTCGTCTGGGTCAGCGCCTCAACATTCCCGGTTTCCGCCGTGGCAAAGCCCCCCGCAACATTGTGGAGAAAACCGTGGGTGTGGAGCGCATCAAACAGGAAGCCATGGACCGCCTGCTGCCCCACGCCTTTGCCGACGCCATCAGCGAGCACCAGCTCGATGTCGTGGCCCCGCCCCAGATCAGCGGCGTTAAGTTTGACCTCAACGCCGGCATCAACGTGCAGGCCTCCGTGGAGCTGCGCCCGGAAGCCGAACTGTGCAGTTTTGACGGCGTGAAAGTGGATGTGCCCGAATACAAACTGCCGGAAGACGCTGAAAAAAGCGAGCTGGACAACATTGTCACCCGTTTCTCCACCCTGGAGCCCGTGATTGACCGCCCGGCCGAAGCCAATGACATCGTCAACATCGATTTCAGCGGTTACAACAAGGGCGAGGCCATCCGTGGCGGCGCCGCGCGCAACTACCGCCTGGATCTCGCCGAAAACAACTTTATTGAAGGCTTTGCCGATCAGATTGTCGGCCACAAGCTGGGTGAAGACTTCTCCATTCAGGTGACCTTCCCTGAGGACTACCACGACAAGTCCCTGTCCGGCAAACCGGTGGATTTCCAGATCAAGATCAACGAAATCAACCGCAAGGTGACCCCGGAAATCAACGATGACCTGGCCAAAAAGTGCGGCCCCTACGAAGACCTGAACGCGCTGAAGGCTGAAATCGCCAAGGTGCTGGAAAACGCTGTGGAACAGGAAAACACCTTCCGCAAACAGAAAGCCGTGGTGGATTACGTCCTGGACAACTCCAAGGTGGAGATTCCCGAATCCATGATCAACCGCGAAGCCAAGCTGCTGGTGGAAGAAGTGAAACAGCGCCTGAAAGGCGAGGGCGTCAGCTGGGATCAGTTTGTGGAGAGCCAGGGCAAGGACAACGTCTTTGACAACCTGCGCGAGGAAGCCACCAAACGCATTAAAACCAGCCTGGTTTTTGGCAGCATCGCCAAAAAAGAAGGCATCGCCGTGACGGATCAGGAATTCACCCAGCAGGTGCAGGAAATGGCCCGTTCCCGCGGTGTGGATGAAAAGAACATTATGCGCCACCTGGCCAACAACTTTGAAGCCGCCCAGGCGTTGTCCGATCAGATCCTCAGTCAGAAAATCATTGATTTCCTGCTGGGCAAGGCCAGTTTCACCCTGGTGCCCGATACCGGGGAGGACACCGCCGCCAAGAAGGGCGCCAAGGCCGGCAAAGGCAAAAAAGAGCCTGCCAGCGTGGCCGCCCAGATTGAAGGCGAAGAATTTGATGTACTGGAAGAAGACAACGAGTCTTAATTCGTTTACGGCCCCCTGACCGAAAGCGCCCTCCGTGCGTCCCACGCCTCTGCTAGCCGATCTCTGGTACTGCGCGATTGCGTCTCCGGATTTAAAACCCGGCAGAATGCAGCGCCGCGTGCTGATGGGAAAACCGGTTCTGCTGGGGCGCTCCGCTAAGGGCAAAGCGTTCGCCATGCTGGATGTGTGCCCGCACCAGGGCATTCCCCTCAGCGACGGCTGGTTTGACGGGCACGAGGTGACCTGCCGCTTCCACGGCTGGACGTTTGGCTGTGAGGGCGCCTGCTCCGGCATTCCCTCATTAACCGAGGACCAGCAGTTTGATGTTACCCGCATCCGGGTGAAGACCTTTCCCTGTGAGGAAGCGCATGATGTCGTCTGGGTGTATCTGGGTGACACGGACCTGCCCCTGCCGCCGCTGCCGGAAGTGCCCGGCATTGCCGGCAACCGGTACTTCACCACCATTAACCGCCTGACGCTGCCCTCGCACATTGATTACGGCGTGGTGGCGCTGATGGACCCGGCGCATGTGGCCTATGTGCACAGCAGCTGGTGGTTCCGCAGCACCCAAACCATCCGGGACAAAGTGAAGCACTTTATTCCTTCCGCCCTCGGGTACACCATGGTCAGTCACACGCCGGCGGCGAAATCACTGGTTTACCGCTTGCTGGGGGGCATGCCCACCACGGAGATCCGTTTTCTGCTGCCGGGTATCCGGATTGAACACATGCGTATTGGGGAGCAGTCGGTGTTCACCTCGCTGACCTGTCTGACGCCCGTGGATGAGAAAACCACGCAGATGTTGAACACCATGTACTGGTGTCTGCCCGTTTTACAGTGGCTGGCGCCCCTGGCGCGTCCGTTTATCAGTCTGGTCTCGCAGCGTTTCCTGGAGCAGGACCGCGATATTGCGGCCATGCAGCAGGTGGGCCTGGCCACCAACCCGGACCTCATTGTGGTGATGAAAGACGCGGGGATGCCCGTGAAGTGGTATTACGACCTGAAAGAGGAATGGCGCTCTTCCCGGGCGGAACGCCGTGAATTTACCAACCCGGTGCGGGAGCAGACCCTGCGCTGGCGCAGTTAGATTCTGACCCCTCACCCCAACCCCTCTCCCCAAGTGGCGAGGGGCTACAGATGATATCCACCCGACACCTTGTCAGTGGCTTTGGATTCTCATACACTGGTGCTGAATTCAAGTGCAGTCGCGGTTCTTCCATGACTGTTGATTTATCGGGTTACATAGTTATTACGAGGAAACAAGATGCTTACGACCTTTTCGGCCGTCCGCCCTGCTTTTGGGCGCGATCTGCTTATAGATCGACCGTACATTAAAGGAGGCTACCCGATATCCGTGAAGCTTTCTCATTTTCAACCCCCACACGTTGATCAATTAATATCGATGGGTGTGCCTGTAACTGAAACAGACACTGGTCCTGCATTTAGGTTTGTTGCAAAGGGGGCGCTCGCTCATCGTTTAAAGGGGATAGGTGTCGGTGCGGAAATCCATGCGCGGCGTGGTGTATTCGGCGAACGCCAGGTTAATCGGTTGTTAGCCCAATATGATTCTGAAAAGATTGATGCTGTGACGGCATTAATACTGAATCCGCCTGAATCTGCCAGGCGTAGACGACCTAAGGCCAGTAGCGGCTTGTTTGATCGCTAAATCTGGATTCAACCGGAACCATACAGCAGTCCCTGCGTCATGCGCTGAATGCCGCCGATGGCGGGCAACGGTGTTTGACGAAAGGATTTTCCCCCATGAAGAAGGGTTTCATTCTGGCGGCCACGGTCGCTGTGCTGTTGGGTGTGGCGACGGTTAAAATCGCCCAGAGTGAGCCTGTGAGCGTTCTGGACGCGGATGCCGTCCGCCAGGCCTTTGGCGCGCAATCCCTGCAACTGGATGACGCTCAGCTGAACGGGATTCTGCCGGAAGTCAGGCTCGCTGTGACGGACCTCTGCGCCCAGCCCGTCCTCAGCAGTAAAACCGGTTTTGCCGCCGTGCAGATCGCCCAGAACCTGAAGCTGAACCCCAAAATAGACCACGGCGTGGTGACCCGTATTGAGACCGCCCTGAAAACACTGGCCGCCACGCGGCAGTGCCCGCACTTCTGCACCCTGCCTGTGCCGGTCTACCCAACCCCGCAACCGGAGCCCGTCCGCGAACCGGATCTGACGTGGGAGGCCTATTACAACCAGACCCTGGCGCTGAACCAGGATCAAAACTTTCTCAGCCTGGTGCAGGGCAAGGGCTATTCGCCGGTCAAAATATCCTGGGAGGACATCAGCCGTTATCAGGGCTCGGTCTGGGGCGATCGCATCAGCGATGTGGGGATCTGGGTCCGGCGGGACGAGCATGATCCCGGCTCGGCCGAGCTGGCGCTTTCCGTGCGGCGCGATGAAAACTACCGCGACAAGGTCCTGATGGTC
Organism: Candidatus Melainabacteria bacterium; assembly: GCA_050247195.1. Classification (GTDB taxonomy): domain Bacteria; phylum Cyanobacteriota; class Vampirovibrionia; order Vampirovibrionales; family Vampirovibrionaceae; genus JBFWUP01. Next base: position 16,738 of record JBFWUP010000009.1, on the reverse strand, counting down.
CCCGCCGACAAGATCAAGATTCACCGGAAGGAAGGCGCGCGGACGATGGAAGTGAGTCTTCCGCAGCGCCTGAAGGAGCTGGGTCTCGCCTCCCCCCTGCGGGATCAGCATGTGATCGTCTCCAACCAGTTTGCCGTGGTGCCTGTGCCTGCGGCCCGCCTGGGAAGCAACCGGGCTTATCCTTCAAGATCCGCGTTTAATTTCAGCATCTTTCCCTATGGGGCCACCAATTACGTGATTACAGATGTGATTGAGGGCTCCTCCGAAGCCATTGTAGGGCCGGGCAACCACCAGCTCCTGTATGCCAATGTTCACGGTAAAAAAGCCCCGTTTACGGCCAGCCGTGCCGCTGAACGGCCGGATCTTCTGCGGCTGGAGGCCGAGCTGAAGGCGCTGGGCATGGATGTGGATGTCCAGAGGTATTACCTCATCCAGATTCCCCTGAAACGCCATGCAGGGATTACCCTGGCCAATATGGGCACGCCCCCCTGGCGCGGGTTTAACGCCATGTCCGATGGTTTTATGGCGCCACAGGCCGCTCCGGCGGAAACAGGCGTTGTTGGCGCCGCCGTTCTCCAGAAGACAGCGGAGAAACGGGCTGACAGCGGGCTGGTGAAGGTGGCCATTGGCCACGGGGACAGCGAGGGTGTGTACAACACGGGCAGCGGATACCGCGGGCAGCGCGCCGATGAGCCGGTGCGGGTGACCGTGGTGTACTTTGTGACGCCCGTCGGTGCGGTCACTCAGGCGGATATGAACCGGTTTGCCGATGCCTTTCAGGCCTGGGACGCCAAGGCGGTGTGGGGCGGCTCGTTTGTGACGCCCGGCGCCTAGGGCCGCCGCGCCGGCATGACGCGATGCCGTTCTTTCGTTGGATTGCATGTTCACCGAACGGCGTTCGTGCGGTATGATATTGGCTATCCCGCGTTTTTGTCCGAAGGAGAGAGTGACAACCATGCAACCCACCCCTGAATCTGTTTCCCGTCTGGCGATTGAAAATGGCCTGATTGCCAGCCCCAGCGCCTATATGCCTGTGGTGGTCGAGCAGTCCACCCGTGGCGAACGCTCCTTCGATATTTTCTCCCGCCTGCTGCGCGAGCGGATTATTTTCCTTGGCACCCCCGTGGATGATCACGTGGCCAACCTGATTGTGGCCCAGCTGCTGCTGCTGGATTCCGAGAATCCTGAAAAAGACGTGATGCTCTACATCAACAGCCCGGGCGGCAGCGTCACGGCCGGTCTGGCGATTTATGACACCATGCAGCACATCCGCGCCGATGTCTGCACCATCTGTCTCGGTCAGGCCGCCAGTATGGGCGCCTTCCTGCTGTCCTCCGGCGCCGCCGGCAAGCGGATGGCGCTGCCGCATTCCCGCGTGCTGATTCACCAGCCGCTGGGTGGCGCGCAGGGTCAGGCGACGGATATCGAAATTCAGGCGGCTGAAATCAACCGCATGAAGAAAATCCTGAACGAAATTCTGGCCAAAAACACCGGCCAGTCGCTCAAGAAGATTGAGAAAGACACTGACCGTGACTACATTATGACCGCCGAAGAGGCTGTGGCCTACGGTATGGTGGATAAAGTCATCACCAAGGCTGAAGAAACCAAGGCCAGCTAGGGATTTTCCCCCGGCACAGTGAGAAAACGATGCGGAATGGGGTATAATACCCACGCCGTCCACATGCACAGGCCCTGAATAAGAACCGGAGAAAGAGACTGAATGGCCAAGCACGATGAAAACCGACTGAAATGTTCCTTCTGTGGCAAAAGCCAGGATCAGGTGAAAAAGCTGATTGCCGGCCCGGAAGTGTACATCTGTGATGAATGTGTTGAGCTGTGTAATGAAATTCTGGACGAGGAGTTCTTTGAGGCCGAAGAGGCCGAGAAATCGCCGGATACGCCGGAACTGACCCAGGTGCCCAAACCCCACGAGATTAAGAATTTCCTGGATGAGCACATTATCGGTCAGGAAGACGCCAAGAAGATTCTGGGCGTGGCGGTGTATAACCACTACAAGCGCATTGCCCACAACGCGGCGATGAAAGAAGCGCAGAAAGAACAGAAAGAACCCAAGGACGCGGACAAGGAAAAAATCACGTCGCGTCTGTCGGGGGACAATTCGGTCGAGATTCAGAAGAGTAACATTCTGCTGATCGGCCCGACCGGCAGCGGCAAAACCCTGCTGGCCCAGACACTGGCCCGTATGCTGGAAGTGCCCTTCGCTGTGGCCGACGCCACCACGCTGACCGAAGCCGGTTACGTGGGCGATGACGTTGAGAATATTCTGCTGCGCCTCTATCAGGCGGCGGATTATGATGCCGCCCGCGCCGAACGGGGCATTATCTACATTGACGAAATTGACAAGGTGGCCCGCAAGTCCGAGAACCCGAGCATCACGCGTGATGTTTCCGGGGAGGGCGTGCAGCAGGCCCTGCTGAAGATGATTGAAGGCACGGTGGCCAACGTTCCCCCGCAGGGCGGCCGCAAGCACCCGCACCAGGAGTTCATTCAGATCGACACCACCAATATTCTGTTTGTCTGTGGCGGGGCGTTCATTGGTCTGGATAAAATTGTGCAGGCCCGTGTGAATTCCGGCAAAGTGATGGGTTTTGGCGCCTCGGCGCCCAAGTCTCAGATGGAGCGCGATCTGGAAGCCGCCCGCCTGCTGAAACAGGTGGAACCGGATGATCTGATCAAGTTTGGTCTGATTCCTGAGTTTACCGGCCGTATCCCGGTCACGGCTGTGCTGGACGCGCTGGATGAAAAGGCCCTGGTCCGTATTCTGACCGAACCGAAAAATGCGGTCTTCAAGCAGTATAAAAAGCTGCTGTCCATGGACAACACGGAGCTGATCTTCCGCGAAGGCGTGGCCGAAGAAATCGCCAAGGAAGCCATTAAACGTAAAACCGGCGCCCGCGCGCTCCGCAGCATTGTGGAAGAAATTATGCTGCCCATTATGTACGAGGTGCCTGGCCGCGACGACATGAAGGTCGTGGAAATCACCCCGAAGATGGTTCAGGAGCGCAATACAGCCGAAGTGCTGGCGATGCCGGACAAAAAGCCCAAGGGTGAAATTGCGTAACCCCCATGGTGGCACATCAATCGGATGATCGCACTGCACACCTGATGGGCTACCGGGTGGACTGCGTGGATTGTGCGCAGGCGCTGGCGATGGTCTCGCAGAAAGTGTCTGCCGGAAAAAACGCGCATGTGGTCACCCTGAACCCCGAAATGCTGATGCAGGGGGATCAGAACCCGGAGCTCGGACGGATTCTCCGACGTGCGGATTTGTGTATCCCCGATGGCGCAGGGCTTGTCTGGGCGCTGCGACGCCAGGGCGCCACTGTGCAACGCCTGCCGGGTATCGAGTTTTCCGAGGCCCTCCTGGCCGAGTCCGCACGGCAGGGCTGGAAAGTCGCAATCATCGGAGCGCAGCCTGCCGTTCTCAATGCCGCCGTGGATGCAGTGCAGACCCGGTATCCGGGAATGAATCTGGTGTATTCCCATCACGGTTTTTTTGCCAGTGACGCCGATCAGGATGAAATTGCGCGCACCTGCGCCGGGCGCGATCCGACCGTGGTGCTGGTGGCGCTGGGCGTGCCCCGCCAGGAACAGTGGATTGACCGGTACGCCCCACTGTTTCGCGGCACGGTGTTTGTTGGCGTCGGTGGCAGTCTGGATGTCTGGAGTGGTCAGACGCAGCGCGCCCCCGCCTGGATGCGCGCGCTGAATCTGGAATGGTTGTACCGAATCACCAGTGAACCCTGGCGGATACAGCGCGTCATGAAAACGCTGCCGCAGTTTGTCTGGCGGGTGCTGAGCCAGCCTTTATAGCGACTGTCATCGGCTTGTCTTGATCCGCCGGGTTGATGTGACACAATACGATGGCCTGCCCGGCTGTATCAGAGAGCTGACTGAATTGAACGCCTGTATGACGCCTGACCCCGCCACTGTGACTGCTCCAGGTTTGCAGTCACCGGATTTCGCTGCGCTCCGTAAAACCGCTGCCCAACTCCGCCTGGATATTCTCCAGATGATTTATGAAGGCCAGTCCGGCCACCCCGGTACTTCCCTCTCCTGCATTGATATGCTGACGACCCTGTGGTTTGCCGTAATGCGGCACGACGCCACGAAACCGGAATGTCCCAACCGCGACCGGTTTATTCTTTCCAAAGGGCACGGCGCCCCGGCGCTGTACGCCACGCTGATGGCTGCCGGTTACATTCCGAAAGAAGAAATTCACACCCTGCGTAAAATCCATACCAATCTGCAGGGGCATCCCGCTTCCAGATACGTGAAGGGTGTCGATGTCTCCACCGGATCCCTGGGACAGGGGCTGTCGATGGGTGTTGGTATGGCGCTAGGTCTGCGCCTGGATAACAACCCGGCGTTTGTCTATGTGCTGATGGGTGATGGCGAACTGCAGGAAGGCAACATCTGGGAGGCGGCGCTGAGCGCGCCCCACCATAAAGTGAACCGTCTGATCGGCATTGTGGATCGCAATCGCCTGCAGATTGACGGCAGCACCGAGTGCGTGAAAGCCCTGGGCGAAGTGGCGCCCAAGTTTGCCGCGTTTGGCTGGAATGTGCTGGAAATTGCCGACGGCAACAACATTGAACAGTTTTATGAGGCGGTCACCCAGGCCAGACAGATGGCGGAAACCAGTGACCGGCCCACGGTGATTGTGGCCAACACCACAAAGGGCAAAGGCGTCTCGTTTATGGAGAACCAGGCCGGCTGGCACGGCAAGCCCCCCAACACGGATCAGTATGAGCAGGCTCGTGCAGAGCTGGTGGCGGCCCTGGAGAATTTATAAACCCCTCACCCCCCAGCCCCCCTCTCCCCAAGGGGCGAGGGGGCGTTACAGGGAGGCGGCCCGGGGGAGGCAACGGCCCCCACTAAGGAGAAAAGAATGACCATTGATCTCGAGAATCCCCCTAAAAAAGCGCTGCGCAAGCAGTTTGGCGAAACCCTGGTGGCCCTGGGCGCTGAAAACCCCAATGTGGTGGTTCTGGATGCGGATCTGGCCTGTTCAACGCAAACCCAGATGTTTGGCGAACAATACCCCGACCGGTTTTTTAACCAGGGCATTGCCGAGCAGGATCTCGTCAATACGGCGGCCGGGCTGGCCACCACCGGTAAAATTCCCTTCTGCAGCACCTTTGCCCTGTTCGCCAGCGGCAAGGCCTGGGATCAGATCCGCAACAGCGTGTGTTACAGCGGCCTGAATGTGAAAATCGCGCCGACGCACTCCGGCTTGAGCCTGGGTGAGGACGGCGCCAGTCACCAGTCCATTGAGGACATTGCCCTGATGCGGGTGATACCCGGAATGACCGTGGTGGTGCCTTCCGATGCGGTCGAGACCGACCGGGTGGTTCGATGGGCTGCGGCGTATGACGGACCGGTGTATATTCGCCTGGTGCGCCCCGACTGCCCCGTGATTCACGAGGAGAGCTATCAGCTGGACGGCCAGAAGATCCGCGTGGAGCGTGCGGGCACGGACCTGACGATTGTGGGTACGGGCGAGACCGTTTACCATGCCCTTCTGGCCGCGGAACGCCTCCAGAAGGATCATGGCGTCAGCGCGGAAGTGCTGAACTGTCTGTTTATTAAGCCGATGGATGAAGCCACGCTGATTGCCAGCGCCCGCAAAACCGGCAGGGTGGTCACGGTGGAAAGCCACCAGACCATGGCCGGCCTGGGTGGCGCCGTCTGTGAAGTACTCAGCGAGCACTGCCCGACCCCGGTGAAGCGCCTGGGCACCCAGGACCGCTTCGGCCAGAGCGGGACCGCGTCGGCGCTTTTCCGCGAGTACGGCATTGACTGGCAGGCCATTGCGGAAACGTCTCTCGATTGGGTGAAGTCTAGGTAAAACCCACCGGATGGTGTACCCCGAACGAGGCTTTGCATTGCTAAGCTGGTGGGATGAACGCATCTTCCAGTGAAGTTCAGTCGCAGCCGGTTCTGGCGCCGCCGCCGGCGGACCGTTATGCCTGCCGGGATTGTCCGGCCAAATGCTGCCGGTTTCCGTGGCGCATTGACGCCACAGCCGAAGAGGTCGCCCGCTACCACGCCATGCCGTGGCTGGTGGAACGCCTGAAAAGCGCCGGCGTGGATTTTACGCCCATGGAGGGCGCGCAGACAGAGACCGGCGTTTCCCGATACAATATGCCCCGCATTAGTGACGAACGCGGGCAGACGACATGCGCCTTTCTGGATGACGACGGGTTGTGCGCCATCCAAAAGGCCGAAGGGCATGCGGCCATTCCCAAAACCTGCCAGCAGTATCCCTTTAACTTTGCAAAGGATGCCGCCAGCGGGGAGGTCTACCCGATGCTGAGTTTCTTTTGTCCCTCCGTGGCAGCCAATACCGGCGACCCCATCGCGCCACAGATCGCCGAGCGTTATGCCACGCAATTGGCGGCAGGCCAGGTGCACGCCCTGCCTGAACAACTCCTCCTGTCGGATCAGCCGTTACCCCTGTCGGTTGCGCATGCGTTGTGCGATCAGGCCGTCGCGCTGCTGGATAACCCATCACTGACGGTGGACCTGGCGTTGCTGGCAGTGCGGCAATTAACCGCTGCCCTACAGCCGTTACTGCTCGCCGGCGAGCCAGAAGTAATGATGATTGAGGCCATCCGGCAGTTTCAGCCCTCGCAAGATGCCATGGCGATGACGGAGCGACGGCACTTTACCGGGCGCATGCTCACGCATCTGGCGGTCTCCCGCATTCTCATCAATGGCCTGGTGGATGATCTGCGTCAGGAGACCCAGCCAAGTCGTATGGTGCTGGTGAATCTGATCGTTCAGCTGGTGGGCGGGCGTGGCAGCGTGCGCGTGTGGGATTTCCCCGCCCGTGTGGACCTGGCTGCCGCCGGTCGGGTTTCTCTGGACTGGCAGCTCTCTGATTTCCAGGCGTTGCTGGCGCGGTATTTTCGCAGCCAGTTCGCCACGCGGCGAATTCTGGTGGTTTCTTCCGCCGGGGTAAGGCCGGACTGGCAGAAGCGACTGTTTGAACTGGCCGTGCGCTATGCGGCGACTGGCCGGATGGCGCGTTACCGTGCCGCCGCCGATGGGCGGGATGCGGTGACGCTTTCTGATCTGCAGACGGCGGTTGGCTTACTGGATACCGCCAGTCTGGGGTTCAACCCGCCGAAAAACAATCAGCTGAGCAGCGCCATGGAGGGCGTTACGGCGGTTCTCTCGGGCTGGGAGGATTCTTTCTGCCGGGCGCTGTGGGCCGAAGCCTGATGACCGGAAAAGAATCAGAAAGTGGTGTCGAGGGGGGGACTTGAACCCCCACGGATTGCTCCACACGCCCCTCAAACGTGCGCGTCTACCGGTTCCGCCACCCCGACACAGGGTAGTTTCGTGAGGGTAGAACCACTATAGCAAAAACATTCCGCGCAACCAGCCGGAAAGGTTCCGTTTGTCCGGCCGCACGTCATGGAATGCTGGAAACGGCGCCGCCCACCTTGGTGGAAATGGTGCCGGCGGAATCATTAAATATGCGGGTGATTTCCCAGCCCATATACTGCGCGGCGGTAATGCAGGTCACTATCACCAGGGCGCCAATCAGGGCGTACTCTACCATGGATTGGCCGCTTGCGCGCTTTCGGTTGCTGGCAGGCTGGGTGATCAAAGGGTATCCCTCTTAAACCAGGGCCCATAGGTCGGCCCTTTGATGTGCCCAGGCCGGCCCCGCCGTTGAGTCGGGGACCGGCCTGGTCAAAGATGCATGGACTGTGGCTGTTAGGAATTCTGTTACGGTGTGGTTTTTACGCCCGCCAGCGATCCGGCGAGGTCTTCCAGCATTTTCTTCAGGTTGCCGCCCATGGTCTCCAGACCGGCGATACAAACAATGGCAACCAATGCCAGGATCAGGCCATACTCTGCGAGCGACTGCCCTTTTTTGGAGGTGGCCATCATCGTTTGAAATTTCACATAGAGTTTCAGCATCGCTATCTTCCTTTTTTTCCAGCCGTCTTGGGCTCACTACACTAACTATATAACTTATATATCTTCCTGGCGTCACCCTGCAGGGTGAAATCCGGTTTCACACGGTATCCGCAGAGGTCGCCAGTACCCTATCGGCTGTTGGCGGGGGGGCTTTAATATTTGTTTAAAAGACGTTTCAAAGGAAAAACCCGGTCTGGATTCTCTTCCCCCTTAGTGAGAGAGCTCAGACCGGGTAATCAACTGCTGTTCCCCATTGTGATATAAGCGTGAATGTCCCTATCAAAGTGTTAAGCGGTTTCCGCTCAGGCCATAACGGCCTGTAGTGCTTTCCCCGGGCCAATAAAGGTGTCTGTCAACCCTTTCATCAGAGTTTTCAGGCATTCCCGGTATACCAGACGGCTCTGCGCGGCCAGGCTTTCGTTGCGGTAGTATATGCAGGTCACCAATGCCAGTCCGGTGGTCAGCAGGCCAACCAGGGCGATGGTCATTTGCAGGGGCCCCATCAACAGGGCCTGCAGAATCTTCTGAGTGCGGGGCGCGGGTTTTTTCCCGGTGGCGGCTTTGGCGTCGGGCATGACGGGCATGCTACCGGCAACAGCGCTTTCCTGGGCCCGTGGCTCGGCAAAGGCCTTGCGAGGCTGAATGATGCGGCGCGCGCTGTCCAGTTCCTGAATCAGCTCCATTTCGCTGCCGCCGTCATACCGGCGTTTGCTGAACTTAAGCACCATTGCCTTGCGGCCGTTGTCCTGAGTCGCCATAATCCAATACTCCTATCCATCCCACATTAAAATCACCGGCAACCATCCGGTTCTTCCGTTACCCTGACTTCCATCCCGTACCAGCCTTGTCCTTGTCCAGCCTTGTCCTGTCAGAGTGTGTGTGTCGGGTTGTACCAGCCGATGTCTTACACAGGCATAAAAACAAACATTAGAATTCTTGTGCCAGTTGTTAAGAAAGGTATACCGTTCCGCTTCTCCTCGCGCGGCCCTTCCTAGGGCAGCAAAGCGGGGCGCTGGCCCATGGCGGCGCGAAAGGTCTCCACCAGCGTCTGATGGGGATTACAGCTCTGCTCCAGGTGCCGGACAGCCTGGCTGAGGAGCCGGACCGTAGCGCTGTAGTGTCCGAAACCGACGTAACCTTCGCGGAAACGCTGGTGCAGCAGGGCCTGCATATGCAGCAACGCCTGGCTGGCGTTCAGGCCTTCGGCTTCCACCAGCTCCTCCAGCTGCCGGGTTACGGCAAACGGGTCCTGGGTGTCCTCCAGCTGAACCAGCAGGGATTCAAGCGGCTGCACCAGTCCTTCCGGTACAAGCGCGGCCTGATGACGCCCCACCTCGTGAAAAGGGACCACCTGACAGCGCGACACGATGGTATCCATCAGGTTTTCTTCGCTGTCCGTGATGAAGACAAAGAGGGTGTGCGGCGGCGGTTCTTCCAGGGTTTTGAGGAAGCGGTTGGCCGAGGCGGGGTTAAAGTGGCTGCGGTGTAACGGCCGGATATTCAGCTGACGGTGATCGCCCAGGGCCTCCTGCATGGCGGCCCACTCGGCCGGCGGGGTCCAGGGGCTGGTCTGTTCGGCTTCAGCGGCCGACTCAAAGTCCGTGAAAATAACCACCCGGGTGCCCTGGGGCTGCATGGCCAGTTGCTGCAGCAGCCGGTGAATCTGGCCTGTGAGAATCTGCGTGGGTTCTTTTCTGAGTTCCTTCTTGCCGCCCGCCTCCAGGTCAATGTCCGCGCCGTCTTCATCCACGCGGTAAGTCAGCCGGGAAATGGTCAGCACCTCGGGGTGCGCATTGCGGCCAATCCACAGGCAGTTGCGGCACTGCCCGCAGCTGGCGTCGGCAGCCAGATCCGTGTTCTCTGTGCGGGCCAGACAGTTGAGCACCCGCGCCAGCTGCAGCGCTGTGGCGTACATGGCGGCGGTGCAGTTGCCCTTAAAAATATAGCCGTGCGCCAGGCTGCCGCTGGTTAAGACCTGGCTGAAAAACCGCCCCGGCAGCGGCCCAAGGTTGCCGGACTGGGACAGGGCTTCCGGCAGGGACACTGGTTTTGCTGTGTCGGTCGTCATCATCACAGGGCCAGCAGGGTTTCCAGCGCCAGGCGCGCGGGCAGTTCGCCGGTTTTTGCCTGAAACTCCAGGGCCAGCAACTGTCGCTTCAGCTCGGACAGCCGTGGGAGGGGGACGGCGGCGAATTCTTCGAGATCCTTGCGGATTTTGAACGGATGCTTTTTCAGGGCCGTGGCCATCTGATCGGGATGGTGGCCCTGGGTCTGCCAGAACTTGATCTGATACAGGTTGCCCACCACGCTCTGAATGAGCGCAAAGAGCTGCACCGGGTTCTGCCGCAACAATATATCATCCAGCGTGGCGAAGCGTTCGGCGGCGTTGCGCTGGCGGATCCAGTCGTGCAGCAGGCCGAAGAGATTCTCATTATGCCCGCTGAGTTGTCTGACATGGCCTTCGGTAACCGGAGCGCCGGCCGTGAAAATGGTCAGTTTTTCGCACTCGTTCAGCAGCTGGCGGAGATTGCCGCCGACCTGCTCCACCAGCATCAGCGCTGCTTTGGGGTGAAGCTGGATTTGCCGGTGCCGCGTTTCCTGCATCAGCCACTGGACGATTTTATCGGTCTCCCAGAAGGCGAAAGGCTTACACTCTTTCAGATCGATGGGGAATACCTTGCCGGAAGACAGCCATTTGGGAAAGCGCACACTGCGGTTGATTTTGGGGGCCACAAACAGCACGTGTTTCGGAGCATCCGGGTTGCCGCCCAGCGCGGCAAGGCTGTCTTTCAGGCCGTCCAGCTGGGTGTCTTCTGCTGTGGTGGCGGTGGCTTTTTCCAGGTATTTCCACTGACGGATTTCAATCAGCGTTTTGCCCCCGAGGTTGAAACTCACCGCGTCAATGGCTTCAATCACCTCGTGAATGTCCGGTTTGGTCAGGACTTTGTGGCTCAGGCTTTCCATGCCGGGGGCAAGCACCGCTTTACGCAGCGTGTTTACGGCCGAATCCAGCAGGAAGTCTTCCTCCCCGTAATACAGGCTGATATTGGCTGGATGCGCTGGTGCGGCCAAGCGACAGGTCCCCCGGTCAATGTGTGTCACTATCTTACCAAACCCGATAGTTTGACGCATGGATGGATCAGATAAAAGGTGTGAATCACCATTTTTTGAAATTAAGAACATGTAAAGGTCTTCTAAAAAACGCATTAAAAATACATCAGCAATCAACCGCCCCGGGCTGCTTTGGGGCGGTTTTGCTTTGCTCAGACAGCCAGCCCTTAAAACGCCTCTAATGCCCGTGGTTATTGGATGTAAACCGTTTTTTAGCGCCCCGGACCCGCAACCCCTCTTCAGTGACAGATAAAGAAAATATTGGAAAGGGGCTGTTTTTAATCGTTTTGAAGGAGCGCGTCCAAATTGCCCCTTTGCCGGCAATCCGGTATAAATGTGCATATCCAATCGATGCGATGGTTTACAGGAGTTCACCCGGAATGTTGCCCACCCATTTGCCTCAGGTTCCCGTGATTAACCGCCTTAAGGAAGACACCCACGCTCCTGTGATCGAAAGCATCCGCCTGCACCTCGTGGATGGCTTCAAAGCCTTCAACAAAGGTCAGGAGAGCGTCTCCCTCAGCGAACTGATTGAGTACCTGGTGGATTCCCTGGAAGAGGCGGACAAGGCCACGGCGGACAAAGCCGAAAGCCTACTGGTCCGCATCGGGATGCCCGCCGTCCCCTTTCTGCTGAAAGGCCTGAAATCCTCCAACGGCCGGGTGAAAGCCACCTGCGCCATGGCGCTCATCCGCATCGGCGAGCCGGTGCTGCCGGAGCTGAACGTGTTTTACGCCCGCCACGCCAACCGCAGCAAGCTCAGCTGGGCGCTGGCTTTTATCTACGAGCAGCTGGCCGAGCCGCTGCCCCTGGTTGAAGACGAGATGATTGAGACGTCGAAGGTGGTGGCCTTGGCCCAGGCCGTATAAGGCTTGCGGCCAATATTGACCGACTTGCCCCACTCCTTGTAGGATCCACAGCCGTCGCCCTTTAGGGCACACGGATGTGATGTCCGCAGGACTAGCGTGGCTGAGGCGCAGCCGAAGCCGGGTGAGGTCCTCAGGGCGGCGGCTGACGAAGCAATCGCGCGGATTGACTGTGTTTTTACGGTATAATCCCTCACTGTCCACGTTTGAGCATATTCTGGAGATTTCTCATGGCCACTGAACAATACGTCGTCGCCGTTCTGGGCGCCACCGGTCTGGTGGGCAGCCACCTCATCGAGATTCTTGAAGAGCGGAATTTCCCCGTAAAGCAGCTCAAACCCCTGGCCAGCGAGCGCTCTGCCGGTGGCACCGTGATGTTCCGTGGGCAGGAAGTGCCTGTGGAACTGGCCTGCCCGGAAGCCTTTGACGGCGTGGATATTGTGCTGGCCTCCGCCGGCGGCGCGGTTAGCGCCGCACTGGCCCCGGAAGCCGTGAAGCGCGGCGCCGTGGTGGTGGACAACACCAGCAATTACCGCATGGATCCGAACGTCCCGCTGGTGGTGGCCGGCGTGAATGACGCCGATGTGAAAGACCACCAGGGCATTATCGCCAACCCCAACTGCTCCACGGCCCAGCTGATGCCCGTGCTGAAGGCCCTGGACGACGCGGCCGGCCTGCAGCGCGTGATTGTGAGCACCTACCAGAGCGTGAGCGGCGCCGGCAAGGATGGCATTGATGAGCTGCTGCAGACCACGCATGAAGTTTTTCACCGGGCGCACCACGGGGATGACGCGGCCATGACCCCCAACAAGGTCTTTTCGCGTCCCATTGCGTTCAACCTGGTGCCTCAGATTGACGTGTTTGTGGACACCGGTGTGGAAAAAGACTACACCAAGGAAGAAACCAAGCTGATCAATGAGACCAAAAAGATTCTGCACCGCCCCGACCTGAAAGTGACCGCCACGGCCGTGCGCGTGCCGGTAATGGTGGGCCACAGCGAGTCGGTGACCCTGGAGTTCAGCCGCGCCATCAGCCCCGAAGAGGCGGCGGACGTGCTGCGCAAAACCCCGGATGTGGAAGTGGCCGACCAGCGCGAAGCCTTCCCCACGCCGCTGGAAGCCGCCGGCAGAGACCCGGTGTATGTGGGCCGCATCCGCAAAGATACCTCCAACCCCGAGACCGGCCTGAACCTGTGGGTGGTTGCGGATAACCTGCGTATCGGCGCCGCGCTGAACGCCGTCCGCATTGCGGAGGTTCTCATCCGCGAGAAGGCCCTGAAGCCGAAGGCCATGGCTTAGACCCCCACAGATGCGGCCGGGTGAGGTCTGAGGAGATAGCCATAATCCGAAATACCTCACCCCCCAGCCCCCTCTCCTCCAAGAGGAGAGGGGGAGAGAGTTATGCCTCTCGGGCGATGACGAACTGCGGGCGGGCCTGGACCTGCTCGAAAATCTTACCCACATAGAGGCCCACAATGCCGAGGGAGAAGATGAGGCTGCCGCCCACCACCAGAATGAGCACCGAAAGGCTGGTCCAGCCGGAGAGCGCCCCCACGGCGAAATAGCGCCAGACGAGATAAAGCGCCAGGAAAAAGCCCACCAGCGCCACGAAGAAGCCGCCGTACACAATGCCGCGCAGCAGCCGGGTGGTCTGCAGCAGAAGGCCTTCAATGGCGAACTTCACCAGCGCGCCGAGCGTGTACCCGCTGTCGCCGTTGTCGGCGCGCTCGCCGTGGGCGTACTCAATGGTGCTGCTGCGGTAGCCCAGCCAGTTGAGGATAAACAGGTAGTGCTGCGCGTGGGTGCGCACCCGCAGAAAACCGTCCACCACCGGGCGGCTGAGAATGCTGAAGGTGCCGTATTCCGGGTCGATGGGGTAGGTCATCAGCCGGTTGAGCACGGCGAAATAGGCGCGTGAACCCAGCCGGCGGAGCAGGGTGTGCTGTTTGCCCTTGCGCTTGCCCAGCACCAGGTCATAGCCTTCCCGGGCGCGGTCGTACAGGTGTTTAATGTACTCCGGGGGGTCCTGCAGGTCGCAGTCCATCACCACGGTCCACCGGCCCCGGGAGAGCGATAGCCCTGCCGTGATGGCCGCCTGCTGGCCGAAATTCCGGCTCAATTGCACGGCCCGGGTGCCTGGCTGCGCGGCAAGCTGGCTGAGCTCGGCCCAGGCTTCGTCCGGGCTGGCGTCGTCCACGTAAATAATTTCATAATGGGGCGAGATGGCCGACAGCGCGGTTACCAGCCGCTGATGGAGCGTGCTGAGGCAGCGCGCACAGCCATATACGGGGATGACCACGCTGATTTCCGGCTGGGTGCCGTGTCTGTTGTCCGGGGTTTCCGTCATCCGGGTTGGGGGTCTCACCGCTCAATGGTGTCTATTATAGCAATGCGGGCGGGTTTCCGGGGGTACTGGCCGCATGGGGCATGGCAACAACCACTGTTTTTTGTATTTATATAGTCAGTAACCCGCAATATCTCACTGAAACATCCTTTTCCTCACGCCACTCTGTTAATCGAAGGAAAACCACGCCCGTGGACCCCGTCTCACAAGCAATTATGTTTGGCCGTTTTTTTCGTAAAGAGAAACCTGCGAGCGTCGGTGGTCTGCAGGGTGTCCAGTCGCGCCTGATACTGACACCTAAGGGGTTCCGCGAAGAAATCCGAATCGGTGGTCGCACATTTCACGTTCATCGTGGTGGGCGGACATGGCTTGATGGCCGCCTGGCTGAGCTCGGCGAGCAGGTGGCAAGATTGGAATTGCCGGATACCGGTGCAAAACCGCCTGTGGGTTCGTATACAATTTCTCATATGCGTAATGGCCGACTCTTTGAAGCACAGAGAAATTACAGACAGGTTGGCATTGAAAACATTCTGATACAATTGCCTCGGCAGCCTTGGCGACGGACCCCCTTCCGGCACCGGATTCTGGGGACGGATAACCGCATTCTGGGTGGTTTGATTGAAGGGTTTTGTGAACTTTACCCGCCCAAGCCGCCGAAGGGCAATCCACAGCATTGAGCGTGGTTTATACTGCCAGATAATCCTTAAGGAATCTGCAATGACACAATTTTGACAAGATCTCAGAGCCAGGATCCCCGGGTTTGACCGGATGTCACCATGTTTACGACGTACCGCCGTCCATCAGCAATTGATAAACGACCCCAATGTGATGCGGGGGACGCTACCACTTCTTGAGCACCATTACCTGGCTCTGGATGACAAAGCTGCAAATCCGGCAGAAGTTCGCAGAACGCTACAGCAGCTGAATATATGGCGACAAAACGTGGCTAATATGGCGCCTCGCTTGATAGAAGCCCGGGAGCCGAAGCGAGTTGCCCAACCTCTTCGTGGTCGCCATCATCGGGGCAATTCCCGGCATTGAGGGGTTTGATTTTGAGGAACCCCTGACTTTATAACAGGAGATGCCACGATGAAAACCACCCTGCCCCCCGCCCCGGCCCTGAATTTTGGGATGTCACTGGCCTGGCAGGGTGAGGATGCACGCTATCCCAGAGGGCGTTTCTTTCCCCGTGGCCAGCGTTACCGTTTCCGGGATGAAATTCCAGAGAAGGATGGCCGGCCGAGAGTCCCCGGTATGCGTTACGATGGCCGGCACGAAGGCGAACTGCATCGGCTTCAGGGAATTCTGATTTCTGATGAGCCGCCGGGTCACAAGGTGCGTGTGCCCACGGCACTGGTGGCTGCGGTCTATCAGGGCCTGACTGAAGAGCAGCGGAATGCGCCTGAGATGGCCGTCTGCTTAAATGCGATTGGACCGGCGCTGTCCTCGCGCCGAAGAAATACGCGTGTACCCCAGCAGGCTTTGCATCAGTTGTTTCAGCAGCAGGTAGCCGATGAACCCACGGATCAAGCCGCGCTGAATGTTTTGCAACGCGCTTTTCATCGCCGTTATCCGCGCGGGGTGAGTTGGTAATGCTGCCGCCCGTGACACAACCAACGTTTGGCATGTCCCTCCACTGGCAAAGCCACCTGTCGGGCGACTATGAGCCGCCGTTGAAAGGAAAGCCCGAGATTGAATGGAGCCCTCTGAAGTCCGTTAAACAGAGGAGCGAAAGCTGGTCTCTTCCGCCGATACCCGGGCTGGCAGCCACCGGACGTCATGCGCGAAAGATTAATCGCCTGATGGCCATGTTGGCCGGAGATGCGTCTGAAGGGAAGAAACGCATACCGACGGCTGTTGTCAGGCTGCTGCATGAGGGTGTTCCAGCCGACCGTAAAGAATTTATAGCAGACGGCCACCCCAATAAGAAAACGCTGGCTGCTTTGCGTTCCGGACGCCGGAACCGGAAGGTGGAAGTCACGTCTCTGCGTCATTGGCTCGGGCTGACCGCAGGCGATGACCCGGAAGCCCGAAAGGCCGTTGCACAGGATGTCATTCACCGCGCGATGCGCGAGCTTTATCCAGACGGGAGTAAACGCGGATGATACAATCCGGACCAATCAGTAAGCTGACTCAAGGTGCCCGCCGTGGTGCAATGGGTGTCCTCTTCTTTGTGAACGACCGACGGGATTTATCCATGATCACCGACCACCCTGCGGACAAGGGGATCAGATTGTCTTTTGAACTCTGGCAGGAAGTTTTTAATTATGCAGCCCGGAATCGTTTCAATGGTGCGGACCCTGACGCACTGAGGCGTGACATATCTGAGATGGTTAGGTAGTGTCTACATTCATTGAAGCCATATCCAGATGGCTGCCAGATAGATAAACCCCAGGTACGTCACATCCAGCTTGTCATACCGTGTGGCCACCCTCCGGAAGTTCTTGAGCCGGTTAAAC
>JBFWUP010000008.1:0-111899 GCA_050247195.1 Candidatus Melainabacteria bacterium | reverse complement strand
GTTCAACAAACTGAAGTATTTTCGGAGAATCGCCACCCGGTACGACCGGAAAACCCTGTACTACGCAGCGTTTCTGTACCTTGCTTCCGCCGTGACCTGGGGCTGATTCAATTGTCGATTCGCCCTACTTTCTCAATAACCTCACCCAGTTGCGCGCCGGCGTCACCGTCTCACACAGCGCCACGCAGTTTGTGAATCAGATGATGTACGAGCTGCAGAACAGTCCGGCCATTCTGTCGGATTCCACCACGCAGGAAATCCACTATGTGTATCACGATGAGGTGACCGGGAACGATTATTCGCGCGGTTACCGGCTCAGCGCCATGGGGTCGGATAAAAAACTGGAGCGCATCAGCTACAACCAGACCACGGAAACCTGGGGGAGCGCCACATCGCCGTATGGTCCTGAAAGCGCCACGGAAATCAAACTGCCTGCCGCCACCCAGTTTCTCTACTGCCTGGATGCCACCTGCGCGGGCGCCACGTTACTCAGCGCCTCCTTTAACAAGGCTGTTCTGGTTAAGCTGAGCGGCTGGCAGTTTACACGCACCAATGGCGGGTCCACGCTGACTTTACCCAGTGACGTGAAAATCTATGTGGGCACCAATCTGGAGGGCACGCCCATTCAGCTGGGCGCCGGCGTGCGAGAACTCTACTCCATGACCGGCGCCACCATGTTCGGCGGGACGCCGGACCTGACAAAACTGGGGATCAATCAGGCCGGAGACTTTATTTTTTACAACGGCGCAACGGGCGGCGGCGGCGGCGGGGCAGGGGGGCTCACCACCATCACGCCCAGCAATACCACCGCACCGGGCATGATTGTCTCGGAAGTTGCATCTGATGGTCGTGTTTATTTTGGCCAGAAAACAGCATCGGCCAAAATGTGGACCTGGAAATCGGATACCGGTCTTTCCACCCTGAAAAGCGCTTACAGCAATGATATTTCTCTTTCTCTGGCCCTATCGCCGGCGGATGGCCGGGCATTCTGGAGTTCGGTTTCCGGGTCGGACTCCATGCTGACTTATCTGCCGGGTTCAGGTCTCTCCACAGTCCTGGCCAACAGGGCCTACACGGGAGACACCAATGCTAACGTATGTTCTGATGGACGTCTGTTCTTTGGGGACTACAATGGTCCCGATGCTTTTTATACATGGCGTGCGGACACGGGATTGAGTACCGTTCGCACTAGTCTGGCGGTGCCTGGTCAGTATCAATACAAAAATGATGTCTGCGCTGCCGACGGTCGGTTCTTCTTTGGAGACGTTGATCGCTTTTTTACTTGGAAAAGCAATGTACTGTCCACAATTCTCAGTGGACGCTCTTATCCCGGTCAGGCTTCTATTAACACTGCATCTGATGGTCGGGTTTATTTTGCCGAAACAAGTGGCACAAACGACAATGTGTGGACCTGGAAGGATGGGGTGGGCCTGTCAACCGTGTTGTCATCTGCCGGTTACTATCCTGCTGTGTCAGCAAGCGTTTTGGGTGGTGGGGATCGTTACTTCTTTGGGGAAGACAACGGTGTGAGTTCACGGTTCTGGACCTACACCCCGGGCACAGGCCTTTCCACTATTGTGACCAATGTGGATAAACCTGGCCTTCATCAGAATTATTTCGGTATCACTGACTATGTGCTTTATAACAACGCAATCAAGGCGACATCAGATGATCGGGTTTATTTCCTGGATGGGGCTGGATGGGTAAGGACTTGGAAAGCGGGAGCAGGGCTATCCACCATTGGTTCCCTGGCGGCCAACTATTTGGTGATTTCACCCACGGATGACCGCCTCTTCATCGGGCATATGTGTAACAACGGCGGCTGCACCACCCAGAAGGGCTACACTTACACGCCCACCACCGGGCTTTCAACGGTGATTAACGGCCTGATGAACGATGCGGTGGTGGATCCGGCGACTGGTCGGCTTTATTTTATCTACAACAATTACACCCCCACGCCTGATGATGGCGGGGTCTTTACCTGGACAGCAAGTACGGGGCTCTCCACCCTGCTCTGGACCACCGGAGGCACCTATTGGGCTTTGAAAGTGTCTCCTGAAGGTACGGTTTTCTTCAACAACGATACCAGCACGGATGGCAGCGGCACGGCCGCCAAATACCTTGCCCTCAAAATGGCAACGACGGGTGGCGGCGTTACCGCCGTGAACTTGGCCAGTGCGCTCGGTAACCCGATGGGCACCGGCCTGTCATTCAGTATTGCAGGCTCGCCCACCTATGGCGCTGTGGCGCAGGATCTGGATGGCGAGATTTACATGGTGGACACCACCGGGCTGAAACTGGACCGGTACACCTGGGACTCTGTGGACAGCCGCTATGAGCTGACCACCCAGATCACCCTGGGCGCATGGGGCGCCAATGTGCGCGCGGTCGCCATCGATCAGGCGGACAATGGCATTTCACTGCTGGTTTATGACGGCGCCAGTGAAAAGAAAATTTACCGGTATGACAACCGTCGCTCTGCTTCTCCCACGCTCACCACCCACAACCTGGCAACGGCCATGGCCACGGCGCCGGGCAAACCCACGGGTCTGAGCGTTAACGGCAAAACGGGCGACTACCTGCTGATGGATTCCACCCGCAATGGTGGCGACCCGAATTATTATTCCAATGTCTACCTGCTGCATAAAACGGACTGGAATAGTACCGGCGCCATTGCCATTCAGGATACATTGAAGGTGAAAACCAAAGACAGCAACTTTATCAGTACGGATGTCTCGGGGGAGACCAATTTCAAAATCCTTTATGATGATAATCGGAATATCTTGTATCTTGTCGCCCCTTCCGCTTCCTACCGCAAGGTGTTTGCTATGAGTCTGCCCAATCTCCTGGACTAGTTTTCGGAACTTATGATTTTTCGATATTGAGCCCCTCTGATGCCTTTTTTTGGTACAATCTGCCCCTGTTTATTTTTTTGAGTGTTTGGAGAGTTGGTTTGAAAACAAAGGCTTCCTCAGGAATCAGCCTGGTAGAAACCTTAATCGCCATGACTTTGGTGGCGTTAGTTCTTGTGCCCATTCTGTTTTTCTCCTCCTCCTACTTTCTGAACAACCTGACGAAACTGCGTTCCGGCGTGACGGTATCGCACAGCGCCACGCAATTTGTGAATCAGATGATTTACGAGCTGCAGAACAGTCCGTCGGTGCTGCCGGACTCCACGACGCAGGAAATCCACTTTGTGTTTCACGATGATGTGACCGGCAATGACTATCCGCGTGGTTACCGGCTGAGCGCTTCGGGCTCGGGCAAAAAGCTGGAGCGGATCTCGTACACGGAAAGTTCGGCGACCTGGGGCAGTCCGGCTTCGCCTTATGGGGCCGAAAGCGCCACGGAAATTCTCCTGCCCGCCAGCACGCAGTTCCGGTATTGCCTGGACGCTACCTGCGCGGGCGCCACCCTGCTCAGCGGCTCCTTTAACAAGTCGGTGCTGGTCAAGCTCAGTGGCTGGGAGTTCTCCCGGACCAATGACGGCTCCAAACTCACCCTGCCCGGTGATGTCAAGATTTATGTGGGCACCAACTTGGAGGGCTCTCCGGTTCAGCTCAGCGCTGAAGTGCGGGAATTGTATTCCTTTGCTGGCTCCACCGTATTCGGCGCCACGCCGGATCTCACCAAACTGGGTTTAAACCAAGCCGGGGATTTCATTTTCTTCAACGGAACCATTACCAGTGGTGGCGGGGCTGGCGGTCTCACCACCATTCTGACGGGCGAAACCAAGCCGGGTGGCGATTATTCCATGCTCGTGGACGCCAATGGCAGGGCTTATTTTGGAGAAATGGCCGCCAGCGGCAGCGTGTGGACGTGGAACGAAGCCACGGGCTTGTCTACCATCATCAACGGCATCAGCTATCCGGGTCAGGAAGACATTCAGGATAATCAGATCCTGTACCCGCTGCGTTCTGGGATAGTGGCCGATGGCTCCAGCCGGGTGTTCTTCCAGAACCAGACCGGCACAAACAACAATCTGTTTACCTGGAATGCTGCGACCGGGTTGTCGACGATTTCGGTGAACCAGGTTTCCGGAGGGCCCGGCACTAACGGTGTGGCGGCCTCGATGGCAGTTGCGCAGTCCGGACGACTCTTCCTCGGACAGAACCCCGGCTGGGGAAGCAGCGGTCAAGTTCTGACATGGAAAAGCGGTGTGCTTTCCACCTTGCTTTCCTCAACAGATGTGAGCCCCGGCACCGGGAGTATGACCGTCGGCAGTGATGAACGGGCGTTTTTTGGCACCTATGCTATGAGCGGCGGCAAAATGTGGACCTGGAAAAGCGACACCGGTTTGTCCACTCTGCTGACTGGCGCCAATCTGCCCGGTTATTACGCCACGTATGTGGGGGCGGACAATCGCTGGTATTACGCCACGACAGATACGACCGGCAACATGTGGACATGGGCCAGCAGTACGGGGCTGTCCACGCTCTGCACCGCATGTAATGCCTACCCCATGAGGCAGGCGGCTTGCTTGGATGACAACAACCGTTTGTACTACACCGTGGCCTCGAGGGTGCATACTTACCTACCGGCCACCGGGATGTCCACCTTGCACTACACCATGCCCAGTTATAACCGGAACGCCTATGCCTGTTCGTCTGACAGGGTCTTCCTGGGCGTGGAAAGCTCAACCGGGCGTCTGTACACCTATGCAACGGGTACCGGCTTTTCCACCATCGTGGCGGGGTCCTACCTGGGTGATTACGATGTGGAAGCTCTGGATAACGGCCGTGTCTTCTTTGGTTCTCAGACGGCCAACCTGCCGTTTTACACCTGGAAAGTGGATACCGGGCTTTCCACTATTGCCCCGCCTTCGGCAGGTATTTCTTATGGTTTCCGGAATGCCCTGGCGGTCGACAATTCCGACAGCAGCGTTTACTTTGGCGCCACCATCACTTCCGGCAACAAGCGCTTCTGGCGCTGGAGCGCAACGGATGGGCTGAGTACGATTATTGATGAGGCTTCCATTACCAATATTGGGAACAATGGTTCGGTCCGTACGGATGACAACGGCCGTGTGTATTTCTCCAACGACACCACGCTATGGACTTACAAAGCCGGCGGCGGTGGAGGGTCATCCAGTGTTCCGGCGGTTGATATTGCCGACGCCCTGGGAACCAATGCCAATAAGACCCTGGGATTCCAGATTACCGGCACGCCCACCTATATTGCCGTTGCGCAGGATGTGGACGGCGAGATCTACTTTGTGGATTCCAGCACCAATAAGATCGATCGCTACACCTGGGATACTGTGGACGGCCGGTATGAGCTGACCACCCAGATTACCTTGGGCGCATGGGGGGGCAATGTCCGTGCAGTCGCTATCGATCAGGCCGATAACGGCATTGCCCTGCTGGTGTATGATGGCGCGAGCGAAAAGAAAATCTACAAGTATGATAACCGCCGGACGGCTTCCCCCACGCTGACAACCCACAACCTGGCAACGGCCATGGCCACGGTGCCGGGCAAACCGACCGGCCTGAGCGTCAACGGAAAAACCGGGGATTACCTCCTCATGGATTCCACCCGGAATGGCGCCAGCGGCAGTTATTATTCCAATCTGTACCTGCTGCGTAAAGCCGACTGGAACACCACCGGGGCCATCACCATTCAGGACACGCTCAAGGTCCGCACGGATGATTCGGCTTACATCAGTGTGGCGGCTGATGGTGAAACCAATTTCAGGATTCTCTATGATGACAACCGCAATATCCTGTTTCTGGTGGCGCCGTCGGCCTCCTACCGGCGGGTGTATGCCATGAGCCTGCCCAGACTTCTGGATTAAGTGCCGGAATCTGCGTTATACTGGAGCTGTTGCGGTCGTAACAGGTCGAGGGCAGATGGATAGGCGCACCCGTGGTATCAGTATGGTGGAAACGTTGGTTTCCCTCTCGCTGGTTGCCGTGGTGCTCATTCCGCTGCTGTTTGTTTCCTCGTCCTTTTTCCTGAACAATCTGACCGGAATGCGTTCCGGGGTGGATGTGTTTCACAGCGCCACTCAGTTGCTGAATCAGATGATTTTTGAACTGCAGCATACCCGCCGTGTGCTCCCTGGCAGCAGTCCCACCGAGTTGCGGTTTGTTTTTCACGATGAGGTGACAGGCAACGACTATGCCCGGGGTTACCGCCTGGTAACCGCCGGCAGTGAGCAGTACCTGGAGCGTCTGAATTACAACGAAAGCACCGAAACCTGGCAGACAGCCGGTTCGCCTTACGGGGCGGTGGCGGCCGACGCCATTCATGTGCCGGGTTCGGTTGTTTTCCGGTATTGTCTGGATGCCACCTGCAGCGGCGCGACGGCGCTGGGTTCCGGTTATGAAAAATCTGTGCTGGTGAAACTGGCCGGCTGGGTTTTCAGCGACACCGAGGGAAGCGGCACCTTCACCCTCCCCAGTGATATCAATGCCTACATTGGTACCGGCATTCAGGACGGCGCCGTGATTCTGGGCGACAGCATCCGCGAGATTTATTCCTTTAATCTGGATTCCGGCTTTGGTTTCAGCACCACGGCCACAAGGGTCAGTCCCAATTTTTCCGGTGATAACTTTTATCACATCCCCGTTGCTGCTGGCGGCGGCGGAACGCCCGGTTTAACCACGGTGTTCCCGGCAGACCAGAACTATCTGGGGTACGGCAGCACCACGGTGGATGATACGGGTCGGGTCACCTTTAACGGCTGGGGCAATGCCTACACATGGGCAAGCGGCACGGGGCTCAGTACTATTAAAACCGGACTTGAAGGTGAGGACAGTACATACGTGGATCCGGTTTCGGGAAGAATTTTCGTGATGGATGACGGCGCTGCGGCGGTTACCTGGACGGCCGCGGCCGGTCTTAGTACGATCATTTCCGGGTTGTCTTTTGACAATCCGCAGGCGGCCGTGGATCCCAGCGATGGGCGATTTTATTTTGGCGAAAATGCGGGCGCCAACGCCTCCCGCTTTTTCACCTGGAAATTTGATACCGGTCTGTCAACCATCGTTTCGGGCGTGACCTGTCCCGGTTGCAATGATAGTGGCTTCTGGTGGAATGCCGCCACTGTGGCTGCCGTGCCCGGCCGTGTGTATTTTGCGGCCCCTGCCAGCCATCAGATGTTCACCTGGTCCCAGGGGACCGGCCTGTCCACCATTGTCAGCGCCAGTATTCTGGGAGGGGTCAGTTATGTGGCCTCGGGTGGCGGCATGCTGGTGGATAACGCCTCCGCTCGGCTGATTTTTGGCAGCAACCGGGCTGATTCTCCCAATTATGTGTTTACATGGGCGCCGGGCCAGGGCCTCAGCACCATCTTCAACAGTTCTCCGTCCGCATACAACGTGACGTTCAGTGCGCCTGTTTTTTCCGGAGATCAGACATACCGGTATAGTCATTCTTCCGCGACGGAAAGTGGTAAGCCGCGTTTCTTTTTCCTCATCGGCAACTCCAATATCGCCAGCTGGCACCCCGACACCGGGCTTTCTTATTTGTGGGACATGGGAAATCAGGCGGTTCAGAAAGGCCCCATCATTGCAGCGCAGGATGGCAGGGTTTTCTTTGGATCAACGGATCGGATGATGACCTGGCAATCTTCTGCCGGCCTCAGTACGATTATTACGGGTCTGTCCGAGCCTGGAAACATGGCGATCGATGTTGACCCATCATCCAGTCGGGTGTTTTTTGGCGAAAATACTTCGGGCGCCCGCAAAATGTTTACCTGGCATGCGTCCACCGGTGTGTCCACCATTTTCTCGGGCACCAACCGCACGGGTGGCGAGTGGCTGGATTATAATCCCACGGATGGTTTGATTTATTTCGGCAACGACGGCAGTTCTAATGCAAACTCAGGTTTTTACGCCTGGGGGCCGACGACCGGCCTGTCCACCATCCTGATGGCCAAGTATCCGGGGAAACGGTCAACTTACGTGAATGAAGCGCAGGGAGGCGTTTATTTTGGTCACGCTGATTTCACCGGCCATTTCTATTATTACAACCCCGGCGTCTCCGGTTCTTCAGCCACCCTGAGTGCCGGCGCCGTTACCAGTATGGGCAGTCTTACCCATTTGACCGGCGGCTTCGATTCCGACAGCACCTACAGTAATTACACTGTGTCGGCGCAGGATGTGGACGGGGAGTTCTACTTTGTGGACGGAACCGCCAACAAGCTGGACCGCTACACCTGGGACGCCGTGGACAGCCGGTATGAACTGACCACCCAGGTTTCCCTGGGGACCTGGGCGGGCAATGTACGCGCCATCGCCATTGATCAGGCGGACAATGGCATTGCCCTGCTGGTGTATGACGGCGCCAGCGAGAAGAAAATTTATCACTACAATAACCGCCGCTCCGCCTCGCCCACGCTCACCACGCACAATCTGGCCACAGCGCTCGCCACGGCGCCCGGCAAGCCCACGGGCCTTACGGTGAACGGCCGCACCGGTGACTACCTGCTGATCGACGCCACCCGCAACGGCGGCGACCCCAACTACTACAGCGAGGTTCTGGTGCTCAGCAAGGCGGACTGGGGCACTGCCGGTGCCATCACCACCACCGAAACATTCAAACTGAAGACCAAAGACAGCAATTTCGTCAGCAGCGACGTCTCCGGTGAGACGAACTTCAAGATTTTCTACGATGATGAGCGCAACATACTCTATATGCTGGCGCCCGTCAGTAAACGCATGTTCGCCATGACCCTGCCCAAATACCTGCAGTAGCGGGTTTGCCGGCGCGCTGTTACCACAGTAGCCCTTGGGGTATAATGGTGGCTCAGGCCCCTTCAGGGCGGCCATACTCATTGAGAAAAGGGCATTCCCGTTGACCACCGATCACTCGCTCCAGCACAACCATGCTGAATTGCCGGCACACACCCTTGCCGATGATGTTCTGATTATCCTGGACACGGAAACCACCGGCCTGGACCACAAAAGCGAGAAGCTGATTGAGGTGGCGGCCGTTCGCCTGGAGAAGGGCGAAATCACGGAAACCTTCACGTCGCTGATTAACCCCAAAAAAGATATCCGGCACTCCAGCTATCTGGTGCACGGCATTCCGCAGGAGGTGGTCGATCAGGCCCCGCCGGTGGAAGAGGTGCTGCCGGCTTTTCTGGAGTTTGTGGGCGACTGCACCTATGTGGCGCACAACGCCCTGTTTGATTACAGTTTTATTAACGAGGCCTGCAAAAGCACGCTGGGCCATCGGTTTGCCAACCCGCGCATTGATACCTTTGAGATGTACCGCAGCGTTTTCCCGGACGAAACCTCGCACGGGCTGTCCTCCATGCTGGCCAAGTTTGGCTTTGAGAGCGATGTGAAGCACCGCGCGCTGGATGACGCGATGTGCCTGGCGCGCTGTTATCCCCGGCTGCGCGGCCTGTACGAGCAGAAATACGCCTGGCAGCTGGCGCAGCTGCCCAATATTGAATACCTCGTGGAACGCTATCTGCGTCTGCAGCGCGCCACCCAAACCCTGCAATCCGAGATGGCCGATCTCAAGGATCTCTTCAAGCTGCACTTTGACAACGGCGGCAAGTCCATTACCGGCACCACCGGTGAAACGATGATCGGCAGCTACCGCCGCAACTACAGCTACGATGAGGGCAAGGTCTGGGAAGTGGCGCTGGAGAATGGTTTCCCCAGCAAATTATTCAAACTGAACCCGCGGGCTGTGGACAAACTCATTGACCGTGGCAGCATTTCCGCCGAGGCGCGTGAAGCCCTGATTGACGCGCGGACCGGCCTGCATGAAAGCCGCCAGGTCACCTTTCTGAAGCCCCAGCTGCCCGATGAGGCCGACGAGGAAGAGACCGGCGCGCCGGCCTCCACGGCCAACGGCGAAGGGTAGTTTCCTCCCGGCGCATGCCGGCGCCTGGAGACCGGACGTGGGGCGAAGCGGACATTCGGGTACAATAGGGGGATGAGTTATGCTGCCCTGGCCCGTATGGAGGCCACACCACCGGAGTCTCCCAGTCCCATTGTGGATACGCACGCGCACCTGGATTACATCCGGCGCGAGCAGGACCGCGACCCGCAGGAGGTGATGGCCACCGCCGCCCGCGAAGGCGTGGCCTTTGTGGTGAACCCGGCCGTCACCCCGGCCCGGTTTGATGAGGTGCTGGCGATCGCCGAGTCGGTGCCGAATGTGTATGCGGCCATGGCGATTCACCCCACCGATGTGACCGAGACGGTGGATTATCCCGACTGGGAGGCCCGCATCCGCGATCTCCTGCGCCACCCGAAGGTGGTGGCCATCGGCGAAACCGGCCTGGATTATTACTGGAGCACCGAACACACGGCGTTACAGCAGGACTGTCTGCGTCGTTTTCTGGCGCTCGGGGAGGAATCCGGTAAACCGGTGATTCTCCACGACCGCGATGCGCATGAGGATCTGGAAGCCATCGTCGGTGAATTCAGCACGCCGGCCAACCGCGGTCTACAGCAGGTGCGCGGCATTATGCACTGTTTTTCCGGCGATGCCGACTTTGCAAACCGGATGACTGATCACGGGTTTTACATCAGCTTTGCCGGTAATCTCACCTTTAAAAACGCCGCCAACCTGCATGAAGCCGCCCGCCGGATTCCGCTGGACCGCCTGCTGGTGGAAACCGACGCGCCGTTTCTCAGCCCGATGCCCTTCCGCGGCAAGCCGAATGAACCGGCCCGGGTGCGCTACGTGGTGGAGAAAATCGCGGAGCTGAAGGGCCTCAGTTACGCCGAGGTGGCCGAAGCCACCACGCGCAATGCCCGCCGGGTGTTCGGTATTGCCGAAGCCGCAAAGGAGCCGGCATGCTGATTGCTCTGCCCTCCAGCCCGGCCACGGAGAAGGCCGCGGTTTTTCTCGCCGCGCGGGGCATCACGCACCGGGTTATTCCCATGCCGGTTGAACTCAACTATCACAACGGCGCGGATGTGGCGATTTATCTGGCGCCCGCCGATCTGCCTGCCGGCGTGGATGTGGCGATGCTGCTGACGAAAGAAAAATTTGTGGTGATGCGTGTGTTTAAAAGTTTTATCCTGCCGGAGGAGAGGTAAGTGAGAAACCGGTTGCGTTGTATCGTCAGTGTGTTTGTGGCGGGTCTGCTTCTCAGCGCGGCGCTGTCCGCCTGCGGACAGAAAACGGCGGCCACCTCCGCTCTGGAGAAACGGCCCGTGCAGCTGGCCTTCTGGACCCTGCAACTGAGCGAATTCAGCGGCGTGATTCAACCCATGCTGGATGATTTTGAGAAAGCCCATCCCACCGTGCATGTGCACTGGGTGGACATTCCCTTTTCCGAGGGTGAGAAGCGCACGCTCACCGCCATTCTCAGCCCCGAGGTGCCGGATATCGTCAACCTCAACCCCGATTTTTCGGCGATTCTGGCCAGCCGCAACGCCCTGGTCAACATGGCCGATGCCCTCACCCCGGCAGAACGCGCCGTGTATCTGCCGGTGGCCTGGCAGGCCGCCACGCTGCGCCGGCCGGGTAAAAAAAGCCGGCCGCTGACATTCGGCCTGCCCTGGTACATCACTTCCAGCGTCACCTTTTACAACAAGGCGCTGCTGGCCAGAGCCGGTCTGAAAGCGCCGCCGCGCAATTATGATGAACTGGTGCGCATGGCCCCGGAACTGCACCGTAAAACCGACGCCTACACCCTGATGCCCACGCTGACGGAGCGCGGCAATTTTCTCAAGGAACTGCAGAAGGTGGGCGTGACGCTGCACAACCCGGCGACCGGGCAGTTTAATCTCGCCGTACCGGAAGCATTCCGTCACCTGACGCGTATGGTGGATCTCTACCGCAACGGCGGCATGCCTGCCGAGGCCCTGACCGAGGGCCACCGCAGCGCCGTGGATCGGTATCAGTCCGGCACGCTGGCCATGCTGATGGCCGGGCCGAACTTTCTCAACATCGTGAAGGAAAACGCCCCGGCCGTGTTTGAGCAGACCGGCGTGATGCCGCAGTTCCCCATCGGTGCGCCCACGCGCGATTTTTCCATGATGGTGCTGGTGGTGCCGCGCCACAGCAGACACCCCAGAGAAGCGCTTGAACTTGCCCGCTGGATCACCAACGCCGGCAACCAGCTGGCCCTGGCCAAGGCCGCTCCGGTGCTGCCGGCCACCACCGCCTCGCTGGCCGACCCCTACTTTAACGCTCCCGCCACGCCCGACGATGTGACGGCCGTGGCGCGCGGGATCAGCGCCTCCCAGCTGAAGGAAGCCAGGGCGGCGTATCAGATTCAGCCCGGCCAGCAGCGCATGAATGAATGGATGGATTATTTTGTTCAGATGGCCCTGCTGGGTAAACTGCGCGCCGATGAAGCGCTGACCCGCGCCGAGGGCGAACTGAACACCGTGCTGAAAGAGGAGACCCCGTGATGATGCCCTCCCATTCCACGCCGCGAACCGGTCATGTCAGTACGCGCGAGGTGCCGGTGCAGCCGCTGATAATCAACGGTCAGCCCATTGAGGGCGCCCGGCCCGAGGATGAAGAGCAGGTCCAGACCATCTTTTCGCCCAAGGATCAGGCGACCATTGTGGGTAAATGCGCCCTGCTGCAGGAGAGCCAGGTGCCTGCCGTCCTGTCCTCGGCGGTTCAGGGGTTTGAGCGTGCCCGGCGGATGACGGTTCCCGAACGGATGGCCGTGCTCCAGACCATGGCCACGCGCATTCAGCTGGAGTCGGATCTCTGGGCGCAACGGCTGAGCGCCGAAGCCGGAAAACCAATCACCCTGGCGCGCCAGGAGGTGGGCCGGGCCATTGGCGTGTTGCAGGCCTACGCCCGCGCACTGGAAACCTTTGCTCCTGAGCGCCGTTTTCTCGACGGCCGCCACGTGGAGATTCACCGGGCGCCGGTCGGCCCGGTGCTGGCCATCACGCCGTTCAACTTTCCGCTGAACCTGGTGCTTCATAAACTGGCGCCCGCCATTGCCGCCGGCTGCTCTTTCACCCTCAAGCCTGCGCCGGAAACGCCGCTCACCGCCCTGGCGCTGGGGCAGCTGGCTTCCGAGTGCGGTTATGAAAGCATCAGTGTCGTTCCCTGCCGGCTGGCTCAGGCGCAGCAACTGGTGCTGGCGGAAGAATTCCGTAAGCTCTCGTTTACCGGCAGCGCCACCGTGGGCTGGCACCTGAAATCCCTGGTTCCCAAAAAGCAGGTGGATCTCGAACTCGGCGGTACCGGCGCTGTGATTGTCGACAGCCTGGATCAGCCGGCTTCGGCCGTGGCCCAGCGCATTGCCTACGCGGCGTATGCCTATGCCGGGCAGGTCTGTATCGCGGTTCAGCGCATCTTTGTCAATCGCACCCTTGCCGAGGACTTTGTGCCCGAGCTGGTGGAGGCCATCCGTGCGCTCAAAGTGGGCGACCCTGCCGATCCCAAGGTGGTGGTGGGCCCGCTCATCCGCCCGCGGGACATGCAGCGTGTGCGGGATCTGATTAAAGACGCCATTAATCAGGGCGCCAATGCCCTGTATGGCGGCAATGCGTTCAACGCGTACACCATGAACCCCATTCTGCTGGACCGCACCACGCCCGGCATGCGGGTCAATCAGGAGGAGGCCTTCGGTCCGCTGGCCACCCTGATACTCTACGATGAGCTGGACGAGGCGCTGAGCCAGGTGAACAACACCCCCTACGGCCTGCAGGCGGGCATCTACACCACCGATCCCCAGGCGGCGCGACGGGCTTTTGAACGCCTGGAGATGGGTGGGGTCATCATCAATGATGTTCCCACCTACCGCCACGATGTCCTGCCCTACGGCGGCGTCAAGGAATCCGGGACCGGCCGCGAGGGCGTGATGGCCGGCCTGACGGCCATGACGGTCAGCAAACTCTACGTGGAACTTCCCCGGTAGACCGGTCGTCTGTTACAATCGGCCCTGTCTGCAAACAGACCGGGGCCAGTCCATGGACAGTTCATGGACCCGACCATGGAAAGGATCCCCCATGACCAGCCGAACGATACAATCCCGACCCAGCCGCTGGGTGGCGCTCGCCGCAGGCGCGGTGGTGCTGGCTGCCGGCGTGCTGGCCATCATGACGTCCCCGGACGTGTCCGCCAAACCCGCCCGGCAGAACCTGGTGGTATTCTCCGCCAGCTGGTGCGCCAAGTGCCGCCAGGTGGATCCGGTGGTTCAGGCCATCGGCGCCGAGCGCGGGATTCCCGTCGTGGTGATCGACGTGGACCAGCAGAATGCCCCCGGCCAGGCCAGTGAGTATGGCCTCTCCATTCCCCGCAGCGAATTGCCGCAGGTATATTACACGGAGAAGGGCGCCGTGAAGCACGTGTTTGACGGCCAGTCGTTCCGCTACGGCCAGACCGACGCCGCCCGCGACGCCATCACCGGCCAGCTGTAACCTTACTTCTTATGCTTGGCGCTGCCGGCCAGTTCGCTCTCCAGGCGCGGCAGTATCGGCCCTTTAAGGCAAATCGCCTGGCCAACCGGAATCGGGTTGGCGGCGATGTCTTCCCACGTCTGGCCGGCCAGCGGCCCGGCATAGCCCAGCTGCTCCCAGATCTGCTGGGCCAGCAGCGGGGTGACCGGTGAAATGAGAATGGCCACCTGCCGCAGGGTGCCCAGCACGCTGCGCATCACGCGGGCCAGTTCGTCCAGTCGGCCTTCCTTGTGCAGCGTCCACGGCTCGGCTTCGTTGATCGTTTTGTTGGCGGCGTCCACCTTTTCCAGTATCTGCGCCAGCGCCGTCTGGAAGGAGAACTGTTCGTAGCTGTCGGCAATGGGCGCAATGGCGGCGGTAATGTCTTCAGCCGTCTGCGTCACGGCGCCATCGGGAATCCGGCCGTCAAAGTATTTCTGCGTCATGTTCAGCGTGCGGTTCAGCAGGTTGCCCAGGTTATTGGCCAGATCCGCATTGATGCGCGTTTTAAAATCGTCGTCGGTAAAGTTGCCGTCGTAACCAAAGGTGGCCACGCTCATCAGGTAATACCGCACGGCATCCGGGTTCTGCAGCTCATAACGCGCCACCAGATCCTGCACGGAGATCACGTTGCCCAGACTCTTGCTGATCTTGGCGTCGTTGAGGTTGATAAACCCGTGAACGAAAAGCGTTTTGTACAGCGGTAAACCGGCGCCCAGCAGAATGGCCGGCCAGTAAATGGCGTGAAAGCGCAGAATGTCCTTGCCAATCACATGCACGGCCCGCGGGTCACTGTCCGTGCCCCAGTAGCGGTTAAACAGGGCGTCATCCGTAAAGCAGCCGATGCCGGTGAGGTAATTGCTCAGTGCGTCAATCCATACATAAATCACCTGGCTGTCATCGCCCGGTACGGGGATACCCCAGCTGACCGAGCTGACGGGACGCGAGACACTGATGTCTTCCACGTTTTCCAGCATCTTCAGCACTTCCTGCGCCCGGAAGGCTGGCAGAATAAACTGCGGATTCGCCTGGATGTGCGCCGCCAGCTGGTCCTTAAATGCCGAGAGTTTGAAGAAGTAATTCTCCTCGGTCACCGTGTCGGGCGCCTTGCGGTGGATATGACACAGCCCGTCATCGGTGAGATCGCGCTTGGCGAGAAACGCCTCGCAGCCGGTGCAGTACTGGCCTTCATAACTCGCCTTGTCAATCAGCTTTTTATCCACAAGCCGCTGCCAGATGGTGCTGACCAGCGCGTAGTGATCCGTATCCGTGGTGCGGATGAACCGGTCATGGGTCAGCCCCAGGTACTCCCAGGTACTGCGGAAGGAGTCGGCAATACCATCCACATAGGCCTTGGGCGCCAGGCCCTGATCAAGGGCGGTTTTTTCCACCTTGGTGCCGTGCTCGTCCGTGCCGGTCAGAAAGAATACATCGCGGCCCCGCAAACGCTGGTAGCGGGCCATCACATCGGTGGCGATTTTTTCGTAGGCGTGTCCCAGGTGCGGCCGCGCATTCACGTAATCAATGGCGGTCGTTATATAGTAAGGCTCCCCGGGGTGAGGCGCCCGGCTGCTGGTCTGCTCGCTCATAGTCCCCCTATTGTCCCTCAAAAGGGTCGCCGGGGGAACGGGGGCCTGCTCAGGTCAGCCAGCCCGGTGTTTCCGTGGCGGACGGCGCCCCCAGGGTGACCGTCTGCCAGCTGTTGGCGGGTAACGGCTCGCGTAATGGCCCGCCACGGCCATCCATCAGGGTAATCCGCACGTTCTCCGGGCTGATGGCCTTCAGTCCGCAGGATTCCACCAGAACCCGCCGCCGCTGCCCGGTCATCGCCGTGCGCCAGGCGAGATCCTGCGCCTCGCTGAAGGCGCGGAGAGCCTGCGCCCGCGCTTTTTTGGTGCGTTCCGGCACCTGGCCGGCCATGGCGGCTGCCGGTGTGCCGCGCCGTTTGCTGTAACTGAAGACGTGAAGCCCGTTAAAGCCGGCCAGCGCCAGATTCCGGCAGGTGGTTTCAAACAGGGCATCGCTCTCACCGGGAAACCCCACAATAATGTCGGAGCGGATCGCCGCGCCGGGCATCAGCGTGGCGATCCGCTCACAGGCGCCCAGCATGTCGGCCACATGGTGGCGTCGCGCCATCCGCTTTAACTGGCTGTCTTCGGCCGTCTGGGCGGCCAGGTGAAAATACGGGCAGATTTTACCACCGGAACCGGCCACCGTTGCAATCAGGTCCTCCGTCACCTCCAGCGGATCCAGAGACGAGAGCCTCAGGCGGAAATCACCCGGCACAGCGCTCAGCGTGCGCAGCAGGCCGGCCAGATCCTGATCGCCGTGCTGGTACTGACCAATGTTGATGCCGGTCAGCATGATTTCGCGGAAGCCTTCCCAGTGCATCCGCGTCAGGTGGTTCACCAGGTCATCCGCCGGCAGGCTGCGGCTGGCGCCGCGGGCCTCCCAGATGATGCAGTACGTACACTTATAGTCACAGCCATCCTGAATTTTCAGGCTGCCGCGCGTCCGGTCCAGTCCGGCCTCGGCGGCGCCCACCATCATCCGGCTTTTGTCCATCTCGCTCACGCGCACCAGGGGCGCTTCGCTCACAGGGGCCCGCTGAATAATATCGGTGATGTCCTGCTTGAAGTTGTTGCCGATCACAAAATTCACGCCGTCCAGGTCGGCCACTTCATCCGGGGCCACCTGGGCGTAACAGCCGGTGACGGCAATGCGGGCCATCGGGTTGGCCAGCCTTGCCCGGCGGATGATGCGGCGGGCCTCCACGTCACTGCGTTCGGTGACGGTGCAGGTGTTCACCACCACCAGGCCGGCGGCGTCCTCAAACGGCACCACCTGCCAGCCGGCCGTCTTAAAAAGTTCGGCCATGGCGGCTGATTCCAGCTGGTTGGTGCGGCAGCCCAGGGTGTAAAAGGCCACGGTTCTTTCCGGGCTTTTTTCCGGGCGGATGCCTGTGGATTTCCCCGGGGATTTGTGAAGGGTGGGTGCGCTCATCGCCTTATTGTGGCGGGTTGGCGGGTCCGGGTCAAGGCCGGGGCACGGCGGCCGGGGGGTCGCAAACCCCCGCCCCGGCTGATTGCCGGGTGACTACCTCTGGAGGCCAATCAGAGACCCTTTCGATGTAAACAGTATGTAACAAGGCTATGAGCACAGGCAATTCAGGGTATATAGCTGTTTTTATTTACTTAAGTATATCAACTGCCTGTCCTGGCAGTACGTCGGTGAATCACGAGCCTTCACCCCTGCGTGGTGAAGCCGGTTAACGGTTGCAGAGAGGTAAATCATGGCCAAAGTACTGATATCCATGCGTGAGGATTTCCTGGAAAAAATCGATGAAATGGCGGACGACGAACAACGCACACGCAGCGAACTGATTCGTCAGGCTCTGAGAGTCTATATCCGCAGACGCAAGAAAGAAGAATCGGTCTCATCCGAGGTACTCAACTCCATATTGCTGGAGTAGCCAGTTCCGGGGGGATCCGCAACCGGCAGGCCGGGGGCCTGCCCACACTACAAACACCGGTAGAATAATCCTCAAGAAAGGACCAGCGACATGGCCAAGGCGAAAAGTACCCGGGTCTTAATCTCCATTCCGGAAAAATTTCTGGATGAGATCGATCAGATTGCCGATGATGAGCAGCGTTCACGCAGTGAACTGATCCGCGAGGCCCTCAGAAACTATATCCGCTCACAGGAAGGCCTCGGCGCCAAACTGGGTGTCGCGCTCGATTAAACCCCTGCCCATACCGCCGGGTTAATTATTTTCAGCGGCCTCAAGCACTTTCTCAATGGAGATGATTGAGACCAGCTTGTTATCGAGTTTGACGACACCGGAGAGATATTTTCCGTCAATCTGGCCCACGTTGGCCGGGGGCGGTTCAATCTCGCCCTGTTCCACGGTGATGACATCCTGGATGTCTTCAACGAGCAGGCCGATTTTGTCTTCGCACGAATACAGATCCGAACGCTGTTCGCGCTGACGGACGCCGTCGAGTTCCTGTTCCGTCTTCAGAATAATATTATGGGTTCTGTGGGTCAGCTCCAGATCCCCGAGTCCGAGTTTGTGGTTCAGGTCGAGGACCGTGACAATCTGACCCCGCAGGTTAATGAGACCGCGGACAAAGGCCGGTGCGTGCGGCACAATGCTCATTTCCAGCTGGCGGTTAATTTCCCGCACCAGAAGGATTTCGATTCCAAATAATTGCTCGTTCAGCAGGAACGTCGCGAAAGAACGGGTAGCCATCAGACGGTTGTTTTGACCTCCTCAATGCCTGCAGAGCGCAGCAGGTGATCGGGCTGGATAAAGAGGGTCAGGTGATTGTTGATTACCGCCGAACCACTCACGCCCGGGTGTTCAATATAGGCCGTATCCAGCGTCACGGAGACATCGAAGGCGTCAATGATTCTGGAAGCGACGATACCGGCCGATCCATCCCCGAACTTGGGAACTATCAGGTACGCCTCATCCAGATCCATCGGACAGCTGCCCACCGGCAGGTGTTCTTCCAGGCGGATGAGCGGCAGGCCCTTGCCGCGGTAAGAGAGGAACTGGCGATGGCCGATGCGTTCAATGTCCTTGGTTTCAAATTTCTCCAGCCGCAGCACAGTGGCCAGCGGAATGGCGAAGATTTCTTCCATGGCGTTGTTGAACAGAATAATGGCCTGTTTGTGGCCTTCCTGGGTACTGTGCACTGCGGCCTCGCGCTGGCGCTTCTCCTCTTCGGCGTATACCTCGGAGAACGACAGGTTGGCGTGGTTCATAATGCCGCTGGCGTCCAGAATCATGGCCACGCTGCCGTCGCCCATAATGGTGGCGCCGGTGAAGCAGCGGCTGGAATTTTTCACCAGCGATGACAGCGGCTTGACGACGATCTCTTCCATATCCAGAATCTCATCGACAATCAGCCCGTACTGGTGATGCCCGCTTTTCAGCACCAGAATGTTGTAGTCGCTTTCAACGCTCTGCCGGCGATCCTCGGTGCTGACGCGCTGATTGAGGACATGCAGGCTGTCCTTGTCGCGTCCCACACGATCTTCGCTCAGCTTGTACTCATGCCGGCGGTCGGCAATCCGGTCACGACGGTCATCCGTTGGTCCTTCCGGCTCGGGCAGATCAATCACCGTTTTCATACCCAGTACGGTGCTCAGCCGCACGAGCGGCAGGAGTTTTCCGCGGAGCCGGAGGACGGGCGCAGTGCCCACTTTTTCAATCCGCTGGGCGACTTCAGCCGCACTGACGGAAACCATCTCCACCAGGTTAATCTGCGGAATGGCGAATTTCTCTTTCGCCGCCTTGACGGTGAGTGACGGAATGATGGCCAGGGTCAGCGGCAGTCTGAGGAGAATGGTGGTGCCCACGCCCAGAGCGGTTTCCACGTTGATGGTGCCGCCGATTTTGGCGATGTTGGTGCGGACCACGTCCATACCCACGCCCCGCCCGGAAATATCGCTGACTTTTTCGGCGGTGGACAGACCCGGCAGGAAGATCAGATTGACCTGCTCCTGCGGAGACATCTTGCGGACTTCGGCTTCGCTGATGGCGCCGCTGGCAATTGCTTTTTTGGCGATACGTTCGTGATCAATGCCACGACCGTCATCGCTGATGGAAATATTGATCTGGCCGCTTTCCTGGTAGGCATCCAGAAAAATCTTGCCCTGTTCCGATTTTCCGGCTTTCCGGCGCTCCTCGGGGGTTTCCAGGGCGTGGTCGCAGCAGTTTCGGATCAGGTGGGTCAGCGGATCGGACAGACTCTCCAGAATGGTTTTGTCCAGTTCAACCTCTTCCCCGCTCATCTGCAGCTCAATCTCTTTGCTCAGCATGCGGGACATATCCCGGACGACGCGCGGGAACTTTCCGAACACGCTGGCAATGGGCTGCATGCGGGTCTGCATAATGTGTTCCTGCAAATCCGTGGTAATCAGGTCCACGTTCTGCATAATGCTGCTCAACCCCGGAATGTTGGAGGACTGATCCTCCAGGGCGCGCACCAGCTGGTTTCTCGCCAGCACCATCTCGCCGGCCAGGTCCATCATGCGGTTCAGCAGATCGACGCGAACCCGGATGGTTTCCAGACTTTCCGAAGTGCTTATTGTCTTGCGCGCCGGATCTTTCGTTTCAGTTTCGGCAACGGGGGTCTTGCTTTCAGGCTCCGCCCTCACGGCTGTTACTTCGGTGTTTGCGGCTTCAGCGGGAGTTCTGAGTGCTTCCGGTGTTTTCATCAGCAGATCATTCACATTCCCTTTCAGCACATCAACCGGCTGCAGCAGGTCCACCTTGTCGGGTGGTAAGTCCAGTGAGACCGCAACCAGATCGGCTTCCAGAACGGTGCCGTACAGAAAAACCAGCGTCAGGTCGGTTTCCAGGGCGTTATCCAGCCCGCCCACCGTGGACATATCCAGAGCGGTGTCCAGTATGTTCCCAGTGCTCATCAGCGTTTTGGTGAAGTCGAGGAAATTGCGGTCTTTCAGTTCCAGATCCTTGTGCATGTTGAGACGGACCAGAAACAGATTCTGTCCGTGCTTCACTGCCGATTCCACAGAGAGTAAATCGGGTTTGAAAAGCGTCAGTGTTTCGGCATCCTCCGGGTGGTTAACCGAGGCCAGCTGCACCACCTGGTTGGCGGGCGCGCCGCCGCCTGCCATAATCGCATCCAGCTGATCCACGACATCCTGGTAGGGTACGTTTTCACTGTCGTGAATGGCGTTCAGCATCACGCCCAAACGGTCCACACCCACGAGCAGGGGATCCATAATGCCCGGGTCCGGCGTCAGCTTGCCGTCGCGGATCATCATCAGCACGCTTTCCATGCTGTGGCTCAGGCGTTTCAGCGCTTCCAGGCCAAAAAAGCCGGAGGCGCCCTTAATGGAATGAATGGCGCGGAAAATACGGTTAATGATTTCCTGCTGGGTATTGGCGCCCTCACGCTCCATCACCAGCAAATCCGGTTCAATCGAACTCAGGTGGTCACGGCTTTCGGCCACAAACTCCTGTAACAGAGAATCATCGTCGATACTACCCATTCACAGACACCTCTTGAATATTGATCAGCTGATCCAGCTTGCAGAGCCGCATCACTTTCATGACCTGGGCCGAAGCCACTTCCATGGTCAGGGGTACTTCTTCCGTTTTGCAGGATTTATACAGGCCAAGCAGCAGTTTGATGCCCATGGAGTCGACAAACTCAACCTTGCTGAGGTCCATGTGAATCTCCGACTTCTCTTCATGCGCCTCGGAAACAAGCGTGAGCAGGGATTTCTGGAGCTCATTCACACAGTCTGCGGTGATATTGCTGTTGGCCACCAGCCGCCAGGTTTTGCCGTCTTCCAGTTTGGTGATCATTGGATCGGGGTCTCCTCTGCCCACTTCAGTTTGCAGGGCATGTGCCTGTACTTCAATCTATACTGAACCCCACGGCTTTCGTTCCTCCGGATACCGTAAAAAAAGAGGTCCGTTCCGATTATATTGTCTGGCTGTTGCCTTTAATTTTGGTGCCCATGATGTCCTCCAGGAAGTCAACCGGCTTCTCCTGATCCTGCAGCAGGATGAGTTCGTGGAGTTTTTCGCGCAGGCTGTCCAGAAAGCGGCGGACTTCCGGCCCCCCCTGCTCCACG
The DNA here is from genome assembly GCA_050247195.1 of Candidatus Melainabacteria bacterium. Lineage (GTDB taxonomy): Bacteria > Cyanobacteriota > Vampirovibrionia > Vampirovibrionales > Vampirovibrionaceae > JBFWUP01. The sequence goes on along the minus strand of JBFWUP010000008.1, from coordinate 89,949 downwards.
TAAATCTTGGTGATTTTGGCGATATCGTCCTGTGAGGCGTCTGCCTGAAAAATCTTGCAGGTGCTCAGATACTCCTGGATAAAGGTCATCAGCGTCAGGATATGATCGGCCATGACATCCTGATTGTCATTTTCCAGTATGTAGAGGTAATTCATCGCCTTGTGCAGCGTGGGGTTCTGGTCATAGAGCCGTTTTTTATTCTTGGATTTATGCAGCCCCATGATCTTTTCCATCCCCAGGGATTTCACATCATGCAGGGCATTGCCGATGTTGAAATCGCGGTTGGCGATAACCACCACCCCTTCGCTCAGAACGTTGGTCACCTCATCCGGCAGATGGCTTAATATACGAACGGCTTCGGCCAGCCGGGGCTGACGATCGTACCAACGCTTTCTGCTGGGAGGTGGGTTCATTTTTCCATTATAGCGTGGTGTTTCCGGGGCAACCCGACCGGATGGAAAAATAGTTCATTTGGTATGCTCATTGGCCTGCTTTCTGTCGGAAAACCGCCGTAAATCCCCCAGATGATCCTCCAGATAGGGGAGATTCGGGTTCTGCGGTTTCACAGGCCGGTCTGTAAAGCGTGGACGCCGTAACTGGTAAATGCTGACCTGGCCGTCGCGCCACAGGGGCCGCCATGCCGGTTGCGCGTTCAGGGTATTGATCAGATCCCCTGCCGCCGCCGGAACCATGACCAGGGTGGCGCGCAACCGGATCAGTTGTTGCATGGCGCCGGCCGTGTCGTTCGCCGGTTGTTCAAAAAAGCGGACGGCCTGTTTCAGAAGCGCGGGGGGGTACACGGTTTCATACCGGCCATCCATGCCAATCAGGGTCCCCGGGTACAGATGCCAGTATAAGTATTCGCCCCAGCCATAAGGCGCCCACAGCCGCTCCGGGTTTTCCGGTGACCGGCCGGCCGGCATGCTTTCTAGGGCCTGGGTTGCGGCAACCGGGTACTGCACGGGAGCGTCCGCCGCACCGAGATCCGGCACGCGCACGCGCAGCCAGCCGGGGTTCTCGTGAGCTAGTCGCGTTATTGCTGTCCCGGCCGCCATCATCATCCCCAGGCTCACAACACAGAAGGCAGAGAGTCCCCGCCGGGCCCACCGTTCCGCCCGGGCGCCGGCCGCCAGGGCCGGTATCCCCCAGGCCAGCGCGCTCACCACAAAAAGCGGCATCAGTTTCAGGTGCAGCAGGCCTTCCATGCCCGTCAGCAACAGCAGCAGGGCTTCCACGGGAAGCCTGCGCCTGGCCGCCTTACCGCGCTGAAGCCGCCAGGTGACCAGTGCGGAACCGCTGAGCGTTAGCACCAGCAGGACAAACCCCCAGCCATATGCCGGTGAGATTGAAAACACCGGCTGCCATTCATGAATGTCCGTGCGCGGCAGGCCCCAGGCGCTGATCAGTTCCTGCCAGAGGCCCGGACCCCAGGGGTTCACGAGTGTCGCCAGCCCGCACAGCGTCAGCAGGGCCACTGGCTGCCAGCGCTGCTTTGTGGTTTCCGCCAGAAATCGGTCAACGGCCCACAACCCCACCGCCAGCAACCCCACGAGAAACCCACCGTGCACATTGGCCCACAGGCAGAACAGCGCCGGCAACACACACCAGGGCCAGTCGCATGCGCGCAGACGGTCCAGCAGAAACAGTCCGAGGGCGAACAGAAAGAAGCTCAGCGTATGGCAGCGGATGGTGAGGGTGTAGGCGCCCAGCCAGTAGGGAATACTGAGGATCAGCATGCCAAGCCAGAGGGTGACCCAGAGCGATGCCGGGGTGTGTCCGGTTTGCTGTAAGCGCCGCCAGCCGGTGGCGGCCGTCAGCGCCAGGGTGCCCGCCAGCAGGATTACCTTGAGCAGAAAGAGGGCCGGACTGCCCCAGTGCGTCAGTATCTGGAAAAACAGCACGCCGGCGCCCCACTCATGGTAAATCCACGGTGCGCCGTGCGCCGTGAATGAGAATATGTCGTGCCCGGGAAAGTAAAAATCCGGCGTGAAAATGCCTTGCGGGTTGTTGACCGCCAGCAGGGCGCCAAAGGACAGCACCCCCCACAGGTCCAGATCGGCCACGTTCTGCCGCAGCAGCACCAGCACGGCAAACGCGCACACGCCCGCCATGCCCAGCCACAGGGCTGTGCGCGGGGGGATGTCCGGGAAACGGAGCAATGGAAACACCGGGGCCTCCAGGCATGACGTTCCCACTATTATATGTAACGTTTCCGGGGCCATGTTGCTGCGCAGCTTGTCGCAGGGAATGCCATGCTTTTATGATGGGGGGGTCAGCCTTTACCGGAGCCCTGCCCATGTCCCTGGCCACGCCAACCACCGCGCACACCACACCCACCGAAGAAACCACCATTCCGGTGCTGGATCACGGGTTTGTGACGCTGGTGGACTCCCTGGGCAGTGACCTGACGGTGGTGAACTCGGCCCGCGTTTCATTCGGCAAACGCAAAACCGAGATGAGCGACGGAGACCGCAAGCTGATTCACTACCTGGCCGCCCACAAGCACTGGAGCCCCTTCCGCCATGTCCAGCTGCAGTTTCACTGTAAAGTGCCGGAGTTCGTGGCGCGCCAGTGGTACAAGCATGTGGTGGGCATTGCCTACACGGACAGCGCCACGGTGGATCACGCCTGGAATGAAATCAGCCTGCGCTATGTGGATGCCGGTGAATTTAACTTTTACGTGCCGGAAACCTTCCGCCAGCAGTCGGCCGATAACAAGCAGGCCAGCTCCGATACCCCGGTGACGGATCCCGGCGGTTTTCTGCGCGAGGAGTACCTGGCCCACTGTAAAAGCGCTCAGGCCCTGTACAACAAACTGGTGGCCCAGGGCGTGGCCAAAGAGCAGGCGCGCGGCATCCTGCCACTTAACATTTACACCGAATTCTACTGGACGGTCTCCCTGCAGGCGCTGGTGAATTTTATCCACCTGCGCAAGCATCCCGGCGCCCAGTATGAGATCCGCCTGTACGCCGACGCGCTGGAAAAAATGACCCGCCAGGTGGTGCCGGTGGCCTATGAGTCTCTGTTCGGCGTCCCGTCCGCCTGAGCCTCAGTCGGTGACGGATCATCAGGGTCTTCGCCGCTCTCCGGCGCCGGGGCATTGTTGCCGGTTGTCAGCGCGTCCAGAAACGCCGTTTTGACGGCGGCGACGGCTTCCTGCGCCGTCTGCGGGGCTTTGTCAATCAGCGTCATGCCCAGCTGTTTTTCCGCTTCAGAGATTTCACCGTCCAGCTGGCTGTCGGTTTTGCGCAGCTGCCGCGCAAGCGCCGGGTGTTTACGGGCGAAAGTTTTGTCGGTCACGGCGCTCATGGCGGTTTTCGGGTCATCCATAAACAACATGGCGGCGGCCAGCTCGTCTTCCTGCAGTACCTGGTCGCGGTTTACATCGGCCACGGAAAACAACGCGCCGTCTTCGGCAATCAGTCGCGCGGCCAGCGCCGGCGCCATGCCGTACCGCAGGTTCACAGCGTCCGTGTCGGCCAGCGTATGTTCGTTCAGAATGCGCTCAGCCAGTGTGCGGATCTGCTGCCAGTGGCTGTCGGCGCGTTTCAGCATGGTGTCGCCCAGCGTCTCCAGATCCTCGCGGGCTGCGCCCCGGGCATCGGCAGTCAGCTGTTCGGTTTTGTCGGGTTCCGCACTGTAGCGAAAACGCCAGGTCACGTCATCCTCAGGGGTGGCGTCGCCACCGGCGGGCAGAGATTTTGTGGTGAGATACTGCTGAATGACGTCGAGGGATCGCCCGTGCTGATTCCGCGCGGCGTTGCGGCCATACCAGCCGTCTCCGTCCCCGGTAGTGTAGGGACCGTTGGCGCCGGTCACAATGGCTGTGGGCGCATGCAGCGGATTCAACATGGGATTGTATCCTTCAGGTTGTGTGTTTCAATCAGCCGGTCCATCGCACGGCCAACGGCATCCGGCGTGTTGTTCAGAACTTTGTTGATCAGCAGGCGCTCTTCGTTGCTCACGCAGCCGTCCAACAGGCTGCTGCCGTCGGCCATGGCGGTCTCCACGGTTTGCCCCACGGTCTGCTCAAAGCGGGCCACCGGGGTGTTTTGTTCTTCAGACGTCACAACGTCCTTCAGCGTATGGGCCGGGTCGTCCATCAGCAGTGTCAGCGCCGCGCCTTCCTCAGGGTCTATAATGTCGTTACTGTTGCGGTCCAGCAGGGCGAAGTGGTTGTTCAGATTCGCCTCAAATGCTGTCTTCAGAGCATCCCGGAGCTCGGCGCCTTTTTCCCCGGTGGCAAGCTGTGTCAGCAGACCGGCCAGTGGTTCAAAGTAGGTGGCCATCATATACGCAATCATGCCGGTGCGGGTGGGCCCCTCCTGTTCCGCTTGCTGCACGCCGTAACCAAATGCATCGGCAATCAGCTGATCATTGAGCGTTTTTTCCTGACTGTGCCGGACCGAGGTGTTGTAAAAATCTTCATCGCGCAGGGTCATTTCTGTCAGCGGGGTGAGAAACAGCTCCCGGTGAAACGCCTGCTGCTCGCGCACCAGCGGTTTCTTCGCGTTCACCGCCGCATTACGCCCGTACCAGCCCGGGCCGTCTGTGGCGGTGTAGGGGCCGGTTTCACCAGTAATCAGGCGTGGTGCGGTCATGCGTATCAGTCGGTCTGTTCTGCATCCGTTTTGTCCGTACCGGCCCGGGCGAAGGCGCCGGCTTTTTCCTGCAGGTTAAAGTCGGCAATGATTTTATCCAGCGCTTTACCGGTGCTGATTTTGGCCTGACTGCCAAAAACGCCCGCCGTGATCCGCTCTTCAGGCCTGATTTCACCATCCTGCAGGCTGTCGCCGTTTTCCAGAAAATCCCGCACGGTGCGACGGCTGATCGGATCCACATTGTCCGCCTCATTTTCATTCAGCCCCACGGCTTCCAGGGCGTGAACCGGATCATCCTGAAACAGCGCTTCAGCGGCGGCTTCTTCCGGATCCACCTTGCCGTTGCCGTTGCGATCGATGGTTTCCATGTGGCTCTTCACAGAGCTTTTGAGAATATCACCCATCATGGGTTGTATGATCTGGAAGACCTCCGGCGTGCCACTGTCATTCAGCAGTGTTTCAATGGTGCTCTTGTACTGACGTTCAGCGGTTTCCACACGATCGGCGACGGTCACGCCTTTCTGGTCCAGCTCTTCAAGGCCAAAACCCAGCGCATTTTCAGCCAGCGTGTCCTGCGTACTGTCATCGGGTGAGAAACGCACGGTACTCTGAAACTGATCGTAGAGTCCGGCATTGTCTTGGGTCGGATCCGCTTTGAGGAGCTGTGTGAGCATGCCCTGTTCATCTTTCAGCAGGGTGTCCCGGCTGTTCTGCTGGGCGTTGCGGCCGTACCAGCCCGGTCCATCGGTATGGCTGTAGGGTCCGGTAGCGCCATGAATCTGTATTGCCATGAGATATCCCCTTGATTGGTTGCTTGTGGGCATAAAACCCAAACATGGTGTTTGGTGCGCCGGGTTATCGAGCGGGGTTGTAATGGCACCCCAGGTGGAGAAACACCTCGTCACCCAGCGTCCGGCTGCTGATGATGGTGAACCCGACGCCGGTTGTCCCGCCCGGGTTCCATCCGCCGGCCCAGTCCACGCCGCCGCCCAGCAGCAGGGGGCACAGGGTGATGTGGATTTCCGCCAGGGACCGGGCTTCCAGAAAGGCGCGGATCACCTGCCCGCCGCCTTCCACCAGCAGGGTGTCAAACCCGTAGCGGTCTTCCAGCTGCCCCAGCAGATCGGGAATGTCCCCAAAGTTCAGCCAGTCCGTATGAGCCGGGTAATGGGCCTGCGTGGCGGCATCCACCGGCACCGGCGTGGCGATGGTGACGGGGATGGCCGGTTCCGCCAGAAACAGTGGTGAGGACGGCGGGAGATCGGCTGAACGCGACAGTATTATATGGTGCGGTGTGTGATCCGGGTTGCTGCTGTGGTGGACTTTCGGCCAGGCGCGGAAGGTGGCGCCCCCCATCAGCACGGCGCCGGCCTCAGCGCGCAGCCGCCGCAGATGATCGATATCCGCTTCCGAGCTGATGCGCACGTAGTGCGCCGCGCCCTCGGGAGAGAGCTTACCGTCCAGGGATGCCGCCACGCATGCGATGATTTTCATTTCTGCAGAATAGCACAAGCCCCCCTCTCCTCCTGGAGGAGAGGGGGGTGAGGTCTTTGCTGCGGTGAGCGTTCTGATATGCGAGGGGAGGGAACGGCCCTTCGCGCTCCCCTCCCGGTTACCCGTAACCGTAGGTGTCGTCGGACTCGCTGGTGCCGATGGTGCCCACGGCCTGCACCTGAATATCGGGGATCAGCTCGCTGTAGGAAATCACGGTCACCATGGGAATGTGGCGATCCAGCAGCTGGTAGAGCGGCAGACGAATCCGCGGCGAGCAGAGAATCACCGGCGTGCGGCCGTAGGTCGTCTGCACGCGGCGCAGCGTTTCACCGGTGGTTTCAATCAGTTCCTGCACCTGTATCGGGTTCAGCAGAAACATGGTGCCCAGCTCGGTGCGCTGGCAGCTGTCATCCAGTATCTTCTCCCACTCGTTGGAGAGCGTGACGGCGAACATGGCCTTGTTCGCATCGCTGTGCGACAGACAGATCTGCCGCCCCATGGCCGCACGGAGACGCTCGGACAGCACATCGGGCTCGCGGCTGAAGCGGGCGTAATCACTGAGCCGTTCAAACACAAACATCACGTCTTTCACGGAGACTTTCTCGCGCACCAGGTTCACGAAGATCTTCCGCAGATCGTTGGGGGTGAGAATCGCCGGCACCAGCTCCTGAATCAGCGACTGATCCATCTGACGCACCAGCTCCATCAGCTTCAGCACGTCCATTTTGGTCATCACTTCATCCACGTACTTAATCACCACATCCTGCAGGTGGGCGATAATGGCGTCCGTGGCGTCCACCGCGTTTTTCTGCAGCTGCGGCGGTATATCCTGCTGCTCCACCCAGTGGGCAGGCTGTCCGTAGGTCGGGTCGTTGTCCTTAATATCGTTGGCGGGCGGCTGCAGCTTGTTGGATTTCATCAGGCTGTCGAGAATCATGTAGCGCCCCGGATACACCGTACCGGTCGCCACGGCGTTGCCGCGGATGGAAATCAGGTACTCGTTGGGCCCCAGGTTCAGGCTGTCCATAATCCGGATGTTGGGCATAATGTAGCCGAGCTCGTCGGTCATCTTGGAGCGCAGACCGGCAATTTTGGCGAGCAGCTGGCCGTCCTGATCCGGATCGGCGATGACCAGCAGGTTGTTACCCACCTGCAGACTCAGCACGTCCACACCCAGTTTCTCGTACATCCGGTTCGGGTCGGTCAGCTGCTGCAGATTTTCCTGCACCTGCCCCAGCTGGGCCATCTGCTGCTGGGCGTCGTTGGCCATAAACACCATGCTGCTCACCCCGGCCACGGTCAGCGCCACGGCCAGAAAAGACCACCAGGGCAGGCCGGTCCAGCCTCCCGTCAGGGCGATCAGCAGCAGAAAACCGGCGGAAAACAGCAGGCCGTAAGGCTTGCTTTGCACCTGCGTGAACAGATCTTTCGCCAGGGACTGATCACTGGCGGTGGAACGGGTCATCATAATGCCGCTGGCCACAGCCATCAGCAGCGCGGGAATCTGGGCCGACAACCCATCGCCAATCGTCAGGGTGGAGTAGCGCACCAGTGAATCCTGAAACGTCAGGCCCCGCGAAAGCATCCCGATCGTAAACCCGCCAATCAGGTTGATGATGATGATGATGATGCCGGCAATGGCATCCCCTTTCACGAATTTCATGGCGCCGTCCATGGAGCCGAACAGGGAGGATTCGCGCTGCAGGTTTTCCCGGCGGACGATCGCCTCTTCCGGGGAAATCAGCCCCGAGTTGAAATCCGCGTCAATCGACATCTGTTTGCCGGGCATGGCGTCCAGGGCGAAACGCGCGCCCACCTCGGCAATCCGCTCGGAACCTTTCGTGATAACCATAAACTGCACGATGGTGATGATGATAAAGATGATGGCGCCCACCACGAGGTTACCGCCGGTCACAAACTCGCCGAAGGAGGCGATCACCTCACCGGCATCGCCGTGCGCCAGAATGGCCCGCGTGGAGGCGATCCCCAGTGTCAGGCGCAGCATGGTGCCCACCAGAATGACTGAGGGAAAGGCCGCCATATCCAGCGGCTTCTGCACGTACAGGGACATCATCAGCAGAATGATGCCGAGCGAAATATTCAGCGTAATGGCCATGTCAATAATGACCGGCGGCAGCGGAAGGATCAGGATTAAAACAAGGCACAGCACCAGCGCACCCAGCAGCAGTTCGCTGATGGGGGGCAGTGAGAAGCTGTTGTTCTGCTGCATCGGCCGTGCCATCGGTTAGGTACTCAGTCCAAAAAGTTTCTTCAGTATTTCCAGTTGCGTGGTGAAGGAGGCATCCACCAGGCCACTGGCGGTTTCCACCACACAGCTGCCCCGGGCGATGGTCGGGTCGTCCATCACCAGAATCTCCGCCTTCAGGTTCTCCGGCGGGTTGTTTTTCAGGTCCTGTTTCACCAGCGCCAGATCATCGGGATGGACTTTGACCAGGATGCTTTTGACGGCCTGACTGCCCATGCCGCCCCGCGCGCCGCTTTTCTGAATGGTGTCATGCACCAGCGACAGAATCAGAGACTCATCACAGCTGACTTCGGTTTTGATAATCCGCTCGGCCACTTCCATGGCCAGGCCCGCAATGTCATCGGCCACGCTGTGCAGGGCCTCATCGCGCGCGCTGAACACTTTACCCAGCTCCTCGCGCAGCGCCGTCATCGCCGCTTCAGCGTCATCCAGCCCCTGCTGAAACCCTTCCTGGTAGGCGTTCTCCCGGATGCGGCCGGCTTCCTCCTGGGCGCGGCTGATGAGAACCTTGTCCTCCACGCGGCGGAATTCATTGCGCCGTTCACGGTCTTCAGCGCGCCGGTTGGGGCGTTCGCGCCGCCGCTCCTGCAGTTCGTCCGGTCGGCCAGCGCTCACCGGCTCCCCTCCGGTGAGATGATCCGGCAGGCTCAGCCAGTCGGCGTTGTCCCCACCGTTTTCCTGAGCCTGGTCATGCCGCGGCGAACCGGCCGGGTTTTCGCCGGGGGCGGAATAGGCCTCATCGGGCGCTGGTTTTTGTCTGCGTTTAATAATCAACCGGTTGCCACACTCCGTGAAATTCGTGGGTGATATTTGTTGGTGATTTCTTCTTTAAGCTTTCCTACGTTCAGGCCTCACGAGGCGTCGGCCAGTCCGGCCAGGTGTTTCAGCAGAATCACCGAAATGCTTTTGGGCATCTGCGCCGCCGCTTCACCGGGTTCGCCGGTGGGGGCCGCTTCGGGCATATCGTCCCACAGGTCGTTAAGCAGTATTCCCGTCTTCTCTTCCAGGTAACGGCGGACCGTGGCGCGCTCCTGCTGCAACCATAATAGCATTTTCTGCGGATCCGTTCGATGGGCGACCGTCTGCCAGTTCGGGTCGGCCGCCACCCCGCTGCGGCGATCCGGGGAACGGGCACTTTCGCTGGCCAGCAGGGGCTTCAGGCGGGTAAGCTCCGTATTCACCAATCCCAGATCCAGATTTTTCTCTATATTATTCAGATCCGCGTAAAAGGAAACCCACTGGACCTCCTCGGGTTTCAGGGCCTTCAGCAGGGTGGCCTGCTGTCTGGCGGGCATCATGCTGGTGGCCAGCGCCAGGGCGGCATAGCGGGCATGGCGGCTCTGTTCCGCCGCGGAAAGCCCGCGCGCGGGTGCCGTTCTGGCGGTGACGGGTTTGGCGGGCGCCTTTTTCTCCGGGGCTTTTGGGGATGGGGCGGCCGGCGGGGGTTCTGCAGCCGCGGCCGGCGCTTGCGCCTCGGGCGGCACATCCTCTTCTTCCTGCAGGGCGGTCAGCTCGTCAATGGCCGAGCCCACCTCCTGCTGCTGTAGCTCGTTCAGGTAGAGCATCAGCGTGCTTTCGGCGGTCTGGGCGATCAGCTCAATCTGCTGCTCGTCGGAGAACTGAAACTCCGGCGTGTTCTCCTGCCCGAACGTGGAGGCCACCACCTGCAGGGCGTTGCTGTACACTTCCATGGCCAGCGCCTGCATCAGGTTGGTTTTCAGCTCGGCCTCCACCTCGTGCTCCTCGCACTTAATGAGGGCGGCGTACACGCCTTCGGTGAAGAGCAGCAACGCCTGGGTCGCTGTCTCCTCCGTAAAGGGAATGGGCGCTTTGGCGCCCGGAATTTCAATGCCCCCCTGCTGGGCAATCAGCCCGGCGGCAATCTTGGCGAACTCGCGCACAAAGCGCATGTTCTCCTGAATCAGTGTTTCGCTCTGCCCCAGGTCGATGAAGCGGTTCTCCATCGATTCGCACTGGGTCTGGATCAGATTGTCCAGGTTGAGCTCGGCCATTGTTCTCTCTCTTCAGTCACCACCGCGCCGGCATCAGGCGATATTGGCTTCGTACAGTTCCACGTCCAGCAGTTCCTTGGCGCTGTGCTTCATCATCACCTTCAGGTCCACGTCCTGGGTGATGGGAATGGGGGCGCTGGGGTTGGGGGCGTATTTGCTGCCCACCAGCAGCTTGGCCAGGTTAAATATTTTCCAGGAGACCTCTTCCAGAATCCGTTTGCGGGTCTCCCAGGGCAGTTTTTTGTCACGCAGCCGTTTGGCGCACTGGTTCACCCCGCGCAGAAACAGATCCAGAATCTCGTGCGCCTTCTCGGCATCCAGCGGTACGGCTTGATCGGTGTAAGGCAGCTGGATGTAAGGCTCTTTCTGCATGATATCCACCGCCGTTTTGACGAAGGAATACACCACGCGCAGAATCTCGTTGATCTCCTCGTCGGCCACGCCCATGTCACGCATCCGGCTGGTGATGCGCGAAGACCATTCGTTGGCGACGTCGGTGGATTTCCAGTTCTTGAGATTCATCGTGTCACTCTGATTAACGGTACAGGGTGTCGTCAGCCGGATTCAATCCAGCTGCGGATGTTCAGCGGAACGTCCTCTTCTTCCAGACTCCCGGGCGTGACGGTTTGTTTCAGATCATCCAGGGTTTTCTTCAGGGCGCCCACCTCTTCCTGACGGCTGGCCGGCGCATTGCCCCGTGTGGTCAGCTGGGGTTGTACGGCCTGCTGGGAAAGCTGGGCCTGCTGTTTCTGGCTTTCAATCAGTTCGCGGGTCTGCTTCTGGGTTTCCTCCAGGCGCGCCTGGCTGCTGGCGGCCAGTTCTTTCAGCGCCTGCACTTCGCGCTGGGTTTCTTCCAGTTTTTCACTGCCCTCATTGCGCCGGCCCATCATCATTAACAGCAGCACCAGCAGTACGGCCCCTAAAGAGCCGGCCGCCCAGGGCAGCCAGCCGAGATCCCCGAACATGCTGCTCCCGCCGGATTCCGCCGTGGGAATGGGCAGCGGCTTGGGGCTGGCGCTGGTAAAGTCGGCTGTGGCAATCGTCACGTTGGCCGGGTCCGCTTTGGGGCTGGCCGCGTGGGCAAACAGACTCTGCATTTCCTCCACCGTCATGCCGGCCGGGTAATGGTTCTGGTCCAGCGTAATGGCAATGGAGATGTCTTCCACCATGCCGGGCACGGAGGTTTCCAGCCACTGCTTGCGGGTGGTGTCATAGTGGACTTCCTGCCCCTTGCGCTGGTAGCCGCGGCTGTTGGACTCGGTGCTGCTCACAATGTTGTCGCGCAGCGGACCGGGAATATAACTGCTCTGCGGCCCACCCGGGTTCACCTCGGTGCCGCTGGCGTTGAGCGTTTCGTTAAAGGCCTGTTCAGTGGCGATGGCGGATCTGTCCGGGTCAAATTCCTGCACCAGGGTTTCCCGCGTGCCCTCGCGCAGTAGGGTGCTCACGCTCACCACATAGTTGCCGCTGCCCACCAGCTTGTCCAGTTGGGCGGCAATCTTCTGTTTCATGTAGTTGTCCTGCTCTTCCAGGTGATCCTGCACATCGGTGCCGAAGCCCAGAATGCTGTTGTAGATGTTGCCCTGCGTGTCGGTCAGCGAGACGTGCGCTGCGTCGAGATCCTGAATGCTGCCAACCATCAGGTTGATGATGGCGCGCACCTTGTCGCGCTCCAGGCGAACCCCGGTGGGCAGTTCCACCTGCACGGTGGCCGAAGGCGACTTCTCCTGCGAGCGGAAGAGTGTGGATTCCGGGATGGAGATGCTCACCGAGGCGTCCTTGATGGGGTCAATCCGTCGGATCAGGCGCGCCAGTTCGCCCTGCTGGGCACGGATGAGCTTGATGCGCTTTTCTTCGCGCGAGGCAGTCAGGTCGCCCTTGTCAAAGGATTCCAGCCCGACGTTGCGGTCCATCTGCCCCGAGGAAACCAGGGTGATGATGGCCTGATCGCGCTGATTGAGCGTGGTGTCCTTGGGGAAGTTCAGTTTCACTTTACCGGCGTCGCCACTGACCAGGTCCATGCGAATCTGCTCGCGGGCCAGCAGCGCCTGAATCTCCAGCGCCTTGCCCATGGAATCCACTTCGGCCAGCTGGAACTGTTCGCTGGTGATTTTCTTATCGCCGCCGTTGCCGCCGCCTTTGCCGGCAAACACAGCCAGCACCACAATCAGCACCAGCAGACCGGCGACCACGCCGATCATCAGGTTGCGGTTTTGCATGAGGGCTTGCAGTTGTGGGGGCATCGGGCTTTGAGGGGCTCCTGTCCGGGCGCAGTACGCCCATTTCATCGTCTATCCCATTGTATCGGGCGACCGGTCGGTCTGTATCCGGTGGCTGAGTGAACTTGACGCGGGGGGCGCGCAAATGTCTCCTGCACGGAGGGGAACTTTCCGCCGTCCGGCCATCCGTTGTCCCTCACACAGTGTAGTCGGCTTCGCCGCCCCCGCAACCAATGCATGGTCTTTAATCCCTCTCCCTTCAGGGGGAGGGTGGCCCGCCGCAGGCGGGACGGATGGGGGTGAATTAAATCTGAATCTGCAGGATGCGGTCGTAGGCCTGCACCACCTTGGTGGCCACCTGTGAGGCGACCGTGACGGTCAGTTCCGCTTTGGAGGTGGCGATCATCACGTCATGGATGTCCACCGTGCCGGTGGTCATCGCATCCATCATCATCTTGTCCGGCGCGGCCAGCGTCTCGTTCACATTGCCCAGGGTGTTCATCATCACGTTGTGAAAAGACGGCTTCTCCGCGCCGTGGGAGGGCTGCAGGGCAAAGGCGCTCGTGCCGCTTGTGGGGTTCACGCCCAGGTCAAACGGGTTGGCGGCTTTGTTGATGGAGAGCTTGGGAATGTATCCGGCTTGCATGGCGATCTCCCTGTTGATAGCTATCGGTGGTATCGGCGCGATGCCGTCTCAGTTTGAGGACCTCAGTTAAACGAAGGAGCCTTCTCCCCCTCCCCTTGCAGGGGAGGGGGTTGGGGGGAGAGGTCACTGGGATCGGAGGAATCTCAATCAGAATCCCTCCCTAGGTCACTAGCCCTGGCGGCCGATGTCCATGGCCCGGTTGGCCATGTTCTTCACAATGCCCACCACGGCCAGGTTGGCTTCGTACTGGCGCTGGCTTTCAATGGCATCGGTCATGTCGCTCAGGGGATTGACGTTGGACAGGGTGACAAACCCGTCGGCATCCGCTTCGGGATGCCCCGGCTGGTAAATCCGCCGCCCGGGCGTCGGGTCCAGCATCACGCCGCTCACCTGCACGCCGCCGCTGTCGGTCATCATGCCGGTTTCAATCAGCCCGTTGGGCGTTTGCAGCCGCGCGATCACACGTTCAAAAGGCTCCTGGGTCTGCGCCTGCAGCACGGGAATTTTGCGCTGGTAATAGGGCGTGTTCATGTTGGCGATGTTGTTGGCGTGCACCTTCAGCCGTTCGGAGTGAGCGGCCAGCGCGCTGGAAGCGATTTCAAACGAGGCGTTGAGCGTCATTGTGTTTTCCTTTTTGGTTTCCCTCTCCCTTCAGGGGGAGGGTGGCCCGCCGCAGGCGGGACGGGAGGGGGTGGCCGGGGCGTTTCCGGGTGGGTTTTATGCAGGGGAGGGAACGGCCCCTGCACCCCTCCCCGGGTTACCGGCCGATCTGTGAGGCGGTTCTCAGGTTACGGAAGTAGGTGGCCGCCCAGCGGGTGGCCATGTTGTAATACAGGTTGTTTTTCTGCATCTCAATCATCTCGTGCTGCAGGTCCACCGGTTGTCCGGTCGTCGCAATATCCACCCGGGAGGAACCCATCCGGCGGGACAGACTGGTCTCAAACGGGTTGTTCTGGGCTGAGAGCACGTCGGCGAAATTCATTTTCTGCGCGCGGTAACCGGGTGTCTGCACGTTGGCGATGTTGTTGGAAATCACGCGCTGGTATTCCGAGATCGTTCCCAGGGCATGTTCAATTTTGCCGAGGCTGTTGTCCTGAAAATACGTCACGGGGGTCTCCTTCAACGGCCGTCCGGTCACGGTCCGTCATTCATTACTGTCTGAGGTTCACGGCCTGACGGAAGATATCATCCGTAAACCGGATCACCCGCAGGTTGGCGATAATCCCGGCGTTCAGCCGCAGAATCTGATCGACCTGCTCGTACACATTCACGTTGGCGCGTTCCAGTTTGCCCTGCACAATCCGGCTGCGGTCATCCAGCTCCGCAGCGCCGCTTTGTGCGGTGGGCGCCAGTTTGTTGTTGCCCAGTTTTTCCAGACCTTCGGCATTGGTGAAACGGACAAGTGCGATTTTACCCACCATTACCGGTTGAACCCCTTTGCTGGTGGTGGCGCTGATGTTGCCGTCTTCGTCAATGCGCACTTCCTGGTAATCAGCCGGGAGCTGGTAGCCGCTGCCCACCATATCGCCCCGGTTGGTAATCAGGTACCCTTCGCTGTTAATGGCGAAACTGCCGTCACGCGTATAGGCCACGCGGCCATCCGGTTGCGTGACCGGCAGGTAGCCCGGTCCGCTGATGGCGATGTCCAGCTTGCGGTTGGTGGTCATCAGCTCGCCCTGGGAGGTGTCGGTGCGGGTCACGCCGTCCAGCCGTCCGTCCGGCTCCAGATACTGATCAAACCGCTGCGCTTTGTAGCCACTGGTGTTGATGTTGGCCACGTTGAGCGTCACCTTCTCCAGATGGCCCATCTGCAGCAGGGCGTTGTCTGAGGCGTGGTACATGATGTTCTGGATCATTGCGGTGTCTCCGGCTTAAAAAGTGCTTATGAGGTCCGGCCCAGTTCCTGCAGCATCCGCGAGAGCACGTCGCTCTGGATGATGAACAGTTGCCGGTTGGATTCAAACTGACGGCGCAGCGGCATCAGGCTGACAAATTCCTGCTGCAGGTTCACGTTGGCGTCTTCCACATAGCCCTGCACAATTTCCATATGCGCCACGGCGGAGCCGTCCTTGGAGACGACGCCCAGCGCGCCGGCCGAGCGGACCACGCCCGTTCTGGGATCAAAGACCTGAATGTCGCCGCCGGGGGTGATTTTTAAACCCTTCTTGAGATCATCCGGCACGGCGGGCAGTTGCACGGGCGTTCCGGCCGAGGAGAGAATGGCCCGGCCATCCGAGGCGCGCAGATACCCCTCGGCGTCAATTTTAAAACGGCCGTCGCGCGTGAGTTCAATGCTGCCGTCGGCGTTGAGTTTCTGAAAGTAGCCCCTGGTGTTGAGCGCAATGTCCAGCGGATTGCCGGAGAGACGCATGCGGCCGATTTCCGTGCTGATGCCTTCCTCCACCGCCTCGGGGCCCAGGTATTCCACAAAGGAGGTGACCACCGGCGTTTTGCGCTGGTAGCCCGGCACGCCGAAATTTGAGATGTTGTCCGTGTGGGTGTTCAGCTGCGCCATCTGCGTCAGCATACCCATACTGGAGATGGCCATGCCATCCGGGTTCATGTTGATGCGGCCGTGATAAACCATGGCGGTTTTTCCTGTCTGGATCGTTGCAGGGTGGTCTGTATCCCACTGTCAGGGTATTCAGTGATGACGGCTTTTCAGGGTCACCGCTCATGGTTTCGCCCGGATTGGTACACAATTTAACATTTGCGCCGTTTCCGGCGGCAATCTCCTCCGGGTAGGGGAGCGTTTTGCCAGGCGTCACGCTCGGCTATAATAGAGGGATGAAAATGGATCAAAAGCACTTTGCCATAAGAGCCAGAAAGACCCTTTTTGGATTTGGCACAGTTGTTTTAATTGTTGCGGGCCTGGTATTGGCAATTTTTCTAATGTGGATTTTATTTTTAGAATTGCTTTTGCCTGGCTTTAATATTCATTAAACATCCAAATCCTTGATAAACGCTGCGGTAAGGTTCTTATTTGCTCACGGTGTTTTATACCATGTCAAAACTTCTTCTCTTTTCAATTGGTTTTATTGTGTTTGTCATCTGCATACTGGTTTTTCTTTGGGCGCAGATTCCGAAGGATATGGCTGTGTAATTTTGTTTCCGCCTCTTTTTTTCAGCGGACTCAGCTTTTGCAGATTCCAGGGCAAGGGTATGAAACAGCTGTTTCAGCTCGCCATCGGTGGGCACTTCGCCGCGCGCGATTTTCTCGGTCACATTCACCTCTTTGTACACTACTGGCGTGGAGCGAATCCTCCCCTGCAAGGTCTCCCGCTCCCCTGTCGGGCTTCCCTAATCTACGATGTGCTGGCTTGTCTGCGCGCCTCGTACTGCCGCCAGCGGATGTACTGACTAGGTATTTCTGCAACCCTCTTAAGAGGTTATAATAGATGTGTAATTAATGACAGATTACTGCAATGCACAATACATTGAATTTCTTCAGAAAAAGCATAAGTAGTATTGCTCTGAGCTTTATTGCGTTTTGTATTGCATATTTTTCTTATATTTATTTTTTTCTAGCTGATACAAAAGCAAGCCAACTTGTTTTTTCAGTAAGCGAAATTAATCCGCTACTATTAGATTTCTTGTTTCTTTGGGGTATTCCAAGTCTATTGCTTATGCCTTGTCTCTTGTTTACCATTCAATGGCTGAGAACAAGCCACGACAATAAGCTTCTTGGCTATGTACTATTAGCAGCACAGGGCTTGCTATTCTTGTTCTTATATAATATTTCAATTGTCTTTACGTTAACGCTTGGTCTCTCAAAACATGGTGGTATTCATTAATGTTCATAAAAATATCGTTTTAAATTTCTGTGGTCTTCCCAAAACGCATCATAACCATCATGCATTGCTTTAACGTCTTCTGGGTTATCTCCGAATTCTCCTTTAGAAAATAGATTTGCAAAATAGGATCCGGTTTCAGTAAGTCCTTTCCATGATTTTGCTGCAGCAATACCATATCCATACGCAAAATTTGAGATATATCCTGAACGACGAATTGCACCCCTGAAAATGGCATATTGATCAACTGTTCTAATATCGCGACCTTCCTTCGTATCAAATATGACCATTTGCCCTGGAAGGCCGTAATTCACTTGAAGATCCCACATGCCATTATCAGGGAAGTTCTTGATGACTTTGCTTAGCCATTCAGCACTAGAGTTGCTATTTAGAATAGAATTAGGGATCTCTAGTAGAATTTTATTTACCTCTTCTGTTACATCAGGGTACTGGCTTTTGGCCAGGTCAGGTCTTGTGGGATAGGGCAAAGGCACTAAGTGAATACCTTTGCTTCGAAACAAAAAAAGATCCATCATTGCTTTACTCATCGCTTCTTTTCGGCCATAAGCTTGTCGGTTAATAATTACGTATCCGTCTTCTGTAATGAGCGCATCCGGTCCTGCCGTCATGTTGGCTGCTATTCGTTGAATCACTCGGTTGTTCTCTTGTTGAACAGTAATTTTTTCCCACGGTTTCTTCGTTGAGAGTTCCCGAAGATCCATTTCATGAAACAACTGATTCAGCTCACCATCGGTGGGCACTTCGCCGCGCGCGATTTTCTCGGTGACGTTCACGCCTTTGTACACCACCGGCGTCGTCAGGGTGATCTTCCCCTGCAAGGTCTCCTGCTCCCCTGTCGCGCGGGCCTGCCTGCGCGCCTCGTATTGCCGCCAGCGGATCTCCTGCGCCTGCGCGCGGGCAAGTTCCGTCTGCGCAATCTCGTTATCCAGCCGGGCCTCCAGCGCCATCCGGCTTAAGTCCGCCTGCCGCTGCATGGCCTCACTCGCCATCAGGTCGCGCATGCTCACCGGCCGGCGCGCCATCGCCAGGTTGTTCTGTATCCAGTCCGCGTCTTCGGTAACGGGTGCTACATTGCTGGCGCCACTGCCTTTCAGCTCGGCCAGCCCACCCGCTGTAAAGACGGCGGATGTCGCTTCCGCCGGATCTACCATCACCGGCGGGAGGTCATACTGAGTGACAGGCCCAGTGAACGGCGAATAGGCGGCGGCAATCGCGCGGGCCGTATGCCCCGTCTGTAAATAATTCGCGTACGGAATTAACGACAGTATGAAGCCCGCTCACCGACAGGCTTGTCTCGGCGGGCGGGCTGAAAGGTTGGAAGAAAACAATCGTTGAACCTGGTTAGTTCTTGTCTTCCAGATAATTCTTCAGGTTGTCAATGTTGCGGTTGTTGCGGCACATCTTGCGCAGCTTGTTCAGCGCGCGCGTCTCAATCTGCCGTACCCGCTCTCGGGAAACGCCAAACAGCTGCCCGATTTCCTCCAGCGTCCGCTTGTTGCCGTCATTCAGACCAAACCGCAGTTTCAGCACATCGCGCTCACGCGGACGCAAGGTCTCCAGTACTTTTTCAATCTCTTCGTTCAGGTTCTCTTTGGAAACACGCGTATCAGGAGACTCAATATTCTCATCAACCAGGAAATCCCCGATCTTTGAGGCCTCATCCTTCGTCTGTACCGGCGTTTCCAGGCTGATCGTGGCCTGGGTCGCTTTCAGCACCAGCCGCAGTTTGGAGAGGGGAATCTCCATCTTGGCGGACAATTCTTCCTTGGTGGGTGCCCGGCCGAGCTCTTCGCTCAGTTCACGCGTCACGCGTTTCAGCTTGCCAATGGTTTCAATCATGTGCACCGGCAGCCGGATTGTGCGGGACTTGTCCGCAATGCCGCGCGTGATCGCCTGCTGAATCCACCAGGTGGCATACGTGCTGAACTTAAACCCCCGTTTGTAATCAAACTTTTCCGCCGCACGAATCAACCCGAGGTTCCCCTCCTGAATCAGATCCAGAAAGGACAGTCCGCGGCCGATGTATTTCTTGGCGATGCTGACCACCAGACGCAGGTTGGCCTGAATCAGCTGCGCTTTCGCTTCGTCATCCCCTTCGGCAATGCGCTTGGCGAGTTCGCGTTCCTGCTCGCCGTTCAGCAGTTTGATGCGTCCTATCTCCTGCAGGTACAGCTTAACGCTGTCATCGGCGCTCGTCTGCAGCGCACGGCTGGCCTGTACGCCAATCAGTCCCCGTCCCTCCGGTGAGGCGTCCTGGTCTTCCCCCTCTTCTTCCTCTTCAGCAAACAGCACCTGGTCGTTGGCGTCATTGACGTCATCCACCTCGGTTTCTTCGCCAATGAGGAATTCGTCATCCTCGCCGGCGGCAGCCGTTTTCTTCGCGCTCTTCTGGGGGAGCACATGGTTATTCTTCAAAGGAACGCCTTCCTTTCAGTCCTCCCACGGGGGAGATCCCACACAGTCTGCCCGTTGACAGACCGGACACCTTCGATTGAATCGTTCACAGATTATAACAGCCCATGCCAGAGCTCCGCAGGCAAATCCCCCGTTCTGAGGACATTCATCCATGCCCGGGTGGTCCTAAATAGCCTCAGTCAGGCGATGCACGCTTCTGTGTGTTTTCTCATCCGCTGTACGCCTTCTCCCACAGCCGGAGGAGCACTCACCCCGGCGAGTGAGGACTAGCCGCCCCTGCTCAGTCTTTCAGCCAGAGACAGATTCTTTCGGGCAACGGCTAGGTTGTCTGCAATATGCTGCAGTTTTGAGCCGCTGTTCTGCAGGCCTTCAAACAGCTGCACCGCCTCTCGGTAACTGCCCAGCGCCGTGCCCGCCTGATTGTTTTTCATGGCCGCATTGCCTTCATTAATCAGCAGGGCGCCCAGGTTAAAACGCGCCTCCCCCTGGCCCGGCGCTTTGGCGATGGCCTGCCGGTAATACTGCTTGGCGGTTGGTATTTTTCCGGCGCGCTGGGCCTCCAGCCCTTTGCGGTAGAGTTCATAATACGCCTGAATGGTGGCGCTGCTGGCGCCCTGCGCGTTACTGACATCGGCCTCAAATTTGTACAGCGCCCGGATGGTGGCCTTGTCGCGTGCGCTCAGTTGCGGGTTGGGACGGTTGTTGCTTGCGTAATACATAATGTCTTCCGGGTACGGGCTGTGGCCCTTCAGCCCGATGGCATGCCCCAGTTCGTGGATCACGGTCGCCTTCAGCTCCTCCCACGGAATGGCCACCTGCCCGCCCGGGTAGTATGTCGCCAGGGAAACGTCGGAGCGGATCAGCGTGTCGCCGACAAACTGGTAGGGACTCACGCCGAGAATGTTGTCGGAAAAATTCTTCTGCCAGCGCACGACAATATCCGCTTTGCTTTGCGAGGGCACCAGCGTGAACCGCAGCACGCCCCCCGTGGCGCTGCTCCAGGTGCTCATGGCGTTACTCACCAGTGATTTCATTTCCGGCTTGTAGCCCGGCACATTGGCCGGCGGCTCAATATAAACGCTCAATGTTTTTTTGCTGAAGCGGACGATTTTTCCGTTGGAGATGACGTGACTCAGGTAGTTCGCCGCGCCCTGGCTGCTCGCGCTCCGCTGGCTGCTGGCCGACATCACGCGCATGGCCTTGTCGGTGTTGCCGGCCTGGGCCATGGCCGCCCCGGTAATCACCGCCACGTTCCGGCTGGCCTTCTGCCCCAGCGGGTCATTCACCCCGGTCATCTGTATCACCATTTCAAAGGCCTGGCGCGCCTCCTCGGTTTTGCCCATGCGGGCCAGGGCGTTGCCCATGTAAAAAATAATTTTCGGATTCTTCGGATCGGCCTCGGCCGCCTTGACAAAACAGCGCACCGCCGTGGGGTAGTCCTGCGCCTTGTAGGCTTTTTCCCCGTCCTGGTAAGCCGTACCGGCGCTGGCCAGGCTGAAGAGCGTGAGACCGGCCGCCAGCGTCACCACCAGCGTCGTTTTGGCCACCACGGGCCAGCAGCGATATCCAACAACAACCATGCTGGTTATATCGGTCGGTTTTCAGTCGGCTTCAATTCGATAGGGTCACCCCCTCCCCTCGCAGGGGAGAGGCCTGGGGGAGCGGTCAGCGTTTCCGGCCTGAATTCAGACTTATTTCGTCGCAATGGACGATAGCAGCTCGCTGGCCGAGTCCATGTCCTCGCGCAGGCCTTTCAGACAGGCCGTAATGTCTGTCTCGCTCAGCCCAAGGCCTTCCAGCAGGGCTTCCGGGTAATGTTCCGCCTGGTAAACCCCGGCGTATTCATATTGCGTAATGGCCATCCGGTTGGCCACGGCCACCAGCCGTACCAGTTGCGCGCAGTTTTCCGCCAGTTCCGGCTGGTGATGGTAGCGGATCACCTCGCTGATGGCCAGCGGGAGCTTCCACTTGCTGGCCAGATGATACCCCAGTTCGGCGTGGGTGATGCCCAGCGTGTTTTCCTCCAGCTGCAGAAAGCCGTCGCCGTGCCAGCCTTCCCCCAGCCGACGGCCGGCCGTCACAACGGGCTGGTAATCAGCGCGGAAGTACACATCCAGAACGATTTTCCCGATGTCGTGCAGCATTCCTGCACTGAAGGCGTCGTCGGCTTCGGCCAGTCTCAGCCGCGCGGCCAGCTTGCGCGCCGCCATCGCCGTCCCCAGCGAATGCTCCCAGAAGCGGTGGTGATCAATCCCCTGATCGCGCCCCTGGCCTTCAAACATTTTAAAAATACTGGCGCTTAGCACCAGGCCGCGCACGGTGTTAAAGCCGAGAATCATAATGCCGTGCTGTATCGAGCTGATCTGGCGCTGAAAGCCGTAGGCCGCCGAGTTGACCATCCGCAGTACCTTGGAGCTGAGTCCGGGATCATAGGAGATCAGTTCGGCGATGCGCGAGGCTGGCGTGTTGGGCAGGGCCAGCAGCTCAATAATCCGGTTCACCACTTCAGGCAGCGAGGGAATATCCCGAATGCGCCTCAGGATAATCTCATGTTTGCCGCTGCTGAATTTGGTTTCCATGGGGGCCTGTCACAGGGCGGGCGGTGCCGCTCACTCAGGGGTGGTAAAGGCTGCGTCGTTTTCCGGCTCGTGGAACAACTGGTTGAGCGCAAAGCGATGGACCGGCTTGAGGATCACATCGACCTCCAGCGCCCGCACCCGCGACAGAAACCGATCCTGTTCAGCCGGCGGCACATCATCGGGGTCCACCATCAGAATAATCTGCTGCGCGCCCTGCAGGCCGTGGATCTCCTGTTCAATCAGATCAATGCCGCTGGCGTCTCTCTGCTGCAGGCGCTGGTTCAGCAGCAGAATATGCGGACAGTATTTATCCAGCGCCCAGCCCAGATGTTCGGCTTTGCGGATGGGCTGAATCATCGCGGCGTTAAAACCGCATTTCAGCAGACACTGCGTCAGCCGTCCCAGGTGCCTGGCGTCTTCGTCCAGCACCATCACGCGGTAGCCCTGGCGTATGGTCCGCTGCAGGGGGGTGATGACATTGTTGACGGCTGACAATGGATTGCTGTGGGCGCGCCGCATCCGCGGATCGGGCATGGTTTCGTCTTCGGCCAGGGCCTCAATGCCCTCATCGCCGGTTTCCGCATTGAGATCGCGGATATAGAACTGGCTGGGACTCACGCCGTATTTCATAAACTTGGGCAGCAGGGCTGGTTCAAACTCGGTCCCTTCCGCCATCAGCAGCACATGCTCACGGTCGTTGGAGTAGATGTCCTCACGGCTCACCAGCACAATGTCCTCGGCGCGCGCCTCAATACGGGCGTGGATATCCTCGTTCCACTGCTGGGCAGCAGGCACAGGCGCCTTGTACAGATCGGTGCGGGAATGCTTGAAAAAACCAAACATGCGGATCCCTCGGGTTGTTGCTTCAGGGGGGCGAAGGCCGTTAAAAAGCGGGTCGGGATCTTCCGTGATCCCATCTGCCTGTCGGCCATCGGGAGCAGATACCGCAGGGTTTCTGCCGCAAAATCCTCTGTCCGGGGGAGCCGGCTGTGCTATTATCGGGCCATGCGTTCCACCGCCAGAGAACCTGAACCATGGCTGACCCGTGCGCTGGTCGCCCTCATTGTGGGTATCTACGCCCTGACGAGTTTTCCGCAGTTTGTGGCGCTCAATCCCACCTGGGCGTTGTGGGGCGCCTATTACACGGGCGCCGTCCAGCATGGCGAGTGGTACCGCCTGATCACGTCCGGTCTCCTGCACGCCAACGGGATCCATCTGCTGCTCAACGCCGTTATTCTCTACCAGATGGGCGGCATGGTGGAACGCATGGTTGGCGCGGTCCGTATCGGTCTCATTTATAGTGTCTCGGCGCTCACCTGCCTGGGCGCCAGCGCGCTGGTGCTGGCGCCCACGCAAACCACCCTGGGCGCTTCCGGTATGGGTTTTGGGGTGGTGGGCGCCTATGCCGTGCTGGTGCTGGTGGTCACCAAACGCCACGGGTCACCGGAAGAGTACCGCCAGCAGGTCCGCGCGGCCCTCAGCACCCTGGCGTTGCTCCTGCTGCTGACGGTGGGTATGGGTTTTCTGGGCGACGGTTTTAACCATGCCGGCCACCTCGGCGGCTTTGTCGGTGGCGCGCTGGTTACCTGGCTGATGCTGGCGGGCCGTCGGCCGGCCACAGGGGCAGCCCCGTCTGCGGATCCGCTTTCCCCCGGCGCAGAGGCCTCCCCTGAGGATTCATCAACGCACTGATCAGAAACTCTCCGGCAAAAACCCGGGCGCCACCCGGAATCACATGCCCGGCGATGGTCTGGTAATTCTCGTCAGAGAGCACCATATGCAGGTGCGCCATCGGTGAAACGGGATGACGGCCATCCGGCTGTTCCCCACCTTTCAGGCTGATATTGCCGGTGCAGTGGATGATTTCATAGTGCCCCTCATACACCCGGTTTTTGTATTGGTGGGTGGT
Organism: Candidatus Melainabacteria bacterium; assembly: GCA_050247195.1. Classification (GTDB taxonomy): domain Bacteria; phylum Cyanobacteriota; class Vampirovibrionia; order Vampirovibrionales; family Vampirovibrionaceae; genus JBFWUP01. The sequence goes on along the minus strand of JBFWUP010000008.1, from coordinate 65,996 downwards.
TTGGTCGTAATAGCTGAGCGTTGCCCGGCTCACCGCGCCAATGACAGTCACCCAGGCCGCTTCAATGGCTTCGGTCTGGCAGAAGTGCTGAAGCGCTTCAATCAAATCATCGCCATGAGCAAAGCGACCCATTATGGGCTGAAGGCTGGTATACCGGCGGATAACGTCCATGACAACCTACTCCTGTCGGGGCCCTTACGGTTTTGCGCGCCGGGCTGTCTGTCCTATGATGCCCAAGTCACAGCCCGACCCGTTGCCATCTTACGGAAAGATCCCCTGCTTGCGCAATCGTTCCGAACAGCCCGAACCAGGCGTTCCCTTCGCCGGCGCCAACCCGAACGTGGATGGCCCGCCCCGCCCGGCGCGTATTGGCGGTATGGCCACGCCGCTGGGGGTGTATCTCACCACCGGCGTTCACCGCGGCGGTCCCGGTATGCGGGGTCTGATGCTCAACGGCGCACTGTTCGCCGTGGTCACGCACCTCATCATGCACGGCTACCCCGTTTTTTTCAGTCTGCTGTATCTGCTGTGGCCGCCCGTGGCCGCTCTCAGCACCGTCCATCAGCTGATGCTCGAAATGGGTTTCGCCATCGGTCTGCTGCTCGTGCTTGTGCGCGTCACGCCCATGTCGGCCCTGCACGGCGCGGAGCACAAAACCATTGCCGCTCTGGAGCTCGGCCACCCGCCGGCCTATGATGCCGTGCACTTTCAGCCCAAAGTGCACCGGCGCTGCGGCACCAACCTGATGGCCCTGCTGCTGGGCGTGCAGGTTTCCCTGCTCAGCTGGTGGCTGATGGTGCCCTCGCTCAGCATTCCCGGGCAGCTGCTGTATCTGTGTCTCTGGGCGGGGCTGATCGGGCGGTTCTGGCGGCCGGGCGGCTACTGGATTCAGAAATACTGGACCACCCGCGAACCCAACGACGCCGAGCTGGAAAGCGGCCTGCTGGCCGGCCGGGAGATTCTGGCGAAATTCGCCGCCGCGCCCCATGGCAAACTCTCTCTCTGGCGGCGCCTCTGGGCCATGGGGTTTATCGAGATGCTCACCGGCTTTGTCGCCACCGCCTGGATTCTCTCCTGGCTGTGGCCATAACCTCATTGATTCCCCTCTCCCTTCAGGGGGAGGGTGGCCCGCCGTAGGCGGGTCGGGTGGGGTTGAAGGTGAGGGGTTTTTTACACCAATCCCATGGGCGCAATGTCGAGCAGAAAACGCAGGCCGGTGGGCGGCGTCACGTTGCGGTAAAAATCCGTGATGAGCTGATGCCCGGCCACACCCAGTCGGTTTTTGACGATGAAGTGAAACCGGTGCCATTTCTGAATGCGGGCAATCACGCAGCTGGCCGGTCCCACCAGGTGCATGGACGATTCCGGCGACAGGGGATCCACACCGTCAAACCCCTGCTGAATGGCCAGCGACAGATGGGTCATGGCCGCGTGGGCGAACTGCCGCGCCGCGGCCTCGTTCTCCGCGCTGATGATAAAGCGGAACAGCTGGCAGAACGGCGGAAAATTCAGCGCTTCGCGCACCGGCAGCTCGTTGACGTAAAAACCTTCGTAATCATGCGCCTGCGCCTGGGCAATCACCGGGTGGTTCACGTTCACCGCCTGCACAATCACGGCGCCGGGTTTCTGTCCCCGGCCGGCGCGCCCCGCCACCTGGGTCAGCAGCTGAAACGCCCGCTCGGCCGAGCGAAAATCCGGCAGGCTGAAGGTGCTGTCAGCGGCCAGTACGCCCACGGTGGTGACATTGTGAATGTCCAGCCCCTTGGCCACCATCTGCGTCCCCAGCAGAATATCCGCTTCCCCGCGCGCAAAGGCGCCCAGGCGGGCATCATATTCATCCCTGCGGCGCATCACATCGCTGTCGAGCCGGACGATCCGTGCATCCGGCAATTGTTCCGCCAGTTCCGCCTCCACGCGTTGCGTCCCCACGCCGGTCTGGCGCATGGCGCTGCTGGCGCACACGCTGCAGAAGGTCGGCACCGTCTCCTGGTGGCCGCAGTAATGGCAGCGCACCAACTCCAGGGTGCGGTGATAAATCAGCGAGACCGCGCAGTTCGGGCAGGTCACAATGGCGTCGCACTGGGTGCATTGGGTTTGCGTGTAATACCCGCGCCGGTTCATTAAAATCACCGCCTGCTCGCCGGCCACGATTTTTTCCTTCAGCGTGTCCACCAGCGTGCGGGACAGCAGGCCGCGGTTGCCGTTCATCCGCTCCTCGCTCATGTTCACCACGCGCACTTCCGGCAGGGAGACGCCCCCGTAGCGCGTGGTCATCCGAACCACGCGGTCGGTCATCAGCCCCCGGTAAAACGCATCCACGCTGGGTGTGGCGCTGCCCAGCACCAGGGGCGCGCCGGTGCGCGCTGAGAGTTCCTGCGCCAGCACGCGCGCGTCATAACGCGGTTCGGGGGCGTCCTGTTTAAAGCTGTCATCGTGCGCCTCATCAATCAGGATCAACCCCAGGTTGCGATCAGGGTGCATCATCGGCGCCCAGATGCCTGAGCGCGCCGCAATGAGAATCGGCTGGCGTCCTTCGGCCATGCGCAGCCATGTGGCGTGTTTTTCCGTGGGGGTGATCTGGCTGTGCCACAGCGCCACATTGTCCTCGCCAAAGTAGGCCACAAAGCGCCGGGCAATCTGAGAGGTCAGCGCAATCTCGGGCACCAGCACCATCACGGTCTGCCCGCGCGCCAGCACCTCCCGCGCCAGTGAGAGATACACTTCCGTCTTGCCGGAACCGGTGACGCCAAAGAGCACAATCGGCTCACCGGGCACATCCACGGGTTGTCTGCCGAGTGCGTCAATCCGCGCGATGGCGGCCGTCTGCTCCTCAGTCAGTCTGATTGGTTCCGGCAGCGTCATCTCTGTATTGTCGTCATTCCCGCCAGCGCGCGGGTCCGGAGAAATCTTCTTGGCCCGTTTTTTCGGATGCTCAATCAAGCCGTCTTTCAGCAGGTTGCGCAGCGCTGACTGTGTTTTTCCGATGGGCTGCAGAATCTGCCCGGCCAGGTATTTTGCGGTGTACGATTTTTTCGGGTTGGCCTGTAAAAACGCCAATACACGGGCAGCAACGTCTCCCCCTCTCCTCTTGGAGGAGAGGGGGCCGGGGGGTGAGGTACTTCCGGGCTGCGGAATGCTTTCCATGCGAGGGTCCGTTCCCTCCCCTCGCGCTCCCCTCCCTGATGAGATGCTCGCAACCCGGTACTTCGGCGTGGTCTTCACCATCAGCCCGGCGGGCAGGGCGCAGGCCAGCACCATGGGCAGAGGCGTCGCCGTATACCGCGCCACCCACTGCAGAAAATCATAGTACGCCGCATCAAACAGTGGCGTGTCATCCATCACTTCCTGAATATCGCGCAGTGTGTGCGCGCCCTGGTATTCATCCGAGACCGCCACCACGAGGCCGGGTATGGCGGTCTGCTTGCCAAACGGCACCAGCACCGGCACCCCCACCTGCATGGATTCCGACATGTCTTCCGGCACGTGGTAGGTATACACGTGTACATCCAGCGCTTTGGTCTCCACCCGCACCAGCACTTCGGCGTAGACCACTGCCGGCTCCACGGAAAGAACCCCCTCTCCCCTTGTGGGAGAGGGGGCCAGGGGGTGAGGGGTTTCCGTGTCCCTCGGCATGCTAAACCGTTGCGGGTTCTTTCTGTCCGGCGCAGCAGGATGCCATCATGCCTTTTTTCATGTCTTCCATCGACACATCTTTAATGTGCGTGCCAATGGACCACTGGTGGCCAAACGGATCCAGCAGCTTGCCGTAGCGATCGCCCCAGAACATATCGGTGGGCTGCAGAATGCTGGTGGCGCCGGCATCCATGGCCTGCTGGAAGAGGGCATCCACATCCTCGCAGTAAATCATCACCCCAGCCGGAGAACCGCCGAGGGTTTGCGGGGATTTCATCCCCATCTCCACGTTCTCTGAGCCCAGCATAAAGTGGGCGTCGCCGATGGTCAGGTCGGCGTGGGCCACGGCGCCGTCGGGGGTTTCCAGCACGCCGTTGGCCACGGCACCGAAGGCCTTTTTGTAGAATTCAATGGCGGCTTTGCCGTCACGTACGGTCATATAGGGGGTCAGGCTGGTGTAGCCTTCCGGAATGGCTTGAACGGTCATGAATCACTCCCTTCTTTCAGCTGATGGCCCCGGTGGGGGGCAGAGCGCCACTATACCAGAAAGGACGCCTCCAACCAATCAGCCCCAACGCCCTGTTTTCGGGTAGGACGCAGTATGCTGCCAAAACCCTCTCCTTTTAGGAGAGGGTGGGACCGCCGCAGGCGGGACCGGGTGAGGTCCGAGGAGATTGCCGCGTCGGGCTTCCAGCCCTCCTCGCAATGACAAGTTATCGGGACCGGGTGAGGTCCTCCCGGCTCCAATCAGCGCTTTCCATGCAGGGGCCGTTTACCACTTCGGGTATCCTCATCCCTGCGGCGCGTGCCTCGACCAGGGCTGAAGACCCTCCCCGGCACCCCTTCCTATATAATAGGCTTGTCCACCCGGAGAGCGATCATGCCCTTTGTGAATATCAAGATGGCCCGAAGCGAGGCCACGGTTGAACAGAAAGCCCAGATTGTGAAGGAAGTGACCGACACGCTGGTGCGCGTGCTGGGCAAAAATCCGGAACGCACGCACATTGTGATTGAAGAAATCGAGAAAGAGTCCTGGGGCTTTGCCGGCAAACTGCTGAGCGAAAGTTAACCATGCCGTTGTTTGAGGCCACCCACGCGGAAAGCAAACTGTCGGCAGTCACGCTCCTGTTCTGGGTGATGAAAATCTGCGCAACGACCCTCGGCTAAACCGGCGGCGATCTGCTTTCGATGACGCTGAACGTGGGCTATGCCGTCAGCTCCGTGATCCTGATTTCACTTTTTCTGGTGTCGCTGCTGGGGCAGCTGGCCGCTAAAAAACATCACCCGCTGCTCTACTGGACGGTGATCCTCACCACCAGCACGGCGGGCACCACGATGTCCGATTACATGGATCGCACGCTGGGGCTGGGGTATCTCACCGGCAGTCTCATTCTGGTGGGCATTCTGCTGGTGATATTCGCCTGCTGGCGCGTGTTTGCCGGCTCCATGTCGGTGTCGCACATCCGCTCCATGAAAGTGGAGATTTTCTACTGGGTGGCCATCCTGTTTTCCAATACGCTGGGCACGGCGCTGGGTGATTACCTGGCTGATGACAGCGGGCTGGGCTTTGCCGGCGTTGCGCTGCTGATTGGCAGCCTGATTGCGCTGGTGATTCTGCTGCATTACACCACCCGGTTGTCCAAGGTCTTTCTTTTCTGGGTGGCTTTTGTGCTGACCCGGCCGTTTGGCGCCACCTTTGGCGACTGGCTCTCCAAGCCCGCGGATCATGGCGGTCTGGCGTTTGGCGCCATCGGTTCTTCTGCCGTGCTGGCCGGCATTCTGGCGGCGCTGGTCGCCTGGGTGATGTGGGATCAGCGCCGGGCATTTGGATCCCCGCTTGCGCGGGGATGACGAGGACGCGGGTATGACGCAGCATGCCCTCACAAACCCTCTCCTCGTAGGAGAGGGTGGACCGCCGCAGGCGGGCCGGGTGAGGTCAAAGGCGAACTTGTGTGGTGGCCGAGGCGCAGCCGAGGTCGGGTGGGGGTCACCGGGTGATGTTCGAGGAGATTGCCGCGTCGGGCTTTCAGCCCTCCTCGCAATGACAGTGTTGAAACACTTATAATGGTGGGGTGAGAGGACATGCCATACAATGCTCATCCGCCGCTCGCGCGAACATCTGAAAGACGCCCAGAAGACCTACGCCGAGCACGGCAGCTTTGCCCTGCGCGCCGGGGTGTTGCTGATCTGGGCAGGGGTGACGAGTCTCGTTCACGGTATTGTTCCCGCGTTTTTCCCGTTTCTCTCCAGCCGCATCACGCTCAAACTGGCCGCCCAGTCCCGCGAAAACCGAACCGTCCCCGATTCGCACGATGCGTTGTAATCATCGGTCGATTTACCCCGTCTGATCCCTCTCCTCGTAGGAGAGGGTGGCCGAGGCGAAGCCGAGGTCGGGTGAGGTCCGAGGAGATTGCCGGACTGGATTCTACCCATACGGGTATCCACATCCGTAAGGCTCCTTCGTCGCCGACGGCTGTAGACAGCCTTTCGCGGGAATGACGGGATACCTGGTACCCCCCCTCTCCCTTTAGGGGGAGGGTGGCTGAGGCGCAGCCGAAGCCGGGTGGGGGTGGTACGCCGCCCGGATCACGGCGGCAAGCGCGTCGAGGCTGGCGGTGTCCGGGTAGGTTTTGCGCGCATACAGCGCCATCGTGCGACCCACGCCCGTCTGATTAAACCGGCTGATGGCGATCAGATCGGCGAGGTCCGGGTTCTTTGGAATGGCCAGCTCCGGGATAACAGCAAACCCCAGCCCAGTCGCCGCCATATGCAGCAGCGTCTCCAGGCTGCTGGCCTGAAACCGGAACGCCCGCGCCGAATCCCCGCGCGTGCAGAAGGAAAGCGTCTGATCCTTGAGGCAGTGCCCGTCTTCCAGCAGCAGCATGTGATCGAGATCCAGCATGCCCATGCCCAGTGTGGCCGGCAGGGTTTCGCTCGTCTCTTCCCGCGCGGAGGCCACCACAAAGGGTTCAAAAAACAGCGGCGTCACGCTCAGCTGCGGGTCATCCACCGTGGTGGCGGCTATCACGGCATCCAGCTTGCCGGCGCGCAGCGCGTCCATCAGCGGGTCAGTCAGCCCCTCGCGGATAAACAACTCCAGCGCCGGATAGGCGCTCTGCAGGGGTTTGAGGCAGTGCGGCAGCAGGTATGGCCCACTGGAAGTAATCGCCCCCAACCGGAAAGCTCCGCTCAGGGGCTGTTGCGTGGCCATGGTGCGCTCAATCAGTGTGCCGGCCTGGTCCAGCAGGCGAGCCGCCTCCACGCAGAAGGCCTGCCCCGCGCGGGTGAGCGCCACATGGCGCTTGCTGCGCTCAAACAACGGTACGCCCAAACCCCGCTCCAGCTGCTGAATCTGCCGGCTGAGCGCCGGCTGGCTGACGGTGGTGGCCTCGGCGGCGCGGCTGAAGCTCAGGTGCTCCGCCACGGCGAGGACATACTCCAGATCCCGCATTGTCAGGTCACCCCGTTGTAGTGTGGGCGCTGCCGGCGGCGGGGGTTTTGGGGCGGGCTTTCTGGGTTTTTTCGGTGGGCTGGCCATGGCGGGAATCGCTTATAACTAAAAGTTATTAATATAACAGTTTATATGCATTGGCATTATAAGGCATCCGGCGCTAAGCTGAAAGCATCCCAACGAGCCATGTAAGGAGAAACATCATGAGCCACAATGCCATCAGCCACACCCAGACCCAGAAGAACCTGGAAGCCGCCTTTGCCGGCGAGAGCATGGCCAACCGCAAGTACCTGTACTTCGCCAAACTGGCCCGCCAGCTGGGAGATGAAGCCGTAGCCGAGCTGTTTGAGCGCACCGCTGCCCAGGAGACCGGCCACGCTTTTGCCCACCTGGACCTGATGTACCCCAAAGAGGGCATGACCGTGGCGCGCCTGCTGGAGATTGCCATTGAAGGCGAGCTGTATGAAACCAACCACATGTACCCCGAGTTTGAAGCCACGGCGCGCGCCGAAGGCAAGCTGGACGCGGTGGCTGAGTTTCAGGAGCAGGCGGCCGAAAGCGCTGAGCATGCCGCGATTTTCGCCAAGGCGGCGCGTCGGTTCCATTCGTTGACGGCTGTGGAGAAAGAACACGCCGCCCGGTACCAGGCTGCCCTGGATACGGTGAACGCCCAGCCAGAGCGCAAAGCGGGTTAATCTGTTGGCAAATGATTTCCCAATCCCCCTCTCCCACCCGCGGAGAGGGGTTTTGGCGCAAATAAAAACCCGGGAGTGGTGAGCACGGCCCGGGTGTCAGGATTGAGTATTGATTGGTGGCTACAGGGTGTGGGTGTGTTGGATCGAGAGAGTGTGTGTTGAGAATAAACCTAGATTTTGCCGTTCCACCAGCCGCCGTCGCGGTCCACCAGGGCGTCCCAGCCGGAGACCAGACGCACGGGGGGCAGGATGCCCAGCACCGCATGGGTGGCGACCTTCTTGCCTTTCTGATCGTTGATGGCCTGGCCAATGCCGGGCCAGATGAGCGCCGAACAGAGTCCGGCCACCACGGTTTTACCGGTGATGTGGCCGGTGTGCGGCGGATCGGTGTTTTCAGCCAGGGCGGCGGGCGCCACGGCGGCCAGACTGACGGCGCTGGCGATGAGGGCCGGCAGCCAGACGCTGTTTCGGATGCGGGTGTTGAACATGGTTGAAGATTCCTTTCGTTCTGACAATGGTGGTTGAGATTGCCACGGCGTGCTGAAGGCTCGCCCCGCAATGACAGGGATTCTTACTTGCCGTAGGCGGCTTTGGAATCCGCACTGAGGAGCGGGAAGGCCACCAGGATGGAGGCGACGCCGGCAATGATCTGGATGACAGGCACGCCGCCGGTGAGCTGGGTGAGCAGTGCGTAGAGCGGTGGGATGGCGTGCACGGCGCCGCCGATAATGAGCAGGATGGCTGCAATTTTTGACATGGTGTCTCTCCTTGTTTAATGAGATGGTAAATCTGTTAATAGACTGAATGGTCTATAAAATACGGTATCACTCACGCCGGATATGTCAATAGGAACAGTGGGTTGGATTGACAGAATGGACCATTTGGTTCAAATTAAGTGTATGCCTGCCAAGACTTCCCGATCCAAACCCGCTGCCCCGCGCGGCGCCGGCAGACCCGCCGCCGCCGGTGCTTTGCCGGACCTGCGCGAGGCGATTCTGCGCGAGGCCAAGGCGCTGTTCCGCACGCAGGGGTATGCGGCCGTGTCCACCAATGCCGTGTGCACGGCCGTGGGCATCAGCAAAAGCACGCTGTACCATTATTTTGCCGATAAAGAGACTTTGTACGCCCAGGTGATGGTGGCCATGCTGAAGCATGGCAATGCGCTGTTCACCGCCGGTGTGGGGGACGCGCCCACGCTGCGCGAACAGCTTTACCGCGCCGGGACGGGGTATTTCCGGTTTTCTCCCGTGAGTGTGGCTGCGACCCTGAGGGATGCCCAGGCGCAGCTGGGCGAGGCGGCTTACCGCGAGGTGCAGGCGGCCTATGAGGCCTACGTGCTGCTGCCGTTTGAGCGGTTGTTTGCCGAGGCTGCGGCGCGCGGCGAGGTTCGGCCCGGGCGCGATGCGGCACTGCTGGCGCAGGTGTTTTTAAGCATGCTGGATGCGGCGCTGACGCGGTTTACGGGGCAGCATGGGCGCAAGTTTGCCTTTGCCGACATTGCCCGCGAGTGCGTGGATATTTTTATGGACGGGGTGGGTCGCTCGCGGTAAACCTCACCCGACCTCGGCTGCGCCTCGGCCACCCTAGTCCTTCGGACATCACATCCGTAAGCCCTGCGGGCAACGGCTGTGGATCCTTCCCAGGAGAGGGATCTTTGGTCGTCACCTTTGTCATTGCGAGGCGGGCTGAAAGCACGCCGTGGCAATCTCCTCAGACCTAACCCGGCTCGCTTTCGGCGGCCCACCCTCTCCTCGCAGGTGAGGGTTTGGGATTGCGGAGTCATTCGCGTGAAAGCGGGAAATACGGTGAGAACCTCACCCGACCTCGGCTTCGCCTCGGCCACCCTCTCCTGCGAGGAGAGGGATCTTTGGTCGTCACCTTCGTCATTGCGAGGCGGGCTGAAAGCACGCCGTGGCAATCTCCTCAGACCTGAGCCAGCCCGCCTGTGGCGGTCCACCCTATCCTGCGAGGATAGGGGGTCAGGCGTGGTGAGATGATGGTGAACGTAAAAAAAATGAAATTAAACAAGCTCTTCTTCAAAGTAATCATGGTCTAATTTTTTAATTGAATAATTGACATCATCACTGACCCCGACATTGTGATCAATCATTAGTTGTGTAAGTTGATTTCCATCAATTAGAATAATTTTCTTCTCAATGTTGTTTGCATATTCGAGCGCTTCCCGGCTATAGGTTGATGTGGTAATAAAGACGCCCTTTTTTGCGCGTTTTCCATCAAGGCTGCCAGAAAAACCTTGTATCGCAGGACGCCCAATGGTGTTTTCAACAGCGTAACGCTTTGCCTGGATGTAAATAACGTCTAATCCGAGTTTGTCTTCTTTGATAATCCCGTCGATGCCTTCATCACCCACCCTGCCGATAGACTCACCAGCGTCTTTTCGTGACCCTCCATATCCCATTTTTACAAGTAAATCGACGACAATTTTCTCAAAAAACCTTGGGGATGCATTTGTAAGCTGCTCCAAGAGTTTTTGAGAGAGTGACTTTCGAATGGATTTGTATTGAATTTCTATCAGTTCTTTAGAATTTTCAGAAGTCAGTTCATTATCTGCTTCAATTTCTGATGGTTCGCTTTGTTCAAGTTTCTTTAGTTTTGTTTTTGCTTTTGCGTTTTCCCATACTTCGGCATAACCTGGAAATTGCAGCAGGAAATGATGGTCGATACTTTCTGGCATTTCGGAAAGAACTCGTTTACCTTCGGTTGTAATTTTTAGTAATTTCTTTCCCGTACTCTCAAGTAATCCTGCTTTGCACAAAGCCAATCTGGCAAAATAGACGCGATTGTCGAAGCGTTTGGCGTTACCACTTTCATACATTTCCCTTCTTTCCGCATCGGTGAGCTGGAAGTGTTCCGCTAGGGCGTCAATGGCATGATCCATACGAAAATCATTTTGTTTTGAGGCATACTCCAGCAAAGGCTTAGTAATTTCGTACTTCATTGGAATAGTCATCACTGTTCCCCTCACTCATGTTAAAAAAATATCACCACAATTCCGGATTATCGTAGCATGTCTCTTTTTTCTTTAAGAGTTGTTACAGATCCATAAACCACAAACCCCCCACCAGGCGGTGAGGGGTTTGCGAGTTATCCGATTGAAAAAGCGCGTTACTCGCCGACAGCGGGGGCCGGGCCCACCGGTGCGCCGGCGGGCGCTGCAGACGGGGACGCCGGTGAAGGCGCGCCGCCAGGCCGCGGACCGCGTGCAGGGCCGCCACGTTTGCTGGCGCCTTTTTTGCGGTATTTCCGGGCGTTCTCCCGGTTACGGGCTGCTTTTTCTTTCTTCTGATTATTCTTTGCCATTCAAGCCGCCAATCTAGTATGCAGACTGGCTCTGGAAGCAATCGCGGCAGTAAACCGGTTTGCTGCCATTGGGCTGGAAGGGCACCTGCGTGTTGCAGCCACAGCTGGCGCAAACGGCATCGTACATCTGACGCGGGCCACGGCTGCCACCGCCGCCATAGCCACCACCGCCGTAGCCACCGCGGCTGCCGCCGCCGTAGCCGCCGCCACTGCCACCACGGTTTGCCTTAGCGGCATCGCGGCAGGGCTTGCACTTGCGCGGGGGCTGGAAGCCTTTGGATTCGTAAAAGGCCTGCTCTTCCTCAGTGAAGGAGAACCCAACGCCACAGGCGGTGCAGATGATTTCGGTAACGGGCATAGTGAAGAACCTCTAATGGTTAATGGGGAACATGGATCTTTCAACTCGGTGTACGGAGGTTCGTCATTTGCCAATCTCTTGAGAAAACCCTCGGGATAGGTATAGATTCACCAACCAGAGTAGAAAACCGTACCGCTATTATGAGCCACGTCAACCACGAATTCAAGTAGACAGGTGGCCCAAAGCACCCGGAAACCGAAAAATATTAAGAAAAATGTCTGATTATCAGAAAAAAGGGGGTGTTGGACCCTTCCCGCCTTCTGTCATTTCATAAGAAGACCCCCACCCGGCTTCGGCTGTGCCTCAGCCACCCTCCCCCTGAAGGGAGAGGGGATGCTGAGAAAGATTAAGCCTGTAAATGGGCTTCCAGAAACCACAGGCGCATATCAAGCGCCCGGGAGACCTCGGTGAAGAGATCCGCCGTGTCCTTGTCTTCCAGTTCCTCGGCCTCATCAATGGCCTGGCGCACCAGCTTACCCACCTGGGCGTACCGGCTGACCAGCGCCTTCAGGTGCGCCTCGCCTGCCGTGGCGTCCGGGGGGTAGGGCTCCAGTGTGGAGCCGGTATGAATGGCCTGCAGCGTACCGAGCGCCGTGCCGCCCAGGGTGGTGGCCCGTTCGGCGGTCGTGTCGCTCAGGCCGTCGAGTTCGCCCGCCAGGGTGTCAAACAGTTCGTGCAGGGCGATGAAGTGCATGCCCTTGACGTTCCAGTGGGCATGCTTGACGGCGAGCTTCAGATCGCTGAGGTGGGCAAGCACCAGATTCAGGTGATCCACCAGTCGGACGCGCTTGTCTTCAGGGAGATTGATTGTTGTGGCGTGCATCGTCAGCGCCTTACCAGGGGTGGCCATGGCGGGGTGGGTCCTTCCGGAAAAACAGAACGGTTTGCGGGAGCGGGTTGCGCTGGCCTCAGGCCCGGGCCGGGTTGGACGGCAGGATGTTGAAAATCAGGCCGGTCAGCAGCGCAAAGGCAATGGAGCCAATCAGCGCGGTGAAGAAGTTGCTGACATCAAAGCCGGGCACCAGGGCGGAGGCCAGCCAGAACATCAGGGCGTTGAGAACAAAAGAGAACAGGCCCAGCGTTAAAAAGGTGATGGGCAGGGTGAGAAAAGACAGGACCGGCTTAATCAGCATGTTCACCAGGCTGAGCACAAAGGTGGCGATCAGGGCGGTGAGAAAGCTGGCGACAAACAGGCCGGGCAGCACCTGCGCCAGAAACATCAGCAGCAGGGCGGATACGATCCAGTGGATCATCATCGTCATCATGGGGAACACTCCTTCAGACAGGCGTCAACACACACAATCAAACAACAGGGAATCTGACAACAGAGGCACCGCGCTTCCGTGGCGGACACCATTTTTACAAATGTCATAGCGTATTTCCAGTACAGCATATTTTACGGATATCCGCAATCGCTTGTAAATTAATTGTATCGGGGGTTTAGCCCGGTTGTCGATCGGGCATGCGGCCAGAGATCGGTGGGCGGGGAACACCCGGCCTGCCCCCACCCGGCTTCGGCTGCGCCTCAGCCACCCTCCCCCTGAAGGGAGAGGGAACGAAGGCACACTGCGTCCTCTTTCCTCCAAGAGGAGAGGGGATGGGAGTGTCGCAGAAAACGGGCCAACGGTGGTATACTCAGTATTTCAGGCCTGTTTTTCAGGGCACTTTGTGGCATGATGCCGGTTTCATTCTGGTGAATCCGTCTCTAGCCGTTACCGACCCGTTTCCCTCAATCCAAGGCCTGAAGATTGTGTCCACCCTTTGTCCCGTTGCAGATCCACTGTTTGACGTTCGTTTCCCGGAACCTCTCATGACCGCCTCCCTCCAGTCTTCCGCCGAACCCGGCGTGCCGGTTGATGCGATGCTGCCTGCAGACGCCAACCCGTTTGATACCCCGCTGCTGCAACGCGTCTGGCTGGAGACCATGGCCTCCCGGTTTGACGAGGCCGAACGCCACGGGGAATGGCTGATTCAGCGCCACAGGGTGTTCCGGGATTTGATGACGCTGCGCGAAGCCCGCGTTGTGGGCTGGAACAGCGTGATGGATCAGATTCTCACACCCAACCGCGTGGCCAGCTTTGCCCGCGACATTCAGTCCCGCCGGTGGGATTACCTGCGGATACACTGCAACAACCGCTACCTGGCCATGCATGACATGGCTGCGCTGAAGGCGCTGGGCCTGCAGCCGGTTATCGCCAAGGCGCCCACCCAGTATGTGATTGATCTGCGCCAGGGCTGGGATGGCTACTGGGAGAGCATCAGCCACAACACGCGCAAGAGTTTCCGGCGCAAAATAAAACGCGCCGCCGAACTGGAGCCCACCTTCTTTTATTATGATCTGGATGACGCGACGATTGACGCGTTTTTTGAAGACTACTTCCGCCACCACATTGCCCACTGGGATGAAAAGGCGGGAGGCTCGTATTTCCGCATTCCGCAGGAGCGTGAATTTATAAAAGCCCTTGTGAAAGCCATGCGGGACGCGGCAGACGCCGGAGATGATTCTGCCGGAAGGCCTGTGCTTACCGGGATGCGATTGAAAGGCGACGTGGCATCGATGAGCCTGAGCGTGATCAGCGGAGATACGCTCTACTGGCTGCTGACGATTAACACGGGGTTGTTTAAAGAGCATTTTCCGGGTATTGTAAACATGTACCTTAGCGCTCAGGCCGCTGCGGAGCAATCTTTCCGCTTTTTCAATATGGGTACGGGCGATTATTTCTACAAGGTACAGGCGGCCAACATGGCGATACCCGGACAGGTACTGCTGGCCGCCAACCCCCAATCCTTGCCGGGCAGACTGTATGTCCCCCGCCTGGCCCAGCGGCTGAATGCCCTGGAAGCGGACAAACCGGTCCCTGAGGATATGACCCGCTGGCCCGAGGTCGGCACGCCCAACCCGCTGACCTAGCGAACCGGGCAAGTTTACAACCTGAACGCCTTTTTTAAAGGTTGCCGACTGCCCCGCAGGGCGACAGGCCGCGCGTTCAGCACAACACAATCCGATACCGGATGGTCACCATAGGAGGATAATCCATGGGAGCCAACGGCTTTCAACCCATCTCACCCATGCGTGGTCCGGTGATCTCACCGCCCATGCCCCCGCCGGCATTCATCCGGCACGCGGTCGCCATGCCCCCCGGATTGCGACCCGCAGTGCGTCGCGTTGAACATCTGCCGCCGGTGCGTGAGTTCGCTGCGCCCGCCCGCAGTTCGTTCGGTGATTTTTATCGCGGGTACCTGGCAATCTGGACCGGCCGCCTGGGCCTGGCCAAAGTGGTGGACAGCCTGACCGGCCGCGAAGTGCGCGACGCCGCGCGGCAGGCCACCGCACTGCATCCGTCGGAAGTGTCGCCGTCCTCGATTTTTTCGCATGGCGCGCACAGTTACGCCGGGCTGCTGAAGCTGAACGCCGGCAGGGACATGACACTGGACATGCTGGCCAGTCCGGTGGGATATGCGCGCACGGTGGCCGGTAACCTGAAACCCCTGGCCGCTGCTCTCAGGCCGAAGGCTGTGGCGCATAATCTGGCGGAAGGAAAGCCTTTACTGGGTTTTGGCCTGAAAGAATACCTGACCCATACCGTGGGCAAACTGAATGCGGCGCCTATGCGGACCCTGTTTGACTGGAAGGCGCCCGGTTTCGCCAAGGTTTCCCTGCAGGGGCTGGGCCATTTGTTTGGCGTGGGCTGGTATGCCAACGACGCCCTGAAAGCCGGACGGAAGGCTTACCGGGCGGAAAAGCAGGAAGATGCCGGCTCCCTGAAGCCATGGCTGGTGGCTGGAAAAGCCACCGCGGTGCGGGCTGTTGAGAATGCTGTGGCCTGGGAGGCCGCCGGCGCCGGGTTTGCAATCGGCCGGGCGGTGCTGCCGGGTTTTAAACTCCCGAAAGCCATGCCGGGTTTTGGCGGCGGCTATGTGCCAGCCGGCGGGTATCTGCTGGGAACCCTGCTGGGTTCAGTCGCTTACCGGTTTTTCACCCGTAATGATGCCTGAGAAGCCGACGTGTAAAGCTTAACAATGGCTTTACGTCGCAATGCCTTTCACAGAGGCTGTTTCTGCTCTTTCTGGTTCGTACATCCCTGTGAATTGGACCGGTGCGCTTTGAGAAAACATATTATGTGTTACTAATATGTTCATGCAAAGGCAAAGCAACAGAAGAGCGGGTGCGTCTGCCGGCGGCGAGGCGGCGCTGAAACGGCGCTTTGGCGCGCTGGCCACGACACCCTTTGAATCCGACGCCCTGAAACGCGTATGGTGGGAGACGCTGGGCGGCCACTACCCCATTGTGCGGCGCGCCGGAGACTGGGCCGTGCAGGAAAACCGGATGTTGAAAGGCTTACTGGGCCTGAACGAAGTGCGTCTTGCCGGCTGGAACAATATGTGGGATCAGTTGCTGACCCGCGAGCGGGTTGCCGTGTTTGAACGGGACGTGATGCCCGGCCGGTGGCACTACCTGCGCACCCACTGGAGTGAACGCTATGACGCCGCGCAGGCGGTGGATGCGCTGGAATCGCTGGGACTGACGCCCGTGATGACCCCAGGCCAGACGCAGTATATGATTGACCTGCGCGAGGGCTGGCATGCCTACTGGCAGGCGCTGAGCAAGCGCACGCGGCGCGATACCGAGCAGAAGCTGAAGCAGGCGGCCGGCCTGAAACCTGAGCTGTTTGAATGGCCGCTGGGCGATGCCGGGATGGACGCTTTTTTTGAGGCCTTTTTCCCTGCCCACCGGGATTACTGGGACCGGAAGACGGGGTACTCTTATTTTAATATTGAGGCTGAACGCGCCTTTGTGCCCGCCTGGTTGCGGGCGCTGCGCGACGAGGCCGGCGCCGGTAAACCTATGTTACACGGGTTGCGTATGGGGGGCCGCGTGGTGAACCTGAGCGTGAGCGTGGTGCATGGCGATACGCTGTACTGGATGCTGACCATTAATCTGGGGGCGCACACCGATCGCTTCCCCGGGATTATTGGGCTGTATCACCAGATTCAGCAGGCCGCCGAAGCGGGGGTCTCTTTCTACAATCTGGGCAGCGGGGAATATTTTTACAAAAAGCGCTTTGCCACCATGGCGCTGCCGGGGCGTGTGCTGCTGGCGGCCAACCCGCGCTCGCCGCTGGGGCGCTTGTATGTGCCCAGACTGGCGGGGCGCCTGCACGCTCTGGAAGCGGCCCATGAGATTCCGGCCCGGCTGACGCGGTGGCAACGCTGACCCTCCACTTTTTCGGGCATCGGCCGATACTTTTTGGTAAGGTTTATTCAGAGAAACTTTTCCGAAATCGCCTTAAAACCAACATGTCGTTTAGCGTCACCATTCAGCATTAGGGACCCACGCCAATGTCTTACCTGTCCGATATCCAGGAACGCGACCATGAGGGCGTTCTGTTCTGCGCCGACCAGGAAACCGGCCTGAAAGCCTTTATCGCCATTCACGACACCACGCTGGGGCCCGCCCTGGGCGGCTGCCGGATGAAGGCCTACGCCAACGAGCTGGAGGCCTTTCAGGATGCGCTGAACCTCTCGCGCGCCATGACGTTTAAATCGTCTGCGGCGGGGCTGAACCTGGGCGGCGGCAAATCCGTGGTGATGATTGACCACCCGGACCAGAAAACCCCGGAGCTGCTGAAAGCCTTTGCCGAGCGGATTAACCTGCTGAACGGCAAGTACATTGGCGCCGGCGACGTGGGCAGCAACACCCGCGACCTGCGCATTATGCGCGGGCACTCCAACTTTGTGGCGGGCCTGGCCACCGAGGACGGCGGTCTGGGCGACTCGGCGATTCTGACTTCGCTGGGCGTGTTTATGGGGATTAGAGCCGCGGTGAAAGAACGCCTGGGCCGCGAAGACCTGGACGGCCTGATTGTGGGCGTGCAGGGCGCCGGCAAAGTCGGCTACTACCTGGTGGAGCACCTGGTGCAGCATGGCTGCCACGTGATGGTCAGTGATATTGATCAGCCGGCGCTGGACCGGGTGAAAGACGCCTTCCCCAGTGTGCAGGTGTATACGGCCTCCACAGAGATGCTGGCCAAAGATATGGATATTTTTTCGCCCAACGCCGTGGGCGGGGTGATTACGCAGGATGTGGCCCACGGGCTGAAGGCGAGCATTGTGGCCGGCGGGGCCAATAACCCGCTGCGCGATGAAAAATTCGCCACGATTCTGCAGGACCGTAATATTTTATACGCGCCGGATTTTGTGATTAACGCGGGCGGGGTCATTATGATCTCGGCGGAAATTGACAAGATTGGCTTTGATGCGGCCAAGGTGAAGACCGAAGCGATTTACGACACCACGCTGCGCGTGTTTGAGCGGGCCAAGCGGGAGAATATTCTGCCGATGATCGCCGCCCAGCGCATTGCCATGGAACGCATCGCCAACGCCAAGAAGGACCGCTGCGGCGTTTAACCGCCTGCGTGTTTCAGTCTGCGCTGAATTTAGTCACCATGCGGACCGGCACGGTGTAGCGGATTCCGGCGGCCATGAGCGCGGCTTCGCCGTCGGCCTGGTTCAGTTCTTGCGCGTAGAGGAACCAGTCTTTTTTGGCGACTGGGGTTAACTGAACCGAACCCCGTTGTGCTGCAGGTATTGTCATCACAGCCTCAAGGGCTTCCAGACCCAGCCTGCCCCGGCCCGGGTTGTCTTCGTGCCGGATAATGGCCCGGCCAAAACTGACGGGGTAGAACATAAGAGCTTCCTAAAATTCAGTTACCCTGTGCATCGGGTGACGGGCGCTGCGTCCTCGTGTTGAGGCTATTCTTCGGAAATGAATATGTTCATCCC
Source organism: Candidatus Melainabacteria bacterium (assembly GCA_050247195.1). Classification (GTDB taxonomy): domain Bacteria; phylum Cyanobacteriota; class Vampirovibrionia; order Vampirovibrionales; family Vampirovibrionaceae; genus JBFWUP01. Next base: position 47,755 of record JBFWUP010000008.1, on the reverse strand, counting down.
GCAGCACGCGCTGATCCCCAGGGCTCAGTGATTCGACCCCCGGGAGATCGACTTCGTCAACATGTTTCTGCCATCCGCAGTTACCCATGGGTGTAATGGTTTCCTGGCGGGTCTCGCCGTAGCGGCCGGTCAGGAGATCCACCGCAATTTCAGAGTGATCGCCATCATTCGGATTGTAGCCGGTAGAGACATAGAACTTGATGCCAAAAGTGACAGGAGAGAACATACGGCCTTCCTAAAATTCGATGACGCGTTGAGACCGGTGACGGTGCTGCGGATGGCTGCGGGGATGGGCCAGGCGGAGGTGAATGCCGGCCTTCTCCCGTAAACGACGCATCTCAGGTCCGCTAAGCGTCACCGGTGCCGTGACCAGATCGCCGACAATTATCTCGCCACAACCCATGACCGGGGAAACACTGCCCCGGGCGTCCGGGCCGTAGAGGCGAGGCAATATTCTTTCGGCCAGATTGTGGGCAAAAATGTTGGAGCCTTCCACGCGCTTGTAGGGCAGAAAAAGCCGGATTCCAGAGGTGGGCGCGGTGGGGTTCATGGCTTTGGCGTCACCGAGGGTGTGATTTCTTCGTAATCAATCTCTTCCAGTTGAAGTTCATGGTGGGCAAATCGATGACGCTGGGGTGGCATGTCGGGGCAGTCCACCACCATGCCGCCGTTTTCTGGTTCGACCCAGATACTCACGTTGTCTTTGCTCCAGGGATACAATACCTGGGCAGCGCGATAGGTTTGATCGGCCGTCACGGCTGAATCCTCGTGGGGGCCGATGCGGATGCGCCCGAAGGAAAGCGATACGGACAGCATGCTACCGGACGCCAAACACGCGCTGCCACACCATGCGCGCCGTGGGGCGCTGATCGCGCGGGACGACCACGGGGATACCGTTTTCTCGCAGGGCGTTGAGGGCGGCTTTTTTCTCCGGCAGGGCGGATTCCGGGCAGTCCAGTCGGACTTCTTCCGGGTGCGCTTCGTCCCAGTCCACCGTCAGTGGGCCGGTATTCACGCCGGCCAGAGCGGCCAGGGCCCGGCTCACCATCATGGCGCGGGCTTCGGGGGTGGCATCGGGGACCTGGACCTGCACCAGACCAAACAGCAGGCGCTCGGCCCCAACAGGGGAGAGGGGTTGCATACGTCTCAATTCCCACTTGGCTGAACTGGCGTTATTTTAGCGGATTTTGCGCAGGGCGTAAAGTGTGGGCGTTACAATATGGTCGGAAGGCTGGTAATCCATCGCCCCCCGACCCCCTCTCGGCTTGCCCCCACCCGGCTTCGGCAGCGCCTCAGCCACCCTCCCCCTGAAGGGAGAGGGAATTTCCGTCATTGCGAGGAGAGGCTGAAAGCCTGACGCGGCAATCTCTTCAGACACCAGCCAAACCCCGTCATTCCCGCGAAAGCTGTCTACAGCGGGCGGCGCTCGTGGTAAACCTCACCCGCCCTCGGCTGCGCCTCGGGCACCCTCTCCTTCCCAGGAGAGGGATCGCGGTCGTAAACTCACCACTCGGAGGGGTAAATCAGGCGGTCCGGGCTGGCCATGGCGGGGAAGGAGACCGGCTGAAAGCCGCTATCCGCGCTGCCGGCGCTGAAACCCATGCCGGCCGCCACATCCGGCGTGGGAGCAGCCACGGTGAGGGCCACCTGCCGCCGGGTGGCCGAGGCGAACGGCTGCACTACAAAGCTCAGTCGCGTGCCCGGCACATCACTGATGAGTGAATCCACCGTGCTGCGCGCCTGATTGAGAAACGACCGGCCGTTCACCCCCAGCAGGCGATCCCCGGCCTGCAGACCGGCCCGGGCCGCCGGCGTCCCGGGAAACACACGCATAATCAGCGGGTACTCCCCGGCCGTGATTTCGAGATCCACGCCGACAATGCCCGGTGTGTGAAAGGCTTGCAGTTGTGCGGTGCCTCCGGATCGGAACGCGGCGGCATGAAAGGCGTCGTTACGGGCGGCGGTATCCGGCAGCAACACCGGAGCAGCCACCGGCGCCACGGAAGGCATCACGCCCGAGCGTCGGGCGCTGGCCTGCAGCGTGCTGGTTTCCGCCCAGCCGTTGCCGCCGGGCAGAATCCCTGACACTGCACCTGACAGTACAATCCCCATCAGCACAACAAAGCCCCCAGTCCGCCTGAGCCGGAACCAATCCACGCATGACGCCATACCACACACCCCTTTATGTTCTGCATGATGTTTTGCGCGCACGATGCCGCGCAGTACCCCGTTCCGGCCGGTCGTTTTACCGGCAGACCCCGCAAGCGGGGCATATCCCCAGTATAATAAGGAAGACCCGTTCTGCAGGTCGGCCTGTCCCCATTGTCACAAAATACGGCGGGGCTGTCCTCCTGCAGGCTGAGGAATTCGGACCGGAGACTGAGATGGAACGCCCTGCGGACATGCCGGCAGAAACAGCTGCAGACGATGCCGCTGCTTCCCGTAACGATACGGAGGACGCGGCGCTGAATGAAACGCGGCACCTGCTGATCAGCGGGACGGTGCAGGGCGTTTTCTACCGACAGTCTTTCAGTGAACAGGCCACGGCCATGGGCGTGCAGGGCTGGTGCCGCAACCTGGCCGACGGCCGCGTGGAGGCGATTATCCACGCCGCCATACCGCAGCTGGAAGCCCTGATTGCCTGGGCGCATGCGGGCCCGCCTGAAGCCCGGGTGACGGAAGTGCACATTACGCATGTGAACGTGCCGCCGCAGGAAGTGGTGGCCATGCGCATGTTTGCCGTCAGACCCGACGGGATATCCCCCTGTATTGCCTGAACGTGCCTGTTAACCGGATGGAGAGCCGATGATCAGACACTGGAAAAACCGGACACTCACCACGCTGCTCCTGCTGCTGACGCTGCTGAGCAGCAGCGCGCCGGCGCAGGAACTGGAAGCGTTGCCGGGTATCCCCTCACCCCCCAGCCCCCTCTCCCCAAGGGGCGAGGGGGGGGAACCTGCTTTACCGGCGGCGGGCACCAGCAAGTTTTCCACCAGCAAGCCGCTGTCCGTCACGGTCACCAAGTCGCTGTTTCTGCCGCCGGAAATGTACGGCCACTGGAGCGTGAGCGGTTTTCTGGAAGAAACCAACGCGCCGGATTTCTTCAACCCGACGGTTCACGATATCTGGATTCTCGATCGCACCGAGGATCAGGTGACGCTTTCCAATCCGGCCACCGGGGCTTCGGCGAGCGTTCAGGTGGACAAGGTGCACGGCAACACGGCGACCTTTCACCGGATGGTCACGGTGGATCAGAAAAAGCTGTTTTACGAAATGCCCACCATTACCGTGGCGGGCGATACGCTGAGCGGCATTACGTTTAACAAATACCAGCGTGTGCGCAACGGTGAGGTGGTGCGTTCCTATTTTGCCAAGTACCGCCTGGAGGCCAAGCGTGTAGGCGGGAGCCGGACCAAGTTTAAGTCCGAAGAGGAGCAGGATAACCTCGATTTTGAGGTGGAGGATATTCAGCACCGGTAGTTCGCAAGGGGAGCGCGAGGGGAGGCAATCGACAGAGGCCGTCATTGCGGGGAGGGCTGAAAGCCTGACGCGGCAATCTCACCCGGTTCCTCCGAAAACGCTGACCTCTCCCCGCCCCTGCGGGGCGACCCTCTCCTGCAAGGAGAGGGTTTTGGGCGGCGAGCGCGTCATTTAATTAACGATTGTATAAAGCTGGGTAACAATTGCGCGGCTTCGCGCTGAGGCCTGCTTCATAAAACCGTTAATTTGATGCGTGGTGCTGAAAATGTGGGCAAGGCAGTGGCAGACCGAAACAGACCTTGCTTTAGTCTGTGGCGCTACATTGCCGGATGACGGGTTTCTTCACCAAATCGTTAATTCCGGCACCCGATGACAGAGGATGAGAACCCTGCCATGCTGGTCACTGACCGCCTGCCGGTGGTTGTGATCCGATAATGGTGATAGGGGAATACCGATGGCGCGCTGCCCGAACTGCAGTGCCGTGTTTTTCAAGACACTCGGCACGCGAATTGTTTCCGCCACGGCCAACGTGGGCATTACGCTGGTGTATAAAAAACGCTGCAAGCGCTGCAAGCTGAAATATTTTTTTATCCGGCATCTGCCGGAAAACCGGACTGAACTGACGCATTACGAGACCTGGTGCCAGGCCCGTGAAATCTGTGAGCTGGGTGTGACGGCCCCGGGACCCATGCGCGTGACGGCCGGGGAATACACCCGCCGCGTAGCGCGCGGCAGTGACCAGACCGGCGGCTATCTGCGCGTGGTGAAAGGCGCCGAGCGCGGTCTGGGAGGGTGCCGGTGATGGCGCGCAGTTCCAATGAGCCCTCCCTGTTTGCGCGGATGATGGCGGCGATGAAAGATCGCACGCACCGGGTGCTGCAGGTGATTGACGAAGCGCTGGATTCCGAGAACCTGAAGGACCGCATCTGGGCGGTGGAGCAGATACTTAAACGCATTAAACCCGGCGAGATTGAACCCCCGCCGCCGCCGTCGGGTGAAGCCCCCGGGGAGACGGACACAGCGGGCGCCCCGGGTGCGCTGCCGGAGAACTGGCGCGACTGGGATACCGACACCCTGCTGACGACGCTGCAGGAATATCTGCAAAGCCCGCCCGGCGACAAAGGAGGGACACCGTGAGCTATGCCATTCGTCATCTCACCACGCCGCTGATCTTCCGGCTGTATGAGAGCGGGATGCGCCGCCTGCTGTCTCAGTTTGACGCGATCCTGCTGGATGACGCCACCCTGCGCAATGCCGAACTGGAACGGCCGGAAGATGAGGCGTCCGCCACGGAGAACAACTGGCAGACTGCCCGCCGCTTGCAGCTGCTGCTGGATAACCTGCGCACGGCCGTGCCGTTGATCTGGCTGATTGTGGATGAGCGCGCCGATGCGCCTTCCGGCGTGTTCGGCCTGTGCAGTTTCACGGATGTGATTCCCGGCCGCCATGCCTACCTGCATGGCATTACGGACCCCGCGCTGCGGCATGCCGATGTGGTGACCGGCCTGGCGGTGAGCGCCCTGCAGACCGCGTTTGAAGAGCTGAACGTGCTGAAGGTGAAGGCCGAATTTGAAGCCGACAACGCCGGGGCCAAAGGCTTCTGCTGGCGGCTGGGTTTCCGGCGAGAAGGCCTGCTGAAATCCGATATTCTGGTGAACGGGGTGATGCGCGATGTGGCGTTGTACACGCTCACACGCGACGATTACCTGCGTTTCCGGCACCGCTGGCAGCGCCGCCCCTTTTCCATCACGCCCCCCCACGAGTAATGATAAGGAGAAAACCATGGCTTCCGGACGGAATAAAAGTGTGAAGATTGAAGGCGGCTCATCCAAGGCGCCGCCGCCGATTACGGCCACGGATTACACCCTGCCCACGGGCGATCGCTACCAACTGGAAACCCGCGGCGGCCAGCAGTCGCTGACCAGCGCGCTTTCCCCCGATACGCAGGGACTGGTGGGCGCCAGCCAGACTGCGCTCACTGATCTGGCGCGCTCACTGGGGCAGCCAGACACCACCCGCGCCCGGCAGATAGCCCGGCGCGCGCAGGACTTTTTTGATTTGCAGGCCGGTGGCATTAACGCCGACAGCGATGCGCTCTCCCGGCAGGCGCAGTCCACCCTGGCCAGACGCTTCGGCGGCTCGCTGAACAGCACCTTTGGCGCCGACCTGCTGAGCCGCATTGAAAACGACCGGCTGAACCGGCTGAGTGGCGCCCGCAAGGATGCCTCTCTGCTGGGTGAGGATCTCTTCGCCAGTGATGAGGACAGCCGGCTGCGGCGCTTCACGCTGTTTCAGAACGTGCTGGGCGATCTGAATAACCAGGCGCGCGGCTTTGCGAGTCTCGGCAGCACCGTGCAGACCAGCGACCGTGAGCGTGTCTCGCGGCTGGCGCTGGCCCAGAGCAGTCTGGATCAGGATTTTTCGAACAACCTAGCCCGGACTGAAGCGGCCCGCTACAACGCCATTGGCTCCTTTGTGGGCGAGGCCGGCAAGCTGGCCACGGCGTTTCTGGTTTAGCACCCGTGCGCGCGCCATGTTTGGATCGCCTGGCGCTGCTGCACCGCGCGCATGCGCACCCGGCGGTACAGGCCCTGCTGATGGAAACCTGCCGCCGGGACGTGGTGTACTGGCTGAACCAGTTCTGCTGGACGTTTGACCCGCGCGAGGACCAGCCGCACCGGCCGTTTGTGCTGTATCCGTTTCAGGCGGATTTTGTGCGGGAGCTGACCGCGCGCATGGCCGCCGGAGACGATCTGCTGGTGGAAAAAAGCCGGGACATGGGCATCAGCTGGCTGGTGCTGCTGGTGTTTCAGCATGCCTGGCTGTTTCAGCCGGGCCGCCACTTTCTGCTGGGCTCGCGCAAGCTGGATTTTGTGGACAACCGCGGGGACCCGGCCACGCTGTTTGAAAAACTGCGCTACAACCTGGTGAGACTGCCGCACTGGATGCGCCCGGCGGGGTTTGACCCGCGAAAACATGACACGGCGTTTAAACTGATTAACCCGGCCAACGGCAACACCATGGCCGGCGAGAGCAGCAACGCCAACTACGCGCGCGGCGGGCGTTACACGGCCATTCTGTTTGACGAATTTCCGTTCTGGGGTGAGGCTGAAGCGGCATTTGCCTCGGCCGGGCAGAGTACGCCCTGCCGCATTGTGGTGGGCACGCCGTATGGTATGCACAACAAATTCGCCGAGCTGCGTTTTGGCGGGCAGATTGCCGTGGCCTCGCTGCACTGGCAGCTGCACCCGCACAAGGATGCCGCCTGGTATGCGCGGCAGCAGCAACGCATGAGCGAAGACGAGGTGGCGCGCGAGCTGGATATTAATTACCACCTCTCGCTGCGGGACCGTGTGTTTCCGCAGTTCACCCCCATTCACAAGGCGGCGCTGGCGCCGCTGGAGGGCCGGCGGATTATCCGAAGCTGGGATTTTGGCTACCACTGCCCGGCCTGCCTGTTTTTGCAGGTGGATGCCGACGACCGTTTATTGGTGCTGGCCGAGCTGGTGGGCGAGCGGGTGCTGATTAACGATTTTGCGCGCCAGGTGTTGCGCTACAGTGAGGCGACCTACCCGGAGGCCTTTCTGACCAAAGCGTTTGAGGATGTGTGCGACCCGGCCGGGTCGCAGCGATCGGATAAATCGTTGCAGACGAGTCTCGATATTCTCAACAGCATGGGCGTTTTTCCGTTTCACGATCGCAGCCGGATTGCCGACGGGATACAGCTGATACGGCACAAGCTGGCCGAGATGATTGACGGGACGCCGGGGCTGGTGGTGGACCGTGCGTGTAAAAACCTGATTGCGGCGTTTGAGGGTGGGTACCGGTACGGACCAGGGCGGGAGCTGCCGATTGAGGAGCACCCGTATGAGGATGTGATGGACTGTTTGCGGTACGCCGTGATGCTGAAGTGCCGGATTAAGCCGGCTGGCAGGCACCAGCGCCGCGCGTCGTCGTTTCACCGGGCGGAAGACTGGTATACGGGGTATTAGGCCACATCCAACCGATATCCCGGTAACCCTTGAGTGGTATTATTTTTTTAATTAAAATTAAACTAGCGATATCACTCGTATTCCTTCCTCTTATGGAGATAATTTATGAAACTCTGGAACAATCATGTCCAGCCATTTTTTGGACAATTACAGAAACCGCCTGCTGAAAAGAATCTGCCCGTAACGTTTGGCTTTCACCGGGGGGAGCACAGCGGTGTTTTTACAGAAGGCGCAACGATTAGGGGCACGATAACATCCCCTCAGACTTCGATGGATCCATCTAATTTTGAGGGTTAGCTTTGGTCGTACCTGGTTTAAAGACGGATTAAAGAGCCCCTAACCTTTGGCGCTCACCATAATCGCAAGACTGAGCCGACGACCGATCAGCTCCAATTAAATGGCACCATCAATTCGCACCCAGCGAATCACATGAATTCTCATGAGACCTGCTCGGTTTTATTGTGGTTAGAAAATAATGTGGCAGGTGAAATGATGTTTAATACTGTAATGACAAAGAATGTGATGACCCGTCTCGCCCCAAATAGTGCTGCCCGCAACAAACCAATTACTTTTGGGGTCGTTCACACTTCAACCAGAACGGAACTGGATGAGACGTTGAAGCTTGAAGGTGGCAGAGTGTCCAGAAGAACGGGCATTTCACCCATCGATCAGTAGTGAAAGTTCTCCATCATTATTCAGTTTTGTTTAGTAGTCATGCCGGCAGAGTGTGTCTAATAATAATTATAATGATAATTCACATTCAAAATTAGGTTTGTTCCCTGTAGTCTCATTCTGCACTGTGTTGGGTCAGCTCATCGAAGCCCTGCAAGGTGACGCGTTCAAATTTTTTGGAGTAAAACAGATGAAACTCACAAACGGACCTGTTCAGGATCTCCTCGGACGTTTACAAAACCGACAGGCCGTGAAGCAACAGCCTCTGACGTTTGGTCTTAAAGGCGATCGGCTCAAAGGCGTCACCACCCCAGTGGATCAGTTCAAGGGTGCTATCGTTTCTGAACAGACAGGCGATAATCCCCCTTCGGAGGAATAATTCTTGTCCCTACTCATCCTCGCCTCTGACCAGGATGTGCACGCCCGGGCGGTGAGCGCAGAACTGACGAAAAAAGCGGTGCCTCACCGCTTTTTTCTCTACATGGATTACCCCGCCAAAGCCACGCTGGGTTACCAGATCAACAACAACAGCAGCCGCCTGGCGCTGGAGGTGAACGGCGAGACGCTGGATTTCAGGGATTTCAGCGTGGCCTGGAGCTGGCGCCCCTTTGAAGCCAAAGCCTCCCACGCGCTGGATAAGGGCTTCCGCAAGTACACGGAGATTGAAGCCGACAAACTCCTGGACAGCCTGCCGGATCTCACGCCGCATATGCACTGGCTGCCCCACCCGGGGCGCATGCGCGCCGCGCAGAGCAAAGCCTGGCAGCTGCGCCTGGCGCGCGAGTGCGGATTGAAAATTCCTGATACCGTAATTGGCAACAGCCCCGCGATGCTCGCCCCGCTGCTGAGCCGGTATGACGCGCTGGCCGTGAAAGCCTTTTATCGCGCGCACAGCGAGTTTGAACTCAATCTGCCGCAGAAGGCGCTGCAGGCCGGGCTGACGGTGCTGCAGAAAATGGGCCTGTATGAGCACGAGGGACTGGCGCCCGGTGAGGCGCCGGACTTCCGCAACATCTCCTCGGTGCCCACCACACGCGTGAGCGCCCAGGACCTGCGGGAGCGGGCGACACAGCTGACCTACTGCCCGGTGATTACCCAGGGTTATGTGGAGAAACAGCTGGAGCTGCGCGTGACGGTGGTGGGCGATCAGGTGTTTCCCTGCGCCATCTACTCCCAGGAGGGGCCGGAGGAGAACAAGGTGGATTGCCGGCACGAGATTGACCAGCTGCGCCACGAGCGGTTTGATCTGCCGCCGGAGATTGCCGCAAAATGTGTGGCCGTGGTAAAGGCGCTGGGCCTGGAGTTTGGCTGTATGGATCTCATCCTCACACCGGAGGGGGAGTATGTGTTTTTAGAGAACAATGCGGGCGGCTGCTGGCTGTGGATTGAAGAGCTGACCGGCATGCCCATTACGGCTGCTCTGGCGGATCGGCTGGTTCATTATTTGTAAGCTGAAAACTGCCCAAAAGGGATGCAAAGCCCCACACGGTATGCTATAGTGGGGTTGATCCGGTGTAAGCCAGTGAAACCGGGCGAAACGCCCGCCAGCAAGGAATGGTGTAACGCTAACACCAAGGGGAATCACCCGGACCTGCCGTCCGGAACCCAGCCCGCGCTCCTGCGTCTGACGGATTGCCGTACCTTGATAACCGCATAACCAACCAGGAACCGATTGGACCCACCCACCCTCCAACCGCGAACCCTGTCTGCTGCGATGAGCGGGACACACTCAGTTATGAGTCCACCCCAGTGCTGCGCCCCCGGACGCCCCGTGCGCCCGGCTTAGTGCCAGACTGCCGCCCGCTCACCCCAGCAGGTATGGGGCCGATTTGGATTTGACAGGGCGATGTTTAGTCGTTTACTGCGTGTCGGGGTGCTGTTCCCCGTAAAAACAAGCACTTTGTACAGATGCCAAATCTGACAATGTCGTTCCCATGTTCGGCCGTAAAGCCGAAGCTCGCCTCGCTGCCTAGTTCTATTTAACTAGCGGCCACCGAGTGGAACCACTCCTGTGCGCCAGCATGCCGCGTGCAGGGGTCACCCACGTATGCTAGCTGAACCCCGATGACGATGAGGTGAAAGCGAATTTAATCGTCGAGCCCGGCGGGGTTAAACGCTGGTACCCTGCTTTAGCTTCCGGGACACGGCATGGCAGGGTCGAGAATAAAGTGGACCTACGCACGTAGATGTGAACGCCTGCGCGTTCTGGACGAGAGTTCGAATCTCTCCGGCTCCACCAATTTTTCCTGATTCTGAAAGCCCCGAGGCCGCATGGTCGCCGGGGCTTTTGTGTTGGGACATTCTCCCTGTCATTCCCGTGAGAACTGAGGGACAAACGCTCGTAATAAACCTCACCCGCCCTCGGCGATGCCTCGGGCACCCTCTCCTTCCCAGGAGAGGGATCAAACGGGGATGGCTTGTGGTTGCAACTGCAATGCGGCCACATGCAGGCGGTTGCTGTGGGTGAAGCCGAGTTTTTCGTACAGGCGGATGGCGCCGGTGTTGGCATGCCACGCATGAAGAAAAGGGGTTTCACCACGCGCCAGAATGCTGCGGGCAACGTCGCTGATGAGCAATGCCGCGAGCCCCTGACCCTGAAAGTCCGGGTGGGTGCATACGGCGCTGACCTCCCGGTAGCCGGGCAGGCGCAGGCGTTCGCCGGCCATGGCGGCCAGCTGGCCGCTGTGTTGTGTCCGCAGGCCAATGTAGCGGCCCAGGGTAATCGTGTCGGTTTCAAACGGGCCGGGTTCGGTCAGTTGGGTCAGCGCCAGCATCTCGGGCACGTCGGCTAGTGTGAGCGTGTGCAGGGTGAACCCCTCTGGCGGCGTTGTTAGGGGTGACAGCCGATCGGGCGCCGTGAGCGACATCTGAACCAACGGCCCACCGAACGTGAGCTGCCAGCCTTCGGGCGCGTCGGTCATCGCTTCCGTCATAAACAGCACGCGCACGCGTTCCGCATCCGGCAGCGCGGCGAGTGCGGCAAAAGCCTCAGGCGAGGGATGGGCAATGCCTGCCAATGGACTGATGCTGGCCGGAAAGGCGCGCGCCAGAGTATCACCCTGTGCCAGGGCTTGCTGATGCGAGGTGAGCGCCTGCCAGATGGGGTTGGTGAGCATGGCTGGCTAACCTGCCGTTGCTGACCCGGCGGCCATGCGGGTCAGTTCTGTGTGCAGGCGATCAAAGTTTTCTTCGTTTTTAGGTTCCGCGTAGGCGCGGATGCTGGCGCAAAGTTCGGCGGTTTCAAACGCCATGGTAAACGTGATTTCGGTTTCGGTTGCGCTGAGTGCATTGAAGTCAAAGGTCGCCACAAAATGTGGCGGGCAGTCATGCTTGAGGACAATCTTTTTTTCGGGATCAATCACCAGAAACCGGTTAAAGTTCTGATAGTCCGTCCCATCCGGGCCGTGCATCACAAAGGTCCATTCGCCGTCGGGTCTGAACTCAAAGGTTTCAAACGTGTTGCGGAAATCCTTCGGTCCCCACCACCGGGCGAGGTGTTCCGGTTCGGCATACGCCCGGAAGACAAGCGCCACCGGAAACGGCAGCACGCGGCTGTTCTGAAAACTCAGCGCCTGATCATCGGTGATTGTTTCGGAGGTGGTCATGGTGTGTTCCTTTCAGGCGACGTTATAAACCACGCAGCATCAGTTCATCATTCTGGCAGTCGTCGCCCATCCAGTAATCGTGACGACCAACGCGCGTAAAGCCGTGCTTTTCATAAAAGCGACTTGCGCGCGGGTTATGCTCCCACACGCCCAGCCACACCGTATCTGCTGAGAGACGACGGGCCTGTTCCAACGCGTGCGCCATCATCTCACCAGCCAGGCCACTGCCGTGGAACGCACTGTCCAGGTAAAAGCGCACAATCTCAACCGGCTGCGCCCCGGTGATTTCCGGGTAAGCGGGTGGCGCCGTGTTCAGGGTGAAGTAACCGGCCAGTGAATCGGCCGTCTCACACAGACAGACGTGATAGCCGGGATCCTCAAAGTGCGCCTGCCAGGCGGCGGGCGTAAAGTGTGCGGCCATATACCGTTCAAACTGAACGGGATCGTTTTTTGCTTCAAACGTTTCGCGGAAGGTGGTTTCCGCCAGCGTATAAAACGTGGGCCAGTCTTCAGGTTGATACGGACGGCAGGTGAGGGCCTTCATTGCGGGGGTGAGTTCCGTGGCCATGGCTTACCAGGTTTTCACGAACGCCACCAGCTGATCCAGACAGATGCCCCAGCCTTCTTCAAAGCCCATGGCCACATGCTTCTGGGCGTCTGCCGCTGTGGCATGGCGGGCAATGGCGATGTATTTGGCGCCGGTGGGGTGATCTTCCAGGAGAATCTGGCCGGTGAAGGGGAAGTTACAGCCCATCTCATCGCCTGCCGGCAGATCAGCCGGGCGGAAGCCGGGCAGCAGGGTGTTGGTCCACACCAGGCTGGTTTCAGGAATCACTTCCAGGTAGCAGCCGGCATTGGGCATGTCTTCGCCTTCGGGGCCGCGCATGCGGGTGAAAAATTCGCCGCCGGGTTTCAGATCAATCCGGCATTCGCTGACCGACCAGGGTTTGGGGCAGAACCAGGGTGTGAGCAGTTCCGGGGTGGTCCAGGCTTTCCAGATCTGGGATTTGGGAATATCCACCACGCGCTCCAGAACGAGATCCAGCTGGGCATCGGTTTTAACGGGCAGAACGGCGGTCATGGCGGTTAACTCCTTCAATGGCGGGTGAAGGTAATTATAATCCGCTCGTGACCGGATTGATAGTGACAAAGCCCCCTCTCCCCTTGAGGGAGAGGGGGTTGGGGGTGAGGGTGCAACCGCCTAGCTCAGGCCGTTCTGCGCGCTGGCCACATCTTGTTTCACGATGGTGTGCAGCAGGGTGAGGATGGCCTCATCAACAATCAGATTGCCGTCGGCCGCTTCATCCAGCAGCAGCTGCGCCACTTCGCCGTCCACGCCGGCCTGGCTCAGGTAGCTGATCGTCTGGGCGTCGGCCTCATTGTGGGAGCTGCCCAGGGCGAGGATGCGGTTGTATTCTTTCAGCGCCAGTTCCAGAATCTTCTGGCTGAGGTTGGCGTAGCCGCTCATCCGGAACATCCGCGGCGTCATGCCGAGCAGGATGGGGCCGAAGTTGCCGGGCGCCGGTGGGGCGTCCTCAAACCGGTATTCCTGGAAGAGGGCATTGACGTCGTTATCGGGCGCCGGGTTGCCGGGGGGTGTGATGGCAGAGCCTGCGCCGGCATTGCCGTTGCCGTTCGGGTTTTCATCCACCGGCGGGGGTGGGGGCGGGTTTTCGTTACCGCCGCCTTCATCGTCGCCGCCGTTGTGGTGGTCATCGTCGCCACCGTCGTGGTGGTCATCTTTTTTATCTTTATCTTTGTCCTTGTCGTCCTTGTCTTTTTTGTCCTTATCCTTTTTGTCTTTGTCTTTCTTGTCTTTATCCTTGTCACCGTGATCCTTGTGATCCTCATGGTGATCATCGTCATCGTGATGCTCGTCGTCATCGCCCACGGTGTCGTCGTCATCGTCATCGCTCACAACCGGGGGGCGTTCCACAAGGGTCTGTTCAATGCCTCCATCCGCGCCGGGATCACCCGCCAAGCCATCACTGGCGTTATCGGCAGTGGCTGTGCCGGCTGCACCACCGCTGCCGCCACTGACTGAAAGCAGACCGGCGCCCGAAGGCCCTTCAGGTCCGGTGAGTTGAATGGCGCCGCCATTACCCCCGTTGCCGCCATTGCCTGCCGTGGCCCAGGTGATATCCGCCAGGCCGGCCACGGCATTGCCGCCCGCACCGCCGTTACCGCCGTTGACCGAGGCCGAACCATTCACCTGCAGCTGGTCGCCGTAGGTCATGCTGATCAGTCCGCCATGCCCGCCGTTCAAGCCATCGCTGCCCGTGGCGGTCTGCTCGGTATGGGTGGTGGTTTTGGTGACGATGTAATCGCCGCCTTCAAACTGCGGGAGGAAGGTGAGGTTGAGGTTGGCCGATTTGGAGGACTTGTTGTAAGACGTTTGGAGGTTAAAGTCCCGCGTCACCGCAACCGTCTGCGAACCCTGACCCGGAATGCTGAGCGTGGCGTTGAAGGTGACGGTTTCATGGGTCAGGCCGAAGGGCGGTTTGCTGGCGGGGTCATAGGTAAAGGTTTTGAGGGTTGTGTTGCCCTGTTTGATGGTGAGGGTCATGGTGCCGTTGCTGTTGAAGGTGGCGCGCGCCGTCAGCGTGGGAATACTCAGCGTGCCGTCCGGCAGGGTCTGGTTAAAGCCGGGTATGGTGTCGCTTTCCGTATCGCCTTTTTTCAGGCCGTTGAGCGCAGTGTCGTCCGAATGGGCGTGGTGATTGAAGCCGCCCACGGATTCGGTTTCGGTGGTGGTCTCACTCACAGTCATGACGTTGCCCACCGTACTGGCGCCGTCGGCGCCGTTGCCGCCGTTGGCGTGCACGCTGCCGTCCAGCACAATGTCTTCAGAGGCAACCAGAATGATCTGACCGCCGTTGCCGCCGTCTCCGGCGCCGGCGGCCCCATTGGCGGAGACCTCACCGGTTGCGCCGATATGAATGTCGCCGCTGGTGGCGATGAGGGTGATTTTACCGCCGTCCGTGGACACGCCGCCCACCTGGATGCCGTCGGCGCGCACCAGACCGTCCACATTCACCAGGCCGCCCTGAATCTGGATAACGTTGCTGTCATAGTTGCCGATAATTTTGCCTGAGGTGTCAATGATGGATCCCGCCTGCAGGTCCACGGCTCCGGTGCTGTTGACGAAAACCTGGCCGCCGGTCTCGCCGGTGGCGTCAATACGGGCGTTGGGGCCAAGGGTCATGCTACCCACGTTGAGTTCCACCACGCCGCCCTGGGCGCCGCCGGCGGAAATCACGCCATCCTGCATAAACCAGGCGGCGTTGACGGTGACCTTGCCGCCGTTGGCCGTGGCGTAGCCCTGGCCGGTCAGGCCGCTGACGTTGACGTGGCCATCCACGCGGACCAGCTGGCCGGGGGCGTTAAAGTGAATCCAGCCGCCGTTGCCGGTAAGCGAACCGGCGGCATCGGCAGGGTTGGCGACCTCCAGGCCGGTGACGGTGACGCCGCTGTTAATGATAAGCCCGGTGCCGGCGCTGTTGGTGAAGCTGGTGTTGCTGCCCGGAGTGTTGTAATAGGTGCCGCCGGTGATGATCTGGCCGTCGTTGACGGAGTTGACGTCCCCCGGCCCGGCGAAAGCCACACAATGGCTCAGGATAACGCTCAGTGACAGCAGAGAAACCGATACGGTGCGGGCAAGGGCAGGACGGCGGGTGGTGGGCATCGGGTGGCCTTTCGGTTGGCGCTGTCCACGCATCACAACAGTACCGGCCCAGTGCATGGGTCGGCATCACCGTGCAGGAAAAGCGCTCAGGAACAACCTGAAATGAATCTGATGAACCGGGTTAACAGGATTTCTGGATATTGGAATAAAAACGTCGGCTTTGCCAAAAGTGCATAAAAGAGATATCTGTTAACAAACCGGGTTGCGCTCCGGTTGGGGACCCCTCGTTGCAAGTTCTGTTTGCAGTATAGCCAGTTCCGGGGGGCTTTTCCCTACAGCCGCCGGATGAATGATCGTCACCGGGAATCGCTCTGGTGACTGAGTTTACCGGCAGACGGGTTTGAAAAACCGGCGGGCTGGGTACTTTCTGACCGGCCTGCCGTTCGCAATATGGCCATTGTTCCTTTGTCCTATTCCCGGGGGTGAAACGCTTATGAAATAATATTGGACGACCCGGGGTTAGTGGTCTGATAACGATGAGAGACAACGGCCCGGCGACTGTTGTGTTGTGATTGAAAAGTCGCATTTTATGGATCCTGCCCTGCTCACGATACCGGCTTACCAGCCGATTCCTTTTCCTGCGCCCCTGTGGCTGCTGAAGACCCTTCTGGTGGTGACCTTTCTGCTGCATGTGATTCCCATGAACGTGGCGCTGGGCGGGTCGTTTGTCAGCGGGCTGCTGCTGGCGCTGAGCGGGGGCGACCGCCAGACGTTTGCCGGACGCTTCGGGCATGCCCTGGCGGTGGGTCTGCCGGTTTTTGTCTCGTTTGCCCTGACCTTTGGGGTGGCGCCGCTGCTGTTTTTACAGCTGGTGTACGGGCCGATGTATTACACGTCCTCCCTGCTGATGGCCGCGCCCTGGCTGGGCGTGCTGCTGCTGGTGATGGGGGGGTATTACGGATGTTATATTTACAAGCTGAATTACTTGAAACTGGGCGCCCGGGCCGGCTGGCTGATGATCGGCGTTTCCGTGCTGTTTGCCCTGGTGGCGCTGACCTTTACGAGCAACATGGTTTTTATGCTCTCGCCGGAAAAGTGGCAGGCGGTGCTGGCGGGGAATCTGCACGGGCTGTACTTTTACTGGGAGGACCCCCAGCAGCTGCCCCGGTACCTGCACTTTGTGCTGGCCGCCCTGGCGGTGACCGGCCTGGCGATGGGCTGTTTCGGTTTGTACTGGCACGGGCGCGAGCGCGCCTATGGCGAGTGGCTGATTAAGACCGGCGCCGGGGTTTTCGGCGCCATCACCCTGGTGCAGGTGGGCGTGGGCGGCTGGTTTTTAATGAGCCTGCCGCACGCCACGATGATGAATTTTATGGGCGGCGACACGCTGGGAACCGCCGTGTTTGGGGTGGCCATGCTGTGCAGCGTGGTGGCTCTGCTGGCTGCGGTGATCTCCTGGAAAGACGGCAGACCGGGCCCGATGAAAATTGCGGTGGGGGCTGCCGTGCTGGTGATTGGCATGATGAGCTGGATGCGCCACCTGCTGCGTGAATACACCATCGGCGCGGTGATCCACCCGGAACTGGTGCCGGTGAAAACCCAGTGGGATCTGCTGATTGTGTTTGTCCTGTCGGCGGTGGCGCTGATTGTGTATCTCGTCTGGCTGGCGCGGGTGGCCTGGCAGGGGCTGCTGAATGACGCCCCCGCCTCACAGCCCTGATTGGAAAGGAACGACTCTGACCATGCCTTCTGACACCAAACCCTGTGGATCCTGCGGCCCCTGCGGGAACGGCGGCAACATCACGCGGCGGACGTTTCTGCGCGGGGTGCTGGCCGTGTTCGCCGCCGGCTGGGCGGCCATGATGGCCACGCCTGTCTTTAAGTATCTCAACTCCTCGGCGGCCAAATCCGCCGGTGAGGAAGTGGCCAGCGTGAGTCTGGGCAGCCCGGACGCCATGGCGCCCGGCACGGGCAGGAACTTTCAGTTTGGCCACAAACCGGCGCTTATTATCAAGGGCGTGGACGGACAGTTTCATGCCTATGACGCGATGTGCACCCACCTGGGCTGTACCGTGCAGTACACCACCCCCAGAGAGGGCATCTGGTGCGCATGCCATGGCGGCAAGTACGACCCGGAAACCGGGACGAACATTGCCGGCCCGCCGCCCAAGCCCCTGAAACGCCTGGAAGTGGCCGTGGTGAATGACGAAGTGATTGTGTCCCGCCCGGGCGTGAAGCCGCAGGACGCGGCCGCGGCGGCGGTGAAGGAGTCGTAAGCGATGAGCGTGTTGCCGGATAACAAAGTGATGCGGTGGCTGGATGAACGCCTCTCGCTGACCACCATGGGCGAACTGGCCGGCAAGAAAACCGTGCCGGTCCACAGGCATTCCGTGTGGTATTACATGGGCGGCATCGCCCTGATGTTTTTTCTGATTCAGCTGGTGACCGGCGGGTTGCTGATGCTGTATTACGTGCCGGAGATCGCTTCGGCGCATGCCTCCGTGCTGGCCATTAATTCCCAGGTGGATTTCGGGTGGTTCATCCGCTCGCTGCATAGCTGGGGCGCCAACCTGATGATCGCCGTGCTGTTTCTCCATCTGTTCAGCACCTACTTTTTAAAAGCCTACCGCGCCCCGCGCGAACTCACCTGGCTGAGTGGCCTGGGGCTGCTGGTGCTGGCCATGGGTTTTGGCTTTACAGGGTACCTGCTGCCCTGGGATGAAATCGCTTTTTTCGCCACCAAGGTGGGTCTGGATATCACCGCCAAAACGCCGTTGATTGGTGAAGTGATGGCCGGCATTCTGCGCGGCGGGGCCGAAGTGGCTCAGCCCACCCTCTCCCGGTTTTTTGTTATTCATGTGTTTCTGCTGCCGATGGCCCTGATGGGGCTGCTGGGCCTGCACCTGATGCTGGTGCAGCTGCATGGGATGTCCCGCCCGGAAAGCGTGAAGGACCAGACGTTGCCGGAGGTGAAATTCTTTCCGACCTTTGTGCTGAAAGACGTGATGGTCTGGCTCCTGGTCTTCAATCTGCTTGCGCTGTTTGTCACCCTTGCGCCCTGGGGGCTGGGCCCGGAGGCTGATCCCTACGCGGCTGCGCCGGCGGGAATTAAGCCGGAGTGGTACTTCCTGTCCATGTTTCAGTTTCTGAAAATTCTGCCGGCTTACATCGGCCCGCTTGAGGGCGAACACTTCGGCATGCTGTGCTTTGCCGCTGTGGGCCTGATTTTTGCCGCGATGCCGTTTATTGATCGCGGCGGCAATCCGAAGACGAAATTCTGGTCCGAGCTGTTTGGCGTGCTGGTATTGGCCGGCATGCTGGTGTTTACCGTTTGGGGTCTGCTGACATGAACTATCCGATTTGGGACATTCCGATTCTGGGCGTGACCTGGATGATTGGTCTGGTCTCGTGCTTCCATATCTGCATCGTCAACTTTGCGGTGGGCGGCGGTATGTATTTCGCCGTGACGGAACAGTGGGCCTATAACACGGGTGATGAGCGGATTTATGACTTTCTGAAGAAGCTCTCCAAATTTTTCCTGCTGCTCACCACCGTGGCCGGCGCCGTGTCGGGTATCGGTATCTGGTGGACGGTCAGTCTGGGCAACCCCAACGGCATTCACACGCTCATTCAGACCTTCACGCTGGGCTGGGCGGAAGAGTGGGTGTTTTTTATCGCTGAGCTGGCCACCGCGTTTGTGTACTATTACACGTGGGATAAAATCCCCAAGGCGCAGCATCTGAAGCTGGCCTGGCTGTACGCCATCTTCTCGGTCTTCACGCTGGTGATTATCAACGGCGTGCTCACCTTCATGCTCACGCCGGGCGCGTGGCTGTCCACCCAGAACTGGCTGGTGGGCTTCTTTAACGAGACGTACTGGCCGCTGCTGGTGATGCGCCTGATTCTGTTTGCTGCGGCTGCGGGCATGTACGCCTTTGTGGTGGCTGCGCGCATCGAGGATCAGGACGCCAAGACGATGATCCTGCGTTACACGGCCAAATGGTTTCTTCCCTTGTTTATAATCGGTCCTCTGGTGGGCTGGTGGTATTTCAGCAACCTGCCGGCCGATGCCGTGCAGAACCTGATGACCGGTATTCACGCCAGCGGCGTGGGGAATTTCTCCATTCTGGCGCGGGCCATGTATCTCAGCCTGATTCTGACCGGCACGATTCTCATCTTCGCCTTTGTGGGGCCCTATCTCAACCCGAAAGGTTTTTCGTTCCACGCGGCACTGCTGTTTCTGGTGTGTGGCCTGGTGGTGACCAGCATTGGCGAGTGGACCCGTGAGATGCTCCGTAAACCCTACATCGTCTACAACTACATGTACGCCAACGGGGTGCTGAAGGCCGAAGTGCCGAAAATCAATGAAACCGGATTTCTGAAAAGCGCCCGTTGGGCGACCCCCCATATGACGAAATTGCAGTCGGGCGAGACGATGTTCCGCTACCAGTGCCTGATGTGCCACACGCAGAACGGGTACCGCGGCATGAACCGGATGCTGGGCGAACGCGATGAGAAGGCCATCCGTGGGTTCCTGCAGATGCTGCGTGACCCTGACCCGGCGAAAAACCCCTACCACGGCATTATGCCGCCCCTGGTGGGTAAGGATGACGAAGTCGATGCGCTGGCGGCGTATCTGGCCACCATCAACGCGGACAAAACAACGGAAGTGGCCGAGGCTTCCCACTGAGACCCTGCTTCACCGATAATGGGCGCATGTGGTTGCTGACCTTGAAATATGCGCTTTCTGCCCTGATGGTGGTGCTGATTTCCGAGACGGCCAGACGCAGCGGCTGGCTGGGCGGGCTGGTGGCCTCACTGCCGGTGGCGTCTCTTCTGGCCATGTGCTGGCTGTATGCGGAAACCCGGGACCGCTCGGCGGTGGCCGGTTTTTCGGCCGCCGTGGTGTGGTATGTGCTGCCGTCGCTGGTGTTGTTTCTGGTGCTGCCGGTGCTGCTGAAGACGCCGCTGTCTTTTCCGCTGGCCCTGGGTGTGGCCGTGCTGTGCACGCTGGCGGCCTATGCGCTCACGTTCTGGCTGCTGCAGCAGGGGGGTGTCCGGCTATGACAGGGCGATTGCAACACCTCTGCAATATCGCGTGTCAGAAGGGCGGGTCGGGCGTATACTGAGGACGTTTCAGGATTGAAAAGGAGAATGCCATGTTCGATATGATGAGCAAGATGATGGATATGTCCGCCATTGAAACCATGACGGTGGGCGACGCCCTTGAAAAATTCCCCCAGGCCAAAGAGGTGCTCGCCCAGTACAACGTGTTGGAAATGGCCCAGTCCGATGCGGTGAAGACCATGTCCATCAAGTCGTTTGCCGATCAGCACAACATTGATCTGAACGAAGCGATGGGCAAAATGATGGGGATGTTCGGGAAGTAGTTGATCCCTTCAGGGAGGGGAGCGCGAGGGGAGGGAACGGCCCCTCGCATTCCCTCAGAGGATACTCACATACCCCCACCCGGCCTCGCGATGCTCGGCCACCCTCCCCCTAAAGGGAGAGGGAACTTCAGAAGGATACCTGCAGTTGCAGAACCACGGCATGGTTGAGGGGGTCGGTACTGTCCGCCACGCGCAGGTGGTTGAGCAGATAGCCGACTTCCGCGCGGACGGGTTTGCTGAGCTGACGCCCAATGCCAAGATACAGACGGTTCTGATCGTAACCGGCTGACGATCCGCCATCGGGGTCATCCAGGTTCACAAAGAGTTCGTTGTAACCGGCGAGGTACCAGCGCTCGGAGTCCCCGATTTTACGGGTGACGCGGATCTGGTGGCGGGCGCGGTGGGTGACGCCGTCGGCTTTTTCAATAAAGCGCTGTTCGGTGCGCAGGCGGTTCTCCACCGACCAGCGGCTGAGCGGTTTAACATGGCGCAGCTGCTGCCAGATGCGATGCTCATCAATCTGCTCGCGTTGGTCAAAGGTGGTGATCCACCCATAGCCCAGGCCGACGGTCCAGTTTTTTTTCGGCTCATAGATCACCGCGGGGCGCACCAGAATGCGCTGAATGCCGGTGAGGCCCTCTTTCAGGCGCGGCTGAATTTCCAGATAGCCACGGAGTTTCTGATCGCGCGGGCCTTCAAAGGTCACCACGCTCCACTGCTGGAGATCGCTGTTGAGGTTGTCCGACGCCATAGCCGCTGAAGCGGACAGCATCAAAGCGGCTGTCAGCAGCAGCGGAAAAAAGTGGCGCATGGGAATCTCCTTAATGGGTGTTGTGCTCAGTTTCTGCGGGCAACAACGGGGTCGGCCGCCGGAAGCAGGCCTTTCTCAATGTAAATGGGCCGCACGGCCGCACGCAGTTCGCGCACCTGAGAGGCCAGCCATAGCGAGGCCAGCAGGCAGCAGGCGCCGCTGACCACAAACGTGTTGATGACGCCGAGGTGTTCGCCCAGATACCCGACCGCCAGGTTGCCGATGGGCATCATCCCCAGAAAGGAGAGCGTGAAGAGACTCATCACGCGGCCGCGCTTGCCTTCCTCCACAAAGGTCTGCACCAGGATGTTGCAACCGCCGATCTGGATCATCATGCTGAAGCCGATGAGGGTGAGCAGCGCCACCGAGGCCGCCAGGGACGTGACCCAGTGAAAGGCGAGCATGGTGAGACTGAACGCGGTTGAAGCGGCGATGACCCAGCGCCCCAGACCCATCACCTGCCGTCGGTTGGCCAGCAGCAGCCCGGCCCCCAGCGCGCCCGTGCCGGCGCCGGCCAGCAGCATGCCCAGCGTGCCCGCATCGCCGTGCAGAATATCCTTGGCGTACACGGGCAGGAGCACCGCATACGACATGCCAAACAGACTCATCGCACAGGTGAAGAGAATAATGGCGCGGATGGGCGTGTGGTTGAACACGTAGGTGAAGCCTTCCTTCATGTGCGAGAGCAGGGGTGCGGGCGCTTCCACCACCGGGCGTTCAGGCACCCGGATGCGCATGAGCGCAATGATGACGGCGATATAACTGAGACCGTTGATGAGAAAACAGACGCCTTCGCCCACCCAGGCCACCAGGCCGCCGGCAATGGCCGGGCCGATCAGCCGGGCGGCGTTCATTAACGAGGAATTGAGCGCGATGGCGTTGCCGAGATTTTCCGGGTCTTCCACCAGCTCCACCAGAAAAGCCTGGCGCGTGGGCATGTCGCTGGCGGTGATGAGGCCGGCGAAAATGCCCAGCAGAATGATGCCGGTGACGGTGATGTGGCCGGTGAGCGTGAGCGCGGCGAGAATGAGGGCCTGGAGCATGGCCAGGCTCTGGGTGATGATCAGGAGCCGGTGGCGGTTCAGGCGGTCGGCCAGCGCGCCGGCAAAGGGCGTGACGATGAGCGAGGGGATCTGGCCGGAGAAGGCCACAATGCCCAGCAGGGCGGGAGAGCCGGTGAGTTTGTAGGTCAGCCAGCTCAGGGCGACCTGCTGCATCCAGGTGCCCACCAGGGAGATGCCCTGGCCGAGAAAATACAGCCGGTAGTTGGGGTTGCGCAACGCCCGGAACATGCTGTGTTTTTCAGTGGAGGGAGTGGGGGTCATAATGGCTCATCCCCCATTGTCCCTCATCCCTGTCGTTACGGCTACGCCCGGGTGACTATATCACGCTGATGAGTTATCTCCTGGGACCGGCTATCGTCACTTTTGCGGGATTTGCCTGATCAATGAGGTGAGCCGTCAGAGCCGTCGTGGTTATTTTTCCGGGATTGGCCGCACCGCTGACATCACTGCGGTTTGGGGTGACTTTCATGCCAAGCCGAAGGCGCATCTGTTGTCGCCGGTCTGCTTCCGTCCGGGGCTTTTCCGGATTCGTTGATCTCCAAATCGTTTTACCGTTGGGTGTCAGGCGCGGGTAAGAAGTGGTCGAAGGGATCAGCTTCCGGCAGGCCACAAAGGCGTCATAGCGTGTATCGCCTGTCATCCTGGGATGTTGTGCCAGTTCGTGAACAACGCGGGTCAGGCCTTGCTTCGCAGCGCTGACGAAAAGGCGGTGGAGTTCTTCATCACTCAGGTTCCGGCCCTTGAGTGCTGTCAAGGTTTCTGCTGCGTTCCCCCGTTCAATCATTCTCATCGCCCGGGCGACCGGGTCTTCCGCCGGGGTCATCCGGCTGCCGGATGGGCGCTCCTGTCTGCGGGCGGCTTTGGCGGCCAGTTCGTCATGGATCTCCGCAACGGGTAACTCCCGTTCTGGCGGGCCTTGATAAAAGCGTGTTCGCGCGGCAAAAGTCATTGGATGAATCATCATGGATATTCCCTCACTCAAACGTCTGAACGTTTCCATGATAAGGAAAAGCAGGAATTGTCAAAAATGAGTGGCTGTCTCACTCCGCATAGCCCTACCCGGCCTCGCGATGGTCGCGGTAAACCTCACCCGGCTTCGGCTACGCCTCAGCCACCCTAGTCCTTCGGACATCACATCCGTATGCCCTGCGGGCAACGGCTGTGGATCCTTCTCAGGAGAGGGATCAAAGTTCGCTCAGTCTGTTTGTTTCAGTTCGCCCTGAAGTGTGCGTAAGTCATGCAGCTGGGCTTTGAGATCCTTGAGCTGGGCGATTTCCGCCTTCATGGCGTCCACTTTCGTTTTGCAGGCCGCTGCCCAGGGCTCAAAGGCGCAGCCGGGCGCCATCACCACATAAGGGGTGTCCGGGTAATCGCGGCAGAACTGCGGGCGATCCTCGTGAATGGCGCAGCGGTTGTCCGCCGTGACATACCGGCAGTGATAAAACACCAGATCATCCTCAGTCTGAAACGCCTCGTTTTTCAGTGCGGCGGCTTTGGTGCGCGCCACCAGTCCGGGCACCACGGCCTCGGCCTCGGCGTGGCTGGCGTAAGGCTGCATAATACTGAGAAACCCCCGGGCGAATTCATTGCCGTCGGCGGCTTTCTGCCAGAGATCGCGGATGGGCGTGCTGGGTGAGGCCCCACGGCAGCAGTCGCCCTGACTGCAGCATTGCGGCAGGGGGATGCCCAGTTCTTTTTCAAACGCGTTGGCCATACCCATATTGTGTCACGCTGCGCGCCAGTCTGCATCGTCCGGTGACAGTGTCTGCCTGTCATTGCGAGGCGGGCTGAAAGCACGCCGTGGCAATCTCCTCAGGCTTCACACGTCTCCCCCTCTCCTCTTGGAGGAGAGGGGGTTGGGGGGTGAGGTACACTCGGGTTGCGGGCCGCTGTCCTCAAGCCTTACCCGGCCTCGCGAAGCTCGGCCACCCTCCCCTGCAAGGAGAGGGAGCGATATGAACCCCGTCATTCCCGCGAAAGCGGGAACCCAGGATTCAGGGCGTGCGGTAGGGCATCAGCCCGTACTGATCGAGGCGCTCGCCATGCAGGCGGGACATCAGATCAAAGCGCTGGACCTCCAGGCCCTGGATTTCCTCCAGCAGGCGCGCCTCTTCCTCGGCGCTGGCTTCGGCCTCCTGTTTGCGGCGCAGATCCTGGTAGTGCTGCTCCAGGCTGGCATTGACGGTCATCAGCATGGCGGCCAGTTCTTCGTGCGATTTGGTTTCGCGGTGAAACGCATTCAGCAGGGCGCGCTGACGCACCGGATCGGGTAGAATGCAGGCGGCAGGAACAGACTCAGGGGCGCGGTTTTCCGTGTCAGTACGCACCCGGTCGTTGGCGGACGAAGGGCTCATGGGGGTCTCTCTCTCGGTGGCGGGCGTGGCGTGGTAAACCACGACGCCCGTATAGTCTTGACTCATGATAAACGTAATCGATTACACGGCTGATACTGAAATAAAACCCGGGCCCGCATCAGAATTGCCTCCGGCGAATATACGGGCGTCATCGTTCCGGTATCAACCCGCCATCGGATCCCGCTCAGAAGTGCATCAATCAGATCCCCCCCACCCCCTAACCCCAGTCCCTGCGGACATCTCATCCGTAAGCCCTGCGGGCAACGGCTGAGCATCCCCCGCAAGGGGAGAGGGGGAACAGCGCAACTCCCCCATTGGGTGAGTTGTGGAATCGGGCGGCATGGTTATAATGGGAGTAGGTTGTGGTTATTCCCGTGAGGAAATCCCCCCGTTGAACGGCGGCCGGTAAGCCGGTTGTTAATGTTTCGTAACGTTTACGGGGTTCCCCCTCAAGGATTGCTCCCAGACACCGAAGAACAGGACAGTCGTAATGGTCACACAGATCCTTCAGGGAGAGATGGCATGAATTTTGACAGCACACGTCCCACCGGTTTTGAGGCCGGCAAGTCCGCTCAGCATGGGGTGGGTAAAGACGGCGGCAAACGCCAGGGCGGCGCCGGCCAGCAGGCCGGTGAGGAAGCGCCCCAGGCCGCGCAGCACCAGCCGGTGGACGCCAAGGCGATGCTGGATGCAATGACCCAGGCGAGCCTGCTGAATATTGCCGGCCCCAATGTGGAGCATGTGGCGATTATTGAGGCGATGGCGAAGTTTCAGGAGATGCTGTCTCCCGAAGCGCACGACCAGATGATGACCCGCCTGGAAGCCGCCATTGATGACGAGTTTGGCGGAAACGTGACGCCCGATGCCCGCCGCGAGCTGGCTGAAATGACGATCACCAATTCCATCAGCGGCGTGCCCGTCGTTTCGGCATAGCCGGCCGCACCGTCAGTCGGTGTCTCCTCCGGATGGGGATGGGTGACGCACCGTGTTTTCTGAAGGGCCCCGGCGGCCCTGAAGGCTGTTGAGGCGGGCGATTTGGCGGAACAGCCCTTTTTTGGTATGATGCGCTCAGCAATCCGGTGGGATGCGGGTGGCCAGGTGGCTGCCGGGACAGGACAGGGTGGTTGGACGCTCTGGACATCCGAGGCCTCTGAGGACTATCACGAACGGGGAAGACCTGAACAGTGCCGGCCTGAGGCGAAAAAAATCATCCCTTTATGCGGTAAAATCGAGTGACGGATCGGTTAAGATGATGAGGTTCAGGGAATGAACGGTGACGGAGCCCGGGTGAAGCCGGTTCCTCAGAACACCATCGCCCTTTCCCAGTTTTGATGAGGTCAACAGATACCCGTGACTGCAGTAGAGAATGACGCCCCGGCATCCCCCTCGCCAGCCAGTGGCGCCGGCCATGAGAAAATTCTGATTGTTGATGATGAAGCCAGCATCCGCCGGATTCTGGAAACGCGTTTTAAAATGCTGGGCTATGAAACCGCCACCGCCAGTGACGGCGAGGAAGCCCTGGAAGTGTTTGGTCAGTTCCACCCGGATCTGATGATCCTCGACATTATGATGCCGAAGATGGACGGGTATGGCGTAACCAAGGAAGTGCGCAAGAGCGACGACACGCCGATTATTATTCTGACCGCCCTGGGTGATGTGGCCGAGCGGATTACCGGCCTGGAGCTGGGCGCCGATGACTATGTGGTGAAACCCTTCAGCCCCAAGGAACTGGAAGCCCGCGTGAAGTGCATACTGCGCCGCACCGCCAGCAAAAACGGCAGCAGCGCCGGGCGCGACACCAACAATGTGGTGGCGCTCAACAACATTAAAATCGATCTCAACAAACGTCAGGTGTTCCGTAAAAACGAGCGGGTGCGCCTGACCGGGATGGAATTCAGCCTGCTGGAACTGCTGGTGACCAACTCCGGCAAGCCGTTCTCGCGCAGCGAGATTCTGCAGGCCGTGTGGTCCTACCCGCCCGAAAACCGGATTGACACCCGCGTGGTGGATGTCCACATCAGCCGTCTGCGCTCCAAACTGGAGAGCGATGTCAGCAATCCCGAACTGATTCTGACCGCGCGCGGCATCGGCTATATGTTCCAGAAAATCGACTAGAAACCCGGGCGTCCATTACCGACCCCACCCGTGCCGTTTTGGTTTGGAAGAGGCATCGCGCTTTGTCAGGCAACGGTCAGCATCAGCGACATGGCTGGTCAGCCAGGTGGTTGCGGCTTTGCCTCCCGCTGCTGTTGCTGCTGGTGTGCCTGAGCGGGTGCCGGCCCGAAGTGATCACCGTGGATGCGGAAAACCCGGACACGCCCCAGTTTGCCTACCGGCTGGATGAGGTGGCCCTGCTGAAGCTCCAGGCCGACAACGTGGTGGCGATGGAAATGGCCCAGGATTATGACGGCATTTATGACAAGCTGGCCAGTGAATATCTGAAACAGAAGACCAGCCACCGGGATTTTCTGCGCACCATCCGCTGCGTGGAAGAGGAGCTGGGGCCGGTGACCGGTTATGACATGGACAACTACGGCTTTGTGCGCGAACAGAAGCCCGGCCGCACCATTGATATTCTGCGCCGGGAGGTGCACCGAACCAACGAAAGCGTGATTGAAGAACTGCACTTCAGCCCGGAAGGGCCGGATATGAAACTGGACGGGATTTTCTGGAGCGCCTCGCGCAAGGGCTTTATCCAGTGTATCCGGGATCTCAATAAGCCGGGCGCCATGGACGCCGTGCTGGAGACCGATCTGCCGGCGGGGAAGAAGAAATGACCCCACCCGGCTTCGGCTGACGCCTCAGCCACCCACCCCCTGAAGGGAGCGGGGTTGAGCAGGCTATGCCTGGCCCATGGCGGCAAAGTAGTTGCGGCAGGCCTGGTCCAGTTTTTCCTCGGTGAGGGCGGCCGGCTCGCGCAGGTAGTTGCTGGTGTTCACAATCTGCTCAAGGATGTCGCGCGGCTGACACCCGCGGAACGGCCGTTTGCCCACGTAATGGTTCTGAATCAGATAGTCCACCATGGCTTCGTCATAGGTGACGCCATAGCGCGGGCAGAGAATTTTAAAAATGTGTTTAAAGTCCCCGGCGGCAGGGTCTTTCACATGGATTTTGTAGGGGATCCGCCGCAGGAAGGCGTCATCCACCAGCTGCGCCGGGTCCAGGTTGGTGGAGAAAATAATCAGTTCATCAAAAGGCACCTGAATTTTCTGGCCGTTGGGCAGGGTGAGAAAGTCCACGCGTTTTTCCAGCGGCACAATCCACCGGTTCAGCAGATCCACGTGACTGACGCGCTGGCGGCCAAAGTCGTCAATCAGAAAGACGCCGCCGTTGGCCTTCATCTGCAGGGGCGCTTCGGACACTTTCATGGTGGGGTTGTAGCGGATTTCCAGGGCGTCCATGGTCAGTTCGCCCCCCACCATCACGGCGGGCCGCTTAATTTCAATCCAGCGCATATCGGCTTTGGGAATCAGCGGCAGATCATCCGGCAGGGTGGCCGGCGTGTGGTTCTGCGGATCGTAGAGCTGCACCAGTTGACCTTCGATCAGCAGGGTTCTGGGAATCCAGATGGTCTCCCCGAAACACTGGCTGAGTTTTTCGGCAATGGTGGTTTTGCCGTTGCCGGGTTCTCCGTAGAGAAACAGCCCCCGGCCCGAGTTGATGGCCGGCCCGATGGTGCTGAACAGCGTGCGGTCGAAGATCATATCTGAGAACACCTGTTCCAGAATCTCAGGGCCCGGGGACTCGTGGCGGATGGACTGACACTGAATGGAAGCGAGATAATCCGCGAACGGGACCGGGGCTGAGCCGGCGTAGGCTGACACTTCGCGTGCGGTGTGGGCGCGCACCTGGCCTGTGTCGCTCAGAATATACACAAAATCATTCATCACCGTGGTGCTTTTGTGCGCCAGAAACAGCCGCCCTTTCAGATCGCCGAGGATGGGCTCGACAACCGAGAAGTGCAGGCACAGGTCATCGGCAATCTCACGGCCGGTCATGCTGCCTTTGCCCATCAGAATCTTAAAGATCAGATCCTCGACGAGGATGTCCGGGAGTCCCGCCTCGGCCAGCGATTTGGGGACGGGCGGACAGAAAGACGGTGTGCTCGTGCTCACATCCTGTGTGGCCATGCTCATGGGGTTTCCTCGTCACTCACCAGGGTGGGCATTATCCCCCCGACCTTCATTATCCGCCAGTCTGCAGGCTGCGGAATCCCTCAGGCGCCTGAAATCAAACCCCGCTCCTCCGGATGGGGGAGACGGGGCTTTTTCGTTGGGGGGGTGCGTATGAGAACTAATCCTCAATCTCCGGTGGGGCGGAGGAGCCGCCGATGCCTTCGCATTCATCGCCCTCGCACTCATCCACATCCTCGGGCGGTTCGCCGTCATCCAGCGCAATCAGCGCCGGGGCGATGTGATTCGGGGTGGGTTGCTGCAGGGCCAGCGCTGCCGGTTCTCCCGGGGTGGCCGGGTGAAGGAGCGGCAGGGCCTGGGCGGCCGGGGCGCCCTGGGTGCAAAGGGCCAGCAGGAGGCCTGTGAGAATCAGAATCTGTTTATTCATGGGGGTGTCCTTCCGTCAGCAATCAACAGTCGGGTCAGTTGGCCAGTTTCACCTTCACGTCCTGGGCGATTTCCTCATAGAAGTCCGACAGCACATCCAGGTTGGCGGTGGTGGAGCTGTACATGTTGCCATCCGTGTTGTCGGCAAAGTAGTCCAGCAGCTCGGGATCCCAGTCCTCATCAATCATCAGGGCTTTCAGCAGTTTTTCGGAGTTGCTGTCCTCATTGGGGTCGTAAATTTCAATGGTGTGGATGGTGATCCCGGCCGACTCGGCGCGGTCGCTCTGGGTTTTGGCGGCGTTGACCATGTTGTCCGTGTACTCCTGGCCGCAGGCGTGCGTGCCGGTACTGGTCATAATCTGATCAGTGATCGGGTTCGGCCAGTCATTGGGCAGGTAATAGCAGTTGGTGTACCACCGGCCGTTCCGTTTGTAACGGTAGCACAGGTCGTTCCATGCCTGAGAGTTGTAGAGAATATTCTGGCACTTGCTGTAGGCGCTGCCCACGTTGCTGCTCCAGCCGTTGCCGGTGGGCGCCGGCAGGTTGGGAAAGCCGTCGGTCAGGAAGATAATGGTCTTCTTGGCGTTGGGGCGTCCCTGGGATTCCATCAGGTCTACGGCCTGCTTCATGCCGGCGGCGTAGTTGGTGTTCCACCCGCTGCCGCTGAAGAGCGACAGGTTGGTGATGGTGCTTTTGACGGTGCTGAACCCGTTGTTGTTGTAGTCCTTGTCACTGGTCAGCCCGATTTTGGTTTTGGCGGTCTGATCAAAAGTGACCACCGCGATCCGGTCCAGCGAGCCGTTCTGGTTGTTGAGGGCCGCCACGGTGTCCACAAAGTATTTGGCGGCTTCTTTCGTTTTATTGATGGGTTTGAAGCCCACCCCCATGGAGCTGGAGGTGTCAATGACCAGGATGGTGTCCCGGGCGGCGGGCACCGCTTTGGCGTGGGCGTAAACAGTCATGTAATTACAGTTGTTGCCGGCCGATCCGCCGCTGGTATCCCAGTTGCCGTCGGTGGCGTTGGGGTCGTAACCCTCGCCGCCGCTGCCCGAGAGACTGCACAGAAATTTGTTGATGAGCGTGGGAACGGGTGACTGGGCGTTGACGATCATCGTCATGTTGGCGCCGGTTTCATAATCAAAGGAGAGTTCGCTGTCCGTCAGCGTGTGGCCGGCCACCGGGTTTTCCATGGCGATTTCCAGGGCGGCGTCTTCGGCCTCCTGGGTGCCCTGCGGGAGTTTGTAGGCCCCGGCGATGGCGGCGGCGTTCACGGTGGTCTGCAGCTGGTTCTGGGCGTTGAAGTACATCGGCAGATCAATCGCCACCACGCTCATACTCAGCCCCAGAAGAATCAGACCGATGGTCAGCAGTGAAGCCGACCCGCGCTGTTTTTGACGTTTCCCCGACAGGTGCTTTGCGACAACACGACAGACACACGAAAACCGGTCGGCCGTCAGCCGACTGTCGGATTCTTTCATGACAGATCACCTCACGCCCTGTTCGCGCAACGGCGGAACAAGGCCGATTAACTCACCAGAGACTAAACCACTTCTGCCGGTACTATGCCCGGTTCAAACCATTCCGAAGCACTCTGTATCCGTAATGTTACATCAGATGTGGGTGGTATTACTGGCGCTCGCAGTGAACCCGGTAGAGCGCCCGGGCGACCGGAACGCCGTCGAGAATATACTCGGCAGTGAGTTCCCCGTCCAGCGTGTTTTCATCCGTGGCGTGCACGGTCAGCGTTTCGTGGCGTTTCCACAGCTTGTTGGTCTCATACTGGTACTGGGTGGGAATAATCGCCGTGTGGCCGTAAACGCGCGCCGGCGCTTCGGAGATACGGAACAGGCGGGAACGCTCGGCATCCACATTAATGCCGAAGTTGTCATACTCCACTGTCTCCAGGGTGGCCTGTTCCATCCAGTCGCCAATGTACTGGCTGATGTTGAAGGGTTTCTTCAGGGCATCCAGCCGCAGCTCCAGTTCGCGGATGTGGGCGGTGAGTTCATGGCGGTCCTGCTCCAGATCCAGAATTTTCTTTTCCGCTTCCAGAAACTGTTTCTGTAATTGCGCCTTGTCATTCAGCAGCTTGAGGTTTTCATCCTCTTTCAGCTGCTCTTTCATATCGCGGATGCTGGCGTTGAGTTCCTTGACCTTTTTGTGAAACATATTGTTGGCGCTGAACAGGTGGGAGTTGAGCTTTTCGGTTTCCACCAGTTTTTTAAACAGGTGGTCTTTCTCTTCACTCAGTTTGTTAACCAGCTGCACCACACCGGCCGCCCCTTTGCCGGGCGCGCCGTTCTGGCTGTAGCGGGCAACCTGCTGCGCGCGGTTGCCGGCCGGGTTGCCGGCGGGGTCTGAAAAAGCGGGGTTGGCTTTTTTGGCCGGGCTGCTGCTGTGCGCCTTGGGCGGACTGATGGCCACCGCCTCACTGGCGTCCGGGGCCATGGCGGCGGATGCCGAGGGGATGTCGTCCGGTGTGGGGTCGATGATTTCGCCGGTCTGCTGAATGGCCCGGTCGGTCGTGGGGATGGCGTCATCCATGGGAGGCAGGGCGATAATGCGGGCGATTTCACCCAGGGTGCGCCCGAGGGTGAGATGCTTTTTGATGTTCTTGAACAGGTTGACGTGGTGCGGGCTGTACTGCTTCTCGCCGTGTTCGTCCACGGGAATGCTCAGGCCGAGTTCCGTTTCCCACTTATCCAGATCGGCTTCGCGGATATCGAAGCGCCGCAGTGTTTCCAGAGTGCTGTCTACTGTGTACAAGTGCATGGCCCCTATGGTCTATCGTGTCATGTCTGGCTCAATCCGGTCAGCGCGGGCCTCGGCAGGTGAACCACAGCCTCCGCTCTCCACCGACTCCCCGGGGTGGCCCGTCGTTGCGGCGCAAAACCGCCCGCCCGTCACCCCGTTAGTTGCTGTGATTTTATTATAAAGTAAACCACCCGACAGTAAATATGACGTTTGTAAAATACTACGGATGACGTATTTGGCGGCCACGTTTTTCTTGGACCGCACCCGTCCCCGCCTGCGGCGGGCTTGGGGAAGCGATCTCGGGTGGCGGCCAGCTCTCCTTGGACCTCACCCGGCCCCGCCTTCGGCGGGTCCACCCTCTCCTGCCAGGAGAGGGTTTTGCAGGGGCTGTTGCGTCATTAATTTTTCCAAAAAAAAATCGCCCGGCGAAACCAGGCGGTTGGACTGGAGCACATGGTGTTGAAAGGTGAAGGTGGGAGATGGGGTGGCGTTGGTTGGCGGAGAAAAAGCAGGCGGAAGCCGGCCTGAACGGCGGCCGGGGAGGAGGCGGAAAGCGCCGCAAAGCGCTGGAAAGGGGGCGGGCTATGCAGACGGAAGGCCCAGTACGCTGGCCAGCAGCGACTGAATGCGCGGGGTGTTACGCAGATGCTGCAGAAGCGGCCGGAGTCCGCTGGCCGACGGGTTTAACGTGGCGCTGGTGTCTGCAATTCTTTCATCCCATTGGGCAAAGCGGCCCTGGTGCCAGTGCGGGGGAATGGGCATGGCGGGAAACTGGTAATAGCGCGAGAACTCGGGTTGCTGAGCCATCGGGGAAGACCTTTCATGCCAATACAGACCGGCCCGTGACGCAATGCGCTGAGCCATGACAGAAGTTGTTGGTCACAATTCACAGAAGCTGATAAACCGGTGGCCTGCGGTCTGATCCGGTACCGCCGCCAAGGCTTTTATACACAATCCGGCGCACAACTATGCCTCCAGGCGCCCCAAATCCCCCAGGCGGAGGAGCGCCTGAGGCCTGGTAAAGGACTCTGAAATGTACCGGAAGCCTTGCCTGGCGTGACTTTGACCAAATTTTTAGACGATATCGGGCAAATTCTCTTATGAGTTTGTTTTTATTTTAAATGGATATGTATGTGATGCTGCCCGGATACGGCCGGTATGCCCACCGAAGCCCGAAAAGCCTTACCGTTCAGCTGATACACCTTGTTCACTGGCCAATACCCCACCACTGTTAGAGGAGAGAGAACCCCATGAGACCCGAATTGCGTTCTGCGGACTTTATTCAGGCTGCCGCTGCCGGACAGGCCGCACCAGCCACCAATCCCGTTACCCGGGATTCCTCCTCAGGCAGGGAAATGCAGGGCCTGATGAAATTACTGAATCAGGTGGCCGGCGAATCCAAAGGCGGCCAGATGCTGAAAGAGCTGATACTGTCAATGTTTCCGGGTCTCTCTGATGTGGGTGTCCCGGCCAGCAGCGCCGAAGTCATTCACACGGCGCGTTCTCAGTCTGCGCCGGCAGGCGTCGCCACAGCTGCGGCTGATACCGCCGCTGCAACGTCCGGCCCGGCTTCCGCCATTGCGGTGCCCACAGCGGACAACGTGCCCGACGCGGTTTCGGCGATGTTTGGCAGCCTGACGGGCAGTGATCCCGGCCAGGTTCTGGATCTGCCCCAGCTTTCTGATGACAACAACATTGGCTACCGCGGTGAAGCCGAGCTGATCGCCGGCGCACTGAACCCGGATCTGAAAGCTCAGTTTGGCTTTGACCCCAGCGTGGAGTTGCTGAAACCCGACAGCGCCGTGTTGCTGGATAAAAACGGGCAGCCGGTGCCTGAGCATCGGGGTGCGATTCCCCTACATGACGGCTATATGACCACTTTTAACTTTGCCCGCCCCGGCCTGGATGTGGAGGCGCATAACATTACTGATGAATCCCACGGGTCCATTGCCTACACAGCCACCCAGGATGGGGAGTTCGTGCTGGGCCAGATCCGGATGGAAGACCACCCGGTGATCCCTGATCACGCGGATGATCAGGTGCTGGAAGCCCTGACCCAGTCCATCCGTGTGAACGGCGAGCCGCTGACCAATGAGCAGATGGCCAAAGTGGCCGAACAGCTCAAGGATCAGGGCGTGAATGCCGGGGAGCACCAGGTGTATCAGCTGGATCAGATCAGCCTGCCGGTGAAGGCCGGCGACAAGGTGGAAGTGGATACCACCCACATGCTCACTTCCTACAAGGAATCGCTGAACAGCCAGATTGCCGCCAACCAGGCGAAGATTGACAGCGGCGCGGTGAGTGGCGCTGAGCGCGACGCGCTGGTGAAACAAAATGAAATTGCACAGGGTCAGATTGATAATATGAAGAACGGCGATCCCGGCTCGGTGGGTATCTTTGTGACGGCCGGGATTAAACCCGCGCCGGCGCCCTGTCCGCCGGAAGCCCCCCCGGCGCCCCCGCCTGTGGAAACGCCTCCGCCGGTAGTGGAAACACCCCCGCCGCCGCCCCCGCCAACGCCGCAGCCCGGCACGCACCACAGCCAGCTGAAAGGCGACCCGCTGGCCATTGAAGACGATGGCGGTCAGTACTATCTGCAGATTCCTGAGAACGGGTATTACAACATTCTTTCCGACAGCCAGATGCAGTTTGGCGCCAACCTGCAGGATGTTGGCGGTGGCCGTGTGTATATGAAAGACGCCGCGATCCTGATCAATGGTCAGCAGGTGGCCATGCCTGCTGACGGCAGCGCGCCGAGCGTGAACGGTCAGGCGGTGGCCCTGGGCCAGACGGTGGATCTCGGTAACGGCGCTACGGCGACCTACCAGGATATTGACCCGGCTGAACTGAATGGCGATTACGGTGGCCCGCAGCGCGGCCTGGTGGTGAAGAACGGTGAGCATACCGTGCGCATTGTTCCCACCGTCAGCGGCGATGGCGTGAGCTACAACAACGCCTACATGGATTACGGCCGCACCGTCTCCACCGATCCCGTGAAACCGCAGGGAATCTTAGGCCAGACTTATGATGACAACACCACGCCCCGCGGGCCGAATGACGCCATTGAGTACAAGGACTCTTCGGATGGCCCGGTGGTGGGCCGCACCAGCGTGAATGACATTGAGCGGATGAAGCAGTACAAAATGCAGGGTCCGTTTGAGAACACCAGCTGGTTTAACGCCTACAACAGCCCGGATACTGTGGCCACGGCGCCGACCGGCGGTGACCCTACCCGGTTTGACGAAAGCTGGTACCGGATGAGTAACCCGGATGTGAACGCCGCGATTGAAGCGGGTCAGATTCCCTCGGCGCAATGGCATTATGAAACCTACGGGATTCATGAGCCGTGGCGCAGCCCCAACCCGGACTTTAATGAAGCGGCTTATCTTGCCGCCAACCCGGACGTGGCCAATGCGGTTGCTATTGGGGACTTTCCTTCTGGCTTTGCCCACTTCAAGGAGTGGGGTCATATGGAAGGGCGGAATCCGCTCGGTTAGTCACCCCGGTCTTGAACACCATTGCACCCCCGGTCTTCTGCGAGAGTGGCCGGGGGTGTTGGTTTTTAAATCCACCGGGCGGCGGCGGTCTGACTTTCCTGTGACCTCACCCGGCCCGCCTGCGGCGGTCCACCCTCTCCTAAAAGGAGAGGGTTTTTGAAGGAGGGTGCGTCATGCCCGCGAAAGCGGGAAGCCACAGCGAAAAACTAGGCCGTCCAGGAGTGGGTGAATTTGTCGCTCATGTGGTTGTCTTTCCCGCTGAAGTACACCCCGTTGGGTGTGGGGGCGTAAAAGGGATTGCGGCCGCCCTGAACGGGCGAGGCGGCGGCGCGCCACACAGGGTGAAGGTCGCTGTCGCGCGAAGCGCCAAAGGCGGGCGGGGTGGTTGCGGTGCAACCAAAATGGATGGTGGGCAGTGTCAGCATGGTGCTGTCCTTGAGGATTCTTTCTGTGATTGCCGGAGTATTGGAT
Organism: Candidatus Melainabacteria bacterium; assembly: GCA_050247195.1. Classification (GTDB taxonomy): domain Bacteria; phylum Cyanobacteriota; class Vampirovibrionia; order Vampirovibrionales; family Vampirovibrionaceae; genus JBFWUP01. The sequence goes on along the minus strand of JBFWUP010000008.1, from coordinate 11,481 downwards.
GAATACGCAGAAGACGGATCAAAGTTTCAACTGGGCTTCTGATGGGTTATTAACCATTCCTACTGATAATGGTTAGTAGTATTCCATTAACCCCCGGGATCGTCAACCCCCCGGGTAACACCTTAATGTTTTCTTAAGCGGAAGACATTCTGATGACACGCGCAATTTTGTGTTTTGCAGGGATTTGTGGAACATGATGACAATGATTCAGTCAATACCGCCACTGCTGCATACGCCTTTGTTTGGCGCCGGCCAGCCACTGCAGGCATGGCTGGAACACGGTGTGACCAGGCGTCTCTACATTCACGATTCAGTAACCGGCGTTGTTTATGTGGCTGCCGAAAGACCCCGGCGTGGGCGGCATCTGATTGGTCAGCATTCAGGGTATTACTGCGTGGATACTGAGATGCGGCCGGGGCATTTTAATGGCCAGGCCTGGCAAGCCGCTGCTGGGGATCTGGTACCGGTACAGGCATCTGTCACCCGGGATCTGCCTCTGGGGATGCGAAGTAAAGTACGTCTGGTGGGTCGTGCACCTCGCCACATGTGATGGCCTGATTGCTCCGGTGGGTGGTAATCCCCCGGAAGATTCGCTATCATAGGGGCTGACTTCACCAGGGAGAGCACGATGACCACACCAGACAGCACTGAACAGAACGTCGCAGATGAGAAAGCGCCGGATAACCGGGGGTTTTATATCGGCCTGGCCATCCTGATAGTGATAGCCCTGGCCGGTTATTTCACCGGCCGCTACACGCTCAGTCAGGCGGAAGCGTTGCTGATCTTCCTGGGCCTGCTCAGTTTTCTGATCATCGCGCATGAACTCGGCCACTTCTCAGTGGCCAAGGCCTGTGGCATGCGTGTGGAGCGCTTTGGGTTTGGGCTGCCGTTTGGCCCCACGCTGTGGAGCAAAAAATACGGTGAGACGGAATACTGTCTCCATGCCTGCCTGCTGGGCGGTTATGTGGGCTTTGCCGATGACAACCCGGACAGCGACGTGCCGGAGGACTCTCCCGTGCGGTTTGAGAACCAGCCTTGGTGGAACCGCTTTGCCGTGGCCATTGCCGGCGTGGTGGTCAACGCCATTCTGGGCTGGACGATTATGGCGTTTGTGTTTCTGAACTGGGGCAAACCCGCCAACGATTTTGACGTGCTGATTGCCGACACGCTGGGCGCCGACAGCCCGGCCGCCACGGCGGGCATACTGCCGATGGATGTGCTGGTGGCCATTGAAGGCCGGGATCTCGTCAGCATTCCCATGGAAGAGCGGCTGACGTTTGTCACGTCCTCCATTAAGGGCGCCGTGGGCAAACCGCTGCACCTGACGGTGCGCCGTGCTGAGAAGGATGAGCCGAAGCAACTGGTGCCCATCACCGTGATGCCCAACAAGGAAGGCACGATTGGCGTTCAGCTGACCGGCACTGAGCGTATTATTCCTGCCGATGGCGTGGTGGATGCCTTGGGGGCTTCTTACACCTACCTGGCCGGGTTTGTGCGGATGAACTTTGAGGCCATGGGCAAGATGGTGACCGGGCAGGTGAAGCCCACGGAACTCTCCGGGCCGATTATGATCACCAAGATGGGCAGCGCTGTGATTGAAAAGCACGGTATATCCCAGGGGCTCAAACTGGCGGCCATCATCAGCGTGATTCTCGCCGTGATGAACATTCTGCCCATTCCCGCGCTGGATGGCGGGCACATTCTCTTTCTGCTGATTGAAGCGGTGAAAGGATCGCCGTTGAACCGGGGGATTCAGGAGACCATTACCCAGGTGGGCTTTGGCGCCCTGCTGCTGCTGATGGTGTTCATTCTGTTCAACGATATCAACAACGCGTTTATCCACCCGATTGCGATGCCGTAGTTTCTCACGCTGATTGCAGGCAGTGATGGCGTACAGTTAATCGCCGCCGTAAGCTTCCTGAACGGGTAGGCTGGTGAGATAAGGTGGAGGCTCTGCGGCCTCTGAGCGGACGGGAAACTGAATCACCTTGGCAAACTCACGGGTTTCTGACATGCCGGTGTATTCCCTCACGTCAAACACCGGATCCAGAATGCCCAGCTGCAGTGAAGGTGCGATTTTCCGGCACTCTTCCAACGCATGCTCCAGAGCCGGTAGCCCTTCCTTGCGGGTGACACGATCTTTGCCTGTTTCGATCTTTATCAGTTCGGTTATAAACGCTCTCTCCCGCAGTAGGAGTTTCTCCACCTGATCAGCTGTCAGTGCATGGGGGTGATCTTCTGAAATAACTTCGTCATTGGCGGCAAGACCTTCGTTCAGACAAGCGCGGTTATTCAGAATTCGAACCACGTCTTCGTCACTGAGGTTGACAGACCCGGACAGGATAGCGGCAATGTCCCGGTAATAGGCATCTACTGACGCAACATAAGGGTTACGGATCAGAAGGGCTTTTTTTTTTGCGTGATCAGGATTGAGAACTTCCCTGATGGTTCTGGATTCACCGGCTCTGAAGCTGTTCAGCCAGCTTCTGACACGTCCGGGTGAATTCGGCGGATTATCGTCCGGGCCGATGGTATCACCCCATCCGTTAGCGCTTGCATTTCTCCGGGATACTGCAAAGTTCAGAGCAGCAAGCCCAGCCATACCGGTTGTTGCGGCGATGGTGCGCCAATCCTGAATCAGATTGATGAGAAATGGTTCCTTGCGAATGATCCGCGGTGTCATTGCCTGTTCACTCGCGCGGGGTTGGGTTTCCGGGGTGGTGGTTGAAGTGGTGGTGGTCGTGTCTACCGGCTCTTTTCTGGGGTTCATAATTTCGAAGGAACGCTGCCGGTTTCTGTCTTGCAGGAGTTTGCCGTTCAGCACTGCCTCCTCATATGTTTTCACCACATTAAGCCAATATTCGGCTTCATCCTTAGTGGGTAAGTGATCCCAGATGGGGAGTTCTTTCATTTCAAAAAAACCCAGATCGGCATTCAGGATCGGGATTTTCACGCCTTCAACATAATTCCGGTAATGCCACACCGGGTAGGTGGTGCCGTCCTCTGCAGGCCTGTAGGACTGGGTCCACTCATACCCGCGAACGCTGTCCTTGGGCAGGGCCATGTAAGCCTCCGGCGAGGGGTAAGTGACCCACTTGCGATCGGTGGGATCAATGAAGAAATCCGCATGCTGATCATTGGCGGGGTCATATTTCCAGTTGTCGTAAAAGGGGTTATCAAAAAACGGGTTGGCGAAATGATCATTGCTCAGAATGACCGGTGTGGGGGCATAGTCCACCCCCTCGGCAGCGATACCCCCTGGTAATTCGAGAAAGGCCTCCGGTTCGGGGTGAGCGGGGGGCAATACCGGCTCTGAGGAGCTACTGCTGCCAGCGCCCTGGTTATCTCCTGTCGCTGCCTCACTGCCATTGTTGTCTGTATTCCCGCTACCGGTTGCCGGGTGCGAAGCGGCCCAGGCGTCGGCTGCCTGCTGCAGGGAAGACTGCGCCACCACGCCGTTGTTGCCGCCGGCCACGTTGGTGCCCGGCACCACACCGCCACGCATGCCCGGGTTCAGCAGCACCTGCGTGTACTCGTTATACAGCACATTGCCGTCAGCATCGGTCACGGGGTCGTTGCCGTTGAGGAACGGCTCATGAGTGGTCAGCACCAGCTGCTTCTCGCCGGTATAGGGCTCATTCTGCCAGGCCAGCGTGGCGGTCTGATCCAGCCCGTCGCGCAGGGTGTGGGTCCAGCTGGCCACGCCGTTGGCGTTGAAGAACGCATCGCGATCCGGGTCGGCGGTCAGCAGGTGCGGCTGGCCGTTATCAAACCAGAGGGGCCCCAGTTGCCCAGCACATTCAGGTTGAACTTCTCCACCTCGGTGACGGTGCACTGGGTGTTCCAGTGGCGCGAGCCCGCGCTGCCGGCTGCCTGCATATCGCATTCCACCAGTTTGTAGGGCTGGCCCGGTGTGTTTTCACCGGAGACGGTGATGCGGTAGCCGCTGCTTGTGGGTGTGATTTCCATCCAGCGACCAAAGCGATCCTGGAAACCGGCGCCCTGGCCGGTGATTTCCACGCCGTTTTTTCTGAAGGTGCCGGCTTCCGCATTAAACACATACTGGTTGCCCGCCGCATCCACAATCAGTTTATCCGCCTGGCCGTTGCTGCGGTTAAAGATGTCATCAAAAATCGTCAGCGCGCCGTCGCGGAGTTCAAGCGTGGTGTACACGCCGTTCTGATCCATGCGGTACTCTTTGCCGTCCACAATGCAGTAGGGGTCGCCGTAGCATTCCATGTGGGTGGTTTTGTAGACGGTGTTGAATGAGCTGGGCTGTGGCGTGAGCGGCGGTTTTTCTTCCGGCGGGGCGCAGGGAATGGTGCTGTCGTAGTTTGTGTGGGTGGCGGCCACCAGAATGCCGGCCTCGGTGTACTCATTGCTGGTCAGCGTTTCCAGGCTGCTGCCGAGGATGCTGTCGGCCGTGCGGTGGATGATATCCTCCTGGACGGGGAAGTGGCCCTGGCAGGTGGCATCGAGTTCGGCAATGCGGTCAAAGCCGGTGCGCTTGTCCAGGCGGATGGCCACGCCCTGGCTGTATTTTCCGTCGGCGCCGGGCTGGGCGATCTGATCCACGATGGGTTTGAGATCCGTGATCATCACCGCTTTCTGCGGCGCATCGTCCGTGGGGGTGGGGGAGCCTTCCGGGTTGAGTCGCAGGTTGCTCACATCGCTCAGGCCGTCGATGATCATCCGGTTGAGCACGTCCGGTGAGAGCTGAATCAGCGCGACGCCGGCTTCCGGGAACTGCAGTTTGGCGCCGTTGGGATCATAGGCTTCTGTGGTGAAGTTCAGTTCCGCGCCGGAGACTTCGCCGTTGGCGGCTTTCACTGTGGCCTGCGCCTTGCCTCTGACTGGCGTTGTCGGGGCGGGTTCACCGGCCGGCGTTTCGGTTACCGACGGCGCCACTGTTTCAGAGGGGGCTTCCGTTCCCGCAGGTGAGGTAGTGGTGGTGGTTTCAGGCGCTTCCGCCGGCGCGGCCGGGCTGGTTGTGGTGGTGGTTTCCGCCGACGGTTCGGTGGTGGTCGTCGTTTCTTCCGGCGGTGTTGCGGTGGTGGTCGTGCTTGCTTCGCCAGGCGCAGTCGTTGTCGTTGTCACTTCTTCCGACGGTGGGGTGATGTTGTGGACGTTGCCATGCTGCGCGCCGAGCGTGGCCTGCCAGCCACCGGCCGTGGCGAGGTGAATCTGGTTGTCTTTAACCGAAAGTTCACTCAGGGTGGCGGGATCCACGGTGTCGCCGGTCAGTTGCGGGATGGGCGTGCCGAGATCGTCTTTGCCGGTGGCGATGAGGCGGACGAGGTTTTCCAGATCTTTTTCGTTCAGGGTGAGATCGGGGTTGGCGGCGAGAATCACCGGCAGATCGTTGGTGATGCGGTCAATGAGCTTTTCATCGGCGGAAGCATGCGCGCTGGCCCCGGACGCCGGGTAGCCCGCTGCGGGAATCAAAATTGGTTTGCTGCCTGGGAGCAAAAAGGTATCATCCGGCAGAGTGTACACGCCCGGCTGAGCAGGTTCGGCTGCCGCCGTGGTGGCCGTCGTGGTGGTGTGCTCAAAGGTATCCGCACTGACCGTGGTGGTTGCGGTGCTGGATGGCGTGCTGGCGGGTACGAGCGTGGTGCTGACGATGGTGGGTGCGGTGGTGGAGGTTGTGGTGGTTTCCACTGCCGCCGGCGCGGTGGTCGTGGTCGTCTGCGCAAACGCGTTGGCTGCAAACGGGCCGCCTAAACTTAACAATGTAGGGACGCCCAAGCCTAAACTGAAAGCCGTGCGGCGCACCCGATGCTGCCCAAACAACGGGGTTTGGGAATGGGTGGTGTTGAGCGAGGCGGGAGGCAGAAGGCTTGTCATGAGCGAGGGGATCGGTTGGGGGGTACTCACTTACTACAGTGTTCGTAAAAAGCGCTGATAATTCAAGGATCGGGCGTATTGAGGGGATGTATACCCTTTGCTGGCGCTGGTTTGCAGGTTTGCTTTTTCAGTCAGAAGCCCCGGCCCGGGAAGGGCCAGGGCTTTAGGGTGAGGGGTTAGGCTTTGTTATTTCTTCTGAATAAGTTAGCAATCTGATTTCTGAAGCCAAAGGCAGCCGCACCAGGCAGAAGCCAGAGTCCATTCAACCAGGAGAATCCGGAATTTTGAGAGTGGGTGTCTGGTGTATTGGCGAACGCTTCCACACTGTCAATGAATTTCTCCAAATCAGCTGCGCTGGCGATGGATGAAAGATCCGCAGGCTTGGTTGTTGATGTGGTGGTGGCAACCTTGACGGTTTTGGTGTTGGCCTGTTGAGCAGCCTGCTCAGCGGCGAGGCGATCGGCTTCGGCCTGCTGGGCGGCAGCCTGCTCGGCGGCAATGCGTTCCGCGCGCGCTTTCAGTTTCCCGTGCAGCGGGGAATCATTGCGGAGCAGCTCGGCGTTGGTGTACACGCCCAGATTATCCCCGGAGGTGCCGATGCGCTCGAAACCGGTTTTCTGGCCGTGGCCCATCCAACCCTTGGCTTCATTCAGCAGCTGGTCGCAGTCAATGCCCACGGAATCCACTTTGGCGTCAAAGTCGTATCCGTTGTCGTGCTGCGGCATGCTGATGACAAAGGTGGCGCTTCGGCCCGCATCACCGGGATCCTGCGCCACAATGGTGACGGTGTTGTTGTCCTGCACCGTGGCGTTCCACTGCCAGCCCTGGTACTTGCCGTCCTGAATGGTGCCGCTGGTTTTTTCGGCTTGCGGTGCGCCGTCATCCACGGTCTGCACCAGGCCCAGGTTCGGCAGTTCATAGCCCAGCAGCGTGCCGTCGGGACCATAGCCCATCCGGACTTCGCCCGTCAGCGGGTGAGAGAAGTAGGTTTCCACGTCGGTTTCGTTGCCGTGTGAGCGGTACAGATCCACCACCTTGCCGTGGGCGTCAAGAATGGTGATTTTCGGATCGCCTTCGGCATGGCTGCTGGCGGCGCAGACGGTGGGGGCTTCAACGACCGGTGGTTGCGTGGTGGGTGGCGGTGGGGGCGCCGTGGTGGTGGTTGGCGGCACTTCTTTCTCGCTGATTTTTACCAGGGTGTAACCTGCGGGGACAGAACCCGGATCATAATCATTGTCCAGTTCAGCCTTGTAGTTGGGCTGACCCGGCTGAATCAGATCCTGATGAATGCCATCCACGGTGATCTGGCTGACGCCGCTGAACGGTTTGGAGAAGTACACGTTGTCCTTCAGGCCGACTTTACCGGCGCCTTCATCGGCCAGGTAGGCATCGGCCAGTGTGTTGCCACTGGCATCTTTGGCGATGAAATCCACCGCTTCACGAACCTGTCTGTCTTCGTTCTGCATTTCGGCAGGGTCTTCACAGTGATCTTCTGAGCCGGCGGTGGCCAGCACATAGGTGGCGTTCGGGTCGAGATCGGTGAATGTCTCGCTGGTGTCAGTGATGAGATTGAAGAGACCGTCGGGGTCTTTGACCTGCTCAGAGCCGTAGTTCTTGATGGTGGGTGAACTGTAGATGGCCTGAATGTCTTTGCCGGGGAAGTATTCCGCCAGCTGGCCGGGCACGTTGTTCAGGATGCCGCGGATGGCATCGGCCTGACCGGATTGTTCGATCATCGTGCTGTACTGGGTCACCGGGGTCAGCTGGGTGCAGGCCAGGGTGGCGCCGGTGGGCATGCTGGCGGGCAGTTCCACAGCGGGTTGAATGGTCTGTGCGCCAGCGCTACCAGCAAGTGGGCCAACACCCAGGGCTTGTGCACCGGATAAAAGAGCGAGAGAGGCAGCTGCGACGCGATGGCTGCGCTTCATCCCAAACGTGGGGGCGGCGGTATTTTGTGCAGGCGAGGCAGGTTGAAAGGTGGTCATGGCAGGCGAGGTCCTTCTGTGAGGTCAGTCAAGGGGTAAAGTAAGGGGATCGGGTTGGAGATATTGCTAGTACACGGCTTAAGGCCAAACATGGCGGTTTATTGCGTGTCGCGGGTATTGAGCGGGTGTATATCGTTACATTGCGATACAAAAACCCGCCAGCCGGTGTGGCTGACGGGTTTTGAAGGGGTGGCTGTGATCGGATCAGACCTTCGTGGTTTCGCCGCCGTACTGGTTAAACCAGTTTTTGGGGTTCCACGGGTCGGCCACAATGTACTGGTTCAGCGCATCATCGTTATCCGGCGGCGCCACACCCACAATCGGCCCACCTTCAGCCAGGCGGAACTCCAGCGCGGTGCCGCGTTCGCGAGGGATGTTGTCGGCATCATAGGTCTGACCCAGAATGCCGTGCGGACGCACATCATCCGTGGCGGGGTCGTTGCGGTACTCCATGTAGCTGTTCAGGTACACGCGGCCATCTTTGTCACTGAGGGTGGGGATGACATAGATGGTGTGCTCTGCGTTTTCCGTTTTCAGGCCCAGCTGGGCTTCGCCGTAGGCATTTTCCAGCGCGCCGGTGCGTCGGTTTTCCACCTGCGGGTTGTAGTAACCGTAGCTGGCAGTGGCGCCGTCACCCAGATTCACCGTTTCACCGACGGCAAGGGCACGGCCGTCCACGCTGGGAACGGAGCTGGCCTGGTTGCTGCCCGGGTTGAGTTCGACGTGGTGGCCGTTCAGCAGAATACCTGCGCTTTCGTTGTAAATGCGGTTACCGCTGGCGCGGCGGAAGTCCGGGGTGTAGCTGATGCCTTTGTCGGACAGGACGTTGGTATACGCCCGGTCTTTGTTGTCCGGCAGATCCAGGTAATACTGACCGCCGTCGGCTTCAACGGCCAGGGGATCTCCCACCAGTTGCGCGCGCTGCACGGTGGGGGTGGGGTGCGGCGGCCGCGTGGTGGTGGTGGGCGGTGTCGTTGTCGAAGTCGTGGTGGGTGGCACCGTGGTGGGTGGCGCGGTGGTCACCGGCGGTTGTGTCGTGGGCGGCGCGGTTGTTGGCGGAATGGTGGTGGGCGGTGTTGTGGTGGAAGTGGTGGTGGTGGGTGGCACCGTGGTTGGCGGGGTGGTGGTGCCTGGGGGGGTCTCCGTGGTGGTGGTCACTTCGCAGGGTTCGCCATACTTAAATTCACCGTCCTGGGAGATAGGGGTTTCTCCAGCCGTGTCGGTCAGCTGGCTAGGCCATGTCAGCGTCGTCGGCAGTTCCGCGTCGGGAATACCAGTGATGTCGGCCTGGAACGGGTAACCGCTTTCGCAGTCGCCGGCATCCAGGTTCAGCGGGTCAGAGGCCTGCAGCGCGTCAGTGATGTCGATATCGAAATTGAAGCCGGTGTGATCGCCATCGAGTGCGGTGTCTCCAATCAGTTGATCGAAATCCACTGTGAGTTTACGGTCCTGCGGTGTGCGTGTGCCATCGCCGGGCAGCTGCCACACGGTCAGGTTTTTATCGTTGGAGTCCGGGAAGTTGGGAACGGCGTGTTCCATGTAGTCTTTGGAGACATAACCCTGGAGGTGGTTGTTCTCGGTGACCCACATGGCATTGAGGTTGCCGTTGCCGGGCGTTACAGAGTAGGTTGCGTTCACCGGCTTTTCCAGCCCGGCCACCTGCACCGCCACGGTGGGCTCCTGCGCCGACGAGCTGCCCGGCCATGCAACTGCTGCGCCACCAGCGCCAAGCAGTCCTAAAGTACCAATGGTGCCAAACACACGGCGTCTGGTGTGGCGGGCGCCAAAACTGGGAGCGACTGTTGGCATGGAGGGCGCCTGCGGGGCCACGGGAGCAGGCATGGCTGCCGCCGGTGCAGAAGCCACTGAAGCTGGAGCTGGGGCAGTCTTTGATGGCGCAACGGGGGTTGCGGCCAGGGCAGGCGCCTGGGTGATTGCTGCGGGTTGTTGTGGCATGGGTTGAGCCGCGGGTTGTGCTGGCAGAGTCTGCGGGGGGATGGTGGTGTAAGGCATCGGGGTGCGCTCCTTCAATAATGGGTTGGGAAAAGTGTGATGCGATCCGGCAGCGGAAAAGACCCGCACCGGGCGAATGTTCAGGGGATATTGCGATGACTGCTTGGAAACTGCCGAAAAATATACAAGGAATATCTGCAATTTAAAAAGTAATTGGAATACCCGCTAAAGTACTGCGCATGCAGAGCGCGGTCAAGTAAATATGCCGTAAATATCAGAAGGCCGGAACACGGTAAACCCGGGCAGGGCATGAAGCCGAACCCGGGTTGCCGTTGTCCGTAGCCTGGTAAAACTGAAAGTTATTCGTACCGCACGAACTGCTGCGCACGGGCATCAGTGGCCGTGATGTCCAGCATGCCGGTCATTTCGTACTGGCGGTGCACGGTCAGGTCGTCCTTGGCGGAGGTGACCACGCTGCCGTCATCACCCACGCGCTGCAGCACGCCCCCACCCTGCTGCCGGCTGGCGTCATAGCCGGTCTCAAACGACCAGCCGTGGGCGTCTGGGTTGGCGATGCCGTCACCATCGGCGGTCTGGCCCATAATGCCGTGCGGGTTCACGCCGTCGGCAAGGGGATTGTCCGTGTTCAGGTGAACGTCGGAGTTCAGGTAGGTGTTTTCCATCCGCTGGAGCTCAACAATGTATTCCGGCGAAGTGACCTTCAGCCTGCCGTCGCCAAACTGAATCCAGTCGTTGGTGAACCCTTCGGCGATGCTTTCGCCGTTGAGCGTGGCGGCGCCGGTTTTGGCGTTGTAGGTGACCGTCTGGTCGCCCACGCGCAGGCCGGCTTCTTCAATGATGTTGGCATCAGTGCCGCTCCAGCTTTCAAAGCGCCCGTTGTATTGCAGGCCTTTATCGCTGAGGATGTTGTAGACCTTGCCGGCCTCACCCTGCACGTCGAACTTTTCGCCGTCAAAGCCCATAAAGTGAGGATCACCTTCGCAATGGGCTTTCTTACCGCCGTTGTAGGCAGGCGGCGGCGGGGGCGGTTCCTCGCAGGGCGGTTCGGGTTCTTTCTCGCACACGGGCGGCGCGGGTGGCTCCTCGCAGGGAGGCTCCTGCACGGGAGGTTCCTCGCACGCAGGCGGTGGCGGGGGCTCCTGGCATGCCGGTTTGGGAGGTTTTTTACATTCGGGTTTCGGGGGTTCCTCGCAGGATGGCGGCTCCTGCACCGGCGGTTCCTGGCACGGCGGGGGCTCCTGCACGGGTGGCTGTTCACACGGCGGTTCCGCTTTGGGTTTGCCGCCAAAACACTGTCCGCCCACAAAGGCGAGGAACTCCTGCACCGCCCCTCCGGTCATCGGGATATCGGCGCCCCCGTTTTTCTCCAGGGCGGCTTTCAGCCCGTGGGTCGGTTTGCTGGTGTTGTCCTCACCCCAGAATGCGGCGCGTTTGGATTCAATACCGCCTGAACTGCCTGATGCCCCACCCTGCTGGGTTGCCGTCTGGTTTGCCGACGCTGCGGACGCGTTGTTGCGACCATAAATGCCTGCCATTGCCTGTCTCCTTTAGGGCGAATCGACAATTAGGACTTCCCCTCTGATCGGAAATCTGATCTACTTGTAGAATGCTGTCTACAGGGAGTTTAGAGGGACATGTCGAAGCGGTACGAGCTGAAAGAAGCTCAGTGGGAAAG
>JBFWUP010000007.1:0-122545 GCA_050247195.1 Candidatus Melainabacteria bacterium | reverse complement strand
TTTCCCACTGAGCTTCTTTCAGCTCGTACCGCTTCGACATGTCCCTCTAAACTCCCTGTAGACAGCATTCTACAAGTAGATCAGATTTCCGATCAGAGGGGAAGTCCTAATTGTCGATTCGCCCTAGCGTCGCTTGCTTCTTTGATGAAAGAAGACACGTGTAATAAAGCCAAAACGCTGGGATTAAGAGAGTCTGTACCAATAGAAAGCCAATATTTGCATTTATTGCCATAATGCTTAATAACATAGGCACAAGCATCAGCAGAACGGCAATACCCAGAAGACAGAATGAATCCAATATGTAGGCAAGAAAGCGTTTCCAGAACCCGGCATAAGCATATGGCATTCAGATACCCAACCTTTTCTTTGGCTGTAAGTAATCATAGACTTCAAGTTATCTTAATAGCTATTAAGAGATGAACATCCTACATAGACTCGAAAATCGTTTTGTGAAAGAGAACTATTGACTCTAGGACGAGTCAAAATTACCCACTCAATCCCCTTGCGGGAGAGGGTGGCTCAGAAGGGGCCGGGTGAGGGGTGTAATACCCTAAACTCCCACTTTCTGCCAGTCGGATTTGAAGGCCTCGATCCCTTTTTCCGTGAGGGGGTGGTTGTACATCTGCATCAGCACCTTGAAGGGGATGGTGGAGATGTGGGCGCCGGCCTTGGCGGCATCCACCACGTGCAGCGGGTGGCGGATACTGGCCGCCAGTATCTCGGACTCGAATTCATAGCTGTCCACCAGTTCCACAGCCTCGGCAATCAGCGCCAGACCGTCATGGCCCAGGTCATCCAGCCGGCCCACAAAGGAGCTGATGATGGTGGCGCCGGCGTTGGCGGCCAGCAGCACCTGATTGAGGGAGAAAACGAGGGTGACGTTGGTGGGAATGCCTTCTTCGGCCAGCACGGAGACGGCCTTCATGCCCTCAATGCCAAAGGGCACCTTCACGTAGACGTTCTCAGCCCAGGCGGCGTACTGACGGCCTTCCTCAATCATCTCCGGGGCGGTGTCGGTCACCACCTCCATGCTCACCGGGCCGGGCACCAGTTCGCAGATTTCCTTAATCGTATCGCGGACATTGCTCGTGGCGCTTTTGGCCAGCAGGGTGGGGTTGGTGGTGACCCCGGAAACAACGCCCAGTGCGGCGGCCTGGCGAATCTCTTCCAGATCGGCGGTATCCACAAACAGTTCCATGGCGGCTTTCTCCCCTGTCCTAAAGGCTGACGGGCGAATCATAACAGAAAGAATAATCTGATACGCCCCCTCCCTGAGGAGAGGGGGCGTATGCAACTTTTTCTTGGCTTTTACGTTTACCTAAGGGTAGGATCTATAGTATCCGGAGGATCATGGTTCCCGACCCCCCTGCTACACTGGAGTTAGGTTCATGGCCTGCAAGTCTGCACTGTCAGCACGCGATAATCACGATGGGGTGACACGCTTGAAATACCCAGTATCTCCACAAAGCCGTATCATGGTTGCCGTCATGGCGTTCAGTCTGTCGCTGCCTGCCCTGACTCTGTCGTTGACGGTTCAGGCCGAAAGTGCTGTGGGCGCCCTGAAAGGGGCTGTCATCCAGTCGGATGTCCGCAACGACTCCCCCACCGTCAATGAGGATGATATCAAAGAGGTTACCCCCGGCACGACGCTGGATATGGTGGTTTCAACGGCCCTGAGCACCGATGTGACGGCCAAGGGCGACGAATTTTTCAGCAAGGTCACCAAAGACTACATGGTGGATGGCAAAGTGGTCATTCCCAGAGGCACGCTGGTGCACGGCATTGTGGAAAACAAGGCCGACCCGAAGTGGGCGGGCCGCAAAGCCTGGATGGCCACCAGATTTGACTATATGATTACCCCCGATGGCCGTGAAGTGCCCATTGAAGGCAATAACAGCACGCGAGACAACAAACTGACCGCCGCCGCCAAAGTGGTGGGCCGGGCATCCGGCTACACCCTGACCGGTGGCGTGGTGGGCGCCCTGATGGTGCTGAAGGTGGGTGGTATTCCTCTGGTGGCGGCCACCGAGGGCTACGCCCTGGCCGGCGGCGCTGCTGTGGGTGGGGCTGTGGGCCTGACCGCCGCGATGATTAAAAAGGGCGCACACGCCATGATTCAGCCCGGGACGGAAATCCGGGTGTCTCTCAGTGAACCCCTGGAACTGCCGACGATGAACATGCCGGCGGCCGATGCGGACAATTTTAACCTGGACGGCCTGGATGTGAAGGTGCTGGGCAGCCGGGTGGACCGCGACCCCTTCGGGGAGCTGAACGAGCTGACCCTGACGATTGACGTGTCCAACGCCACGGAGAATGTCTTCACTTCCTTTGATATCGGGCTGGAAGACGAGTATGGCAACCTGTTTTACCCGTCACCTTTCGGCGACAGCGGCCTGTGGTTTCACAAGCTGATGCCCAACAGCAAGATGCACGGCAATGTCAGCTTTAATGTGGATGACCCCAAGCGACAGCATTACCTGGTGTTTTTCAAGCAGTACACCCGCGAAAAACTCGCCAAAATCGCCATTACGGACAGTATGCAGGTGGACAAGAAAACCCAGAAGCAGCTGGCCAAAAAGTCCTGAGCGACTAAAACCTGAACGCCTAAAACAGATAATTCAGGCTACGGAGCGGATCAAATCCGGTCAGGCTTACAGCTTCCCGTGCATGTCGCGCCAATGCCGCACGACTTTTAGGAATCCGGCCACCCAGTATCTCTGAGGCCATCAGCCCGATGGTGTTGATGAGTCTGTCCTGCCCCCCGGGTGTCAGGCGCAGCCGTTTCAGATCCTGCCCGATGCCCTGGGCAATGGTTGATAAGCCCGATATCATTCGCATATCCGCCACTCCGGATTGGTTATTGTGCCCCTATCTGTTTGTATAAAAACAAATTACCGGGGTTTGATGCGTGGGAGGCCCACTGGCCGTTTCCGGCGGGCAGTTCACACCGCTACGGTGTGGCTTTCCGAAGCGGTGATTTTGTTTAACTGCTGCTGCAGCATGGCTGCCTGGTCCTCATCCAGCCCGGATTCAATGCCGGCGATCACGGCGCGGTATTCCGTCTGAAGAAAGGGCGCCAGATACTGCTGGAGACGTTGCATGCTCACCAGATATTCTCCGTGCGGCTCATCCACGTGCATCATCACGGCTTTCTGATAGGTCGCCAGCAGGGTGTCGTGGGCTTCCCGGTAATCCACCAGGCGGTGCGCCAGGCCGTTCTGCTCCACCGCTTTCAGGTCCTGCAGCGTCCGGAATTCGCGCAGAAAGTGCTTCAGGGCGTCAAAAATCACGGTGGATTCACTCAGGCGCTGATCGTCATTCATGGTCCGGTATCCCTGAATCAGCCCTGCAAGGCGTTTGTAAAGCTGGTGAATCGTCTGTATGTGGCTTTGTGTCAGGGTCATGGGGGCTCCTCCTCGCAATCACGCTTATCCTTGCACAGGGTATAAGGGCGAACGCACCCCCCGGCGCGTTCCCGACAGTTGGCTAAAATGCGGGGCGCGCCTGGCTATGTTTTACCACTGTGCGGGTGGCGCGGGGGATTAAAACGCTTGTCTGTGCGGCTTGAGCGTGTAAAATTTGGTAACACTGCCGGCCGTCCGGTTGGCAGGAGCCTCACATAATGTGTGATCCGGGTGTATTTGGTACGACCCCGATACCAGAAAAGGAGAAACCATGTCTATTGCCTCGTTACAGGATCTGCTGGAAGCCGGCGTTCACTTCGGCCACCAGGTTCACCGCTGGAACCCCAAAATGAAACCGTATATCTGGGGCGAGCGGAACGGCATTTATATTATTGACCTCACCAAAACCAGCCAGCTGCTGGACAAAGCCTATGAGTTCATGAAGCAGGCCGCGTCCCAGGGCAAGAAAATCGTCTTTGTCGGCACCAAAAAACAGGCCTCCGGCATTGTGGAAGAAGAAGCCAAGCGTTGCGGCGCGTTCTTCATCAGCCGTCGCTGGCTGGGGGGCACCCTCACCAACTTTGACACCATCCGCACCCGGATTAACCGTCTGCGTGAACTGGAAGAACTCCGCCGCAACGGCCACTTTGAGCGCCTGGGCAAGAAAGAGGCCGCTGTGCTGACCCGTCAGCTCAACAAGCTGGATCGTTCGCTGGGCGGCCTGAAAGAAATGCGCGGCATGCCCGACATTATCTTCGTGGTCGATCAGGGTCGCGAGCTGATTGCGATTCAGGAAGCCAAGAAAAGCAAACTCCCCGTGGTGTGCATGGTGGATACCAACTGCAGTCCCGAGGATGTGGATTACGTCATTCCCGCCAATGACGATGCCGCACGCTCCATCCGCCTGATTGCCGGACTGATGGCCGACGCCATTCTTGCCGGCAAGCAGATGCGCGAAGGCAACCGCCCCGGCGCTGACGTGCGTGGCAAAGGCCTGCCGGAAGTGCAGCTGAGTGAAATGGCCCCCGATGCGGAAGACGCTCCCGCTGAGGAACGTGAAACCGTGACCGTGGGCGCCGAAAAATCGACGACAGAGGAGTAACCGCACCCATGACGATTACAGCTGCGCAAGTGAAAGAACTGCGCGAACGCACCGGATGCGGCATGATGGACGCCAAAAAGGCGCTGGAAGAAGCCGCCGGCGATATGGAAAAAGCCGGAGAGATTCTCCGTCAGCGTGGCATTGCCACGGCTGAAAAGAAAAGTAACCGCGCCGCGGCCGATGGTCAGGTGGTTGCCCTGGTGGCCGACGATAAAAAGTCCGGCGTGCTGGTGGAAATCAACTGCGAGACCGACTTTGTGGCCAAGGGCGATGCCTTCCAGGCGCTGACCCACGACGTGGTGAACCATATTGCGGCCGAAAAGCCGGAAAGTTTGGAAGCCCTGGTCAAGCAGCCCTCCAAGGTGATGGCCGGCCAGACCGTTCAGGACTATATCACCGACAAAATCGCCAGCATTAAGGAAAACATTACGGTGCGGCGCTT
The DNA here is from genome assembly GCA_050247195.1 of Candidatus Melainabacteria bacterium. Lineage (GTDB taxonomy): Bacteria > Cyanobacteriota > Vampirovibrionia > Vampirovibrionales > Vampirovibrionaceae > JBFWUP01. The sequence goes on along the minus strand of JBFWUP010000007.1, from coordinate 117,597 downwards.
TGTTCGCTATGAACTGAAGTCCCCGGGCGCCATCCATGCCTACATTCACACCGGCGGTAAAATCGGCGTGCTGCTGGAACTGGTGGCCGGTTCCGACGCCACGCCCGCCAAGCCCGAGTTTCAGCAGCTGCTGAAAGACGTGGCCATGCAGATCGCCAGCTCTTCCCCTGAGTTTGTCACCCGTGATGACATCAGCCCCGAGGTGATTGAGGCTGAAACCCGCGTGGAGATGGGCAAAGAGGATCTCCAGAGCAAGCCGGAAGAAATCCGCAAGAAGATTGTGGAAGGCCGGGTGAACAAACTGCTGGGCCAGCGCGTGCTGGTGGAGCAGCCGTTTGTGAAAAACCCCGACCAGACCATTACCGATCTGCTGGCCGATCTCGGCAAGCAGCTGGGCGATCCGCAACTCAAGGTCGTTCGCTTTACGCGTTACCTGCTGGGCGAAGGCATTGAGAAAAAGGAAAGCAATTTCGCCGAGGAAGTGGCCGCTGCGGCCGGCGCCCGGTAATCATTCTTTCAGAGAGGTGGCAATCGCCACCTCTCTTTTTAGTTTATGACAGTACTGATGTAAGATTGAAGGAAGCCCGATGAGCCCCACCACCACTGCCCCCAAGTCCTCTGAACAGCCGACCCTGGAAAGGCCCGCTATGAAACCCCCGCAATACCGCCGTATTCTGCTGAAGCTGAGTGGCGAAGCGCTGATGGGCGACCAGGGCTTTGGCATTAAGCCGGAAGTGATTGATATGGTGGCCGAAGAGGTGATTGAGGCCCGAAATATGGGGGTGGATATCGCCATTGTGGTGGGCGGCGGCAACATCTTCCGGGGCATTTCCTCCAGCAGCAAGCTGGGTATGGACCGCGCCGCCGCGGATTACGTGGGCATGCTGGCCACCATTATGAACGGCCTGATTCTGCAGGGCGTGCTGAAGAAAAAGAACGTGGATGTGCGCGTGATGAGCGCCATCGGCATGGACCGCGTCGCCGAGCCGTACATCCGCCTGCGGGCCACGCGCCACCTGGAGAAAGGCCGCATTGTTATTTTCGCCGGTGGTACCGGCAACCCGTATTTCTCCACGGATACCACCAGCGCGCTGCGCGCCGCTGAGATTGGCGCTGATGTGATTATGATGGCCAAGAACGGTGTGGACGGCGTGTATGACAAAGACCCCAAGCAGCACGATGACGCCGTGAAGTATGACAACCTGACCTGTGATGACGTGCTGGTGAAGAATCTGCGCGTGATGGATCAGACGGCGGTCTCGCTGTGCAAAGAGACCAAGCTGCCGATTATTGTGTTTGATTTCAACCGGCCCAGCGCCATCCGCAAGATCATTGAAGGCGAGCACATCGGCACGGTGATTCAGGGTTAGGTTGAACTGACTGCCATGTCATTGCGAGGCGGGCTGAAAGCTCGCCGTGGCAATCTCCTGGAACCTCACCCGCCCTCGTCTAACGACTCGGGCACCCTCTCCTACAAGGAGAGGGTTTAGACGCGCGAAAATGCTCATACACCCTCTCCCCCTTGGGGTGAAGGGCTATTACGCTCAGTCGTCGCTGACTTCACCGTAGTTGGAAAAAATTTCTTTATAGGACTGCTCTTGTTCGGGAATTTCTCTGAAGCCGCGGCCAATAGCCTGGATGTCCCAGTCAGAGTCGGATAACAATCCTTCAGGCTTCTTGCAGGCAGTCAGACGGACAGGAACGCCATTACTGTCTAAAAAATTGACGCCGAAAAATTCGGGAACACCAGAATCAGTGACAGCTTTACCACCTGAAATTTCTGTCATAGCTTCACGCACTTGAGTCTCTGTCCCTTTGAAACGACCAAAAGTGGGTTGGGTGGATATACCGGAGATAGCGGTCATAATACTTTTATCCTTCTGGCTTGGGTGGTTACTGTTATAACGCCAGTGAAGGAGAACTGGTGCCACCGGGCAATCCTCTGTCTCTTCTGGTTTTATTCATGAGGGTACAGTCTGAAATTCGGGAGGAATTCTGTGATAAGACCTGCTGGCTTCTCAGTGAATCCAAGTCTACTTTTCGGCGCTGCTTCCGATGATGAGGATGTTGAGCCGTATGATCATGAGACTGTTGCGCTGATCAAAGCCCTAGAAAGGATTGGTCGATTACCGACCAGGCCTCGTGAGGGGTTTAAAAAAAAAGCCCTTGAGAAAATATTGAATCAAAAAAGGTAGACACTCCGTGAGTGAGTCTTCTTGACCCGATCTATGCTGTCTCCACAGAAAATAACTCCGCCAGCACGCGTTCGCGGAAGCGGAAGATATCCGCCAGTTGGTGGCGGACGACGAAAAAGTGGACCAGACGGCCGAAAATCCCGAAGGGCATGATGTAAGTTACATCGTCGGTTACCCGCACGCCCGGGCGGCCGTCCGCCAGCGTGATCGCCTCAAACCGGTGCTGGTGATACCACAGTTTGTACGGCCCGAAGCGCTGCTCATCAATAAAAAAGAAGGGCTCCTGCACCACGGGGATTTCCGTCACCCACGTGGTGGGAATGATTCCCAGCAGCATGACCTTGTACCAGGCCACCATGCCCGGGTACATCCGCGGCGGCAGCGTGGATTCCACCCGGAAACCCAGCCAGGGCGGCGTGATGCGCGGCAGATTAGCCGGGTTACTGAAGAAATCCCACGCGGTCTCCAGAGAAATCGGCAGCTCTTGTGCGGCCACCAGTTGATAGACTTTCATGCGCTGTGCTTCCGGCAGAAAACAGAACGGAAATGATGACCCTGTTAAACGACTAAACGACGCAGGCGGTTTTCACCTCGCCGGGGGCGCCCAGCATTTTGCGCAGCTCGCCCGTGTGCTTTTCCTCTTCGCTGATCATCTGGCGGGCGAACTCTTCCATCATCACGGACCTGTCCTTCACCAGGTTCAGCAGCTCCCAGTAGAGCGACAGCGCCTGCTGCTCGTGCGTCAGGGATTCGCTGAGAATCGTGGTGATGTCGTGCTGATGGGTTTCCAGCAGCTCCCCGATATTCAGCGACGGGTGGGCGCCCAGGTGGGTAATCAGCTCGCCAACCATCTGCGAGTGGGTGAGGGACTCCTGAGCCTGCTGACGCAGCCAGTTGACGATGGGCAGACGGTTGTGGCCAAACACCATCAGGGAATAATGCGTATAGCGCACCACGCCGGAGAGTTCAATCTCCAGAATGCTGTTGAGGGTGGACACGACGGCGTCGGTATCAAAATTCTGGCCGGGCATGGGGGCTCTCCTTCTGCGGAATCAATCGCTTGCCCGGAGTCCGGGCGTAGGGCCCATAGTAGGGGAAACACCCGGGCAAAGCCACCGCCGATGCCGCATTAAATATTATTAATGTAATAGAATGAAAAAATTGTGGCTTTTTGGGTGGCCAAAGTCCATGTTTCTGGTTTAATTACAATATCGTAATATTTACCCGCCAGCCAATTGAACCGGGGAACATTTTATGGGGTCCATCACCACCGATCATCACCACGAGCAACCGGAAAGTGCGATGACCGCATCGTCACGTCTGATGTCCGGCTTGTCGCGCGCCACGCGCGAAACCCTGGGCCTGACGCCCAACCGGGAACGCACGCTGACGGCGATTGAAATTGTGCAGCTGATGGATGACCGGATGAAGACGAACCGCGAAAACCCGGCGCACGACCCCAAAGAGGATTTGTGCGATGCCGTGATGATGGAACTTTCCAAGCTGTTCCGCAAGCGCATGATGGATCCGGCCACGGACGTGGAAGCGGTTCACAGCGCGATCCGGCAGACGGAACTTTATAAAGATTACCAGTACGCCGGTCTGGACTCACTGGCGGTCATCCGGGCTTCTATCCGCCATCTGCTGCGCAAGCCGGGCGTTTAGGCATTTCGTTTTTCCGGGGGCGTAGCCATGGATCTGGGACTGACCGGTAAAAAGGCTTTGGTATGCGGCGCCTCTCAGGGTATCGGGCGCGCCATTGCTCTGGCGTTCGCCACCGAGGGTGCCGCAGTGGCCATTACCGCCCGCTCTGAGGAGAAACTGGCCGGGGTGCTGGCGCTGATGAAGCAGGCTGCCCCGGATGCAGACACCCCGATGTGGGCCGTCCCGGCCGATCTCAGCGTCGCCGCCGATCGTGGTAATTTGATAAAGACGCTCCGTGAGACCTGCGGGGAACCGGATATCCTGGTGCACAACGGTGGCGGGCCGCCACCCACGCGTATTGAGGAGACCACGCCCGCGCAGTGGGAGACGGCTTTTCAGACGCAGTTTTTAACGCTCATGGCGCTCAACAGCGCGTTTCTTCCCGGGATGAAAGCCCGGGGATGGGGCCGGATACTGGCGGTCACCTCACTCAGTCCGCAGGAGCCGATACAGACGCTGGCGCTATCCAATGGTATCCGTTCCGCCGTGACGGCCGCGCTGAAGACCCTGGCCACGGATGTCGCCGCCCATGGCGTAACGGTGAACTGTATTGCCCCCGGAGTTATTCACACCGGGCGGATTGACGCCCTGCTGGCCCACCAGGCCGAAAAGACGGCCGTCAGCGAGGCTGACGCCCGGGCGCGTATGCTGGGCGACATACCCGCCGGACGCTTTGGAACGCCCGAAGAATTTGCCGATGTGGCGGCTTTTCTCTGTTCGGAGCGCGCCGCTTATATCACGGGATCCACAGTGTGTGTGGACGGTGGCCGGCGGCGTTCGGTGTTCTGAAACGGTTCTGTCATATCGGGTTTATGGTTCCTTTGAATCGGGCATAGGGTAAACAGGATGACAGGTCTGTGAAGGGGCCTGTGGTTGTGCGGTCGGCAGGCCGGATGCAGGAAGCGTCGGCTGAGTCGGCATGGTGATTACCCCGTTATTCCCTACTGATGTTGTGTGGAGCCCGAATCATGATCAATTTTTCACAAGGACGCACCGCCCCCATGTCCCCAATGGGTGGTGTCCAGTCCGGCATGCCGTTATCCGGCGCTTTTCTCAATGCCGGCGCACAGGATTTTCACGCACAGCCCGTTGAGCAGGTTCTCCGGTTTCTCAGCAGTCGCCGCGATGGCTTGATTGATCATGAGGTCTCCGAACGCCAGCATCAGCTGGCCGCCACTGTTTGTACCGGCGCCGCAGCCGCCCCCTGGATGATGCTGGGCGGCTTTAAAAACGCCATCTCGGCGATTCTCGGGGTCTCTGCGCTCCTGGCGTTCGCCACCCTGCATGCCACCACCGGCATTGGCATTCTGATTGCGCTCTGTCTCCATGTGGCCACGCACCAGTATATTCTGTGGCGCACCCAGCAGCACCAGACGGAGCACCTGGGCAGTGACGCGGTGGAGGACAGCCATTGTGATGTCCGGCGTAACGGCGTGAAGACCCTGGTTTCCTCGCGCGATGTGTTGCCCGGCGATATTCTGCTGCTGTCGGCCGGACAGATTGTGCCGGGGGATGCCCGCCTGATTGAATCGGATGGTCTTAAAGTGGATGAGGCGGTACTGACCGGGGAATCCACCCTGGTGCCCAAGGACGCGGAAGCCTACCATGCGCCGGACGAGGAAGTGATTTACCGCAGCAACATGGTGTTTGCCGGAACCCGTGTGAAAACCGGCTCCGCCATCGCTGTTGTCACCACTGTCGGTCAGCATACGGTGATGGGTCAGATTACGCATATGGCCAGCCGCACGGTGAAGGCGGATTCGCCGTTCACCCAGGCCGCCGGCGTCATTACCCGGCGCATGTGTCTGTTCGCTTTTCTGGTAACCGCCCTGGTGCTGGCCATTGAGTTCAAGCGCGGGACGGAGCCGCTGATGCTGGCGCAGCTGGGCCTGGTGCTGGCCATTGCCGCCATGCCGGGTATTCTGCCGGGCATGTGCAACCTGCTGCTCTCCATGGGGCTGGATCGTCTGAAAAAGGAAAAAATTCTGATCAAGAATCTGCAGGCCCTGGAATCCATCCGTGATATCACCGTGCTGTGTTCTGATAAAACCGGCACGCTGACGGAAAACCATCTCAACGTGGAAAAAATCTTCCTGCCGGATATGCAGACCATTACCTACAACCCCATGTGGTGCCAGGGCGATCGCCTGCCGAATCCGATAGTTGAGGCCTTCATGCGGATTGCGCGGATGAACAACAGCATTGAACTGAGCGGGATTCGCAGCACCATGGTGGGCGACCCCATTGATGTGGCCCTGTACCGTGCGGCGCCGGCCACGGTGGAGGTGGGTTGCCGCAAAAAACGTCAGATTCCATTTGATTCCGAAACGCTGCGAATGGCCACCGTGGTGGAGATGCCTGACGGTAAACTGATGAGCCTGATTAAGGGCGCCCCGGAAATGGTGCTGCAGGAATGTGGCTTCTACATGAAACCCGACGGGACCGTCGCGCCGATGAGCGTGATGCAGAAGGCCGACTGGATTGTACAGAACCGGGAAATGGCTTACGAAAACAACTACCGGATTATTGGCTTTGCAGAGAAGCCGTTGATTGGCGAAAATGAAGACCCTTACACCGAGGCTGTTTTTATTGGCTGGGTGTGCCTGGTGGACCCGGCCAAACCGGGCGTGAAAGAAGCCATTGCCGGCCTGAAGCGCGAAGGCGTAAACGTGGTGATGGTGACCGGCGATCAGAAATCCACGGCTGAGATTACGGCCAAGGATCTGGGCATTATCCGCGACCGTGATGGCTCACAAAGCTGGCTGCGGGCGCAGCTGGAAACCTGCAACGGAAACATTCCCGATGCGGTGCGCGTGTTTGCCCGCACCAAACCGGAAGAGAAACTCTACATAGTGGAAGCCCTGGAAAACAGCGGCCACGTGGTCGCCATGGTGGGCGACGGCGTGAACGATGCCCCGGCGCTTCAGAAAAGCGATGTCGCCATTGCCATGGGCTACAAGGGCTCCGAGGCCGCCAAGGACAGCGCCGATATTATTCTGCTGAACGACCGACTGCAGGGGGTGCTGTCCATCATGACCGAAAGCCGTCGGATCCGCCGTAAAATTCAGGCCTGTCTGCAATATATGCTCAGCTGCAACATTGGTCTGGAGCTGCTGGTGGCGGTGGTGGCGCTAAGCCTGACACTGGGCGGCGCACAATCCACCGGTTTGTCGGTCAATGTGTTGCAGATTCTCTGGCTGACTTTGCTGGTGACGGTTTTCCCGACCCTGGCTCTGGGTCTGGCTCCGGATGATGGCTTTGCGCGCGACGGGGCCAACCGCGATAACCACGTGCTGCTCAGCAGCGAGGAGGTCTGGCTGATGGTTTACTGGGGCGTGGCGATGATGCTGACCTCTTTTGCGGTGCTGTTTGTGGCGCTGAAGGTGTTTGGCCTGTCCGTGGCCGAATCCGGCACGCTGGCTTTCTCCACCATGGCCTTCTGTCAGGCCCTGCACTGGATCAACGTGCAGTACCTGCACTCGGGCCGCAATGCCGCCAGCGTGATTGCCATGGCCGCCCAGGCGCCGATCACCTGGATTGTTACGCTGCTGATTGTCGCTTTGCAGTGTGTGGCGGTGTATCTGCCGGTCATGAACAGCATGCTTGGCACCGTGCCGGTTCCCATGGCCGGGCTGGCAGGGGCTTTAGTGGCCGCAGCAGGCATGACGATGCTGACCTGTAAAACGTTGGGAGTGTCTGAGGAGACCCCGCAGGCCTCCAAAAAACTGGCCGAAGCGCGCTCGCGCGTGACCTCCTGACGCGGCGCCTGGATAATCGCTAAACGCGCTCCGGTGCGGCTTCCCCGTCTTCTTCTTCCGGCGGCAGTTCTACGTTTCTCGCCACGGCAATGAGACACCCCGCGAGAAAAAGTCCCGCCATATATTTACAAACGGGCAGGCTGCATAAAAACGCGGTGGTTGCGGCCACACTGCGCCACGGATGAGCGCGGACGGCCAGCATGGTTTTGGCCAGCACGGTGCCGATCCCCCAGCTGAGATTCCGCCCAATCCAGATGGCCAGGATGATGCGGTTGCTGGTCACGGGCATGGGGTAATGCGGCATCCACCATGGCACGGCGCCCTGTTCCCCGCAAACCGTCTCACCGTCGGCGAGCGCCTGGGCAATGTCTGCTTCCGGCGGGTTGTGTGCGTTGGGTAATGACATGGGACACCCGCTGATTTTGCGTTATGAAAGTGTTTAAGAGGGTTGCCGGGATGCGCAGATGCCACTGGTCCCCCTTTTCCACGTTCTAGTGTAGAATATGTGCATATCAACCGGATCCTGCAAACAGCGTAGTGGTTGAGAGTGTTTGAATTGCGCCGGGACCGGAGATTTTATGTTAGTTGGTTATGGAAAGAGAGAGTCATTCCAATGAAAAAGATGATGATTGCAGGCATGATGCTGGCCACGATGATGGCAGGCGTTGCGATGGCCGAAGATACCCTCACCTCCTCCTCTTCGGGCGAGATGGGTGAGTTCACCTCCAGCAACCCGACGGGCGCCCGTCTGGCGACTGCACCCCTGCGCGCTGTTACCGGCGGCGTGGGTGCCGGCGCTGGTCTGGTTGGCGGGGCCGCCAAAGGTTTTGTCACAGGTCTTCAGGACGCCAATGATTTCTCCGCCAAAATGAATGGCCAGGATACCGATGACACAGCAATGCGCGTGATGCACAGCGTGCTGTACCTGCCGACGGCCGTTGCCGCTTCCGCAGTGTATGTGCCGGTGAACATGGTGGGTGAAGGCCTGAAAAACATGTTTGAATTCGGTTCCAAAGGCTGTACCTACTGGGATCGCCTCTAGTCATTCACACCATTTGTTCTTAGTTTCTGTCAGGAACTAAACCCATGCTGAAAGACCCCAGATTAGTCCGTAAACTCGGCTTTTTTGGGGTCTTTTACGTTATTTTTATGATTGTGATGCTCCTGGGGACCGATGCCGCCCGGGAATACGCCAATCCCATCACGTCACTGATATTTCCGATCAATCCCAACCAGGGCCCCCTTTATCGCTTTGTATCCATGAGCCTTGTGTACTGGGGCATGGTCATTGGGTACCTGCTGATCGCCGGTTCCGGCAAACCTTCCGGGCCCCGCTGAGGCTTTATACTTTGTAATCATAGGCGCTTACACCGTTTGGGGGATAAAGTTTCCGGGCATTCTGACCGATATCGGGTAAAGAATGAGCGTATGGCCTGTTTAAGGGCCCCCGATGAGGGATTGCCAATGATTAAACTGTTTGACGAACTCAGCTTTGAACCGGTGGGCCTTGAACTGCCTGAAAACCGCCGGCCGGAGATCCATGATTTTGCCCAGATGTCCTCCACGGAAGTGCTGGACATTCTCTTCAAACCACGACTTTTTCAATAACTGACCGGAACCGCCAATACTTTTTAGCCACCGTGACGCCACAGGGGGAAGTTTATGCACGTCCGTTTAATGCTGGCCAATGCCCTATTGCTGATGCTGATGGGCAGCGCGTTTGCAGATACCCGGGATTTTACCGCCACCTATAGTTCCAAAGAAAACACGATGGACCATCACATTGTGACCGGCCGACAGGGTGGTTCCGGCTATGGCGGCCTGCTGAATATGAGCGGCGGCGCTGCGGATCTGATTACGGAACTGTACAGCGGAAGCCCCACGCCCATTATGAATATCCGCGATCAGGGCGACCACACGAGCGAAAATATCTACCGCTATTACGCCTGGCTGCAGGAACATTCCGAATAGCGCCAATGGGCTCAGCTGAACAGGCGGAAGGGAAATTTTCGCTTGCTGTCAAAGGCTTCGGCCAGTTTGCCTTCCAGCCAGCCCACGCCCATAAACATGGCCGTGTTGGCCGCCAGCCCCAGCCAGACGTTTTTCTTGATGAGGCGGACGGGAGCCTGCTCGTTCAGCCAGCTGGCGGTGACGCGCAGGGCAGGGGTCAGCCGGTTTGTTATCCCACGGGTTTCCCGCAGCTGAATCAGGGCTTCCGACAACGGCGGCGCCACATGCGGGTGTGCTGAGGCATGTCCGAGTCGCGGCAGCAGGTACTTGGCCAGCAGACCGGAAGTTATGCCGCTGACTGCAGTGACAATGACAGACAGCCGGGTGACGGCGCGCTCCTTGGCCTTTTCCTCGGCTTTGGCGGCGACGTCCGGCGAGACCGGGTTGCTGTTCTGGCTGATATCCTTGGGTGATTTCTTTTTCGCCCAATCAACGAGCTTCTGCGTCCCGGGGATTTTTCCTTTGTAAACGCCTTCAACCAGCATGGATTCAAGAAAACCCATGCCCATTTCCATGGCGGCAAACTTGGGCATACTCACGCCAAACAGGCGGCTGCCGAAAAACCCGACGACCCCGCCTCCCATAACCAGCTTGGCGGCTGTCAGGAGGTGAAGCGCCTTTTTATCCTGAGACGCTTCTTCAAGGGCGGTGGGGGAAAGCTGTGTAAGGCCTTCAGCTGCGGCCCCGGTTACCGGGTGTTCCTGATCTCTGAGATAACGGAAGGTGTCCGGGGGATTGATGTCGGATGCGGAGGACGGGCTCTCTGTGGCGGGCATTGCCGCCGGCAACGCCCCCCCGCTGAGAATCTGCCGGATGGGAGCCGCTGAGGGCCCTGCCGGTGTGCTCGCTGTGATGGTCAGTTGGTTTGTGTTTCCCACTTCGGGAATTCCCTTGGCCGGGTCCGGTTAACGCTCCGGGCCTCTGCCAGTATAAAACCAAAACAACCGGAAAGATGCGGGATTTGATGAGGTTTGTGTTCCCCTGAAAATCAGGCGGGCTGGGGGATTTCAACCGGCGAAAGAGGGGTTCCGGCGGGGTAAACGTCGTTAAAACAGGCGGCACAGCTGGCCGGATTGCCCGAAAGGGCCACCATGTCCTCCGGGGAGAGGTAAACCAGGCTGTCCACGCCCAGCCACTGGCGTATTTCCTCCAGGCCCATCTGGTTGGCGATGAGCTGATCCGGGCTGGACATGTCAATGCCGTAAAAGCAGGGGTGTTTGACCTGGGCCGAACTGATCCGCAGGTGCAGCTCGGTCACACCGGATTCTTTCAGCATTTTTACGATTTTACGGCTGGTATTGCCGCGCACAATGGAATCGTCCACCACAATGACTCGTTTGCCGCGCAGAATGTCGGTCAGCGGGTTCAGCTTCAGCTGAATGCTGCGCTCACGGAGGTCCTGGGTGGGGTTGATGAAGGTACGGCCCACATAGCGGTTCTTGATGAGCCCTTCGGCGTAAGGTACGCCCGAGGCCTGGCTGTAGCCCACGGCGGCCACATTGCCGGAATCCGGCACGGGGATGACGATATCTGCCTCGACATCCTGAGGCGAAATTTCGGCCAGACGGCGTCCGAGATTGAGGCGGTAATTGTAAACCGAGGCGTTGTTGATGCGGCTGTCCGGTCGGGCGAAGTAGACCTGCTCAAACACGCACAGGTTGTTTTTGGGCTGATCCGAGAAGAACGCCGATTCCTGGCGTCCATCCAGATGCAGGGTGAAGATCTCGCCGGGCATGATGTCGCGCTCATAGGTGGCGCCCACAATGTCCAGCGCGCAGGTTTCCGAGGCGACCACAAAGGCGAGATCGCCGTTGGTGTGGGTGATGCGGCCAAAACAGAAGGGACGGAGTCCGTTGGCGTCGCGTACGGCGATCAGGGTGTCTGCAGTGGCCACCACCAGAGAGAAAGCCCCACGGGAAGCCTGTACAGCTTTACATACGGCCTCTTTCAGGGTGTCGCCCTGGTTCAGCTGAAAGTTAATGTACTGGGCGATCAGGTGGGAATCGCTGTTGCCGAAGCCGTAATACCCGCGCTCCTGCAGGAAGTCGCGCAGCTCATCCGTGTTGATCAGGTTGCCGTTGTGAGCCACGGTCAGCGGGCCGAGGGGGGTTTTGGTGACCACCGGCTGGGCATTGTCCAGGCTGCTGTCGCCCGTGGTGGAATAGCGGGTATGCCCCACGCCGATCTGTCCGGTCAGTTGCGCCACCAGGGCATCGGTAAACACCTGATTGACCAGACCCATATCCTTGTGGACCCGCAGCGTGCCCTCCTGAAAGACCGCCACGCCGCAACTCTCCTGCCCGCGGTGCTGCAGGGCGTACAGGCCATAGTATATATACTGGCCAATCTTGGGGTTGTTGGCATCCAGAATCCCGAAGACGCCGCAGGCTTCATTCAGGCCACGCAGATGGGTCCGGCTTTCGACGGTCTCGGATTCGTAGAGCATACCGTCAGGAATCAGGGGCAAGATCAAGGGTGTGGCTCCAGGCGTTGAGGAGGGGGGTGAGGTCGGTCTGGCGGGTCTGGCCGTCCAGGGTCAGCCGCAGCTTAAAATCGGAGGTGGTCTGCCCCAGGGGGGTCAGCTGAAGCGCCGGGTTGCCGAGCGCTTCCAGATCGTTCTTCAGGGTCTGTTCAGACGCCGCATCAAAGCTGATGAGATAGCTGCCGTGGGTTTCCCCAAAGCAGCAGGCATCCAGGCGGCCGGTAATCCGGCAGAGCGCCGACAGATTGGCGGTGACGCCCAGTTCTTCACCAAAGGCGCATTCACACAGGGTTGACAGCAGGCCGCCCATGGAAACATCCTGAACCGAGGCCAGAGCGCCTGACGCAACCCAGCGACGGATCAGCGTCGCCATGGCCCGTTCGGCCTTGAGATCCACAGACGGCGGTTCGCCCGTCAGGGGGCAGCCGGTCATGGCGGCGTATTCGCTGCCGGCCAGGCTGGGGGCAAAACGGCCGACCAGCGCCACCGTATGGCCCGGCGCTTTAAAGCGCGGCGAACAGATCTGCCGATCGTTTTCAATGAGCCCCACCATCCCGATCACCGGGGCGGGCAGAATCGGGGAGCCGGAGTGCTCATTGTAGAGGCTGACGTTACCGCTGATGACCGGAATCTCGAAAGACAGGCAGGCTTCGCGCATGCCTTCCACCGACTGGTACAGCTGATAATAAATTTCCGGTTTCTCCGGATTGCCAAAATTCAGGTTGTCCGTTACGGCCAGGGGTTCGGCGCCCACACAGGCCAGGTTGCGCACGGCTTCAGCCACAGCGCCTTTGGTGCCCCGGCGGGGGTTGAGATACACATGCCGGGCGTTACAGTCCGTGGTGGCGGCAATGGCTTTGCCGCTGGTGGTGTTGTCCTCGTTGCGCAGGCGGATGACGCCGCTGGCGAGTTGTTCGCTGTAGAGCAGGGTGTTGTTCTGGACCTGGCTGTCGTACTGAGTAAACACGCCGCGGGGCTGGGCAATGTTTTCACGGGCCATCATGCGTTCAAGGGCTGTTTCAACCGCATCGGCAGTGAGGTCGGCCGGCAGCTGAAAAGGGTGAGACTCCGCTGTGGGGGGCTGATAACCCGGTGCGACGCCGTTTTCCCAGCCCGGGTCGTAATCGGGCGCCCAGTCGGTCAGCGACCGGACCGGCAGATCGACCACCGTCTGCCCGCGATGGGTGAATGTGATGTGGGGTTCGCCGTCGGCATCCAGGCCGGTGACTTCGCCCACCACCACAGCCGGTACGCGCCATTTGGCGAAGACATCCAGAACGGGTTGTTCGTTGCCTTTTTCCAGCACAAACAGCATCCGCTCCTGGGACTCCGAAAGCAGGTATTCATGCGGCTGCATATCGGCTTCGCGGGCAGGCACCAAATCCAGATCAATGCGCATGCCGAGGTTGCCCTTGGCGGCCATTTCGCAACTGGAGCTGGTCAGTCCGGCGGCGCCCATATCCTGTGCGGCCACCACACAACCCGTGGCGAAGGCTTCCAGGCAGGCTTCAATCAGGAGCTTTTCCGAGAACGGATCGCCCACCTGCACGGCGGGCCGGTCGTCCTGGCTGCCTTCGTGCAGTTCGCGGCTGGCGAACGCCGCACCGCCCATGCCGTCCTTGCCGGTGGCCGAACCGACGTAAAGGACCGGGTTGCCCGCACCGACCGCCTTGGAGGAGGTGATATTGTTGTTATAAAGAATGCCGATGGACATGGCGTTGACCAGCGGGTTGCCGGTATAGCTGTCGTCAAAGAAACATTCGCCGGCAATGGTGGGTACGCCCACACAGTTGCCGTAATGCCCGATACCCGCCACGGCGTGGGTGAACAGATAATGGTTACGGGCGGCGCCGGGGCCGGCCGAGAGGGGCCCAAACCGCAGTGAGTTCAGATTGGCGATGGGGCGGGCGTTCATCGTGAAGATGTCGCGCAGAATGCCGCCGACCCCGGTGGCGGCGCCTTGAAAGGGCTCCACGGCCGTGGGGTGGTTGTGGCTCTCAATCTTGAAGGCGATCTGGATGCCGTCGCCCACATCCACAATGCCGGCGTTTTCGCCCGGCCCGGCCACCACGCGGGGGCTCTGGTTGGGCAGTTTGCGCAGCAGGTGGCGGGAGTTTTTATAGCAGCAGTGCTCGCTCCACAACACGCTGAACATGGCCAGTTCGGTCATGTTGGGGGTGCGCTGCAACAGTTTGTTGATCAGCGCGTATTCGCTCTCGCGAATGTTCAGCTGCCGGAGGGTCTGTTGCAGCACATCGGCATTGGCCGATGGAAAGGTGGTGGTGGTCTGAGGTTGGCTCAATGTGGCAACCATTGCGTCAACGGGCTCCGGTGGGGGTTGCCGCCGCGGCCCTATTGTCCGCGACGCCCAACGAAAGTATTATCCGCCAAACAAAAGGGGATACAACAGGGAGGGGCTTCTCCCCCTCGCCCCTTGGGGGAGGGGGCTGGGGGGTGAGGGGCTTAATTCCGGCGCTGCGTTTTGGCCAGCAGCCGCAGGATTTCCAGATACAGCCACACCAGGGTGACCATCAGACCGAAGGCGCCGTACCATTCCATATACCGGGGTGCGCCCTGGGCGGCGCCGCGCTCAATAAAATCAAAATCGAGAACCAGATTCAGCGCCGCGATGATGACGACAAACACGCTGATGCCGATGCTCATCGGGCTGGAATCGTAGAGGAAACTAAAGTGAATGCCGAAAAAGCCCATTACAAACGAGGCCAGATAGACCAGGGCAATGCCACCAGTGGCTGCCAGCAGGCCCATGCGGAAATTGTCGGTGACTTTAATCAGCCCGCTCTGATAGACCAGCAGCAGGGCGGCGAGCACGCCAAACGTCAGCCCCACCGCCTGAATGACGATGCCGTGGTACTGAACCTCAAACACCGCCGAAACGCCGCCAAGGACGAGGCCTTCCAGCGCGGCGTACAAAGGCGCCGTGATGGGCGCCATGTCCTTTTTGAAAATGGTGAACATTGCGACGACAAACCCCCCGATGGCGCCAAACATCAGCCACATGGAGACATTCACGCCGGCCATGGCCTGCATCCAGGTCCATCCGGCGGTCAGCACGAGAATGCCCAGCATCAGCGCGGTTTTGTTGACGGTGCCCTTGACGGTCATGGCGCCGGTATCGCCGGTAATCGGGCCGCCCGTGCGTCGGATGACATCGGTCTGGGCGAAGGCTTTGTCGCTGAGAGCGGGGTTGCTGGTGCGCATGGTGGTGTGCTCCTCATAGGGTTCACGCTGATTCTGGCCCCATTATACCCCCGGCAGACCCTTACTACCCGGTCTTTAGCAAAGGTTTAAGAATTCGGCCTCCCCCTCCCGACAAGGGGAGGAGGGTTGGGGGGAGAGGTCTCTTTTGGCGATGAGGGTCGCGCGGACTTGCAAAGCCGGTGCGTTTTGGCTTGAATGACGCCTATGACAGCCGCCACACAACCCGCCCGCCCCACGAAGGAACAGCTCTTTGAGGCCATCATTGCCCCGGGGGGCGTGGAGACTTTTAATGAGTACCGCCGCGCCACGTTCTACGATCCACTGGACATGAGCGACCTGGATTTTACCGGCAAGGATATGACCGGCATTAACCTGAGCAATTGCAACCTGCACAACTGCGTGTTTGATTTCGCCTACCTGGCCGAAGCCTGCCTGATTATGGCGCAGCTGAACCGCGCCAGCTGCCGGGAGACGGAGTTTTATATGGCCCAGCTGGATGAGGCCGAGCTGATGTACTGCGACCTGACGCAGACCAACTTCAGCAGCGCCTCCATGGAGGAGGCTCAACTGACCGGAGCGACCCTGAATGCCACCCGTTTTGAGGATGCCGACCTGAGCCGGGCCGTGTTTAAACAGGCCAGCCTGACCGACGCCGTGTTTACCGGCGCTATTCTCAGTGGCGCGGATTTCACCAAGGCCACGTCGGCCTGGTGCGACTGGGAGGGTGTGGTGAGTGACGCGGTGACGAAGTGGGGTACGGTTCGGGATACTGCGGATAATGTTCCTGATCCGGACTGAACATGCTGATTCCGGAGGAGGCGGAGGCCGGGGGAACAATGGCACAATAAGACTATCAGCAGGTCCCCCACCCGCAATCTGCTGATTTCAAAACCTCTCTGACCGATGCCCTCAGCTGCATGCCACTGTGCAGGGGATTCTTCCATGCCCGATCAGCCCGATCCGCTTGATAAGGCGGATGATTTTGCCTATCCTGCCCTGCCTTCCGCCAGCCGGCCGGGGCGGCGTGCCGGCACCCGGGGCATCGCATGGCATCAGCTCATGTTTATCTGCAGCCTGGATGTCTGGCTGGCGGTGGACGACATTACCGACTGCCGGATAGAGCCCCACGATGACCTGATTGACGAGGCTGCCTGGCTGGATGTGGCAGACTGCCACCGGTTTCAGCGGCAGCTGTTTTACTGGCTCCTGCTGCGTCGCTATGGCACCGCCGAACAGGTGATGGACACCTACACCCAGCGGGAGTAATCAGCTGGCCGGGTTCAGCAGCATGATTTCCCGCACGACCTTGGCGGCGACCATCGTGGACACGCCGGTTGGATCGTAATCCGGGGCAAGCTCCACCACATCGGCGCCCACAAAGTTGAGTTCGCTGAAAGCGTGCAGCCAGTGAATGAGGGACTTAAAGCGCATGCCGCCCGGCTCCGGCGTACCGGTGCCGCTCATCACGCTCGGATCCAGCACGTCAAGATCAATGGTGAGGAAAACCGGGCGACCCTTCAGTTTCTGCAGCGCGGTGGCCAGGTCGTCCTTTTTGCGGATCAGGGTGCCGTTCTTGTGCATCCAGTCAAACTCGTCTTCCGTCCCGCTGCGGATGCCCACCTGAACGAGGCGCGTGTGCCCGTTGCCGGCCGATTTTTCATCCAGCAGATCCACGACGCGCCGCATGACGGTGGCGTGGGAATATTTCTCGTCCATAAATTCATCGCGCAGGTCGGCATGGGCGTCAAAATGCAGAATGCCCAGATCGGGGTACTGCTCAATATAGCTCTGTATCACTGGGTAGGTTACCAGGTGCTCCCCGCCCAGGCCCAGCCATTTTTTGCCCTGCAGCAGGCAGTCTTTGGCGTTGTGGCGGATGATATCCAGCGTTTTACTGCGGTTGCCAAACGGCAGTTCCAGATCCCCGGCATCGTAATAGGCCACATTGTCCAGGGTGGCGTCGGCAGAAGGCGAGTAGGTCTCAATGCCCCAGCTCATCGCGCGGATGGCCTGCGGGCCGAAGCGCGTGCCGGGCCGGAAGCTCGTGGTGCCGTCGTAAGGGATGCCGACAATGACCCAGTCCGCCCTGTGGAAGGAATCCGTGGCGCCCATCCAGGTGAGCGGTTTCAGTGGGCCCCTCAGCATGGCACGCCTTCCTTGGTGAGGAGCTTACGGGCGTAGTTGGGCAGGGCGAACACGGCGCGGTGCACCTGCTGGTTGTAATACAGCGTGGTTTTCTCCAGTTCGGCGGCCACTTCCGTATTAATACCTTCCAGCGGGCCCTTGGTTTTGGCGGCGAACATCCACAGCCACTGGGCGCCCGGGTAGGTGGGAATGGTGGCCGTGTAGGGCGATACGATGGGGAAGACGCCGGAAAGAATGCGGTAAAGGTGGGTGACTTCCTCGCTGAAAGCGATGGGGGATTCCGATTGGGCGGCCATCACGCCGTTGTCTTTCAGCGCTTTGTAAACGTTCTGGTAGAACGCCGTGTTGAACAGGCGTTCTCCCGGGCCCACAGGGTCAGTGGAATCAATCAGGATCACATCAAAGTGATCCGTGTGTTGCTGGATGAAGGCGGCGCCATCGCCCACCTGAATATCCACGCGCGGATCGCCGAGCTGGCCGGCAATGCTGGGCAGGTACTTGCGGCAGGAGTCAATCACCAGGCCGTCAATTTCAGCCAGCACCACACGCTCCACGCTGGGGTGTTTCAGGACTTCGCGGACGGTGCCGCCGTCGCCACCACCGACCACCAGCACCTGTTTTGGGTTGGGGTGGGCCAGCATGGGTATGTGGCTGATCATCTCGTGGTAGATGAACTCGTCCTTCTCAGTGGTCATCACCTTGCCGTCCAGCAGGAGCATGCGGCCGTAAAACTCGGTGTCCACAATGTCCACCTGCTGAAACTCGGAGGCCTCGGAATACAGGGTCTCTTTGACCTTAAAGCCGATGCTGAAGTTTTTCGGGTGGGTTTCGGTCAGCCACAAATCCATCGCAGCCTGCCTCCTTGTGGATCAACAGTGGAGACAGGGTACCAGAAAAACAGTTGTAACAAAGGCTCGTCCAGAAGTTTAATTTGATTTAGATTGGTTTTTTGTCTGATTTTCAAGGCTAATAATTGATGTCATTTGAGTATTTACCGAGAACGTATTGTGGGCTGACTTCGCATCAGATACTTTCCACGGCTTTGCACAACGGTGATGCTGTTAGAAGAAGGGTAATACCGGGTGTCCGGTGGAATGACCCTAAAGCGCACCGAGCTTATGTGGCCCGCCGTGATCAGGAAGAACGGGCTGATCGATAAGCTGAACGGTCAGATCCCTCTCCTGGGAAGGAGAGGGTGGCCCCGCCGCAGGCGGGGTCGGGTGAGGTTTACTGCGAGCATCTTCGAGAGCGCTGACCTCACCCCCCGGCCCCCTCTCCTCCAAGAGGAGAGGGGGAGTATGAGTTTCTTCGATCCCTCTCCTGGGAAGGAGAGGGTGGCCCCGCCGCAGGTGGGTCGGTTGAGGTTTACTGCGAGCGTCTCTGAGAGCGCTGACCTCTCCCCCCAGCCCCCTCCCCTGCAAGGGGAGGGGGAGCAGTTCCTAAACCAAAACCCCCTCACCGGGTGGGGCAAGGGGGCCTGGAAACGGGGAATGAACGGGGCTAGTGGACCACCGCGAGCTTTTTGGCCGGCGGGGTGGCAATCACGCTGCGGGGGAAATCCCGGCCGCGCATCGCCTGGTGCCGTTCCACGCTCTTCACGTTGAACTTCTTCACCACGTACTGTTCAACCAGGTCCACATCAAAGGGCTTGCAGCTGAACAGGTCAAAGAAGAAGTAGTCCTTGTCCGTAAAAGAGTGGAAGGTCAGGTGCGACTCGGCAATAATCACCACGCCGGTAATGCCTTTGTCCTCCGGCACCAGCCCGCTGTAGGGAAACACATAGGGTTGGGTGATTTTCGTCATCCCAATGGTTTCCGGCAGGTCGTTGAGGAAGTTAAAGACATACTCCACGTCGCTGATCTTGTCGGGATCGCACTGTTTGCAGTCCAGCATCAGGTGCGGGCCAAACTCGTTCATCGCGTTGGCGTCGGCAGTCATCAGGCTAGACATGGGCTTTCCCTCCTTTGACGTTCAGGGCCTTGACCACGTGGGGCTGGCCGGGCTGCTCGTTAAAGCGGATTGGGTGCACCGAGCCGGAACGGTCCGACTCGTGGTGCGCCTGCACCACAAAGGGCGTGTGAACCAGCTCACCCGTACGGTTGTTCAGCAGACCGCGCGTCAGCTCCGAGTAGAAGCCGTTGCCGGAACGCAGGCTCTTCTGCAGGTGCTCGTAGGCGATATGCGGATCGCACGACTCGCCGCAGGTAAAGAGATCCACGGCGGCGTACTCGTACTCCGGCCAGGTGTGGATGGCCAGGTGACTCTCAGAGATAATCACCACGCCACTCACCCCGTACGGGCTGAAGTGGTGGAATTTGGACTCCACGATGGTGGCGCCGCATGCGATGGCGGCTTCCTTCATGGCGTCTTCAATGCGTTCCACGCTGTTGAGGATATTCGCGTTACACTCGTAAAATTCGGCGAGTAGATGTCGACCCAAGTTGAAAACAGGTGCGTGTTCGTTCAATTCGGGTGTTCCCTTTCTATGTTGCGAGTCGGTAAAACGGAATCACTCAAGCTATCCTTTGGTCATCTTTACGAGTCTGTCTCTTCACGAGGTCATTCTTTTGAGAAGTCCGGGGGAGAGGCCTGTGAGTTAAAATGAATCTAAATTTTACCGGAATGTTCCCAGGGATCAAGAAGAAATTTCAAAATTTCCTTGCCTGGCCTGGATTTCCCTGAGCTGACCCCCGGCAAGAATCAAGGCATACCGGCTTCTGTAGCGATCACAACAGGTGTGAACGCCCTCTGAATGGGGCTGTATGACCTGTCTCTGTTTGCATAGGGCCTGTGGCGGGCCCATTACCTCCAGGGGAATAAGCCTGAATACGAAAAAAAATAATTTTTACGTCCTCCGTCGCTCAATGGAGACTGCGGGTGGCGCCGGAGGCGGTGAAACGGCCGATGTGCCCGCCCGGAAAAGCCATTTCGGGGGCTTCCTGCGCCTCAGGCTCCTCCAAACTGCCGAGGGGCAGGCCCATGAATCGGGCGGATGGATGATGGACGGTCTCCCACACAAAACCTAGAATAGCGGAGTGGGTTCAGCAGGAATCTCCATTGTCCTGTCGAAGCCAAAGGTTTGAGTAATGAGAGTAGGTTGTGGGTATGCCGTTTGATACCAACCCACCGGTCAATGAGACTTCTCCAGGACATGCCCCCCTGCCAACGGTGGGTGTGGATGATTTCTACGCGGTGAAGCCTTCCTATGACGCCGAATCGGAAGCGATACTGGATGCCGTGCGGGGTCCTTCGCTGTCTTTTTATCAGGAGGACGCCACGGATCACCTGCCGTTCAGCCGGCTGGTGGGCATGCTGCGTCCCAACCGCGTCACCCAGGTGATTGATGAAGCGGCGTCGCGTCTGTTTGATGACAGATCAACCCAATACCAGAAAGCGCTGGATCATCAGCTGACGGAAGCCGAAGATCAGCTGGAGCAGGTGAAGCACCGCCTGAAACATACCTGGCACCGGCCGCCTTCTGCTAAAAGCGCCCGCCCCGAGGCACAGCGGCGTAAAACGCCACGAAAGCCTGTTGAACGCTTTATGAGTATCCCCGTGCGTCGTGATCAGTCGGTACCCTCCGGCAAGCCCATGCCCCCGCGCGAACGCGTCCGCTGGGAGTATCAGGGTTCGCAGGACTCTGCGTTCACCCCGGTTGCCGGTCTGGATACCGCCGGCCGTCCCGACACGCTGGCCTATGACCGGATTCTGGATCGTTTCCGCAAGCGTCTTGAAGATCAGATCACGGATCTGCAGTCGCACACCCAGCGGGCTGTGAACCAGCTGCACAATGAGATTGACACCCTGCGGACGGATGTCCGCCGTCTGGGCGAACAGCAGCAGGATCTGCTGGAAAATGTTCAGCAGACCTTTCAGGATGAAGTGTTCCGCGTACAGTGCGACACCCAGAAGCAGGTTGACCGCTGCCAGAAAACTGTTCAGCAGGATATTCACGCCATCCGGACTCAGATTGATTCGGTGGTGGCTGAGTATTTTGATCAGTATCTGGAGGAAGCGGCCACCGACATGCCGGAATCCCGGGATCTGAAGCCCGGTCACCGGCTGGTGATGCAACGCATCCGCAAAAATATTGACGACATGGACGCCCGTCAGCAGAAACAGGCAGACCGCCTGGAACAGTTTAAAGGCGAACAACAACAGTTTCAGCTGGAAATCTTCCGCAAGCAGTCCGAGGCGATCAATGAAGTGATCGCCAAATACCAGGGTGACCACGCGGCCCTGCGCGAAACCGTGTCCACCATCAAGTCTTCCATCGCCACAGACATGGTGGTGATGAAGCAGCAGATTCAACAGGCCATTGAGGCGATTCAGCCGAAAATCCGTGAAGAACTGACCGCACTGATGAAAGGTGAAGCCCTGAAAATCAAGGCTGAACCGGTGCGTCTGGAAAGCCTGCACGATGGCGTGAAACTGACCTCCGAGTCGTACACCCAGGTTTCTCTGGTGCCTGCCGCCACTGAACCGCCAACCCCACAACCTGCAGTGGTTGCGCCTGAACCTGAAATCATCAGGACACAGTCTCAGGGCTTTATTCGCCCCGGTGATACGGTATTCCGGGTGGCGCCCGTAAAGTCAGCGCCCGTCAGCCAGCCGGCTCCGGCTGCAGAGGCTGCCCCGCAGGCGATGACGCCCGCCCCCGTGGCGCTGGCGCCTGAGCCGATTGCTGCTGTCTCCGCCGATTTTGACAATCCCGTTTTCAGTATGGTCGCCAGGCGCAACCGCCAGATGGCCAACCGGATGAATCAGCTGATCAACGGGTATTTTCAGGGCTGATTGCACTGCCCGGTGTCGTCTACTGATACAATGAGTCTATGGAAACCCATCTGATTGAGGCCACACTGAGACTCGCCCTGTCGCTGATTCTGGGCTCCATTGTGGGTTTTGAACGCGAATACAACCGGCAGTCGGCTGGTCTGCGCACGCATATTCTGGTGTGTCTCGGCGCCACGGTGTTCACGCTGGTGTCCATTTCGGATATGAGCAGTGAGCTGATGGCCGTGAACGCCACCACGCATATGATTAACATCGCCCGCGACCCGGCGCGGATTGCCGCGCAGATTGTGACCGGGATCGGTTTTATCGGTGGCGGGGCGGTGCTGCGTCATGGCGCCTCTGTGCGGGGTCTCACCACGGCGGCCAGCTTGTGGATGATGGCCAGTGTGGGGATGCTGGTGGGGATCGGCCATTACGCCCTGTCCATTATGGCCACGGTATTTGCGTTTCTTGTGCTGTTTTTTATCGGCAAGTTTGAACGCTCGGTGTTTGAAAAACACATTAAGAAGTTTTCAAAAATGCGTATCCAGCTCAATGTGGCGACGGAGCATCAGACGGAAGCCAAAAACTGGCTGGAAAAAGAATACGGCGACAACATTGTCGACATCAAATCCACGCAGGGAGACGCCCACCATCCCACGCAGCTGAGTTACCTGATTGACGTACACAACAAGCTGGTGAGCATTCACACCATTTCTCACCGCGTCAATGAACTGCCCGGCGTGACGGGGACCAGTATCCGCCTGTTCCACGATGAGATGGCGGCTTCACACTAGAGGCTTTTCAGCGTTTACCCTTGCAGGCCGTACTGCGCCAGCAGCGTGGATTTCTTGCCGCGTGCGCGGTTGCCCTCGGCAATCAGAAAATCCAGATTCAGACCCTGATCCATCAGTGCGCGGATATTCAGGAGTTCCTGCAGGTTGAGA
Source organism: Candidatus Melainabacteria bacterium (assembly GCA_050247195.1). Lineage (GTDB taxonomy): Bacteria > Cyanobacteriota > Vampirovibrionia > Vampirovibrionales > Vampirovibrionaceae > JBFWUP01. The sequence goes on along the minus strand of JBFWUP010000007.1, from coordinate 94,361 downwards.
TCGCCGCCTTTGTTGTCCAGGCGGGAAAGGGTGTCTTTATTGACCGCAATTTTACCCAGCGCCTCTTTGAGCGCCTTGCCATCCGCCTGGCGGGCCACCGACTGAATGTCATTGTAGTTATATGAGCCGTCTTTGGTATTTGTTTGGATAAACTGTATCAGCTGGTTCAGCGCCACTTTTTCGTCGTAGCTAACATAACCGCCGGGCTTTTCGCCGGCTTCCAGCAGCGTGCTGCCGCCGCTGCCGGCTGCGCCGTCGGCAATAATCTGGCCAAAATCATAGCCTTTGTCCAGCAGAGACTGAACGGCTTTCAGATCCCCCTGACCCAGGTCGCCGGCGCCGCCGCCGTTAATTTTCGCCAGAGCGCCTTTGTTGTCGGCAATCATCTGCAGCGCCTGCTGTTTTTCCGGACTGTCCACAAAACGCGGGCTCAGTGAGAGCAGGTCGCGTGCGTTGTAGGTCCCGTCTTTGGGGATGCCGTTCAGATTTTCCGGTTTCAGAAGTTCTGCAAGCACCGCTTTGGCGGCGTCATTGAGTGCGCCCGGATCCATGGCCTGGACCTGTCCGTCGGCAGTCGGTTGTCCCTGTGGCTGCGACTGTGTTGGGTCAGCGACCAGATTGGGGTCAATCTGGCTCGGATCGGCCACGCCGGCTTGAGGGTAAGCGCCTTGCGGATAGGGGTAGCCTCCTGCGGCGGGCATGCCCTGCTGCGGGTATGCCTGGGGGTAACCTTGCGGATAGGCCTGCTGGGCGCCTGGTCCGTAGGTTGTGCCGCTGGTGGGATATGCCTGACCCGTGGCCGGGACGCCGTTGGGCACGGCCTGCGTTTGCGCCGGGTAAGCGCCGGGCGGCAGGCCCTGTTTGTAAGCATTGAGATCATTCAGCAAAGACTGTGCGTCCTGACCGGCGCCGCTGGTGAGATTGTGCGTGAGTTCCATGGTGCTCTGCACGGCAGGCGGCACAATGGAAGACAGCGTGACGCTGTCCATGCCATAGCCGGGGTCCGTGGCCCCTCCCATGCTGACCCCGCCGGCGGGGGCGCCCGCCACAGGCGTGTTGGCCGGGCTGATGCCTGGCGCCGGAATGCCGGCCGGGTTGGTGTTGTCGTTAATCCGTGTAGACACAGTTATTTCCTCGTCTTATTTCCCATTCCAGAGATTGAAGTCACCCCAGTCTGCCAGGTTGGCCTTACTCCAGACACCGGGGTTACCCTGCATTTTCTCGATGACATTGTAGAAGCCGTCTCTGTCGTCGCCTTTTTTGTTCAGCTGATCGATGATGGCGTTCAGATCATCCACGGTCAGTGTGCCAACCGGGTTGTTGCTGGACTTGTCGGCGTGATACAGCTCAAACATGTTTTCCAGCATCACGTTGATGATTCGTTTCTCATCATCTGAAGCGCTGCTATAGGCTCGGACCAGATCGTCATAGGTGATCTGATCGTCGTCGCCGAAGTGGTTTTCGTCGGCATTGAGCATGTCATCGCGCATTTTGCCGAGGAAATCCTTGATTGCCTGGTTGCTGACATCGCCCAGCATCATGCGGGTGCCGTCCTTACCATACTGGTTGTTAAACGTGGATTTGTTGCGGCTGAGCAGGCTGCGCTTGTTCTCCACAATGTTTTTCAGATCGGCTGACGTGGCGCCGCCATTGTTGCTGAGGAGTTCACGCAGCACTTTTTTGTAATCGCCGCCATTGGCGCTGACAGCATCCGTAAAGTTACGGAGGTGCTTCTGACTGAGGCCGTTGACGTTCTTGGACTCTTTGGTGTCCAGGCTGGTGTTGTTCAGCAGAATCACGTGTTCATAGTCCGCCAGGGCCCGCAGACCGGCTTTGACGTCTTCGGTTTTGGCTTTTTCGGCGGCATCATCTTTCAGTTTAAAGCCCACAATGTGCAGCAGTTCATACTTGTCGAGAACGGAATCGTTCTCGCTGCTGCCTTTCTGAGCGCCTTTGAAATGCGTGTTCAGGTAATCCAGAGCCGCCTTCACCTGAGCATTGCTGGCGTCGTGGGTCGTTGTGTTCAGCAGTTCCCCGCTGAAGCCGCTGCTTTCAATCTTGCTGTCGCCGCCGGCGGCGGATGTCTCCGACATTTTGCCGCTGCCTGGTTTACCGGTCAGCAGTTCGTAAGCCGTTTTCCCTTCGGAGAAGCCGTCCTTGAATGTCTTTTCAAAGAAGTTGGCTGTGAGACCGTCATCACCGGCTTTCTTCTCCAGCTCGGGGAAGAAATTCAGGAACGACTGCGCCACTTCCACCAGCGTATCTTTGTCCCTGTCATTGAATTCAGAAGGGTCTGCATTGCTGAGGCGGTTCTGCACTTCCTGCATCATGCCGATGGTCAGCCTGGCGTCCGGACCCTGCTCCTGCAGAATGGTGCGGATCTGATCCACAACGATATTGTAATCGCCGGCGGAGAACTTGTTGAAGTAGCTTTCATCCCAGTTCTCATGGCTGCGATCTTTGGTGCGCTGGGTTTCCGTCCGCTTTTTGGCGGCTTCCGGGCTGCCGTCCACATCCAGCGCCATCAGCACATCATCAAAACTCTGCGTGCCCGCATTGCCAAGCGTTTTATCAATGGCCTGCAGGTCATTCAAGGAGAGCCCGTCAATGGAGTCATCATCCTTGCCGTTGGCGGCGTCTTTCACGCCATCCTCGGCCCGCATCAGGATGTGCTCGTTGATGATCATATAGCGGAAGGCCTTCTTTTCCTCCGCGCTCAGGCTGTCGCCGAAACTGCCGTTGTAGGCGTCCCACAGTTCGCGCTGTGTCAGAATGCCGTCTTTGCTTTTGGCGTCAATGTCGTCAAACTTTGAGATGAGGTGCTGAACCACTTTGGCGTGGTCCGTGGTGCCGGTGCTGGCGCTGGCCAGGTCATCCTCGCTGATGGGCGTGCTGGTGTTGTCGCCCTGCATGATGTAGGAATCCACACGCCACTGGTCACCGTCTTTCCTGTACGTAAACTTCACGTCGTCAAACCGGACGGTCATTTTGCTGCCGTCGTCGTTGATCTCGATGTCGGATTCCGCCAGGTCGCCGAAGGCAGGGGACATGTCATCCAGCGTATCCTTCAATCTGGCTTTGTCCCTGGTGTACATCAGTGTCACGGCTTCGCTGTTTTTCAGCTCGGCCAGAATGCCGGCGCGATCCGAAACGTTGGCCCCTTCAGGCTGGCTGAGATCGCCTTCGGATCCGTTCACGTCATACGTGGTGATGCCCCAGGCCTTGCCGCCATTGGGGTTGTTTCCATGGCGATACATGATGGTGTCCCCGTTTTTCAGAGTGACTTTCATATCGCCGTTGTCTTCCTGGGTGATGCTCTTGATCTCCAACTCAGCTTTGGCGTCGGCATCCAGATTCTCACTGTCGGCATAGTCGCGCAGTTCTTCCTCGTACTGCCTGCGGAATGCTGTTTCAAAGTCTTTGGGGCTGTTGGCGGCGTCCAGGTACTGCAGGCCACTCAGGAATCCCGGCAGGCTTGCCGAGCTACCGGTACCGTTGCTGCTTGTGGCGCCGGTGGCTGTTGAACTGTTTCCCGTGCCGGTATCGGCGCCGGTCTGGCTGGGGCTGCCGGTGTTACTGGCAGGGTTGTTCAGGCTATTCCGGATCTGATCAATGGTTTGCTGTACGCCGGCATACACCCCTTTGAGCTGGCCACTGACCCAGTCCATGGTGTTGCGGACTTCGCCGGAGATCAGATTGGTGCCGTCGGATGGCAGTGGCGTGAATCCGGTGGATCCACCGGCTGTATACAGGCTGGCGGCGGGGTTGCTGCTGTTCAGGCTGATGCCTGGCAGGCCCGGCGTGGGGCCGAAGGTGCCCAGGGTCATGATATCCGAGAGCAGGCCGGGGGTGCGGGTGACGCCGAACAGATTGGGCTCCACCAGCGGCAGGGGCTGATCGAGATCCCCGACGGCGGCATTGGCGATGCCCGGCGCAGCGGAGAACTGCGCGACATCGGCGCTGGTATTCAGGGCGCTGCCGCCCTGAAAGGCGCTGAGATCCACAGCCGGGGCAACGGGAATGCTCTGCGCCGGTTTGGCGGCGTTGGCGTTCCCGGCATCGGCGGGCTTAATGCCACCGGGCCGGTTGCTGCTATTCTCTTGTACCCCTGGATTGGACATAGCGTATGACTTCAACTCCCGTGATTTAAGTGATTTGATCCAGAGTAATGTCTTTCTTGGTATCAATCTGTGTTTTCACAGCTTCCAGGCTTTCCGGAGAGAATTTGCTGTTGCTTATAATGAAGCGTATTTCAGGGTGAGCCTGAATCAGGTTTAAACCATTCTTAAGCTCTTCAGGAATGACGCCACCGTATTTGTCGGTGTATTTTTTAACGTCATCCATAGACCAGTTACTGCGTTCATCAGATTTTAATAACCAGGACAGTGCCAGATGCATTGAACGAACGTCAGCATTCTTAATGTTCTTGTCGCTGTCCATTACACTGGAATTTACTTGTTCATCAGTGACGGGTGTATAAGAAATATCATTGATGGTTGTGTTATGTGGCAGTTTCCGGATTTCTTTAAAAAGCTGATCACCGTCTGTAGCAGAGCTGAGCATTTCACCAAGTTTGTCCAGATCTGCTTTCTGTACATAATGGTTCCCGTTGTAATCAAATACTGGATCAATGCGTGAGAAGCTGTAAAGGTTAGCTTTCAATAGCTGTAAACCCTTGAGTACTTTAGGATCAATGGCTGATTGTGACGATTTAATGTACTCGTCAATATCAGCTTTAGAAATGTTTCCTTTATCGCCTTTTGAACGATCCAGTGATTTAAAGTTGTCCTCATTTTTCATGAACTCCAGTGCGGCCTGTAGTGCCTTAATGTCACTGTTGCCTTTGCTGGTTGATTGTGAAGAAGTCTCAGTCGTCGTTTTATCTGTCGGAGATCCCGCAGTCACGCCAAGAGAACCCGCATCCGCGTCTTGCCAGCTTTTATCTGAAGAAGCATCATAAGCGGCTTTCTGAGTTTCACTGGCATACGCAGTGGCATCGCGTTTTTCACTGATGTAGGACTTGAACTTGCTGAGGTCAAACGCGTCGCTGCCGAGTGCGGTTTCAAACGAGGACTTAGTCCTTTCGTTGTTGCGCAGGCCGGTCCGAATATTATCCGCATTCTGATCCAGTAGTTTCTTGGCCAGCGCCTCGCCGCTGTCCACCGTGTCATCATTCTTGCTCAGTTCAGTCAGTTTCGTCAGGTCAGCCTTGCTGACGCCGTTCATCGATTCGCCGGTTGAGGCGAATGTCAGCGCTTCTTCATTCTCGGCCAGCTGACGCACGACTTCTGAGAAGCCTTCCGGAGCTTTGTCCTTCAGGCCGGCTTTGTCCAGTGTGGACTGGGCTGCCAGCGTCTGAAGTTCATAGCGATCCAGAATGTCATTCTTCTTTGAGCCGTCATAAGCGGCTTCCTGCAATTTGTCAAAATTCTCGTTCAGAAACTCGAGCGATGCCCTGATCTGAGCGGTGGTGACCGGTTTATGATTCTTAATGTCATCGGCAGACAGATTCACGGCATCCTGTCCTTCCACCTGGTAGCGCATCAGCGTCCACTCGGACTCTGCATCCGCGCGGGTATAGGTCAGCGTGAGCGGTTTGCCGTCTTTACCGGCAAAACTGGCGGCCATTTCCTGATGTTTGTCTTCAAAGGTGGCGGTATCCACACTGCTCAACTCCCCAAAGCTGTACTTCAGGTCGTCAAAGTGCGCTTTCAGCGTCTCTTTGTCATCGGTGGCGCCCACTGTGTGGAATTTGCCCGCCGTGGCGCTCAGCACTTTATCCGTGCTGATATTGCTGCTGGTTACGCCGTCATACACCTTGTTCAGGTCGTATTTCACGCTGGGTTCCTTGGCGTCTTTCTCTGTGAAGTCCACCAGGTTCCACACATAGGCGTTATTCTGCGTGGGATCCGGGTTGAACTCGAAGTTCATCACGCCGCCATCCGAGAGCGTCACCTTGCGGGTGTTGCCGCTCGTTTCCACAGACTTCACCGTGGCTTCGTTGTCGGCATCCTTCAGCTTCTTGTTGATGATGTCCGTGAAGTCTTTGTCGGATTTCTCCTGGGCTGCTTTCCAGTCATCACCTTCCTGCTTGGTAATGCCGCGCAGGTAGTCCACAGTGGCGCCTTCCTGGTCGCAGTCCACCAGAATTTTGCGCAGAGAGCCGGATTCACCGGCCAGTTCTTTCATATTCTCCGGCAGGTTGGCATCCACAGCTTCATCCGATTCCTCTGCGTCATCGGACTCATCGGATTTGTCAGTTTTATCTGTTTCGTCGGCTTTTTTGTTGTCACCGGATTTACTACTACTGTCTGCACCCGACTTGCCGCCGGTGCCGGTGGCGTCTTTGCCCGCATCCACGGCTGAGCGACCCACATTACCGGCCAGCATCTTCACCACTTCCAGCAGGTTGGTCATCACCAGACCCATCATCTTGGTGATCTGCGCCATGCAGTTCAGCACCTCGCCGCTGATGCACGGCTGGTTCATCGCGCCACCGACGCCACCAAACACGCTGCCACCGGTGTTGGGCATATAGCCCCCCATATTGGTCGGCGCTGTTGTGCCCGGGTAACCGGTGTTCCCTGCGCCGCCGGTGGGGTTCATGGCGCCGCCCGGGTTGTAACCCGTATTGTCCACGCCGGGGGCCATCGGCATGCTGCCGATATAGGCGTCGCCGCCTCCCAGCTGGTACTGGTTGTAAATATTCACGGTGCCGATGTTCATCGACCCGTTGCTGCCGGGCATGCCGCCCTCGCCGCTGGTGGCCGGAAAGACCATCATGCCGTCGTCAGCGCCGCTCATCGAAAAGCTCTGGCTCTGCTGAAAGCCGGGTTGGCTGTTCATCCGGAACCGGTTCTGATCGCCGAACATCGGGTTGGACATAACCTTACTCCTCTAACTCAAGCACTCTGGCCACCTGTGGGCGGCACAATCTCTTTTCTGAAACACACACTCTGTTTGCCGGCGTGGTGAACACCACGGGCAGAACGACACAAACACTCGATACTACTACACACAAATAAAAACAACCGACAAGGCAAAATTGCTCTCAGCTGTGACTTTTCCCCGTAATATGAAGGACTCGTTACAATCTCAGGTCCCTTCCCCTCGCAGGGGAGTGGGTTGGGGGTGGAGAGGTCTATCAGGCTGGCGGGAGACTTACGCGTCCCGCCCAAGCGCTGCAAGGCGGCGCTCCATCTCCTGCTGCGGCATCAGATCCCCCCGGCCTGCCGCCACGCCGATCCCCTGCCGGTAGATGGCCGCTGCTTCCGCGGGCTGATTGCTGCCTTCAAACGCCTTGCCCAAAGACAGATAGGCGACCGAATGTTTCGGCTGGCCGGCAATGGTTTTGCGGAAGGGTTCAATCGCTTCGGCAAATCGGCCCATCTCCAGGAGCGCGCTGGCCAGGCCGAAATTCCCGAGCGGATCCTCCGGGCTGTGTTTCAGGGCCTCTTGAAACAGGGTGATTCGCTCTTGCAGTTGCGTTTTTTTGGCGGCTTCTGCCGCCTGCCGTTCAGCTTCCAGCTTGGCCATGTCCACGCCGGAGGCTTTGGCGCCCTGGCGCATCCGGGCCACCAGCGCTTTCGCTTTTTCTTCTTCCGCTTTGTCCTTGTCGCCTTTTTTCAGCCACAGTACAGAAAGGTTCGTATGGGCCATGACATGGTCGGCGTCCAGCGCCACAATGCGTTCCATGGCCGCCATGGCCTCATCCACCCGCTCATGCCGGCTGAGGATAGCGCCCAGCGCCTCCCAGGCATCCACCAGGGAGTCATCCAGCGTGGTGGCTTCCTCTAACAGGCGAACGGCCGTTTCGTCATTCCCCCGGGCAAAAGCAGCCAGGCCATCCGTGAGCTTCTGCCGGGCCAGTTCCGGGTTCGCTTTGGCTGGTTCGCCTTGAGCGTCCGTCAGCGGAAAGGGGTGAATGCGCCAGTGGGTCTGTGCGCCGTCGGGCAAGCCCAGGATGAGCGGTTTGTTCTGCTGGCGCGCTTCGCGGTTGAGCAATGCCATGGCAATCCATTGCTGGCGCTCAGGCGAGTACGCCAGCCGTGTCAGCGTGCCGGCCGGCTTGCCGGAAGCATCCAGGGAGAGCGGCAGGGAAAGATCGTTCAGTGCGTTCTGGCGCAGGGTGTTTCCGGTGGCACCATCCGGCGGGTCGTCGAGAATGAGACCCATCAGAAGTCGGGGTGTGCCGCCGTAGGTTTTCATTTTGGCGATGACTTCCTGCCCCAGGTAGCAGCCTTTGGTATAAGAAACGCAGCGTTCAGCCCAGCCGGTTTCCGGCAGCAGCAGACCCATGCTCAGCTCATGCCAGCCGGGTGCACCGGCCTCCAAAGCCGAGACCGTGGGGTTTCCGAATGCCCTGAGATCGCCGGAATCAGCGGGAGGTATCGGCGTGCCGCTGTCCGTAATGTCCGTGCAATCCGTAAACTGCACGTCTTCCAGGATGCGGAATTTGCTGAAATGCTCGATAAGCGGCCTCACTGCCTCCCGGTGGGTCACCAGCAAGGCGGAATCATCCGGCATGCGGTGCAGGGAGAAAATTGCCTGCACTTTGCCGTGGCGATCCACCGCGGCATTCCATACCCACTGGCTGGGTTTTAATGAGAGCACATCCTGGGTGGTCTGGTTCTGCAGAAACCGCCAGACATCCACGCCGGAAAGCCGCAGCACACCGGGAGCGGTCCGTTCGCCGGGAGTCTCAATTGGTGGACTGTCTGGCGCGTTCGCCATGGTTTACCCGTTGGCAAAGGCCTCGTCAATAATTTTCTGCAGTTCGCCGGACTGGGCCATGGGCTCCAGAATATCGGTATCGCCGTAAAACTTGCCGTTGATAAACACTTTGGGCAGGGTCGGCCAGTCGGTCATTTCGCTCAGCACAGCGCGTTTTTCCATGTTGTGCAGCACGTCAATCACTTCAAACGGCTTGCCGAAACGGCCCAGGAATTCCACGGTCTCCATGGTGAAGCCGCACATGGGAATCTCCTTGCTCCCTTTGCCGTAGAACAGGATTTTATGGGCAGCGATTTCCTGCTGAATTTCCTTCTGCAGGGTTTCTTTCTGTTCCGGGGACATGCTGACGGGTTGGGCGGCTGGGTGCATGAGGAGCTCCTTTGCTGATTGCGTATCTGTTCAGTGTAGGCAAGTCTCACGCCAGCGTCAATGTTGATTATTAGACGTGACTTCTCATTTAGTCTCGGATGAGAATACGCATAAATCAGCCTTTCTGCCAATAGACGGCGCCATGCGTCTTGCGTACTGTGGCACTGTACCGAACCGCCTTTGCCTTTTTTTTCGGTACGTACAGCCAAGAATGGGAGGAATACGACCATGATGACCGGCGCAATGAACTGGAATCCGTTGAATCGGAATAACGGCAATCACAATAATGTGAATTTCGGCCGTAACAATAACACCCGAAATAATAATCCTGTGAACGACAAGAACAATACCAACGTCACCTTCGGGAACAGAAACCACGATAACAACCGAAACCATGACACCAATCGTGTCAACCGGTTGGCCTGAGGCCCGGTGAATCCGCTTCATAGGGATGCCCTTGGGGGCATCCCTTTTGGCATGGAACATTCTTCATGAGGTAACCGTCATCAGCATTATGCGGCAACCGTGAATGCCAGAGAGCACACAGAGACAGGAATGAATGGTTTGCTGCGGGGAAGCCCCGCAGCGTTAACAATTACTCTGGAACCTCGAAACGTACCCACTCACTAAACCCATGACATTGGGCGTCTTCAGGGCGCCCTTTTTTATTGCGCCAGATTGCATACAATCATTGGACATTTCCGTGTACAGAGGCTAAAATGATGAAGTTCTATCGGAGAGAGGACAAGTCTCATGCAAGTTTCTTTCGGTAACAATCCTACTCTGCCCATTAACAATGGTCAGCCCAATAATGCTGTTACACCTCAAGTACATCAACCACAATCTCCCCAGTTTGGCATTAAACTGCCCAAAGTGTTGAATGCTGATAAAGTCACATTCGGCGGCTGCTGCGGCTAGCCATAACCCATCTTTTTATTGAAAGCCCCGGTCACTGACCGGGGCTTTTTGGTTTATCTTCTTCTGCGAGCTCTCGGCATCAGCGCTCTTACTACTGCCTGACCGAGTCCGGTCAGATGCAAACGATCGGGAACCCAGTGTGTATCCGATTTGAATCCGGAACGCCGGTTGGCGAGGCCCAAACTAACCAACCTATCCGGTTGGCCGGGCAATTCATGAACCGGCACATTAAATCGCGGATCAAGATGTATTGCTCTCAATGGTGCAAAGATATTCCTAAACATGGTGTTTAACCTTTAATTAACTTTAATCTTCCTTGCGGCCGAGGAAAATGCGCTTCATATCCTGGCCAAAGCCGCGGCCCAGATACCGGAACCAGTCGCCTACGGCCCATAAGCTGCCATGTGAGGGTTGTGTGCAGGCTGGCGTTTCAGCGGCCGGCGGGGTTGTGCCGTTGGCTTTATGCACCGCCATCATGGCAGCGTTAGGCTCCGGCATGCCGGCGCAACAGCCACTGCCCGGGTTGAGGTAAAAGCTCCGGCAGCAGGGCGGCAGAGACCCCCAGACGGTTTTGAATTTTTCCGGCACGTGTTCCGGTGTGGGTGGAATTTCCACCTGCTGCCCAAAGGACAGGGTTGTTCTGATTGATGTGCCCACGGATTGGCCTGCGGTCATAGATTGAGAGAGTGCGTTAGGCATACACGCTGACTCCCGCCGCTAAGCTGGGTGATACTGAGTTGTTGCTGTTGCCAGATGTGCCATGACCAAAATGTGACTTAAACCAGTTGGCCATCCCGCCCATCATTTCGGCGGTTTCGCTCAGACACACCACACTGCCGGGTGAACATCCCCGTGCACAGGTGACCATGGCGGACCCCGCCACAGCGGCGGCCCCGCCAGCCAGGACCTCCTCCCGGATTCCTCTGCCCAGCAACCCACTGTGCGCCACCACCTTAAAAATCTGCGGATAGACCATAATCCCGATTCCAGCAAACCCAAGCGAAAGCGCCAGACGGGTGATGGGTGTGGGAATGTGAAGTTTTTCTTTGAGTGGTTCGGTGACCTTTTCATTCAGAAAAGTCGCAGCCTGCACCACGCCGGTCACCAGCGGAGCCATTACAACCATCTGTGCAACGCTTTTGTTACTGATGCCCAGCGCCAGCGGGTTGATGACGGTGACCGCTTCCAATGCGCCCTGCCAGGTGGAAGGATGCCAGTCCATGGCTTTGTTGAGCTGGTTAACGGCAACAATCCCCGAGCCGATGCGGAAGAACGCTTTCCAATCTGCGGGCAGCAGGGACTTACCAGGCCGGGCCCGGACGGGGAGCTGGTGGGTCATCATGCCCAGCGTGAATAAGCCAGCCGCCACTCCGAGGCGTCGCCAATCCGGCACCGGCCCAATTACTTTCCCGTTTCCGTCTCTCAGGTCAGATTCCCGGACAGGAGTGCGCCACAATGCTGCCCCACCGTAATTGGGAGGCAGAAGCGATGTATTGGCTGCGTTCAGCGTGTACGACGTCGTCCTTGTCTCTCAGATTTTGGGGTGGGCATAAATAAGGAAGGGAGTTGTTTTGGGGACGGGGCCAATCCCTTTCGCCAGGCACCGAAATAACCGCCACCACTCAGTGCTGTTCCAGTGAGTAAGTGAATCCAGCATCCAAATCCGGGCTGAGAGCCAGATGAGACTGGTGGTTGACCTGTAAAGGTTGTGACCTGCATAGCGCAAAGCCTCAATCAACATCCCCAGCTTAAATCAAACAGCATTCCGGCATAGCCAACCCCCCGGTGGGGATAACGGCTTTAAGCCAGCGTCCGGATGAACGCGTCCTGCTCCTCTTCATAGGCCTCAATGGTGGGCAGGTGCTGCAGGGTATAGCCGATGTCATCGAGCCCTTCCATTAGACAGGTCTTCCGGTAGGGATCCACCTCAAACGGGAAATCACCCTGGCCGGGTATGCTCACCGTCTGGGCAGCAAGATCAATACTGACTTCCAGCGTCGGATCGGCTTCGGCATCCGCAAGCAGTTTTGTGACCACCGCTTCCGGCAGGGCGATCGGCAGCAACCCATTTTTAAGGCTGTTGTTGCGGAAGATGTCGGCAAACGTAATGGCGATCATGGCGCGGAATCCATAATCCGTCAGCGCCCATGGGGCGTGCTCGCGCGAGCTGCCACAGCCCAGGTTGAACGGCGCCACCAGAATCTGTGCGCCCTGATAGGCCGGTTTGTTCAGTACGAAGGCGGGGTCAGGCTTTCCGTCCTTCCCGTTCCGAAGGTCGTTAAACAGCACATTGCCCAGGCCGGTTTTTGTGGTGCCTTTGAGAAAACGCGCCGGAATAATCTGATCCGTATCAATATTGCTGCGGTTAATGGGCGCGCAACGCGCCGTCAGAGTGGTGAATTTACGCATGAGACACAGCCTCCTTCCGGGCGGACCACGTCCGCACATCCACCAGTTCCCCTGCCAGCGCCGCCGCCGCCGCCATGGCCGGGCTGACAAGGACTGTCCGCCCACCCGGGCCCTGACGCCCTTTAAAGTTCCGGTTACTGGTGCTGGCGCACAACTGCCCCGGGGCAATCTGGTCGCCGTTCATGGCGATGCACATGCTGCATCCGGGTTCGCGCCATTCAAAACCGGCATCGGTAAACACTTTGTCCAGCCCCAGCGATTCCGCATGGACTTTAACCGGGTAAGAACCGGGGACCACCAGCGCTCGTAACCCGGCTTTAACTTTACCGGTTTTCGCGATGTCTGCAGCGGCGATGAGGTCTTCAATGCGACTGTTGGTGCAGCTACCGATAAACACCACATCCACGGGCGTACCGGCCACCGGGGCGCCCGGTTGCAGTTGCATGTAGCTCAGGGCATCACTGAGGTCCGCCCTGGCGTCCGCGCTGGATAATGTTTCCGCCGTGGGGACGGTTCTGGAAATGCCGACCGCCATGCCGGGGTTGGTGCCGTAGGTGACCATCGGCTCAATGTCTTCGGCGCGCAGCGTGACAGTGGTGTCATACACAGCGCCTTCATCGGAGCGCAGGGTGTCCCAGTGCTCAATATAACGTTCCAGCTTATTGGGAGCGTACAGGCGGCCTTTCAGGTACTCGTAGGTCACAGCATCCGGCGCGACCATTCCGGCGCGGGCGCCCGCTTCAATGCTCATGTTGCACAGGGTCATCCGGCCTTCCATGCTGAGTGCGCGGATGGCTGAGCCCATGTATTCCATCACATGCCCCGTGCCGCCATCCATGCCGATTTCGGCGATGACGGCCAGGATGATGTCCTTGGCGGTGACGAAGGGGCCGACCTCGCCTTCCACAACAACCGCCATGGTTTTGCTGGGCGATTGCTGCAGACACTGCGTGGCGAACACATGCTCAATCTCGCTGGTGCCAATGCCAAAGGCCAGCGCGCCAAAGGCGCCGTGGGTGGCGGTGTGGCTGTCCCCGCAGACGATCGTCATGCCTGGCAGCGTGAGGCCCTGCTCCGGGCCAACGACGTGGACGATGCCCTGCTTGTCGCTGGTGGGGCCAAAGTAATGCACGCCAAATTCCTTGCAGTTCTGTTCAAACTGGCTGATCTGCGCGGCGGCCTGGGCATCTGCAATCGGCAGGCTGCGGTCCGTGGTGGGAATGCTGTGGTCCACCACGCCGAACGTGCGGTCCGGGCGTCGCAGGGAAATGCCGCGATCCCGCAGGCCCTGGAACGCCTGGGGTGAGGTGACTTCATGGATGAGGTGGCGGTCAATATAAAGCAGCGTGGGCTGGCCGGGCTCCTCACGGACGACATGGGCGTCCCAGATCTTCTGGTACATGGTTTTCGGATCGGCCACGGTGTTGGTTCCTTTCTCTCAGGATGCCCCGCCATTGTAAGCCAAGCAGGCCGGTCTGTTAAGAATTATCACGCCGGTCGCGCGCACCCGGTAATCGGGCCGTAGACTAAGTGTTGATTCACTCAGAGCATGAGAGAGAACACTTCCGCATGATCAATGGCCTCAGCCTCAACGCCACATCCGCCTCTCTGGGCGGGCTGCGCAAGCTGATTGGCCAGAACATCGCCATCACCTTCGGGACGTTTGGCGGGGGTTCGTCCGCTCCGGCCGGCGCGATGGGCTTTGGGGGCAACGGGTTGATGGGCGTTGCGAGTGACCTGAACACGCAGGCGCTGAACCTCATTGCCTGAATCTCAGTCGTCCGGCTTGAGGAGCTTGCTGACGCCGCTGGCCATGAGTGTGCCGAGGGCGAAGCCGCCAAGCGGGATGTAACTGCCTGCAAAGCGCCCGAAAGGCTTGCCGAGGTGAAAGCCCGGCAGCAGTTTGCGACCCAGAGCAAATCCGGCGCCGGCGACCTCCCAGATGACGATGTTTTTGGCGCCCTGGCTGGCGGTGGCTTTGGTGGCCGCCACCAGTGGACTGTTTCCTTCCAGCTCCGCCTGACGATAAGCGCTGACGCCCGCCCGGGCGGTATCCAGACCCATGAGGCTGAGGCCGAAGAGCTGACCGAGGCCCATGCCGCTGACTTTGCCGAGCCCTTTTGCGTTGGGATCCCAGATGGTTTTCAGTGGCTCCACATTCTGGCGCCACACGGTCTCTTTCAGGTACTCCCGCCAACCGAAAGCAAAAATTGACTGACCAGATCGAACGTTACTGACAATATTCTTCGGAGATAAATGTCGGCCAAGCGGTTTAAAATTCCACCGTACTTTTCTCACATAGGACTTCGGACTTTTCAGGTGAGAGAAGGTCATATCTCGCTTGCTTCGAATACTGAAAAGGCCAGAATAACTGTGAGGATTGAAGCCGAGAGCCTTTTCCGCAAGGTCTGGGAAATTTGACAAAGTCGGATTGTGAATCTTGTCATACTGTTTTATGAAAGAATTCCTTTTTTCAAAATCAATCAAACCCCTACCTGTAAAATTATCCACAAATTTCCCAGCGGCGACTCGACTTGTCCAGATGGCGAAGCGTTTCTCGAAAACGTCCTCGATAGTTTTGTTCGGACTAAACGGCACAATCTCCCGGACAGACGGCAACATATGAGGATTGCCTTGCTGACCATAGGTAAATACGGTGGTTGTTCCTTGAACCCCCAAATGAACTCTCCTGAGATGGTACCCCCATTAACCGCATGAAAACGCATGCAGACCATTATCACCGTTCATGTAACGAGTTATTAACACTCTGCGACTAAAAGTCAAGTCAGTTCTATATTGTGGTTTAGGACAGTTCCCCCCCAACACTGAAGGTGATCTTATGACAAGTCTCAATAATATCTCTTTAATGCTTGCACCTCCTTTTTTTTCAGGTGGTGAGGGGGATGAAGGAAAAGATGGACCTGAACCCAGCCTCCAATTTACCGCCAACCCGCCCGTCGACGCAGGCCGACGCCTGAACGCCCTGGCCTGACGCTGCGAGCTGCCCCCCAACGACCAAAGCGCCCCGGCGGAACCGGAGCGCTCTGTGGTATTGCTTTACCCGGCCTTACGGCACCTGGTTGGCCGTTTGTTCGATATTCCCGGACTCAATGTGGGTGACGATGGGGGACATATCTAAGCTCACGGCTGAGGTGTTAACAGTGCTTCCAAAACCATATGAATTATAAAAAGTGGATGACCCTGTCGTTTGGTTAGCAGTTTGCTGCATATGAAAATTCTGAATTCCTACACTGCTAATTACTCCAGAATACAAACTTATCTGGGATTTTAATTCAGTATAACCATTTTTATTCCCAACATAACTCATCAATGCGTCATAGCTTTGTTTCATGTAATAAAGCGAATAAGTGAAATCGGTTATATCTTGAAATTGAGCATTTATCTCAGCTTTTTGTTCAGCAGTTCTTTGGGCCGCTGGACCATAGAGAGCATCTAAATCGATTGTATTTCTAATTTCAAGCGTATTATTATCAACAACAGTTTTTTCTTTTGAGCTTAAATCATAGCCCTTATTAGCCAAGTCTTTAATATAACCAATAATCGCTGGCGGCAGCGGTTGGCCGTTGTCTTTTGTTGCTGTGGCCGCTAGGTTTTCCAACATCTGCGCCATGTAGAGCGTGAGTTCGGTGCCGCTGGCGTCGGTGGTTTCGATCTTGTTGCCGGCGGCGTCATAGCCGGTGTATTTAATCATCCCGGTCGCCGGGTCAAAGGACACCGTCACATTACTGGGGACCGACTGCGGGGGTGAGGTGGCTGGTGCGGGGGTGGGGTCGGCCGGGGTTGCACCCACATCGGCCGGGTCACTGGGCGTTTCGGTGGACACATCGCCGGAGTCAACGGCCTGAGACGGCGCGCCAATCACTTCTTCGGCGCTGGCAATCTCCTGCGCCGGGGCAGGCTGGCTGATGCCCAGCATGCCGCCAAACATCCCGTTGGTCATATCGCCCAGGGCGCCCAGCGCGGGAATGGTGAGCACCACCACCAGGCCAATGGGCAGGGCGTACTCCATGGCGGTCACCCCGGCCTGTACACCGGGTCTCAGCAGCGGGCGCGCGCCCATGCGGGTCGTCATCATCAAATCATTCCAGCGCATCGTCGTCTTTCCTCTCTGGACGTTGAGTGCTTCTTCCTGAAGGGTGGCCCCCGCCTATCACGGGGCGCCCAGCCTAACCATGGCCATATCCGTTCACCATGGGTTTTCGGCGGGGACACACGGAATATATAGGTTTGTTAAGCATTATGAAGCCACAACCGGGCAAAACCGAAAGAATACGGGGGTTTCAGCGGCATCGGGCATGATTAACCCTGATGACATATGGCAATATAGGGTGCATTACCTTTCAATACGCACCGGTTGGCTGTTTTACCCTTGACCGACCCGGGCTTTTCCCGTTAGATACAATGGCGCTGCCGTGGTGGTTTTCATACTTAAGTGGTTCTTCAGAGAAGCAGCAGCGTGGGTCTTCACGATCCATATTGTAGTTACACGAAAATATAGACAGGAGTTGACCTATGAACGTAGGGATGAACACCCCTTCCATTGAGTTTGGTGCTTTTCGCAGTGCTCGTTCTAAAATGGCAGCAGCCGGGGTGGGAGCATTGTTGACAGTGGGTACTTTAGGAGCGGGTGTAGCTGAAGCCTGCAACAGACCTGGCCGTGGAAACAGACCCCCAAGACACCATGGCAAGCCACCCGCGACGACTGTTGTGACGACAACAACACAACCTTGCCTCCCAGGTCTTCCTGGTTGCCAATAGTCAAAGTTCAGTTTGTTTAAACGGCATCGTATATCGGTGCCGTTTTTTTATATTTATGTAAATGAAGTAACACCGAAATTTATTTGCTTGTTTTTATATAACCATCAAGGTTGGTTGTTAGAACACACGAAATGAGGAGATATTGGTATGTCAATGAGCATTGGATATTCTTCGGCTGCAAGTTTTGGTCAGAACCGGGCCAATCAGGCGCGTAACAAACAGAATGGTGGTAGGCCCGTATACGCCGGACATGGTAATTGTGGAAACTCCGGTGGCGGGTCTGGTGGTGGCTTGCCTGGTTTACCAGGAAATCAATAAATAAGATAAAGCGCTCGAAAGGGCGCTTTATTTTTTGTCATAAACGATCAAGATATCCCTTCGGATTGTTTTTATATCTCTATACGCTATCGAAGAGAGCACGACAATAGAGAGAGAGGACATCCTGAGATGATCAATTTCAGTCGCTTTAACGCGTTCATTCTGGCGCTGGATACCCAGCGCGCCGCCAGCAACACCACGGATCAGAATACAGCTATTTCCAACCGCCTGACCACCCGCGCCAATCGCTTCAGCGCCCTATCGGATCGGTTTGAATCCAACGGCATGAACGGACTGGCCAGCTTTTTTGACACCCGCTCCGAATTCATCCTCGGCCAACGCGTTCCCATCTATTCCGGTGGCACCTCCGGCGGTGGGGACCTTCCTGGTCTACCAGGTAACCAGTAATTTAGGAAGCGCCCCGAAGGGCGCTTCTTTTTTGGCCATGCGGGCTTAGCCCAGCACGCTCAGCCGGCGTCCGGCGTCGGCGGGCAGGCTGCCGGCGAACATCAGCTTGGGTTCAGGACCATCATCGTCGTCACCCTCTGGGCCAGAAAATGTCAACTTGTAATTGGGTTCTGGTTTAACAGGACGCACCGGAGGTAGTCCGTTATCACCTTCACCTGCGAAGCTCAATTTTGGCCTTGGTGTTGATGGCTTTGGTTCCTCACCGTCTTCACCTTCTCTGATTCCTCTCAAGAAGCTGTATAGACCTGTCTGTAGAGCGGATAGCATGATTCCATATCCTGGTTGGGGGTGTCATTCTCAAACCCAAATATAGTCACCAAATGAGTAATTGTGCAATGTCGTTACAGAAACGTTACATGAGCACCTTTACGACAAAAATATTGTTTTTAAGCACACAGGGGAGGCTATTCCAAAGGGTAAACATTGAGCATTCAGGGCACTCCAATTCAACTGCATACGTTTGCAGATCAGAGGTCTGTAAAGCTTCCGCCAGTGCGGGAGATTGTGCCGTTTAGCCCCAATAAAACATTGAAGGACGTTTTCGAGAAACGCTTCGCCATTTGGACGAGCCGAGTGGCAGCCGGAAAATTCATCGATGGGGCAACAGGACGGAGCGCCGTTGAACTAAATAAGAGAAATCAGTTTATTAGCGCCTTCGATCAAGTCCATAACCCTCGCTTGGGGGATTCCCCCTCATTAAGAGCACGTGCTATGAATTTTCATCCATACAGTTACACAGGGCTTTTCGGACTAAGACACAAACGCGATTTAAGCTTTTCTCAATTGAGAAACCCAACACACTACGGAAGGCTTGTCAGATGGAATTTTGCAACTATAACAAGGGAACTCAAACCTTCTAATATTCTCAAAACACTACGAAATGGCGAAACGATATTCAACCATGGCTGGCGGGAGTACCTGAAAGAGACCGTGTGGCGCCAGAATGTGGAGCCGCTGAAAACCATTTGGGATCCCAACGCAAAAGGGCTCGGCAAAGTCAGCGGCATGGGCCTCGGTCAGCTCTTCGGCCTCAGCCTCATGGGTCTGGATACCGCCCGCGCGGGCGTCAGCGCTTATCGTCAGGCGGAACTGGAGGGTAACAGTCCACTAATCGCCGCCACCAAAGCCACCGCCGGCCAGGGCGCCAAAAACATCGTCATCTGGGAGGTGGCCGGCGCCGGGTTTGCTCTGGGTCGCAAACTGCTGCCTGGCTTTCACCTCGGCAAGCCTTTCGGGCGCTTTGCCGGCAGTTACATCCCACTCGGCGGTTTCGCCCTCGGCACGCTCATGGCCAGCGGCGTCAGTAAGCTCCTCAAGTCGGACGGGTAATAACTCCCATCGCCAGGGGATCCGGAACCCCGCCGCCCGCGCCATACTGAGGAGAGAGCACAACCGCCAGGAAGACGCTGATGGCCTCCCGGCAGGCGCAACCCAAGCCCACACCAACCTCTGCGACGGATCACGCGGTTTCCGTCCCCCCCCTGGTGATCTGCCTCTGGGGGGTGGTTCTTGTGCTGGTAATGGCGTGCTTTTACGCCCTGAACGCCCCGGGCATCCTTCACCGGCTGGAGCTGAGCATGCTGGATGTCCGCCTGCTCCTGCGCTCCGAGCGCTTCATCCCCTCAGATGACATCGTCATCGTCGGCATTGACCGCAAGAGCTTCGACTACGGGGTCAACCATCCGGAGTACCAGCTGCCCCGCCGCATGATGCCCCGCGGCCGTGTCGCTCAGATTCTCAACCACATCAGCGCCCAGCACCCCCGCGCCGTCATTCTGGACATCAGCTTCAACGGGGAGTCCACCCCGGAGGAGGACGCTGTGCTGGAAGACGCTATCCGCCGGGCGGGGAACGTGTATATTGCCGAATCCGCGGAGCTGAACCTGGCTGAGTACAAGGCCCGCCAGAACCCCACACCACAGGCATACCAAGCGGCGCTGAACCGCGCCCTGTTCATGACCCGCCTGCTTCCCTATGTGCGCGCCCAGGCGACCCTGAGCGCCCGCTGGGGCCTTCCTGCCTACTATCCCGCACTTGGGCTGCAAGGAGTGTCTGATATCCCGGCCATGCTGGGCCTGCCCACAGCCGTGTTCCGAGGCCCCTGGGACTACGAACTGCTGAACCCGTCTAAACCCTCTCCTCGCAGGAGAGGGTGGCTGAGGCGCCAGCCGAAGCCGGGTGAGGTGTTCGCCAGCCGGCCGGCGATTGGCAACCCGATGGATGCCCTGTATGCCGAGGACTGCCTGACCCACATCTACCGCCAGACTTTTGCCGCCCAGCCGGAATTTCTGGACTGGCTGGCCACACACGGTACACCTCTCACCTGGGATCAGGAACGGCTCAGCGCCAGCCCCCTGCTGGATCCCATCACCTACTGCAGCACGCTGGCGGTCCATATGCCTTTCTTTCAGGCTGCCCGCGGCGTGGGGATGACCAGCGTGAAGTACGAGGGGGATTCCCAGCTGAGGACCGTCACGCCGTTTTACCGGACGTATGGCGACGTGTTTTACCCCTATCTGGGTATCCGCCCCCTGGTGAACGAACGCAGCCAGGCCACACTGCGCCTGAATGACGCCGGGGACGCTCTGAAGGTGAGCCTGAACGGCAAAACACTGCCGCTGGACGCCCATGGCGAGGTGATGATCAACTGGCGGCATCCCAGAGCGCTGGTGGCTTCCATCCTCAAAAAAGCCGGTTTGCCAGCCACGGAGACGGAACTCCGGCGCGTGGACCTGGAAGCCGGAACGGACTGGCTGGGGTACGGGCATCTGTACCGCATTGTTTCCGCCGTGGATGTGCTGCTGGCCGATGAAGGGCTGAACCCCGACCCGGTGAATTCCTCACTCAACCGTGTTTACCGGCGCCCGGACAAGGGAACGATTGATTTCCGGGACAAGATTGTGATTTACGGCGACACCATGACCGACATGCACCGCACACCGATGGGCGGGAATGTCTACGGACCGGAGATTCTCGCCACGGTGCTGGATATGACGCTGAACGACCATAACTTCGTGCGGCCGGCAGCCACCTGGATTGTCTACGGCGTGGTGGCCCTGCTGATGGGCTTTGTGATGCTCGGTGTTCTCCGTATCCGGCGGTTTTACCTGGGTATTGCGCTGGCCGGCCTGCTGCTGGCGGGCTTCTGGTTTTACAATGTGTGGATGTTCACCGCGCAGGGCTGGTGGATTCCCATTGTCACGCCGAGTGTGCTGTTACTGGCGGCGACGGCCGGTGGGGGCGTTTACCGCTATTATGTCCACGACCGTGAGAAGCATCAGCTGACGCGGGTGTTCTCCAAATACGTGTCCCCACAGGTGATGGACCAGATACTGGCCAGCCCGGCCAACAGCATGCAAAACCTGGCCGGCGCCAAGAAGAACCTCACGGTGCTGTTTGCCGATCTGCAGGGCTTTACAGCCCAGTTTGAGACGGTGGATCCCGAACTCATGGTGGTCCAGCTCAATGAGTTCTTTACCGCCATGACCCGCGTGATACTGAAACACCAGGGAACCTACGACAAATACATGGGCGATGCGATTATGGCCTTCTTCGGCGCTCCGGTCGGTTTTCCGGACCATGCACGCAGGGCCTGCCAGGCCGCCATGGAAATGCATGCCCACCTGGCTGAACTGAACGAAAGCTGGGCGGCGCGTGGGCTGAGCCCGCTCAAAATCGGCGTGGGACTGAGCAGTGGGGATATGGTTGTGGGGAACTTCGGCTCGGAAGATATTAAAAGTTTTACGGTCATGGGGGCGGCCGTCAATCTGGGCTCCCGCCTGGAAGGGCTGACGCGCAAAGTGGGCTCGCGCATTGTGGTCAGCGATGAAACCCGCCGGCAGGTGCTGGATGACACGCTGACCCGGCCGCAGGACCGCGAGAATGTCCATTTCCGGGATCTCGGGCAGGTGCCTGTCAAAGGTATCCGGGAGCCGGTGCAGATATACGGTGTGGAGCTGCCGGTGCTGCTGCCGCAGCAGCAGGAGGCGGTTTCAACCGCCCCTGAAGATGATTATTCTCACTAAATTTAAGAAATGTAAAACATTTGAAGTAAAAACAGAAATTAGCGCACACGGGTGGCTTGAGGGGAATTTAAGACAGTATCAAATCAATCAATTTGCTCTCTTATATACTGCCTCTCTCTCTATCCGTAATCTCTTGCGCTCTCAACCCCCTTTTTGCAAGAGATTTTTTTTTGCCCTTTTTTCCTCGCATGTGGGGATGTTAGGATGGAACCCGACCGTCGGTTTATCCGTCCTGAGAGGGTATGAAGAACTGGTCCTCACTGTTTTCTGTGCACAGCGCCCGTCTGAACCTTTTGCTGGTGCTGCTTCTGGGTGTTTGCTCTGGTATGGAAACACTCCTGCAGGGACTTCCTGCGCAAAGCCAGAGTGGCATTCCACAGGCTTATCAGCAGATTCCGGCCACGTCGACCGTGCCTGCCTATCAGGCTGGCGCGAGCCAGAACGCTCTGGGCGCGCAACAGGCCGCCGGACCTGAAAGCATTCTGATCATCCTGGACGCCTCGGAATCAATGGGGATACGCCTGGGCAACCAGACCAAGATGGACGGGGCCAAGCAGGTAATCCTGGATGTGCTCAAAAAAGTGCCGCCCAATGTGCCTGTTGGCCTGAGGGTTTACGGCCATCTGGGCCGGGGTTACGGGGACCCCTGCCGGGCCACGCAGACCCTGGTGCCCATTGGCACCGGGAACCGGATGTCCATCGCCAGCCAACTGGTGGGCATTAAGCCCACGGGCACCACGCCCATCAGTTACGCGCTGACGAGGGCGCTGCAGGAGGATTTCCGCAATGTGGGCGGGCCTCACACGGTCATTCTGGTCAGTGACGGCGAAGAAACCTGCGCCAAAGACCCGTGCGACCTGGCCGTGGAGATGATGCGCTCGAACGCCAATATTAAGATTCACACTGTTGCTTACGGGTTGGCGGATTATGGCGCGCAACGGCAGCTGAAATGCGTGGCCCTGGCCACCAAAGGCAAGTTCATGGCCGCCAACACCTCGGCCCAGCTCAGCGAGAGCCTGAATGAGCTGTTTAACACCCGCAAAAACGTCCAGGCCGAGGTGCTGACCCCCCACTAACTGCCGGGGCATTCTGGGGTCTGCTTTTGGTTTTAATTACCAACCACAGCGGCTTTTGGTTGTACAATGGTGACACCCGCAATAATTGACGTTTGTGCTTCAGAGGAATTCCCATGCGTACTGTGAAAACCCTCGTTTCCGGCCTCATTGTCAGCGCCACCCTGGTGAGCTTTGGTCTGAAGACCCTCCCTCAGGCGCAGGCCATCGATCTTGCCCGCCATTTCAACCTGGCGCAGGCGGAGACGCCTGCCGCACCGGTGAAGACCGACGAAGCCAAACCGGCTGGCGAAGCGGAAGCCGCCGCTGAGGCGAAGGAAGCGGTTGAAAACAAGGTCTACAGCGCCGTGTCTCCGATCGATCTGGTGACCAAGCCGGATGAGTACCTGGAAAAGAATGTTGAATTCGAAGCGGTTTTTAACCGTTTTGCCGACACCGGCCTTAACTACAAAAAGGCCATGCGCGATCCCAAGGATTACGTTAGCGTGCTGATTCTTCGCCCCGACGTCAAAGATCATGAGATTCCGTTGTCGGAGCTCAAGCTGTTTTTCCCGCGCACTAAAAGCAACGATGTGATGGACATTGAAAGCGGCGATAAGGTCAAAATTCAGGGCACAGTCTTCAGCGCCGCGCTGAAAGACCCCTGGATGGATATTGACAGCCTGCTGGTGCTGGAAGCCAAGAACAAAGACAAGGAAAAGGCCAAAAAGGAGTCCGGCAGCCCGCTGGATGAATAACGGCCCGACAAGCCACCCATGACCACCACTCCGTTGAAGGCTCCCACAGAAACCGCCACACAGGCTGGCGAGCTGGATTGTGTGCTGTCGCAGGCGCGCGCCGTGCTGGATGTGGAGATTGAAGGCCTCGAAGCGGTCAGAAACAACCTCGGCGAGACTTTTTTACAGGCCGTTGCCTGTATTGAAGACTGCCAGGGGCGTGTGATTATTACCGGGATGGGTAAAAGCGGTCATGTGGCCCGAAAAATCGCCGCAACGCTCTCCAGTACCGGCACCCCGGCCTATTTTCTGCATCCCGCCGAGGGCAGCCATGGGGATCTGGGCCTGCTGGGCCCGCAGGATGTGGTGATCGCCATCTCCTACAGCGGCGAGTCCCCTGAAATCAGCAATATTCTGCCGCTGATCAAGCGCCTCGGCGTGCCGCTGATCAGCATGACCGGCAAACCGGAGTCCACTCTGGCCCGGCAAAGCGATATCTCCCTGAGCATTCAGGTGCCCAAAGAGGCCTGCCCGCTGAATCTGGCGCCCACCACCAGCACCACTGCCACCCTGGCCCTGGGCGATGCCCTGGCGGTGGTGCTGCTGGACCGGAAAGGGTTCACCTCGGACAACTTTGCGCAGTACCACCCGGCGGGTGCCCTGGGCAGAAGGCTGTTGCTGCATGTGCAGGACCTGATGACCACCGGCGAACAACTCCCGGTGGTGAGTGAACGGACCCCGTTTATGGACGCCCTGGTGGAAATGAGCGCTAAAAAACTCGGGTTGGCCCTGGTGGTGAATACCGACGGCCGGATGGTCGGCATGCTCACCGACGGGGATGTGCGCCGTGCGCTGATGCAGCAGGGAGACCCGCGCCATATTCCCCTGACCGACTGTATGACACGTAATCCCAAGCAGGTTTCGGCCGAGGATCTGGCAGAAAAGGCGCTGCGCCTGATGGAAACCCACAAAATCACCGCCCTGCTGATTACGGATGAGCAGGAGCGCCCTGTGGGCGTGATTCACATGCACGATATTCTTCAGGCGGGGATTCGCTGAGGATGACGGTTTGGCCGGATCAGGAACGACTTGCCGCCATACAGCTGGTTGCCATGGACGTGGACGGCGTACTGACCGACGGTAAAATAACCTATACGTCGCATGGCGAGGAACTGAAGTCATTCAATGTCAAGGATGGCCTGGGAATCACCCTGGCTCACCGCGCGGGCATTCAGACCGCCATTATCACGGCGCGCTGCTCCGCCATCGTGACCCGCCGTGCTGAAGAACTGGAGATTGAGGCTGTTTACCAGGGCGCGAAAGACAAACTGGCGGCGCTGACGGCCGTGGCGGCACGCTACCGCCTACCCCTGCACGCCATCGCCTATATGGGGGACGATTTGCCCGATATGCCGGCCCTGGCGGCCTGCGGACTGCCCCTGTGCCCGGCGGATGCCGCCCCAGAGGTCGTTACGCTTGTCGCAGAAAAGTCCGGCATGATCGCACAGTCAAACGGTGGCGCCGGCGCCGTCCGCGAGTGTCTGGACCGCATCCGAAATGCCCGCCCGGTGGGTCAGCGAGGCCTGCCGGACGCCCCGGTTTACGCCTGCCAGCCCAGCTGAGAGACGAAACTGCCGCGCCCGTTGGCGCTGAGAATGCCTTTGCGTACCAGGTAATTAATGCGCGATGATATTTCGCTGAGGGGGACAGCATCAAAGCCCTGCCCGGTTGTCGGGTAGGTAATCCGGTTCTCCACCAGGTAATCGCGGATTTGTTCGGTGGTGGCGATGCCCCCGGCGAACACCACAGCGCGGAACAGTTCGGCGTTCAGAGAGGCGGGACGCCTCAGCACTGTAGCGACCTGCCTCTGAGCCAGGTCGGGATAGAAAACCCCGTCAGGCCGATCAATGGTCTGCCAGGAACGCGCCTTGGCGTTGGTGTTTTTTTCGGGTTTTACGGCAGATGATGTCTCTGGCGTGTCAGTCACGTCATCGTTAAAGTTATGCACAATGGACTTCAGGCTTAACCGGAGGGTGATCAGCTTTTGTTTTGTTTTTCTCAGGTCGTTCAGTTTCTGGAGTTTCTCCTCCAGTTTCTCAATTTCCGGTTGCAGGGCCACCAGCTCGCGTTCGGTCTCCTCAAGCAGGGCATTCAGGGTGTCTGTATCCGCAAGGCTATTGATATGAGTTAACAGCGCGAGTTTTGACAATGCCTGCTGAGGTTTGGCCTGAGCGGACTTTTTGACTTTATCAGCCTTTTTCGTGCGTGACGCCATGGGTTCACCTCTCTCAAAATATGAAGACGAGCACACATAAAGCATAACACATGAAGTGAAAATGACGTGATATTAATTGACTTCAGAATAATGTGCGATAGTCACGCTGTCTAACGTTAATATGACGTATTAAACTTGTGTAGTGGCGCGTAACAGCACAAGAACATCACAGCGTGACAAACGACGTTATCTGGACGTGTTCTTCGATTTTATGACGTGATTCTGCCCGGTCGCCACCTCTTCGCGCGACTGTCCCTCGGGTCCCAGGCGCCTCAGCGCCTCTTCGGAATATTCGAGGTCCTCGGCGCTGTTGGCGCTGTTGGGAGCGATATCCGAGGATTCCTCCATCGCCAGCACCTGACGCGACAATGCTGCGGAGGCGGCATAGTGCTGCCGCGCCAGACCCGGAACATGAAGGGTCTCGTACACGTAGGCAATGTGATTCTCGATATTGGCGGCCAGGCCCAGGTTCGCTTCATCAGAAAACCGACGGACAATGTTCAGCGCCTGCTGATAGTGATTCAGCGTCCGGTCCATCTGACCGGCCTCCAGCTCAATATCGCCCAAGGTGAGGTAGGCCAGGTAAAAATCGGGGTTTACCTGCAGACTGCTCTGGCTGTGATGAATGGCCTCGGTCACTTTGTTATTTTTGAGGTAAGCCGACGCCAGTAAATGCGATGCCAGTTCCAGTTTTGGGTATTGTTTAAGTACCTTTTTATACAGTCGGATGGCCACTTCCACATTGCCGGTGTCTTCCAGGCGCATCCCCATCCGCAGATAATACCGGTGCTCCGGGGCAATATCATTGACGATCAGCGGCAGGTTGGTTTTCTCGTAATTCTGTATGGTTTCTTTCAGTCGCTCATCGGAGCACAGCGAGAGGGCCTTATGCAGCTCTTCGCGCGCCTTGCGGAACGCCAGATCGTCCTTGAGCACCTGCGCCATTTCATAGTGGTAGTCGGCCCGCCTGCTTTCATACAGTACATTGTCCAGCGACACATAAAGACGCGGGTCCGTGAGTCGGTCCACATCCTGAATATGCACCAACGCCACACGGGCCTCTTTCATCTTGTTATTAAAGTAGTAAAAACTGGCCAGATGAAGCAGAATATCATCGCGGACAAACTTTAAACGATGCATATCCAGCGGGGAGGCTTCGAGTTTCATGCGAGATTGCTCGTAGTAATACAGCGCCTCTTTGTCGTCGTCCTTCAGCTCACTCAGTTTGGCCAGCAGATAGAATGGAATGGGGTCGGCCTTGTGCTCGGCGTTGAGCGACATATTAAACAGTGTCTGCTGAATCCGCTTGAAGTCCGTCTGCGTTTCCACCAGGTGTGAGGACACATTCAGGCTCCGCCAGGGTGGCGCCGAGAGTTCAGCCAGGGCATCTTCGGGTACAATGTACACAAAGTGAATGATGCTGAGACACACGCTGATAAAACCGACAAAGGCCAGGCCCGCCAGGGCGAGCAGCCCTTTGCTGAATCCAAGAAAATCCTCATTAAAGAAGGATTCAAAGCGTGTCAGTAAGTCCTTCATAAGGACTACTTCGGCCTTTTGGACCGGAACTTTGATGCCCATTCACCCAAAGGGCTCATAAATCGTGAAATTGACACCAGAGCATAATGTCTATTATCGGACGTTAAGGTTGTTTAATTTTCAGGAACCCTGATGACCCCCTTTTTCCTTTAAAATAGGGATTATTCTGCCAGTTGGATCCGATATGCCGCCCAAGAATCAACGACAACCGTATCAGTTGATACAGACGAAGGATGGCAGTTATACCTGTTATCACCGGGAGACCCGGCAGCATTTTCACAATATGGCGGGTGCTTTTACTGAAGCATTCACCCACTACGTTCAGCTTAACAATCCGGTGGCTGTTGCAAAGCGCATACCGGCCAACCAGCAGGCAACGCCGCTGCGCATCCTGGATGTGTGCTATGGCCTGGGGTACAACGCCTGGGTCGCTGTTACAACCGTACTGGACCAGGCGCCGCACCCGGTTTGTATTGAAGTTACCGCTATTGAGAATGACCCTGAACTCGTTGCTTTTGTGGCCGAGGGCACCCGGGCCATTTTCTCAGATCGCCGGTTTGACACCCTGTTTGAGCATTTCCCGGATATTGAAACGCGCCTGGCTGATTACCTGAAAAACCCGCGGGATACTCTGAAGCTCCATAGTGACAAAGGCTGCCATGTCGTGTTCCGTCTGGTGATGGGCGATCTGCGCAAGGTGATTCCGCCAATGGTGCGCGTGGATGCCGGTCAGTACCATTTAATCTGCCACGATGCATTCTCACCGGAAGCCATGCCTGAGCTCTGGACGCAGGATCTGTTCGCCTGTTACTACAAGCTTTTGGTTGAGGACGGTATTGTCGCCACCTACAGTGCAGCCGGCGCCGTGCGTGGCGGATTGTCCGAAGCAGGGTTTGTGGTCACCTGCTCGCCAGGCGTGGGCGATCGGGAGTCCGGCACACTGGGCGTTAAAGTCCCCGTCAGTGCAGACCCGAATGCGAGACCGCGGGTACCCGGATATCCGATGTCCGTCAACGAAGTTCAGTTTATGCAGAGCCGCGCCGGCATACCCTACCGGGATCCCCTGCTGAACCTGAGCCGAGAACAGATCGTCAAAAAACGCGGACTGGAACAGGCCCATTCATCACGAATGTCCGGGAACGAAGCGCGAAAAACATACCTCGAATAACTCATATGAGCATTCTTATCTGATTAAAAATTAACGTCCGATAAGTTAAACTATGAATATTTTAGAACGATGTTTTATTAACTCTTAAATCAGAATTAATATCTTGCTTCCGGGCCGGCAACCCGTCCGGTGGATTCTGTCGGCACCAGGGTGTACGTGTCGCCGGGTTGCAGAATACGGCAGATCGCCGGGGTGTGATAGTCCAGGGCGGCGTAAATCTCGCTGAAGAAAGCATCGTTGGTATCGGGATCATCCCCGGGCTCGACATTCATCGGGAAAACCAGATCCGAACCCAGCCACATGGCCGCCTGAACCACGCGTTCGCCCGGGAAACGCTGGGCCGGCAGAAAGGATGCATTGGGTTTGAAATCACGTCCGTAGGCACGGATATGCGGCCCCGGCGGCGATTGCCCGGCGAACAGGATGTTGTTGCCTTCCGACTGAATCATCAGGGAGACGCAGGCTGTATCCGGCACGTCCGAGTCGGGATCTGAAGGGCTTTCGAGAATCACTAGTTCCCCCCAGCGAAAGGCCAGGCTGTGGTCCGCTGACAGTGGCTGGCGCTGGGTCGCTGGCAATGTGTTTACCGTGGCCAGCTGACACCCTTCAGGGGCGTAAAGCACTGCACCCGTTGCGTTTGCCAGAGCCACGCTGTCCCGCCAGTCCGGGTGGGCGTGGGTCAGCAGAATCTGTGTGGGCTGTATGCCTGTCAGCAACCTGTCATGGTGGCTGATATTGGGGTCGATGAGAACACTGTCCCCATTCCCCATGGTCAGGTGATAACCATAATATCCCAGGTATTGAATCTGTATGCTCATTGAACGGAAAACCTCGGTGAATGATACCCCGGCAGAAGGCCACTGGCAGCAATTATTGAAGCATAGATCCCGCCAAAAGCTGACAATATCTTTTTTTCAGGGTTTTTGATACAATACCGGCAAATCAGCCTTAATTATTTCAATTATTTCAACAGACGTTTTTTCGGTCACGCCTTGGGTTCCAACAGGGGTCTTATCGTCTTCTATGGTTTCATCGGTCACAACGCAAGCTGTGCATCAGGCCGTCCGTCCTGCGGTTCAGGCTGGCGAACGCCTGGTGGCCGAAATTACCCAGCAGGTGGTGCCGACCGTGACGGCGCACCCCACCGTGGGTAAGGTGCTCAGCAGCACGGCGGTTGAAATCGCCAAAGCGCCTTACCGCTATTTTGCCCGGCCCGTTGAACTGCTGCTGCGCATGAAAGACGCCGCCAGCCACGATCCGGCCATCCGGGCGCAGTATGTTGAGAAACTGAAAGCCTACATGGGCGTGTTTGGCCTGATGGCCCCGGTGGTGGACTGCCTGATGAACCCCGTGG
This sequence comes from Candidatus Melainabacteria bacterium, assembly GCA_050247195.1. GTDB lineage: Bacteria > Cyanobacteriota > Vampirovibrionia > Vampirovibrionales > Vampirovibrionaceae > JBFWUP01. The sequence continues at coordinate 64,217 of JBFWUP010000007.1, read as the reverse complement.
TGATGAACGCCCGCTATAAATCCAAAGGCATGGACCGCCACGACCGCTGGTCGCTGATTTCCCAGGAAACCACGGCGCAGTTCGTGACGGTGGGTATCCATGTGGTGAGTTTTGTGGCCGGTAAGTTTGTGGCCGCCTTCGGTTTCCGCAATATTTCCAGCGCCGCCCAGCGCACTCTGTTCTCCGACATTGCCGGCACCATTGGCAGCGCGGTGGGTTTTGCGGTGATCCGCCCCATACTGGCGGCAACCATTTTTAAAAGCCTGCTGAACAAGAAAAAAGAAAGCGGCGAGATGAAAACGCCGGCCAACCAGCCTTATTTCGCCGCCGGCAGCGCCGCATCCGGCATGCTCCGTCCCAATGCCTTTCAGGTGTTTGAGCGCGCCACCGCCGGCGCCGGAGGTGTGGCATGAGCGTTCCATTGACCGCCATGGTGCATACCGCTGAGACCGTTGCCAAAACCGGTCTGATGCGTCGTCTGGCGCCGTCCCAGTTAAAACAGCTGCCTGCTTTCAGCAAAACCTGGCTGAAAGAAACCATCACGATGATGAACAGTGCGGATCCGGCAATCCAGCGGAAAGCCACCAACCGCGCCGTGGATATGTTCTACATTGTGGGCTTCGGTTCGCCGCTGGTGAACGCCATCTTTAATCCGCCGTTTATGGCGCTGAAATACAAGCTGGGCGGCATGTCCAACAAGGACATCAAACAGCAGGTAGGCCAGGAGGCGACTGTTCAGCTTGTCGGCATCACCTCTCTGGGTACAGCCTTTTTCGGGCTTTCTCAGCTGGCCGTTATGCTGATGAACCGCCGCTTTAAAAACCGCCCCGAGGTGCTGGAGGAGTTTCTGCGCCCTGTCCGTTCCCTGGCCGGCAACATTGGTGGCGCGCTGGGTTTTGCCTTTCTCCGCCCGCTGTTTGGCTCCATTGTTTTTGAAAAAATCTACAACCGGATGAAAGCGGACGACAAAGCGAAAGCCGCGGCTGCCGCCCCTGCGACGCAAAAGCCCGTCCCGTTGCAGAAAGTGGGCATGATGCCTCAGATTCAACCCATCAGCGTGCCGCTGGCGCGTCCCGGCCAGCCGGTGACGGCCGCAACATCAGTAGCCGTTCCTGCCGCTTCGCCGTTTACGGTATCTCCGCCGATGCCTCAGACACTGCAGGCGCCCGTGTTTCAGCCACCTGTTCAGGGAGCAGGCGCGGCAGGGTAAAGGTAATCTCAAACCAGTCGTGGGTGTCGGCTGGGGCATGTGGGGTGTAACTCAGGTGAATGTGGCCGCCCATGGCTTCCACCAGGCCTTTGGCGATAAACAGGCCCAGTCCGCTGCCGCGCGTGGTGCGCACTAAACTTTCATCCAGTCGCGTGAATTTCTCAAACAAACGGCCCACTTCCGGTTGTTTTTCCTCTGGAATGGGCTCGCACTGGTTGCGCACGGCAATGAGTACCAGCCGTTCATCGGCTTCCACACGCACGGTAATGGGGGTGTCCGGCAGAGAGTATTTTGCGGCATTGTCCAGCAGGTTCAGGAGAATCTGTTCCAGGCGATCCGGATCGGCCAGTACATCGACTTCTGAGGCCATGTCCAGAAGAATTTCACGTCGGTCGCGCGCTTCCATCAGGTGCAGCACGTTTTCCATCACGGCGCCGAGGCTGACGCGATCCGGAAAGACCCGCAGCTTGGCGTTGTCGAGATCGGGGATCACCAGCAGATCCTCCACCAGCCGTCCCAGGCGGTCGGCCTGGTTTTTCACGACTTTCAGGCTTTTCATCCGGGTGGGTGCATCCAGGGTTTTGTCGTAGCGGATCAGGCGGGAGGTGTAGCCTTTAATGTTGGTCAGCGGCGTGCGCAGTTCGTGGCTCACCGTGTCCATCAAGTTGGATTTCAGTTCGTCCAGCTTCGCCAGTTCGGCGTTCTTTTCCTGAATCGTTTGCCAGGCGTCCGCCGTTTTGCGGGCCATCCGGTTAAACTCACCGGCCAGGTAAACAATCTCGTAGGGCGTGAAAAAGTTGGTGATCAGGCGGATGCGGCGGGTGTAGTTGCCGCCGGCCATGGCTTTTATACCTTTAATCAGCTGGCGGAAGTTACGGCTGATGCCCAGCGAGTAGACCAGGCCGCCAATGGCCACCAGCACAAGACACCCGGCGATGAGAAACAGGGTTTGAACGCGGGCCCGGCGGATATATTTCTGCCGGACGTGGTAGGGCGATTCGAGAATAATGCCCCAGTGAATGTCAGGCATTTTGACATAGACTTTCTGCAGGGGTTGATTTTCATCATCGTCGTCGCCCGTGGGCGTTTGGGCTTCAGTGGAGAATTCCCGCAGCACGCCGTCCGGCAGGTTCAGCAGAAACTGACGGTCTTTTTCATTCAGCACCTGCTGTCCTGGTATCACGGCGTCGGGTCCGGCGATGATTTTGCCGTCGGCATCCACGATGTAGAGGCCGTCGTATAAATCCTGGTTGGTGCGGATGAGCGTACTGAGGTAGTTAAAACGCTTCAGTTCCAGATAATAGGCGGCATGACGGCGTTTCGCCAGATCGCTTGCGGGGACCGGCAGAAGCGACTGCAGATAGTAGGGGGTCTGGTCCTTGCCGGCAGCCGCAGCAAACAGAACCTGGTAGTGTTCTTCCTGCGCCGGTTCAGTCAGACGTTCGGGAAGCCTCAGGTCCTTGGGCAGGGGGTTTTTGGGGTTGTAGGCCGTGTTCAGCCGCTGGCCCGCAGCGTCATAAATGGCAACGGCTGCGTACCGGTCATCCTGCTGAAACAGGCCGTCGGCAGCCAGCTGAAAGCGGCTGCTCTGGTCAAAGCGCTCCAGCAGATAGGTGCGCATCAGGCGGCTCTGCGCGCTCTGCCAGGTCATTTCGGTCTGAAAGTCCTTGAAAATCCCCTCGGTCGTATGTTCGGTGAACAGGGCGATTTCTTTCTTCAGCGCCTTCTGGTTGATGCTGTAGATGGTGAAACTGATGCCCAGGAGCGGCAGCATGACGACCACCACAAACGTGATGATGACCTGCTGATAAAGTTTCAGCTTGGGCACCACGAGATGACTGGTTTTGCTGGCCATCGGGTCCCTGCTCCCTTACGCGCCCGCCAGCACGTCGGCCGGTGTGGGGCTGAGCCGGTAGCCCACATTGGTGACGGTTTGCAGGTATTGCGGCCGCTTGTGATCCGTTTCAATCTTCTGGCGCAGTCCGCCAATATGCACGCGCAGCATCCGCACGTCCTCATCGGCCTCATACCCCCAGACCTCCTGCAGAATGGTGGCCAGCGGCACGGCTTCATTCACGTGCTGCATCAGGCAATAAAGAATCTCGAATTCGGTGGGCGTCAGTTTCACCATCTGCCCGCGCAGAATCACCTCCAGGGATGAGGGCAGCAGTTTGATGTCGCCGCTGCTCAGCATTTCATCCTTCTTGGTCGGGGCGCCCACTTTGTTCATGGCCCCCGTACGGCGAAACAGGGCGCGCATCCGGACCATCAGCTCCTGGAATTCAAAGGGCTTCACCAGGTAGTCGTCCGCCCCGGCATTAAAACCGCGGATTTTATCCTCAATCGTTCCTTTGGCGGTTAGCAGAATAATGGGCACGGAGACCGAGGCGCGGTTGGCGCGTATTTTTTTGGTGACCTCAAAGCCGTCCATTTTCGGCATCATCACGTCCAGCACAATCAGGTCAAACGTGCGGGCCTCCGCCTTTTTCAGGCCGGTCAGCCCGTCCGTGGCGGAATCCACGTCAAAACCCATCAGCTCAAGGTCCAGCTTCAGCAGATCGATAATTTCGGGGTCGTCATCAACAACGAGAATGCTGACCATGGGGGAAAATCTCCGGATTGCCGATATTCTACTACAAGCAGGGCAAGTCATTGTCCTATCTCTATTTTAACCCGATTCTGGTTTCCCCTATACTGATGCTGCTGCCGGTTGGCCAGTTGCGTTTGCGGACCGGCGTCATCAACCCACGGAGACATTACCATGATTCGCGGTGTACGCGGCGCCACAACGATTGACGCGGATGATCCCGCCCTGATGCGCGATGCGCTTCAGCAGCTGCTCAGTGAGATCATCAGCCGCAATAAGATCCGGACTGTTGATATCAGCAGTGTCTTTTTTACCGTCACTCATGATATCCACGCGATATCTCCCGCCAAAGTGGCCCGCGAGCTGCTGGACTGGACGCATGTGCCGCTGATGTGCTTTCAGGAGCCGGATATCCAGGGTCTGCCCGAGCGCTGTATCCGTATCCTCATTCAGTTTGAGACCACCCGTCCCCAGGCAGACGTGCAGTCGGTTTATCAGGGCAGGGCCATGATTCTGCGTCCTGATCTGGTCTCACCCTGACCCGGTTGTGAGGGGCGCTCCACCCCTCAACCCCCCTCCCTGGTAGCACCAAAATCCCCTGAATTGGTTTTATACGAGTAAGGTGTCATTGCGCCCGCCAGGCGCGAGGGTTTCTGTGATATCCATGATATCCACCGGATAGCCTGCATGACGCCGGACACGACAGGGCAACCGGGCGGCCAGGGCCGTTCGGACGGAGATAGGGTCTCAATGGGGAATACCAGCATACTCAATCCACTGCCACCGCTGCCGCCACCGCCAGGAATGATGGCCGCCGGGGGATTCGGCGCGCCCACCGGCGAGACGCCCGGTGGTGGGTATGGCGTGAGTGGGGCTGCAATGCCTGCCCCCAACCCCGGCCCACCGTTGGCGGAAATACCCCCGCCCTACCTGGTGGCGCCCATGCTGTATCAGCATCAGTCCGGCGCGGTGCCAGGCATGCCGTGGCTGTCGCCCAATCAGCAGAACAACATTTACAACGCCGCACCCGGTGCGCAGCCCAACGGCCAGCCAGCGCCTCAGGCGCCGCCGCCAGCGCCCGCTGCGCAACCCCCCCCGGCTCAGCAACCGCAGCCACCCGCGCAGCCAAAAGCGCCCGAGCCGCCCAAACCGGATCTGCAGAAGCCCGGCGCCACGCTGGACGCCCAGACGGTGAAAAGCCTGAATGACCGGATGAACGATCCGGATGAGATGACCCGCGCTAAAGCCGGCATGGATCTCTTCAAAATTCTGAAAGCCAACCCCACGCTGGCCAACCAGCCGGACACCAAGCCGTTTGTAGATGCCTTTCTGGAGAAAATGCTCCGGGACACCAGCCCGGTGGTGCACCAGCCCGCTTTTCTGGCCATGGATCTCGGTGGCGTGACAAATCCGTCTCAGGGGGTGCAGGACCTGCTGAACGCCATGACGGCCAATCATTCGCTGATGGATATTGAGTCGGAAGCCGCCAAGCAGATTCTCGGCCGCCTGGCGGCCGGTAACAATCCGCTACCACCTCAGCCAGAGCCGCCGCAGGGGCAACCTGCGGGTAACACACAAACGTCACCACAAGAAGCGCCGGCCAGTTCCGGCAATCCGCAAGGAGGACAGGCATGAGCAGCGTGCCGCCCAACATTCCGCATAACATTCACCTGCCCGGCAACGTCCGTCAGGGCGCATCGCGCGCCACCAGCGTCGCCGGCAACGGCGTCAGCCGTGTGGCGGGCTCCGCCAGCCGGAAGGCGCTTGGACTTGGCGCCATTGCCGTGGCTTACCTGATGATGCGCGATTCTGTTCGTGGATCACGTGATCTCTGGGAACAACGTTATCAGGCTTACCAGAATGAACTGTCCATGGACCAGTTCAGATTCAATGCTGGTTTCTATTCAGGCCATCCCGGATTTGACAGCCTTGCTGTCCGGTTGAAACGCGTCGTGCTGTACGGACCGTTTAAACTGCGTGCCAGTGGTTATCGTATCAAAGCGTATACGGAGGGATTCATCAATGAAATTCTTTTACCCAACCTGCCCTTTATTGGATTGGGTTTTGCAGGCCTGTACGGCGGTTTTGGGGCCAGGGCCGTTCACGCACCCTTCAGGGCTGTCGCCCGTGAGAGTCGTCGTGCCTTCGGGGCGCCGCTGAATTCGGCACGACAGGGATTGCGGAACTGGGGTGTCGGCCGACACCTCGCTGATGGTCTCGGCAAAAGCGTCGGTAAAATACTGGACTTCGCCGCGAAGTCTGTTTCCAATGGCCGCTGGGCAGTAACGCTGCCGCTGCTAGGTCTGGGCTATCTGGGCCTGGATCGGTTCTGGAAGGTTTACTCCGGCGACTCGCAACGTGAATTCTTCGGCTACAACGATTATTCGAATCAGTAGCGATTTTTCACACAGCAGCTGATACGCCGGGTTGGCGAAGCGATGCGGCATCGGTCAGACCTCCGGCTACCAGACTTCGCCGAAGTGCTTGGGAGAATACCCCCGGCGCTGCAGTTCCACCTTGATTTTATCCAGCGCGGACTGGACGACGCGTGAGGTGCGCGACGGCGAGATGTTGAACTTTTCCCCGATTTCACGCATCTTCATGTTTTTGAAGAAGCGGGCTTCGATGATTTCCCGGTCGCGCTCCGGCAGGCGGGTCATACACTCCTTGATGAGCTTGGAAAGCTCACGCAGCTCGGAGTCCTCCTCCGGCGTGTAAGAGTCATCGCGGAGTTCGTGCGGGTTTTCCGCCTCCATCATCCCGTCCACGGAGAGGATGGTTTCGTACACCGCCTCGCGGACTTTCCCTTTGTTGGCCTCAATGCCGTCGCCGTCCATATCCTGGGCGGTTTCCGGATCGGCCACCACCTCGGTGGTCTGTTTCAGGGAATACCACTTGTAGCGGTACCGCAGTTCATTGCGGATGGCCCACTTGATAGCGGTGGAGAGGTAGGTCACGTTGAACTCACGGTCCGGGTTGGAGGTGAGCAGCACGTGTACGGCAATGGCCCCAATATTGACGATTTCACTGAAATCAATCAGGTGATTGGGCAAACGACTGTATTCCACCCGGGCGACCGTTTCAATCAGTTCTACGTAATCGTTGACGGTGCGTTGGGGGCGTTTTCCCGGATTCGTCGCGTTGGGTGACATCGGATTATCGTGTGCATTCCTGCCTGACGTGGGTTTTGATTGCTTCCGGCCTGGAGAGGACGGTTTGTTGGCGTCCTCTTTCTGGGCAGTCCGCTTGCGTTTTTTGGGCAGACCATCCGGGGAAACAAAAATATTGGGTGCAGCCATGTTAGAACTCCACTGGTTATCATTCTACACTGAATCGCCCGGCACGTGCCAGGAGAGGGCCGTCCGGATCCTCCGGAAGCCGTGCGTCAGAGCATGAGGGTCTTCCTGACCATAACCGTAACCTCCTCTATCCCGATTGCTATTCCGTGACGACTGAGAAAACGAACGGCCGGGGCCGTGATGAACACTGGGTTGCCGCCTTGAGAGCAGCGTTATTCCTTCTTCCATCCAATTGAATAAACGAAATTATAGACCCGGAATTGATTGTTTCAGGCTGGTTATTGCAAGGTTGTTACAAACTATCAAAAAGATAGTCCGTATATCCACTGAAATGCTTGCCCGTGAAAAGGTTTTGGTTAGCATGTCTGATAATCTTATAAATCTCGAGGCTCTGTGGATGATTCCAGCACTGACTTTTGGTATGGCCCTGCTGGGCGATAAGGATGGGAATCGCCGTGTGTTCACCACACACTATGAAACCCAACGCGCCATTCATGGATGGCATTCACGTCAGTCGCCTCGGCGATTGAATACGACAAATGCACTTGCTTTGGTGGCAGAAACGCCAGATGGATTTGTTGTGGCCACGAATACTGCTGCATCTGGTCTTGGTTCAGACGGGCTTGCAGATAGTATTGCCAGTTCCCGCATTCTCAGAAAAAATCTGAAGTTTAGAGTCCCTAACCAAAAGCTTACTGTTAAATTCAGTGAATTGTACCTTCTGAAGCAAATTTCCGCAGTTTACTTGTCGATGCAGAACATGCAAACCTTAAAGGACGGTTCTGACTGGAACAACGACCTTAGACGACGAAGTATTCTGAATTTAATTCAGAATGCAGACGTGCTTCCTGATTGGCCAGAACGTTACTACAAATAGTTTTAATAGTGAGGAAATCTATGTTACGCGTTCCGCTATCGTTCGGCATGGCGTTTCTCGGCAAACCGGGAGAGATTGATTATTATGCCACCCAAGTGGATGCGGAAGCTGCAGGGAATGCCTGGGCGGCATCAGAGGACGCCCCTCCCGGTTCAGGAGACAGACTCTTATGGCTGCCTGTAGAACGAAACAGCGGTGAAAAGCGGTGGGCCGTGGCCACCAACACGCACCCTGATGGCCGACGGAATGACCTGATGCTGGACGTGCTGGCAGATGCGCGCGGCAGTGGGATGAAGCCGCCTTACAAAGGGATGCTGGGTTTCACCCATCTGTCGAAAAAAACAGGACCCAGTAAACCCGAAAGGACGTTTCTCCGCAGAGCCAGGGATCCGGAAGGGGATTCAAACAATCCTGCCGTTCAGGCGTTGTTCACCAATCCGGAGTACATTCCCCCTTTAAACCCCCCGGTAACCAGAGGAAGCCGCGTCCGGCGGTCCGGCTAGGTGCCGTTCAGGCGCAGATATGGGCGCATTTTGGCGAGGGTTTTATCCCCAATCCCTTTCACCTCCAGCAGGTCCTCAATGGCCTTGAATCCCCCCTGCTGCCGGCGGTAATCCACAATACGCTGCGCCATTTTGGGACCCACCCGGGGCAGGGTTTCCCATTGTGCGAGCGTGGCATGGTTGATATCCACCACCACCGGTCCGGGTTTCGCCTTGCGTTCGGCGTGTCGGCGTGTGGGAGGCGCTGCCGGCATGGCGGCGGCGATTTTCTGAGCCGTCCCCACCGGCATGGCGATCACTTCTGAAGACACAGGGACCGGCGTGGCCTGTCGGGGTACCAGCACCGTCAGTCGGGCCGGCTGCGTGGGCGCCAGCGCCCCCAGGGAGAGCACCAGGACGACGGCGAGAACCCCCAGCTGAACCACCACCGGCCAGCGTTGCGCCAGGCTGGCCCGCAGTTCCGGCAGATTAATGCGGCTGACCATAACGCGCCTAGGACGCCTTCTGAACTGTCTGCCGGTAAAGCGACTGCAGATCATCGTCTTCCACGCGCTTCTTTTCATCCGCCAGTTGTTTAAAGGCTTCAAAAAACGCAGGCAGATCCTCATTGGGGACATTCAGCCCGATTTTTTCCAGCCGGGCTTTCACGGCGGCGCGGCCGGAGCGGGGGCCCAGCGGCAGAAAACTTTCCTTCAGGCCGACGGATTCCGGCGTCATAATCTCATAGGTTTCGCGCCCCTTGAGAAACCCGTCCTGGTGAATGCCGGACTCGTGCGCAAAGGCGTTGCGGCCGATAATGGCCTTGTTGTGCTGAATAGGCATGTGCGTCAGTTCGGAGACCGTCCGGCTGGTGTCAATAAAGTGCTCGGTGTGAATATCCGTGTAGCACTGGCCAAAGTAATCCTTGCGGGTTTTGATGGCCATCACCACCTCTTCCATGGCGGCGTTGCCGGCGCGCTCGCCAATGCCGTTAATGGTGCATTCCACCTGACGGGCGCCGTTCAGCACGCCGGCCAGGCTGTTGGCGGTGGCCAGGCCGAGATCGTTGTGGCAGTGGACGGAAATGACGGCTTTTTCAATGTTGGGCACATTGGCGACAATCCCCTTGATGAGTTTGCCGAACTCCTGCGGAATGGTATAACCCACGGTATCGGGAATGTTCACCGTGCGTGCGCCGGCGTCAATCACAGCTTCAATCACTTTGTAGAGATAATACGGCTCCGTGCGGCCGGCATCTTCGGCGGAGAATTCCACATCGGGGCATTTGGAGGCCGCCAGGGCCACCATTTCCGCAGCGATTTTCAGAATCTCATCACGGGTTTTCTTGAACTTGTGCTCGATGTGAATGTCGCTGGTGGCGATAAAAGTATGGATACGCGGCCTGGCGGCCACTTTAATGGCGTCCCAGGTGGCATTGATATCCTGCGGGGTGGCGCGGCTGAGGCCGCAGATGGAGGGGCCGTGCACCTCCCGGGCGATGGTCTGGACAGCCTCAAAATCACCGGGGCTGCTGAACGGAAAGCCAGCCTCAATGATGTCCACGCCGAGATCGGCCAGCTTACGGGCGATCAGAATTTTTTCTTCCATCCGCAATGCCGCACCGGGTGATTGCTCACCGTCGCGGAGCGTGGTATCAAAAATAAAGACTTTCCCTTCGGGGGGCGTCTCACTGATCGGGGCCGGGGCCGTTTGTACGTCCGCTTCGCTCATGGGTGCCATTCCTATAGACTGGACCTGCGGGCTGGCCTGCCCACCATGTGCGGACCCGGCTGAACCCAAAAACAGGATTATACGTCATAATATCCACTATGATAGCAACTTTTCCCCTCTCCCGTAACCCTCTGAACCAGCACAACCGGTTCTTTTTTCCGCTGGTGCTGCTGATTCTGGCGGTGGCCGCCGCCTGCCTGGCGGGCGCGCCCTGCAACGCCGCCGCAGAGAATGACGATGCCGGCGCGGTCCCGGACCTTCCGGCTGCCCTGAAGCCTGCCAAACCCGCGGATCAGCAGAAACTGGTGCTACTGGATTTCTTTTCCGAATATTGTGGCACCTGCCAGCGGGTGGAGCCGGTGCTCAAGAAGCTTGAAAACGAGTATGCCGACTCGGTGGTGTTTCACCGGGTGACATACGAAAAAGAGGACAGCAAGGCTTACCTCAAGCAGTTTCATATTACCGGCACGCCCACCTACATACTGTTTGACCGTCAGGGGAAGCCGCTGTTCCGGATGACGGATCTGATCGCCATGAGCATTCTGGATCTGCAGCTGAAACGCCATACCGGCAAACTGGAAACCCCCGTGCTGCCGCAATCAGTCGCAGGGCTGCAGCCCCAGGCGCATGCCGGCAAGTACCTGCTGGTCTCCCTGATGCCACAGACCTGTAAGCACTGTGCCAGTTACAACAGCGTTTACCGGGGGATACAGTTCACGCAGGAAGACAACATGGATCTGCTGAAGCTGACGACCGATCAGGTGGCGGTTTCCGAGTGGATGAAGGCAATGGGCCTGAACGAGAACGAAGGGTTTGTGCTCCTCGATGATCAGAACCGGCTGATGTTTAAAGTGGACGGGCCGGTGAATCCTCAGGAACTCTGGCAGTACCTGCAGATGGTGACTGAGACGGGGCTGTAAGGCTGCTGACTAGTCGTTCTTCAGTCTGGTCAGAATCTCTGGCAGGCTGCAGCCCTCAATCAGCAGACGCTTGTCCCGCGCAGTCTCCCCCTGCGTAATCGTAATCGCGCGCTTTGGCATACCCAGCCTTTTGGCGAGCAGGGCAATCACGGCGGCGTTGGCCTTACCGTCCTCCGGTACGGCGGTCACTTTCACCCGGAGCCGGGTTTCATCCGCGTCAGGACAAACGATCTCATCGCGTGAAGCTTTCGGAGTCACCCGAAGACTAATCTGAACGCCCGCTTCTGTTTCGTGCAGAAAAGCGGCCATGCCCGTTAGTAGTTAAACCCGGACTTGCGCAGGTGAACGAAACTCTCGGATTCCGCATGGAAAGTTTCACCGTCTTCCACCAGTCCGGTCACCAGGTGATGATCGCCCACAGGGATGATATTCTGCAGGGTGACGTGCAACACCCCGATCGTGTCCGTGAGGTTGACGCCATACTGGGTCTCGGTGTGCGGCAGATCGGTGAACTGATCGGGGGTGTACTTGCCGAAGGTTTTCATCATGCCGGTATTGTCCTTGCCCAGAATGTTGATGCTGAAACGCTGCGTCTCCTGAATAAGCCGGTACATCTCGCGTTCAGGGCTGATGGCCATGGCAATGGCGGGCGGTTCAAAACCGGCCTGCATCACCCAGGAGGCCAGCATACCGGTTTTATTGGCGCCCCCGCCGGCGGTCACCACGTACAGGCCACTGGCGATACGACCCAACGGAAAAGCGATGCTGTCCTTGTTGGCTACGGCGGCAGATGAACTGTTCATCACGGTTTCCTCCTCTTGAATACGGACAGTGTAACGCAAGCGCGCCGGTTCTGAAACCCACCGCGTGCTCAGGCATTGTCAGTCGCCCACAATCACGGTAGGCTCGTGGCATGCAGAACACCCCACACGCCCCCGTCATGGATGCCCGGATAAACCGCCATGTGTTTGTATGCACCGGCGCCAGCTGCAGTGAGCATGACAGCGCCGCCACACTGGAGGCTTTCCGCGCCGTGCTGAAACAGGCCGGCCTGCTTTACGGCAAACGCGGCAGCATGGCGGGCACGGTGGTCCTCACAACCTGCGGATCTGTCGGGTTTTGCAACTGTGGCCCCGCCGTGCTGGTTTATCCCGACGGTGTCTGGTACCACTCGGTGACGGCGGCGGATGTGCCTGAGATTGTAAGCGAACATCTCCAGAATAACCGTGTGGTGTCGCGTCTGGTGGGTTTAAAACTGACCGTATAAAACGGAGTAACCCCCCGGCGGTGAGGCCAGGGGGTTGTTGGTGTTGTCAGAATCTGTGTGAATCAGGAACGCTTGGTGCGGCTGTTGCTGCGCTTGGGCGGGCGACCGCGGCGACGGCTGTCGGCTGCGGCTTTTTTCTCGCTCTGGGTGTCGGAGGATTCAGCGCCTTCAGTGTCCCCGTCGGCGTCGTCATCACTGTCCATCACGTCGTAATCGTCATCATTACCGCCGCCAACACCAACGGGAACCGGCTGTTCATCGTCGGCATCGTCATCGTTGTCATCCTCATTGTCCGAGGCAACGATGAAAAACGGTTCCTGTTCCTTGAAGTTCCGGCGGTCCGGAGCCATTGCGGACTCCCTGCCCTCAGAGCCCTCCTGGGAATCGTCGTCCTGATCGTCATATCCGGCATCTTCGTACTGGTCGTCATCCAGCCCGGCATGCATGCCGCCCATGTTGGGCGAACCTTCCACGGATTTCACCAGGGTGATGATGTCGGTGGCTTTGGGGTTGATCCGTGACAGGATGCTGTTGTTCATCGGCGGTATGTTGGACAGCTTGGTGACATGGGCGTATTTCAGGCCGAATGCCGCTTCCGTCAGCTCGTTGTAGTGATCTTTCAGATTTTTGACCGCCTCCTGGTGGCGGTTGCCTCGGTCACGGTCGCGGCGGATGCGGTCGTCACGTCCACCCTCACGGCCGCCGTCACGTCCTCTTTCCTGTTCGGGCGGGGCCTCCAGGGTCTGCTGCTGTTTCTTCTCGTGGGCCAGAAACAGAAAGCCGATGTTGAGATGCGAGGGCTTGTCGCCGGTGATGTCGCCGGGACGGGTGGGCTGCTCCAGCAGCACCGGCATACGCAGGGAAGGCCGCCCGGATTGCTGCTGCCTGCTGGCGTTGGGCTTGGGCACCGCCTGGGTTTTGGCGTGCTTCAGCGGCAGTTTGTGGCGGATAAAGCCTCGGTTACCGCCGCGCTGATCGCGGTGATCCTTGTGCATGCCCGAGGGCGACCAGTTGAACTCCTCCATGATGTGGCCATGGGCAAAGCAGCTGGGGCACTTTTTGGTGAAAATTTCGCTGAGCGCCTGGCCCTGACGGTGACGGGTCATTTCCACCAGGCCGAGATCCGAAAGCTGCCCGATCTGCGGTTTGGCTTTGTCGGGCTCCAGCTCGTTCTCAAACGATTCCATAATGGCCAGTTGGTCGGCGCGGGATTCCATGTCAATGAAGTCCACGATGATCATGCCGCCGATGTTCCGCAGGCGGAGCTGACGGGCAATCTCTTTGCAGGCCTCCAGGTTGGTCTGGCGGATGGTTTCGGCCTGGGAGGACAGGCTGGTGAACTTGCCGCTGTTGACATCCACCACACACAGGGCCTCTGTCGGCTGAATGTAGAGGTAACCGCCGGACGGCAGGGGAACTTTCGTCTGCAGCGCCTGGCGGATCTCACGATCAATGCCGGTGCCGATCATTACGGGCTGGGAGCCGGTGTAATGGCTGACCTTGATGCCTTTGTCCATATTCCAGTTTTGCAGCAGCTGCTGCGCGCGCTGATGCCCGAACTGGGTATCGACGATGATTTCGGAAACGTCTTCATTCACCGCCTCGCGGATGACGCGGTACAGCAGATCCTGATCCCGGTGGAGGAGTGTCGGCGGTTTGGCGGTGTCGGCCATGGACACCACACTCTGCCAGCGTTCCAGCAGAGTCTCAAAGTCGTCCTGAATATCGCTGTCTTTCTGGCCCAGGGCTTCGGTACGGATGATGACGCCCACGCCGGCGGGTTTGATCATGCTGACCGCTGATTTCAGGCGGGAGCGTTCCTTGGGCTCGTAAATTTTGCGGCTGATGCTGATGCCTTTGGATTCGGGCATCATTACCAGAAAACGGCCGGGCAGGGAGATATTGGTGGTGACCCGCGGTCCCTTGTGTCCGGTGGGTTCTTTCATCACCTGCACCACCAGCTGTTGTTTGGGCTGCAGCCGGTTTCTCAGGTCGCCGCGGCCGGGCACGTCGCTGGCGTGCAGAAAGCCCATCTTATCGCTGCCCACGTTCACAAACGCGGCGTCAATACTGGGCAGAATGTTTTCTACGGTAACGAGAAAAATGTCGCCGAGAAGAATGTCTCCCCGGTGAATGATAAATTCAACCGCGCGATCCTCGTCAAAGATCGCGGCAATATTGTCGTATTCGGATACGACGATTTTCCGCTTAACCATGGGTTGTAGAGTCCTTTACACATCAAAATTCCGTTCCTGGTTCGGATCGATCATTCCACATGCGGAGCTGGCGAACGCCATTGCCCCGAGTGGTTTGTCCTCTCGTGACCAAAATGTGAATTGAGCAAACAATATTAAATTTATAAATCTGTTTGGTTTGGCCGGGTCCCCGGCCGGGTGTGGGGTTGAACCTCAGGGCGTCAGTTCGATGCCGGTTCGTACCAGTGACCATCTTGCTTCAGGAATTATCAGACTCAGCACGTGAACGGGTTTCACTGTTGCTTTCTGTTGTCCACGGTTTGCTTCACGCTCCAGTGTGAAGCGTATCGTAGCGTCTGGTGCAACGGTGCATGTTTTTAATACCGATGCTGTCTGTAAAACGTCTGTTGGCAGTGGGTCACGGGTGGGCAATATCGCATCGGGGCCAGCCTCAGGAAGGATACTGTCACCTGATTGTTTTATCAGGTTATCAACCCGTTCCTTTATCATACACGTGAGTGCCTCCGGATTGCAAGTCCTGTGATCGGAGGAATTGTCGGAAACCAGGCGGGCCGTGTAATACAGCTTCCTGACCGCCTTATCGATACTGGGGTAGGGGAAAGGCAGGACAGCCTCGGCCACAACCTTTCCACCATCAGGCAGAAGCGGGTTCAGGCGATCGGCGGCCGGACCCTCCAGTGGGCTGACCAGCTCAATATCCACGTATTCTGAAAGCCCCTCACAGAAGAGCGGCAGGGCCGGACCGAAAGCGATTTTGGGCTTGGGGTTAAACCCCTGAGAGTAAGCCAGCGGCAGACCCGCCTTGATCACGGCCCGGTGAATCAGTCGCAGCCAGTCCAGGTGAGAAATGAATTTCAGGGCGTCTTTCTTTTCAACCGTCAGTCTCAGCTTGCACACCGGCAGTTTCTGGTGCTTGGCCACGCTGCTGATGGCGGCGCCGGCTTTTCTGACAGGCTTTTCCTTCTGTGCCGGATCGGCAGCAGGGGCCGGCAGGACTTTCTGGGCGATGGGGTTCCGGGGCTCTTCGGTGAACTTGGGCCAGGTATTGTAATTGGCGCACACGCCGCACTCACTGCAGGCCAGAAAACACGGCACGGTGGCGGCTTCGGCTTTGGCCTTGTCGTACTCGCTGACCAGCCAGGCCTTGTCCAGCCCCATATCAATCACATCCCAGGGCAGGTCGCCGTCGGGGTCACAGGCGCGTTCCCGCGTGTAGGCTTCAGGGTCAAAACCCAGCTCAGCCAGCGCTTCAAACCAGCGGCTGAAATTCTGTATATCATCCCAGGCGTCCAGGTAGGCGCCCTTGCGGTAGGCCAGCTCCAGCGCATCGGCCAGTTCGGGTCCGGCTTTGGAAATCACCGCTTCCAGCTTGCTGATTTCGGGGTCCGTAAAGTTCAGCTTCACGCCGGGTACGCCACGAAACTGCTCCTTCAGGTAAGCCACTTTCTGACGGATCATCGCCATGGTGTCCTGCGGAAACCACTGAAACGGCGTGTGCGGCTTGGGGACAAAGTTGGAGAGGGTGACGTTCACCTCCAGGTGCTTTTTAATGCTCAGACTGGCGTCGCGTTTGATCTCCCGGCAGGCGGCCTGCAGCATTTTCACGGTGTTCACAATGCCATCGAGATCATCGAGGGTTTCGGTGGGCAGGCCGATGATGAAATAGAGTTTGACCTTGTTCCAGCCGGTTTTATACGCGGCCGTCACGGCGCTGAGTATTTCCTCATCCGAGAGGTTTTTATTGATGACATCCCGCAGGCGTTTGGTGCCCGCCTCCGGCGCAAAGGTGAGGGTGCTTTTGCGCACGCTCTGCACGGCCTCGGCCACATCAATACTGAAACGGTCCGCCCGCTGGCTGGGCAGGGAGAGCGAGACGCCTTCCTCTTTCAGCGCGTCGGCCACTTCCAGAATCAGCGGTTTGAAGTAAGAGTAGTCCGCAATGGAGAGGCTAAGAAGGGAACATTCTTCATACCCGGTTTTGGCGATTTCCGACAGGGCGCGCGATTTGATGTTCTCAATGCTCTGCTCCCGCACCGGCAGGTTGATAAAACAGGGCTGACAGAAGCGGCACATCCGGTCGCAGCCGCGCCGGGCCTCAATGGTCACGCGGTCGTGCACAGCCTGAATGGTGGGAATCAGCGGGGCCATATCCACCGGGTGTTCCGCAATGTCCACAATGCGCTTTTCGGCGCGTTCGGTCAGGCCGGGCATGTACACGCCCTTCAGCCGGGAGAGCGCCTGCAGGGTCTCCGCACGGGGCCACCCTCTGGCTTTGCCGGTTTCAATCGTCTCCAGAATTTCCAGCAGCACCTCTTCCCCGTCGCCAATAATAAAGGCCTCAAAGAAGGGGGCCAGCGACATGGGGTTGCCGGAGCCCGGCCCGCCGGCAATGAGAATGGGGTAGTCGCCGCCATCCGGGGTTGCGCTGTTGCGGTCGGCAGCGCGCAGGGGAATGTGGGCGGCCTCCAGCATGCCGAGAATGGTGGAGTAGTTCAGTTCGTACTGCAGGGTAAAGGCCAGCAGATCAAACCCGGTGAGCGGCACCAGGGTTTCCAGCCCGTAAAGCGGCACCTCGTGCTCGGCGAGCTTGGCTTTCATGTCCGGGGCGGGGGCGTAAACGCGGTCGCACAGGTAGTTTTTCTGCTGATTGACCAGGCTGTAGAAAAGCTTCACCCCGTAGTTGGAGATACCGATTTCATAGAGATCCGGGAAGGCGAAGGCCATGCGCACCGTGGCGCTGGCCCAGGGCTTGCGGTAGGCGCCTTCCTCAATACCCAGGTAGCGGGCGGGTTTCATCACCTGCTGCAGAATGTGGTCTTCCAGCAGGGCGCGGTCCACGGGTTGGGCGGTCAGGGTTTGGGGGGTGAGGGTGGGCATGGGCGTGTTTCAGATCGTAATTAAAATTGGACAGTGGGGGGAGAATCCCGTATTGTGGCTGATATCCCCGCTTTATTCAAGTGATGATGAAGAAAGGGAAAACCTATGCAGATAGTGAGTGGTACTCCGGTGGCTTTTGGAATGTCTAAGAAAAAACCAGCTTCTGATGGCACCAATACAGGCGTTTCTGCCAGCCCACAGGGCGATAAAGGTGATACCCGAACGCCTGAAGAGTGGGCTGCATTGTTTGCAGTTGATGACTTTGAAAGCACAGGACCCTTGAATCGATTAGGTTTCAGTAATCGCTGATTGATCAACTAAAAACTCAGAGGGATATCCGATGAACGTAACCCATACCAGCTCCGTTCAGTTTGCCGCCAAGCCTAAGAAAGGCCCCGAGCCCTTAACAGATGCGCAACGGGCGCAGAAACAGCCCGCACCCTCACTGGTGACCCATTGGGAGAGCTGGCCGCCCAGATTGGCGCCTTAGCCGGCAAACGCGCTGCTGAGGGAGATGCAGCAACGAAACACCAGCCCGGTCAACGCAACTGACTGCCCACCTCAGAGGAGATCGAATGATGATTTTCAACCCTGTTAACCCGCTGCGATTTGCAGCGACAAACAAGCTACCGGCTGATGGTGAGAAAGAGCCCATGACCCGTGGCCAACGTGGGTGGATGGGAGCACGCCGGGAAGGTGATTTGGTGGTAGAGCAATTAGGCCCGTACGTAAGCGCTGAAGATTTAAAGATATTGTTGGGCCAACCATGAGCCAGCTTCTGACCACAATTCAATTCTCCGGCACAGAGCGCGAGCCCGGCCCGGCAGAGCGACAATGGGCCTTAAGCCGGCCTGCCCGGGGCATGGGGAGAGACCCCGAGCATGAGCGGTTACAGCTCGCCATGCTGAGGGAAGTTGCGAGAGCGCCTCAGCCCGGCAGCAACGAGCGTTAATTTAGGCGCTTTATCGCCTCAACAGTCTCCCCGGCGGGCGGGCATAGCGACGGAGAACCCGGCGCTCTCGACCGGTGGCCGAGGGCATGTTGGCCGCCTTGGGCACGGCAATGCGCAGAATGTCAGCCAACGTTTCCGGGCTTCGGCTCGTGCTGGAGAGCTCTGTGGCGGTCTGAACAGCACGGCTGATGCCGCCGGTTCTGTAGACTTTCCAGCTGGTTGACCCACCTGCGGCGTCTCTGCGGACAACCCGGTAATGGCTGTGCTCGGGGATCAGGTGGATAGAGGTTGGTTCGACAGAAACATTAAACCGGTGGTTGGCCGAGGCTAGGCGATAAACCACCTCACTGACCGTCTGGTCAGTGGGTCGGCGGAAGGGGTTGGTCAGTCGGATTTGGGGAAGGCGCATCGGCGTTCAGTCCGTTGGTATCGCCATGTTATCAGGTGTTAGATTCCGTGAAAAGAAATTATAGTGTCATGCTTACTTTAACAGCCAGCGCATGTAGAAAGGTACTTTTACTGCTGTCAGGCCGGTATTCAGAACATCCGGATATTCTCCGGCAGTCATTCGGCGAGCGCGGCCTCTGCCGTCAGGACGTTTGATATGGACCAGATCATGGCCAGGCCCCTGTCTCAACATCCAAGTGATGGTCTGACCGTCATTCGCCTCCAGTGACACACGTACTGTATCGGGCAAACTGCCGGGCTGGACCGTTACGCCTTGGCCATGCACTGCCCCTTTCATGGGGAGGCCTTTGGCCAGTTCTATACGCAACAGGGATTCCTTCGTGCCTGTCACCTTGGGGTGTCTCATGAGGCGTGATTTAATCATTACGGGTCATTCCTTACTTGCTGATAGAGCTTTTAAAGAGTCTCAATCCCTGAAATTGCCTCGTTCAGGGCTGTGGTAATACGCGGGATATCATTTTCGCCCTCGACACATTACACATTTTTATTATAATCTCGTCTGTTTTTAGAAGTGCTTCAAGGGCTTTTATTCAAGATGCTTTCAGTATCAAACAAGGTCTGTATGTTTTTCTCAGGTAATTCTGACGGCACAACCAAAGGTCCTGGGTCTCATCTCAAAAGAGGCAGCGACGCCGGCAGTGACAAAGACCCTGCAAAAGTTCTAGAGGAACGCAGGCAAGGCAGAAAGGCTTTCAACGCGGCTCATCCGGAGCGTCGAGGTGGTCAAAAGAAGGAATCATAACTAAACATTTTGCTTAGGGGTTGTCAAAACCCTGGATCGGTGCTTAACTAAGTTCATACTCACTTTTGCTAGGAGCAGTCCCCACTCAATGCAACGTTCGTTTTTCTTTAGCGGCTTCTTTTATGGCTTCTTTTTTAACAAAGATGGCCTGCCGCTGATGCTGGACGAATAAGGGACCCGCTCCTCACACAAGTCCAAACCAAGCTTCAACCGCAGGCCTCCCCAAAGGGCCTGCGGTTTTGTTTTACAAAGTTTACATCCGCCTCTACGAAAGGACCTCCCCCATGTCGACCCCGATGAAACACACCAAGAAGAACGACGACCACCGCTCCGTGGTGATGATCGGCGATACCGCTGTCGGCGGCCAGTCCGTACCGGTGATTGCCGGCCCCTGCGCCGTGGAAAGCTACGAACAGCTCAAACATGTGGCTGAAACCCTCGTGCAGAGCGGCGTGAAGTGTATCCGTGGCGGCGCCTTCAAGCCCCGAACCTCCCCCTACAGCTTCCAGGGCATGGGAATGGAAGGCCTGATGCTGCTCGACCAGATCCGCAAGGAATACAACCTGGCAGCCGTGACGGAAGTGATGTCCGTTGAGCAGATTGGCATGGCGCAGGATTACGTGGACTGCCTGCAGGTGGGCGCCCGCAATATGCAGAACTTCGACCTGCTGAAGGCCCTCGGGCAGCAGCGCAAGCCGGTGCTTCTCAAGCGCGGCCTCACCGCCACCCTGCAGGAGTTCCTGATGGCTGCTGAATACATTCTGGCCGGCGGCAACAATGATGTCATTCTCTGTGAGCGCGGCATCCGCAGTTTCGACACCGAAACCCGCAACGTGCTGGATGTGGGCGCCATTGCCCGCCTGAAAGAGATGACCCACCTGCCGGTCATCGGCGATCCCAGCCACGCCACCGGCAAACGGTCCCTGGTTGCGCCGGCCGCCAAAGCCTGTGTGGCTGTCGGCGCGGACGCCATCATTGTGGAAGCCCACCCGGTCCCGCATGAATCCGTGTCGGACGCCGATCAGGCGCTGTGCCTGGACGAGCTCAGCCAGCTGGTGAGCGATCTGCACCTGGTGGCCACGGCCGTCGGCCGCCCTTCAACAGCTACTGAGCGCATGGATGAAGCCAAACGCCCGCTGGAAAGACGCCTCCGCGTCGCGGTATAGCCCATCGCCTGCTATTCCAGTTGGTTTGAAACCAGAAGGACCCGAAAGCCGGGTCCTTTTTGGTTCTTAGGGATGCCGAATTTTGAGACAAAAGTAGCATACGCCGCTTGGTCCGAGAGACCGAGATCAATAACAGATCGTCCCAAGAACCATGCTTAGGGTGCTGCTATGAAGGTAATGATAATAGACGATGTGCAGGCCAACCTCACCATGCTGGGGCGGCTTCTGGTCAGTAAAGGATATGACGTGGTGCTGGAGAACAGCCCAGTACAGGCCCTTGAGGTGCTGGAGAAAGACAGTTCCTTCGGTGTCATTATTACCGACTACATGATGCCCGAGCTGAAAGGTTTTGAGTTTTTTCAGCAGTTCCGCAACCTGCCGGGCAACCGGGAGCAGCGGGTGGCGGCCCTTCCGCCGGTGGTGCTCATCACAGGCTGGTCTCAGGAATTTTCCGAGGCCGAAGCCCTGAATATGGGTTTCTATGCCGTGCTGAACAAACCATTTCCCAACAACACCATGCTGGAGCTGCTGGCCACGATTGAAAAACAGGACAGCATGAGCAAAAAGAACATCCTGTTTATTCAGTACGACTGTCTCTCTGTGCTGACATTACGGGAGCTGATTAACCGGATGAAATTCAACGCGGTTTTTGTGGATACAATGACCGAGGCCATCAATTACTGCTCCAACGGCATTCACATTGATGCGATTTATGGCCATATCGACGAAAAGAACCTGGCGCAGCTGCCCTCATTTCTGGACGGCCTGAAACAGAATCTTGCCGATGCCAAGATAAACAGTACGCATTATCAGCCGCCGCAGCTGATCTTCTCGACCCCGGACACCACGGTGGCAGAGCAACTGCAGAATGACAACCTGGGGACCATTATTGCCGAGCCACTGGACATTAAAGCCGTGGCAGGCGCCCTGCTGAATATGGATGAAAGCGAACCTCAGCAGAAAGTCGTGGTGATCAATAACTCCACCATTGATGTTGCGAAGTTCGTCAAGCGCTGGGGCTATGATGTGCTGGATGAACACTCCCCACAGAACCTGCTGGCGCTCCTGAAGTCGGAGATGGGTCGGGATGTTTGCCTGATTATCTGTGATATGACGAATGCGGAGTTTTCAAACCTCCAGATTTACCAGGAATGTCTGACGTTTCAGTTAAACGATCCGATTATGGGCAACCGGGACCTGCCATTTATTATCCTTTGTGATTCGGAAGAGCGGGCAATCCTGGCTAACAGCGGCATATTACAGCAGGTCAAACTGATCCCGAAACCCCTCAACATGCAGTATTTACGTCAACAGGTGGCGCTGGCCATGGACAACCCGGACGGCTATGAAGTGCCGGAACCGGCAGCGCCCGTTGTCATTACGAGCGGTACACCCGTGTGATGCAAACGGGCAGGGTGCTACTGACAGTATGGTGTATTGCCGTTACCGCAGGGCTGTTCCTGATACAGCAATACGCGCTAACGCCTGCGATAATGTCTGACGCTCCCAAAACCATACCCGCAGAATCAATATTTAACACAGATCCCGGGATGAGTCACCTGCTGGTTTTCCTGCACCCTTTCTGTCCATGCAGTATGGCTACGATGCGTGAATTGGAAAAAATAATTCATATTAATCATTCCAGAGTGTCCCTTTTTTTTATTTTTTCTATACCAACAGCCGATAAACAACTCACAGAGGCTATATCAGATTCGGCGTTATGGAAAATGGCAAACCGTTTTCCGGATCCCCACCTTCTGACGGACACTACCATGAAACTGGCGAATCGTTTTGAAGCAAATACTTCGGGTCTGATCCTGCTCTATAATGCTCATGGACGACTCGTCTTTCAGGGAGGCATTACGCCTGAAAGGGGTATGGAGGGGGATTCAACAGGAAAACAGCGCCTGCTGGAAGCCATGAATACCACACAGGCAACTATGACAAAGCAGAATGCAGTCTTCGGATGTTCAATGCGCAGCGGGCACATTCTGCAATGAATTACGAAATTCATCAGCTGCTGGAATGTCAGTATGGCGACAAGATTGCAAGTCGTTCCGAATCACTTCTGATACAGGCCCAGATAGACCTGCATCAGAAGGCAGACCGGATGTTTGCAGTGCTGCTTATTTTTCAGTGCGCGCTGTGTATTGTGCTTGCCTGCACGGTTACGCCGTATACATGGATCGGAGCCGAAAAAAATATTCATATTCATGTCTGGGCATCTGTTGGACTGGGCTTTTTACTGACCGTTTATCCGCTATATCTCATCAAAACACAAAGCGGCACGGTATTAACCCGTCAGGTGATCGCCGTTGCGCAGATTCTGTATTCCTGCCTGCTGATCCATGTGACGGGCGGGCGGATTGAAACCCATTTCCACGTCTTCGGCTCACTGGCCTTTCTGGCCTTCTACCGGGACTGGCGGGTATTGCTGACAGCGACCATTATTACGGCGATGGACCACTTTTTTCGGGGTATATACTGGCCGGAATCCGTTTTTGGCGTGGTTACCAGCACATACTGGCGCTGGCTTGAGCATACGGCCTGGGTTATCTTTGAGGACATTATTCTTCTTTATCAATGTCAATACAGCCTGATTGAAATGCAGTGGAATGCGCACGCACAGGCCAAACTGGAACTGATTGGCAATTATTTTGAGGAAATGGTTTCAGACAAAACAGAGAAACTCAATGCTACTCTTCTTCAGCAACAGGCGCTGATTAATAATATCCCGGATATGGCCTGGATGAAGGACAGAGACGGGCGATTTATTGCTGTTAATAACAAACTGACGAAAGCAATTCAGCACGATGCTGAGTATATTATCGGAAAAAAAGACGTCGATCTGTGGTCTCCCGAAATAGCTGAAAAATACGCCGCCGATGATCGTTATGTGATGGAAACCCAGGAAACGCTCAAGCTGCAGGAGACCTTTCGGGATGCAGAGGGGAGGATTTACTGGCTTGAGACCATCAAAACCCCGATTCTGAATGATCGCAGCGAAGTCATCGGCACCGTGGGCATTGCCCGCGATGTGACTGAAAACAAGGAATATTCAGAAAGTCTGAACAAAAGTAACCTGGAACTGTCAGTCGCCAAATACATGCTGGAAAAAGAACTGCTGGAACGCAAACTGCTGGAAGACAAACTGGTCCATCTGCAGAAGATGGAAGCCGTAGGCACCCTGACGGGGGGTATAGCCCATGATTTTAACAATATTCTGTGGATGATTATGGGCAATTCGGAAATGTTACTGGATGCCCTGGTCAAAGACTCGGAATTGAAAGACATGCAGCAGGATATCTACAATGCGGCATCGCGCGGCCGCCAGTTGGTTCAGCAATTGCTGGACTATAGTCGCCACAAAGAGGAAGTGGAAAAACATGTCTTTCAGGTACTTCCCGTAATCCAGGAAGTGACTAAACTATTGCGGGCCAGTATACCCAGTAGTATCGAGTTTATTCTCGACATTGAAGCGCCGGAATGTGAAATACTCGGTAATACTGATCAATTACATCAGATTCTGACCAACTTATGCACCAATGCCTACCAGGCTGTCGGAACGAGTGGTAGGATAACATTGGGATTGTACAAAGTGAATATGTCAGAAGAGGCGCTGGAATGTTTCCCGGAACTGAAACAACCCGGAGAGTACGTGGTGATTAAAGTGTCTGATACCGGATCGGGTATACCGGAAGAATTAATTGGGCGCATCTTTGATCCGTTTTTCACCACCAAAGAGGTCGGTAAAGGCACAGGCCTGGGGCTCTCCATGGTCCACGGGCTGGTCCAGAAGATGAACGGCGCTGTTCATGTGGATAGTGCCCCGGATTGTGGTTCGCATTTTCACATTTATCTGCCCTCGTCGCCCAAACCCTCTCTGGTTACCCCGGCCTGAGATCCATTCAGAAAGTGCAGGACCCCTGTGAGCAAAGAAGTTCTCGTTGTTGATGATGAAGAGATGATCCGGACCATGCTGGCCCGGATGCTGAAGAGCATGGGCCTGAACGTCACCACCGTTACCAATGGTCAGGCGGCGCTGGATGCACTGCAGAGCCGGGATTTTGCAGTGGATCTCATCATCACAGACCACACAATGCCTCAGATGACCGGCATTGAGCTGGCCAAGACGGTACTGGACAATCACCCGGATATTCCCGTGGTGCTGGCCACCGGTTTCAGTCAGGCTATCGGGGACGATGTGCTGGCTGAGGTGCCCTTAACGCGGCTGCTCAACAAACCCGTTCAGCTTGGGGAGCTGAAGTCGCTGATTAGCGACGTATTGCGCATTTAATATAAACTGAATATATCCGGTGGCATCTTTTTCTCGCCTTCGGTTTTTTTCTGTTCAGCGGGCGGTCATCCCCGTATCATGTCATCTGTCTGTGCCAACCCCGCAAGCGGAAGTCCCGAAGGAACATTTTGTGTCGGTTTATCCCGTGAATACCGGCTTTATTCAGCCTTTACCGCCCATTCCACCGCCCGGGGCGGTGTCTTCAGCGCTGGCTGCAGGTATACCCGCAACCACCAGCGCAGACACCCTGACAACACAACGCCTGAACTGGCAGCCAGCCGTTTCGCAGCAGCGCTGGGTCACCCCTGACATGCCCGTACCGGGCGCAAGCCACCCTTTTGACCCGCTGCCCTACCCGCCACCAGGCAATGGTCCCAATGCCGACAGTTTCGCCTATTCCGAAGCCTATCTGCGTGCGCCCTTTAACCGGTACCCGCTTCTCCTGGATCAGCAGGGGAATATTTTTCCGCATGGCTTACAGCCCATGGTGCCCTTGGGCCATATGGACGCCCAGGGGAACTACCAGCTGAATGGCGGGATTCAGGGCAATATTTTTATCCATGACGCCCTGAAAGTGAATCTCCCCGGCGCCAAAGGCCCCTTCGGCCAGGCGCTGAAGACCACCGAACGCATCCGGGCTTACGGCAGTTCCGAGATACCGCTGATACGCCAGCAACTGACCCGGGCCGGCTGGGATGGGCGCGGGCAGAAAGTCGCCTTTATTGAGGGGTATGGCAAAACCCAGGACAATGACTGGCGGCGAGATATCCATACTGAGGCGGTGATGGCCACCGTCAATGATGCCCACTGGGGGGTCGCCCCATCAGCGCAGACCGTGGAATATGGGTTTGTGCCCCCGCAGACCGAAACCTTTGGTCTCTCCAGTCTGAAAACGGACAGCCTCCTCTCACTCAACGAATCGGTGATCACCGAACTCACGGACAATCTGCTGAACCCGTTGAGTCAGCAGATTTACCGGATTGTGGCCGAAAATGACCCGTCAATGAAAGTGGTCAATATTTCTTATGGTCTCAACCGTTCCAAGTTGTATGAAGGCGTGATGGAGCTGATTAATAAAACCGATGAGGTGGGCAACTTCAGGTACCCCGAGGCCCGCCGCCAGATGTTTGCCCAGGTCCGCGAAGAAGACCGTTTTCAGACCGTGATTGACTATATTGACCGCCTGATTGACAGCAGTCCGCGCTTTCAGCAATCCATGGCCCAGTACCACCAGGTGACCCAGATGGCGGCGCAACAGGGGACCGTGGTGGTGGTGACCACCGGCAACGAGCACAACCGGTTTGTGACCAACCCGCGCCTGAAGCCGGACACCGAGTTCTCCTTCCTCTGCCAGAGCCCGTATGTCATCTCGGTTGCAGCTGTCAACACCAACGGCACGCCCGGAAACTTTCAGGACGATTATCCGGCCACATTCTCCTCCCGTGGGGATGGCCGGTACTGGTTCCCCACCATCGCCGCGCCGGGTGACGAGGTCTGGATCGGCCGCGATTTCCCCGGTGGTTTTGGCGAAAACGGCGTCCTGGCCGGCACTTCTTTCGCAGCCCCTTATGTGTCCGGTGTCATTGCCCTGATGCGCCAGAAAAACCCGATGCTGACTTTTGACCAGATCCGGCACACGCTTCAGCAGGCTGCCGTACTGCCTGCCAGAACAACCCCCACCGAGTTGGGCGCCGGGGTTCTGAATCCCCTCCAGGCGCTGGCCCTTACGCCCACATTGCCCGCACAACCCGTGTAGAGCCCCGTGGCTTCACATTCCGTGATTTTTTACCGGCATTGAAACTTAGTGGGTATCCGCTGCGTATAAAACATTGAACGCGCCACTCACCGGCCGTTTATCTTCAGATTATCTTTTAAGCGCTAACCCTATATCCACAAACTTTTAACCTACCCAACAGCCCGGCCGATTGCTGCCGGGCTTTTTAATTTGTCGTACAATAGCGGTTCTGCCGCCTCCAGAGAGGATTTTGCCCCGGTGGCGGAATCGGTAGACGCAGCGGACTTAAAATCCGTCGACCCGAAAGGGTTGTGCCAGTTCAAGTCTGGCCCGGGGCATAACACTGTAAATATTACAGTTACTATTGAGATTTAACCCTTGTTTTAAATTTCCCCCTTGTGTTATAACTGCTTCAGAATCACCTAACCACACTCGTTTATGGCAGATGCAAGCCAGATACGGTAACCACTTGGGGTGGTAGCTCAGTTGGTTAGAGTACATGCCTGTCACGCATGAGGTCGCGGGTTCGAGCCCCGTCCACCCCGCCATTTTTCAAAACGAACGCAAAAACCCAGTTCTGCAACCGGCAGATTGGGTTTTTTAGTGTGAACGGCAAAAAGCCCGGCCTTTTACAGCCGGGCTTTCATGAGGTTTAAAAGAAGGTGACGCTAGTCGGCAGCGTCTGACGCGGCATCCGACTTCTGCTCATCATCAGCCGAAGCGGCCTGTGATTCAGCGGGCTGCGTCACTGAGCCGGGGACAGCGGCAAAAGCCGATTTCAGCTGGTCGGCGGCATAGAGTTGGGCCTCACGGGCTTCATCCACAACGTCACTCATGCCAAAAAACTCGTGCGTAACGCCTTTGTAGTTTTTGTAATCCACGGCCACGCCGTTCTCCTTCAGCGTGCGCGCCAGTTTCACGCCGTCATCCTTCAGCGGGTCAATTTCCGCCGTTATCACTGTGGTGGGCGGTAACCCCTTCAGGTTCGCCTGGGTCAGATTCAGGCGCGGGCTGGCGATGTCTCCCGGTGCGCGAAGCGCCTGCTTGAAAAACCAGCCCATGGCGGCCTTGCTTAGGGGTGACGCGTCACTGTAGGTGGTGTACGAACCGGTCGTCATATCCGTGCCGGCCACCGGGTAAATCAGCAACTGGTGGACAGGCAGGGGCAGTTTGGCGTCGCGGGCCGCCATGGTGACGTTGGCGGCGATGTTTCCACCCGCGCTTTCACCGGCAATGGCCACTCTGGCGGGGTCACCGCCCATGGATTTGACGTTCTTCAGTACATACTGGTAAGCGGCAAACGCATCTTCATAAGCGGCCGGCAAGGGGTGTTCCGGCGCATGGCGGTAATCCACGGACACGACGATCGCTTCCGTACTCTCCGCAAGTGCGCGGGCGCTGGCATCGTAAGTATCCAGATCCCCCAGCACCCATCCGCCGCCGTGGTAGTACACAATCACCGGCAACGGGCGGGCGGCGGCCTGCGCCTCATCCGCTTCTGTCAGGTTGCCTGCTTCTTTTTCTGCGGGCTTATAAACGCGCGCTTTAATCTCACCCTGGTTGGTGGGAATTTTGATATTGGCCGTGGTGAGCGCAGCAGCGGCCTCACCTGTCTTTTTTGCTTCGGACTGATCCGCCATTTTTTTCAGGGCATCAAATATAGACGGCTGCTGACGCGCTTCTTCGGGCGTCAGTTCGATCAGCGGTTTCACCTGCATGGCTTTCTGGGCATCCAGCACGGCCTGCATTTGTGGATTGGGCTGATCCCCGTCCGTCTGGCTGTCCTGAATGCTGACAGCCGCTTCGTTGCTCTCCACGGGTTTGTTCACTTCCCGGGTGCCCTGTTTCTGCTCGTGGGTGGGTTCTTTTGCCATAGCGCCGGTATGATCTTCCTTTTTCGGGGTGACGCTGACCTGACTGGCCTTTGCGGGCGTCTTTTCAGCAGGCTTGGCTTCCTCTGCCCAAACGATCGGCCCGAATGCGGACAGAAAGAAGGTGGCGGCCAGGGCGATGGCCTGGTAACGACGGGCTGCGTGATTCTTAATCATGGCGAAAGTCCTCAGGTTGATAACCGGTACATGGGGCAGAAGAAGCGCGATGCGCCCTACCCCCGATGCTGAGTATTATCCGGCGACCCCATGCCATGGGCTATCACCCCATCGGTCAGATCCAGACTAGCCAGTCGGTGATTCTTTTAAATCTGCCATCAGATTGGTGAGCGTTGCCACAAAATAGTTCATACTCTCAGGACTGATCATTGGGTGTGTCAGTAGTCGGAAAACAGTATTATCTTTATTATCTGGATCCGTTTTATAAAATGATTTCAGGTTTCTGAAAACTTTAAGATCCTTTAATTCCCGGTATTTTTCTTTTGGCATGCTGAGAAACACGGCATTGGAATCAACGGGCCGCCACAGGGTAACACCACTGACTAAAGCACAACGCTGACCAAGACTTTCAGCTGCATGGATCGCCTTTTCAGCTTGTTTAATCATATAGTCATCATCAAAGGCTTTTACAAGTTGTCTTGCAGTCCCTGCAACCTGAGCAGTTAACAAACCAGAACGCTTCAGTTTTCTGCGCAGAATAACTTCTTCAAAAAAATACTTATCAATAATTAGCTCTCCAGAACCTTTCAGATAACTGTTTTGAAGGATCGTCGCCTGGTTCTTGAAGAAATCAGGCAGAAAAATGGCCAGTTCTGCATTCAGCATATTTAGCCTTGTAGCCCCAATGTAGAGCATATCAACGCCAAGATCCGTTGTAAGCGCTTTCATCGACTTTCCGGTTTTAGCGGCTACAAACGGGAGTCGCGCACCGTCCATTTGAATCAGCATATTATTTTTATGCGCCAATTCAGCCAGTGCCCGGACTTCATCATCACTGTAAACCGTTCCCAGCTCTGTTGGCTGACTGATTGAGATGACTTTCTCAATACTTTTTGTTTGGTTGCCTTTGCTGTTATGGGCGTCAATGAAAGCAGAAACAGCGTCAACAGTGAGTTTACCGTCCTGATTTGGAATCGGGTAGATTGCAGCGCCAGTCTGGTGATGGAGCGCACCAGCTTCTCGCGTCATCACATGGGAGATATCACTGGCAATCACAGCCTCAAAATCCTGAAGCGCAGGCGCCATGCTCATAAAATTAGCAGCTGTACCTGAAGGGAGTAATGCAAAAACAATACTCTCACCAGAACCATCACCAAACTGCCTTTCCAAAACCTGCTTTAACTCCTGGACGTCATCTTCTCGGGAGTAATTCCGGGTCCGTGCAGATTGATACACATCAGTAATTGCTTGCAAATACTTGGGGTCAACAGGCGCTGTGTTCTCAATTCCAAGATCAGGAATAACCTGATCTGGCGTCTGCTGATTGAAAGGCGAGTTCGTGCCAGCAAAACGAGGCACGCTCCGAGTGAGCAGTGAGGGGCTGAACATGTCTTAGTTGCCAGGTCAGTAATTTGGATTCTTTTTAAAATTACATCAAACATACTAATGACAAAACCCCCGCCAGAATGTGACGAGGGTCTTGTGGTGGAGCATGGGAGATTCGAACTCCCGACCTTCTCAATGCCATTGAGACGCGCTACCAACTGCGCTAATGCCCCGTACAGGGTTGTCGTGAGGAAACCTTTTTATACCCCAGAACATGGCAGAAAACAAGGGGGCCGCCCAGGGTCTGACCCTCAATGGGGGCTAGTGGAGATGAACGCCTTCCAGGCGGAGCAGCGTGTGTTTGATGGCTATTCCACCCTCGGCCTGCCGCATGTAGCCCGTCAGCTGGCCGTTGGCGCCAATCACCCGGTGGCAGGGCACCACAATGGGAATAGGATTGCGGCCGTTGGCCCCACCCACGGCGCGGGCGGCCCCGGGGTTGCCCGCCAGTCGGGCCAGCTGCCCGTAGGAGACGACCCCGCCAAAGGGGATCTGACACAGGGTTTGCCAGATTTTAAGCTGAAAGTCTGTGGGCTCAGCCGGGCTGAAGTCCAGGGGAAGCTGCTCAAAGGTTTCCCGCTCGCCGGCAAAGTAGCGTTTCAGGGCCGCGCCCGTTTCGCTCAGGATATCAGAGGCGTTGGTGGGGCCGGCTTCCGGCAGCGCCCGCCCGGGACGGACGGACAGAAAATCGATGCCGCACAGGCCCTTCTCCGTGGCGCAAAGCTGCAGCAGCCCCACCGGACTCGTCATCACGGTGGTTGAAAGCTGTGAAGAAGTGAGTGTGCTTGGCATGGGGCCATTATAGCAGTATGCCTGCCGTCTGTCCGGTTTGTAACGGGCTACTCCTCAATCGAGCGAGAGAGCTCGGCGAGGTGGCGGCGGAAGGTGTAGTCGCTTTCAAAGGCGCGCCGGGCGAGGTACTGTTCAAACTGAAACTGTTCGCGCAAAGTCATGCCGGACAGCGCCAGCGCAGTCTGGGCCAGTTCCCGCTCACGAATGGCCTGTGCGGCTTCGGCAATCCCGGGCCAGTCCGCCGTACTGACAAACACCACCCCGTCGGCGTCGGCAATCACGGTATCCGAAGCAGTCACCCTGAAATCGCCGAAACAGGCGGCTTCAAACGCATCCGGTTCCTGGGCATCCAGCCGCGCCGGGCCGGAGGGAAAGGCGCCATAAGAGAAGACGGGCAGGCCCAGCTCCCGGATTTCATGGGTATCGCGGTGAAGACCCCACACCGCCATGCCGGCCAGGCCAGACAGTTGGGCCTCCAGCACCACCAGGTCCCCGATGCACGCTTCATCCGTGCGGCCGGCGTTGTCGATCACCATGATGCTGCCTGTGGCTGATCTGCCGGCGCGCGCAAGGGCCTCCAGAAACACATCGACGCTGCCGAAATGGCGTACCGGCAGGGCCGGGCCGATGATTGTGGCGTCGAGCTCGGTGACAGAGCGGATACCTGCCGGGGCCAGCCGGTAGTGTTTCTTCAGGCGCATGCAGGCATCCACCACGTGCGCCGTGGTAATGGCTTCATGTACAGCCAGTAGAGCCTTGGTCTGCGAGGGGCCGTTCCCTCCCCTCGCGCTCCCCTCCCTAGTCATCAAACCAATACTCCAGGGTTAACGCAAAGGCCTCGGCCAGGCCGGACCGGAAGGTGTACCCGCCCTGCAGGCCCGCCAGATCGGCGGTGGCCGATCCGGGCACAATGGACCGGGTGGAAACCAGCCTGCCGGAAGCAAACCGGCCGTCATGCTCCAGGTCAAAACTGCCCTGGCGGCCTTTCAGACTGCCAATAAAGCGTTCCTTACCGTAAATATGAAGGCTTCCGTCCGGCAGGATGCGGTGCAGCTCGGCCAGAACGCTTCTGCCGGCAAGTTCGCCTTCATACACCACGGAGAAACGCGCGCGGGTGATG
The DNA here is from genome assembly GCA_050247195.1 of Candidatus Melainabacteria bacterium. Lineage (GTDB taxonomy): Bacteria > Cyanobacteriota > Vampirovibrionia > Vampirovibrionales > Vampirovibrionaceae > JBFWUP01. Next base: position 32,045 of record JBFWUP010000007.1, on the reverse strand, counting down.
GGCGACGCCCCTGTAGACGGATTGGTGGGCTTTTCCTCGGCGTCCACCAGCATAAAGGTGGCCTCAGCCTGATGAACGGTCTGAACGGACAATACGGGGGTCTCCCTCACACGTTAAAGCAGCACCATGGGCAGTATGGTCAGAATAATCGGGAGCAGACTCCGCATAAAGGAGGCTTTACCCGTGGGCCCCAAGGGATTCACACCACTCTCTGTGTTGTCCCCGCCCCCGGCTGCCACGGCAATCACGCGCTGCAAACGATCCTGCTCGCTCAGTTCGGGGCTGGTCTGGTGGAAAATCGCCCGCTCCAGGCGATCCAGCCGCTGGCCTGTCGGTTCGCTGGGAAAGGTGGATTTAAGGACATTCTGCTCCACGTTGCTCAGGGCATTCTGCATATCGGCCGGGTTGGTGACCATTGCGCCGGCGTTGTTCTGCGCACCCTGGAGGTCGTAGGCATAGCCATTGTTGCCATAGCCCACGCTGTCGTTATTTTCGGGCGGCTGCAGGGTGCCGGCCGTGGTGCCGAAAACCTCAAACCGCACCCGATCGGTCCGCTCGGATAGACTGCCCGGCTGCGGGCCGTTGAATACGGTGGTTTCTATCCGCGTCAGCCGGGAATTCAGGTCTTCTGCGGGGAATTGCCTGCTGTAAAGGTGCTGTTCCAGCTCACTGACAGCCGGATAACTGTCCTCATTGGGCGCCCGGACACCCGGTTGTGCGGCGGGAGGGTTTTGTGGCGCGTTCTGCGCGAGGCCGGCAGGCGGGTTCTGGGTGGGGAGTGTGCCGATACCCGGCGGCGGCTGGTGGTCATTGTTTTCGGCAACCGGCGCCTGTGGGCGGTATTGCATCACAACGCCGGAAAGCCGATCCAGTCTCTGGTTAAGGGGCTGGCCGGGCTGAGACTGCCCGAAAACCACCGCTTCAAGCCGATCCACACGCTCTGTCGGGGCTTCCTTCACGTACTGGTCGTGAAAAAGGGCTTCCTCCAGCTGACTCAGGGTCACCATCTGCTGGGGGGCCAGGGAAGGACCTGCCTGCTTGCCTGCCGGCCCGGCAGCCAGGACAGTACTGGGTGTCATCAGGACGCAAAGCAGGGCCGCGAGGAGCAGCAGGGGCGCCAAAAGGCTGTTCAGGCGGAAAAAGCGCAATGGGGCGGGCAGGGATGGCATCAGGATGGAACTCACAATCTATATTGTATCCAAAGCACAGTTAGCCCTGCAGACGTGATTGGGCGCGAAAGGTTCTCGGCATGGGCTTTGTGCGCACCGCGCGGGATAAACATCGGAGATATCGGCCATTTGGTAACGTTTCTTTACACAGCCCCCGAAAAAGGCAATTTGCCTCCCTAACGGTTGTTTATTTAACAAAGAGGCGAACTTTAACTTATATCTTTTGGATTTCCCAGGCTAAGAAAAACTAAACAGGAGACAACCTTCAATGGGTTTCGCTGCAAGTCAGGCTAGATACTTGATGCTGACAGCGCGTAAAAGCGATCTGGAGCTTCAAGGTCAATTTATTAACCAGGCCCGACTGTCCCTGGCGAACATCACCGGTGCGTTGTTTACCGTTTCGTCCAACCTGGCGCCCGAAGGTCCCGAAGCGCAAGCACTCCAGGCAAGGATTGCTGCGATTCAGGCCATCGACAAGGCGCTGGAACTTCAGTTGAGACGAGTCGATACGCAGCGTGACGCTGTTCAGACCGAAATTGACGCTGTGCGGAAAGTTATCGGTAAGAACATCGACAGTACCTTTAAAACGTTTGGATAATAGGCTATGCTGTTCGCGGGGAGCACACGATGCCACCGGCGACGCAACACAACAAACGATTAGGTCAGCTGGGTGAAACGATCGCTACACAGTTTCTGGAGTCTTTAGGCTACCGCATACTGGTGCGCAACTGGCGTTACGGCCGTTTGGGCGAACTGGATGTGATTGCCCGGGACGAGGACAACAACACACGCGTGATTGTTGAGGTCAAAACACGACGATCCCGACGGTACGGGCTGCCGATTGAGGCACTGACACCGGCCAAGCAGGCGCAACTGCTGGCGGTGGCGGAGGCTTATCTGGCGGATAATCCCTTAACGCCGGAAGAATCGGTCCGTTTTGACGTCATCAGCGTGGGGCTGAAGGACAAAGACCCCGACGGGCTTGCCGCCCGCGTGGATCATCATATCAACGTGCTGTAAGAGCCATCACCGCCGGATATGCTTTCGGGCAATTGGCTGATCTCCTTTGTTTTTATTCTATGGAGAGCATTGGAGAAGGCAGAACAGGAGCGAGAAGATGGCTTTGGATATTGGCGCGTCGTCTATGGCGACCCAGGTGGTGGATACGTCCGTAAAGGCGGCTGAAGCCGTTGAAGTTTCTTCCTCGGCTGCGGAAAGCACCAAAGCCACGCCGGCGGACAGTGTAGAGATCAGCACCGAAGCAATTCTGGCGAATGATGCCTCGTCTGAGGCCTTAGCGGGCGACACCGCTACCATTCTTGATTCCGCGGAAACAGTCACCTCTGAGGACAGCATTTCAGCTGGTAATACCGATACTCTCGGCACAGCGACGCTTTTCGATGGCGCCAAATTGGCCGGTTCTGTCGCCAAGCAAAAATACCAGGCCATAGATACCAACGGAGACACTGTTATTGATAATACTGAAGCGAAAAGTACAAGTGTCGCTCTGAAAGTGGTCGCGGATCAGAAGAAAGCTGAATTTGACGCCCTGCAGCCTGGCGAACCAGGCTATATAGATGCAAGTCGGGCTGAAATAAGAAGTGGCGCAGAAGCCCACGGCGCAGTGATACTTGATATACACACAAAAAACAAGACAGTTACTGCACGACCCGACATGATCGATCACTATTTGGAACGCGCAGACCTGAATCATGACCAAGAACTGACTTTTGATGAAATTCTTCAAACAAAATCCCAGATGGTTAAGGCTAAATACGCCTCCAGCACTCCCAGAGATCAAATATCGTATTTGGATGGAGGGGACGCTATTTACTCATATCTGACCGGTCTTGTCGCTGGATACAACTCTATTGATTTAACGAAATAACAACAGGTCAGTCATCACCCATGGCAGCAGGTATGCTGCGTAAATGGACGATAATGCACAATCTGTCTGTAAATCGTTTCACGCCTTATAAATCAGATCTGGACTTACATTTACTCCGGTGAGATAATCCGCCCATAGGCAGTATTATTCACTTCACCGGAGCTCTTTCATGCCCAGCCCTGTTTCCGCAGCGAAGCCCGCTGTTTCTGGTTACGTCCCGACCACTACCACCCAAGCAACAACATCAGCCCCACTTACCGAAGCAACCGCACCACTGGCTTTTGGCCGTCGCAGAGCAGTACCCATTGGCGCCACAGCTGGCGCATTAGCCGGTATTTTTGGACCCACAAGTATTGCCGCCGGACAAACCGCGCCAACCCCGGCTCCTGCAGTGACCCCTGAAGCCCCGGCTTTTATGCCGCAATCCACCGCCCAGTCAGTGCCGGGCATTCCCCATGGTGTTGTCAGCGCCACCGAGGTTTTCAACGCGGTACGCAATGCCGGCAACATATTCAGCCAGGACGGCTGGCTTGACTATACTGAAAGTAAATGGATGGCTGACTATTTTCAGGGTGAAGTTGAAAAATATGGCAAATTGTGGCGTCAAGAAACTGCGCCCTCAGAGAGAGACTATTATAAGGGGAAGCACGTCGAACACAGTTTTTGGATGGAGTTTTTCCGCCGCTTTGAAAGTCAGACAAAGCTCGGGGGGCCGGTAAGCACGCACCCGGTGGATGTTTACACCGCTGTGTCTGAAAACAACGTGGACAACACCGGTAATATCACCCATAACGACCTGGATAACCGCAACCTGGAAATTCAGGGTGTGATTAATTATCTGGCGACTTATGGCGGTACCATGGAAGACTGGCGCTTCATCCACCTGAACAACACCCTAACGAAGGCGCTTTCCGATACCGAAAAGTACTTCAATGAAATCGCCATGGATTTACACCCCCCGCAATAGCAATTTGTTTTGAGACCAACCCATGACCACCCCTATGAATCAAACCACACCCCTCACCTTTAGCGGATGGAGAAGGCCCACAGCAGTGACAGCAGTTCTAGCCACCGCTCTTGGTGGCTCAACCGTCGCTGGTGGACAGACACCACCGGCTCCTGCCGTAACCGCAGAATCGCTGGCGTTCATGCCGCAGTCGGCTGCTGCCACCAATCCGGTATTTCCGGATAACCGGGTTCCCGCTTCGCTGGTGGTCAGTCAGGTTGTCGGCGCTGCCGATGACATCCACAAGGATGGTCTCCTGGATTTTGACGAAGCGAATAATGCCGCTCAGTGGTATTACAGTGTGGCCAACAGTACAGAAGAACCCACCATTGAGGGTCAGTACCGTGCCTGGGGGGATTTCTTTAACGCCATGGCGGCCCACATGTACTTTGGCGATTTGAATCACAATGGCGTACCGGTAAATCCAGGCGGTCCGATCAATGCCGATCCGATCCATGTGGCCACACTGGTTAGAAGCAATAATTTCTACGCGGACGATTCACTCATCGACCGGACAGATATCACCGGTACAACAGCTGCCATTGTTGATGAATTTGACCGCATGGCGGAAAGCCCGGAAAAATATAACGTCATACAGCGTCAGGACTTACACGACCGGTACGTGATTAACTATGGCCTCTCCTGGCTGAAGAACTATCTCCCGGAATATCTGCAAAACCCAAAAGGGGCCATTGTTGTGGATTATTAAAGTATAGAGTGGGTTTTGCTCAAGGAATTTTATTTATTTGATCACCGGGGGGCTGCTATCAGTCCGTTTCCTTTCGGTTTGGGCCTGCGCACCTTGCAGGGAGCACCATGTCTCGCATCATTTCAATTTCCTACCCAGGCGATACCTGCAGCGCCTGAAGAGCTATCTGCCAGACTACAGTAGCTGTTTACCGGACCGCACGGCCGGGGTGATTGTCGTGGATGTGTGACGCCGGGCAACTATCCGGGTATAATCCACGCATTCCCTCACGCCGGAGACCTGATGATGACAACAATGACCCCCGCTTCCACGCCCAGCACTTTCGGCTGGCGCCCGGGTAAAAAAACTGCCGCAACAACAGTAGCCATTTTACTTGCCACTGGAGCGGCGGCTCCTGCCGTGGGCGCACTCCAAAGCCCCCAAGCTGCGGTGGCGCCAGCCGGACTGCCACAAATCACCCGTGAGCCCAAAACACTACCACAGGCGCAGTTTCTTAATATTTTCCATGACATCGACAGTTTGGGCACCCCGAATAACCAGCTTTCGCCCAACGAGACCACCGGGATGTTGAATTATATCGGCAATGAAATGATTGCCAATCAGGCGGTTTTGAAAGTTTTTGGCAATCTGGATTTCCTTGCCTCCCCTGCCAGAGCCCGGATACAGGAACTGGATGACTGGTACTTTGCCTATCTGGACCTGGATAATGACGCCCACAAAGCTCCGGTTTATATCGAACCCAACTATGTCACCTCACAGGTGATGACCTACGCCAACAGCGACGGCAGCCGGTACATTACGCATGAGGAAGCTGCAGCGGCGTTGGAAGGCATTAAAGCCCGCAATGCCGGGGCCACGGGGGGTACTGTCTGGGATAAGATGAACCGCCACTCCTCTGAATCGGTGGCGCGCTTTCTGGCCAACGCGCTAAAGGCCGAAGACCGGATTGATACCTGGGCTTAGTATCAGTTGACAGATTAATGGCATAATAAGGGCATGCCAACCGTTACCTTCGTACCCAGCGGCAAGTCCCTGGAAATTGACGACGCCACCACCCTGAGAGAGGCTGCCCATCTGGTGGGGGTGAATGTCCACGACCGCTGCGGGGGCATGGGCGCCTGCTGCAACTGCGTGGTGACCATTGAGGACGGCATGGCGAATATCTGTCCCAAAACCATTATTGAGGAGGCCGTCTTCTATCTGGACGCCCAGGACCGGCTTTCCTGCCAGTGCCGCATTACCGGCGACGTGAGGGTTAAAGTGCTATGAGCATGTCGGATGAAACCAAGTACAAGTTTTTTCAGATTTTCGTCATTGGCCTGATCGGCCTGATCAGCGTGCTGGCGCTGTTCACCATCTCATCCGCCGTATTAAAAAAGGGCCCGCTGGGCGGCGGTGTGGCGGCGCTCGAGTCTCAGGCGCAAACGGCAGAAGCGACCGCCGGGGAAGCCGGCTTTGAAGGCTGGGCAACCAATGCCGATGGCTACGCGCAGATTCTGGACACGGACACAGCCGGCGCCAAACCGGTGATCGTATACTTTTACGCCCCCTGGTGCCCTTACTGCAAACGGTTTCACCAGCAGATTCTCTCTCAGCCGCAGCTGCAGGCTTACCTGAAAGAGTTTAACAAAGTCCGCATTTATCCCGACAAAGGCATGCGCGCCGAACAAACCCTGATGGCCCAGTTCGGCGCACAGGGGTTTCCGTCCTTTTTTGTGAAATTCCCGGGCCAGACCTCGTATTCTGAAGTGGCGCCGTACACGGAGACGGGCGAATACCGCTCACCGCAGGCGTTTATTGACGTCCTGGAGGCCCTCAGGAAGGGTTCTTCAGCGACCGGCGCAACGCACTAATGGCCAGCCGTTTGCTCAACCGTGACGAGGCCTGCCTGCTGGTGATTGATGTGCAGGAGAAACTCCTGCCGGTGATGTATGGCGTGGATCTGATTGTGGAGCGCTGTCTGCGGCTGGTTCAGGCTTCTGGCATTCTCGGTCTGCCCGTGATTGTCACCGAACAGTACCCACAGGGGCTGGGGCCCACGGCGCCCGCCCTTGCCGAAGCGCTCCCTCCCGGATCGCCAGTGTATGAGAAAACCACGTTCTCCAGCCTGGGCAATCCGCAGGTCGCCGCTCACCTGAAAACGCTGGGACGCCGGCAGGTGATTGTCTGCGGCATTGAAAGCCATGTGTGCGTGAACCAGAGCGTGCATACCCTGCTGGCCGAAGGCTGCGAGGTCCACGTGGTGCTGGATGCCATCGGCTCGCGGGATAAGAAAAACCACAAGGCCGCGGTCGCCAAAATGACCCAGAGCGGCGCCATTCCGGCCAGCAGCGAAGCCGTGCTGTTTGAGCTCTGCCGTGACGCGAAAGACCCGGCCTTTAAAGCGCTCCACAGCCTCATTAAATAGCAATTGCCTGCTTGTTTGCGCTTTAATGCGCCTATGCGTCTGACTTCGTTGCAATTTTCCGCCTCCCCGCTTCATGCCCCACAAGCCACATGGCTGAGAGGTGAGACGGGGTACCGCGAGGCGTTGGAGCGCCAAAAGTCGACCGGCCAGCCGGTTCTGGTTCTGTTCACCGCGCCGTGGTGCGGCCCCTGTAAACGCTTTCAGGCCGAACGGGTCCGCACGCCCGCGTTTGCGGAGCAGACGGCAGGCTATATCCGCGTGCATGTGGACAACTCGGCCGATGTGCCGGACAATCGCCTGCTGCAGGACTTTGGCGGCACGCATTACCCCAGCCTGTTTGTTCAGAATGCCGACGGCACGCACCGTCAGATCGGGCTTTTCGGCCCTGAAGGCTTTCTGCCCGCCGAAGCGCTGGGCCTCTGATCAATCCTCGGTCTGCGGTTTGGAGGCAATCCCAAACAGCGAATGATCCTGATTGAGGCCGCCGAGAATGTCATCCAGTTCTTCTTCCGAGAGTTCATGCGTTCCGGCGTCCACGCGGGCTTTCATAAAGGCGTCCACAACGCCGGGGCGTTTGCTGAACGGCGAACCGGACTCGGACGTTTTGAGCGTGCGCTTCTGGGCTTCACTCACCGCGGCATCAGCGCCCTGGAGGGTTTCGCTGTGGTCATCGCTGGCCTGCCAGAAGCCCTCCGCAGTTTTGGCCTGCTCCTCGGAATCAAACAGGTTTGGTGATACTTTCAGCTCATCGGTTACGGCCACGTCGGGCTCCGGCTGAAACACCGTGTTTCCCTTGCTGACCGCCGGTTTGTCGGCATCAGCCGGTGGGGCGCCCTTGGCGTTTTTAGCGCCGGGCAACGCGGACGGCTGAATACCGTCGTTCTGAACGTTATAAGGCATGGACGACTCCTTGCTGACTCCAGCGGAGTGGGCATGTTGTGATTCAAATCTGAGAGTGCGCGTTTTATAGCTATGTTAATAAAAACAGCGAACCTTTCAGAATTGAGTGTTTCTCCCACGATGCAACCAATTGTGAACCCCGTTGCCGGTTTGGATATACGCTGAAAATCATTCGGATATCCCGTTGGTTTTCAGGTGATATGCAATCCCGCTACACTCGCTTATGACGGCGCTGCCGGGATGTTGTTCCCCGCATGCGGCCCGCTGTGCGGCGGGCCGCCGCCCTGTTACAATACTAACGCAGTGAGGTATGCGTGAGGACATATCAATGGTGTATCCTGTGGGTTTATTTGTGGGTTTTGGCATGGGAATGAGTGCTGAATTTAAAACGGGTGATGCCGCCCAGTCTGCGATTTACCGGAAGAATGTCAGACAACGAGGCGCCGGTCGTCGAGTGGATGAGGGCACCACTGTGGTGCAGGTTGCTCCGGCCAAGTATCAGTTTGTGGATGGTGTGGATGGGCAGCGTGTTGTCAGTCAGCGCCGAAAGCTACGCCTGGGACCTTTTGATTGCGGGCAGGACCATACGCATCCAGACATGGTTCAGTTAATTGATGAAATCCGTGAGCTCCACGGATTCACCCGGGCCCGTAGGCCAAAGCCGGGGAACGGCGACTAGCACCAAGTTTTCTGCGCTGCGTTTATATCAACAACACCCCACCCCGCGTCCGCGGTGATATCCGGGGAATATCTTCCTATCCGATTGTGAGGACATGATGCAGGTATCACCCAATATGTTTTTCGGAGCCCGTAAACCATTGGCACCAATGAGTGAGCAGGAAAGAGCTACAGTCGATTTGCTGAACGATCTTTCCAGAGATCCGGATGCGGCCGGGGATTTTGCCTACAGCGCAATTCAGGCAGCTGGGAGACAAGCAAGCAGACCACCCTCTCATGATCGGGCACGCTTTGGGACAGAAGATAGCCTTGTAAGTAGGCACCTTCAAACAGTACACGGTGTCGGTCAGTTTCTAGCAAGAAACTCAAGTATTCACGATGCACCAGAACTTTTAGGTGACGCAGTGACTGCGGCTTTGGCACTGGATGACCGTGGTCGTGTCCTCGATCTCGCAGCATAGGATGATTTGTCATGAATCCCATATCTTTCGGCAAACTACCGCCCTCTCCGACCCATCTTAAACTCCAAAAATTGACGCCTGAACAGGCATACCTGGAAGCTCACAGAATATTAACTGACGGCCAGAATGAAAAAGGTCGGCCTCGTGTGGGCGGAGAATTGTTTGGCCAGTAGAAAAGGCTTTCGCAGGCGCCGCGCTGGATAATACCGCCGGCGTCGGAATGTGGGCAATCGATATTGGAAACATACCACTAACTGAGGAAGCGATTGCTCAGGTTCTTAAGCTAAACGATTTGGTTTACGCGTAATGGACATTCAAACCCTATCTCCACAATTTACTCAGCGGGATCACCGCAAGCCTAGTTCTTTCAAACACGGTCATGAATAGGGCGATACGACTCTATGTTCACCCGCCAACCAACTAACCAACCGTCAATTGCTGCACCGCTTGCACCGACGTTTGGCTCAAATGAATTAAAAAAATTCCACGGCAGCAGCCATCGTCAACCCGGTAAAGCCGCCAGCGAAATTGAACTCATGAATCGGGCAGCAGCACTAAGAGCACAGCTGGAACGTGACCTGACCGCCGACAATCCTGTTCACCCTGCCAGGCAACAACGCATCAACAGCTATCGAGAGCATCTCAGCGCGATTGCCGAGATGCTCGAAACACGTGCTTTACAGTTTCAGGTTGTCGCAGAATGCTGCGACCGGCATGGTAATGTGGAAAAAGGAACCACACTCTGGCTCAGAATGTGCACAGCCGCTGATGCCGCTGAACAACTGAGACAAACTAGCAGCGCGGAACGCCCTTAACAAACTGGTTGGGGTTGACCGGCACGCCGTTGACATACAACCCCCAGTGCAGGTGCGGGCCGTTGGCAAACCCGGTGCTGCCCACATAGCCAATCACATCGCCTTTTTTTACAATGTCGCCCTCTTTCACGTTAAAGCGGGACATGTGAATGTAAATGGAATTGACGCCCTGGCCGTGATCAATGCCAATGGTATTGCCATGAAGGCGGAACGGTTTCACCATGACCACCTTGCCGCCAGTAGTGGCTTTAATCGGCGTCCCCATCCCGGAGCGGATATCCACGCCTTTATGGTAGTTATCGCTCAGCTTGCCGTTGTAGGCACGCTTCACGCCAAACGGCGAGTTCTGGCAGTGCGGCGTGGGGGTGATGAACGGCTCCTCCCAGTAACGTTCGGGCGTTACCCGCATTTTAAGCGCATCAATCGCCTCCATCTCGCCCGGCAAAGGTTTCAGCCCACCCATCTGCTTGGAGACGGCGATATTCTGCACCGGGTAGTGACCATCCACCACAGCCACCATCTGCTCATACTGGGTTTTGCCGCTCCTGTCCTGAATTTTCAGGGGGTAGGCGCCCGGCTTTTTAAACACATCCCAGCTCATCATGGCGATGAAATGACCGGGCCGCTCCTCATACACGTTCACCTTTTTGCCGCTCATCCACACGGCGCCCTCTTTAAAGCTCTCGGGCGGGGCGTCAATGGTCACTTTCAGCACTTCGCCCTGCTTCATGCTGGGCGCCACGTGGTATTCCGCTTCAATCTTCTCAGGTTGCCGCCGGGCTGCCTCTTCCGCCTGTTCAGCCACCGTGTCCGCTGAAAGCGGTTGCGTAACGGCCGGTTCCTCGCCGTCCGGCAGGGGCACATCGTTGGCGCTCACGTTCAGCCAGTCCGGTCTCAGCGTCACCAGCCCCACCCCCAGGGCCAGGGCGGCGGCAACAATCAGGACGGGCTTTCTGGGCATCGGCATGGCACTCACTCCGGGGTTAATAGCATGGGTTCCCTCTCCCTGGGAGGGTGCCCGAGGCAACAGCCAGGGGCGGTGAGGGTTAAAGGATGGCGGGTGGGTCGTATCCCCGCAGTGCTTATCATAGAATAGGATGCCCCTTAAGAGAACCCCTTCCCCTCATGACCTCATTCATTGATCAGGCCACCATTCAGATTAAGTCCGGCGCCGGCGGCAACGGCATTGTGGCCTGGCGCCGCGAGAAGTACGTGCCCCAGGGCGGGCCGGCCGGCGGGGATGGCGGCCGGGGCGGCGATGTGTACATTGAGGCGACCGAAGACCTCTCCACGCTGCTGGACTTCCGGTACAAATCCCTGTTTAAGGCGGAACCCGGCGAACACGGCGGCAGCAAGAACATGCACGGCAAGTCCGGCAAGTCCCTCACCATTAAAGTGCCCTGCGGCACCATTGTGCGCGACGCCGACACGGGGCTGGCCATTGCCGACCTGACCGATGCCGGCCAGAAGGTGCTGGTGGCCCAGGGCGGACGTGGTGGCCGCGGCAACGCGCGGTTTCTCTCCAGCCGGCGGCAGGCACCCCAGTTTGCCGAACCGGGCGAGCCGGCCATTGAACGCACACTGAATCTCGAACTCAAACTCATCGCCGATGTCGGCATCATCGGCCTGCCGAATGCCGGCAAGTCCACCCTCATCAGCGTGCTGAGCGCCGCCAAGCCCAAAATCGCCGATTACCCCTTCACCACCCTGGTGCCCAACCTCGGGGTGGTCCAGCCGGAAACCGGCCAACCGTTTGTGATGGCGGATATTCCCGGCCTGGTGGAAGGCGCCAGTGAGGGCATCGGCCTGGGGCATGAGTTTCTGCGCCACGTGGAGCGCACGCGGGTGCTGATCCATCTGGTGGACGGCACGACCGAGGCCGAAGTCCCCGGCAGCGCGTGGGCTAATTTTGAACTCATTAACAGCGAACTGCGCAAATACAGTGCCACACTGGCTGGCAAGCAGCAGATTGTGGTCCTTTCCAAGCTGGATGCCCTGCTGGATGAGCAGGTGGCCCTGCTGCGTTCAGAGTTCGCCCGCCGCCATGCCGTGCCGGAGTCCGGGATTCTCGCCATATCCTCGGTGGCCCGCACCGGGTTGGATGCGCTCATGGCGCGGGTCACGACACGCCTGGCTGAAATACCGGCAGTGACCACCACGGTGGAGATTGTGGAAGACACCCGGGCCACGGACAACGATGACAGCGCCTTTGAGGTGCTGGCGGTGAAGGGAGGCTACGTGGTGGAAGGCGGCCGCATTGAGCGGCTCTTCTCCGTGACGGATATGCGCAACCGCGCGGCGGTGTACCGCCTGATGAACATTCTGAAGAGCATGGGCGTGTTTGAGGCCCTGAAGAAAGCCGGCGCGAAATCGGGCGACGGCGTGGGCGTGGCGGGGTATGACTTCACCTTTATGCCCGAAGGCTTTGAAGTCATGCATGCCGATGAGGACGACGAAGACGTCTCTGAGGACGTTTAGCTTTCTTCTGCAGGGGCCGTTCCCTCCCCTCGCAGTCCATGAGAACCTCACCCGGCCCGCCTTCGGCGGTCCACCCTCTCCTGCAAGGAGAGGGTTAAGCCAAGTCTGCCTCGAAGACCAGCCTGGCGAAGAGGTAGGCGTGGCTGACGGCCAGAGCCGGGATGCGGCCGATGGTCTGCACGGCGATAGCTTTGTCCTGGGTTCCGGCCGGGGCTGATCCGCCAGGGCTTTCCTCCGTCAGGTTGTGCGCGGTATGCCCCGGCGCGCCTGCGCTGCCCCGCAGGTGGGTCAGCCATTCCGCCGGCGGGAGATTGCGGGTGGCGAGCTGCGTGCTCATGGCTTCCTGAATGCCGGGCAATACGGTTGTGGCGAGCGCGTCATGCGCAATGTCCATCAGCAGATGCTGCGAGCTGACCGGCGCGATGATGACGCGGAAACTCCCCAGCGTGCGGGTGGTGAGATTCAGGATCAGGTGGGCGACATCGGCGTCGTTTTCCCCGGAGGTTTCCGCGTTCTCTCCATCCTGCCCGGGATGCGGGTGGTGGGCAATCTGCAGTTGCAGATTCTGCTGGGCGGCCAGCGGGTACCAGGGAAGGTACAGGAGCACCGTCTGCTGTAGGGCATGGGCGGGGGATTCCCGGATTTGGGCCTGAAGGTGCGTGAGCGTGTTCATCAGTTCGCAAAAGCCGTTGCCCGCACGGCCGCCCTGCGGCTGAGGCTGGGTCAGCATTTTCACGAGTTGGTTAGTGCCATCCTGCGTGCGGGTCAGCAACTGCTGCTGGAGTTCCTCCAGGCTGAGATGGGGGTTTTGCTGCAGGAGCTGCAGCCACTGACTGTCCGGTCCACCGGCGCTCTCTTCGCTGCCGGCCATCATGGCGAGCAGCTGCTGGATATCCGGAGGAAGGCGCATCAACATTTTGAGAAACTGGGCGGTCTCGATACCGGAGAGGCTGACCTGCGCCTGCAGCATGGCGGCCAGCGCGTTGGCGCCATAAGTCATCGCCTGCGGGGCGCCCTGAGGCTGACCGACCTGGCCGGTCTGTCCTGCAGCCCCGGCGGCCGGAGTAGCGCCGGAGGCGCCAGCCGGCGCGCCATCACCCGGCGTCTGGCCGCCGGGCCGCGGATAGTTGCCGCCGGGGAATGGGTTTTGTCCGATACTGCTCATTCAAACAGTTTCGGTATAGATTTTTTAAACTATATACGTCTACAATATGAATATTACACACATAGGAATCAATACATTGGCAAGATTAGGAAAAGAATTTGAACTCCTCGTTTCACGAATTGAACGAAGTTTATCTCCATTAGGCGCAGTAATAACTACACCTGATAAAATCCCTGACAAAGTAGCAAATATTGATCGAGAAGTAGATGCTTCAATTCGTTATACAGTTGGGTCAACACCATTACTAATAACAATAGAATGCAGAGATAGAACCAGTGTTCAAGATATTACTTGGCTTGAACAAATTAAAAGCAAAAAAGAAAGTATAGGTGCGCATCAAACAATTGTTGTATCAAAAGAAGGTTTCTCAAGATCGGCTATCGAATATGCGAATCACCATGCCATAGCACTCAGGCAAATTGAAGAGGTTACGGATGAATTTATTTTAAATATTCTCAATGACTTAGAGCTCTTCATTCAAAAAATTGATTATGATTTTAGTCGATTCAAATTAATATATTGGACAACAAACCATCAACTGATTAGTAATGAATTTAACTCATTTGTTTTCAAAAGTATTCATGCAAATGAAAAATTTATAAGAACAAATGATGGCAGAAGATACGATTTACATGATTTTGTTCAAATTCTATTGGACAAACATTCAGAAAGTATTAGAAATGAGCTGAATAATGTAACAGAGCCAAGAATTCAGGAATTCCATATTGGCATTCCTGAAAAAACAGCATTTATACAATTCGAACAAGAACGACACTACGTTCAGACAATCATTCTAGCTTTAGCTTGTCGTTTAGAGGAGAAAGTATTACCAAAGTTAAGGCCGATTAGATATACAGATGAAAATGGTAAAATAATCGATTCCTTCTCAGAATCAGTTGATAATGAATTAGGCGCAATTGTTAAAATAAAATTCGAATGGGACCGTATACCTAATCATGACAAAGATTAGACTCGTCGATATTATTGATAGCTTTCAATTTGCAGTAGGTATGCGGTACGGGCATCGTTGGGGTATCGGGCTTATCACCCTGGCGGTATTGGGTGCTGTGCTGACCGGATGCGGCGGGCCCAAGCCCCCGGCAGACCGCCTGGCGCAGATCCGCGAGCGCGGGCTCGTAATTGCCGGCGTGAAGTACGACAGCCCACCCTTTGGCTACCTGGATACCGAGGGCAACCTTCAGGGCTTTGACGTGGAGCTCATCGACATCCTCAGCAAAAAAATCCTGGCCGATGCCCCCACCGCGCTGGACAAACAGAAGGACGTCAACGGCAACCCGCAAACGGTCATCTACCACCAGGTGCTGTCCTCCACGCGCGTGCTGGCCCTCAACACCGGCAGCGTGGATATGGTGGCCGCCACGATGACCATTACCCCCGAGCGGGAGGAGACCATTGATTTTACAGACAGTTATTACACAGCCCACCAGCGGGTGATGGTGCCCTACTACAGCAGCATCAAAACCCTGGCCGGCCTGAAAGACCAGACCATCCTGTACGTGTACGGCACCACCAGCGAGAAAAACATCCGCGCCAAACTGCCCACCGCCAAGCTGCTGGGATTTAAATCCTCCACAGACGCCTTTGCAGCCCTCAAAGCCGGGCGCGGCAACGCTTTCACAACCGATGACACAATACTGGCCGGCTTTATGGCCACCAGCTGCGGCTTCCGCCTGCTGCCAGACATCCTCTCCGACGAACCCTACGGCATTGCCCTTAAAAAACCGGAGCCCCCACCCGACGGGGAAGAAGCCGCCGAATTCCGGACCCTGGAAAGCCCGCTCCGCGTTGTGCTCAATGATTATCTGGGCAAAATGAAGGCCGATGGCGCCCTGGACCAGCTGACCCGCAAGTGGATGGGCGACGCCCTGAAGCCCAAAGCCTGCCCGAAATGACCCTGTTTCTCTGCACGGTCTGGCCATCACTGGGGCACGCCCTGCTGACCACCCTGTGGATGACCCTGCTCAGCGGCCTGCTGGCCACTGCCGTGGGGGGCGTCATCGCCTGGCTTCAGCTGGAGCCCGCCAGACCCTGGACCGGGTTCGCCAGAGTGTATCTGGCGGTCATCCGCAACACGCCGCTGCTCATTCAGCTCTACCTCTGGTACCGCGGCCTGCCGGCCGTGGGTGTTCTCCTCCCGCCGGAAGTCTGCGGCGTGCTGGCCCTGGGATGTTACACCGGCGCCTACATGGCGGAGGTTTTCCGCAGTGCCCTGGCCAGCCTCCCGCGCGAACAGCGCGACAGCGCGCTCAGCCTGGGCCTGTCACTGCCGCGCACCTATCTGGGCATTCTCCTGCCGCAATGCCTGCCGGTTCTCGTGCCGCCGCTCACCAATGTGTGGATCGCCGTGCTGAAGAACTCGTCGCTGCTGATGTTAATCACCGTCAGTGAACTTTTTCAGTTTGTGTACAAAGGCGCCGTGGATGGCTTTCAGCCGCTGCCATACTTTCTGCTGGGGCTACTGCTTTACCTGGTGCTCTCGGTTGGTTTTTCGTTTGCGCTGCAGGCGCTGGGTCGCTGGCTAACACCCCGGGCATTGCGCCATGCCGAGGTGCGACGGCTACAGACTGTGGGGTGGGGCGCATGACCCTGCTGCTGAAAGGCTTACTGACCACGGTGGCGATGGCCGGCATTGTTGCGGCCGGTGGCCTGTTGATGGGCGCGTTGCTCGCCCTGCTGCGCACGCAGGCGCCAAAACCGGTGCGCTGGCTGTGCGCCGCGTTCATTGAAACCCTCCGGGGCATCCCGCTCATCCTCTGGTTACTGGGCGTTCACTACGGCCTTATGCCGCTCGTTCTCGCTCAGCCGGACAGTCTGCTCTCCATGGGCGTTGGCATGACGCTGTTTGAAGCCGTTTACTTTGCCGAAATCATCCGCGGCGGTCTGGCCGCCATCCGCACCGAAGAGCGCGACAGCGCGCTGTCCCTGGGCTTCAGCGCACAGCAGGCGTGGACCAGAGTTTTGCTGCCGCTGGCATTGCGCCGCATGACCCCCGCGCTGACCAACCAGGTCATCACCCTCATCAAGGACACCTCGCTGGCGTCGATCATCAGCGTGGTGGATTTCACGCGGGCCGGCGAGATCCTGTACGAGCAGACCCACAACGAACTTCCCATCCTGCTGGCGCAGGCGGCGGTCTATTTCTCCCTCTGCTGGGCCGTCGCCAAAACCACCCGGCGCTGGGAACTGGGCTGACCCCCATCCGCTGGCCGATTCCTTTCAGCAGCGCAAGCGTTTACAATAGAGCCTGTTGGTTGAGAGGGATCCCCGCATGAGCACCACCATGAACAAAGCCACCACGCTGCTGGCCCATCGCCTGGCCGAATACGCCTTTAACCTGAAGTATGAGGATATTCCACAGGTGGCTCTGGATGAAGCCAAACGCCGCATCATTGATTCGCTGGCCGTTGCCATGGGCGCCATCGACAGCCGCCCGGGCACAGTCTCCCGCGCAGTGGCCCTCACCACCAGCGCCAAACCGGGCGCCACGGTGCTGACGACAAAACACCAGAGTTCCCCCGAACTGGCGGCCTTCGCCAACGGCGTGTTGTTCCGCTATCTCGATTTCAATGACACCTATCTCTCCAAAGAGCCCGCCCACCCCAGCGACAACATCGCCGCCATTCTCGCCGTGGCCGAGGCCGAAGGCAGCAGCGGCAGGGACATCCTCACCGCCATTGTGCTGGCCTATGAGATTCAGTGCCGCCTGTGCGATGCGGCGAGCATCCGCGCCAGAGGCTGGGATCACGTCACCTACGGGTCTTTCTCTGCCGGGCTGGCCTGCGGCAAACTGATGGGCCTGAGTGTGGCGCAGCTGGTGCACGTGCAGGGCCTTGCCGCCACCCCCAACAACGCCATGCGCCAGACGCGTGTGGGCGAGCTGAGCGACTGGAAAGGCTGCGCTTTCGCCAACGCCAGCCGCAACGCCGTGTTTGCCGCCACACTGGCCAAACATGGCCTCACCGGCCCCAGTGAGATTTTTGAAGGCGAAATGGGTTTCTGGGCGCAGGTCTCCGGTCCCTTCACGCTGGGCGCGCTCGGCGGTGAGAACGGCGAAGGGTTTATGATCAACCGGACCTACATCAAGCACTTCCCGGCGGAATACCACTCCCAGAGCGCCATTGAAGCGGCCTTTGTGCTGCGCGGAAAAATCGGCGCCGACGACATCGATCAGAAGATTGAATCCATCACCATTGATAGCTTCGATGCCGCCGTGGATATCATCGCCGGCTTCAAGGAGCACTGGCGCCCCCAAACGCGGGAAACCGCCGATCACTCGATGCCGTACTGCGTCTCCGCTGCGCTGATAGACGGCGAAATCACCCTGGATTCCTTCACCCAGGAGCGGATTCACGATCCAAAGCTGGTGGCCTTGATCCAGAAGGTGAAAGTCAACCGCAACGACGACATGTCGGCCGGCTATCCCGATGGCATCCCCAACCGCATCACCATTAAAACAACAGACGGCAAAACATATACCGAGGAAAACCGCTACCCGCTGGGCCATGCGCACAACCCCATGACCGACGCCGATGTGGCGTCGAAATTCCACACCATGGCCAGTCGCGTGTTCAAGGCGGACAAGGTGGAAGCCCTGCTGGGCGAACTCGGTAAGGTGGACAAGGCCGCCAGCATCACGCCCGTTCTCCAGCAGTTTGCGTTGTAACCCCCTCACCCCAGCCCCTCTCCCCTTGAGGGAGAGGGGGGGAGACCTTTCATGACCGAACCCCTGCTACAACCAGACCCCAACAAACCCGCGGCGTTGCGGGCCTTGCTGAAGCGTGGCAAAACCATTCCCATGCCGGGTGGGTTTAACGCCATCACGGCCAAAATTATTGAAGACGTGGGTTTTCCTGCGCTGTACATTTCCGGGGCGGGCATTAACAACGGGGTTGCCGGTTACCCGGATATCGGCATGATGACCATGACGGAAATGGCGCAGCAGGCGGGTTATACCGCGCGCGCCGTGAATATACCCGCCATTGCCGATGCCGACCATGGTTTCGGTGAGGCGGTGAATGTCTTTCGTACCGTGCAGGAATACGAACGCCAGGGCCTGAGCGGCCTGCATATTGAGGATCAGGTGGCGCCCAAGCGCTGCGGGCACCTGGCCGGCAAGCAGATCATCAGCACTGAGAACATGGTGGAAAAAATCCGGGCCGCCTGTAACGCCCGCCTCAACCCGGATTTTCTGATTGTTGCCCGCGTGGACGCGCGCAGCGTGAATGGCTTTGATGATGCCGTGGCCCGGGCCAATGCCTACCGGGAAGCGGGCGCCGACATGATTTTTGCCGAGGCAATGGAAAATGAAGCGGAATTCGGCGAATTTGCCCGGCAGGTGCCCGGCTGGCTGTTGGCCAACATGACCGAGTTTGGCAAAACGCCTCTGATTCCCCTCCACCGTTTTGAGGAGCTGGGTTACCACGCCGTCATCTATCCGATGACGGCCTTCCGCATCATGATGCAGGCCGTACGCGACGCGATGGCCGAGATTCTGGCCACCGGTACGCAGGCCGCCCTGATGGAGAAAATGACCCCCCGCACCGAACTGTACCGGTTAATCCACTACCCCGACTATGAGCAATGGGACCTCGACCTGACGACCCAGTTTTCCGGCAATCGCTAGAGAGGACGGCCGATTTCAGGTACAATAACCGCATTCAGTTATTACACTGTTTTTCCAGAAGGAATGGGAGACCATGGCAGAAGATACCTTAACCTACAGCCCCGGGTTAGAGGGCGTTATCGCGGGTGAGACCACCATTTCGTTCGTCAACCCGCAGCTCGTCAGCCTGATGTACCGTGGCTACGACATTCGTGATCTGGTGAACCAGAGCACATTTGAAGAAACGGCGTATCTGCTGCTTTACGGCCATCTGCCCAGCCAGCAGGAATATGATGAGTTCACCACCACGCTCAAAAAAGAGCGCACTTTGCCCAAGCAGGTGGTGGACGCTTTCTACACTTTCCCCAAAAACAACCATCCCATGGATCTGCTGCGCGCCGGCGTGAGTCTGCTGGCCCTGCATGACCCGGAAAACATGGACACCAGCCACGACGCCAACATCAAGCGTTCCGTGCGCCTGCTGGCCAAATTCCCGGCCATCATTGCCCATACCTACCGCATCTGCAAAGGGCAGGAGCCGGTGGAGCCGGACAACACGCTGGGCCATTCGGAGAACTTCCTGTACATGCTGCAGGGTGAAAAGCCGGATCCCCACACCGCCAAACTGCTGGACGCCACACTGATCTGCTACGCAGAGCATGGGTTTAACGCCTCCACCTTCTGCGGTCGCGTCACCGTTTCCACGCTCTCGGGCATTTACTCCGGCACCGTGTCGGCCATCGGCACGCTGAAAGGCCCCCTGCACGGCGGCGCCAATGAAGAAGCCATGAAAATGCTGCAGGAAATCGGCAGTGTGGCCAACGCCGAAAAATGGACGCTGGACGCCCTGGCCACCAAGAAGAAAATTATGGGTTTTGGCCACCGCGCCTATAAAACCGGTGATCCCCGCGCCGCTATTCTGACCAAAATGGCGCGCGAACAGGCCGAGCGCCTGGGCGACACCAAATGGGCCGATATGGCGGACATTGTGGAAGCCACCATGAAACGCGAGAAAAACATTATCGCCAACGTGGACTTCCCCACCTCCTACATGTACTACCAGATGGGTCTCCCGATCGACATCTACACCCCCATCTTCGCCCTGTCGCGCATCAGCGGCTGGTGCGCCCACATGGTGGAGCAGCTGGACAACAACCGTCTGGTGCGCCCGAAAGCCATTTACAACGGCCCGCAGCACGTGGATTACGTGCCCATCGAGCGCCGCTAAATAATAATCAAAACTTAAATCCTTGGCCCACAAGCCGGGGCTTTAATTATTGGGATTTATGGGCTTGGATTGCTTTGCAACTCATCCAGCATGGCGTCATACCGGGCGCGGAGCTGGCCGGCCGCCTCGTCGCTCAGCGCGCCCTGCTGCCTCAGGTCGGCAATCACCGATTTCCGGTGCCGCAGCAACTGCGTTCGGGTTTCCAGCCGGTCATCCAGCACCAGCTGATCGCTGGTAAGGTGAATGGCGTTCATCTCGGCATCCAGCGCCGTCATTTCGGCCGTCAGTTCATCGCGGAGTTCTCCGGCAACGCCGGGCAGCACCTCGTTGGCGCTCACCAGTTCATTGAGTTTATGGCTGGCGGCATGGGCCGCCTTCAGCCGCGCCCTGAGCAGCTGATACTGTTTTAATTCCGGCGATAACGGCTGACCCAGACCCAGCCACTGCAGCAGGCGGGCAATGGAAACGCCCTGCACCACCAGCGTGAACAGTACGACGCCGAAGACCATCAGAATCAGAAGTTCACGGGTTTCCGCCGAGAGCAGGTCGCGCGGGATGCTGAGCACCAGCGCCATGGAAAGCGCGCCGCGCAGACCGGAAAACACCAGCACATGCTGCCACACAGCCGGTAGCGCACCCAGTTTAAAAACCCGGCCAAGGGCAGAAAGGCCGTAAACGGCAACCGTGCGCGCCAGCAGCACGCCCAGTATGGCGACGGCAATGGGTTTCCAGTACACCAGCAGGCGATCCACCTGAATTTCCAGGCCCACCATCAGAAACAGCAGGGAGTTCATCACAAAGCCGGCATACTCCCAGAAACTGGCGATCACGATCTTGGTGGAGGCGGACATGCCCGTCTGGCGGCCGTAATTCCCCATCACCAGACCACTGGCCACAGTGGCGATCACGCCGGAAACATGCAGGTGCGGAATCTGCCCCGGCACCGGAATGGATTCGGCCAGCAGGAAGGTGCCGTAGGCCATAATTGTGGTAAAGGTCAGCTCCAGCATGTGGTCATCGAAATAGCGGGTGATGACCGAAAAGGCGAGGCCAATCACCCCGCCCAGCACCACGCCGCCCACCACCACCATGAGAAACTGCACAAAACCGCTCATCAGGTAGGTGCCCAGCAGGCCGTGCGGCACGGTCATGCCAAACGCCACAATCATGGCCAGAATGAGCTTAAAGAGCACCACGGCCGTGCCATCGTTCATCAGGCTTTCACCTTCCACCAGGCTCGCCAGCCGGTGATCCAGATGCAGCGTTTTCATCACCGCCACCACACTCACCGGATCCGTCGGCGCCACAATGGCCCCAAACAGCAGGGCCACCAGCCAGGGAATACCCATCACCGCATGGAGCAACGCCCCGATAATCAGAATTGACAGGACGACGCCCAGCGTGGCGAAGGAAATGATATGCTTCACCGATGCGCGCAGGTGCCGGATATCCAGGTTCCAGGCCGCTTCAAAGAGCAGCGCCGGCAGAAAGGTGAACAGCACAAGCTGCTCAGTCAGTAAAACGGGCTCAAAGGCATGGAAAAAACTGAGAAGCAGGCCCACCACCACCAGCGCCACCGTATACGGTATGCGGATACGCTTGACGCCCACCGCCACCACCACAGCCACAAGCAGCAGGGAAACCACCGTCTCTATATCCAGCGGCTGGTGCGTTACTGCCGTTTCATGCATTATTGTCAGCCCTCACTGGCCGGCTTATTTCACGGACTTCAGGCGCAGTAGAATATCGGCCGCCTGCAGACGATTGCCGTTGGCGTCGGCGTAGGCGGTGCGCACAATGCCTCTGGTGTCCACGATAAACACGCTGGGCCAGGCCATGCCGTTGCGGGTGACATTGGCCACCCCATACCTGCGGATGACCGTCTTCTTCGGGTCAGCCGCCACGGGAAACGTCAGCCCATGTTCACCAAGGGTGGTCATGGCGTGGGTCATGTCATCGGCGCTGATGGCGATAATCTCGGTTTTCGCCTTGCGGAAGTCGCTGATCCGGCTCTGGATCCCTTCGAGCTGATGACCGCAGACGCTGCAGAAACTCCCCTGAAAGAAGATCAGCACCACCTTGTGCTTGCCCTTAAAACTGGAGAGTTTCACCGACTCTCCATCCGCTGTGGGCAGGGTGAAATCCGGGGCAGGCTGACCGACCGGCACCGGGTTCACGGCATCAAAGGGATCCGGTTGCGAAAGGTCCATGGCGGTTCCCCGGGAGATACTGCCGCCACCGGCAAGGGCGGGCAATACAACCGAGACTGAGAAAACTGCGACAATGACAGTAATATGTACGACCGCCTTCAGAATGCGGGTCGTTTTGCCAGGTTTCCAATCAGCCATCTCGGGGCCTCCTCGGTTTGCAGTAGGTCTCTATTGTATCGGGATGGTCTGTTTCGCTCAAATCGCCAGCCGATTGAACTGACCCGGCGGGAGAAAGCCTTTGCCTCAGGACAGTATGACCCGTTTTGCCCTATAATAGGCCCATGCCATGGTGATGACAGCGTTGAGAGTGGGCCAAACCATTATGCACAACACCTCCCCGGAAATCAGAGCACGCGAGATGCAGCTCAAGGAGATTCAGTGGATTGAAGAAGCGCCCCTGCAGGGCCGCACACGCGAACTGCGCCAGCTGACCAAACTCTGGCACGAGGCGCGCCGTGGCCACGCCAAGTCGATCCTGCTCAGCGGCGATGCCGGGATGGGCAAAACAGCCCTGCTGCAGGCATTTGAAACCATCATCCGCAAAGGCGCCACGGGTCGCATTGTACACGTGGATTGTCTGACCGCGACGCGCCGTACCGGAGATCTGTCGGCGCAAACCCTGTTTGCCGCCGTGCTGGGCACCCTGGTGAACGAAGCGGAAACCATTCTGGAAGAAACGCTGCGCACGCTGAACGAGCAGCTGGCCGAACATGGCATTCACTGGGAGCGTGGCGACCTGATGCGGGTGGCGGATGTCATCCGGATTCAGGATGAAATCACGCCGAACGCCCGGCGCGACACCGAGGCGATGATGCGCGCCATCCGTCACACCATGGCGCTGGACGGCATTCCCCGCAAAGGCTGGACACAGCGCACTGACCCGATGACCCGCATTGTGGATGCCCTGCTGCAACCCTGGTTTCTCATCGCCATACATCTGCTCAATCCGGTTCATCCGGTTATCTGCCAGGCATTCGCACTGCGCGATGAGGCTGAACCGTTTTCGGGAACTGAACCCGCCGGTGGCCTTGCCGAGCGGATACGGGTTTTCAGTGATTTACTGGTGTGGATGAATGCTCTCCTGGAGCCCGGCGAATCCGCGCTGCTGATTGTGCTGGACAACTGGGAAGCCATCAACCAGTCGGGCATCACCAGGCGGCCGGTACTCAAAGACTGGCTGGAGGGTATTATCCGCAACGCCCTGGACCGTGTGGGTCTGCAGGGCGGGTGTCGCGTGATGTACCTGGTGAGCGCCAACACCCTGGGGGAAAGCCATCACCTCGGCGGGTCACTGCACACCGTCTTCCGCAACAAACTCTTACTGGCCGCGCTGGACTGGGAGGATACCAAGTCCTTATACACGCGCCATCATCAGATCAGCCGCTGCACCATTGATGAGACCGTCGTGGCGGCCATTTACCGCCTGTCGGAAGGCAATCCGTTCTGGTTTCTGCGCACCCTGGCGCACATTCATGAGCGTGGGCTGGCGGCAGGCCTGGAAACCGTGAAAGCCGATTTTCTGCATCAGCTGGGTATTCAGCAACCCCGCGATATCCTGGCGCTGTCCATGACCCGGCTGAAACTCTCGTTTCTGGACCGCGATGATCTGGTCAGCCAGGTGATCGCCAGCCTGCTGGACACTTATGGTTTGCGCACCTTCCGCCTCAAGCAGGGCGTTCAGGAAATCGCCACCTCGCAGCAGCTGCCGGCGGAAGCGGTTCAGGCCGTGCTGCAGCAGATGCTGGACTGTGGTTTTCTGCTGGCCGTGGATGTGGACGAAGACAGCACGCTGCGGATTGAAAGCACGCTGAGCCTGGATTACCTGCACACGCAAACCCTGCAGATACAGCCCGATATTCCCACCGAAGAGAAGCTGGCCACCCTGAAAAAAGTCATTCCCATTTCCCTGCAGGCCGGCGAACTCGACAGCGATCAGATCCGTGAAATGCTGATGATGGCCGGCGCGCTGGAACAGCCTGAGCTCATCGCGTTTCTGGAGGAAACTTTTCTGACTCAGCGGGATAACCGGAATCCTGCGGTGCGCGCCGCCGTAATCAGCGGCCTGCTGATGACCGGTTCGCCCAGCGCCCCGGAATGCGTGCTGACGGCCATGAAAGACCCGGCTGAGGCCGTCCGTGAACTGGCGGTGGAGACCATTGGCGAACTGGCCCGCCGCGCCACGCAACCGGCGTTTCATGAACAGGCCATCGCCCTGCTGATTGGCGCCGTGGATGATGAGTCAGCGGGTATCCGGGCGCAGGCTTACCGCACCATGGCCGGTTATCGTCGTATGCCGGAAGTGTTGCCGGTGCTGCTGAAAGGCCTGAACGATATTGACCCCACCGTGCGCCTGATGGCCATGAAAACACTCGCCGGCTGGCCCGGTGGCCTGACCCCGATGATGATTCAGCAGCTGATTACCTGCCTCCAGGATCCGCAGACCGGTATCCGTCTGGAGGCGGTGCGTCTGCTGGCGGAAGCGGCCGACCGGGATCTGGTGGCGCTGTTTACCAGCGCCCTGCGCAAAGAAGAAGACCCCACTGTGCGGCTCGCACTGGTGAAGGCGCTTGCCGAGCGCTCTGATGAGGACGCCCGTGACGCCCTGAACCTGATGCTGGGCAACCCGGAGGAAACCGAGGACGTCCGCATCGCCGTGGTTCGGGCCCTGGGCGCCCAGCCCGGCTGGTCTGCCGAAAAAACCCTGCTGGCCTGGCTGGAGAACACCGGTCAGCCGCGCGCCGCCGCCGAGGGGGTGGAACCCGTGCCACCGGCGCTTCTGTGGGCCGGTATCCAGAGTCTGGGTCAGGTGGCCGGCACACAGCGCAGCGTGCAGCTGCTGCAGGACATTAAAATGAAGACCATCCATGGCGGCCCGGTCCACGGCCAGACGGTGCAGGATGTGGTGCTGACGAGTGTGGATGCCGCCCTGGCCAAAATCCGCAAACGGGTGGAGCAGCTCAGCGAGCTGGAGAGCCAGCTGCAGCAGGCAACCCCGGTAGCGCACGCCATTCCCGCCGAATTTGACGAACCCCTACCCGACGAAGACGAAGATCCGCTCACCACCTTGTTTGGTGATTAACGGGTCCTCGCAGATCACAAGGTTAAACCGTGACCGGCAGGCACTGCTGAAGTGCTGAGACTACGGTTTCCTGCTCACCGGCGGTGAGTTCCGGGAACATGGGCAACGAAAGCACCTCGCGGCTGAGCAACTCGGTGTTCGGGAAATCCGTCGGGTTGAGATTCAGGTGCGCATGGCTCTGCTGGCGCGTTTGCGGCACCGGGTAGTAAATCATTGCCTGTACGCCCGCTTCGGCCAGTTTCTTCTGGAGCCCGGAACGCAGTTCGCCCGTGGCGCCCAGCACGCGGATGGTGTACTGGTGATACACCGCATGCACACCCGCTATTTCCTTCGGCGTCTGGATTCGGTCCGCCAGGGGTTTCAGCAGGTCGTTGTAGCGCGCGGCCACTTCGCGGCGCTGGTTATTCCAGGCATCCAGGTAGGGCAGTTTCACATTCAGCACTGCGGCCTGCATTTCATCCAGCCGGCTGTTAATGCCTTCCATCATGTGGTAATAACGCTCCTTGCTGCCATGGGCGCGCAGTATCCGCAGGCGCTCAGCCAGCGTGTCGTCATTGGTGGTCACCATGCCGCCGTCGCCCATACAGCCCAGGTTTTTACTGGGAAAAAAGCTGAATGTCCCGATATCGCCGATAGCGCCGGCTTTGCGATCGTTGCAGGCGGCGCCCATGGCCTGAGCGGTGTCCTCCACCACCTTGAGGTCATGCTTTTGAGCCAGCGCCATCAGGGACGTCATATCGGCAGGCTGGCCGAACAGGTGCACGGGCAGAATCGCCCGGGTGCGCGGCGTAATGGCCGCCTCAATCTGCGCCACATCCAGGTTGTACGTGTCCGGATCCACATCCACAAACACCGGAGACGCCCCGCTATGGAGAATCATTTCCGAGGTGGCGATAAACGTAAAGGGCGTGGTGATCACTTCATCGCCGGGGCCAATGCCCAGCGCCCTCAGCGCCAGGTACAACGCATCCGTGCCGTTGGCGCAGCCAATGGCGTGCCGAACGCCCATGTAATCGGCCGCCATGGTTTCAAAACGTTTCACCTGCGGTCCCAGTATATACGCCCCGGAAGTGGCCACGTCGGTCAGGGCGGTATTTAAATCCTGTTGTAAGGTCTGGTACTGGCGGGTCAGGTCAAGGATCGGAATCACGGCGGTTGGCTTCCTGGGTCAGACGGGACACCCCGGCGTCCGTCTGCGCGTCCACAGGGATGATTTTCCACTCCAGCTGCTGCTGGTACCGCTGGCCACAGGCCTCACATTCGGCAATGCCGGTTCTGCCGGAAAACACCAGCGGCTGTCCGCACTGGCACTGCCAGCCGTTCAGCGTCAGCGGATTGCCATAGACTACCGCAAAATCGGGGATATTTCTATCAATCACCGTGCCCGCCTCCACAAAGGCATACCGCCCGATGGTGGCCCCGCTGGCGATGGTGGTGTTGGCGCCGATGTGGGCGCCCCGGCGCACCAGGGTGGGGGTGACCGGAGAAACACCCCGGTTGTGCCGTACCCGGTGTTCCTCGGTGAACACGGTGGACGCGCCGCAATAAACGCCGTCCTCCAGAATCACGCCGGTATTCAGCAGGGCGTTGTCGCTCACATGAACGGCGTTGGCCACCATCACGCCGGAGGCAATGGTGACGTGGTGCCCGATATGACAGTTATCACCAATGATGGCGTGCGGCATCACACAGGAGAAATGCAGTATCCGCGTATTACGGCCGATGCGACTGGGCCGCTCCACCACGGAGGTGGCATGGATGTGCGCAGTATCGTCCTGGTGGTTTTCAAAATACAGCGGCGTGTCGTCCGGAAAAGACTGGACCATGATATTGCCTCAGATTGACCCTCAAGCCCATTATAGCAGGGCTTTTACGGCTTCGCCACCGTACCGGGCGCTTTTGCCGGGGAATGGCTATCATCCGTATATCGGCCACACTGTTGATTTCCAGAGGGTCCGCGGCTGAACTCCCCTAAATGAAGGACACGGTGAAGCCGGTGTTCCGGAGCCATGGTTCCTTGGTTCTCCCCCGAACAACGCAAACCATGCCCGCCGACTGAAGTTTTTTGGGGAGATGGCCGAAAGCAGGCCATACCCGTCTGTCGGCGGGAATCGCTTTAAGGGAGTCGACCCAATCTATGTTTGACCGTCTGCGCCTCTGGTTTCAGGCACTCACCGGCCAAAAACCGTCCACCCAACCGCCGCGTCATGAATCCGGTTCCGCCGGGGGAACGGGGGATCGCCGTCCTGCGGCCGATTCAGCAATGCCCGGCAACGGGCTGACGTTGCCGGAATTTGACCAGCGCGTGCAACCCCTGCCGGTCAGTATTGACAACAGTTCGGCCGAGGAGTTGCTGGAATCGCTGGCGCGGCTGAATGCCCTGGGCGAACAGCACGGCATGGACACCCGCGGGCGGGACAACGGCCTGGAAGACAAACTGCGCATTGATCGCTATCGGATGAGCCTGCTGCTGTTCGATCAGCTGGTGCAGTCCCATGTGCTCCTGCCCATTCCGCAGGAAGCCATCGATCAGCAGCTGCCGCGCGAGGAAATTCCCTTGTGGGTGCTGAAAAACAAGCGCGATGAACTGATTGTGCCGGTCTTTACTTCTGAGCGGACCCTGCAGCGATGGAAACAGGGCGGGACGCCCTATACCGTCTACCCGTTCCGGCAGCTGTGCACCTACGTGGTGCAGCACGGGCTGGACAGCGTGATGCTGAATCTGGCCGGCCCCTGCGGCATGGAAATCCGTCATTACGAGCTGACCTACCTGGCCGAGGGGCTGATCCCCCCGGCGGAAGAGGAGCGCTCCCATGAGATTACGATCTCCAAAAACACGGAGATTCATCTGGCGGAGCTGCCGGTGAACCCGGCGGAGCCCAGCCTGCTGTTTGAACGCCTGTCCGGCGTGTTCCGGCAGCGGCATGAGATTGTGGAAGAAGTCTACGCCTTTCAGGTCGCTTTTTCCGACGGCCCGATGAAGACGGCGCTGGGTATTAAGATGCCCCACGGCGCGGTGGCGAACTGGGAGAGCGATCTCTGGCCGGATGTGCTGGCGGTGCTGCAGGAGGTCCTCGGCAACAAGGAGTATGTCAACGTCTTCCTGCTGAACGAGACCCGTGAACTGGAAGAGACGCTCGAAGGCCTCACCCAGCCGTTCTATAAAACCGCGGGTTAACCATTTTTCACAATAATCTCGTCATTGCGAGGAGCGCTGAAAGCGCGACGCGGCAATCTCCAGCGGCGGCGCGAGACACTCGCGGTCAACCTCACCCGGCCCCGCCTAAGCGTGTCCACCCTGGTCCTGCAGACATCACATCCGTAAGCCCTGCGGGCAACGGCTGTGGATCCATCCCAGGAGAGGGATCTCAGCTTATCGTGCAGGACGCTCTGGATTAGGATTTGCGGGGTGCCGACGAACTGAGGCCTCCAACTCTGGATCAGTGGCTTTCGGCTTACCGGTAATCGGTACTACCTTTTCATCACCACCATCGCCACTGCCGGAGTCATCGTCATTTTTTCCCCCAGCGCCAAATAGGGCCTGGGTTTTGAGCACCGACACAGGGGGCAGATTCATTGTGAACATGGCTAAGAGTCCTTCTTCAACACGGATACTACCTGAATCCGGCGGGGAGGGTCAGAACTGGGTGAAGGGGGCGCGGGTGGTGGCGTGAGCGGCCCGGTGGAGGGTGATTGACCAGCGCGGCGCGTGGGGCCCTGGTGGACCAGCCGCAGCGGCAAGAGGCCGATTTCAATCTCGCCGTAGCGCAGAACCTCAAAAATGAGCTCGCCGGTGGCGGTGGAAAGCACCTGGGTGCCGGCGGTCAGCAGGGCCGGGGCGGCGGCGCAGCCACGGGTCAGCGTTTCCGGCAGCGGAATCATGGTCTCCAGCACGCCGTGGGCCCGTTGCAGGGTGACCCCCTCGCCGGTCAGCTGCCACAACCCGCAGGGAGAGCGGTACAGCAGTGCGCGGATGTTCAGATTGGCTTTTTTCACCAGAATTGCGCGTCTCGGATCGCTCAGGCCCTCGGCATCCAGCGTTTCAGAGAGCCAGCCGGGCTGGCAACGCCCGGAAAGCAGATAAACCGGCTCTTCCCACGCGTTAAGCAGCCGCAGGAGCTTATCCGGGCGACTTTTCGGGGTAAACATCGGCTTTGGGGCCGGGGTGAAGAGTGATGCCATGATCGTGATTCGGGTAGCTGACTACCCGATCAACGACGCTGAAACGGAAAAAGTGCCCGAAAAAATCAATACCCGGGCAACGCTATACGCATTCCGTTAATGCCCCCTACCATTGGTCCGCTCTTCGCGGTCTTCAGTCTGCGTGCGGCCTTCGGTGGTCCCTCGATCCTTTTTGACTATCCGGGGGTCCTCAATGTCATTAGCCTTTTCCCCCTGGTTTATCCGTCGTGATAACTGCCCGACGGTCTCTTTTTACGCGAAAAACACAGAGACGGGGCGCATTACCCTACACCCCCACCGGGTCCAGGGCCTTCAGCTCGGTCAGAAAAGCCTCAATGCGGCGGTCTTCCTCGGCGGTGGGCGGCACCATCGGGGCGCGCAGCGTGGGCTCCATCATCCCCAGGCGGGCCAGGGCGGTTTTCACCACCGTGGGGTTGGGCAGGAAAAACAGCTCCCGGCTCAGGTTCAGCAGCTGCCCATGCAGCGCCAGGGCTTTCTGGCGTTCGCCGGCCTTGGCCAGGCGGATGAGCTCCCGCAGGTGGTTGCCCGCCAGGTGCGCCAGCACGCTCACCGTGCCGTGGGCGCCCAGGGCCACCATCGGCAGGGTCAGCGAGTCATCCCCGCACCAGGTCAGCCAGCTGTCTGCCGGCAGCAGGGCGGTAATCTCACTCGCGGCGTCCATATCCGGGCAGCTCTGCTTTACCCCGATGATGTTGGGGCAGTCGGCGTGCAGCCGGGCCATGGTTTCGGCCTCCATGCGCACCACACAGCGGCTGGGAATATTGTAAATCACAATCTCGGTGTCCACGGCCTGGGCAATGCGGGTAAAATGCTCCACCATGCCGCGCTGGGTGGGCTTGTTGTAATAGGGCACCACCACCAGCAGGGCGTCTACCCCGAGACGGGCCACCTTGCGGGCCTCTTCCACGGCTCTGCGGGTATCGTTGCCACCCACACCGGCCATAATCTGCACCGGCTTGCCGCTGACAGCCTGTTTGACGGCGCGCAGCAGGTCAATTTTCTCTTCAAAATCCAGGGTGGGGCCTTCGCCCGTGGTGCCGTTCACCAGCAGGCCGTCGCAGCCGTTTTCCGCCAGGTGCACCGCCAGCTGCTCAAAGCGGGGAAAGTCGATGCTCTCGTCGGGGCGGAAGGGCGTCACCATCGCGGGGACGAGCTCGGCGGCGAAATGCGGCATGGGGGGTGTCGGGGCCTCTCAGAACAGAACGGGGCCTCTATTATACGCCGGACAGGGATTGGTGTTAACGTCCGCGCACCCAGTACTGCCACCACCGGGGATTGGTGGGATTGTCAGCCAATGTGCGGTACGAGTCAGACAGGTGCTTAACCTCGCCGGTGAAATACCGGCCCATAAACGCTTGAAGTTCGGCTAAGGTCATCCGAGATCTGTTGCCCGCATGATCACGAACGATGTCCTGCATGGTGCCACGATCACGTACATAGATTATTCGCGAGCCATCCAACAAATCAAACTGACATTTTTTTCGCCATTTTGCAGGAATGATTTTCATTCCTAATTTACCCTCGGGTAGCCATTTCATCGGGAAATCCGGACTGTAACCTCGTGCTTCTCGCATCGCCACCTTCAGATTTTGCCGATCTAGGCCGCTTACCCAAACCTGCTCATCACCGGGTAACAATGTATAGCTGTAAAGTGTGTGATGACCCCGCAACGTAGCCATCAACGGCTTTTTGGTTCGGCGTTTGACCGCCATACCAAAGGTGGGTTGTAACGTGCGCATCATAGTTGGTAATAAACCTCAGGGATTGTAATGACTCATGCGGTGTGGAATTTCTGGCGTGCGCGGGGCTATTTTTGTCCGACGGAAAGGACGACGCGCCAACCGGGCTGCGGAATAACCCGCATCATAAAGCTCGCCGCCCAGTGAGACTTTTTGAAATGGCTTAGGTAGTGTCTACATTCAAACTTCCCCATATTAAGAATCCGTGATCTACTATCCTTGTTGGTTATGGGAGGATAGAGAGATGGAACTGAGTGACGCCCAGTGGGAGAGAATTAAAGATGCCC
>JBFWUP010000006.1:0-127467 GCA_050247195.1 Candidatus Melainabacteria bacterium | reverse complement strand
TTCACACGGAAGGGGTCACTGGTTCGATTCCAGTAGCGCCCACCATTCATTTTTTCGGGGGAACTGTCCATGAATGTCCGGCGTACCAGCCTGCTTTTGATTGCCGCCACGGCCGGAGCCGTGCTCTGCGCCGCCTGTTCGGCTGAGTCGATAATTAAAATGCCGCCGGCCCAGATGATGGCTGTCGCGCCAGAGGCCAGTAAAACGCCGCCATCGCCTGCGGTCAGTTCTGCTGAGACGCGCCTGACCGCGTTTGAGGACAAACTGGCGGCCCTGTCCACCAGTCAGCCCGGGGTGATTCCGGCGGCGGTGAAAGCGTATAAAAGTCTGTTCAGCGCCAGGGACCCGGTGGGGCTGCGTGATGAAGCGCTGGTGGGCCTGATGGATTTTACCGACGGGGTGGTGAAAACCCTGCAGGAGCAGGACGTGCTGGGCGCCATGCCGGTCAGTGACAAAACCATGGCCGAGGCGCGCGCGGAATATGAGCCGCAGGGACTGGCGGTGGAAACGAGCGAGGGGATGGCTTATGTCATCGCCAACCCGGCGTGGCTGCGCAAGCAGTTGCAGGGCGCCATCACCCCGGCGTGGGATCAGTATCTGGCGCTGCGGGCGCATGACGCCAAAGCGCAGTTTGCCGAGGACGGCGCCATCGCCGTGCCGTGGGAGGAACTGCGGACACGCTACCTGGCCTGGGAGGGGTTTCTGAAAACGTACCCGGCTTTCCCGATGGCGGATGAGGCCCGGGACACCAAAAAAGCATACCTGATGCACTATCTGGTGGGGATGAACAACACGCCGATTGATGACTGGGAGACGCACAAGCTGCGCGCTGAAGTGAAAACCAGCTACGAAAAGTTTATCGCCAATAACAAACAATCTGCGGCTTATCCGTTAGTGCGCGATTTTTACCAGCTTCTGAAGGACAGTCGCTTTACCGTGGGAAACGCGACGCATGCCTTTCTGGTGACGAAGCAGATTGTGCCGCCGGAGGAACCATAACTGCCCATGGCGGAAGCGTCCTCGCATGGTAATGGCAATCCCCTTCTTCCGTTGATCCATAATCCGGCCGGACTGGAGCAGTTTTACCGGCAGGATCCGGATGCATTTTCACAGGCGCTGCCCGCCATGCTGAGCGAGCACCCGGATTCCCTGCTGCTGCAGGCGTGGCGTTACCGCCTGACGCCCCCTGATGAGAAGATGGATGCCCCCTTTCCGGCGCCCGGCGATCGGCGCGCGTTGGTTCGGGTCATTGCTCTGGCCCTGATTGCGGCATTTCTGGCCAATATGCCCAGCTGGTCGCATCATGAACTATGGGACGGATCGGGTCAGTACGCGGCGCTGTTTTACCTGCCGTGGATTGCAGTTTACCTGCTGCTTTCATTGCCTGCGGCTTCAAAGCGTTTATGGGTTTCGGTGCTGGGAATTATTCTGCTGGTTTGGGCCAGTATTTATTTCCGTCCCGTGAATACTGATACCAATGCGGGTTGGCTGGCCACCGCACACAGTCATCTGTCATTATGGGCCCTCGTTGGCGTGGCCTATGCCGGCGCGGCGTATCGCAGGTCTCAGGCGAGGGTGGGCTTTGTAAAGCTCACCGGGGAAACGCTGGTCTATACCGGAATTCTTTATCTCTGCGGCATTATTCTGGTGATCATTATTAATGCGCTTCAGGATATGCTGCATTGGTATGGGATTGGGGATGTTGCCGGTAAGGTGGCTGTTGGCGGCCTGGCAGCTTCGCCCGTGGTCGCCGTTCATCTGGCGGTGATGCGTCACCGGGCCACACCCGACCTGGCCCCCCTGTTTGCGAAAATATTCAGTCCGCTGGTGTTGCTGGTGGTGCTGGCGTTTTTAGCGGCGTCCGCTTTTTCTCCGGAGAATGCCTATACCAGCCGTGATGCGCTGATGACCTTTAATATGGTATTGCTGGCCGTACTGGCGCTGGTGACTTTTTCAATTTCCGACCGACCCCCTGCTTCGGGACGAAGACTGTTTGGGGATACGGTGAACCTCCTGCTGATTCTGACGATTCTTGCCATGGATGTTGTGGCGTTGTCCGCCATCCTGATGAGACTGAGTGATTACGGTGCGTCGCCTAACCGGGTGGCTGTTCTGGGGTCTAATTTGCTGATTGTCGGGAATATGGCTCTGATTGCCTGGTCGTATATTCGCTTTTATTTTCAGGCCCAACCCTTTGAGAAAGTGCAGATGTGGATTGGCCGTTATCAGCCGGTTTATGCGTTGTGGGCTTTTTTCGTGACGCTGTTGTTTCCGTGGCTTTTTCAGAAATAATTTTCTTACATCCTGTATGTGAAAGAGCTGGTCGCTAAATTGGCCGTTGGTGCGGGCATGTGTTAAACTGGTCCGCGTCAACGAAAGAGGCGCGTCAGACCATGGTCCAGGGATCTGCCGTGAGCGAGCGGCCTAAAAATACGCAATACAACGCCTTCCGTCTCTTACAGGCGTTCCGTCGCAGCATTCACGCGATTGAAGATCATTCGCGTCATCTGATGACCGACTTTGGTATTACCGGACCCAAGCTGCATTGTCTGCGTCTGATCGGAAAGACGCCCGGCGTGACAGTGGGGGAACTCTCACGCCAGTTGTCCCTCAGCCCGGGCACCACCCGCAATATGGTCAAGCGTCTGGAGCTGAAGGCCTGGGTGATCCGCCGCGCCGAGCCCGGACAGAAACGTCCGAAGTGTCTGTTTCTCACGGCGGCAGGCGAGGATTTGGTTTCTCGTGCGCCGGCGCCACTGGAAGAACAGATTGAGGGCAAACTGAACGCACTCAACGACGAGGCGCAGGAAACCCTGGTGCGGGCGTTTGAACAGGTGGTGGACATGATGGATGCCCGCCACATTGACGCGGCGCCTCTTCTGGAAACCGGACCGATCGATCAGTCGGTGGAGATTAAACAGGCGGTTCATCTGTTGATGGAGAGCCACCGGCAAAGCCAGCAGCTGATGACCGACACGCATGCCGAGGCTGAACCACCAAAAGTGACACTCCGTTTTGCGCGCGCTACCCGGGAAAAAATGGATGTTGTTGCCAATTTTATCCGCTCTGCCGATGCCTGGTACCGTGCCATTATTCACGAGGATGATCTGGATGAATACCAGATGAGCGAAGACTGGGTGGAAAAGAATTTTGAGCGGCGTGAGTTTTACCTGGGTTACACGCCCGGGGACCAGCCGGTTGGAACGCTGTCCATGCAGGTGTTTGGCCGCGCCATGTACCTGGGGTACATCTATGTGGACAACCATTTTGTGGGCCAGGGCTTTGGGCACCAGTTTTTAGAGTTTGCCCGCCACACTGCCTGCGAGCGTGGACTTGACAGTATGAATTTGCTGGTCCACCCGCGCGCCACATGGGCAGTGAAGGCCTACCAGAAATATGGTTTTCAGCTCCTTTATCCTTATGCTGAGGACATTCTGGCGTGGAATGAAGGGGCGCTGGCCCCTTATTGCGAGAATGGTTTTCAGCTGTTTCAGTACCGCCTGCAGCGTTAAGCGCAACTCTGCTGAACGGAAGTTCCGGCCCAGGCCAGAAGCGCGTCGGCATCTTCAATGATGCGGACGGGGACTTCGTAGTAATTTTTCAGTGTCTGTTTTTCTGTGGGGCGGAAGGGCGCCATGCCTTCGTCAAGGTATGATTTCCGCGTTACTGTACTGGTTTTGAAATAAAACCGTCCGTCCGCCACAATGCCGAAGAACACCCCGCCGGCATAGAGGCCGTATCCGCCAAACATGCGTTTCCACGTAAAATCCGGCAGGCCGGCCAACTGATCGGCCAGGAACAGCAGAAAATCGGGTGGTGCTTTGGCGGGGCTCATGACAGAACGGTTTTTATCGGTGAACGGGTTGAGCGTGGTTTCAGGACATTGTTGATCAGACGTCGGGCTGGTGCTTCCACCCAGCGGTAAATCATCCAGGCCAGCAGATTACAACCGAGAAACAACAATACCCCGAAAACGGACAGGCTGACCGGTCCCAGTGTGGCCAGATCGAAATGCACCCCGTAATAAAGACCGTGACGCACATACCGGAACACGATGGTATGAATCAGATACAGCGCGTAACTCACTTCACCACCAAGGACGATCAGCGGGTGCGCCATCATCAGGGGCGATAACCGGGTCTGATCACACAAAGCGAGCAGCAGAATGAGCAACACAGCGGGTAGTGTGGTGTAGGCGTAGCCCCAGGCCTCCGGTACAAACCATGGCTTGGCGAGTAGGATACCCATCAGTAACAGTATGCCAGGCAGGAGCAGCCATCGGATGCGTTGCATGCTGACCTGAAGTGCAGGATGATGACGGAGTGAGACAAACAGCCAGCCTGCCGTCATGCCGGCGGCAAATTCCCCCACGCGGTAGGGGGGAAAGAGAAATCCGGTATAAAACCCCTCCGGTAACGTGGTTCGTGCGATGAATGAAACCAGGTAATAAGCCAGAAAGAACAGACCGACTTTCATCAGGATTCGCCCACGGAACAGCAGGGCCAGTAACGGAAACAGCAGGTAGAAAAACGCCTCGTGACTGATCGTCCAGTCCACGCTGTTGATTTCCCCGCAGGGATAGGGGTGAAACGATTGCAGCAAAAAAACATGTGGGATGAACATGGCCGCGAAATTCTTGGTGTTACCCAGCAGTTCAATCGGCGCGCCCATCAGCAGGGCGAGAAAAAAGGCGGGATAAATACGGGCGAAACGCGCCACCCAGAATGGATGGAGCGCGATGGGTTTTTCATCCGCACAGTAACGAACATAGAGAATAAACCCGCTGAGAACAAAGAACACGGAAACGCCGGTGGCGCCCATGGCGACAAAAAACGTGTGCAAAAAACCGTCCTGTATACCGTAGAAATACTGGAACAGGGCGAAATGCGTGAGAAAAACAGCGGAAGCCGCCCAGAAACGGATTCCGGTCAGACTGGGATACAAATGACACCCCTCTGTGTGAGTGGCTTCGATTGGTACTATTGTACCATTTGGCGCAAAGCCATGCCAGTACGGCGCTTTTGGTCAGGCGGGTTCGCCGAAAAAGTCTCGGACTGTTGCCACCACCCGATCCACGTCGGCCTCTGTGAGGTGCGGATACAGCGGCAGTGAGAGGCAGGTTTTACCCAGCTGTTCAGCGGCGGGGAAATCACCTGGCTTGGCGGGCAGATGGGAAAAGGCGGGTTGTAAGTGCAGCGGAATGGGGTAGTGAATGCCGGCGCCAATCCCCGCAGCGTTGAGATGCGCGAGCAGTGCGTCGCGTGTTTCGGTTTTGTCCGTTTGCACCACGTAGAGATGAAACACGGACGTGCGGCCAGGCGCCACAAACGGCAGCGACAACGGCAGGCCGCTCAGCTGTTCCGTATAACGTTCCGCCCAGTAGCGACGCTGATGATTCCAGGCGTCCATCTCGGTAAGCTTGAGATCCAGAACGGCGGCCTGCAGGGTATCCAGGCGGCTGTTGAGCCCGGCGACGGCATGCTCGTATTTGGTGGTGCGGCCATGGTTGGCCAGCTGCCGGATGCGATCGGCGAGGTCTTTGTCGTTGGTGGTGACTGCCCCGCCGTCGCCAAAGGCGCCGAGATTTTTACCGGGATAAAAACTGAAGGCGGCCGCGAGTCCGAGGCTGCCGATGCGCTGACCGTTGCATTCCGCGCCGTGGGCCTGGGCGGCGTCTTCAACGATCAGCAGATCATGCTCGGTGGCGATGGCCTGCAGCGGGGTCATATCCGCCGGGTGACCATACAGATGAACGGGAAGCAGTACACGGGTTTTATCTGTGAGAATATCGCGGACCGAGGCCGGATCGAGCGTGTAGGTGACCGGATCGATATCGGCGAACTGAATGGTGAGGCCCAGCGGCTCCAGAATTTCAGCGGTGGCTATGAAGCTCATGGCCGGCACAATCACGGCGTCACCGGGTTGTAAATCACCGCGCTGCAGCAGGGCGCGGAAAATGAGATCCAGGGCATCCGTGCCGTTGCCCACGCCCACGCAATGGCTGGCCTGACAGTATGCGGCAAAGTTGTTTTCAAACCGGGTGACGGCTTTGCCGCCGACAAAATCGGTCTGGGTCAGCAGGGACATCCAGGCGTTATCAAGTTTCGGGCGGAGCTCAGCAACCTGCGCCTGCAGGTCAACCAGGGGAATGGGGGTGGCTTGGGTCGTCGTTGTCATACGGGTATCTTCGCTGAAGCCGGGGATGGGTGCAAGCCACCTCCGTCATTCCCTCGCAGGCGGGAATCCAGTGGCGAGTACCTCACCCCCCGGCCCCCTCTCCTGCGAGGAGAGGGGGAGAAGTATACCGTCATTCCCGCGCAGGCGGGAATCCAGGGAAGCGGTTTCATCGCAAGCGCTGACCTCACCCCCCGGTCCCCTCTCCTCCATGAGGAGAGGGGTGGCCGGAGGTAAGTTGGTTGCTTCTTCGGTACAATGGCGGCGATGACGCGTATTGGCTTTGAGACTGACCTGCACCAGGGGCCGGGGATTTTTATGTCCCGCCTGCGCACCGTGCTGGAAGCCGCCGGCGTGTTTGACGCCGACACGCCGGATGTGTGGATTCAGTTGTCTTTTCACGACCTGCCGGCGCATATTGCCGAACGTCGCGCAAAGGGACTGACGAAAGTCGTCGTACGGATGGATGGGGCTTACTGCGGCCGTGCTTACCGCATTCATAAACCCTGGGTGGTGCCGGCGCCCTGGCTGGATGAAGCGTATTCCGCAAAGAAGAACGCCGCTAAAAACCGGCGGCTGCGCGAGAATCTGCTGGCGGCGGATGACATTATCTTTCAGAGCCATTTTTCCAGGCAGCTCACCCAGAGGTTTGTCACCCCGACCCCGCCGGGCAACACCATATATAATGGCATCGATTTAAGCGCGTTTTCCCCGGACGGTCCTGACTCAGACCGCCTGCCGTCGGATGGGACGCGCATACTGATGTCCCACAGCTTCCGGCCCTATCACCGTCTGCATGACGCCCTGACCATTCTGGCCGAACTGCGGCGGAACCCGGGCGACCTGCCGCAGCCCATCCGACTGTGCGTGCTGGGTGGGGATAATGACACGGGCGTGTTTGAAGCCGCCCACCGGCAGGCGGCCACTTTGGGCCTGACCGTGGGGGCGGATGTCGTGTTTCTGGGGAAAATCCCCGCGCCGGAATTGGCCCCCGTATACCGCAGCGCCGATGTGATGCTGAACCTCTCCTACTGGGACAGCTGCCCCAATGTGGTGATTGAAGCCATGGCCTGCGGCCTGCCGCTGGTGGGGGTGGGTTATGGCGGCGTGGGCGAGTTGCTGGGCGATGGACCGGATGCGGGCGGGGTTTGCGTGAGAGAAGATATCCCTTTTACCTATTTAGACCATACCGACCCGGCCCGGATGGTGGCCGCGCCGGTGGGGCGCTACGGCGACGCGCTCCGTGAGGTGGTGCGGGCAGCCAGCGACTGGCGCGGGCGTTCCAGGGCCCGCGCGGAAGCGCGGTTTGACATCCGGCAGACGGCGGCAGCCTACATGGCCGTGTGCGAGGGGGTTGCTGCCGGTTATGCGCCCGGCCTTGTCTCAGACCCGCTTTTCACCGATCATAGGACGATTGCGCCCCCTACCTGACATGCAGTGAGATCCGAGCCGGAGCCCCCCTGTGAGCCTGACAGACCACACACAACCGACGACCGCCCCGGTGCGTCGCCTTGGGGTGGCCGTGGTGGGGGCCGGATACTGGGGGCCCAACCTCATCCGCAACTTTTACGCGCACGATCTGGTGGATCTGGTGGCCGTGTGTGACCGCGACCCCGCCCGCCTGATGAAGGTGGGCAAACAGTACCCCTCCGTCCAGCTGGTGCGCGAGATGGACGCGCTGCTGGCCAACCCGGCCGTGGAGGCCGTGGTGATCGCCACGCCGGTGCAGACGCATTTTCCCCTGGCGCGCCATGCCCTGCAGGCCGGTAAACACGTGCTGGTGGAAAAGCCGATGGCGATGAACAGCGCGGAGTGTCGCACGCTGATTGCCCTGGCCGCTGAGCGGAACCTGACGCTGATGGTGGACCATACGTTTGTGTACCACGGCGCCGTGCGGCGGATGAAGCATGAGATTGAGAGCGGCGCGCTGGGCGACCTGCTGTACTTTGATTCCGTGCGGATCAATCTGGGACTTTTTCAGAGCGATATTAACGTGGTCTGGGATCTCGCCCCGCACGATCTTTCCATGATGGATTACCTGATTGGCAAACAGCCGCGTGCCGTGCAGGCCACCGGCGCCTGCCACGCGGGCAATGGCCTGGAGGATGTGGCGTATATC
The DNA here is from genome assembly GCA_050247195.1 of Candidatus Melainabacteria bacterium. Classification (GTDB taxonomy): domain Bacteria; phylum Cyanobacteriota; class Vampirovibrionia; order Vampirovibrionales; family Vampirovibrionaceae; genus JBFWUP01. The sequence continues at coordinate 119,174 of JBFWUP010000006.1, read as the reverse complement.
ACCGTGCATTTTGATGACAACGTGATTGCCCATTTTAACGTCAGCTGGCTGTCGCCCGTGAAAATCCGCCAGATTCTGGTGGGCGGGACGAAGCAGATGATTCTCTATGACGATCTGCAGCCGATGGAAAAGCTGCGGATTTATGACAAAGGCATTACGGTCCAGCAGCCGCAGTCCGATGAAGAGCGGTACGCCAGCCTGGTGGATTACCGGATGGGGGACATGCTGGTGCCTCATCTGGATACCACTGAGGCGCTGAAAACCGAAGTGGCTCACTTTGTGGATTGCGCTCTCAACGGCAAACGCCCTCTGACCGATGGTGAAGCCGGCCTGCGCGTGGTGCAGATTCTGGAAGCCACGGACCGGTCCATCCGCAGCGGTCAGATTCAGCATCTGGATGGCGCTGTGGCTGAGATAACCCCGGCTGAGGTGACCGTGTGAGCGCGGCGGTTTCCACACCCTATCAGGCCGGGCCGCTGCAGAAAATTGCTGCAGACGTGGTGGTGGGTGAAGGCGCCCGCATTTTCGACTTTGTGAATCTTTACGGTTGCACCATTGGCGCAGACACCAAAATCGGCACATTCGTGGAGATTCAGAAAAACGCGCGAATCGGGAATCACTGCAAAATCTCCAGCCACACGTTTGTTTGTGAGGGCGTGACGATTGAAGACAACGTGTTTGTGGGTCACGGCGTGGTGTTTATTAACGACCCGCAGCCCCGGGCAACCAACGCCGGTGGTGCTCTGCAGACGGAAGCCGACTGGGCGGTGCATCCCACGGTGGTGAAGCATGGCGCATCGATTGGATCTGGTGCGGTGATTTTATGCAACGTGACCATTGGCGAGAATGCGCTGATTGGCGCGGGCGCTGTGGTGACAAAAGACGTTCCCCCCGGCGGGGTGGTGGCCGGTAATCCCGCGCGCCTGATGAGAACATTGAACGCAGAGGAACCAACCGGATGACCGCTTTTCAGAACTGGCAGGGCAAACGTATTCTGGTGACCGGCGGCGCCGGGTTTATCGGCAGTAACCTGGTGGATGCCCTGGTGGGTGAGAACCAGGTGACCGTGCTGGATGATTTTTCCACCGGCAAACCGGCCAACCTGACTGAGGCCGGGAAAAGCGGCAATCTCCGTCTGGTGGAAGGCAGTGTGCTGGATGTGCCGCTGGTGGAACAACTGGTGCGCGAGACCGATGTGGTGTATCACCTGGCGGTGCAGTGCCTGCGGGTTTGTTTTGATCGCCCTCACCATGTTCACGAAGTGAACGCCACCGGTACGCTGAATGTGCTGGAAGCGGCGTACCGCCATAACCCGGGTCTGGAGCGGATGGTTTACTGCTCTTCTTCCGAAGCCTACGGCACGGCAGTGAATGTCCCAATGAATGAAGCCACCCACCCGGTGGCCCCCACCACGGTGTATGGCGCCAGCAAACTGGCCGGCGAGCTTTATACCCTCGCTTATTACACCACCTATGGCATGCCGGCGATGGTGCTGCGGCCGTTTAATACGTATGGGTACCGCGAGCACCATGAAGGCGCCAGTGGCGAGGTGATTCCCCGGTTTGTGGTGCGGATGCTGAATGATCTGCCGCCGGTCGTGTTTGGCGACGGCAGCGCCACGCGGGATTTCACGTTTGTGACGGACACGGTGGAAAGTCTGATCCGTGCCGGTCAGTCGGAATCGCTGATCGGCTCGGCGACCAACCTGGCTTATGGCCGGGAGGTGGATATTAAAACCATTGCGCAGAAACTGCTGACACTGCTGGACAAGCCGGCGCTCACGATTCAGTGGGAAGCAGAACGCCCGGGTGACGTGCACCGGCACTATGCCGATATCGGGAAGTTTCAGGCCGCCACGGGTTGGAAGCCCGGCATTGATATTGACACGGGACTGCAGCTCTATGTGGACTGGTTCCGCAACACTTACCCGGACCCCGCTGCCCTGCTGGGCGACTGCCGCACCCGCAACTGGGAACTGGATGAGGACCCCTCACCCCCCAGCCCCCTCTCCCCAAGGGGCGAGGGGGAGAAGCCCGATCTGGTGAATATTTAGTTAATCTTTAGGAGAGCCCGACCATGACGACATCGGTGATGGAATCCGGACTGGACCGTAAAAATGAAGAGATCCGCGCCCACTGGGAAGATGTGGCGGTCAACCTCGTGGATCAGGACGGACTGAAACGCACCATCCGCGATCACAACCTGCAGGAAGCCCTGGAGGAGGCGATGCTGTCTCACATGAAGCCCGGCGACCGGTTGCTGGATGTGGGCTCCGGGGATGGCTCCTCCACGGCGATTTTTGCCCGCAAGACCCAGGGCCCCGTGGTGGCGCTGGACTATGTGGAAGGCTTCTGTGATCTGACGCGCCAGAACCTGGCGGCTGTTGGCGCCAAAGATGTGACTGTGGTGCAGGGCGACGCCCGTCAGCTGGATACCGTGCTGAAAGGGACTGAGCCGGTGGATGTGGCGCTGAGCATCCGCTGCCTGATTAATTTCCCCACGCACGAAGAACAGTTCAGCGTGGCGGAAAAAACGCTCGACTTTGTGAAACCCGGCGGCTTATACATGCTGAGTGAAGGCTGGGCCGAGTGCTGGGATGCCCTGGACGCCATGCGCGTGCGTTGCGGTCTGGAAAAAATGCACCTGGTGCACCACAACGTGCTGATGAACAAAGCCGAGCTGATTGAACGCCTGGCGCCCAAGGCGGAACTGGTGGCCGAGCACAGCCTGGGTTTTTACACCTTCCTGTCGCGCGTGTTTCAGCCGCTGGTGGTGGCGCCGGAATCCCCCAGACACATGCACCCCATCAATGTAACCGCCAAGCAGCTCAGCCTGCTGGGCATCAGCCCCGCTGAGTTTGACGCGCTGGGTTACCCCGGCGTGTGCGTGTTCCGCAAGAAATAAGGCGCTGATGGAAACCACCCTGCATCACACGACGCCGATTCCCATCGCCCGCCCCACGCTGGTGGGCGATGAACTGGCCCGGCTGGAAGCGGCGCTTGCCAGCGGCTGGGTGAGCATGGGACCGGTGACCCAGCAGTTTGAAGCCGCCGTGTGCGATTACACGGGCAGCCGCTTTGCCGTGGCGGTTAATTCCTGCACCAGCGCCATTCATCTGGCCATGCTGGTGCACGGCATTGGTCGCGGCGATGAGGTGATCTGCCCGTCGTACAGTTTTATCGCCACGGCCAACGGGGTGATGCATGCGGGCGCCCAGCCGCAGTTCGCCGACATTGACCCGGACACGCTGAACCTGTGCCCGCAGGCGCTGCGGCGGCTGATTGCCGACTGCTATGTGGCCGATGAAACAACCGGCACCTGGCGCAACCGGACCACCGGCAACACGCTGAAGGGCATTCTGCTGGTCCACCAGATTGGGATTCCCGGTGATATTGACGCGTTCCGGCTGCTGGCGGAAGAATTTAACCTGGTGCTGATGGAAGACAATGCCTGCGGACTGGGCTCCACGTATAAAAATGCGCCACTGGGCAGCTCCGGCCTGACGGGGATGCTGAGTTTCCATCCGCGCAAAGTGATTACCACGGGTGAAGGCGGTATGCTGCTGATCGGCGATGAAACCCTTGCCGAAAAAGCCCGGGTGCTGCGCGCCCATGGCATGTCGCTTTCGGATCTGGCGCGGCACGCCAGCGGCAGCACCACGTTTGAGGCATACCATGTGGTGGGTTACAACTACCGCCTTAACGATCTGCAGGCGTCGCTGGGGCTGAGCCAGATGGAGGCGCTGGACAGTTTTATTGAACGGCGGCGCGTTATTGCCGCTCAGTATGACGCCGCCTTTTCCGGCTTGCCGGGTGTGTCGGTTATTCAGCCGCCGGCGTATGTGACCCGCTGGAACGTTCAGTCGTACCCCATTCGCCTGTTGAACGCGACCGTGATGCAACGCAACGCGCTGATGCAGGCGCTGGATGCCGAAGGGATTGCCACACGCCGGGGGATTCCGCCGATTCACCGTGAGCCGGTGTATGCCGAGAATGCGGATGTGACCCTGCCGCATGCCGGCCTGCCGAATACCGAGGCGGTGTCGGCGCAGTCGGTCTTTCTGCCGATTTTCCCCACCCTGCGTGATGAGGACGTGGCGCGCGTGATTGAAGCGGTCCGGCGGTACGTGTAGGACTGACCCCCACCCGGCTTCGGCGTCGCCTCAGCCACCCTCCCCCTAAAGGGAGAGGGTAATATTGTGCTTGTCATTCCCGCGCAGGCGGGAATCCAGATTAGTGGTTTCTTCACGAGCGCTGACCTCACCCGTCCCCGCCTGCGGCGGGTCCACCCTCTCCTGCAAGGAGAGGGTTCAGACGGGCACAGTGTGTGGTCATCCCTGTGAAAGCGGGGAACCAGTTACCGGTAATGGCCGGCGAGTTTGGCGGTGAAACGGGTAATCGTTTCCGGCAGGGTGAGCGGGAAGTCGTGCTTTTTCATAAACTGCAGTCGCGCGAGCTTTAGTGGCTCCAGCAGGGCGGCATGATGTGGGCTGGCGGCCAGCTGCTGTTCAATCGTCTGGTAGCACAGCAGGGTGTTTTCCAGTGCGTGGCGTGGTTTGTCGTAGGTGACGTGCATGTTGCTGGCATGTTTGCGGTAATGAACCTTCGCTTCCGGCTGAAAATACACGGCGCCGTCCAACGCAAACATCAGCCAGTTGTACCAGTCGCCGCTGTGGGGGAGATCCGGGTGGAAAAAGCCGTGGCGCTCGTAACTGGCTTTGCGGGCCAGCGCAGCCGGGGCAGGTACAAAGTTTTCATGAATCAGCCGCCGGAAAAAATCGGCGCCCTGAAATACGGTGGCGGCTTGCGGCAGGCGGGGGTAGGGCTGGCGCGGAATAAACTTATCGTACGGCGTGCCGTGATCATCCATGCATTGCACGCGGCAGAAGGCCAGCGTAAGGTTGGGGTGCTGCTCAAACTGCGTGACAAACTCCTGAGCGACCGTCGGATCAGCGAGGGCGTCATCGGCGGAGATGAGCCAGATGAGTTCGCCCCGGGCTTCCCGGATACCGAGGTTGTAGTTGGCCAGGTGGCCGATGTTCTGAGAGTGACGGATGACGCGGATGCGGTGATCATTGTCAGCCAGGCGGGCCGCCACCTGGGGCGTGTCATCTGTGCTGGCGTCATCAAGAATCAGCAGCTCCCAGTCCGTGAAGGTTTGCCGGGCGATGGCGGCGACGCAGTGGGCGAGAAAATGCCCGTAGTTGTAGCAGGGCACCAGAAACGTGAGTCTGGGGGGCTGGCTGGCGGTGTGGAGCATCGCCGTATTGTAGCCAAAAAGTACGATGGGGCATCCTCCCGTGCGGCACACTGTTGCATGGCTGTTACGTGCTGCGGCTGAGAGGCATACACGCGCCATGCCCTTGGGCTATGATGAAGGGATGAATGCGCTGAACCGTTTCCCCACGCCGCTCCTCATAGCGCTGATTCCGTTGCTGAATCTGCTGGCGGCCAGTTTTCAGGATGTGACGACCGTGTATGCCGGGGCGTTTCTGTCGGCGCTGGGCATCACCCTGCTGGCGGCAGGCCTGCTCTGGGGCGTCCTCGCCTTATTCCTTCGGGGACGGGTTAATGCGTTGTGGGCGCGCAGCGCCTGTATGGCCATCATTCTGATTATCCTGCTGGGATCGGGTGGTGGGATTTTCGCCGCCCTGCATGAGGGCCTGGCGCTGCCCGGCCTGAAACTGACCATCCGACAACCGGCGATTTTTCTGACGCTGGCGGTTTGCGTGACGATCGCCGCGATGGTGACGGTGTGGCGGCTTTCGGAACAACGCGTGAAGGCTTTGTTTCAGTGGGTTACCGCCTATGCCCTGATCGTGCTGCTGGGGGCACTGGCGCCGGTGCTTCCGCAGCTGGCGCAGGGACCGGGCGCCCTCAAGCCGGCGGCTTCCGTTGAAACACAGGCTACGGCCGTCAGTGCCACGGGCGTTGCCAGCCTGCCGGACATTTATTTTCTGATCCTTGATGAATATGGCAACGGGGCGATGCTGCAACGGTTTCTGCATTTTGACAACACCCCGTTTCTCAAGGCGATGCAGGCGCGCGGATTCATCACCACGCCGCACAGCACCAGCAATTACGCGCAAACGGCGCTTTCCATTCCCAGCATGCTGAACATGCGCTACCTGGATGCCGAGCGGGCGATTGGCAATGCGCAGCAGCGGGCCGATGCCCTGAAAAACGCCCTGCAGGAGAATGCCGTGATGCGTGAGGCCAGAGAGCATGGTTACCGGGTGATCAGTTTTGAGACCGCCTGGGGACTGACCGCCGACCTGGCGGTGGCCGACCTGACGATGCGCTGCGGTGGGCTGAACGAGTTTGGCTACCTGATGCTGAAACAGACGCTGGCGGGATTGTGGGCCGGGCAGCTCAACACCAGCCGGCGTGCGATCATTCGCTGCCCGTTTGAGCGCATTCCGGATCTGGCGAAGCAGCCGTTCCGCAAATTTGTCTTTGCCCATATCGTTTCGCCGCACATGCCCTACCTGTTTGATGCGGCCGGCAACCCGGTGGAGGACACCCATAACCTGAACATCGCTTCAGAAAGCGGCACGCAGCCGGGGCCGTATCTGGCGCAATTGCAGTTCATCAATACGCAGGTGCTGCAGCTGGTGGACAGGATACTGGCGACTTCTGAGCACCCGCCGATCATTCTCATCGTCTCGGATCACGGGACGGCCTCGCAGTTTCCGAAGCTGAAAACCTGGAACACGCCCAGCCCTGCCATGCTGCAGGAACGGATGCACAACCTGGGACTGTTTTATCTGCCGCCGGATATGAGAGCGGCGTTCGATCCGCCGGGTTCGCCGGTCAATCTTTTCCGCAGCGTTTACCGCCAGCTGTGGTCGGCGGACCGGCCGCCGCTGCCGGATCGCAACTGGTACTCCAGCTATGTGGAAGATCGCCGCTGGGCGTTTATGGATGTCAGCGCGGTGGTGCAGCGTGGCCGGCCAGCGCCACGGTCGTCATCGCCGCCGTAACGCGATCCACGCCGAGCCCGTCCACCAGTGCGGCGGCCTGCTGTCTCATGGCGTTCAGCGCTCCGGGGTCCGACTGTAACGCGATCAGCGCCGCCTGAATGTCTGCAGCGGTGACGGTGGCGTGCATGCCCAGAAACTGCGCCGCACCGTATTCCGCCAGGCTGCGGCTGATGCCGCGCTGGTTGTCCGCCACGGCGATAATGACTGACGGCGCGCCAAGACAGCAGCGCTCCCAGCTGGTGGTGCCTCCGCCGCCAATCACCAGATCGCTCTGAGACAGCACCTGCGCCATATCGGCGATGTTCTGACGAAAAGAAAGACCAGGCCAGTGGAACTGCTGCTGAAGTGCGGCGAGCCCTTCAAAGGATCCGCCAACCACCACCACGATGTTTTCGGGTCGCTGCGCTGGCGGCATGCCGGCCAGGGCGGTCAGCGTTTTGGCGGTTTCGCCCGTGGGGTCGCTGCCGCCAAAGCTGATGAGCAGCTGCCGGATACCGTTGCCCGCGGGTTTTACCGGGTTGCGGGCAATCCGGAATTCCTCGCGCAGCAGCGCATATTGCGGGCCGATGAGCAGCCGGCAGTTTTCTGAGATGAGCGGCCGGTAATCCGCTTCGGTGTGATCCCGGTTCTGATCCACGAGCAGGTCGGCGTCATGCGGCCGGTCAGCCAGATCGTCAATCACCATGATATTGCGTGTGACGGCGCGCATGGCTTGTTCCCACCGGGCTTCCAGGCCGTAATGATCCACCACGAGCCAGTCAAATCGCCCGCCCGTTGTCGGGATGGTTTCATCCGTCTGCTGAAGACGAAGGACCGGAAAACCGGCGGCTTCCACGCTGGCAATGCAGTCGCCCGGCGCCGGCACGGAGGCAAAGGAGACCTCATGCCCCTGATTCCGCAGCGCGGTGGCGAGGGTCAGACAGCGCATGATATGGCCGGTGCCAATCGTGCGGGATGCATCGGCGCGGATGAGAATCTGCCGGGACGCTAAACTCACGGGGCGGTTTTTCCGCTGGCGGACAGCGGACGGCTCAAACCGGGTTCGCCGCCTTCAACCAGATCCCAGCACAGCGCGGTGCCGCGCGGGGCGTTTTGTGTGACGCGGCGGCCCAACAGCGCCTCATAAAATTTGGGCGGCAGGCCGTAACCCGGGCGGATGGCGCGCACATTCTCCGGGCTGAAATGATCCCCGGCGCGCATGTCCGCTGAAATGTAAAGGGAGCGGCGGAACTGGAGGGATTTCTTCTCGCTTTCCGTCTGGCCGATTTGCACCCGGCCGAGCGCGCGGTGCGCCAGGCGGGTGTCGGTCACCAGCGCTTTGAGTTCATGCGGCTCCAGGGAGAAAGCGGCATCCACACCGCCTTCGGCGCGGCTGAGGGTGACGTGTTTTTCAATCACCACGGCGCCCAGCGCCACGGCGGCAACGGGGACGGTGGCGCCGGGGGTGTGATCCGACAGGCCGACCGGTGTGTTAAATCGTTCGCGCAGCCAGGGGATGGTCTGCAGGTGACTTTCCGAGGCGTCGGCCGGGTAATTGCTGGTGCACTGCAGCAGGATGAGTTCCCGGCAGCCGGCTTCGCGGGCGGCTGTCACAGCGTCATCAATATCGGCTTCGGTCGCCATGCCGGTGGAAAGAATCACCGGCTTGCCGGTCTGCGCCACCCGGCGGATCAGCGGGAGATCGGGGAGTTCGAACGAGGCGATTTTATAGGCCGGCGCGTTCAGGCTTTCCAGAAAATCGACCGCCGTGGCGTCAAACGGGGAGCTGAAGCAGAGCAGTCCCTTTTCCTGGCAGCGTTGCATAATGGGCGCATGCCACGCCCAGGGCGTGTGGGCTTTTTCATACAGCCGGTACAGGCTTTCCCCCTGCCACAGGCTGTCCGGGTTCTGAATGAAGAACTCACCGGTATCAATATCCAGGGTCATGGTGTCTGCCGTGTAGGTCTGCAGTTTCAGCGCGTCGGCCCCGGCGTCGGCCGCGGCATCCACAATGGCGAGGGCCCGCTCCAGCGACTGGTTATGGTTGCCGGACAGTTCGGCGATGATGAACGGGGGCTCCTCCGGCCCGATGGCGCGGTTGCCGATCCGGACCGGCGTGCGGGCGTTTGTCATGAGAGCCTCACGGGTTGCGGGGTGGCTGTCCGGCCGGCATGCGCCACGGCGATTTCGCCGAAGCGGCGCAGCAGGGCGAGGCCATGTTTCTGGCTTTTCTCCGGGTGAAACTGAACGGCGTACAGGTTGTCCTGCTGCAGGGCGGCGGGGAAGATCAGGCCGTACTCGCAGGCGCCGGCCACCACGGCGGGGCTGGCGCAACGCACCCAGTAACTGTGCACGAAATAATACGAGTGCACGGCGCCGGGCTCCCCGAACAGGGCGTTGCCGCCGGGCAGGGCCAGGGCGGTGACATCGTTCCAGCCGACGTGGGGGATTTTCAGGGCCGGATCGTCCGGCTGCAGGCGGATGACCTCGGCGTCAATCCAGCCGAGCCCGTCAAACTCGCCGTACTCGTAGCCTTTGCGGGCCATCAGCTGCATGCCCACGCAGATGCCGAGCAGGGGCTTTTTCTTAACCAGCGCGAGTTCATGGAGGATATCCAGAAGATGCAGTTTCTGCAGGTTGGCCATACCATCGCCGAACGCGCCCACCCCGGGCAGAATCAGACCGTCGGCGGCTCGCAGGGCGTCATGGTCGCGTGTCAGGCTGGCTTCGGCGCCTATGGTTTCCAGGGCGTTCACCACGGAGCGGACATTGCCGAATTCGTAATCGATCACGGCGATGCGGGGGGCCGGGGCGGCGCCGGCGGGGTTGGGTTGTGGGGTGGTGAAGGGCATGGCAATCGGGGACGGGTCGTGTGTTTGGTCTATTATAGACAAAACGGTGGCATGACCGTACCCATGATCCTGCAATCGCGAGGTTTGCTGTGTTTGACGACAAGTCCATCCTGATTACCGGGGGCACCGGCTCCTTCGGCAAAAAGACCATTGAGACGCTGCTGAGCCGCTACAACCCGAAGAAGATCATCGTGTTCTCGCGCGATGAATACAAGCAGTTTGTGATGCAGCAGGCGTTTAACAGCCCGCAGATGCGCTATTTTATTGGTGATGTGCGGGATGCCAACCGCCTGAAACAGGCCATGGACGGCGTGGATTACGTGATTCACGCGGCGGCGCTGAAACAGGTGCCCACGGCCGAGTATAACCCCACCGAGTGCGTGCGCACCAACGTGCACGGGGCAGAGAATGTGATTGCCGCGGCCATTGAGAACAACGTGAAGGGCGTGATTGCGCTTTCCACGGACAAGGCGGCCAGTCCCATCAACCTTTACGGCGCCACCAAGCTGGTTTCCGACAAGCTGTTTGTGGCGGCCAACAACCTGGTGGGCAACCGGCCCACCCGTTTTGCCGTGGTGCGTTACGGCAACGTGGTCGGCTCGCGCGGCTCGGTGATTCCCTTCTTTAAAAAGCTGATGGAAGAGGATGGCGCCACCGAGCTGCCCATCACCGATGCGCGGATGACCCGTTTCTGGATCACCCTGCAGCAGGGCGTGGATTTTGTGCTGAAATCCTTTGAGCGGATGCACGGCGGCGAGCTGTACGTGCCCAAAATTCCCTCCATGCGGATCACCGACCTGGCTGAAGGCTTGTACCCTGGGGTGCCCCACCGTTTTGTGGGGATTCGTCCCGGTGAGAAACTTCACGAGGTGATGTGCCCCAGCGATGATTCTCACCTGACGCTGGAGTTTGATGATCATTACCTGATTCAGCCGACGATTATTTTCACCCAGAGCTATGACTATGCCGTGAATGCGCTGGGCGAAATCGGAATGCCGGTGCCCATCGGGTTTGAATACAGCTCCGAGAACAACCCGGAATTCATTCCGCCCTCGGATATTCACCGCCTGCTGGAAGCGGAGCAGGGCCAGCTGGTTCCGGCCTGATCGCGGAGACTGCCGATGATTCCCTACGGCCGCCAGGATATCTCCGAAGCCGACATTGAGGCGGTGGTGGCAGTGCTGCGTTCCGACTTTATTACCCAGGGGCCGGCCATTGAGCGCTTTGAGCGCGCCGTGGCGGATTATTGCGGCGTGCCGCACGCCGTGGCGGTGAGCAATGCCACAGCGGCGCTGCATATTGCCTGTCTGGCGGTGGGGCTGGGGCCCGGTGACCGGTTGTGGACCGTGCCCAACACCTTTGTGGCCTCGGCCAACTGCGCCCTGTATTGCGGGGCCACCGTGGATTTTGTGGATATCGATCCGAAGACATATACGATGGATGTGGCCCGGCTGGCGGAAAAGCTGGCGGCGGCCGCCGCGACAAACACGCTGCCCAGGGTGGTGGTGCCGGTGGCCTTTGCCGGGCAGTCCTGCCGGATGCGCGAAATCCGCGCGCTGGCCGACCGGTATGGCTTTGTGGTGCTGGAGGATGCGGCCCACGCCATTGGCGGGCGCTATGAAGGCCGGCCCGTTGGTGATGGCCGTTACGCCGACATGACCGTCTTCAGTTTTCATCCGGTGAAAATCATTACCACGGGTGAGGGGGGCATGGTGCTAACCCGCAACGATACGCTGGCCGAACAGCTGCGTTTACTGCGAAGCCACGGCATTACGCGCAACCCGGCGCAGATGATGAGCGAGTATTCCGGTCATGCCATCGGCGGCTGGGAATACCAGCAGGTGGCCCTGGGCTTTAACTACCGGATGACCGACATACAGGCCGCGCTGGGCGCAAGCCAGATGACCCGGCTGGATGATTTTGTGGCCCGTCGTCGTGCGCTGGCGGCACGGTATGACCAACTGCTGGCTGATCTGCCGGTGAAAACGCCCTGGCAGCATCCGGACAATGACTCTGCATATCATCTCTATCCCGTCCGGATTCAGGCGGGCGAAGGCCTGCCGGACCGCCGGACGGTGTTTGACCGGTTGCGCGCCGCCGGCATTGGCGTGAATGTGCACTACATTCCCGTGCACACGCAGCCGGTTTACCAGGCCGTGGGGTTTCAGCCGGGCGACTTTTCCGAAGCCGAGGCCTATTACGCGTCGGCGATTTCCCTGCCGCTGTTTGCCGCCATGACCGAAGCCGAGCAGGACACCGTGGTGGCCGCGCTGGCATCGGCCCTGAGCGTGCCCGCAACGGTATAACGGGGACCCCTCAGCCACAACCCCATTCCCCAAGGGGCGGGGAGACTGGCGAAATATGGATAATGTATCGCTTTATGACATCCGCCGGGCGCGTGCGCTGTATTCCGCGGGACGGTTGTATTAAGATGTGAGGCACGTTTCAGGGATATACAGGGTCTGGAAGCGCCTTGTTTGCCCACCCCCGCATGGAAGCCCATTGATCCGAGGAGATCTGCGACTGTGAACCTGCTGCGATCCTATGAAAAGCGCGTGATGAAATGGCGCGCCAAGTTGTACGACCCGGATGCGCTCACCCTGGACGAACAGAAACTGGCCGAGATGACGCGCCGTGATAAATCCGCAACCGTCCAGCTGGATCGCCTGCGCGAGTTCGCCGAATTTCATCGCATGAGCGAAGCGGAAGCCGCCGAAGTGCAGAGCATTAAAAACAAGGCGGTGCTGGAAGCCATTTTTGACAACGTGGAAACGGATGACGGTCTGCTGAAGAACTACCGTGACGCCTCATTTTACTACACGGCGCGCATGCAGCTGGCCTATACGCGCTTTCCGGTGGCGTTTAAGCTGCTGCGCTACTTCAACGCGCTGTACCCTAAAAATAAGCGCGCCGACGTGCGTGTGCTGGATTACGGCAGCGGCGTGGGCGATTACGGCATGGCTTTTGCCGTGCACGGCTATCACGTAACCCTGCTGGACATTGAAGGCGGTAACCTGGATTTCGCCCGCTGGCGCTTTGAACAGCGCGGCCTGAAACACGATGTGATTCCCGTGACGGATGCCAGTCTGTACCCGCCGCTGGGCCGGCAGGATATTATTCTCTCCGGCGAGGTGATGGAGCACGTGCGCGACCCGCTGACCGTGCTGAAAAACTCCCACGCCGCGCTCCCGAAGGGCGGTTTCCTGTGGTACTCCGGCTACCCGGACCATGAACGCGAGGTGGGCGGGGACCACCTGCAGGAGGCGGCCGATGTGCGCCCGCAGGCGCTGGCGTTTGTGCAGCAGCATTTTAAACCCGCCACCCGGTTGCAGCTGCCCGGCTCACTCTATAAGAAGATGTAAAGGAATCCCGTGGCCATTGCGTTGAATTTCACCAAGGACTTTCCCCTTTACCGCCGGATGCTCGGCTACCTGAAGCCGTATAAAAAGCGTTTCACCATTGCCGTGCTGGCCTCGCTGCCGGTGGCTGCCCTGCAGGGCGCAGCGGCCTGGCTGATTGGCCCGTTTACGGATGAGCTGCTGAAAAAGCAGGATTTTACGATGCTGCTGATCGTGCCGGTGCTGATGATCGGCGCCACGATTATTCAGGGGGTGTGTAATTACCTGAACGAATACTTCACCAGCTACATCGGCCAGTCGGTAACGCAGACCATGCGCTCCGAGCTGTTCAGAAAAATCAGCACCATGGAGCTGGCCTACTTTAAAAAGTACTCCACCCCGGACCTGCTGACCCGGTACTGTACGGACCCGGCCCAGTTGCAGATGGCCATCAACGACAATCTTCAGGACCTCATTGTGAAGATCGCCACGATTCTGGGCCTGACCGCCGTACTGCTGTACAGAAACTGGCAGTATGCCCTGATTTCGCTGTGTCTGATTTCGCTGGTGATTATTCCCCTGGCCGTCATCTCCAAGAAGATCCGGGCCATGGACCACGTGACGCGCGACATTACCTACCGGATTTACGTGCTGTTTAACGAGTACTGCTCCGGGTATAAAATCAACAAGGTTTTTCAGCTGGATGGCTACCAGCACAAGCGCTACGATACCCTGCTGAAGGAGTATTTCTCGGCCGCCATGCGCATTAACAAGGCGGGCATTGTACTGAAGCCGATTATGAACCTGATTGCAACCATCGGCGTTTCTTCGGTGCTGGCGATTGGCGTGTTCCAGATTCAGAATGGCCAGATGACCCCGGGGGATCTGACTTCGTTTCTGATTGCGCTGATCCTGCTGATTCAGCCCATCAAGACGGTGGGTTCGGTGTTCAGTAAAATGCAGCGCATATTCGCCCCGGCAGACCGCGTGTTTGAAAAAATGGATCTTCAGGGCGCGGTGCAGGATCCGGCGGTCGCCCGGGAGATGGCCTCCTTCGAGTCGATCACGTTTGATCACGTCTCGTTTGAATATGAACCCGGCAAACCGGTGCTGAATGACGTCAGCCTGACCATACCGGCCGGCCAGACCTACGCGCTGGTGGGCTCCAGCGGCGGCGGAAAATCCACGCTGGTCGATCTGATCTCGCGGTTTATGGATCCGACGACCGGCAGTGTGAAACTGAACAACATTGACCTGCGCGATCTGACGCTGGATACGATTCGCGGAAAAATAGCCATTGTTTCCCAGGACGCCATTCTCTTTGGCGGCAGCATCCGGCAGAATGTCGCCCTTGGGCGACTGAACGCCACGGATGCCGAAATCCGCGAGGCCATGCAGATGGCTTACCTGACCGACTGGGTGGACTCCCTGGAAAACGGCTGGGATACCCCGGTGGGTGATGGCGGCTGCCTGCTTTCCGGCGGCCAGAAACAGCGCGTCACCATTGCGCGCGCCTTCCTGAAAAACGCGCCGATTCTCATTCTGGATGAAGCGACCAGTGCGCTGGACAATGAATCCGAGGCCATTGTGCAGCAGGCTTTAACGCGCCTACTGAAAGGCCGCACGGTGGTGGTGATTGCCCACCGCCTGTCCACCATTACGCATGCCGATCAGATTGTGGTGATGGCCAAAGGGCGTATTGAAGAACAGGGCACGCATCAGGAGCTGCTGGCGCATCAGGGGATTTACAACCGCCTGTATCAGATGCAGTTCCGTGACAATGATCATCTGCTGCCTGAGCTGACCGCGGTTTAGCGCCCCATGCCAATGGCCCGCAGTACGACGGAACGGCTGTCTCAGGGGGTCCCGGTGCGTGAGGCCGGTATGACCCGGGTGAGCGTGCTGACCCTGGGGGCGGCCCAGCTGGGGCTTCCCTATGGCCGCGTGAACCAAACCGGTCAGCCTTCGGCGCAGGAGGCGGGCCGTATTCTGACGGCCGCCGCCGCTGCCGGCATCACCCACGTGGATACCGCCCGGGCCTATGGGGACTCAGAAGCGGTGATCGGCGCGACGCTGGCTGCCAGTCCTCTGAACCTTCAGCCGGTCACCAAGCTGGATCCGCTGGAGACGCTGGCCGGTGACACAACCCCGCAGACAGTGGCGGCAGCGGTTGAACACAGCGTGACGGCGTCATGCCAGGCGCTGGCGCTGGCGCCCACTGCAGCGCTGCCGTTGCTGATGCTCCACCGCTGGGAACACCGCCACGCCTGGGACGGGCAGGTGTGGAAAACCCTGAAGGCATTGCAGGCGGCCGGACGGATTGCGCAACTGGGGGCTTCCGTCCAGACGCCTGAGGAAGGCCTGGCGGCGCTGGCGGACCCGACGGTGCGCGCCATACAGTTGCCTTTCAACGTTCTGGATGATCGCTGGCGGGCGGCCGGGTTTGACACGGCGGCGCTGAAACGGCCGGACTGCCTGATCTTTGCGCGCAGCGTGCTGTTGCAGGGCATTCTGACCGCATTGCCGGATCAGTGGCCGCCGGTTGCCGGCGCTGATGCCGCCGCACTGTGTGAATCGCTGCAGCGGCTGGCCGGGGAACTGGCGCGCCGGAGCGTGCAGGATCTCTGCTTTGCATACGTGCTGGGGCAGCCGTGGATACACAGCATGGTGGTGGGTGTGGAGACCGAAGCCCAGCTGCAGGAGAATCTGCTGCTGTGCCGGCATACGCCCCTGACCCCGGCAGAAACAGAGCGCGTGGCGGCCGCTCTGCAGGGTGTTCCCCGGGCGTTACTGAACCCGGCGCACTGGCCGGCCCGGACAACGCAGGCCCCGGCTGAAGACGCTGTATGACACGCCGTATGATGCTGTGTCGGGAACGGTTTTTATAGTATATTAGGGCCTTCCGGGCTTGTGTTAACGGTATTTTACAGGGAATGATCATGGCTCCTGAGACGCTCCACCAACCCAGAACACTGGCGTGGGGTTTCCCCAAGGAATTCGGAAAGATCGTGGATCATGCCGTGGCCTCTGGCGTGATTGATTTGCGGTTGTGGATTGGCCCGGAGCCGCAATGCACTTACTCCCGCAAAGATTTTATGATGCCGGACCTGAGCTTTAAGCACGTCTCGCCGGTCCGCTGCCCGGATGAAGCCTACCAGAAGGTGCGCATGGAAATGTGGGCCTACATGGACATGGCCTCGCGCTGGACCAAGATGTGGCCTTTTAACGGGTTTCCCTACAA
Organism: Candidatus Melainabacteria bacterium; assembly: GCA_050247195.1. Taxonomy (GTDB): domain Bacteria; phylum Cyanobacteriota; class Vampirovibrionia; order Vampirovibrionales; family Vampirovibrionaceae; genus JBFWUP01. The sequence continues at coordinate 102,782 of JBFWUP010000006.1, read as the reverse complement.
CCGGTACGACATTCACGATTACTTCAACCTGTTTCACCGTCAGCTGGATTATTACTATTACCTGCTGACCCACCACGAAATTGAACTGATCGTGTTTGACCGGATTCCGCATTACGGGACGGATAAAATTCTTTATGAACTGGCCAAAGCGCTGGGCATTAACACCATCGTCTTTTTTGTCACTATTTTTCCGGATCTGTTCTTTTACGTGTATGACGTGAAGGATTTTGGCCTGTTCAGTCAGGTGCCCCCCATTCACGACTATCAGCATTACCCGGTTGAACGCAAGCACGAAAAACTGCTGCCCTACATGGCGCTGATTCCCCATGGACGCTACACCTTCGCCACAGCCTGCAAGGACTTTCTGAAAACACGCGATCTCGGCGTTTTCAGTAAATACCGCCGGTGGAAAGAGTTTGATGAGAATCTTGAGCAATATTCCACGCGCGATTTTGATGTGACCCAGCCGTTTGTCTACTTCCCGCTGCACTATCAGCCGGAGCTCACCACCTCCGCCCTGGGAGATACGTACAGCGATCAGCTGCTGGCCCTGGAGCGGCTGTCGGACAATCTGCCGGAAGGCTGGACGATTCTGGTGAAGGAAAACCCGGCGCAGTCCGAGTTTATGCGCGGCCGGATTTTCTTTGAACGGCTGGCCGCCATACCCAACACCAAGCTTGTTCCCCGCAATGTAAGCACCTATTACCTGATTGAACACTGCCGGTTTGTGGCCACCGTAACCGGCACCGCAGGGTATGAAGCCATTACCGGCGGGAAGCCGGCGCTGGTGTTTGGCCGCGCCTGGTATATGAACTTCCCCGGGGTGTTTCTGTTTGACGATATTATCCGTAAAGGGATTACTTATCCTGAGGTGGCCGCCCACCGGTTCTCTCACGATGACCTGGAAACGGCCTTGTCGTCGCTGATTCAGAAAATGGGCCGGGGGGAAATCTGCCGCGAGAACTACGCCATTATTGAGTTTGATGAGGAAATTAACGGGGCCAAGGTGGCCGACTCCCTCCGGAAAATGATTGCGGGTTTGTACGCCCGCCAGACCGTCTAGGCCTTCAGAACGCTGAATCAGGAGAACCTCTTATGTCCGTGAAATACTGCAAGCGCTGCGTCTACCCGTCGTCTTCCGCCATTCCGCTCAGCTTTGATGAGAACGGAATCTGCAGCGGGTGCCGTGTGCATTACCAGAAGGACAAGATTGACTGGCAGGCCCGCGGCGAGCAGCTCAGAGAAATTATTGAGGAGTACCGCGTTCCTGACGGTTCCAATTACGAGTGCATTATTCCTGTCAGCGGGGGTAAGGACAGCTGGTTTCAGACCTATTACGTCAAGGAAGTGCTGGGCCTGAATCCGCTGCTGGTTACTTATAACGGCAATAATTACCTGCCGGTGGGTCTGAGGAACATGAAGCGCATGCGCGAAGTGTTCAACGTGGATCACATCTTTTTTACGCCCGGCGTGGAGGTGCTGAAAAAGCTGAACCGCCTTTGCTTTAAGAAGATGGGCGATATGAACTGGCATAACCACGCCGGTATTGTGACATTCCCGGTGCAGGTGGCGGTGAAATACAAAGTGCCGCTGATTATGTGGGGCGAGCATGGCTATGTGGACATGGGCGGCATGTTCGGCATGAACGACCTGATTGAAATGACCGCCAAGCATCGCCTGGAGCATGCCATGCGCGGTTACGACTGGTTTGACATGCTGGATGAAAACAACCCGGGCATGGCGGAGGGCATTGAAGCCAAAGACATGCAGTGGTGCCGTTACCCGACGGATGATGAGCTGGAAAGCGTGGATGTGCGTGGCTTGTACCTGGGCAACTACGTGTACTGGGACGCCAATAAACAGAAAGACCTGATGCTGACCTACGGCTTTGAAGAGGCCGGCTTTGAGTTTGAACGCACCTACCGCAAGTTCTCCAATCTGGATGACATCCACGAAAACGGGATGCATGATTACATGAAGTTTATAAAATTCGGTTATGGCCGCGCTTCGGATCACGTGAGCAAGGACATCCGGCTGAACAAGATTACGCGCGAGGAAGGCATTGAGCTGGTCCGCCGCTATGATCACGTGAAGTCGAGGGATCTGCTGCGCTGGCTGGAATATGTGGATATGGACGAAGACGAGTTTGATGCGATTGCCGACAGTTTCCGAGATGCGCGCGTATGGCAGAAAAACGACCAGGGCCTGTGGGAAAAGGACGACCTGTGGGGCGGTCGTTCCGCGTACCCGGTGCCCCGGCTGACGGATATGAATCTGGACTGGTCCGATTACCGGATTGACGCGCCGGCACGGCCCGCCATGGCGACCGTTCCCTGCTGAGCCCGTAAACCTGAAAGCGCCTGAATGACCCGTTCCTCACAACATCTGGCCATTATTCCCGCCCGGGGGGGCTCCAAGCGGATTCCCCGCAAGAACGTGACTGATTTTATGGGCAGGCCGATGATTGCCTGGACGATTAAAGCCGCGCTGGACAGTGGACGGTTTGCGCATGTGCTGGTGAGCACAGAGGATGAGGAGATTGCGGACACCGCCCGCAAGGCCGGTGCGGAGGTTCCTTTTCTCCGGCAGGTTGCCGCCGATGATCAGGCGCACTGCGATGAGGCGACGTATCATGCGCTGCTGCAGGCCGAGGCGTATTACGGGCAGTCTTTTGAGACGGTCTGTCAGCTGATGGCCAACTGCCCCCTGCGCACGGCATCGGATATCCGGGCGGCTTACGCGCAGTTTGAAGCCGCTGAGACCGCGTTTCAGGTGAGTTGTTTTGCCTACGGCTGGATGAACCCATGGTGGGCCATGAAAACGCTGCCGGAGCATCGCCGGGAGTTTCTTTTTCCCGGGGCGCTGAAGCAGCGTTCGCAGGATCTGGCGCCGCTGAGCTGCCCGACGGGCGCTATCTGGATTGCCCGGACTGCGGCGTTTAAGGACCAGAAATCGTTTTATGGCGACACCACCACGTTTTGCGAAATGGACTGGCGGTCCGCTGTGGATATTGATGAGCCCGGGGATATGGCCTTTGCACAGGCGGTGTTCGCCATGCGCCGCACCCCGGCCGGAACAGGGAGCTGACGATGGCTTTTTCACTGAAACAATTTAAAAAGAGCAGAAAACGCCAGAAGTTTCTGAAGCAGCTGGTTGCCGTGTACGCCAGCCAGTGGTGCAAAACCCGCGGCGCGCTGCGCGGCGGAGAGGAATATTTGCGCGGCCAGCGCGAGATTTTTTCCGGCCGGCGGTTTCAGGAGGATGTGACGGCCATCGCCCGGCAGAGTCTCACGGTGCTCAATATCGGCACGATGGCGAGCCTGGAGGCGGCGCTGAACGACGCGCCGGAACTGAACGCCTACTTTGCGCTGCTGCTGACCGGACAGACGGCGGCTTCCGTTGCGCCTCTCAGGCATTCGCTCGGCAGTCTGCTGAGCGAGCGCGACACCGGCGCGCCGCAGTCGTTCCCGGCGCAGCGCGTGGCGCTGGTGCGTCTGATTCTGGATCAGATACTGCAGGATGATCAGGTGGTTCACCGGTATGACTACACGTATCTGGACGATCTGCGGGAAACCATCGAAGGCCGCTATCTCACTCAGGACGGCCTGACGGCTGGTGAGCGCAGCGGCCGGATGCTGCGTCTGCTGGCTTTTCTGTGCCACCTGCCGACCGACGCACCGCCTCCCGCCGAAGCGCTGAAACAGGCGCTGACAGAAATGCTGGGTGATGATCACGGTTACCGCCCCACCAAAAATTTCTCCGAGGAAGTTTACCAGGCCAGCCACTACAGTGACCTGGAAGATGGTCTGGGCGCGCTGGATACGTTTAAAGGCGAAGAGGATCCCGAAAAATTCATCCAGGTGTGGACCAGGGCCTTTGAGCAGATCAACGCCACGGATGCCTACAAGGCCGATGATCATGAAATTTCGCTGGTGTACGGCTTTGAAAATAACCATCACCTGTTGCTGAGAACCATCATTGACCTGAAAAACGCCGGGAAACTCAAGCCTGAGGATCGGATACTGGTGATTGGGCCCCGCTATGCCCATGAGGTGCTGTTCTTCCGCAATATTCTGGGTTTTCCCAACACCATCGGCCTGGATCTCCGGGATGAAGGCGATGTGATTGTGGCCGGCGACATGCACGATATCCGGTTTCCTGACGGGCATTTTAAACTGGTGTTTGGCGCCAACGTGTTTGAATACGCCTATGATCTGCGCAGGGTGGTTCGTGAGGTGAGCCGGGTGCTGGCCCGCCCCGGTTATTTTGCCGGGATATTCCGCAACACGCGCCGCGTGGCCGCGCTGGCCCAGCGCGGGTGCGATGTGGGCAATGTGACGGCGGCCGCCAGTCTGTTTTACCAGACGCCGCACACCATTCTTGCCCAGGATGAGGGGCTGACGCCCTCGCCCGAGAATGTCGGCAGCTTCCCCTGCCTGATGGTCCGCCTGGATGCGCCCACGGTGAGCGGGTCGTGACAAAGCCGCTGAAACTCGGCATGATTGGCGAGAGCGCGGGCAATGGTCATCCTTACTCCTGGTCGGCGATTTTTAACGGCTATGATGCCGCCCTGATGGCCGACTGCCCGTACCCGGTGATTCCCGCGTACCTGGCGGAACAGGAGTTTCCGGCGTGCGCCATTCAGGATGCCGCGGTCACCCACATCTGGACGCAGGACAGGCGCCAGTCTGAGCGGATTGCCGCGGCGACCCGGATCCCCCACGTGCTGACGAATCCCGAAGACATGGTGGGCGCAGTGGATGCGGTGCTGCTGGCCCGCGATGACGCCGAGACGCATTATGCGCTTTCAAAGCCTTTTCTGGAGGCCGGCCTGCCGGTTTATATTGACAAGCCGATAGCCTATGACGTTGGCACCCTGAAAAAAATCAGGGGGCTGGCGCGCAATGAGGGCCAGATTTTTACGTGCTCCGCCCTGCGCTTTGCCCGCGAGCTGATGCTGGACGAGACGACCCGCGCCAGGTTGGGGCCTATCAGAAGGGTTGCCGCACAGACGCCGAAGGACTGGCGGAAGTACGCCATTCACCTGATTGAACCGGTGCTGCAGATGCTGGCGCAGGACGCCATTGAGGATCATCACCGGGAGTGCGCCGGAGATACGCAGACGCTGGAGGTGGCCTGGCGCTCCGGTGTGGTGACGCGCTTTACCACCCTGGGTGCGATCACTGCGCCGATGACGTTTCATATAACCGGGGAACGCGCCGAGACGGTGCTGACCTTTACGGATACGTTTTCCGCATTCCGTTCGGCCCTGCAGGCTTTTACTGATACGATAACAGGCAGACGCACCGCCGATGATGCGGCGCTGGTGACGCAGAGCATAGAATTACTGGAGCTGGGCTGTGACGACTGAAACCATTCTGATTACGGGCGGTACCGGCAGAATTGGCGCCGTGCTGGTGCGTGCGCTGGCCGAGAGCGGCCACCGGGTTGTGTTTACCAGCAGGACGCCCGAAAAGCGCGATCGGCTGCTTTCCGATATTGCCCGGCCTGAACAGGTGGTTGGCCTGATCAGCGCGCTGGATGAGCCGGATGCCGTTGAAAAGCTGCTGGCTGAGCTGACGGCGCAGCAGTTGCTGCCCGGCGTGCTGATTAACAATGCGCGCCGGCAGGATACCCTGCAACTTGCCGGTAACGGACTGCCCGGCCGCACTCAGTGGCTGGATGAGTATGTACTGGATGTGGTGGCGCCCTGCGCGCTGGCGGTGCAGCTGGCCGCCGTGAAAAAGACGCCGCTGAAAAGCGTGATTAATATCGCCTCCATGTATGGGGTGGTGCCGTTTAACAGCACGCTGTATGAGGATCCGGCGACACAGGCGCCCATCCATTACAGTGTGGCCAAAGCCGCGCAGATACACATGAGCAGGGAACTGGCGGTTCGCCTGGCGGGACAGGGAATCCGGGTGAACAGCATTGCGTACGGGGGTGTGGAAGGCCGCGTGGATGAGGCGTTTAAAAAACGCTACGCCCGGCTGTGTCCGCAGGGGCGCATGCTGACCGACAAGGATCTGGCTGGCCCGGTTGCGTTTCTCCTTTCGGAGGCCTCGGCCGGAGTGACCGGTCATAACCTGGTGGTGGATGGCGGCTGGACCGTGTGGTGATTAAATCACCCGTGACTTCATGGCGTAGAGGGTGCGCTCCGAGCCGGGGATGGGTTCCTGGGCTTCAATGGTGAAATAGCGGCTGAAGGCCGCTTCAAAGCCTGCCGGCGTGTATTCCGGAAAAACATCTTCGCGGGTGGCCAGCAGGCGTTTCACCTGGGAGTCGCTTTTGGGAACGAATTCAATGATCAGCGAGCGGGCGATCTGACTGAACCAGTCTGCAATGTGCTCCAGCGGCAGGTTGTTGGAGATGGCGAGGTGGTGAATCAGCGCCAGCGCCATGAGGGTATCCACCGGGCCACGGTCGCCTACGGAGTGGCGTTCCGTATTGGCCCAGCCGGTGGCGGGGCTGGGATTGGTGAGATCCAGCACGAGGGGGAGAATATTCTGATCGCCGTTGCGTTCAATCAGCCGGACGTTTTTTTCCACGGCCGCCGGGTCAATGTCAAAGGCAACGGTGAATATGCCCTGTTCACTCGCCACCCGGCTGAACTCGCCGAGGTTGGCGCCGAAATCCCAGAGGGTGGCCGGCTGGAAACGTTCAATAAACCGGCCGACCAGCGCCCGCTTCTGCTGAAACGCCTCAGACGTGTAATTCGTATTCTCGTAATAATCGCCCCATTCCGTACCGGCCGGCGTCCAGGTCAGTTTTTCCACGGTGCCTTCCAGGCTGTCAATCAGCCCCAGCAGCGCCATTTTCGGCAGCTTCTGGCCGGCGGGTTTTTCACTGGGTTGCCAGTCGGCTCTGGCTTCGTATTTTTTCTGGGTGCCTGCGTGGAAGTGGATGTGGGTGAGCAGGCCGAAGTTCAGTTTGCTTTTAACGGGCAGCAGTCTGCCGGCGAGATCCAGCGGTATGCCGTCAATGTAGACCCGCATCAGCTGACTGAGCCGGACATCGGTCAGGGCCATCAGCGCGAGCGGGGCCAGGAAATGCTGGCAGAACTGACGGTAGGCCACCCAGGGGCTGCCTTCCTCATACGCTTCAAAAGAGAGGGTATCGATAAAGACCGGCCGTCCGTCCAGAAACTGCACGTTATACGCCGTGGCGTCCTTCAGGGACATCCCGCGCTCAATGGCTTTTTTCTGAATGGCCAGAGTGAGCAGGGCGGCCTGTTTCAGCTGGGTAAAAGACCATTCATAGGCATAGCCGATAAAAGGCAGGCGCTGCGGCTGCAGAATTTTATACGCCAGCGCCGGTTCGGCCGCCAGGCTCAGGGGGGCTTCCGTATGAGGAATCAGCTGCCCGGCCGTGGTCAGATCCGAATACAGGCCCGAGGTCATCAGCAGATCATAGTCCTGCTGACAGGACGCGTTGACCTGGCGGTAGAGGACGTTGTCCTGAAAGAACAGAAAACCGTCGGGGTCCCGGAAGGACCCACTGTGTTTCTGGGAACGGACGGAGGTAATCATGCCTGGTTCTGTTTGGAGAACATCTGGGCGAACTTGGCTTTAATGCTCTGCCAGGAGGTCTTCAGGAAGAAACCAACGCCAAGGACGGTGCCGGCGAGAATCTGCACGACATAGCTGCCCGTGCCGGGATCCAGGTAGGCATGCGCCGGGGCGGGGACAAAGGCCCACAGCAGGGCGATCCAGAAAAGCATATGAAGCGGGTTGCGGCGGGTCATCGGCAGATCCTCAGTCAATGCGGGCAGGGGGCGCCATGTGTGGTTGAACCGGGTTGAGGGGCCACATGGCGACCGCCTTATCATACCACCAACATAAACGTGTTCAGAGGGTTTGCGCCGGTGGCCCGGCAGGCCGGTGGCGGCCGGTTTTTCCTGTCATTCTGGCTGCGGGATGACCGTTGTTTGAGAGCCGGGTGGCTTTGTTATATCCTCGTGACACGCCGGGCGGGACCACCCCGCCGGGCCGTCTGCACGGAGGCTCTGCCCTGATGACCCGCCCGCCTGCCGCCTTAAAAAGCCGGTTTTTACGGGAAACCAGCCACCTGCTGATGTTATGGGCCTTTGCCGTGGCGCAGCCGCTGTTTGCCATGCTGTCGGCCCAGACGGGCTTTCTGACGGCCGGGCAGTTCGCCCCGGCTGATATTGTGGTGCTGACCCTGGCCCTCTCGCTGGGCCTGCCGCTGCTGCCGGTGGCCGTGAAGGAACTTGCCGGGCTGTTCAGCCCCCGGCTGCGGGAGATGCTGCACACCCTGTGGATGGCATTGCTGCTGGCCTTAGTGGTGATGCCGCTGCTGAACCGGCTGGGTCTGCCACTGCCCTGGCTGACGGTGGTACTGGCGATACTGGCCGGCGCCGGCCTGACCTGGCTGTACCGGCGGCAGGCCAAAGTACAGGAACTGGCCAGCTTTCTGTCTCTGACGGTCATTCTGTTTCCGCTGCTGTTTTTACTGACCGGGCCGGTGAGCGCCCTGCTGTCTGCCCGGCCCGAGACATACGGCAATCCGAAGGTCACGCCGGCCATGGCCTCCAAAACCTACCCGCCCGTGGTGATGGTGATCTGGGATGAGCTGCCGCTGACGTCTCTGCTGGATGAACGCGGCGAGCTGGACAGCGTGCGCTTCCCCCATTTCGCCGAGCTGGCCTCCGGGGCCACGTGGTACAGCAATCTTGAGACCGTGGGCGGATCGACGCTCTGGGCGGTTCCCTCTATTCTCTGCGGGCAGATGCCCCACCATGGCGAACAGGCCAGCGACTCCGAACTGAGAACCAATCTGTTTACGCTGCTGAGCGAAACGCACGCGATGCGTAATGTGGTGGAGAAGCACACGCGCATGTGCCCGCCCGGTTTGTGCAAGGTGAAAAAACCGAAGCCCTTTAAGAAGCTGATGAAAACCCTGCCGGATCTCGCGGCGGTTTACCTGCATACCATTGCCCCCGCCGCGTGGCTGGAGGCCCTGCCTGATGTGAGCAACAACTGGGGTGATTTCAGCTGGGGGAAGGCAAAGGCCAAACGCCCCTCCCGGACTGCGGCAAAACCGCTCAGCCCGGAGGCAGAAAAGCGACTGGCGGCTGAACGCGCCGAGGCCCGCCAGCAACTGAATGAAGCGATGGCGGTGGCCAACCACAAGCGCAATATGTTCCGGCATTTCGTGAAAAAAATGACGCCTTCTGATTCCCGGGGCCGCCCCACGCTGAACTTCATTCACCTCGTGTTTCCGCACGTGCCTTATAACTACCTGCCCAGCGGCAAGTATTACAGCATTGCCGCCTATAAATATTTCGCCACCTGGCAGAATGAGCGCGCCATTTTTTATGACTATCAGCGCCACATGATGCAGCTGGGCGCGGTGGATGCGCTGATGGGCGACCTCATTGCCAGGCTGAAAAAGGACGGGATGTATGACAGAGCGCTGATTGTGGTGACGGCCGACCATGGGGCCAGCTGGGCCGGTGTGGGTACAGAACGCCGCAAGCTGGGGCCGGATAATTACACCAACGTCATGCCCGTGCCGCTGATCATCAAACTGCCGGGGCAGAGGCAGCCCAGGGTGGAGACGCGCCGGATGCGCACGGTGGATATTCTGCCCACCATGGCGGAGGCCCTGCACCTGCCGCTGCCCGGGCCGGTGGACGGACACTCCGCGCTGAGCGCCGAAGTCACAGAGCCCGCCGACATCCGCATTATTGATAATGTGGGGGAACGGTGGATGACCTTCCCCTGGGTGACAACGGCCCAGAAGCAGGCCAACGTGGCGCGGAAAATACGGTGGTTTGGCGCCGGCGACATGCAGAAGATTTACACCACGGCGCCGTTTTTCAATGCGCTGCTGGGCAGGCCGCTGTCTGCACTGCGGGTGGCTGCGGCGCCGGCTGATGCATGGACCGTGGCGCTGGAATCGCCGGAAAATTATACGGCCGTGGATTTGTCGGGCGATTTTATACCCGCCCAGATTGAAGGCTGGTTGTCTGTGCGCCGGAAAGGGCAGGCTTTTCCGCAGGAGCTGGCTGTTGCGGTGAACGATGTGGTATGGGCCACCTACCCGTATTTCAGACCCGACGGGGATCGCCTGCGCTTTGAGGCCATGGCGCCGGAGAGCGCCTTTAAGGCGGGGAAGAACAGCATCCGGGTGTTCGCCATTGATGGCCGCACGCCGCCATACACCCTGACGGAAATTCCGTTCGCCGCGCCTTAAGTGATCACCCTAAGCCAGCACGGCCTCGTAAAGCAGGCAGCCGGTGGCGTGGGTGGCGTCAGGAGCGCCGGCAGGGGGCTGGATACGCCGGTAGCCGGCCCGCTCAAACGCTTTCTGCGAGGCGGCGTTGGCCGGCTGAATGTCGGCATGGATGCGGACGATGGCCGGGTGGTGTGCTTGCAGCCACTGGCTGCCCTGCCGCAGCAGCTGCGCGCCCAGCCCCCTGCCGGCGCTGCCGGGGGTAAGGTAAACCGAGACGACGGCCGTGTCTGCCGTGAGGTCGTAACGCAGCACCCCCACAGGGGCCTGATCCTGCTCGCCGATGAGGAGAATGCGGGCGGGGTTTTGCAGGGCGGCCTGAAACCACGCCTGATGGGTCTCCCAGGGAATGACTTGCGGGTTGTGGGAGAAGGCCCGGACATGAGGCTGATTGCGCCATTCAAACAGGTCTGCGCTGTCGGCGGCGGCGGCCGGTCTCAGGACGAGCGGGCGCAGGGTCGTCTGTGGATCAGTTGCGGACATCCACGCCGACCTTGATGAGCTCCTTGCGGGCGCGTTTGCCGCTGAGTTCCGTGAAGTGGAAAATGTTGCCGGCCGCCACGGCGTCGGCCCTTCCTTCGGTGATGCCTTCGGCGAAGTGTTTGAACTGGCCCACGCCGCCGCAGGCGATGACCGGGATGGTGACGGCTTCGGCCACCTGGCGGATGAGGGCGAGATCGTAACCGGTGGCCAGGCCGTCACGGTCAATCGAATTCAGAAAGATTTCCCCGGCGCCGAGGCGTTCGGCCTCGCGGGCCCATGCCACCGGGGTGCGACCCGTGGCGCGGCGGCCGTGGTCGGCGAAAACTTCGTAAACGCCCGGGCTGGTCTCGCGGACATCGATGGAGATGATGATGGCCTGGCTGCCGAAGAAGTTGGCGCTTTCCGTGATGAAGGCGGGGTTGTCCAGCGCGGCGGTGTTGAGGGTGACTTTGTCCGCGCCGCGGCTGATGCGGGCCTGGATGTCCGCCATGGTGCGGATGCGCCCGCCGAAGGTGAGGGGCATGAAGCAGGTTCTGGCGACCTTCTCCAGGATGGTCAGCACGTCGTCGTCGCCCTTGACCTTCATATCCTGCCGGCCGATGTTGTAGCCGGCGTCATCGGTGATATCGATGTAAATCAGCTCGTCCACTTCCCACGCGTTAAAGCGTTCCACCTGGTGCACGGCGTTGCCGAGGAGCTGGTGGGTGGTGAAGGCCTCGCTGCGCACCAGAAAGCCGTTCTGGAGGAAGAGACAGGGGATGAGTCGTTTTTTGAGCATTCTTGGCCGTCATTTCTGGGACTAGGCCGTATTATAGCGTTTCAAGGGAAGCGATGAATGCCCCACCCGAATGCGACTCCTCCCCCTCTCCTCTTGGAGGAGAGGGGGGTTGGGGGGTGAGGTATGTACGGGTTGTCGTCAGCGCTTCTCAGACCTCACCCGGCCCGCTGACTTGTCATTGCGAGGAGGGCTGAAAGCCTGACGCGGCAGTCTCCTCAGACCTCACCCGGCCCCGCCTTCGGCGGGTCCACCCTCTCCTGAGAGGAGAGGGTTTTGCGGAGCGGGCTTCGTCATATCCTGCACGGCCCCCGCCAAATCGCGTTCCACGTGGGCGGTGAGGGTGCGGACGGTGGCGCGCTTGTCGGCGAGATACGCCTCAAAGTGATCCCGCAGGTTGATGGGCTCGGCGACCGACACGACCGCCGTGCGCGGATGCACCGTGCGGCAGTGGCCAAACACCTCTTTCTCCATCCGGCGGATCAGCGACACGGTTTGCTCTTCGGTCATCTCCGGGGTCAGGTAGCCGTCGTAAATCGCAATGAAGTTCACCACGCGGTCGAGATCATGGTGGAAGTTTTTCAGCACCGCCTTCTGGTGCAGGTACAGCCGCTGCGCGTAGGCGGAAGATTCCCGCGTGAGGGTGCACGTGAGAATGGCGTCCACCGTGTTGCGGATGCGGCGCACCCGGTCCAGCCGCGAGAGGGCCGCATCCGGCGGCAGGTTGATGACCCCCTCCAGCTTACTCAGCATAAAGTCGGAGAGCGCGCCGATCTGCTCGCCCATGGGCGCCTCCGGGGGCAGCTCAAAACCCATCTGCAATGCCGAACTATCCAGAATCACGCGCGCGAGGGCATGCATGCGATCCACGCGGGTGGTGGCCGGGTTGGCAATGCCGGTCGCCGTCTCCAGCGCCCGCATGGAGCGCGCCAGCGTGGCCGCCAGCCCCGTGCGGTTGTAAACATACCGCAGGCCGACCGGGCACACGTAGAGAGAAGGCAGTTTGGCGAGGTCTTTGCCGGCGTCTTTATAGCAATCCTGCAGCGCCATGAAAGCCAGCTGCACCACCCCGGATTCCAGGGGCAGGAGGGTTTCGTTCTGGTTGGAGATCTCGCCCTCGATGAAGATGACCAGCCGCCCGCGGTTTTCGGCGAGAATATCCATGCTGGTTTTCAGGGATTTGCGGTCGTTGCTGCCGCGCACCAGGGAATACACGCCGAGGCGCTGAAACAGCCAGCCGCGGAAGCCCAGGGAGTAATCAAACACCTCGCGCGCGGCCACAAAAAAGAAGTGCTCCTGCAGGCGGCGGCCCACTTCAAACAGCACGCAGGGGTCCCACTCGCTGGGGTGGTTGGGCAGCAGCAGGCAGCGCTCGCCACGGATGCCTTCCAGGCGGGCAAGGGAGTCGGGGTCAACCTGCACGCTCAGACGACCAAAGACGTGCCGGTTCAGCAACGGCATAGCGAGGTGAAACAGGTTCTGAAACCAGTGGCAGGGCCTGGGCGGTTTGAAATCCAGCGTGTTGGCGCGGGTGAGTTGCGGGGGATCAAAAGTCAGCATGGGGCGCTCAGGCAGGTCAGACATTTCATGATGGTGACAAATTGTTCATTATAGTGTTTTTCTGCTTTCCCGGCATAATGACGGTATGACAACGCAATACACGACCCCACCCAACACGGACACCCGTACCCTCACGGTGGAGAAGCTGGTGGCCGGGGGCGAGGGGTTATGCCGTCAGGCGGACGGGCCGGTGGTGTTTGCCGCCGGTGTGGCGCCGGGCGATGTGATAGAAGGCGTGCCTGTCCGCGAGAAGGGCCGCTGGGTTATGGCCGACTGGCGGCTGATTGCAGCCGGGCCGGGGCGTGTGGCGCCCGCATGCCGCCATGCCGGCGTGTGTGGCGGCTGCGACTGGCAGCATCTTTCCCGCGAAACGCTGGAAGCCAGTAAAACGGAGCTGGTGCGTGAGTGTCTGACCCGCATCGGAAAAATCGCCGATCCGCCGGTGCTGCCAATTCTTTCACCCAAAGCCTGGCACGGCAGAAACACGGTGACCTGGTGGGTGGCGGAAGACAACGGCCGCAAGCGCCTGGCCTACCGGGCCCGCGCCAGCCACGATCCTGTCTTTTTTGAAGAGTGCCCTGTGCTGACGCCTGCCCTGTATGCGCATGCCGTGGCCCTGAACGCCGCGCCGGACGCGTTGCCTGAAACCGGCAGGGAAGTGCGGGCCCGCAGCAATGGCAACGGCGATGTCGCCGACACGCTGAACGGACCGCCCACACTGACGGTTCACCTGGGAGGCAAAGATTACCGCTGTGGCGTGCCGCATTTTATGCAGAGCAACCTGCTTTCCACCGATGTGCTGATTGGCCTGCTGCGCGATGCGATGAGTGCGACGCCCGATGCCGGAACAATTCTGGACCTTTACTGTGGTATCGGGATACTGGGCCTGAGTGTGCTGAGTGACGCCCAGCAGCTGACCGGCGTGGAAGGCGACACGGAGGCCATTGACCGTGCGCGCGAGAATGCCCTCGCCCTGGGCGCGGACGCGCAGACGGAATGGCTGGCTGAGGCTGTGGAAAGTTACGTGCGGGCCAACCCCGACGCCAGCTTTGATGTGGCGATTACCGACCCGCCGCGCAACGGCATGAAGCCCGAAGTGCTGGCCTGGCTGGCGGCGCACGTGCAGCAGGCAATATTGTATGTGAGTTGCGACCCGGCCACCCTGGCCCGCGATGTGGGGATACTCAGCCAGAACGGCTGGACACTCGCAAGCGTCCAGCCGGTGGATATGTTTCCGCAGACCAGCCATGTGGAATGCCTGGCCATACTGAAGCGCAGTCTTTAAGCGTTCAGCAGCTCGTGCATGCGGTGCTCAATTGCTTCGCGGGTTTCGCCGGTGCGTTTCTGGATGCGGCCAATGAGCTCATCCTCCTGGCCTTCCACGTAGGCCAGATCATCATCGGTGAGGTCGCCCCACGTTTGTTTGACCTTGCCTTTCAGCACATTCCAGTTGCCGCTCAGTTTTAGCTGGGTGTTATTCATGGTGAATCCTCCTGGTTCAGTGAACGAACACAGGAGGATTCTACCGGTTTATGCGATTGTCCGAATCGAGCAGGTGACTAATCAGCTGGCTACTTTTTCACTCATCACCCAGGGCTGGTTGTCTCCGGTGCGGAAGCCGTCGGGCTGGTAACCGGCCGCAACGATTTCATCCTTGAATTTCTCCGGGTTGCTGGCGGCTTCAATCATCACGCTGTTCACCACGTTCAGCGCTTCCTGCCAGGCGGTTTTCATGTCATCGGTCCATTCGCCCTCGGCAGAGAGATGTTCGCCGAGCACAGCGATGAGGTTTTCCGCGACGGCGTCATAATGGCCGTTTTCGGTGCCGTATTTCAGGTGCCGCACGGCCATGGCATGCAGGTACGGAATGAGTTTCTCCGTATTCGTCACGCTGGCCACAATGGCCGCAAGCGAGGCGATCAGCTTTTTGTGCTGTTCCTCCGGCGGGGTGTGAAAGAGGGGTTTGACGCCCGGGTACTTCTCAAACAGCCGTGCATAAAACCGCATTCCCAGCGCCGTGGGGCCACCGTTTTCCGTTTTGGCGCGGTTGAATGTTTCAGCGATAATAGTGGTATTCAATGACATTGTTTTATTTCCTTTATTAATAACAAGTGTCAGTTGGCAGAGCGTTTGAGGTCGGGACAATCATAGCATCCGGGTTTCGGGAGGGAATGCCCCGCCCGCCCTAGACCATTGAGACAAGGACTGATGGTACATCTGGACTACTGGACAACCGAAGCGTCCCACTGGTGGTATCGGGCCCGCCGGACGATTCTGAAGCATTCTCTGGATGGCGCGCTGAAGCCTTTCAGTGAAAACCCTTCAGCCACCGTGCTGGACGTGGGTTCCGGCGGGGGGGCGATGCTGGGTCTTCTGGCTCATTACGGCCAGGTGACGCTCACCGAACCGGATGCCGGGCGCCTGCTTGCACGACAGGCGTCGTTGCAGCAGCGCGCGCCGGATACGAAGTTTGTCACAGAAGGGTGGGCCACGTTATCCTTTCCCGAATCCAGTTTTGACGTACTGACAGCCTTCGATGTCCTGGAGCATCTGGAAGATGACCATGCCGCATTGGCGTGCTGGCTGACCTGGCTGAAGCCGGGAGGGTTTCTGGTGATGACGGTGCCGGCTTTTTCGTGTCTGTGGGGAAAGAATGACGTGCAGGGTGGCCATTACCGGCGCTACACCCGCGAAACGCTGTTGAATGTGCTAGAGGCAATGCCCTTGAGGGTTGTGCGCTGTCACTATTTTTTCTCCGCGTTGTTTCTGCCGGCCTGGCTGAGCCGCGCCGTTGGGGAGACAGTGACCGGAGATGCAGACTCCCCGCCCGCTGAAATGGCTTTGCCGCCGGCGTGGATCAATGAACCGCTGACCCATCTGCTGGCGCTCGAGCGCTTTGTCCCGCCGGCATTGCTGCCGCCGTGGGGGACTTCCCTGCTGCTGATTGCGCAGAAGCTTTGAGAGCGGCGGGCGGCGTCCTCTCCCCCCGTGTCATGAAAATCGCTATAATACGGAGAACGATTAGCCTTGATTTGAGGGATGGATGCCATGCACATTGTGGTGTGTTTAAAGCAGGTGCCGGATAACACCAAGATGACGATCAACGATAGCGGCCCGGTGCTGGAGGGCGCGCCGATGATGCTGAACCCCTATGATGAGTACGCGCTGGAGACCGCCATCCGGCTGAAAGAAGCTGCCGGAGAAAGCGCCACACTGACCGCAGTGAGTATCGGTGCGCCCGGCGCCAAGGAGATTCTGAAAAAGGCCATTGCCGTGGGCGCCGATTCGGCGGTGCTGGTGAGCGACCCGGCGCTGAACGGGATTGACAGCGCAGCGGCGTCGCGTGTGCTGCAAACGGTCATTATGAAAGACGTTCCGGACGCCAAAGTGATTTTCTGCGGCCAGAGCGCGCTGGATGACGCCAGCGGCCAGACCGGCGCGCGCATTGCCGCATTGCTGGACCGGCCCGCGCTGACTTTTTGCAAGGAAGCGACGCTGAACGGAGACGGGCTGAACGTGGTGCGCGAGAGCGAACAGGGTCTGGAAACCCACAGCATGCAACTGCCCGGTGTGGTGTGTGTGATGAAGTGTGATTACGAACTGCGCGGCAGCAACATCAAGGGTGTGATGAAAGCCAACAAGGCGGACATTCCCACGCGGACGCTGGCGGACCTGGGGGTGGATGTGGCCCCGGTGTTGACGCTGATGGACAGCCGCAAACGCCCGGCCAAAACCGAAGGGAAGAAGGTGGACGGCAGCAATCCGGCTGAGGCTGTGAATGCCCTGATGACTTACCTGCGGGAAGCCAAAATTGTATAAAACCATTGTTTTGATTTGAGGAACACGCCATGGCGGGAATCTGGATACTGGCTGAATGTAACGGCAGCACCCTGAGTGAGGCCAGCCGCGCGCTGCTGACACCGGGTAAGGCGCTGGCCGATGCCCTGGGAGATACGCTGACCGTGCTGGTCCCGGCCGGCAGTGGTGTGGACGGCAATGCCCTGGCGGGCCAGGCGGCGGGCGCCGCTAAACTGGTGGTGCTTCAGCACGACCTGCTGGGTCAGTACCAGGCGGAGCGCTATGCAGGCGCTGTGGGGGCGTATCTGAAGGAGCGGGCCCCGAGGGTGGTGTTAACCACCGACAGCCGCGCCATGCTGGATTACCTGCCGCGTGTGGCGGTGCAGCTGAATGCCGGGCTGGTGACGCTGGCCACCGATGTGAGCGTGGAAGGCGGGCATGCCGTGGCGACCAAGGCCTGTTACGCCGAGAGTGTCCTGAGCCGTTTTGCCGCGGCGGGGGATGCCCCCCTGATGGTGGCGGTGAAGAAAAAGGCGTTTGCCCCGCCGGAAGGCGAAGCCAGTGGCGTGGCGGTGGAAACGGTGGCAGCGGCGCTGAGTACGGACCCGGCGCGGACCGCGCTGCAGAACACCACCACGGAAGGCGCCAGCGACAAACCCAAGCTGGAAGAGGCCAATGTGATCGTCTCCGGTGGGCGGGGTTTGAAAGAACCCGGTAATTTTGCCCTGGTCGAGGATCTGGCCGACAGTCTGCATGCCGCTGTGGGCGCCAGCCGCGCGGTGGTGGATGCCGGGTGGCGGCCGCATGCCGAACAGGTGGGCCAGACCGGCAAGACGGTGAATCCGCGTGTGTACATTGCGGCCGGTATTTCCGGCGCCATTCAGCACCTGGTGGGCATGAGCGGCAGCAATGTGATTGTGGCGATTAACCCCGACGAGAATGCGCCAATCTTTAAAGTGGCGGATTTCGGCATTGTGGGCGACGCCCTGACCATACTGCCGGAACTGACGAAAACCATTCGCGATCAGCACATTGAACTGAACGTCTGATTGGGGCCTTATTGTGCTTGGCGTATAATGGGGCGCAGTGAGAAGCGCCCGAGAGGAAACCGCCATGACCAAAACGCTGAATGTGTATGAACCCCTGCCTGTGGGCATGCCCGCCCCCAATTTTGATCTGCCGGCGACCAACGGCCGTCAGATCAGTCTCAGTGATTACTCCGGTAAAAATCTGATCATCGTCTTCTACCCCAAAGATCAGACCCCCGGCTGCACACAGCAACTGTGCGCCCTGCGCGATGACGAAGAAACGTTCGCCGGTCTGAACACGGCAATCATCGCCAGCAACCCGGACAGCGCAGAGAGCCACGAGCGGTTTGCCGAAAAACAGCAGTATACATTTCCCATCCTGGTGGATGCGGAGAAAAAAATGGCGGAAGCCTATCATGCCGTCAAACCGGAAGGCGGCATTCAGCGCACGGTTTACATTATTGATAAGGAAGGCATGATCCGCTATTCCAAGCAGGGTCTGCCGCCGGACAGTGAACTGGAAGCCGCGATCCGGGCGTTTTAGGAACGTCTGACGTAAGACGTCTGAGTAAGACAGAGCAAACGAGTTGGAGGACACGCCATGGCCAGTGCCACGGGATGGATTGCCACGGGAACCGCAATACAGCTGGCCGGCCTGGCGCTGATGGCCGGTGGGATGCTGGCGATTGGCGCCTTTGCGGCGCCGGTGATGTTTAAAGGTCTCAGCCGCCCGGAGGCCGGTGACCTGCTGACCCTGATCTTCCGCCGTTATGACAGCGTGATTGTGACGTCCCTGGGCCTGGTGCTGATTGGCGAACTGGTGCGGGTGTTTCCGGGGCAACTGACGTGGATGTCCTCCGGGCCGGTGGCCTGGTTGCGCACCGCCCTGCTGGTGGTCCTGCTGGCGGCAGGGCTGTACACCACCATGGTGCTGAACCCGCAGATTGAGCGCATGCATGCCGCGGGAATCCATCCGGGCGGATCTCCCGAGGGACTGCAGTTTTCCAGGGTCCACAAGACTTCGGAAAATCTCTACAAGCTGGAAATGGCGTTGTCCCTGTTGCTGATTCTGCTGACTCCCTATACACTGCCTTTGGGGCCGCGCGGTCACGGATAACTCGGAAGCGTTGGCTGGTTAATGGTTGGTTGATTCGGGTGAAATGGTCAGAATTATTGCCATCATTGTTTTGGTGAGCCTGGCGGGGCTGGGGTTTGTTTTCCATGAGGAAATCAAGGACTTCAGCGATTCCTGGTCTCTGGCGCGTGAAGCCACCGAAGGCGGGGACACGCTGGAACAACGGCTGATGGTTTATGAGAAGGGACATCAGCAGCACCCGGGTAATCTCAACATCGCCCTGAAGCTGGCAGAACTGTACACGCGGGCAGAAAAACACGAAAAAGCGAATGTTCTCTACCTGCACCTGCTCACCGATCATGCCGATGACATGCGCGTGCTGGTGGGTTACGCCAATCTGCTGAAGACCGACCCGCGCCATCTGAACAAGGCGATAGTCTACCTCAAGCGGGCGTTCAAGGAGAACCCCGCCAACCCCATGCTGCTGTACACGCTGGGCAGCATCTACCAGTCCGCCGCAGAAAACCCGGATGAGACCCGCGAACCGGTAAAGCAGTGGCTGTACGACTGGGCTGTCTATTATTACCGTCAGGCCGTCCGGCATGATATCAGCCTGTTTGACGGGTGGTTTGGTCTTGGTGTGGTGCATCAGGGCCTGCACCATTACAACAAGGCGGCCAACCGCTACTGCAACGCCCTGCTGCTTAAACCACGGAACTACGAGGCCCACTACAATCTGGGCCTCGTGCTGGTGCAGCTCAACCGCATGGAGGAGGCTTACCCGCATTTTGAGGAGGCGATTCGTCTGCTCAGCGACTCCAACCGCATGCTGGAGGCCCAGTCCCTGGCCGAGCGGGTGCAGGTGATTAAGGACCAGCAGTATTACCGCGGCCGTGGGGATGCCGGCGGCACATTGGGCCACACCCCGATGGATGACGGCACCGAGCCGCTGAACCCGGCCTGCTTTAACAGCATACCGGTTCAGTAAACCCCCACCCGGCTTCGTCTTCGCCTCAGCCACCCTCCCCCTGAAGGGAGAGGGAATGGATGAATGTCTGTTTCATTTCGGGGAGGATTGAAAGGCCGCTGCTGAATCTTTTCAGACCCTGCGTGCTGGCTACTTACTAATGAAAGGTGCAGAAGCCGATGATGAGGATGTTGAGCAGCATCAGGATCATCCAGGCCTGCATAATGGGGCCCTGATCCCAGAACATGCGGCTCAGTTTCGGCTGCTCGCCTTCATTGTGGCGGGTAAAGGCCGGCAACCGGTCCGCAGCGGAGCCGCCTTCGCTCAGGTACCACTCGGAGAACCGGCCTGAACCGGCCTTCTGTTTATTGGTTTCGAGTGTGGAAGTACCCATGATGAGCCTCGCTCTCTGCCGTTGCTTGCTGCGCCTGATGACCGTTCCGCTGGGAGTCCCTTCGGCCTTCCGGTGGATATTCTCATCTTAAGAGCGATCGGAAGCCCCTTCATCCATCCGTTGGTGCATCTCCGCTAGGCTGAAATCATCAGAAATTAACCCATGGGTGGAGTTTAACGGCGGTTTGGGGGCTCCCCTCACCCTCGCCGGGCGGGTATGTTGCCGTTATAATGCCGACAAACGATAGAGAGAGGACCTTTCCGATGTTTGCATCTCAGTTCCGGATTGTGACGCGTCTGCAACGGATGACGGCTTTGACGCTCTGCGCCGGTCTTCTCAGCCTTCAGCTGTGTGGCTGTGCCCCGCCCACGCCCGGCACGGACCTGAAACTGCCGGATGACGGCGGAAAGCCAATTCTCAACATCCACCCGGACAAGCACCCCCCGCACCAGACCGTGGAGATTGACGGTGAGGAGCTGATGGTGGCCCGGGGCGAGGTGGGCCAGTTTGGGGGCACCTTCATTGAAAACCAGATTGGCGACGGTCCCCGGACCTTTAACGGCTGGGCCGCCAAGGACGCCACCTCCAGCATGCTGGCGGATATGATGCTGAGCGGGTTGGTTCAAACGGATGCCTATACCGGCGATGTGATTCCCCTGCTGGCCAAAAGCGTGACGCTGGCCGACGACAAGATGACCTACCGGGTCGTTCTGCGCAAGGGTTTGAAGTGGTCCGACGGCAAGCCGCTGACCGCCGATGATGTTGTATTCACCTGGCGCGATATTATCGCCAAAGGGCTTGGCAACGCCAGCTCGCGCGATGTGAACCTGATTGACGGACAGTTTCCCGAAGTGACGAAGGTGGATGACCTGACGGTGACTTTTAAAACCGCCAAGCCCTTCGCCCCGTTTATGCGTAACCTCAGCGCCGCCATTGCGCCCCGGCATCTGCTGGCTGGTGTGGTGGCCCAGGGAAATAATGCTTTCAGCGCCTTCTGGGGCACCAGCGATGCGACCAACCACCCCGGACAGTTTATCAGCAGCAACATGTGGCTGCTGGAACGGTATGAGCCCGGCCAGCGGGCGGTGTTTAAACGCAACCCGCACTTTTATATGGTGGATCAGAACCGCCAGCGCCTGCCGTATCTGGATAAATACGTGATCAATTTTGTGGGCGACATGAACAACCAGCAGCTGCAGTTTGAGCAGGGCAAGAGCGATGTGTATAGTGTGCCCGGCAAAAATCTCACGCTGGCGCGTCAGCTGAAAAAGCCCGCGTTCAATCTGTACAACCTGGGCCCGGCAACCGGCACGACTTTCCTCACCTTTAACCTGAACACCCGCCAGAATCCGGCGACGCACAAGCCCCTGGTGAACCCTGTGCGCTCGGCCTGGTTCACCAACCTGAAGTTTCGTCAGGCGGTGGATTACGCCATTAACCGTGAAGATATGGTGGTGAATATCCTCAAGGGGGTTGGCGCACCGCTCTTTACCGCCGAAAGTCTGGCGTCGATTTTTCTCAATAAGCAGCTTGCCGCCGGTCACCCGCAGAACCTGGACAAGGCCCGGGCACTCCTGAAGGAAGGCGGTTTCACCTGGAACAAGGCAGGTCAGCTGCTGGATGCCCAGGGCAACAAAGTGGAATTCAGCCTGTATACCAACACAGGCAACGATGAACGCGAGGCCACCGGTGTGAATATTGTGGACGATCTGGCCAAGGTCGGTATCACGGTGAACTTTAAGCCGATGGACTTCAACGTGCTGATTGGTAAAATTGATGACGGTGGCTGGGAGGCCATTATTCTGGGGCTGACCGGTGGGCCGCTGGAGCCGCATGGCGGGGCCAATGTGTGGAAAAGCGATGGTTCGCTGCATATGTTTAACCAGCGCGTGATTTCTCCGGATCATCCCGTGGACCTGAGCGACCGCCTGCCGTGGGAGAAAGAAATTGATGATCTGTTTGATGAAGGCATCCGGCATTTTGACTTTAAGGAACGCAGGAAAATTTACGACCGCGTGCAGGAAATCGCCTACGAGCAACTGCCTTTTATTTACCTCTACTCCCCGCTGAGCATTCAGGCGGTGCGCAAGCGGATTCAGAACTATGATCCGACGCCGCTGGGCAGCTTCCACAACATGGAAGAAATCTGGATTGACGAAGGCGCGGAGAAGAGGTGACTTAAAAAAAAGAAAAGGGGGTTTTCGGTAGAAAACCCCCGGAAGTCGTAAAGCGTGAGTATGTTGTGACAGTGAGTCTTTACGCGCCTGGCGATTAGCCGCCCAGCAGCTTGAGCGCCAGACCCGGAGCCTGGTTGGCCTGGGAGAGAATCGTCGCGGAAGCCTGCTGAAGAATCTGCGATTGCGTCATCTTCGCGCTCTCCGAAGCGATATCCACGTTGCGGATACGGGATTCGGACGAGGACAGGTTCTCGATTGATATTCCCAGGTTGGCCGCCGCCGACTCCAGTCGGTTGCTGAACGAACCCAGCGTGGCGCGTTGGGTGTTCAGTGCGGCGAGTGAGGTGTCAATCACACCCAGGTAGACGTTTGCAGCCGCGTTGGTGGCTACCGATGCCGCTGTCAGGTTGAGACCCGCAGCGCCGGTCGTTGTGTCCCCCAATGCTGTGATGACATCGATGGTATCGTTGGCGGCGACGTTATTGGGACCTACCTGGATGTTAAAGTTGGCGGGAACGCCCGCAGCAGCCAGCAACGAGGTGCCATTGAACTCTACCGAGTTGGCGATACGGTCAATATCCGCCCGCAGAGCGTCAATTTCAACCGCAATGGCTGAACGCTGTGCGGTGGCGTACGTATCGTTGGCGGCCTGTACGGTCAGCTCACGGATCCGCTGGATGTTATCCGTGATGGTCTGCATGGCGCCGTCGGCGATGTTCAGCACGTTGATGCCGTCCTGCGTGTTGTCCAGCGCCTTCTGAGAGCCCCGGATCTGTGCGCGCAGGGTTTCGGAAATCATCAAACCGGCAGCATCATCTCCCGCACGGTTAATGCGGTACCCGCTGGCCAGTTTCTCCATGGAGCGGTTCAGCATGTTGGTGTTAATGCCCAACAGACGTTGTGCGTTCAGGGAGCTGGTGTTGGTGTTTATGGTTAATGGCATAGTAAGAATCTCCTTTTCTTTTCCCGGACGGTCCGCGTCAGAGCAGCGCGAAGCTGCCCCGTTACGTGAGGTCGCGGCATCGCCACCCGGTCCTTGGGCGGGATGTTTGTGTTCGTGTGTGTGATTCGTGTGAGGAAAACCAGCCCCGGCTCATCCAGGTGATGGATAAACTGGCTGTGTCACTCCTATCGGTGAACTACACCAGAAACTTTAGAAAGTTTTAGAAAAAAGTTTTCAGGTTGCCTTTGTGAGACTCCTGACAGCCTCTCTGTGAAGCGTTTTATGGCTTTTGTCTGTTTTCTGCGGTTGCTCCGCAGAACGGCGAATCGTCTCCTCTATCTGGAGGAGAAAGGGCTGGGTCAACTGTCCTCCGACCTCACCCGGCCCGCCTGCGGCGGTCCACCCTCTCCTGAAAGGAGAGGGTTTGGGTTGGTCCGCTGCGTCATTTGCCTAAGGTAAAAAACCCGGGGCGGTGAGCCCCGGGTTCTGAAGAGCGTGGGTTATCTGATCCTGACCTATTGCCCTCGGATGAGCTGCAGGGCCAGCTGAGGCACCTGGTTGGCCTGTGTGAGGACGGTGGCGGAAGCCTGCTGGAGAATCTGGTTTCGGGTCATCTCCGCTGTTTCGGCCGCCACATCGACGTTTCTCAGACGGGATTCCGAAGACGAGAAGTTTTCGATGGCGATACCTAGGTTGGCCCCTGCCGCTTCCAGGCGGTTAATCATGGCGCCCAGGGTGGCGCGTTTGCTACCCAGTGTGGACAATGATGTATCGATGACACTGATATAGTTTTGTGCGCTTGAGTGGTTGATAATAACGTCAGCTGCACTGGTCAATGCGAGACCTGTGACGGCAGTTGTATCTCCCAAGGCGCCAATAATATCAATCCGGTCATTGACGGCGCTGCTGTTGGCGCCCACCTGCAGGAAGAAGTTTGTCGGGGCACCGGTTGATGCAATCAGGGGTACACCGTTAAACATCACGGAGTTGGCAATTCGGGTAATGTCAGCCCGCAGTTGTTCAATCTCACCGTTGATGGCAGTTCTTTGCGCAGTGGCGTACGTGTCGTTGGCGGACTGAACTGTCAGCTCACGGATACGCTGCAGCGAGTCCTGAATGGTCTGGAAGGCGCCGTCAGCAATGTTCAGCATGTTCAGGCCATCCTGAACGTTGTCCAGCGCTTTTTTGGATCCACGAATCTGGGTCCGCAGGGTTTCGGAAATCATCAGGCCGGCGGCGTCATCACCAGCGCGGTTGATCCGGTAACCGGAGGCCAGTTTTTCAAGAGACTTGTTCAACATGTTGGTGTTGATACCCAAGTGTCTCTGGGCGGTCATCGAAATGACGTTGGTGTTAACTACCATTGGCATGGGAAACACTCCTTGTGTTAGGGCTTGCCAGAGTTTGTGGAAATCGGTTTGATCCCGGTTTTCAGGATCGCGACGGATTACAAACTGTGTTGGACCGTTGCTATGCTCCCCTTATCGCTCGGATGGCAGAGGCGCTAAAGGCCTTCCTGAGCGCTTTCAGCTGGATGGAGGAGTGTTCGGTATTGCTGCTGTTTTTTGAAAACCATTGTGGTACAGGCGTTTCAGCGATATTTGCCGGTGCGGCGGAGTCAGGGGACTCCACCGCAAAGCCTACGCCGGGCGGTGGAGGGCTTCCTCTGATCAGTGGAGTGAATTTTCACAGCTGTGATGCCTATGGTCTAAGCAGAGCCACCGAACTTTGGAAAAAACCGTACAATGTTGTAATGAACGACCCGTGTGAATCCCAATCAGGTGTCCGATCCTTTGGTGATTTATTGGATGCTGTATGCCGGATTTACGCACAGCACTGGCTGTTGCTGACCCGCCCGCTGCTGACGCCGGTATTACTGCAGCTGCTGGGGTTGTATGGCAGTGTGGCCGGTTCCTATGCCCTGATTAACCACCTGTTTGAGCAGCAGCCCGCCTGGCTGCCGGTGGAGCCTGCCGTGAGAATGGCTGTGATGCTGGGCGCACCGATGGCCGTCTGCCTGCTGTTTCTGCTGGTTTTTGTGGATGGCTTCTGGAAATTCCTGGTGCAGATGGCGGCGCTCAGCCGTGTGGTGCTGGCGGTGGATGATGGCCAGTCACCCGATCCGGAAGCCGCCCGGCTGTTTGTGGCGCATCAGGGCTGGCGGTATGGCTGGGTGCTGGTGGCGTCTGGTCTGATTCAGACCTTGTGTTTGGCGCCCATGGGGATTGTGCCTCTGCTTGTCAGGGATATGGGACCGCTTTTACTGCTGGAAGGCCTGCTGCTGCTGCCGGTGACGGTGCTGGTGCTGGCCGCCATGATGGCGTTTGCCCTGGTGTTTCCCATTGCCGGGCTGGAGGTGCTTCCTTCCTCCCCGCTGGCGACCCTTCGCCGTTGTCTGGCGCTTTTGCGCGGTCAGTTTTGGGTGCTGGCTGGCATGCTGTTCATTGTGGGCGTTGTCACGTCAATTTTGGGCCCCATTCTGGCGCAGGTGCTGCTGGTGGTGTTGCTGGGCAGTCTCCTGAACGCCGTGCATCACTGGATCATCACCCTGCTGGATCATCAGGCGCCCGTCATCGCCTTTGTTCAGAGCAGCTTCACCCAGGCCGGGCAGGCGGCGCCCACGGCTGCCGACATGATGGACATGATCTGCAAAGTGCTGACCAGCCTGACCCTGAATACGGTGGCCGGCGCCCTCCTGTACCCGCTCTATGCGGTTTCTCTGGCGCTGCTGTACCGCAACGCGCTGGCGCGGCAGGGTGAAAGCCTGCACCTGGACAATAAACATTTGTAACAATGCGGTGGCGCGCCATTCAGAGGACCGGATATGGAGACGATATCCCTTGTGGATACTCTACATGTCCTCTCCCCCTATTTTCAGGCGCCAAGTTATTTGGCGCCTTTTTTGTCGCCGCAGCGTCGTTATGGCGTGCCGGGGTGGAAAGGCCTTTTTACAGGACGTTTCGCCTTTGATAGAATAGTCGAACTCCCCGCAATCAGGGTTTCCCGCTTCATGCTGTTATCCTTATTCTCCGCCCTACCCAACCACCGGTCCGACCGCGCTTTGGTCCGCCCGGCTGCGGTCGCGCTTAGTCTGGCGCTGACGCTGTCCATGGTTGCCCCGGGCGTCTGGGCCAGGGACCTGGGCGGCACGCTGACGGCGCTGGAAAACCAGTTTTTTGGGGCGGCGTATACCCTGGAAAGCGCCGAAGCCCGACTGACGCGTATTGAACGCTATGTATACGGCGAAGAGCACGGCGGGAGCGTTTCGGATCGGATTGAGCCGCTGAGCAGTCTGGTGGTGCAGGGCGCGCCGGCTTCAGCTCAGGCGCCGTCGCCCGGACAACCGGCCGCAGTCCCCGCCCCGCCGCCGCGCAAGGATGCGACGGATTACCCCACCATCACGGCGATGGAAATGAAGCTGTTTAACCGCAATTTTGTCCAGGAGGACATCACGTTCCGCCTGAACCGGCTGGAAGCCAGGGTGTTTGGCCGCCCGACCGGTGAGCTTGCCCTGGTGGACCGGGTGGACCGGCTGGACGCCAGGGTGAACCGGGTTACGCCCTACACGCCGCCGGCGGCAAGCCGTCCGGTGGCGCATGCTTCGGCCATCAGCAGCCTGCCTGAAAATTCCAGCGAGTTTGTGGGGAGCCCGGATACCTATACCAAGCTGTCCTCTCTGGAGAAGACCCTGCTGAACGGCCGGACGAATGACGGCATGCTGATCACCGAGCGGCTGGATATTTTGGAGCGCGAGATGCTGGGCTACACCAAGGCCGGTGAATCGGTGGATACGCGGCTGAACCGCCTGCTGCGGGGTTACCAGAGCCGCGCCGGAACGCCCTATAACCGCCCTTATGTCCCTTACAGCGCCTATTCCCAGGGCTATGTGCCGGATACCGATAGCGCGGGCTATCCCGGGGCCGGGGCTGTCGCCAACCCGGCGGTGGTGACGCGGAGCACCACGACCTACGCCAACCCCTTCACCGGTTCGCAAACGACCGTCCACCGCCAGAACATTCAGATTGGCGCGGGAATGAGCAGTATCAGCAGCTATAATTATTCGCCGGAACTGGTGCAGATGCTGCCCCCGGCTGCGCGCCAGCAGATGCAGGGCAACACCACAACCCATACCGGCTCCTATGCCGGTTCCACGGGGTATGCGGGCGCACCCCCGGCCTATGCGCCGCCTTCCAGCGGGGGGCTGTTCGCGGCGCCCATAGAAGAGCCTGATAACCCGGCGCTCGTGCCGGATCTGGAAGACATGGAATACCGGATGTTTGGCGGGGTGTACAACGCTGAGAAAATGGTGCGCCGCGTGGAGCGCCTGGAAGTGGCCCTGACGGGTAAACCCAACCCCTCTCTGCCCATGGAGGTCCGCGTGTCCAACCTGCTCAAGGTGGTCCAGTATCAGTCCCTGGCCAATGTGCTGGATCAGAACCGGCAGCGCCTGAAGAACATTGAGGGCGTGAAGCTCCGCCCGCAACCAGAGCCGACCCTGGGCATTCCACTGGGAAATTAGCACCTTTGCTGGCAGTACGCTATGGCCCGGATTACGTCACGGATTTGTGCCGGTGTGTGGGTGGCCATGAGGGAGAGCCTGAGGCGGGCTGTGCCCGTTGGCACCGTGGGCGGACGGATGGCGCGCACCAGAAACCCTGCCTGCTGAAGTTCCCCGCTGATGCGGAGCGCCGCGCCACTGTCTCCGATGGGAATGGGGATGATGGGGGATTGAATACCGGCCCCTTGGGGAGCGTCACTGAGCAAAGCCCTGGCCTGACGGATGTTTTCCCACAGCTGTTCAGCCGGGTGGGGGTCAGTCTGAATAACCGCGAGTGCGGCCAGTGCCGCTGCGGGCAGTGCGGGCGGCATGGCGGTTGAAAAAATAAAGCCGCGGGCATGGTTGATAACCGTCTCGGTAATGACGCGGGGTGCGGCCACATAGCCGCCGGCCCCGCCCAGCGCCTTGCTGAATGTGCCGAGTTTAACCAGCACGCGGTCTGAAACGCCGGTGTGCGCGCAGAGCCCGGCGCCATGCGCTCCGAAATAACCGACGGCGTGCGCTTCATCGACCACCACGGTGGCGTTGCAGGATTCAGCGAGGTTCACCAGTGCGGGAAGATCAGGGATGTCCCCGTCCATGGAGAACAGGGATTCCGTGATGACCCACTTGCGCACCGTGGCCGGGGCTTTTTCCAGACGGTCCGCCAGATCCTGCAGATCCAGGTGCCGGTAGCGCTGAAGCTTTGCCCCGGCAAGCCGGACGCCATCCATCAGGCTGGCGTGGTTCAGCCGGTCGGCAAACACCCAGTCGGTTTTATTGAGCAGTGCCTGCAACACAGCCACGTTGCCCTGATACCCTGTATTACAGAACAGAGCCGATTCCGTGCCCTGCCAGCCGGCAATCGCCGCCTCCAGGTCGCGGGTCTGCGGCATGCTGCCCACCATCAGGCGGGAGCCCGACGACCCCACACCATGTTGCTCAATGGCCTGCAGGGCGGCTTCTTTCAGGCGCGGATCCGTGGCCAGACCCAGGTAATTGTTGCTGCTGAAGTTGACCACAGGCTGCCCCTCCAGCAGGGCGATGGCCTCGTTGCCGTTGGTCAGCGGCAGGCACTGGCGGAACTGGCCATCCGCCCGCAGCCGGTTTAACGAGTCCCGGCAGTCCGTCAGCAGCGCGTCTTTTGTCGGGGGGTGCGGCATCCGCACAGTATAACGGAATGGCGCACTGCGCCAAAAGGATAAAACCCCCTCTCACCATTCGGGAGAGGGGGTTGTGATTTATCGCTTAGATACGGCCGTGCCAGTAACCACCATCGCGGTCCACCAGGGCGTCATACCCGGACCAGATGCGAACGGGGGGAAGCAGACCCAGGACAGCGTGGGTCGCCACTTTATCGCCCTTGTCGCTGTTAATGGCCTGACCAATCCCGGGCCAGATGAGCAGGGAGGTAAGGCCCGCCAGCACGGAGCGGCCGGAAATATGGCCGGTGCGCGGTGGATCCTCATTATCCGCGAAGGCAGCCGGGGCCAGGGTTGTGGCAGCCAGAGCGACAGCGAGGGCGCCGGCAAAGAGTTTCTGTTTCATGGGGTAATCTCCTGAAAAGGATAACAGGCAACGGGACGCCAAACATACGTGTTTGCTCCCCGCGCAGGCCATGATTATTTCAGGAATCCGGCGGCCCGTCATCCCACAACCGGGCAGAGCATGCCTAGCCAACCGGCTAGGATGGCGGGGCGTTGAGTTGATTGACCGGTTGCAGGAGAGAGAGGATATAGCTGCCAATGGCCCAGGCAGCCTGCCGTGGAACGCCCAGCGCGTTGAATAACGGTAAAGCTGGTTTCGGGGCGGCCGGTGTTTGCAGCATCACCGGCCATGCCTGCAGAAGGGCTGTCTGCAGCGAAGCGGCCTCTGTCAGCCGGGGCGCAATACCATACCGGGTGAGTGGGTTGAACGTATCCGGCAGGTTCTGAGCCTTTGCCGCTGTTTCGCCGACCAGCAATACCGGTTTTCCTTCCAGCGCCGCCTGCGTGGCCATTGTCGAGTCATGGGTCAGGACCATGCTGGCGACTGACAATGCCTCGGCTGTCTCCAGACCGGCCGGCAGCCAACGGACCTGCCCCTGCAAATGATATCTGCTGAGGATCTCCTGCTCGGTGCGGCCATCCGTGCCCGGGTGTGGGGCTATCAGCAGGTTGAACGGCGGCAGGCCTGCGACGGATTGGCAAAATGTTTCAAAGGCCTGGGCGTAACCCGGCCCATAGCCCCCCACAAACAACAGGGTTGGCTGTCCGGGCGCCAGCGAGAGCTGCCGGGCCAGGTCCAGGGAGGGCATGGCCGCAGAGAGCTGTTCCATATGCTCCAGCGTGGGTTGCCCCAGCGCCGTAACAGGGATACCGGGAAACTGTCGCTGCAGTAACCGTGCGGTGTCCCCGCTTGGTGTAACCAGGGCATTCAGGGCTGGCCCGAAGGCACTGATGATGGAATTTTCCGGATTCAAACTGAAACTGTCGTAATACCCGACCACGGTTTTTCCGTTGTTCCGGAACCAGTCGGACCACGCCTTCTGAAACGGAGAGACCAGCCCGATGACCACACACGGCGCCTGGGTCGTGTTGTTAAGGGCTTGCTGCGCTGCGGCAGCCTGTGCTGGTGCGGTTTGCGCCAGAACGGCGATATCGGCAGGCAGCGGCGTTAGGTGTGGATTGCCGGCCACCAGCGTCCGGGCCGTGCCGTCCGCCAGAATGCCATAACTGACGCCCCACTGGTCCAGTTGCTGCATAACGGGTTGAAGGGCCTTGGTTTCTCCGGCGTCATGCAGCACAAAAGCCACCCGGGGCGGGGTTGGCGTTGGCGGTTTCGTAAGGAATGCTCCCATGAACGATCCGGAAGAAATGACCTTCCAGATATGAAACCCACTGAAGCCGGGTTGATGCCCCGGCCAGACGAGGGGTTACATCACCTGCTGAACTTCCTTGACCTCGGGGATGTACTGCTTCAGCTGCTCTTCAATGCCCAGTTTGAGGGTGTAGGTGGAGCTGGGGCAGGTGCCGCAGGCGCCCTGCAGGCGCAGCTGAACCACGTTGTCTTCGGTCACGCCGACCAGCTCGACATCGCCGCCGTCATTCTGCAGATAGGGGCGGACCATGTTCAGGACTTCCTGCACTTTCTCCAGACTGATGCCGGAAGCGCTGACGGGAGCTGCAGGGGTGGTTTCTGTCGTGGTCATGGGGGTCTCCTCCAAAATGCAATTCCTTCTGACTTAAACGCCGAACGATGTGCCGCACCCGCAGGAGCTGGCCGCGTTGGGGTTGTGAAACTTGAAACCGCCGTCCATCAGCGAATCGACATAATCCAGTTGGGTGCCCTTGAGATAAGGCAGCACCATGGGGTGAATAAAGAACCGGACGCCGTGGCTTTCCTGCACCAGGTCGGCGTCATCCGGTCCGGTGGCCGGCTTGATGTCGTAGGACAGGCCGGCGCAGCCGCCGCCCACCACACTCAGACGGATGCCGTTGTGGGGCGCGGTGATGGCCGCTTTCAGCTTGGTGGCCGCGGCCTCGGTGATGTCGACCAGCTGGTCGGTGGGGGTGTTGGATGGGATGGTCATGATGCCCTAAGTGTAACGTAAGCGTGAGGGTTCTTCAAGTGACGCCCGTTTTACCCGGAAGTGCCCAGACCGGCGACAATGCCGCCCGTGGAGGAAATAAACGCCTGCCGGTACAGGGTTTCCAGCGGGTCATTCTCCGGCGGGTTATGCGCGGCATGGGCGCGGTACTGTTTCAGCAGGTACACCTGCAGGTAATTCAGCGGGTCCAGGTAGGCGCGTTTCATTTCAATGGACTGACGCGAAGCGTTCAGGTCGCTGCGTTCCAGGAGCTGTTTCTGCCCGGTGACCAGCAGGAGCTGTTCGCGGGTCCGGTCAAACTCAGCGCGGATATCCTGGTAAATGGCTTCGGCCTCGTCAGGGGTGACCTCGGCGCCTTCCAGCAGCGTGGCGTAATGCCGGGCAATGTGCATGTCGCTCTGCATCAGCGTCAGGGCGGAATTATCCAGCAGGGCCTGGAAAAAATCCCAGCCGTTGTACATGGCCTGCAGGGCGCTCAGCTGCTGCGGGTGGCTGGTATGCTGCGCCAGGGCCGCGCCAACGCCATACCAGCCGGGTATCATGGTGCGGGACTGGTACCAGCGGAAAACCCAGGGGATGGCGCGCAGATCGGCGATGGTTCTGGCCTTGCGACGGTGGCTGGGCCGCGAACCGATATAAATGGTGTCAATCTCGCGCGGGGTGGCGTCCGTAAAATAGGCCACAAACCCCGGCCGGTTTTTTAACGCCTGGTAATGCGCAAAGCCGGCTTCGCTCAGCGACTCGCACAGGGCGACCCATGCCGGTTCGGCCGGGGGCAGGCCGTGGGTTTCCATCAGGTTGCGCTGAAAGTTGGCGACCAGCAGATTCTGCAGATACCGGTTGGCGCTTTCCGTGGAGAGGTAGTGTTTGCTCAGCACTTCCCCTTGCTCGGTAATCTGCATGCCTTCATGCAGGCTGCCCACCGGCAGGGAGAGAATCTGCTGTCGGGCTGAACCCCCGCCACGGCCGATGCTGCCGCCGCGCCCATGGTAAAACTGAATCCGCAGTCCCGCCGCTTCCGCTTCGGCCATCAGGGCCCGCTGGGCCTGAAAAAGGCGCCACTGGCTGGTGAGATAACCGCCATCCTTGTTGCTGTCGGAGTAAGCCATCAGCACCACCTGGCGATCGCCGCGCAGGGCAAGGTAACGCCGGTATACGGGCAGGGCGAACAGTTCACGCATCATGCCGGGTGCGCGCTCCAGGTCGTCAATCGTTTCAAAGAGCGGGATAATATCCACACCGGCGCAGGCGTCATCGCCAGTGGTTAGGCTGGCAAGCCCGTGCAGCCTGAGCAGCAGCAGGGCGTGCAGGATATCGCTGACATGGTGGGTCATGCTCAGCAGCAGGTTGGGAGAGGCTCCCTGGCCGATGGTGCGTTGCGCCCGGTTCATCACGGCCAGCATGCCGTGCAGGCGGCGCTCCAGTGTGCCCTCCGGGCTGAGCGCGACCGGACAGTTTTCGGCGCGCAGGGCCTGCTTCAGCCAGTCCTCCAGGGCGCCGGGGGAGAATACGGGCAGGCTGGGGGACTGAATGAGTTCAGCCAGGGCGTGCACCCAGGCGGCTTCATCATCGCCGGCCGGCAACTGTGCGGTGGTGGCCAGCGCTGCACGCGCAGCCGAGGACACCCAGGCGGCATCCTCGCGCAAATCAATGCCGGCGCCGTAAAAATCGAAGAGACTCACGGCCGTCAGGCATTTCTCCAGCGGGGCCAGCAGGCCGGGGGGCAGGTTGTTTTCACTCAGCTCTTTCAGCAGCAGCAGCAGGTCATCCCGCAGTGCGGCCGCCCCGGCATACTCAAACGGGTGGCCGGCGCGGGCAACGCTCTCTCTGGGCGGATCGGTCGTCAGATCCACGGCCGGATGGCTGAGCATATGGGCCAGCCGGGCGGCCATCAGCAAGAGTTTCTGCCGGAAAGGTTCGCGTGCGGCGTATTTCTCAATACCGGTGGACTGGGTGAAGGTTTCCCTGCGGACCTGTTCCCGCTCGGCCATGTCCTGCTGAATGCTGGCCTGAAGGACGGGCGAGGGGCTGATGCCGCGGGTGACGGCAAAGCCATAGAGCGGGGCGATGCGTTCCAGGGTTTCCTGATAAAAACGCAGCACGTCGCTGCGACGGCCCGAAAGAATGGCGGCAAAGTCCGGGGCGTGCACATTGGGGTTGCCGTCCATATCGCCGCCTACCCAGCTGCCGGCGGTGAGCACCGGCTGTGTGAGCAGTCGCAGGACGGTTTCGCGCGGCCAGCGGAACCGGCCGGCGAGGGTTGTGATGAGCTGGTGCTGCAGGTCCGGGAAGGTTTCCAGCATCACGGCGGTATAGTTGCGCAGGGCCTTGGCTTCATCGCGGACGCTGGGCTGTTCCCACCGCACAAAACTGGTGAGCCACAGCCGGGTGATCCAGTCTTCAATGGCCTGCAGAGACCGTTCCTGTTCCGTGGGGGTTGCCGCCCGGTGAAATTCCCTGAGGTGCTGCATCACCACCTGGTGGTGCTTCAGGTAGGTGGTGCGGAATATCTGGGTGGGGTGGGCTGTGGAGACCAGTCTCAGGCGGATCCGCGATAAGGCTTCCAGAACGGCTTCCGGCGAGAGGTCATCCCCGGCGGTCAGCGATTTGAGCGTGGCCTCCAGGTCCGGCTGGCGGTTGGCATGCCAGGTTTCCACCAGCGAGGCCAGCTCCAGAAAAATCCGGAAGGCGTCCACGGCGCGGAGCAGGGGCTGTATGTGTTCAGGGTCACGCGGGTTGGCGGCAATGCGCTCGACAATGCCGGCGATTTCCTCCAGGGCCGGGGTTTCATCCTGCAGGCGGGATTCCTTGGCCTTGCGCCGAAGGTCTTCCACCAGCAGAAAACAGTCCGGTCCGGACACCTCCTTGTCCGTGGCGTCCGTGGTGCGCCCGGGCTGCGGCTGCATGGCCACCACACGGCCCAGCAGGGCGCCCAGCAGGCGGATATCATCATAAACCGGCGTTTTGGGCCGGGCGGTATGGCTGCCGCCCTGCATGCCGGGTAGGTCCGCGGTCACCGTCTGGTACCAGTCCCAGGCGGTTCTCAGGGAACCGTCCGTCTCCGGGGGCGTCTGGGTCATAAAAGCCGTCTCACTCATCTGCCCATTGTAAACGATCCGCACGAAGGATGATTTTTTAAGGGGAAGCGGATATCATGGTGACAGAAATCGGGATTCATCGCCATCAGTAAACTGTGTACGTTTGAACGAAAGCCCATTCCCTGGATGTATTCGACATTCGGGTGTATGCTGGCCACCCTGGTGATGAAGCTGAACCCCATCCACCGGAACCTCAGCCGGCTGGAGATGAAGAACATCCGGGATTTCTTCAGCAGCGATCTGATTTCACCCTTGCAGCGCCGCACCATTGGCCGGGTCCGCGCTTTCTGGATGACCCTGTTTCAGGCCGTGCGGCGCACAGCCCGCTTAACCCGCAGCGCCCGCCAGGATTATTACGCCCTGCAGCGCCAGGGTTGCTTTGTGGCGGATGAACTCCCGCAACCAACGGCTCAGTGTGTGGCCAATGCCGAGGGGCGCCTGCCGGTACTGATTGTGCCGGGGCTGAACACGCCGCCCGTGTTTTTTCGGGAGATGCAGGCTTATTTTACGGAGCGCCGTTTCCCCACGTTTGTGATGGATCTTCCCAAGGGCGGGCTGGCTGAAATCGCTGCGTCCGCCGATGCCCTGCGCGAGGAGGTTGCCCGCGTGATGCAGCTTTGCGGGGCGACCCAGGTGAATATTGTGGGCCATTGCCTGGGTGGGTTGATTGCCCACTACTGGCTGGAGCATGCCCCGTTTCCGCATGGGCGGCCTGATGTTCCTCCCGTGAAAAATCTGGTGTCGCTGGGCACCGGATATATGGGGGCGGCCGGGGTGCGTCAGCTCAAGCAGCTGTGGGCGGAGCGCAATGCAGGCAAAACGATTCCCTCCGTGTTTGATGAACTGGTGGAAGCCCAGATGAACCGTGTTCACCACTCCCGGGAAACGGCCCGGCACAGTCTGCTGACAATCTGGGATTTTATGGTGCATTTCCGCAAGGGTATCCTGGATGCGCGGGGTGTGGGAGATAACGTGGTGAGCAATGTCATTCTGGATGACCCGGATATTGACCATCTGACGCTGGCGCTGAATCCGAAAGTGTTTCAGCGGATTGAGTCGATTCTGGCGCCGGGTATGGCCACGGCCTGACGTTATTCCGCCTGGGCGGCGGGCATCAGGCGGTTAATGAACGCGTCCGGGTTGATGGCATTGGCTTCGCCGGTGCGTAACATCTCATCCAGAGAATCCGCAAACGTTTCCGGTGTGAGGCTCCCCTTGCGCAGTGCATGACCCAGCGCATATCCCACATAACTCAGGCGGTAATCCTCCTCGGAGGGATCCTGACTGAGGCGACTGAGGGGGCCTTTATCTGCATGGACCCGGTGCAGAAGTTGCCGCAGTGCAGGCTCCACGATCTCATGCGTCACGTTTGCCGTGCGGGCCCACATCAGGCTGTTGTAAAAACCATAGTTCACATACACCCACAGGTGATAGGACTGACCGGCGCTGCCGTCCCGGTATAACGGATGAAAACCGGTGTCTCCCAGCAGAAGCCGGTGTCCGCCGAGACGCCGGGCGGGCACGCGCAGGGCATTGCGGGCATCGGCAATGAGAACCTCGTTCATCAGTCTCAGAAAGTGGTCCGGGTCATTCCCGCTGATCCGAGCGGCGTCCCGGCTCATCAGTTTCAAAAGGTCCACGCTGTCGGGTGGGTTGGACGGGTGCTGCGTCTGCAGGCGGGTTGCGTCGTCATAAAAACGCTGCGCCGATGCGCACCATCCTGCGGGTATGCCGGTTATGGTGGCGCTGCGCGCGCCGGCCGCCGGCAGGGCAGACTGACGGGACTGTGTCTGCATGATTTCAGCGGAGGGACAGACAGGGGGCACGGCCCGGGCGGTATCGCAGGGCAGGGCGCAACTGGAGAGCATGAGCAGCGCACCCGCTCGGGCGGCCCGTTTTCGGGTCATTCCAAAGGAAAAATGGGGGATGCTGGAAAAAGAAGTCTTCATGAATTCCGGATAAATTGCGTACCGGTTACGGAACCTGTGGGAAAAACAGGGGTCTATGGCGAACCTGGGTTGCCTTGTCGTATTGTATGTCAACCGGGTTCCGGCAACCCCCGGTGATTCAACAAAAGGAAAACCATGAAGCAAGATGTGATGAAATGCCCTGCCGAACTGACCATTGATGTGATTGGCGGGCGCTGGAAGGCCCTGATCGTCTGGGTTTTGCTGAGCGGTCCCCGCCGTCTCTCGGACCTGAAACGCGGGATGGAGGAATGTTCCACCCGGACGAATATTTCTCAGCGGATGATTATCCGGCAGCTCCGTGAGCTGGAAGAACACGGTGTCGTTAACCGGGAGGTTTTCCGGGAAGTGCCACCCCGCGTGGAATACTCCCTGACGCCTCTGGGATACTCCCTCAGAACCGTGCTGGACGTCCTGTGCCAATGGGGGAAGGAGTGCCAGGCGGTACACCGGGAAGAAGCAATGGTGGAAACCGCCTTATAACAGTGAATGTGACAAAAATGACAGTATTGACAAAAAGTGTCAGTAGTTTACTTTCCTGCAGTATCCCCTTACTGTAAAATGGACAAATACCAGCCCGCCGTCCATTATTTTTCCCCGCGTGCGATTGGACCCCTCTCCCGGAAGCATTTTATGAAATCAGTTACCCTGCGTCAGACACTGTACCGCACACTCGCCGGCAGTTTCTTTCTTTTGCATGCCGCCGCCGGTTGCCTGCCGGTTTTTGCAGATGCCCCTGACCACACGCAACCGGTCCGGGCTCAGGTCTGGCAGTCGCAGTCCGCCCTGCAGGATTTGGGAATGGCTGTTTCAGAGTCGTTTCCCCTCTCTCACTGGTGGGAGACATTTGAGGACCCCACTTTAAACGCCTGGGTGACGCAGGCCCTGGAAAACAACCCGGAACTGGCTGTGCTTGAGGAGCGTGTGAACGAGGCGCGCAGCATGGCCAACCTGGCGCGTGCTCCGCTGTTTCCCTCGCTCAGTGTGGGCGCCAGTTACGCATGGCAGCAGTACAGCCGCAACCAGTTTTTGTTCCCCATACAGCAGCGCACGTTCCATGTGTTTAATATGCCCATCAAGGCGGGCTATGAACTGGATCTCTTCGGCAAAAATATTCAGGCATGGCGGGCGGAAAAATCCCGATACCACGCCACTGAACTTTCTGCCCTGGCTGCGCGCAGCACATTGGCGGCGACTGTGGTCAGCGCCTACTGGAACCTGCTGCTGGCCGACAGCCAGCTGAGCGAACAGGAAACGCTGGTCACCCTCTCTGCCGATCAGCTGACGCACGCGCAGGCTTTGTTTGATGCCGGCCAGATTGCCGGCGATCAGCTGGATACGAGTAAACAGCTTGCCGCCCAGCAGCATGCCGAAATGGCTCGGCTGAAAGCCAATCAGGTTATTGCCGCCCAGACTCTGGTTCTGCTGGCCGGCGGTAACCCAAGCCTGCCCGGCGAACCGCAACGCGGCAACCTGAAGGATGCGGTGATGCCCGAACACTTTCCGGTTGGGCTGCCTTCGGAACTCATCACACACCGGCCGGATCTGGCCGCGCTGGAGGCCCGGATGAAGGCCGCCCGGCTGGATGTGTCCTCGGCCCGGCGTCGCCTGCTACCCTCTTTCCGCATTGATGCCCAGAGTGGTCTCTCGGCCATCGGGCTTAATAACTTTTTTGACTGGCAGAGCCTCTCCAGCATTCTCAGTCCGTCGTTCAACTGGGATATTTTTACCGGGGGCGCCGCCACGGCGGGTTTCCGCATTGTGAAATCCCGTCATAAACAGCTGGCGGATACCTACCGGGGAACCATGCTGCAGGCGTTGGGCGAGGTGGAAGCCGCCCTGGTGGATATTGGCAGACACCGGCAGATGCTGGCGGATGTTGAAACGCAGGCGGATGCGGTGGCGAGCATTGCCCGGCACGATTACCAGCGCCTCACCGTTGGCCTGGTGGCCCAGCCGCAATGGATCACCTCGGAACTGGTGAACCGCGAATACCGGAAAGCCCTGGCGCAGGAGCAGGCCGCGCTGCTGGTGAGCTACGCCAGCCTGATGCACGCGCTTGGCGGGGGAATGCTTCCCGATCCGGCGCCGCAGAAACCCTGACGATTAACGAAAGGTCTCCTCATGTCCGCACCTTACAGAGCGAATGTCTCCCTGAAACCCTGGGTGATTTTCATCCTGGTGACGATTGTGGTGGTGCTGCTGGTCTGGTGGCTGTCCCGCATGCTGATGGGTGGCCCCGGCGGCGGACCCAATCCGATGGGGCAGGGCGTTCCGGTGACCATGGACGAGGTGACCGCCGGCAGCGTGGATCAGAGCGTGGATTTTCTGGGGGAAGTGACCAGCGATCTGGCGGCTGATATTCACCCGCAGGTGGCCGGCCGAATCCAGAAGGTGCTGGTGATTGACGGTCAGGCGGTGCAGGCGGGCCAGCCCCTCTTTCAGCTGGATGCCAGCCAGCAGGCGGCCCTGGCGGAAAGCCTGACCTCAGCCACCCGAATTTCCGGTGAGGACATCACCATTACCCGCGAACGCATTAAAAGCCTGGAAGCCCAGCGCGAAGCCGTGGCCGCCAACCTGGATTTTCAGCAGAAACAGACCGAGCGGTACCGGACCCTGGCCAAAACTCAGACGGTGAGCACCAAAGATCTGGAGCAGGCCGAGACGGCGCTGACCGATGCGCAGAAAAAACTGACCTCGGTGGATGCCTCCATTGCCGAACAGAAAGCCACCATCAACCGCGTGCAGGCCACCATCAGCCGCGATACCGGCGCCGCGCGCAGCGCCAGGGCCAACCTGGATTTCTACACAGTCAAAGCGCCCTTTGCCGGCGTGGTGGGCGATATCATGGCGCATGAAGGCGATGTGGTGGATCCGCAGCAAACCCTCACCCGGCTGACCAACCGGAGTGAAGCCGAGCTGACCGTGGCGGTGCCCTCCGCCGTGGCTGAGCGGGTGCGCCGCGGAACGCCGCTGATGGTGAAAAACGCGGCCGGCGACAGCCTTGTGCAAACCACCGTGAGCGCCGTGATGCCCAGTGTGGATCCCGGAACGCAGACGGTGGTACTGAAAGCCCGGCTTAACAATCTGCCGGCTGCCATGATGGTGGATGAACGCCTGAAGGTGTCCATTCTGTGGGGCAGCGAGCAGGCGGTGCTGATTCCGGCCTCGGCCGTTTTCCGGATGGCCGGCCAGCCGTTTGTGTATGTCGCCAATCACAATCCGCCCAAGCCGCAGGCCAAACCCGGTGACGGCTATGAGGAAAAGGATGCAAAATCAAAAAACCCGCTGCCGAAAATGAGTGCGGATGCCTGGTTTGCCCACATGCGCCCCGTCACGCTGGGCGGTATGTCCGGCGACAACTACGTGGTGACCGATGGCGTTCAGGCCGGTGAAACCCTGGTGACCGGGGGTATTCAGAAACTGCGTGGCGATGGCCTGCCTGTGATGCCGCTGCCGCCTGAGAAAGCGGCCGGCGGTCCACCCGCCCCACCGGAAACGGATCACCACTAGCCACTGACAACTGACTGATGAAAGCTGACTGATGTTTTCCGATTATTTTATTACCCGCCCCATTTTTGCCGGTGTGATTGCCGTGCTGATGGTGCTGCTGGGCGTCATCTCCATCTTCAACCTGCCCATTCAGCAGTACCCGGATATCGCCCCGCCCAAGGTGGTGGTTTCCGCCATCTACAACGGCGCCAACGCCGAGACCGTGGAAGCGGCAGTCACCACGCCCCTGGAGCAGGAAATTAACGGCGTGGAAGGAATGCGCTATATCCAGTCCACCAGCACCAACGATGGCATGAGTCAGATCACGGTCACCTTTGATCACACACGGGATCCCGACAAAGCGGTGATGGATGTGAAGAACCGGGTGGATATTGCGCAGGGCCGTCTGCCGCAGGAGGTGAAGTCCACCGGGGTGATTGTGCAGAAGGAATCCGAAGCCTTTGTACTGGGGATTGCTTTTTTCAGCCCTGATGACCGGTACGAGCAGAAATTTATCTCCAACTACGTGCAGCGTTATGTAGTGGAACGTCTCCAGCGCATCAAGGGGCTGTCCAAAATCAATATGTTCGGCGAGCGCAAATACGCCATGCGCCTCTGGCTGGATCCCATTAAAATGGCCGCGCGCGGTATCAGCGTGCAGGATGTGGTCGGCGCGCTGCAGGCGCAGAATGCCGAAGTGCCGGCAGGCCAGATTGGGGGCCGCCCCACGCCGGGTGAGCAGATGTTTCAGATTCCCATTCTGGTGCAGGGCCGGCTGGAAAAACCGGAAGATTTTAATCACCTGGTGTTACGGCCCGGGCCGCATGGCAGTGTGGTCCGTCTTGAGGATGTGGGCCGGGCGGAACTTGGCGCCGAGGATTACAGCAAGACGATTCGCTGGCGGGGGCACAATGCCGTGGGTTTCGGGTTACGTCAGCTTCCCGGTACCAACGCCCTGGCGCTGGCCAAAGAAGTCCGTTCCGAACTGAACGCAATGATTAAGGAATTTCCGCCGGGCCTGATTTATGACATCGGGTTTGATCCGACCACCTTCATTGATGAAAGCATTCACGAGGTGAACAAGACCCTGGTGGAAGCGATTTTCTTTGTTATTCTGGTCATCTTTCTGTTTCTGCAGAACTGGCGCACCACCATTATTCCCGCGCTCACCATTCCCGTCTCGCTGGTCTCCACGTTTTTTGTGATGAAACTGTTTGGGTTCAGCATTAACCTGCTCACCATGTTCGGCCTGATTCTGGCGACCGGCATTGTGGTGGATGACGCTATTGTGGTGATTGAGAACATTACGCGCCAGCTGGAGGAAAACCCCGAGATGACGCCGCTGCAGGCGGCGCATGTGGGCATGAAGGAAGTGTTTGGCGCGGTGATTGCCGCCGCCATGGTGATTGCCGCCGTGTTTGTGCCGGTGGCGTTCTTTCCCGGCACCACGGGTTTAATGTATCAGCAGTTTGCGCTCACCATTGCCTTCTCGGTGGGTATTTCCGCGTTTAACGCCATCTCGCTCACGCCTGCGCTGTCGGCGCTGTTTCTGTCTCACCATGCCGCGCCGGATAACGCCTTTTTCAACCGACTGAACCGGTTTATTGACGGCTCCCAGCAGTGGTATACCCGGGGCTCCGCGTTTCTGGTGAATCACCGCCGGATGGTGATGATTGCGTTTGCGGCGTTGATCGCCGTGACGGTGTTTCTCTTTAAAGTGGTGCCCTCCGGCTTTGTGCCTACCGAGGATCAGGGTTACTTTATTGTGGCGGCACAGGCGCCCGAGGGGACCTCGCACGATTACATGAAAAAAGTGACCGAGAAGGTGGAGAAGATTATTCTTTCCCTGAAAGATGTGAACGGGATTTTCGCCATTAACGGCTTTGGTTTTGGCGGGAATGCGCCCAACCGATCCATGATGTTTGTGCCGCTTAAACCCATCTCGGAACGCAAGGGGCACGATCAGAGCGCGGGGGCCATTATCGGTAAAATCCGCGGGCAGCTGCTCTCCATTCCTGAAGCGATTGTGCTGCCCTTTGAGCCCCCGGCGGTGCGCGGTATTGGCAACATGGGCGGCTTCCAGTTTTTCCTGCAGGACCGGATTGGCAACACCCCGTTGCCGGAGCTGGCGAAGTCCCAGTTTGACATGATGGGCGCCAGTCAGCAGAACCCCCATATCACGGGCCTGTTCGCCACCTTCAGTACGGACAGCCCGCTGCTGAAGGTGGATATTGACCGTGAGAAAGCCATGTCGCTCGGGGTGAGCGTGACTGAGATTCTCCGCACGCTGCAGGTTTTTCTGGGATCGGTTTATGTGAACGATTTCACGTTTGAGAACCGTTCCTACCGGGTGTATGCCCAGGCGGATGCGCCTTACCGTAACAGCCCTTCGGCGCTGAACAGCATGTATGTGCGTTCCGCCAGCGGGCAGTCGCTGCCGCTCTCCAACGTCATTGAAACGAAAGAGACGACCGGGCCGCAGATTATCACCCATTACAACCTTTTGCGCGCCACAGAGCTGGATGGCAGCCCCTCGCCCGGCGTCAGTTCGGGTCAGGCGATTGAGGCGATGCAGGATCTGGCGAAAATTCTGCCCAGTAACTTCGGTTATGAGTGGTCCGGCATTTACCTGGAGCAGATTCAGTCCGGCGGCAAAACGGTCCTGTTCCTGCTGCTGGGTATCTTTTTTGTCTACCTGGTGCTGGCTGCGCTGTATGAGAATCTGGTAGACCCGTTTATTATTGTGCTGACGGTGCCGCTGGCCATGCTGGGCGCATTGGGGCTGGTGCACATGCGTGGTATGGATAACAACGTGTTCACGCAGGTGGGTATGCTGCTGCTGGTGGGTCTGGCCAGTAAAAACGCCATTCTGATTGTGGAGTTCGCCAACCAGTTGCGCGAACGGGGTTATTCCATTGTGGATGCGGCGCTGCAGGCGGCGCACCTGCGGTTCCGCCCGATTGTCATGACCTCGCTGGCGTTTATTATTGGCGTGGTCCCGCTGGTGTTTGCCGAAGGCGCGGGCGCCGCGGCGCGGCAGGTGATCGGCACCAGCGTGTTTGGCGGGATGATTCTCTCAACGCTGCTCAGTCTGTTTATTGTGCCGGTGCAGTACGTCATTATCAAATCGATTGAAGAAACTTTCTCGCCGAAAGACAGACATCCGGTAACGCCGTCGCCGGCCTCTCCTCTTTAGAGTGGAGCGTCTCCTCCGGATGCTTGACCTCAAATGGCCTGCAACTTGCTAGGATCGTCATGCGCCAGGCTCCTCTGAGCCTGGCCGGTAGCGAGTTGGAGAGAACGGATGCAGTTGTGGTCTTCGGGCCATCCGTGGCGCGTTTGGCGCCCCTGCAGTTGGGCGCTGGCCCTGCTGCTGCCGCTGCTGTGCGTGAACGGTTCTGCTGCGGCTCAGGAAATCCCCCTGCCTTCCGACAGTGCGCCCGGTCTGATTATTCAGCATGACACCCAGCCCTGGGCCCTGCCGGGAACCGGACCCGGTGCGGAAACGCAGCCCGGCAATGCGGCGCCGTCACCGGAGGTGGAAAGGACGCTGCCCGAGGTGGAACTGGAGCCCGAGGTGCCTGAAGCGCCCCGCCCGCCGGCAGCCGTTTCGGTCCGCGATATTGTTCTGGATCAGTGCCCGCTGCTTTCAAAACGCAGGGCCGGCAGGCTGATTGCCGGATACCGCGATCGCACGCTGACCTTCGAGCAGGTGCAGGCCCTGGCCGATGCGCTGAGCGATCTGTACGTCAGCGACGGGTATCTCAACAGCCAGGTCTATGTGCCCATGCAGACGCTGACGGACGGCGTGCTGACCCTGCGCTGTCAGGAGACCCGGATTGGGGGCATCATTCTGGAGGATGCCCGGTGGTTTGGCCGTCGCGCGGTGATGCCCCGGCTGGGGCAGGCGTCCGGCGATGTGTTCAACATTAAGCCCTGGGTGCGCAGCCTGCGGCACATCAATGAGAATCCCGATCTGAAACTGCGGCTGGTATTGCGGGCCGGCGATGAAGCCGGAACGAGTGATCTCGTACTGAAACCGGAAACCCGTTTTCCGGTGCATGTCACCCCTTACTGGGACAACCTGGGGCGTGAGAATATCGGTAACTTCCGTCTTGGCGCCACGGTGGTGCACAACAACCTGCTGGGATTTGGCGATACTCTGTCAACCTCCTATCACCAGACCACCCGCTCCAATGGGATTTCCGCCCAGTACGGCCTGCCTGTGGGTCCTTACGGAACCCAGCTGGGGTTAACCTACGCCTACAGTCACATCCGCCTGTCCGGGGATCTGGCGCCCCTGAAAATTCGCTCGGAAGCCCAGATTTTTTCGCCCACGCTGCATCAGCCGTTGTACCATTCCCGCCGGGCTGAGGTGTCGGTGGATCTGGCGCTGGATTTTAAAAACCTCAAAACACACCTGCTGGATGAACCCTTTCACCGCGATCGCATCCGCGATCTCCGCACCAGTGTGCAGGCCACGTTATTTGACGCCTGGGGCAGGACGGCCGTGGACCAGGAACTGGCCATTGGTCTGCCGTGGATGGATGGTACCCTGGGCGATTCGGTACTGGCCTCTAAAACAGGGTCCGGCACACGGTTTATCCGCTTTTCC
Source organism: Candidatus Melainabacteria bacterium (assembly GCA_050247195.1). Classification (GTDB taxonomy): domain Bacteria; phylum Cyanobacteriota; class Vampirovibrionia; order Vampirovibrionales; family Vampirovibrionaceae; genus JBFWUP01. Next base: position 58,027 of record JBFWUP010000006.1, on the reverse strand, counting down.
GGCGGCCTGACCCGGGTGAACCGGTTGCCGCTGGGCATGGTGGGCGTGGTGCGCGGGCGTTACCAGTTCTCCCCGGACCGCTTGGTTTCGGCAGAGCAGTTTCAGTCGGGTGGGGCATTCAGCACCCGGGGCTACAACGAGGGGCAGGTGATTGGCGACAGCGGCTATGCCGCCTCGGCCGAGGTTTACATGCCAACCCCACTGATGCCACCCGGATGGCGCCTGCCGAAACAGACCACACCACTGCGTCAGGCGCTGCAGTGGACGGCTTTCGCCGATGTCTCCCAGGTGGCGACCAACCAGCCGGAAGCCGGCGAAAGCCGCAATGAGACTTTACTCGGTGTGGGCTTTGGGATCCGGCTGGCGCTTTCCCGTTTTGTGGTTGGCCGGCTGGATGTGGGCTTTCCGCTCCTGAAACCGTGGCCGCTGGAAAGCCGTCCGCGCCTGCACCTGGGTCTGCAATCCACCCTCTTCTAGTGGGAGGACCCGTTTTTTGCTGAAGTTGTGATTCTTTTGGCCGATATTTCCGGTATCCGGATCAGACCGTCATCCGGGTACTGGTAGAGCCAATGATTATCCGAAGTCGTACCAACCGGCATGGCTATATCGCCTTTGAAAACGGGCGAATCGTTCTACTGCAAACTCATGCCAAAGATCCGCCCGGCCGGGTGACCGGTCTCAACAGGACGGCGGGATTTTGCCTGGCCGCCACACTGGCTGTCAGTTTGTTTGCCGGTGGTGTGCCAGCCTGGGCAGACCTGCCGGAAGGCTATACCGTGTCCTCAGGGTCTGCCAGCTTCTCACAGAACGGCTCTGTGCTGGATATTCACGCCAGCAGCGGCGCCATTATCAACTACCAGCGGTTTAACATTGGCGCCGGCAACCGGGTGAATGTCTATTCGCCCCTCAGTCTCCACCGGGTCACCAGCGGGGAGCCGTCACGCATCTTCGGCACGCTCTATTCACCCGGTAAAGTTTTTCTGGTGAACCCCGGCGGCATTATTTTCGGCGCCGGCAGCTCGGTGAACGTGCAGGGGCTGGTGGCCAGCACCCTGAACATCCGGGATGCCGATTTTCTGAGTGGTCAGTACGTTTTTCAGGCGGATTCCAGCGGTGCAGGCGCTGTGGCCAGCCATGGCGAGATTTTCGGGGCGGAGTCCGTTGGTCTGATTGGCGGATCGGTGGACAATACCGGCCATATCACTGCCCCCCGTGTGGATGTGGCGGTGGGGGACCGTGTGACCTATACCGTGGCCGACGGGGTGGGTATTGATGTGACGGTGGATGAATCGCTCCGGCAGGAGGTGGCCGGTGCTCAGGCCGCTATCCGCAACACCGGGACGATTGAGGGGCAGCAGGTCGCGCTGCAGGCCCGGCTGGCGCGGTCTTTTTACCAGAGTACGGTGAACAACAGCGGGGTGGTGAAAGCCACCGGCTTTGCCCAGGACCAGCAGGGCCATATTGTGGCCAGGGCGCAGACGGATACGCGCGATGGTCGGCTGGTAAACACCGGCACGGTGACGGCCCGTGGCGGTGATGCCCAGACCGGCGGGCACATTGATCTGCTGGGCGATCAGGTGGAGGTGCAGGCAGGCTCCCTGGTGGATGCCTCCGGTGGCGCCGGTGGCGGGTATGTTCGCATTGGCGGGGATTACCAGGGCCTGAATGACGACGTATTGAATGCCCGCAACACCTGGGTGGCTGACGGCGCCACCGTGGATGCGGCCGCCCGCCTGAGTGGTGACGGTGGCAGGCTGATTGTGTGGGGGGATGAACAGACCATTGTGGACGGTCATTTGTCCGTGCATGGGGTGGACCATGGCGGTTTCATTGAGACATCCGGCAAGCAGTACCTTTCCGTGACCGGTCTGCCGGATATCTCGGCGGACAGTGGACAGGGCGGCACCTGGCTGCTGGATCCCAATGACATCAGCATTGTGGCAGGCAGCGGTAATACCAACATCAGCGGCACGTCTCCTTTTAACACCAGCAATGACAGCGCCTCCATCGGCGTGAGCCTGATTACCGCGGCACTGGCCTCAGGCAATGTGGTGATTTCCACGGGTACGGCGGGGACCAGCGCCCAGAACGGGGACATTACGCTCAGCACCGCCCTGAATTACACCGGCGTTGCGGGCAGAACCCTGACGCTGAATGCGCACCGGAACATCAACATCAACTCGGCGCTGTCTTCCACCAATGCGCTGAATGTGGCGCTGAACGCCGATACCGACGCCAATAACACCGGCACCGTGACCGTCGGATCCGCCGGGTCCATCACCACCGGTGGCGGGTCACTATCCATGAACGGTTACGCCATTTCGCTTTCGGGCACCAGCAACACAGGCAACGGGGTGGCCAACCTGGTGTCCGGCTCCACCATCTCCGCCAGTAAACCGGTGATTACCGGCACGGGCCTTCTCAACCTGACGGCGCCGACGAGCGTCAGCTTCAACTACAACGTCAACAGCGCGCCACTGAAGGTGGGCACGGTGAACACCCCGTCACTCACCTTACTGACCAACGGCACCAATTCCTCCATCACGCTCAACAACGGATTTTCCGGAACGAGTCTCGCTCTGCGGGCCCAGGGTAGTGGCGGATTTATCACCAGCAATGGGAGTCTGACAGTCAGTACCGGCAATTTTGATATCCGCTCCTATTCCAACGATGTGACCATCAATGGGAACGTCACCGACAACAGTCTGTCCGGCACCACGTATCTTACGGCCGGCTGGAGTTCTTTCTCCTCGGGGACCGATCTCAACGTGACGGGCACGGTGTCCATCGCGGCGGATCCGTCCAAAAAGGTTTATGTGTATGACGCTGACGGATCGGTCTTTTCTAAAAGCTGGTTTACCGACGGCGGCGCCCGGTATTTTGATTCCCTCTATTTAAAAAAAGCAAGCGCCAGCGGCACTTTTAACTTCACCACGCTGACGGGCCTCGCCAACCCGGACAACCTCAATATTTATACCTACGGCAGTGCCGGCCACATCACCACCGGCGCGTTTACCGGCGCCACGCTGCTGCTGCAGGCCCAGGGATCCGGCAGCAACGTGACGGTTAACGGCAATGTGAATACCAACACGCTGATGGACATCCGCTCCTGGACGGGGGATGTGACGGTCAACGGGAATGTGACCGACACGGCGACTTCTGGCTCACACTTTCTGGCGGCGGGTTATAACGGCGTGTCCACGGGACGCGCGCTGAGTGTTACCGGGGCTATTGATATTACCGGCGACAGTTCGATGAACCTGTCCGTTTTTGACGGGGACGGCACCACCTTCAGCAAGACGTACTTTACCGATGGCGGTAACCGGGCGTTTAATAAACTGGATTTCCGCCGGGCGGATGCCAACGGCGGCTTTGATTTTGATACGATGACCGCCTTTGCGATTCCATCAAATCTGACGCTGGTTTCAATGGGTTCCAGCGGGGCGCTGCATCTGGGCAGTTCGTTTAACGGCGGTGCGCTGACTCTTCAGGCGCAGGGCAGTGGGTCGGACATTACGGTGGACGGCGACGTGATCACCAGCAGTACGATGGATCTGCGTAGCTGGTCGGGTGATGTGACGGTGAACGGTAATGTCACCAACACCCAGGCCGGGGGTACACACTACTTATCAGCCGGGGCCAATACGTTCACGGCCACAAATAACCTCACAATCACGGGTACCCTGACAGTGGATGGGGATGCGGCCAAGAAGCTGACCATCCGAGATGGGGACGGCAGTGTGTTCAGTCAGGCCTGGTTTACCGATGGCGGCAACCGCGATTTTGACACGCTGGAGTTTCGGCGTGGTGATGACAACGGTTCTCTGCTGTTCGGGAATATGACCGGCCTGAAGCCGGGCAGCCTGAATACCCTGACTCTCCAGACACTGGGCGACAGTGCGGATATCAGTTTCCCGACCAGTTTTACCGGGACATCGCTGATCCTGCAGGCCATGGGCACCAACAGCAATGTGCTGGTCAACGGTAATATCAATACCACCACGCAGCTTTCGGCATTGTCCAACTATGGCAACACCACCATTAACGGCAACGTCACCAACACCTACACCGGAGGCAGCGCGACGACTGTTCAGCTGGCGGGTGGGTATACCAGCTTCAGCAATGCCACCAACCTCAGCATCTCAGGGACGATCAACATCACGGACAGCACTAATAAATCGCTCTATATCTATGATGGTGATGGGGATGTCTTCAGCAAGGCGTTTTTCAGCAGCCCGATGACCTATAAAAACATCATTCTGCGTTCGCGCGGCAACGGTGTAAACCTGGGGAGTATGCTGAACCCTATCTCCACTGCGGCCAACACCATTCAGCTGGAATCGGCCGGGGATGCCTACCTGGTGGATACCTCGGGCGCCATTCAGTTCCGGACCACGGGGAGTGGCGTCGATGGTTTGCTGCATGTCCGCTCAGCAGGCGACATCACCACCAGCAGCACCATTGTCTCCGGAACGCTGGATATGGCCACCACCGCCGCAGACGGCAGCATGTTGCTGACGCAGAACGTGACCGGCACGAACGGCGTGACGCTTTCAACCAACGGTCTGGGTGCGGTCAATATTTCCAACAGCCGCACGCTGACGGCGATCAATGCTGATATCGACATCACCACGCGAACCATCACGCTGAATACCAGCGGCAAAATTAATGCCGGCACCGGAACGGTCACCCTCCTGCCCAACATTGCTGAATCCATTACCCTGGGTGGGGCCACCAAGGGCAGTGCACTGGATCTGACCGCCAATGAACTGTCCAAAATTAATGCGGGCGCCTTGCGTGTCGGTTCCACGGCGCTGGCTGGAGGGATGACGCTGGTAGGGAATGTGGATGTCTCCGGCGCCGGGTATGGCAATTACAACCTGGATCTCCGCAATGCCGGCAGCTATACCGCCGGCAGCAGCGTTATTACATTGGGCGGCAAACAGGCCAGTATTCAGACGGGCGGTTCGCTGACTTCCGGTGAGATTGCCGGCGGCACGGCCGGTTCAGCCATCAGTCTGGTCAGCGGACAGAACCTGACCACCACCAGCGCGCTGACGGCTGACAATGTGACGCTACAGACCACAGGCACATCGCACGCTGTGGCCATCGGCGGTACCGTGACCGCCGCAGACACTGTGACCATTCAGACGGCGGGCAGCAGCACGGTCAGCCAGACCGGGGATGTCATCGGTGACATTCTCCATATTATCGCCTCGGGTGGTTCGGTCACGCTGAACAACACCGGTAACGACTGGAACCATGTTTCGGTGACGCGGACCGGCGCGGGCGCCACGGTCATCCGCGATGCGGATGACGTGATTGTGGACACCTCCAGCAACGCCACGGGGAGCCTGAGCATCACCACCGATTCCGGCAACATCACCGTGGATGGTACGGTGAGTGGCGCGGGCATTACGCTCGTTGCCGACGATGATGTGATTATCAATAACAGTGCATCTCTCCATGCCACCGGCAGCGGCAACAGCCTGGTGGTGGCGGCGCTGAACGGCACCTTTACCAACAGCCAGGGCGCTGGGGCGCTGAGCGCCGGCAGCGGACGCTGGCTGGTGTACTCTGATGACCCGGCCGCCACCACGGAAGGCGTGATGGGTTACAGCAAGCTCTACAACAAAACCTATGCCGGCAATCCGCCGGCGGGCATTGCCGCCGGCGCCAATTACATGCTGTACCGCATTGCCCCCACGCTGTCGGTCACAGCCAGTAATGCCAGTAAAACCTATGGCAGCGCGAATCCATCCTTTTCCTCCGCCATAACCGGGTTGATTGACGGCGACACGCTGGGCGCTGCGGTGAGCGGTGCGGCCGGCTATTCCACCACAGCCACCAGCGCGAGCCACGTGGGCAGCTACGCCGTCTCGCCCACCCTGGGAACCCTGGCCAGCGCGATGGGCTACCAGTTTGCCTATGCAGACGGTACCCTCACGGTCAACCCGGCTCCTCTGAGCGTGACCACCGATGCCGTCAGTAAAACGTATGGCGCGGCGCTGCCGTCCTTTACATCCAGCTACTCCGGCTTCGTGCTCGGCGAGAACAGCAGCGTGCTGGGCGGGACGTTGAGCTACAGCACCACGGCCACCAATGCGAGCAACGTGGGCACGTATGCCGTAACGCCCAGCGGCCTGATCAGCAGCGATTACACGCTGACATTTAACCCGGGTAACCTGACGGTGACCAAAGCGCCCCTGACGGTGACGACGGATGCGTCCACCAAAGTGTATGGGGCGGCGCTGCCGGCTTTTGGCGCGAGTTATAGTGGCTTTGTGCTGGGTGAAAACACTGGTGTGCTGGGCGGCAGCCTGAGCTATAGTACCAGCGCGACCAACGCCAGCAACGTGGGTACGTATGCGGTGACGCCCAGCGGCCTGACGAGCGGCAATTACAGCTTTACGTATAATCCCGGCAACCTGACAGTGACCAAAGCGCCGCTGAGCGTGACGACCAACGCGGCCAGCAAAGTTTACGGGGATGCCCTGCCGACGTTTGGCGTGAGCTACAGCGGGTTTGTCCTTAGTGATAATGCCGCCAGCCTGGGCGGCAGCCTGAGCTACAGCACCACGGCCACCAACGCCAGCAACGTGGGTACGTATGCCGTAACGCCGAGCGGGCTGACCAGTGGGAACTACAGCTTGACCTACAACCCGGGCACCCTGACAGTGACGCAGGCCCCGCTGACCGTGACGGCCGCCAATGCCAGCAAGTATTATGGCTACGCCCTGCCTAGCTTTGGCGCGAATTATAGTGGCTTTAAGCTGGGCCAGGATGAAAGCGTGCTGGGCGGCAGCCTGAGTGTCACCACGCCGGCGACGATCAGCAGTACGGTGGGCAGTTACACCCTGACGGCCAGCGGGTATACCAGCAGCAATTACAGCATTACCTACAACACGGGCACCCTGAGCGTGAACAAGGCCCCGCTGACGGTAACGGTGAATGATGTGCAGATACCGGCGCAGCAGGCGCTGCCAACCTTTGGCGTGAGTTACAGCGGTTTTGTGCTCGGGCAGAATCAGTCCGTGCTGGGGGGCGCGCTGAGCTACAGCACGGCGGCCAACATCAGCAGCCCGCCGGGGTATTATGCAGTGAACGCCAGCGGCCTGACCAGTGGCCTGTATGACTTTAACTATGTGGCCGGCACCCTGACGGTGGGCGACCCGCTGCCGCCGATGGTGGGGCCGCTGATTGGGTCGGGGAGCATTCCCTATGTCATTCCGCCCTCGGCGCAGTCGCCGCTGATGACGCTGCCGGGCTTTGGCGGGGTGGTGCACCCGGATGAGGACGGCCCGCTGGCCACAGGACGGGCGGCTTCCGGCGGGGCGGGCGGCTCCGGGGAGCATGGGGCCAACCTGTCTCCTGAAGATTTCAATGGCGGTCTGGTGCCCATCTCGGATCGCGAGTGGCTGTTTGAGGAGCAGAACCGCCCGGACGACGACCGGTTTAAGTGGGAGTATTTCTTTTAGCTGTCTGTGTTATATAGATTATTGGTTTCTTGATCAGGAAAAGGATTGACAGATGGTGAGAGGAAGACTTTTTTTCATGGTGGGTCTGGTTGTGCTGACAGTGATTAGCATACAGGCAGTTGTATTTGCAGACAATGCGACCATTGTGGCAAAAATGAAAGCCGCACGTTTGGCGATGCATGCCGGCGAAAATAAGCAGGCAGTTAACCTTTATACACCTGCGGCTGCCATGGCCCGCACTGAGAGGGATCCCAATCTGCCGGTGATTTTGTACAACTTGGCGCTGGCGCACCAGAATAGCGAAGCGTTTGACCTGGCAAGTCAGGCTTATCAGGAATTGCTGTCGTTGCCAGGGGTGTCCATGGAATTGCTTTCCAAAGCGCAGCTGAACCTGGCCGTAATACAGATTAAACATGCCCGCTTTGACGACGCCGTGGCGAGCATGCAAAAGCTGATTGATTATGGGGAAACGTCGCAGGATAACGGTGAGACGTATCTGGGCGATGCGTATGTGGTGCTCTCCAATGCCTACCGGGCGCAGCACAAACTGGATGAATCGGCGCAAGCTCTGAAGAAGGCAATCCCTCTGCTGGAGGCGAATCCTCAGTCTCTGTATGCTGAAAATCTTCCCCGTCTGAAACAATCCCTGGGCCTGATGGCGTATGTGGGCGCCCGCGAGGTAGTCAACCGGGCAACCGATGAGCCCACAACGCCTGGAAGTGGGGATATCGCCAGCATGATTAAAAAAGCTGAGCTTGCGTTTGAGCGCGAAGATCTGGAAACGGCAGAGCAACTGCTGAATGAGGTTCTGATGACGGCCAGGCCAGAAGACAAGCTTCGCGTGAATGCCACCAGCCTGCGGGGCCATATACACTTTGCCAATCTACAGCTTGATGCCGCTGAATCCGACTATCTGTCCGCTCTTTCATTGGCTAAAGAGCTGTATGGACCGGATTTTGATGTCGCTCTGGTTTTACCGGACACCACGCTGTTTCTGGCAAAAACATACCTCTTTAAAGGCCGGTTTATTGAAGCCCGGCAATTTGCGCAGCAGGCACGGTCCAGTCTTGAAACGATTCATGCTCAGGAACTGGTTGAAAATGCTGAAAAACTGCTGAAGGAAATACAGGATGCCAGCGGTGAGGGAACGTACACACACAAAAATGGTGATGTGGTGCGTTGGAATGACAATACGCATGAAATATGGGTTGCCATGGTGCCGGGCACTCAGCTGGAAGGTTGGCATGACAGTTACCTGGCATTGGCTCAGCAGGCTTTTGATGAATGGTCCCATAAAATCAATCAGCGGCTGACATTCCGCTTTGTTCCTGCTTCCGGGCCATATGATGTCAAGTTTTCCTGGGTCCAGAATCCGTTAACAGAACGGGTGAGTGATGAAAGTGTTCCGGTGGGCATTAATGTGATGGGAACATGGAATCACATGATTCGTTATTCGGATATCCAGATCAGTCTGAAAAACCAATCTGGCAGACTTTTTAAGGAGGAAGCCTTGTATTCCACCATGCTTCATGAAATCGGACATATGATTGGCCTGAAAGAACACAGTGATAATCCGGCAGATATTATGTACCCACATGCCACGGGTACAGGTATCTCGGAGCGGGATATTGTGACATTCAATGAACTCTACCGGAAAGAACCAACCATAACCAATCCTTCTGGCGGCCACCTTTCTCAGCTTTCAGCTTCCATTGCGCTGGTGGAGCAGGGCAGAGAGTATATTAATAAAAAGCAGTATCGGAAGGCTTACAAATACCTGCTGTCTGTTCGAAAAGAAGAAGGCATATCGTTTGAGGAGCTGAATTTCTTGTTGGGGGTAGCGGCATTTGGCAGTGAGAAATTTGAAGAAGCCATTGAGTATTTCGAAAAAACACAGACGCATTACGATACCCAACGGTATCCGAGGAAATACATGGGTGTCAGCCATGTGGCTCTGGGGCACCAGTATAGCGCTCGCTGGGGGAAAAAGAACCGGGAGCAGGCCCGTCAGCATTACAGCACGGGTGTCAGGCAGCTCAGGCAGTTTATCAGTGATCCTAACGTGAACGTGAAAGAAAAAGTGGGTCTGGATCGTTACATAACAGAAGGCCAATACCAGAAGCCGACCCAACGCGTACAGGTGATTCGTTCGTATACACCTTACAATTCAGGCCGGTTTTATTGAAAAAACGTCTCACTGAAAAAATGGTGGCTCCTTCCAGGCTTTAACTGGAGACACTAGGATTTTCAGTCCTTTTGTCCGAAGGGAATGGCAGCAAATGTCGATCTCGGATCGCGAGTGGCTGTTTGAGGAGCAGAACCGCCCGGACGACGACCGGTTTAAGTGGGAGTATTTCTTTTAGTTAGGCGCAACTTAAAGGCTACTTCGGTAAGGAATATCGCTTTTGCTGATTTTAATATGTTCAGCATTGAGCTTTTTCTTAAGCATCACTAGACCTAGTTCACATAAATCTGAATTATTTGTGGGGCCAATAATGATTTCTTGGATGTCAGATAATTCAAAATGAAGTGGAATGTAGGGCTTTAGGCAATTGTGATGAACTGCGAATTCGAGGTCTTCATTATTTATTTTTACAAAACGTACTTCATTCTCTTCTTCAAAACTGGCATGTTTATATTTAGGTATAAGATCAATAAGTATATGAAGATAATCTAAACTGATGATGTTTAACAACGCAAAAACTTTTTTTAATTGCGTGTCAATATCAACATTACTTTCATCTGTGTAAATATGTATTAATGAACTTACCGGGAAGTTTTTAACTCCAGGCAGTTCTTTTATTAGGAGTTTTTTTAATTTTTCACAAAACTTACGGCAAGTATCGGTAAAATCTTTTGGGTAGTGATCTTTATCGAAATATTCCACTTTCACTTTTTTAAAAAACTGTTTTTCTGCATATTTCGTTAAAGTGTGCGGGTGAAAACCAATACTATAACCACCTCTACTTGAATAACCACGCCACTGACTCAATTGATCCCTTGAGTGGCTAAAACTTGCTATACATGGTGACAAAATTGATTTTGTCTTATCAAGAAATTCATTGTGAAAAAGAATGTTTCGCCGTAAACACTCTGAAAATATCTGAGTTTCATCTGAATTACATGCAGCACTGAGCAGGTAAGATTCAAGCATTTTCTGAATAAATGTAAATTCATTCGTATCATTCAAAAACAGGCAATTTGATGCTCGAATAGCCTTCTCGCTCAGAATACCGAGAAGACCCTCAGCAGAGGTATAGTGGTAAATTAATTCCTCACTCAAGGAGCAATACCCATTGAAAAAAAGTGGTGGCTCCTCCCAGACTTGAACTGGGGACACAAGGATTTTCAGTCCTCTGCTCTACCGACTGAGCTAAGGAGCCATGGGTGGGGTACGGAGACCACAGCAGGGCCGGACGTTGGCCTGAAGCGCTCTCCCGATGGCACTATTAACCCCGAAAGAAAGGCCGGTGTCAATGAACCGGGCAGGGTCTCAGCGCGGGCTGGCGCCGTGTCACGAGGCGCCGGCGTCGCCGGAACCGCCAGCAGGCAGCGGGTTGGTGACGCCCCGGTAAAAGTACCGCGTGGCGGCGATCAGGCTGGCGGCAATCACGGTCAGCCCGGCAATACAGGCCAGGTAAATGCCGGGCGTTTTAATGTACCACGTGGCCAGAAACCCACCAAAAACGCACAGCGTGTAAAAATACCGCACGGCCCGCCCCTGGGGAATGCCCGCCTTCAGCAGTTTGTGGTGAATGTGCTCGGCATCCGGCAGAAAGGGGTTTTTGCCCTGAATCAGCCGCCGCGTCACGGCGAAGGTGATATCCAGAATGGGCACGCTGAGAATGAACAGCGGCAGCAGCATCACCACAATCTTGCTCTTCAGCACGCCGGTGACGGCGATGGTGGCCAGCATAAACCCGCAGAACAGCGAGCCGCTGTCGCCCATAAAAATCTTGGCCGGGTGGTAGTTGTACGCGAGAAAACCCAGCGTGCTGCCCACCAGAATGGAGGCCATCAGCGCCTCGGAGGGGCGCATGGTGAAAAAGGCGATGACCACCAGCGTCAGCGCGGAGATGGTGGTGATTCCCGCCGCCAGCCCGTCCATGCCGTCAATAAAGTTCATGGCGTTGGAAAGCCCCACAATCCACAGGAGCGTGACCGGCAGGGCGAAGAAGTTCAGCAGCAGCAGCTTGCTGCCCGGCAGGTCGAGGGTCATCACCGCCACGCCGAAGAAATAGGCCACCACGGCGGCCAGTACCTGAATGCCCAGCTTGAAGTAGGGCGACAGACCCATCAGGTCGTCCAGCAGTCCCAGAATAAACATAATGGTGCCCCCGGCCAGAATACCGGTCATCGGGCTGCCCATCGGCAGGGGCTTGTCCGAGAGCAGCGAGAGGCTCCACAGCGCCAGCATGAACGAGGACCAGATGGCGAGCCCTCCCAGGCGGGGAATGGGGTACTTGTGAATTTTGCGTTCGTCCGGGGCGTCAAAGTAGCCCGCCGCCATGGCCTGCCGGCGCACCCACGGCACCAGCACCAGCGCAAAAATAAGCGCCAGCAGAAAACCGGCCAGGCAGAGCACGATCAGCGGTTGTTCGGGCAGCAGGCTGTCCAGCATCGGTCTCTAGCAGCCTCCCCGGGCCAGCGTGTTGCCACGGAGATAACTCAGTTCCGGGTACAGCGGGAAGCGACCGGCCAGGGCATGCACGCGGGCGATCAGCCCGGCGTCCGCTTCTTTCTGGCCTTTGAGGGCCTCGGCAATAATCTCGCCGGTCTCAATCATCGCGGATTCAGTAAACCCGCGCGAAGTGAGCGCCGGGGTGCCCAGGCGCAACCCGCTGGTCACAAACGGGCTTTCGGGATCGTTGGGAATGGTGTTTTTGTTGGCCGTGATGTGAATGGATTCCAGCAGGTGCTGGGCCACTTTGCCGGTGATGCCGAGACTCCGCAGATCGAGCATCATCAGGTGGTTGTCCGTGCCGCCACTCACGATGTTGACGTCGTGGCTGTGCAGGGTGTTGGCCAGCGCCTGGGCGTTGTTCACCACCGCCTGCGCATGCGCTTTGAACTCGGGACTCAGCGCCTCCTTAAAGGCCACGGCTTTGGCGGCAATCACGTGCATCAGCGGGCCGCCCTGAAGGCCTGGGAAGACTGCTTTATCCAGCTCTTTGGCGAACCCGGCGGTACACATGCTGATGCCCGCGCGGGGGCCGCGCAGGGTTTTGTGCGTGGTGGTGGTGACGAAATGGCAGTGCGGCACGGGGCTGGGGTGCAGGCCCGTCACCACCAGGCCGGCGATGTGCGCAATATCGGCCATCAGAAGCGCGCCCACGCTGTCCGCAATCTCCCGGAAGCGCTTAAAGTCGATAATCCGGGCATAGGCGCTGGCGCCACAGATGATCAGCTTGGGTTTGCTTTCTTTGGCGAGTTGCGCCACCTTGTCGTAATCAATGCGCCCGGTTTCGGGATCCACGCCGTAGAAAACGATGTTGTAAAACTTGCCGGAGAAGTTCACCGGAGACCCGTGGGTGAGGTGACCGCCGTGTGAGAGATCCATGCCCATCACCGTGTCGCCGGGCTTGAGGCCGGCGGCCAGAAAGACCGCCATATTGGCCTGAGCGCCGCTGTGGGGCTGCACATTCACGTGGTCACAGCCAAACAGTTTTTTGGCGCGCTCAATGGCCAGGGTTTCCGCGTCGTCCACAAACTCGCAGCCGCCGTAATAGCGTTTGTGCGGCAGGCCTTCGGCGTATTTGTTGGTCAGCACCGTGCCCATGGCTTCCATGACCGCCAGGCTGGTGAAGTTCTCGCTGGCGATCAGTTCCAGTCCGTCCTGCTGACGGCCCAGCTCCTTGACAATAATGTCGTAAATCTCGGGGTCAGCGTGTTTGAGAATATCGAGGTTGGGGGGTTGGCAGGTCATGGTCAGGGCTCTCTTCGGGTCAGGTTTAACAGGAGGCCGGGACGGCGCTCATTAAATCAACGCGTTTGGCATGGCGGCCGCCCTCAAAGGCAGTGGCCAGCCAGGCGTCAAAAATATCGGCGGCCAGGGGCGCGGCAATAAAGCGTTCGCCAAAGCAGAGGACGTTGGCGTCGTTGTGACGGCGGCTCATCACGGCCGTGGAGAGGTCGTGCGCGCGGACGGCGCGGATGTGGGCGTGCCGGTTGGCGGCCATGCAGATACCCACGCCGCTGCCGCATACCAGAATGCCGACCGACTCTTTGACCGAGGTCATCTGCTGGGCAAGCAGGTTGGCAATGGCCGGGTAATCCACGGATTCTGGGGTGAAGCAGCCCACATCAACCTGACGGATGCCTTTGGCGACCGGATGGCTGTTCATATGCTTCATCAGGGCCTGTTTCAGCTGAAATCCGGCGTGATCGCAGCCCAGCACAATGGCCTTGGGCATCGGGGCGGTATCAGCGCTCTGTGGGGGGGACATGGTCGCAAACTCCTCTCCGGCAAACCCCGGGTAGAGACTCTGGAAGAGGACTCTTTACGGGGAAGGCCTAACGGCCCGGAAATGCCGTCAGTCTAGCACAAGAGCCCCCTGCCTGAAAATCACAAGCCGGTTGTCGGAACCCACCCCGGCCACAGTGGAGGCCTCACCGGAAGGGCGTTGCTGCGGGTCGTCCAGCACGGCGCCAAGGCCCGGGAAGGCGGCCCAAACTTCGGCGGCCGTCTCACAGGGTGGTTGGCCGGAGCGGTTGGCGCTGGTGGTGGCCAGCAGTCCCTCGGGGACCATTGTCAGCAATTCCCGCAGCAGCGGGGCGTTGGGAACCCGCAGGCCAATGGTGTCCAGTCCCCGGGTGACCGAGTCAGGCACTTTTTCTGAACGGGGAAGGACGAGGGTCAGTGCGCCGGGCCAGTGGGCTTCCATGAGATCCAGCGCCAATGCGGGGAGGTCGGCCACAAAGGGGGTGAAACATTGCTGTTCAATGCCCAGCAGAATAAGGGGTTTGTTTTCCTCGCGCCCTTTCAGGGTGTAAATGCGCTCCACGGCCTCCGGGTGGGTAATCAGACAACCAAGCCCCCACACGGTGTCGGTGGGGAAGGCGATGACGCCATCGGGCGCCTGCAGGGCCGCCATGGCGTTCAGAAGGTCGAAGTGCGCGGAGGGGAAAGACATGGGAAATATTGTAACCAATAAAAAACCCGGCTGGAGGACCGGGCGGAATGAGTAGATAGAGTAGGTTGGATAGGGAGTTGGAGTTGGGAGTGTGTGTGTAGAAAACTTAGCCGGCGTTGGCCACCAGGGAGCGTTTGTGGTTTTTAACCGCCTGCTGCCGGACAGCCACCATTGATTTGACGGTGTTGGATTTCAGAACCTGGGTGGCGCCGATGGCAGGGATGCCGTCGAGGTCAATGGTGAGGGTGTATACCAGAATGGTCTGGTTGTTTTCACCGGGGGTCAGCCGGTAGGTGGCCGAAAAGTCTTTGAAGTCGCCGGAGACGCGCTGGATTTGCACGTTGTGCGCCGCTTTGTTCTCCAGAACGCGGGCCTGGTAGTTAAACACGGGCAGGAGTGAGGAGACCTTCAGGCCAAACTGAACCAGTTTGCTGCTGCCGTTGTTCTGCGCCACGCGGGACTGCTGATAACCGGGCATATAGCTGGTCATGGCGTTGTAGTTGGTCACGGTCTGCCAGACGGCGCTGACGGGGGCGTCTATGGTGATTTTGGCCGAGACGGTGCGGACGCTTTTACCGCTTTCGGCAATGGAGACAATGGGCTGGCTGGCGGCATTGCCGCTGGCCAGCGCAACAGGGCCCGTGCCCAGCAGGATCACGCCCAGAATGAGGCGGATAACCAGAGAGGATTTGAACCACGTTTTCAGTACTTGCTTCATTGCGCTGCTCCAACCTGCTTGCCTATCACGGGGTGGGATGCTTGTCCCTTGTGATGGAATAAAAACCCCGATGTGTTCCGTATTGCCTCCAGATATCTTTTATGTTACATGTCTTTACAATAACAATCATCCATCCCGGGATGAGTCGGTCCCGGCCATGGGGATAATCTTTGGCCGGCTTTGGGCAGTGTAGGCGGTTCTGGGGAGTTTTCAGGGGTTTGTGTACAATGATGGGCATGACGACCCGACTATTAGTTACAGGCGGCGCGGGCTTTATCGGCAGCTCCCTCCTGCGCGCCCTGCTGGCAGCCCCCCAGAACTACCAGGTGACCAACCTGGATCTCCTGACCTATGCGGGCAACCCGCAGAACCTGACGGAGATTGAAAACCATCCCCGTTACCGCTTTGTGCAGGGCGATATTGCCGATGCCGCGCTGGTGGACCGGCTGATGGCCGAGGCGGATGCCTGTGTGAACGTGGCTGCCCAGACCCACGTGGATCGCAGCATCGACGGGCCGGGGGTGTTTTTCACCACCAATGTGCTGGGCGCCCAGGTGCTGCTGGAGGCCGCCCGCAAACACGGTATTCAGAAATTCGTTCAGATTTCCACGGATGAGGTATACGGGAGCCTGGGGTTCGAAGATCCGGCTTTCAGCGAGCAGTCGCCCGTGCAGCCCAGCAGTCCCTACTCGGCCAGCAAGGCCGCCGCGGATCTCGTGGCGATCAGTTACTACAGGACCTATGGCCTGCCGGTGTGTCTTACCCGTTGCAGCAATAACTATGGCCCCCGTCAGTACCCGGAGAAACTCATTCCGCTCTTTATTCTGAACGCCATTGAGGATAAACCAGTGCCGGTGTATGGCGATGGCCTGAATGTCCGCGACTGGATTCACGTGGATGATCACAGTGCGGCAGTGCTGCGCGTCCTGCAGGATGGCCGGCCCGGCGAGGTCTACAACGTGGGATCGGACAATGAATGGAATAACCTGCAGATTACCCGCATGCTGCTCCAGATTCTGGACAAGCCGGACACGCTGATCACATACGTGACGGATCGGCCCGGGCATGATCGCCGTTACGCCATTGACAGCACGAAACTGCAGCGCGAACTGGGGTGGCAGCCCACCCACACCCGATGCGATTTTCAGGACATGCTGGCGGAAACCGTTCGCTGGTATCAGGAAAACCCGGATTGGGTCGCCCAGGTTCGCCAGCGCCTCGCGGCGCATGAGCAGGAACCGCAGTGGCTGAAAGTTTAGGGGGCAGAGTCTGAGAATGGCGTTTCAGCGCATACTGGTCACCGGGGCGGCAGGCATGCTGGGGCGCGATCTCTGTGACTACCTGAAGGCCAAAGGCTATACCGTGCTGGCGGGGACACGCAGTACCCTGGATCTGCTGAAAACCCAGGATGAATTGGACCGGACCCTCGAGGAACTGCAGCCCGAGATCATTGTGCATGCAGCGGCGCTGACCAATGTGGATCAGGCCGAGCGCGAGCCGGAACTGGCCATGGCGGTGAACAAGGACGGCACCCGCAAACTGGCCCTGGCGGCGGCGAAGGTGGGGGCAACTCTGGCTTATGTGAGCACGGACTATGTGTTTGACGGCGCCAAAGGATCCTTATACACCGTGGACGACCGCCCCAATCCGATCAATACCTACGGGCTCTCCAAATATTACGGGGAGCTCCAGGTCAGCGAACTGCTGGATACTTATTACATTATGCGCACCAGCTGGGTGTATGGTATTCACGGCCGTAATTTTGTGGATTTTGTGATTCAGGCGGCGCGCGAAGGCCGTGAAATTCCGGTGGTGACCGATTGGGTGGGCTCACCAACCTGGACGGGGAACCTGTGCGCCACCATCGAGAAGGTGTTTCTCTCCGGCCGGTTTGGTATTTACCACACGGCCGATGAGGGTGCGGTCTCCCGGTTTGATCAGGCCCAGGCGATTTGCCGCGCCGCCGGCCTGTCACCGGATCACATCCGTCCGGTTTCCGGTCGTGAGCTCTCCCTGCCGGCCCGCCGGCCCGATGACACGGCCCTGGATTGCTCGCCATTGGCGGTGCCCTCATGGAAAACATCCCTGCAGGGGTATCTGGCGCAGTATAATAGTGGTTACCCCGTAATGGGGTAGCCCGAATTGTATTAGGACAGGTTTGAATACCGGCTTGGCAGACAACACATACCCACCCGGCAGTCCTGCAGGGTATCCCGTGCAACGCCGGGTGATGATCTCCGGCTATTATGGCTTTGACAATCTTGGCGATGATCTGATTCTTCATGTGCTGATTGCCCAGCTGAAGCAACGTCACTGTGAGATTGTGGTGCTCTCCAACAATCCGCAGGAAACCCGCCAGCGGTTTGGGGTGGAAGCGATTCACCGCACCAGCCTGAAGGAAATATACCTGGCCTTTGAAACCACCCACCTGTTTATCAGTGGGGGCGGCGGGCTGCTGCAGGACAGTACCGGCCCGATGAGCGTCATTTACTATGGGGGCCTGATGGGCCTGGCCAAGTTTTTCGGATTGCCCGTGTGCTTATGGGCGCAGGGCATTGGTCCGCTGAAAAGCTGGCTGTCGCGTCAGCTGGTGCGGCAGGTGATACTGCACGTGGACCGGATGACGGTGCGCGACCAGGCCAGCGCCGCCCTGCTGGGTGAACTCTGCGACCGACCGGTGGAAGTCACCGCGGATCCGGTCTGGCTGCTGGACCTGCCGAAAACCGTGGAAACGGATCCATACCGGCAGCACTGGACGGTGGGACTCTCCCTGCGGCCATGGCCGGGCTTAAACAATGAACGCCTGAAACATCTTCTCACCATTCTCAGTGAGCTGGCCCGCATTGAAAACCGGTCGCTGCAGTTGCTGCTCTTTCCCTTCCAGCCGAAGCAGGATGTGGCCATGTTTCAGCAACTGATCGCCCTGTTGCGTGATTTTCCGCAGATTACCTGGCAGAAGGTGGAAAGCCGCCACGTGATTAACCGCATTGGCGGTTGCGACGCCTTTATCGGCATGCGCTTTCACAGCCTGATCCTGGCCATACTGAGCGACGTGAAAGTCTGGGGTCTGGTGTATGACCCCAAAGTGCGCCAGATGCTCGATGCTCTGGGGCTGGAGGGTACCGATATTCAGGCCATGGCGGGTTTATCGGCCACCCAGGTGGGCGCCTTCTGGGAGCAGTACCCCCGGGTGGATCTGGAGGCCATCCGCCACCGGGCCGCCCGCAACGTGGCCGTGCTCGACCTCTGCCTGCAGCAGGAAGTCTCCCCGCTGATGATGTAGCATTGTGATGCTTTCTCCCCCGTTTGGTGGAGACCTGTTGAGCGCACTCTGAAAACCACTATAATAAGAGCATGCCGGTCAATGCCGCCCGATCCGCTGCAGACCGTCATAAAAAGCAAAAGCATACAGGTGTACGCGTCACCGGGACGCTGGAGAGAGGTGGATTCATGGATTTTGCGCCGCTGCTGAAAAAATCGGCTCGTCAGCCCAACGGGCGTCAGCGGAAGGATGCCGGACCGGACGCACTGGATAACGTCCGCCAGGGTGGTTGGGCGGAAACCTCGGTGGACATCATTGAGAACCTCCAGCCGCTGATGGCCCCGCTGGTGGAACAGACGCGCAAACAACTGATCGCTTCCTCGCGTGGGATGAATTATCTGTGGAAAACCATGCAGGGCCGCCTGAAGGCCGCCATGCCCGGCGAACGTCTGGAACCCCGCTTTGATGTGATCGATGAACGGGTGGCGCCGCTTGATCTGGCGGAACCGCGTCATCTGCTGGTGACGTTTCACCAGCGTTATGTGAAGGTGGCCGGAAAACTTTACCTGGACAGCCTGAAGAATGCGCTGGCCAATGGCCCCCTGGAACAACAGCTGCGGCACCGGGAGATGGATCTGAAAGCCTTCCGCCGTATGCTGGCCCGGGTGGGCGTGGTTTCCACGGTTGAATTCAGCGGGCGCGGGGAGCCGATGCTGAATGATGACTTGTGGGCGATGATCGATTTCGCCTATCAGGAAGTCCATGCCCGCTCGCGGGTGGTGACGGGCGGCCATTTTCTGCGGGAGAAGGCCGACCGCCTGCTGACGTCACCGCTGGAAACCCTGGTGGTTCGCCTGTATGGTATTTCACCCACCGGGTATTACCTGGGTTCCGGGCTGGACGGCCGTAATTTTGTGGATGTACTGGAGAATCTGCAGTACTTATTGCAGAAGCGGGCCTGGGGTAAGTCCCGTCTGCGGGTTCTCGTCAGTCTGACGGTGACCGACCAGAACCTGACAGACATCCCCAAAATGATTCAGTATGCCCAGGGCCTGGGTGTGGACGGGGTGATTTTTGAACCCTTTCTCTCCGACGACCCGATGGAGACGCGGGTCCGTCAGCTGGATCTGAAAAACAAAAAAACGGTGGGCTATCTGCGCAATCTGCGTACTTATCTGGCCGAGCACACCCAGTTTCATGTCTCGCTGCCGTTTGTGGGCGAAATTACCGGCGATGAATCACCGGTGAATGACGGGATGATTGACGGGTTGTGAACCCGGACCGCTTTCGCGCCCTGGGCCAGGCAGATGGCCAGCGACCAGGCGGTTAACCGGTCGAGCGTCTGCAGATCGTGTGGGTAAATATCCGGCCAGCCCCAGGCTTTGGCAAGAAACGATTTTCGCGACGGCCCGGCGAGGATGGGATGGCCTAAAACGTTCAGGGCGCCCAGCTGGTTCATCAGCGTCAGGTTATCAGTCGCGGATTTTCCAAAGCCAAAGCCCGGGTCAATCCACAGGGTCTCTGACGGAACGCCGGCCTGCCAGGCCGCATCCAGCTGCATGGTCAGTTCCCGGATGACGCCTTTCACAATGCCTTCCGGATAGCGGGTGTCCTGCTGCATCGTCTGCGGCGTGCCCCGGCTGTGCATCAGTATATAGTTCGCTCCGGTCTGTCGGACGGCAGGATACATGGCCGGGTCAAACCGGCCGCCGGACACATCGTTGATCCAGCCGGCGCCGGCCTCGACCGCCGCCCTCGCAACAGCGGCCCGCCGGGTGTCTATGCTGACCGGCGTGCCGGGGAATTCCCGGCGCAGGCTGCCAATGACCGGCAGCACACGGGACAATTCCTCTTCAGCCGTAATGGCCACAGCGCCCGGGCGTGTGGATTCGCCGCCCACGTCCAGCACCGTGGCGCCGCCATTGATGAGCCGCTGGGCGTGCTCAAGCCAGCGGGTCTCGCTGTCCAGACGGCCGCCGTCGGAAAAGGAGTCCGGGGTGATATTGAGAATACCGAAGATGGCTTGCATGGTCTGCAACCCGTCAGACGCTGACCGTGGCTTTGACCTGGTTGCTGCCCGTGATGGCCATCATGGAATCAATACAGCCGCGGGCTTTGTCTGCAATGTCTGTCGGAATGGTAATTTCTGTGTTCTCTCCCTGCAGGGATTTACGGATGTTTTCCAGGCGGGTCATTTTCATGTTGGGGCAGATGGCCGAGGCGCGGGTGGGCGTGAAGAAGAGTTTTTCAGGGCAGTCCTGGGCGAGCCGGCGGCTGACGCCGTCTTCCGTGCACACAATAAAAACGCCGGCCGGACTTTCCTTGGCGTGTTTCACAATGGCCGTGGTGCTGCCGATGAAATCCGCCATGGCTTTAATCGGGTCATCACATTCCGGGTGGACCAGGATTTTTGCGGAGGGGTGCTCTTTCTTGAGTGCGGTCACATCTTCGGGGTTCATCCGCAGGTGGGTGGGGCAGAAACCCTCCCAGTAGGTGATTTTCACTTCGGGTAGCTGGGTCTGCACGTACCTGGCAAGGTGCTGGTCGGGCACAAAAAGAATCTCATTCACGCCCCGTTCCCGGGCGGCATGGCGCACCACCTCCACGGCGTTGGCGCTGGTGCAGCAGTAATCGGACTCGGCTTTCACATCGGCCGCGGTGTTCACATAGCAAACCACCGGCAGCCCGGGATGATCGGCTTTGAACTGAATCAGTTCCTCGCGCGTCAGCATATCGGCCATTGGGCAGCCGGCGTTGGGGTTGGCCAGGTACACGGTCTTCTGCGGCGAAAGCAGCTTGGCGGTTTCCGCCATAAAGTGCACCCCACAAAAGACAATCACATCGGCGCTGGTCTCGGCGGCCCACTGGCTCAGGCCAAGAGAATCCCCATAATAGTCGGCCACGTCCTGAACTTCCAGGCGTTCATACAGGTGGGCAATAATCACGGCATTCCGTTCCCGTTTCAGCCGCTGAATCTCCTGAATAAGTTGCTGACGATGCTGAGCCGGGTTAAAGGTTGCGGTTTCGGGGCAGGCGGGGGCAGTCATAATCGGGTTTCCGTGGGAGACAATGCAAAGGGCTTGCGCCTGATAGGGATCGACGCACCCGGGGATTAAAAGTTCGTGCGGATCGCCACCACCATAGCTGAAAGCCTGTGGCGCCACAAGCGGACACGCCTTCTGCTGTTTATCCGCGTTTTTCGTTCTGTCTATATATATAGTGTGGGGCAGTCAGCAAACCCGTCCGTGGCAAGGGTTTTGATTGTTCTGCAAATCTTCAGGGGGAATTGAAATGCAGACTGTTCTAAATCACGGCGGATTCCGCATCAGGCGAAGTGTTTGCATGGTCTGGCTTTCCAACCCGCGGTGGAAATTCCGTTGCGTTCGCATGGGGTGTAAAGTGAATCAGCGTAAGGGTCTTCAGAAGGTGTCTTTGGAAATTCCAACAGCCAATACGCTCTTACTATAATAATAGAGGTGTTTTTCAGGATGCCATACCCGCTAAAAAAAGGCAGTGAGCGGGAAAGAACTTGTTGCAAAACCCGGAACTACTGATATAATCGGTCATAGTTCGTTTTGAAAGGAGGTGTTACTCATGAATAAAGAAGAACTCGTACAAGAGGTCTCCCGGAAAACCAAAGCTTCCCAGAAGCAGGTTGCTGAGATCCTGTCTGCCATTATCAGCACGATTGAGAAGACTGTTGCTAAGGGCAAAAAAGTGACTCTGGTTGGTTTCGGCACGTTCGAGCCCCGCAAACGCGCTGCTAGAATCGGTCGTAACCCCCAAACCGGTCGCGAACTGAAAATCCCTGCGAAAACCGTTCCCGCGTTCTCGGCAGGCAAAAAATTCAAAGAGCTCGTTGGTAAGAAATAAATCGAAGCCAACTGGTTTTAAATCAACCCGTGCTGTGAGAGTGGCACGGGTTGATTTTTTGTTTATGCTGGTGTCGTGAACCGACGGAAGGACATTCGATGACGGATTTGCCTGTGCGCAAGGCGATTTTTCTGGATCGCGACGGCACCCTGAATGAAGAACGCGGCTACCTGAGAAACGTGGACGATCTGGATTTGATTCCCGGTGCGGCTGAGGCGGTGAAACTGTTTCAGCAGGCCGGCTACCTCACGGTGCTCACCACCAATCAGTCCGGGGTGGCGCGCGGCTTTTACGGCGAGGACCACCTGCATGCCCTGCATGACCGGCTGCAGAAACTTCTGGAAGCGCAGGCCGGTGTCCGGCTGCATGCCATTTTTTACAGTCCGTTCCTGCCGCCCGACCCGCGCAAGGAGCTGGTGCCTGAATTCGCCCGGGAAAGCCGGTGCCGCAAACCAAACCCGGGTATGGTGGAGGCTGCCTGCGAAGAGTTTCCCGGCATTGATCTCAGCCAGTCCTGGATTATTGGCGACAAAGCCACCGACGTGGATTTTGCAGTGAACTGCGGCTGTCACAGCGTGTTGCTGAAAACCGGGTATGGCGCCCGGGTGCTGGAAGGCAAATATCAGACGCTTACCCATCAGCCTGAACTGATTTGTGAGGACATTCTGGAGGCAGCCCACCGGATTACCGGCGCGTAACTACGGCCCGGGATTGCGGTTGACCCGCTCACGCAGCAGTGTGCACCAGCTCAGTATGGTTTCCTGGCCAAACAGGAGCGCTTTGCGCATATAAGCCAGAATTTTAAGCCGCAGCATGGTGGTGGTGTCCGGGGCTTCGCCCTGATGATTGAGCATGTAGATGCCGCGGATGTTCGCCGGATTGGCTTCCAGCTGCGCCAGTTCTTTTCGCGCCTCACTGATCAGCCGCGCCTTTTTTCCGGGGTCAAAGATGAAGCTGCCTTCAAAGCCATTCAGGCACATCTGCTTGAAGTCTTCATAGGTGCCGTTGGCATGCTTAAACAGCTTGTTGTACTCATTGGGAACCGTACTGTTGGAGATGGTGCGGTTGTCCGTGCTGATGGCCACTTTGAGGCCAAGCCGTGAAAGAAAAACGGCCGGATGCTCATAGTAGTAATTCACGCCAAACGTCTGTACGTTGCTCTTGGGGCACATCTCCACCACAACCTGGCGGTCGATCAGGGAGCGCAACAGAGGCGTTTCCCTGAGAATCAGCTCCGGCGGATACTGTTCCTGCCAGTGATCCGGATCGCGGACGAACGCCTGAAAGGCCCGCTGAAGGGTGGGCGAGGCGTTGATGATCTGCAGGCCATGGCCGATGCGGAACGGGGTGTTTTCATCACTGCCGATGGCCAGGGAATGTTCAATGGACTCAACGCCGCTCATCGGGCCGGACTGCTGAACTTCGCCGGCGTGTATGGTGATACCGATGCGGTCCTTCGGAGCCGTCTGCGCGTTGTAGTCGCGGATAATCTGAAAAGCCCCGGCGAAATCGGTGACGGGGTACTGGTCCTCGCTGCCGGCGAGATCCACGCCCACAATATTGAACTCCTTTTTGAGCGCCACCACCTGACGGGCGAGGGCTTCGTTTTCTTCCGGACTGCTGTGGCGGTTGAAAATAATCACCAGGCCGTAATCAAAGGGCACTCTGGCGCGGTTCAGTTTGTTTTTGCCATCGGAAAGGCCCTCATTTATCCAGTACAGGGCTTCGCCCAGGTTGTCAGCGGAGATGCCTTCTGAATCGCCGTTGTCGTTCTTGCTCGGGCTCACACGGTATTCGCTGTAACGCACGTTGTCCAGGGCCATATCCATCACAAAATCGTAGGCCACCTTGTAGGAGCCCGGGATATTTTTGGCGTAGGGGTAAATCTTTTCGCTGGTTTTTCGGTAGAGGCGGAGGCTGTCCTGCCGGATGGCTTCCTTACGCGCCTGCTGTTCGCTGGCGTTGCCGGTGACGGCCTGTTTGTCGCTGCCATTCATCCCATCGGGTGAGAACAGTTTGCCACGCTCCTGCTGAACAGCCATCCGGTAAAACTGACGCACATTATTCATGTGCAGCAGTGCTTTCAGTTCATCAAAGGGCATCTGGTGCAGGTCGTGGGTGGTGCGTTCACCCGTCAGCGGGTCCGTACGCTCTATGGTGTTCCGGATGGCATGCTGTTTGTGGTATGCGTCTTTGAGCAGGTTGTATTTCAGAAACGACAAACCGGAAGAGCCGTACTGGTGGACATGCAGCTCGGTATTGGGCATCTGCAGCAGCACGTTATAGGCCTCGTCGGGAATGTGCCGTTCCTTCTTAAACTGATCCCACTCGGCGGGATGCAGCTGACAGGGCCCGGCTTCGGCAGTCTTGCCGGTGATTTGACCGAAAACCGGAGTGGACGCCCGGTTGGCGGGCGCGGCTGGTGAGGCGGTGAGGATCATCACATGAAACCGGGTGTTTGGGACCTTCCACCAAGGTATACCACAAGCGTGACGATTGTGTGAAGCGTGGATTCCGCTGGCAGCGCCCCCATACGGACCTGTTTGTGCTAGCATAGCCACACCATGAACGCCCGTCACGCCGCCAGGGAACTGGCCATCCTCACTCTGTTTCAGCTGGAGCGCAAAGCCGCTCCTGCCGAAGGTAATGCACCTGTATCCACGCCGGATATACAGGGCATGGTGCTGGGCGCCGTGCGTGTGCTGGTGCAGGACGCCCGTGACCGCGTTGAATCTGCCGCCCGGGACCTCGCCCAGGTCAGTCAGTCCATACTGGCCCTGGAGCTGGATGCCGATGTGAACGTGCATTCCGCAATGGATGCGCCGCTGCAGGCGGCCCCCCTGCCTGACACCCGCGAGACGGTGGAAAAAATTGAGCGCTGTCTGCAGGCCGCTGAGATCCTTCACGAGGCGTTGCGGCTGCCGGAACTGTCCGCCCATGCCGAAACGGCTTCCGTGCATGAGTATGCCGTCCGTCTGGTTCAGTTGGTTCGTCAGCACCGCGATGAACTGGATGCGTCGCTGAACGCCCAGATGGATGAGTGGCGGATGGATCGTCTGGCCCGCATGGACGCCACGATTCTGCGTGTGGCTGTGGCGGAAATTCTGTATGTGGATGGGGTGGATATTGGGGTTGCCATTAATGAGGCGGTGGATCTGGCCAAGCTGTTTGGCGAGCCCGAAAGTTACCAGCTGATTAACGGTGTGCTGGGCGCAATCGCCCGTGCGATCGTCGAAGGGCGGATGGAGGGCAGCCGGGTAGGGGGCGTTTCCCATGCTTAGCTGGATGAAAACCGCCCTCAGCGAGACCGGAAAGTCGCTGATGGGATCGCTGCAGGGCGTCATGCCTGGTCAGCCGGCGGATACCCTGACACTGGACAATGACCGGCTCGATGCCATTGAAGAAGCGCTCATCCGCGCGGATGTGGGCGTAGAGACGGCGATTCACCTGACGGCCGCCTTGCGCCGTGAAAAGGCGCGGCTGACCACCCGCAAGGCGGTGCTGGCCTGCCTGGCCGATGAGTTTAACACCCTCCTGAAAACCGGAGGCTCCGCTCCCGGGTTGACGGTAAAGCCCGGGATGATGACCATTGCGCTGCTGGTGGGCGTGAACGGTGCAGGCAAAACCACGCTGCTGGGCAAACTGGCCCACCGCTTTACCAGAGCCGGGCAACGGGTGGTTATTGGCGCGGGGGATACCTTCCGCGCAGCGGCTGTGGAGCAGCTGGCGGTCTGGGCGGAGCGCGCCGGGGCCACCTTTGTGGGGGAGCGCGGCGGGTCCGGCGACAGCGACAAACCCGCGCGGGATCCCGCCTCTGTGATGTATGAGGCAATTGAGACGGCCAAGAACAGCGGCGCCGGTGTGGTGCTGCTGGATACCGCCGGGCGCCTTCAGAACAAGCACAACCTGATGGAAGAGCTGCGTAAAATCCGCACGGTTATTGATAAGGTCCGCCCCGCCGATTCCGTGCTGGAAGTGCTGCTGGTGCTGGATGCCACCACCGGCCAGAACGCTCTGCAGCAGGCGCGGGTTTTCCGCGATGCGGTGGACCTGACCGGCGTGGCGCTGACCAAACTGGATGGTTCGGCCAAAGGCGGCGTGGTGCTGGCCATTGCCCGGGAGTTTCAGCTGCCGGTGCGTCTGGTGGGCGTGGGCGAAGGCATTGAGGATCTCCGGGATTTTGACGCCGGAGAATTTGTGGCGGCCCTGTTTGACGGGGCGGAGAGCCTGAAGGGGGAAGCCAGTCATGTTTGATCAGTTGTCTGAACGGTTACAGGGGGTTTTCTCCGGACTGCGGGGCAGTAAAACCATTACCGATGACAACATGGAAGAGGCCCTGCGCGAAGTCCGCCGGGCCCTGCTGGAAGCCGATGTCAGCCTGCGGGTGATTAAGGCGTTCATTGATCGCGTCAAAGATCGCGCCGTGGGCGAGGCGGTCCTGAAAAATCTGAATCCCGGCCAGCAGCTTGTTAAAATTGTCCACGATGAACTGGTGCGCCTCCTGGGCGCCGAGCACGCGCCGCTGACTTTTCAGGGGAAGCCGGGCGACCCGATGGTGATTGTGCTGTTTGGACTGCAGGGTTCCGGTAAAACCACCACGGCCGCCAAGCTGGCTCTGCATCTGCGCAAAAAAAAGCACAATCCCGCCCTTGTGGCCGCCGATGTATACCGGCCCGCCGCCATCCAGCAGCTGATGGTTCTGGGCAAACAGATTGATGTGCCGGTCTTTACGGTTGAGCAGTCGGCAGACGTGCTCGGCATTGTGCAGGACGGCCTGAACCGCGCCAGAACGGACGGGCATGATGTTCTCATCGTGGATACCGCCGGGCGCCTGCAGGTGGATCAGGACATGATGGCCGAGCTGCTGCTGGTGGAGCGCAGCCTGAAAGCCCAGGTGAACGCGCTGGAAAAACTCCTGGTGATTGACGCGATGACCGGCCAGGAGGCCGTCAACGTGGCCGAGGCATTCAACACCCAGATGGCCGTGACCGGTCTGGTGATGACCAAGATGGACGGTGATGCCCGGGGCGGGGCAGCGCTGTCGGTGGTGGAAATCACGCAATGCCCCATCCGCTTTGTGGGCAGCAGCGAAAAACTGAGCGGGCTGGAGGTGTTTCATCCAGACCGCCTGGCCACCCGGATACTGGGCATGGGCGATGTGCTGACGCTGGTGGAACGCGCCCAGGAGGCCGTTGACCTGGAAGAGGCTAAAGCCATGGAGGAGAAGGTCCGCAAGCAGACCTTCTCTCTGGAAGATTTTATGAAGATCCAGAAGCAGATGAAAATGCTCGGCTCCCTGGATCAGATACTGGGTATGTTGCCGATTCCCGGCCTGAGCAAAGAGATGCGCGAGATGATCTCTCACGGCGGGGAGTCTCACTTCAAGCGTATTGAAATCATGATCAACAGCATGACCCCGGAAGAGCGCCGTCAGCCGGAAGTGATTCAGGAGAGCCGCCGCCGCCGGATAGCAACGGGCGCGGGTGTGGCGGAAAATGACGTTGCGGAGTTTCTCAAACAGTTTGAACAGATGAAGTTCATGATGAAGCAGTTTACGCGCATGAGCGATGACGTGAAGAAGGAGCAGGCTCCGGGCGGGCTGTCCATGCCGCGCAGCCTGCGTAAAAAAATGGGAGGCAAACCGGGCAAAAACCCCATGGCGGATCTGCAGAAGAAAATGCCGGGCGGTTTTCCCAAAGGGATGATGAAGGATGGCAAACTGCCCGAAGGGTTTCCCGGTGGTTTGCCGGGTAATTTCCCCGGCTTTCCGGGAGGGTTTGGCAAATGAGCGAAACGCCCATGGATATGACGGCGCCGCTGAGTGAGACGGAGTTTCCTGTTTTCCGGCGGTATTTCACCCTGGAGGAGGCGGCCGCCATGCTGCCGCGCGTCCGGCGCGATCTGTCTGGTTTTCAGCGCGAGCTGAGCGGCCTGAAAGACGATATTGTGCTGTTCAAACGGATACTGATGAGCCAGAAACGCCAGGGGAGTGATCCCTCTGAAGCGGAACTGGATGTGCTGCACGGCAAGTACGCCCGGTTTGAGGATGCGTATAACCGGGGCGTTCGGCATTTTGAGGAGCTGGGTATTCTGGTGCGGGACATGGAACATGGCCTGATGGATTTTCCCTACCGCTCTGAAAGCCGTGGCGAGGATCTGTTTCTCTGCTGGAAGGGCGATGAGGACGGCATTTTTTATTTTCACGAATGCGACCGCGGTTTTTCCGGGCGGATGCCCATTACCGTGTTGCCGGAGTAGTGCGTTAATGGGAGCGGGAGGAGATTATGGTAATTCACCGGCCGGGAGAAAAGCCAGAGCGGCCTGGCGAGTCCGGAGCGCGAGTGGCGGGGCCCTTCCCGAAGCAATGGATCGTGTGGTTTGTGGTGACGGACCTGCTGATTTTTGGCGGGTTGCTGGCGTTTTTTTTCTGGGATCAGGAAAAGCCGTCGCCGAAGGAACCGGCCGCCACCGCCTGGGTGAAAACGGTGCTGCCCCGCGACAGCGGCTATACGGTCCGCAAGGTTTACGATCTGGTGACGTTTCAGGTTGCACGCTTTGTCTCGAAAACGCCGGGTATGGATCAGGAATTCGTCATTGTGCATAATCTCCCCCCGGCCATGCAGCAGGAGCTGCTGAAGGCCGGTGCGGGTGAGGAACTGGATTTCAGCTGGCTGAACATGATGCTGGCGCAGGCGCTGGGCGGCAATCAGAAGACGCCGCTATCGGTAAAGTCGGTGCGCCTGGCCAAACTGCCGGATGCCACCATTGACGGACAGACGCTGCAGCACCTGAAGTTTAAGGTGAAACTGAAGCTGGGCAACGGCGCGGAAGCAGAACGGGTGAAAGGCAGCCTGCTGATGAGCCCTGAGGTTCAGAGCCAGGAGAGCTGGCTGGTGGGTTCGTATTCACGATCGGGCAACTATGACCCCTCTGAACTGATGGCGTTTTACGTGCTGCTGCCGCATCCGCAACACACGGCGCAGCGCTGATGCATGTTTTTCTGACCGGGGCGACGGGTTTTCTCGGGCGCCAGGTGTTGAGTCGGCTGCTGGCGGATCCCGTCGTGACGCGGGTCATCTGCCTGGTGCGGGATCCGGCGAAGCTGCCGCCGGGAAGGGATCCGGACCGGCTGCGTGTGGTCAACGGGGATCTGCTTCAACCGGAGACATACCGGCAGGCGCTGAAGGAGGCGACCCATGTGCTGCACGTGGCCGCCCTGGTGGGCCTGCGCAACGGGGAGGCCTTTTATACGGTTAACCGTGAGGGAACGCGCGCCCTGGTGGAGGCCTGTCAGGGGGCCGCCCGGCTGCAGCGGTTTCTGTTCGTCAGCAGTATTTCCGCCGTGGACCGCCCGGCGTTGGGCGTGGATGAAGCGCTGCCGCCCCTGAATGAATGCAGCCCGCCGCACCCCGGTACGGATTACGGCCGCTCCAAGCTGCAGGCCGAAGCACTGCTGCAGGCAAGCGGCCTGCCTTGGACCATTGCCCGGCCGGCATATATCTATGGCCCACAGCCGCGCCAGGGCTCCAGTATGGACCGCCTGTTGTATGACGTGCTGAGACAGGCGCACTATACCCGGCTGCCCTGGCCAGGCCGGGTGAGCGCCATGGGTGTGGATGATCTGGCCGATGTGCTGGTGCGCCTGATGACCCACCCGGCGGCGGTAAACCGGACGTTTTTTACCGCAGAACCCGAGCCGGTTTCCGTACGGCAGACCATCGAATCCCTGGCGGGTTTGCTGGGCGTTCCCTGTCGGCCGCTTACCGGGTACGCCGCCCGGCGCATGAAGGCGCTGATCCGCCGACTGGCATTCGCTCAGCCGGAGAACCGGATGATTCCCGTTCTGGGGACCGATGCCTTTGTGTGTGATGCCGCGGCGATGACCGCCTTGCTGGGGGATACGGCGCGCCGGGGGCTGGCCCTGAGTATGGCGGAAACGGTCGCCTGGTACCGCCATGCCGGCCTGCTGCCCACCGGCGATGTAACAATACGTTGAGCGACCGACATCACCCCGGGTTGAGTGGGTTTTAGTGAGTAGCATGAAGCAGGGAACCACTCTGAGAAGGAAGGCGCTCACCCAATGACGACACCGTCCATCGCCAATCCAGCCAAGCCGCTCTTCGGGCGGGTGCAGGGCTTTGGCGCGCCGTCACTGCGTTTTGGCCAGCACCAGCCTGCCCCTGAAAATGATGAAAAACCGGCTGCCGATTCCATTCCAGAGGACGCGGGCGATCAGTTCGCCTTCAGCGACGCCCCGCAGGCCGAAGGCCCGCAAGCCCTGGCCGGTGAGAAAAAGCCGTCGCTGCTGAGCCGGGTGCTTCACAGCCCGGGCCGCATGTGGGAGAACGCCAAGTTCTCAATGGCTGTGCTTTTTAAGTCCGTAATCCCCATGCTGAGCAGCGTGCTGTTTTTTGTGAACCTGCCGATGGGCTGTCTCAGCCTGCCGCTTTCGTTTGTCTCCGGGCGCATTGGCAACCGCATCGCCAGCCGTGTGGATGAAAGCCAGCTGGGTGCGATGACCCAGAAAATGAACGGCTACTGGCAGCTGCTGGAGAATCCGGAAAAAATTATGAAGGGCCTGGTGGAAAACGGCACCCTGTCCATGGAGGCCCTGCAGAACCCCGCCCTTCAGACAGCGCAGCAAAAGGCCGCTATTGCTGGTGTGATTCAGAAGGCCACCAATGATCTCCTGAAAATTGACCTGCCCATTCTGGGTGGGGGGCTGGCCTGGCTGCTGAAATCCGGGGCGGTGGCTCCGATGATACAGTCCCGCCTGCTGAGCCGGGTGAGCACCAGCGGCATGCAGAAGGTGCTGATACTGCCGAAACTGGCTCATATCAACAATCAGTTCGCCAACGAGAAGTTTTCCGTGGCGCTGAAAGAGGGTACCAAGGCCTTCTTCCAGATTGCGCCGGGTCTGATGATCTTCAAGGTGGCCAGTATGGTCACGGGTCCGGTGGGGGCTTTTCTCTCCACGGCGGCCATCTCCCTGCTGGGCAAGGAGCTGTTTGACTCCCTGAAAGCCGGTAAATCCGTACATGATGCCCACGAAGCCGTGGAAACCCTTGAAGAGGAAGCCACGCCGCCGGCCCCGGCGGCGAAGGAACCAGCTGAAACCGTGGAATCCGACCCCGGCGTGTAGGGCGCAAACGCCCTGAAACCGGGCTTTCTGAAAACCCGTGATGCCAGTTTTGTAATGTTTCGTTACATGCTGACATCAGATCTGGTTTGTTTGTTTTTATGCTTGTACAAGGAACGCTACAGGGTAGCATATAGGCTGATTCAACTGGACAAGGCTGGGTTTAAAAACTTCTCCAAACAGGACATAGGCAGGAACGGTTTCAAAATCAACAGGCTGGGTTCTCAAAAAAATTTTAAGAGTAACGATTTAGGTTAGTGTGATTCATCATTCCGCTGTATTCGGGGGGACGCTCTTTCTACCAGATGCGCCAGATGCGGACTGAACACGCACCACACGGACAACAGACAACAGGCAACAAACCACACATCAGGTCGTCAGTTTAGGACGGAAGCTGTTACAGACAGGCTTCCCAGGGGATATCGGACAAATGACATCAGGCAAACAATTGCATACAGGTTCTGCGGCGGCGCATGCCAATGCCATCGCCGATTCTTTCCGGCTGGTGGCTGAAACGCGGCGCCAGCTGACGCAGGTGAACCAGCAGGCCGGTGACGTGGTGAAACGTTTTTACCGCGATCCGGATCAGCTGGCGGCGTTTATTGAACGCCACGGCACGCCTGTTTATACCGTGCCGGGGCACGCCTGGGCGTATGCCCTGCTGAAAGCGGCAGGACTGGAGGCCGGGTATAACCCGCCCGTCAGCGCACGGCGTCGCCGGCTGGCCGAAGCCGTGCTGAAACTCATGCAGCCGCATGCGCAATGCACGCTGGCCAATGGCCTGTTTGTTGTGCCGGCCAATATTCACACCATCAGTTTTCTCACGCATCAGCTGCATCACTGGCTCTCTTACCGCGCCGGCATGGGCGGGTATGAGTCCGATGCGCAGAAGTTGTACCGGCTTTTCTGGGAGAAGCATCAGGGCCATGTGACCCACGAACTGCTGGCCATGCCGCGCAGCGAGCTGATGAAGCTGAAAGCGGCGATCAGCCGCGATCTGGAAGCGCTCACATTTTTGCAGGGGATCATCCAGGAAGTTCTGGATCCGGACCTCGCCGCCCGCCTGGTGATGGCGCAGTCGGTCACGAATCCTTCCGGCGCCGGTATTGCGGAGGCGCCGAAAAAGACTTAACGCTAAACATCTGAAATATGGGGAAAACGAACGGGGTAGGCATCAATTTAGGAGAGGGCTTACCCTTTTTTTTTGCTTAAAGTGCCTCAGCGATCGCCTTTTCGGCCGCTTCCAGCGTGTAGTCAATCAGTTCCTCGGTGTGGGCGAGGGACATAAACCCGGCCTCAAACGCCGAAGGCGCCAGATAGACTCCGCGATCAAGCATCTGCCAGAAGAAGCGGACGAACAGCTCCCGGTTGGCGGCCATGGCCGAGTCGTAATCGGTCACAGGCTTGTCCGAGAAAAAGACGGAGAACATGCCCCCCGCCTGGTTAATCGCCACCGGCACGGACTGCTCGTCAAAGATGCGTTGCAGCCCTTCGGTGAGTCTCAGCGTTTTTCGCTCCAGTTCATCATACACGCCCGGCGCTTTCAGCTTTTTCAGCGTGACCAGACCGGCGGCCATGGCCAGCGGGTTGCCCGAGAGCGTTCCGGCCTGGTACATCGGGCCTTCCGGCGCGACGGTGGCCATAATGGCCTGGCTGCCGCCGTAGGCTGCGGCGGGCAGACCGCCGCCCACAATTTTGCCCAGTGCGGTGATATCCGGCTGAATGCTGTAGCGCGCCTGCGCCCCGCCCAGCGCCACCCGGAAACCGGTCATCACCTCGTCAAAAATCAGTTGCGCGCCGGATTGATCACAGAGGGCGCGCAGGCCTTCCAGAAAGCCGCATTCGGGCAGAATGCAGCCCATGTTGCCCGCCACGGGCTCCACCAGAATGGCGGCCACCTGGCCCGGGTAGGCTTTTAGCAGGGCCTCCACGGCATTCAGATCATTAAAGGGGGCGATCAGCGTCTGGGCGGCGGTGGCTTCGGGGATGCCCTTGCTGTCGGGAATCCCCAGTGTGGTGGCGCCGGAGCCGGCTTTCACCAGCAGGTAGTCGGCATGGCCATGGTAGCAGCCGGCAAACTTGATGATTTTCTCGCGACCGGTGTAGGCACGCGCCAGCCGGATGGCGCTCATCACCGCCTCAGTCCCGGAACTGACAAAGCGGACTTTCTCAATACCCGGCACCAGATCGATCACCAGGGCGGCCATCTCGTTCTCCGCCAGGGTGGGCGCCCCAAAGCTGGTGCCCAGCTCGGCGGCCTTCTGAATGGCTTTCACCACATCCGGGTCGGCATGCCCCAGAATCGCCGGTCCCCAGGACGCCACGTAATCAATGTACGGGTTGTCGTCAATGTCCCACACCCTGGCGCCTTTGGCCTTGGCGATAAACACGGGGGTGCCGCCCACAGATTTAAACGCCCGCACGGGGCTGTTCACGCCACCGGGCATCAGCGTGCAGGCCTCTTCAAACGCTTTTTCGGAGCGGGTGCGGGTATTGGTGAACAGCGTGGTCGTCACGGGTGAGGTCTCCTTCTCTCCTCCAAACGGAGGGCATTGGCCGACAGGCCATGACTACTAGTGTAAAATGAAAGTGAGCCGGTTCCCAGCCCCGGGGTGGGGGTTGAACCCGGGATTGAGAAAGGGTTTTGACGATGGCCGTGTCCGTAACCGATATCTCTGGCAACCTCAGTGAGGACAAATGGGGCCTCAACGAACAGCAGCGGATGATTCGCGACATGGTGCGCGAGTTCGCCGTGGACAGCGTGGAGCCGCTGGCGGCTGAAATTGACCGCAACTGCCGCTTTCCCACCGAAACGTTTGACGCCCTGGCCGGGATGGGCCTGCTGGGCGTGCCGATTGAAGAGCAGTACGGCGGCGCCGGCGCCGATTACCTGAGTTACGCCATTGTGGTGGAAGAACTGGCGCGTGTCTGCGCCTCCACGGCGCTGAGCCTGGCGGCGCACACCTCCCTGGTGTGTATTCCCCTCTCCATGTTCGCCAGTGAAGCCCAGAAGGAAAAGTACCTGAAGCCCGTTGCCTCCGGGCAGAAACTGGGCGCCTACGGCTTGACGGAGCCCAATGCCGGCAGCGACAGCGGCGGGACGCAGACCACGGCCGTTCGTCAGGGCGATCAGTACGTGCTGAACGGCACCAAGATTTTTATCACCAACGCCAATTACGCCGGGGTTTACATTGCCACGGCTGTTACCGAGCCGGGCAAAGGCACCAAGGGAATCAGCGCCTTTGTGTTTGACCGCGACACCCCCGGTTTCTCGCTGGGCAGCAAGGATGAAAAGCTGGGCATGCGCGGCTCCGACTGGGGCACCCTGCAGTTTGACAACATGGCGCTGCCCGCCGAGAACCTGATTGGCGAAGAAGGCAAGGGCTTTAAATACTTTATGCAGACCCTCGACAGCGGCCGGATTTCCATTGGCGCGCTGGGCGTGGGCATTGCCCAAGGTGCGCTGGACAAGGCGCTGACCTATGCCCGTCAGCGTGAGCAGTTTGGCAAACCCATTGCCGAGTTTCAGGCCATCCGTTTTATGCTGGCCGATATGGCGATGGAAATAGAAGCCGCGCGGCACCTGGTGTACAATGCGGCCCGCCTGAAGCTGGCCGGCCTGCCCTTTGGCAAGGAAGCCAGTATGGCCAAACTGTTCGCCTCGGAAGTGGCCATGCGCGCCACCAACAAGGCCGTGCAGATTCACGGCGGCTATGGCTACACCAAGGATTTCCCCGTGGAACGTTACCTGCGCGATGCCAAACTGTGCGAAATCGGCGAAGGCACGTCAGAAATCCAGCGGATGGTCATCGCCCGCCACGTTCTGGAATCGGTTTAAGCCGCAGGCAGGCTAAACGGTCGCCTTCTTGCGCAGAATATCGCGAATCTCAGTCAGAAGGAGCTCTTCCTGTGGCGGTGGTGCGGACGGTTCTGCCGGCGCCGGCGTCTCGGGGCGCTTCAGGCTGTTAATGGCCTTCACCATCATAAAGACGCAGGCGGCCAGAATCAGAAAATCAATGCCGGCCTGAATGAAATTCCCGTAGTTCAGGGTGACGGCTTCCACCGGCTGTCCCTGGGCGTTGACACTGGCCTGCTTCAGCACCAGCCTGAGGTCGGCGAAGTTGACGCCGCCCATCACAAGGCCCACCGGGGGCATCAGAATGTCCGCGACGACGGAAGAGACGATTTTACCGAAGGCGCCGCCGATGATGACGCCAACGGCCATGTCCATCACGTTGCCTTTCAGGGCGAATTCCTTAAATTCAGAAACCATACTCATCCGGTCACTCCTTATGTCCTCAGGTTGGGCTACTGTGTTCAGTCAGGCGGCGCGGGGCTGCCGGGCAGGGTTAAATTTCGTGAAAACAGACCCCCATTATGGAAACAACAGGACAGGATGAGCGTCTTTGTTAAGAAATATATACTTTTTGGCACGCTGAGACCCCTGTTTTGGCCAATGTGTATTAATTTTCATCAAAATTCGGTGATTTTTATTAAAAATGCGTTTTTTTCTGTAGCATGGGTCTTTAAAATCTGTGGGAAAAACGCTATACTGTAGTAGGTATACTTTTTGAACTAATGCAGTAAATAAAGCGTTACGGACCGCAGAGAGACCCCGCTAAACCCCAGTGAATGAAACGCTCAGACGCAATGCCGCCTGAAAGTCAGTGGGCATTGTCAGAACCCATTACTCCCCGAACAGACCCCGAGGTAACCACGCGTCATTATGTATTACGACGGCCAGGTTCACGTAGAAGAAGACGATCAATGCTTCACCTGTGAGCATTTTCTCAAGGGGGTTGCCTGCCCGTTGCTGGAAGCCCTTGCCGAAGGCGTGGTGGGTCTGAGTGAAGACATTCTGGTGACCAACTGCGGGTTTTACAAGCAGTTTAAACGTCACCTGACGCTGGTGGAGCCCATTGAGAAGACCACGGCGGAAAGCGCCGGCTAACCCCCCTTGGCTTAATCCAGGTCGCCCAGTTGTATCAGGTGGTACACCGCACTGAACAGCCGGTGAATATCCGCCTCCCCGCGCGTCATGCTCGGTTTTTTCAGCATGGTTTCATATTCGGCAATCGTCACCAGCGAATCAAGGCTGTCGATGAGTTCCTCGCAGTTGATTTCCGACTCGGCAATGGCGATATGGTCACTGGACAGAATGCGCGCCACGCGGTGAAGGGGGACGCCCATAAAGCTGTCGATGCAGTCTTTGTCAAAGTGGGTGTGGGTATCCTTGCGCAGTACGCTCAGTACGCGGTCAAACGGCATGCGGCTGCGGTAATGACGCCGGGAGGTGATGGCGTCAAAGACGTCTGAAATGGCCAGAATCCGGCCGGAGAGGTGAATATCCTGTCCGCAGAGGCCCCTGTGGTAACCGCTGCCATCCACCTTCTCGTGGTGAGAAGCGGCGATCTCCGGCACCATGCGCAGATGGTGCTCGAAGTAGACGTTTTTCAGAATCTCGTGGG
This sequence comes from Candidatus Melainabacteria bacterium, assembly GCA_050247195.1. Taxonomy (GTDB): domain Bacteria; phylum Cyanobacteriota; class Vampirovibrionia; order Vampirovibrionales; family Vampirovibrionaceae; genus JBFWUP01. The sequence continues at coordinate 20,956 of JBFWUP010000006.1, read as the reverse complement.
TGTATTCCACGTGTTTCTGAATATGCCGGTACTCCCGTTCGGTCAGGCGGCCGTCTTTTTTGAGAATGTCTTCCTTGATGCCGATTTTGCCGATGTCGTGCAGCAGGGAGGCGTATTTCAGGCTTTCCAGCTCCTCGCCCGGCAGTTTCATCTCTCCGCCAATCAGCAGGGAGTACTCCGCCACCCGCTCCGAGTGCCCGGCCGTGATCGGGTCTCGGGCGTCAATCGTGCTGGAGAGGGTTTTCACAAAGCTGTCGAACGAGATTTTCATCTCCTGGGTCAGCGAGGCGTTTTCAATGGCCACACCGGCCGTGGTGGCAATGGCCATCAGCAGGTTTTCGTCTTTTTTGTCAAAATGGCCGGAATGTTTGTTGAGCACCTGAAAGATGCCGATAATTTCCATTTTACGGTTGCGCATGGGCATGCACAGAATGGTGCGGGTCTGGTAGCCGGTTTTCTTGTCAATTTCCGGGTTGAACCGCGGATCGGCGTAGGCGTCCTGAATGTTCAGGACCTCGCCGGTTTTAACCACGTAGCCGGCAATGCCCAGGTGGGCCGGGAAACGGATCTCCTGGGAGGTGCCCAGCCCTGTGGCGACCTTAGACCAGAGCTCGTTCTTGTCGCGGTCGTACACAAACACCGTACACCGGTCGGCCTGCAGGGCTTCCTCGGTCTCATTCTTAATGATGTAGAGCAGCTTCTCCAGGTCGCGTTCAGCGGTCATTGCCTGGGCAACCCGCAGCAGGGAAAGCAGGGACTGTGAGGGGGCATTGATGCCGGCGCCTTCGTCCGATTTGCTCAGGCTTTCCAGGGCGTCTTCGATATTGGGGCCATTGTTAAAGACGCGCTCGTGCTTGCTGCGCTTGTCCACAATCTCCTGCCACTTGTCCGTGTTCAGGCGATAGATCTCGTCTTCAATGTAGCTGGTCAGAAAGCCCAGATCGTTGAGCTCGGCAATCCGAAGGGCCTCCAGCATGCTGTTTTCGGCCAGTTCGTTCTCGTTGAGGTTGACGTATAGCTTGCCAAGTTCAAAATAGGTCTTGGCCAGTTCGGAAATCTGGTTTTCTTCCTTGAAGATTGCGATGGATTCGGTCATCCGCTCAATGGCGCCGCTGTGGTCGCCTTCCTGGTACTGCAGGGTGGCCATCAGCCGGTTGGCCATGGCGTAGCCCTTGCGGTCGCTGCAGCCTTCAAACAGGGGAATGACCGTGTTGACGAGCAGCAGCCGGCACTGACCAAACTGCTGCCGGCTGTACATGAGGTAACACCGGTAGAAATGGGCAAAACCCAGCAAGCCGTTGAACTGATGTTTTTCGCATTCGGCAATCACGTCATCCAGGAGCGTTTCAGCCTGATCAAACTGGTTCTGGTACATGGTGATGCGGATGAGGTCATTCCTCAGGCCGCAGGCGCGACGATAATCCTGCAGATGTTCAGCCAGCTGCAACGCTTTTTCCAGACAGTTGGTGGCCTTGGCGTATTCCTCTTTGAGGATGTAGATCTTGCCCAGAATCTGCAGGGTGATCGTCTCTTCGTGGCTGATGCCGACCCGCTGCTTGATGGCCAGGGCGTCCAGGCCGCACTGAATGGCGCGGTAGTAGTCGTGCGTCTTTTCGTAGTGCACCGCCAGGCTGTCCATAATCTTGGCGGCTTCCAGACTGTCCGGCGCACAGAAGGTGCGGGCATGCATCAGGTGCCGGACCGCTTCACCGTAGTGCTTCTCCTGGTAGTGAACCAGCCCCTGGTAGTGGTACAGTCGGGCCCGGATTTCACTGATCCCGGGCTCGTGATAATGCGTGTTGATGAGGTTGGTGGCTTCGGCAAACAGGCGTTTGGCCTTGGGCAGACCCTCCTGTCCCGGATCGTGGTTGTACTTAATCCAGGCCAGTTCAATCAGGCAGCGCATGGCGTTACCGTAACTGCGCAGGGCGCTGTAACGCTTATAGGCGGTCTCCAGAGCCGTGATGGCGTTGCCGTAGTTGCGGCGGAACTTGGACAGCAGCGCCTCGTCGTATTCCCGGTTCACCTCTTCCAGCAGGAGAGACGTTTTCTGGGTGTCGGTTAACCCCGTATATCGTGGGTCTTCCTGAAAAAGGGCCTCAATGTCATCCGGCCCCGGCCCCGAGGTCTGCTCCAGGGTGTCCTCCACATCGGAGAGCCGCCCCACGATGGAATCATAAAATACCGGCTCCCGGTTGTTTTCATCCGGGGGCGCGTTGCTGTCCATCACCTGTCGATTGTGGGAACTGTCCACCATAAGCTCGGTCAGTCTGGCACAACAGCCGTGTGGCTGCGTGCGGGCATGCTACTACCACTATACGGTTTTGACCCCGGCAGGTCGTCCATCATCCAGAGGAACCAGGTTCTGAATGATCCTTTCAATTTGCCGCTGGCGGTCAAAATCAGCCTCGGCAATCTCGTGGCCCCGCCGGCCCAGGGCTTCGCAAAGGGCCGGATCCAGGATCAGCTGCCGCAGCAGGGCCGTGCCACCGGCCAGATCCTCCGGCGGGATGATATACCCGTTCTCGCCATGCCGCACAATCTCCGCGTTACCGCACACATCATCGGCCACCATGGGCACGCCGGCGGCGGAACTTTCCAGAAGCGCATTGGCCAGGCCTTCATAACGCGTCAGCAGCACGGAGGCGTTCAGATCGGCATATACGTCAGGCATGCTCTGAATGAACCCGGTGATGCGGATCCGCCCGCTCAGTCCGGCCTGTTCGATGCAGTTCTGCAGGGCTTCGCGATCCGGGCCGTCGCCGATGATCAGCCCGGTGACGTGCGGAAACTCCTGACACAGCGGGGCCAGCATCCGGATAAACGCTGCGTAGCGCTTTTGCGGGGTGAGCCGGCCAACCATGCCGATCAGAAAGGCGTCCTCCCTCAGGCCCAGCGTGGCCCTGAAGCGGCCCCGTACGCCGGAGCGGCATTCGGCAATGTCTGCCCCGTTGTGAATGGTGAGGCTGTTCTTGTCGTTGCAGGTGCCCTCACGAATCATCTGCTGCCGGTTAAACTCACAGACGGTGATAAAACGGGTGCCCAGGGCGGCCACAAACTTTTCCATCAGAACGATGGCTCGGTACATGCCGGTGCCTTCCTCGCCGCCGCGCCCGCGAACGATGGCCACGCGCAGGGGCACCTGCATCAGCCAGCCGGCCAGGCAGCCCAGCCCAACCAGCTTGACCCCCGCCGTCACCAGCACGTCGGGCCGCTCCTCGCGGATGGTCTTCAGCAGGCAGAGGAGCGCCTGGAAATCCCGGACCGGATGCAGGGCGCGCTGGATGGTGCTGGTGAAGCGTGTGATGACCTGCAGGCCGGATTCACGCAGGCGCCGGCCGAGCCAGCTGTCTGATGCATTGGAGACCAGAACCGCCTGGTAACCGGAACGGACCAGTTGCTCCAGAATGTAAAAAGTCTGTCGTGTCCCACCCCCATACTGATCTTCGTGAATCAGCACCATGACTTTCGGGGGTGTGGGTTCAGCTGTGGTCACTATTTCTTCAGCCCGATGGTGTTTTTGTGGGTAACCGGCAGGTATTTTTTATGGCGGTTAATAATGGGAAAGATGCTGCCGAGGTCCTCACGCAGCAGAACGCCAATCAGCAGCCAGGTGTAAGCCGACTCGATAGGCGAATACAGCTTGTTGTGCACGAGTCCCGAGGCGATAAACAGAATCAGAATGCCGCTGGCCATGGCATACCGGGGGCGCATGGCCATGACTTTGGCGGTGAAAATACCCCAGGTTGAGATGAATAGAATCCAGAAATAGGGGATGTAATAGAGACAGAAACCCACCAGCCCGAAGGTGTTAAACGTGCTGATAAAAGTGTTGTGGGCGTCGCGGTTGAGAGGGAACACATAGAAACGTTCCGAAAAAACGCCGTAGCCAAACATGGTGTGCAGGATGCTGCGGAGCGGTGAGGTCCCTTGCAGCTGTATAGCGTTAAAGTAAGCTTTCCACATCACCAGGCGCTTGCCCCAGCCGGACTCAACCTTGTCGGAGTCAAACCGGGTGAAAAAGTCGAGCGAAAAGACCTGCGACAGGCAGAAAAACCACATGCAGATGACCAGTGTGCTGATGACGAAATAAAGCAATGCTCTGTAGGAACGCGAAGTGAACAGACTGAGCGCCAGAAACGCCCACAGCACAACAGCCGCCACCACAGCGCCGCGGGTATAGGTCAGCAGCATAATAAACAAGCTGAGCACAATGGAAACCCACCAGTAGGTACGTTTTTTAATGTCTGGCTCATCCAGAAGACCGCAGAGCAGCAATGGCAGCGAGATCACGATAAACGGGCCCAGGCGGGTCGCAATCCGCATGATTGATGAGACACGGAAAAGCCCTTCACCGTAAGCACCGCCGAGATACATGCCAAACTGGAATATTCCCACAATCACAATGAGGTTGATAAACAGACTCAGAATATAGTTGTATGACCTGAAAAATGGTTTGTCAGTCTGGATGAGGTGGTAGATCATCAGAGGAATATAGACGATGTGGTAAGTAATCATCCCGCCAATCAGGGAGCTGAGCCAGCCCAGATCCAGCACCATGCCGTAGGAAATCATGATGGGCTTACTGACCACATTCAGCAAAAAGGCGCTGAAGAAATACATCGCCGAAAGCAGGATAAATGGGAGCAGAAAAAATTTGATCTTTGAGTTGCGGTTAAGATACAGCAGGTAGAAAAAATTGGGCAATGTAATGAGGGCTACTGTCGGTGAGGTGAGCGCCGGCGCAAAGTCGCCGCCGAGCAGAATAAAGCTGGTCAGCAGAAAGCAGAGCCGGTGGTTTTTCCATGTCGTCAGCCAGAGCAGCGGCAGACAGGCCATGATGGAAACCATGACCAGGATGGACCAGATAGGCATGTGATTCAGGCTGAGCAGGTGAACGAGAAAATAGAAGCCCAGTGCGAGAAAACTGGAGAGAAGTACAATGACTCCCACAATCAGAGAACGTGCGCCGAGTTTCTGTGTTGGTAAGGAAGTTAGGAACACGGCCGGATACCTGTCTGCTGAATGTTAATCGGAATTGGCGATACCGTAGACGCTGTCCAGGTTACGCAACAGGAAGGTTCCCTGCAGTGGCGGCGTCATGATACGGGAGAGCATAACCAGCGTGTTTTCCAGGGTGCGCATACGCCGCTGGCTGGTCACCATCACAATATCGTTGGGGTGTAACAGAAGGTCATGTTTCTTGCCATTGACGCCAATCTTCTGTAGGCTGCCGTCCGGCATGGTTCGGGCAATCACAATCTGGTCCAGCCGGGCATCGGGCATCAGACCGCCGGCCATGGCCAGGGCGCCCTGAAGGGTCATTTCCTGATTCTTCATGTAGTAGACATTGGGGTTTTTCACCATGCCGTGAATGCGGATGGGAAACTCATGCTTGCCCAGGGTGGATGCCGACGCCAGTTTCAGGTCAGAAAGCGCCATCAGGCGGTCATCCGGCAGGCGGGGCACATAAACCACATCATCCGGATTCAGATCGGGGTCATGGACGACATCGCCGAAAACGACCAGGGTGCGAAGGTTCACTTCCCGGTGGGTTTTCAGGGAGTCATTGTAAATGTGTACATGCTCCCAGTCGGATGTCTCATCAATACCGCCCGAGTTGGCAATGGCGGTGGACAGTTTGAGATCCTGCACGGCCGAGTTCATGCTGTCCTGGGGTCCGTTGCTGTCTTTACCCAGTTGGCGGTAGGGCCCCGGGTTTTTAACGGCCCCCAGAATGTAGGTGAACTGGGGACGGGTCTTCTTCAGGACGATGTCCACATGGGGATCAACCAGGTACTCTTTATAGGCTTCGGAGATTTCGGCGAGGAGCTCTGATTTGCTTTTGCCCTTGACGTAAATATCGCCGAGGATAGGCAGGGTGATAAAGCCATTCACGTTGATATTGATGTCAGAGCTGGAGAACTGAGGTCGATCCTGAACCAGCACGGATATCACATCGCCGGGCGCCAGCAGGTAATCAAACGTCTGGGCGCGCGCCTGAATGGGTTCGCTGGAAAGGGATATATTTCGGATACCGCTGTCCGGTTCCTCCATATCGCTTTGGCGGCGGCTCATCCACTGGGTGAACTCGTCGTTGGTCATTACCAGAGGGGAGTTGATACCGTAAGCGCTTTTGGTGGTCAGCCCGGGCGGGGCATCCAGCTGCTCGGCGCCTGCAGGAGGTGTGACTGACAGCAGCAGCTGGCTGCAGAGTAACAGCGTAAGCGTAATATATGCGGATGGCGTGGACTGACGGGTGAACATGGCGTTCGCCTTCCTGTATCAATTACTGAAAGAGTATGCTGCCGACCAGGTTAATGCTGTGTTCGTCAGCCATCTGCTGGAACTGGCGTAATGTTTTACTGGGCGTAGTGCTGCGCGAAATGCCGACCAGGGTTCCTTCGGCAACTTCGCAAAGAAGCGTTCCGACAGCGCTGGTATCGCCCAGAGAAACATTGAAAAGTACCAGATTGTAGGTATCTTTATCCGGTAACATGCTCAGCATATTAGGGTCAAAGAACATGCCTTTTGATTTTGTTGGGCTGAGGATATGGAGATTGTCCATCCCGCTGTAACTGTATAACGTATAGTCCACCACCTTGAAGATAGACTCACGGGAAGCCACATCGCTTTCGTAGCAGTCATTACAGTCGACAAGAAGGACTTTCAGGCCACGCTCTGAGAACATGACGGCCAACTGCCTGATAAAGACACTGCTGGAATACGGGCAGTTCGACATGGGAACCTGACTGCTGCCACGGACAGCGCCGCCACTGTTGCAGAGATGGATGACAGACAATGATTTGAGATTCTGCCGGTTGATGAGCAGCGACAGATTCTGATAGACCGTCTGCAGTTCCCTTTCGTCCACAGCGTTGCCAAAGCGGTTGATTTCGGCCAGAACCGGCAGGCTGTCCAGATTGATAATCCGCGGGTTCAGGAACTCGACCACGGCCACGGCAAACATGGCCAGCAGCAGACTGACAAGAACGCCGCTGATGAGGGTGTATACAGGCTTGAGCGGGAAAACGTAGGCATTGACATTAGGCATCGTGGGTTCCGTGATGATCGAGAAACTGCCCAGTGTGTCAAAGATAGCCTGATCGATCTCGTCGTCCTGAAGGCGTTGCAAGAGGTTCTCTTCTTCTTTTTTCAGCGATTCCTGCTTGAACTTCAGGTTTTCCACTTTGCGGTTCTGCATGGCCAACAGTTCGAAGTCTTTTTTGAGAGCTTCCAGCAGATGGTCGTAGTGATCTCTCTGACCTTCCAGACCAATGAGTTTTACGTTTTCAACCAGGTAAGTAATGCCGAGACTCTGGTCTATGTTGCTGAAGTAGAGATTTTTCTTGCTTAACGGACCTTGATATATCTCGCGGATACGGGCTTCAAGCAATTCCTCAGTTTTGTCAATGGCGCGTTTCTTTTCCTGAACGGCGCTGTAGCGGTCTGTATAGATCGATTTCAGCTCGTTCATCTGTGCCTGCAGGCTCCCCAGTTGCTCCTGCCAGGATTTAATCTGCGGATCTTCCTTAATCCTTGTCAGCGCCTGTATCTGCTCAGGCGTGAGTTTCAGCGTATCCTCAAGCTTTCGGATTTCATTACGGCTTGATTTGATCTGACTGTTCAGATTGCTCAGTGTTTCCAGGTAGCTGGACTGCACCTTGAGCATTTCCGCGTTTTTGATATTGATATCAACAGTGCCGCTTTCAGACTGCAGTACTTCCAGTTCGCCTTCAATCCGATGACGCTCATTCTGAACCTGCTTCTTTCTTTGAGTAAAGAAACTATAGGTTCGTTCTTTGGTTTCTTCAGCAATTTTCTTCAGGGCAATCTCATAGCCATCCAGCAAACCTTTCAGGACCTCAACGCCGAATTTACGGTCGCTGTCCTGATAAGTGATCTCAATGACCTTGGTATTCTTGGTTGAGACAATCCGAAGACGGCTCGAAAGTGCCGCGCGGCTGATATCGCGGTTCGGGAATTTCTTTTTCAGACGGTGCGCCAGGTAGTCCAGCACCATGTCCGAGCGCATGATCTTGACGTGATCGGTCAGGTTGGGGCCGGCAAAGTCTGGCAGATCAATTTTCGACTCGCCGTTGGGGATCTTTTTGTGGACGAGAACGGATGTTTCCATCTCATACACGGGCGGAGCAAGAAACCCGACGGAATAGATCGTGATGCTGCAGACCAGGAAGACCACCATGAACGTGAGTCGATGGATGCGCAGCAGCGTTATAAGTTTTTCGAGGAGCCTCATGTCAGTGTTTTATTACCTTATTCATACACTTGGCAGTGGCTAGCCGGGAATGTCTTTCTGGCGTGTGCTCGATAGATAGACCCAAGACTTTTCATCACACTGATATAGTTCTATATTACGTATGCTTTCATGGACCGACACTCCCCAAATGCTGTATTTCTTCTTTGGGAGTCATTCCCCGGGTGTACCAGGGCTGTGTAAAAAGGCTGTAAACACAGTCACAGAGTGTGTCTATGCTTATCATGGAATATTCACTCCGGGTTTATCTTTTGACCCGAACTTCAGGATATCCTCATCCATTTACCCGATCCGCCAAAGGGGTATGTTTTTTACAATATATTTAAAGTGTGCCTGAAGGCATACAGAGTGAGTTGGGTGAAACGCCTTATTATAAGGACTGTGACTGATGGTCTTCAGCAGCTGGATTTATGTCCTCTTTCTCGCCATTGTGGTGCTGTTGTACTGGAATGTGCCGCAACGCTTCCGGGTTCCCCTGCTTCTGATCGCCAGTTATGTGTTTTACATGACGTGGAGCCCGCCGTTTGGCGTGATCTATGCGCCGGTCATTTTTCTGGACTCCGCCTATTTCTACTGGCTGAGTGTCCTGATGGAAAAGCATCCGGAGCGCAAGAAGCAGATTCTGGTCTTTGGGGTCACCACGGAGCTTTGCCTGCTGGGCTTCTTTAAGTATTCCAATTTTCTGCTGGGTAACCTGGATGCCCTCTGCGCAGCCCTTCATCAGCCGGTTCCCGGATATGAGATGCATCTCTTCCTGCCGCTGGCAATCTCTTTCACCAACTTTATTCTGATTGCCTATCTGGTGGACGTGTACCGCGGGATTGAAAAGCCGGACACGTTTATCCGTTTCTCTACGTATGTCGCATTCTTTCCGCACCTCATTGCCGGTCCCATTGTCCGGGCGAGTGAACTTCTGCACCAGTTTGACAGCAACCCTCCGTGGAAACAGGAAAACTTTACGCGCGGCGTGCATAAATTTCTGCAGGGCCTGGCCATGAAGGTCTTTGTGGCGGATCTGGTCGCCAAGTATGTCAATACCATTTACGGCGACACCTCGCTGCAGGGTTTTGATTCCAGCTGGCTGGCCACCTATGCTTTTGCAGTGCAGATCTTCTGTGATTTTGCCGGATATACGCTCATGGCCCAGGGATCAGCGTTGCTGATGGGTTATACCTTGCCGGAGAACTTTAATGCGCCTTACTTCGCCCAGAATATCACCGACTTCTGGCGGCGCTGGCATATGTCGCTTTCGCGCTGGCTGAAGGATTATCTCTATATCTCCCTGGGCGGCTCACGCTGCTCAAAGCTGATGACATACCGTAATCTGTTTCTGACCATGGGCCTGGGCGGTCTGTGGCATGGCGCCAGCTGGAACTTTGTGATCTGGGGTTTGTTGCACGGTCTGTATCTGTCAGTTCACAAATTCTTCATGGCTTTCAGAATCAATCGGTTTATACCCACGTTGATGGCCTGGTTTATTACTTTCCATGCCGTCTGCCTGGCCTGGGTTTTCTTCCGGGCGCAAACATTCCCGGCTGCCTGGCACATGATACAGACGATGTTCAATCCGGCCACCATGGTGGGTATCAATACTTCCGGTAAAATGGCGCTCGGCGTTATTGGACTGTTTTTCATGGTTCACGCCGGCGTGCGCTTTGGCGGGCCCAAAGTTGAGAACAAGTGGGTGGTCGCCGGCGCTCAGGGCGTTGCCTATTTTATTCTGATTTATCTGGGCATGACGCTGAAGACCAATGCCCAGGAATTCATCTATTTTCAGTTCTAACGATATCCCCCAAAGGAGTTTCCCGTGAAAGCCTTTCTGGAACGTCATATCATCTGGCTCCCGTTTATGATTGCCATCGGTCTGTTTCTGCTGACTGATGTCATGATCTCCTTTACGCCGGTGGGGCAGTATCTGGATGACAAAGTGGACAACAACCTCTCACGCAAGCTGGACAATATCCGCTCGGATCATCCCAGACAGATTGATATTCTGGCGCTCGGAACCTCCCGCGTAAATAACGGCTTTAAGACGGAGACTTTTGAGAAAAGCGTGCCGTCTGGCCTGAACACCTATAACATGGGCCTGCCGGGTGGCAGCTATTACCTCATTAAACTCGTGCTGGAGCGTCATGTGCATCAGTACGGCAAGCCCAAAATGGTGCTGCTGGAAGTGACCGACTTTCTGCTGAACAACGACTTCGTTTCCACCAACAATATTCTGTACTACCGCTCCATTCTGGCCAACCAGCCGGAGCTCGCCAGCGAGATCTTCAACTCGCCGTATCTCTCTATGAACGACAAGCAGGAGATTGTGCTGGCCAGTCTGAGTGGTCTTTACCGCTACCGCTCCATTCTGGCGCCGGATATTCTGGCCAAGATGGTGCTGAAGGGGAAATCCAAGGACAACCGGTATTTTCAGGGTTGGAATCCCAAAAAAATCAGCAAGGATATGAAAAGCGACCGTAATGTGCTGATGAACGCAAAAGCCCGTGAGCGCCGTATCCTCAGTAATTACAAACAGGTTGACACGGAGCGGCTGGAGAACTTCCTGTCCTACTGTCAGCAGGAAAACATCCCGGTGGTTCTCTTTGAGTATCCGAGTCACCCTTCGTATCAAGGGATCTTTGATCGCAATGCCATCAGCCGGCCCTATTATGAGGCTGTTCAGAAGGTGGTTTCTGAATACCATGTTCCCTTTGTCGATCTGAAAAAAGAGCTCCCGCATAATGTGGAAGGCCTGTTTGCCGACAGCGGTCACCTTAGTCCGGCCGGGGCGGAGCTGATGTCCGGGATTCTGGCGCACCGCGTGTTTGAAAACGCCACGGTGTCTTCCTGGTTCCAGCAGCACGCCACCCTCACCCAGGTTCCCGCTGCGGTTGCTGCCGCCGGTGGCCGGTAATGCCGCAGTATTCAGTACAGGATATCCGCCGTCTGGGCTATAAATCCCGGAACTCCTGGTGGGGATATTTTTTTCTGCACCCGGTGGCCACCCGCGTGCTATGGGTGATCGCCAACTATACCAGCCTGCGGCCGGAAGTGGTGTGTGTGATGGGGTTGCTGATCGGCTTTGTGGCCGTGCCGTTTTTCATGCTGGGCACGCGTGACGCCCTGCTGGTGGGCGCGCTGATCGCCTTTGTGAGCAACCTGTTTGATGCGATGGATGGCAAACTGGCGCGACTGAAAAACCAGGTCACCCCTTTTGGCGGCTATCTGGATTCGCTCAGTGATGTTCTGAAACATACCGCCTATCTGCTGGCGCTTTCCGCCGGTCAGGCGACCCAGCAGAACAACCCGGTCTGGCTGATGGTAGGTTGCGGCCTGAGTATTCTGTTTGCGCTGAAATACACCAATGAAAACATGCTGGGTCGTATCCGCGCTTTTCTTCCCGTGCCGGAGGCACAGGCCGGGTCGGGCGGGTCTGAACAGCCCCGGAAGGCCGCTTCGGGTCTAATGGCATGGTTTGACGCTTTTGACGCCCGTTGCGCCCGGATGTCGCTGCGGCCTGCCCCCTGCGGCGTGGAATGCATTACGCTGATGTTTATTGTGGGGCCCCTGATGAATCAGGTGATGCCCTGCCTGATACTGGGCGGCGCCTGCGTGCTGCTTTACGCCCTGGCGCACACGGCCATGACCTTTCAGAAAACCCGTTGCCTGACCCGGGGGCTGCAGAAGGATGCGCTGGAGCGGCAGAAGGTGTGTCAGCTGGTTGGAGGCTGAGACGTGCCTGAGCCATCCGTGTGTGACGCCGAAATCAGGACGGGGCAGCCGGGTCGTTCCTTGCGGATACTCATGGTCTCCCTGAATACCCCGCCTTTTGTGTTTGCCGGGGCGGGTAACCAGGCGGTGCTGCTGTCGCAGGCGATGATACAGCGGGGCTGCAAGGTCCGGGTGATGACGGCTGGTACGGCGGAACACCACGACGCGTGGACACAGGCGGCCCTGGGGACCCTGCCGGTGACGCTTACGCGTGGCAGCAGCAGTACGCTGGGCCGCATGCTCTGGATGAACCTGCTGGCCGTTCTGTGGATGATCCGGCACCACCGTGAGCTGGATGTCATCCATGTTCATGGCTGTACCCACCTGTCCACGGTGATCTGGGTGTTGCTGGCGCGGGTGTTTGGTGTGCGCAGTCTGTATAAGGTCAGCTGCGATGGCGTGGACGATCTCAGTTCGATTCGCCGGTACCCGGTACTGGGCAGGCTGGCTTTTGCCCTGATGAAGCAGCTGGACGGCCTGGTGGCGCTGACTCCCGCCATTGCACGGGATGCCCGTCAGTACCTGCCGGAGAACCGGGTGTTTGAGGTGACCAACAGCTACGATGATCGCGTTTTTCACCCGGCGCCTTCTGCAGAGAAACCGGCGCTGCGCCGTGAGCTGGGATTGCCGTCGGCAGGTTGTCTGCTGATCTACTCCGGCGGGGTGAATCCCAGAAAAAATCCACAGTTTCTGGTTGAGGTTCTGGCCGGTCTGCCACCGCAAAACGACCCGGTTCATCTGCTGATGGTGGGTCCCTGCAAGGCGAAATTTGCGGGGTACCGGGAGCAGCTGCTGGCGCAGATTGAAGCGCTGGGACTGAAAGAACGGGTTCACCTGACCGGTCTGGTTCCTTACCAGGAGTCCGCGCGCTATCTGCAGGCGGCCGACGTGTTTGTGTTTGCCTCCTCCCAGGAGGGACAGCCTTCCTCTCCTGTGGAAGCCATGGCATGCGGCCTGCCGACGGTCATCTGCCGCATTGACGGCGTGACCGACTGGATTTACCCCCCTGGGTGCGAGGATGCTGAGCGGGTTTTTCGTGAGGGCTTGCCGGCCGTGGTCTCGCTTCCTGATCAGCAATCGTTTTCAACTGCCCTCATTCGTCTGATTGAGAGTCAGGCTTTGCGGGATCGGATGGGAGAAACGGCTGCAGAGCATGCCCGCCATCAATTCGGACTGTCCGCTGTGCTGGATGATTATCTGGCGCGCATTTACCCCGCGCTTTGCCGCTTATAGTCCTTTCCGGGGGTACAAATAATCGATTTTCTGAGGCGGAATCTGGCTCGTTTGTCCGATGCCGGCCCGGGCGCCTGGAATTATGATGAAAACGAAGGAAATATGGGCGTGGAAATGCCTGCCCAACCGAGAATGGATATTTACTGATGCCGGATACCACCACCAAGGCATCTTGCCTGGTTACAGGCGGAGCGGGATTTATCGGATCGCACCTCTGTGAGGCGCTGCTGATGCAGGGCCACCGGGTGACCGTGTTCGACAATTTTTCCAGTGGCAGCTGGGAGAACCTGTCGGACTGCCGTGACGCGGTGACCGTGATTGAAGGTGAACTGGCTGATCTCGCTTCCCTCAAAGCAGCCATGCAGGGCATTAACACGGTTTTTCATCAGGCTGCGCTGACGTCCGTGTTTGAATCCATTCAGAACCCGATGGAAACCCATGAAATCAATGTGAACGGGACCGTCAACATGCTGGAGGCCGCCCGGCTGAGCGGTGTGCAGCAGGTCATTCTGGCCTCATCGGCAGCCATTTACGGAACGGACCAGGTCCTCCCCAAGCACGAGACCATGATTCCTTCGCCGGTCTCGCCTTATGGTATGAGTAAACTGGTGAATGAGTTCCATGCCCGCCTGTATGCAGAGACCTACGGGCTGAATGCGGTCTGCCTGCGCTATTTTAATGTCTTCGGGCCCCGTCAGAACCCGAAATCTCAGTATTCCGGGGTGATCTCCTGCTTTGCCGACGCGCTGATGCAGGGTCACAGTCCGGTTATCTATGGTGACGGCCACCAGAGCCGTGATTTTGTCCACGTTCAGGATGTGATCCAGGCGAATCTTCTGGCGATGAGAAGCCAGAAATTTTCGTTCGAGACGTTCAACGTCGGCTATGGCAAGGGCAGCACCCTCCTGGATATTCTGAGTACATTATTCAGGCAATCCGGGATGCATCCCGATGTGGAATACCGCGAAGAAAGACGGGGTGACATCCGTCATTCCATTGCCTGTATCGAGCGGATTACGGATGTTCTCGGCTTCCGGCCGACCATGACCATTGAAAACGGCCTGAAACAGTACTGGGAGAGTCTTCAGGGTGCTGCGGAAGCCCCCTCCCAGCGGCCCACCTTCCGGAATAAAACCCTGAAGAAAACCGGTTAACGGGGCTTCAGGTTTCTGAATACCGGACGATACCCCCTTAATCGGACTGAGCGCCGATGGCTGAGAAAGAAGTGATGAGGACCCTGGTTTGAGTACGTCGCCGCACAACTGTAGCACCTGCGATGCCATGGGAAGTCCCAACCTTCGTGTTGTCGGTACACATAGCTGCGAGGTTCACCCGAATACCGAGGTGGTCTGCCGCGTGCATGAGACCTATAAGCGATGCTTTGATCTGCTGGCGGCTTCTGCCGCTCTGCTGGTGTTTGCCCCCGTCATGCTGGTGGTGGCCGTGCTGGTTAAACTGACCTCGCCCGGTCCCCTGCTGTTTCGTCAGGAGCGGTTAACCCGCCACGAGCGGCCTTTCCACGTGCTGAAGTTTCGCACCATGGTGGACAATGCCGAAGCCAAAACCGGCCCGGTCTGGGCCGGCCGGAATGATGCCCGTATCACACCGCTGGGTAATATTCTGCGTAAAACCCACCTGGATGAGCTGCCCCAGCTGTTTAACGTGCTGAACGGCGATATGTCCTTTATCGGCCCCCGGCCGGAGCGTGCGGTTTTTGTGAATCAGTTTAAAGCCGCCGGCATTCCCAATTACAGCCTGCGCCACCTGACCAAAACCGGCATCACCGGTTATGCGCAGCTTCAGAATTCAGAGCCCAGCCTGGACTCTCTGGATGACATCCGCGCCAAAACAGAGGCGGATCTCTGGTACATTCAGCACTGGAGCCCCCTGCTGGATTTGTGGATCGTCTGGCAGACCACGCTGCATTTCGCCACCAGCATTCTCTATACGGTGCTGCGGGTTGAGGCTTCGGCCGACCGTCATTTCTGACGGTTGACGCTAGCGCCGCATTTTAAGCACGCGCGCCGGTACGCCGCCGGCAATGGCATTGGCGGGAATATCCCGTGTCACCACCGCGCCGGCTGCAATAACGGCTCCGTCTCCGATGGTGACGCCGTCCAGAATACTGACATGAGTCCCAATCCAGACGTCGCTGCCGATGGTGACGCCTTGTTTCGTTTCCCCCTGGTCGCGGATGGGAATGTCTGACCGATCAAACCGGTGGTTTGCCGGAATGATGGTTGTGTGACTGGCGATGAGCACGTTGTCGCCAATGGTCAGGCCGCCGTGCCCATACAGAATACAGTAGGGATTGACCGTCAACCGGTTGCCGGCCGTAATGAAACCGCCATGGGCAATCAGCTGGCTGTCCCCGTGCAGGCGGCAGCGATCGCCGAGGGTGATGCGTCCGTTGGTCCGGGCAGAGAGGTTGGCGCGGTGGTGGATGAGACAGCGTTTTCCCCAGCGGATACGGCGGCTTTCGCCAAACCACCAGAACTTCCAGCCATGCAGCAGCCGGGCCCACAAGGGTAAAAGCACCCACATGGTCACCTTATAACGCCACAACCTCAGTCTGGATCGCACGGAAGAATCCCGTTCTGTTTCTGCGCTGGCTCCTCCGTTTATTGTAGGGGAAGGCCCGTATGAAAGGGCTCCTCCGGCTGAACGATTTGACCTGCGTATTGGCCTGAAAGGGTGATGCTGACAGGTATACTGGTGTTTGTGTAATGGCGTGTGATGCGCCTTGAGAGAGGTCTGGCTGGTGGAGCGTCTGTGTCCAACCCGATAGCAGCGGTGTGGAAGCCGATCCGGGATCGGTTTTTCAGCAAGAGTCCTAAGCGTCTGAAAGATTTTCTGACGCTGACGTCCCTGCGCGGCATGGACATTGTGACGGGCATTCTCAAAGACGTGCTGCTGACCAAAACCTTTGGTCTCGGGTACTTCCTCGATTCCTACTTTATCGCCATCAGCTACCTGGATATGGCCAGCGGCTATTTTCAGCAGATGGGCTACGGCATTCTGGTGCCGTTTTATAACGACCATGCCGACAGTGAAAAACCACCGGGCCACGTGACGGAACGCCAGCGCCAGATTGTGGTGGCGTTTATGAACTATATCTTTCTTACCATGGCGTTTCTGGCGATCTTTATTGTGATCGGCCACGACTGGATCGCGCAGTTTGCCGCGCCCAACCTGGCTAAAAACTATCACGATCTCGCCTTCAACATGCTCATCATGATTACCCTGCCGCTTAGCATGATTTTTCAGGGATCGTACGCGTTACGGCTGATTCTGGTGCAGCAGGAGCGCTTTGGCTGGTTCCATATTCCCGGCATTGTCAGCACCCTGCTGTTTGTGGTTCTGGTGTGGTTGTTTTACGGTAAATACGGCTACTGGGCGGTCATCTGGGCGATGCCCATTTCCCAGCTGGTGCAGGTGGCCATGTACTGGTACGCCCTGGGTATGAAGTGGGAATTCCTGCTGCGCATTGAAGGCATTGGCCAGATGCTGCGCTTTTCACTCCCCAACACGTTTATCTGCATTTTCTTTTATCTGTTTATCCCGGTGGATAACTATTTTCTGGCGCACCTGCCCGAAGGCCAGCTGAGCGCCTTCCGGTACGCCGGTAAAATTATTAACATTCTGGGTACCCTTACTGTGTTTGGCCTGCAGATGACGCTCATTCCCAAGCTGATGCGCGCCGGCAGCCAGAAAGACTGGCCGCAGATGCAGGGGATTATGAATCAGGGGTTGAAAGAATGCCTGCTGTTCAGTCTGCCGATGATTTTATTGGCTTACTGGCTTTCGCCGCTGATGGTGCAACTGCTGTTTGAACGGGGCGCCTTCAAAACCAACGACACGGGCATGGTGGTTCACTTTATGCAGATTCTCTCGCTGCAGCTGCCCTACCTGGGCCTGTGGATGCTGATTTCACGCAGTTTTAACAGCCTGTACCTGCTGAAGCCGTTTATGATTCTTGGCGTGTTTTCACTGGGGTTGCGTATCGGGCTGGATTATATCGGTTTACAGTGGGCGGGCACGGACGGGCTGGCCTGGATGATCACCACGCATTACTATGCCATGCTGCTCACCGGTTTTGGTTTCCTGGTGTTTCTGATGAGGAAGTATCCGCCCGGGAAGACGACCTAGTAAGTCAGCACGCCGTTGAGGTAAATGTGCCCGTTGCTGCCGGAACTGGCGCCACTTGAACCGGTGCCGGCACGATAATCATAGCTGTTGTAGGGTGTGCCGGCCGAGAAACCGGTTGAGCTGTAACTGCCGTAATTCAGGCTGATATTTCCACCATCGCCGCTGACCCGACCACCGCCTTTACCAGCGCCGCCGACGGCAGTGATGTATTTCACCTGGCCGCTGCCGCTGCCGCGAATGAAGTTGAGTTGGCTGGCCGCCGTGATGGAGACGTTTCCGGCATCTCCGCCATCGCCGTTACCACTGGTGACCGACCCGCCATCCACCCAGAGTAATGTGGTTCCCCGGTAGGTGAGGTTGGCGTTACGTCCAGCGGTGATACTAATGTCACCGCCGTTGTTACCCCCGGTCACAGCACGGGTGCTGTAGGAGTCAGCATAGATGATGGCATTGTCCTGGTTGTAGTCGCGCGCCGCACTGATGGTGACCTGGCCGCCGTTTGCGGAGACGCCGCTGTTACTGCGGGCTTCACCATAGGCGTACAGGGTGGCGCCACTGTTCAGATCAATGTCACCGGTTGTGCTGGTCAGGCTGATCCGCCCGCCATCACCCAGGCTGTCGCCTTCATCCCGGTAAGCCCACAGCCGACCACCGACGGCGATGTCACCCGCTGTGATGCTGATACTGTTGTGCGTTGCGTCCGTTTCACCAGAGCTGTAAAGATAAGTGCCGCTGTTTGTTGCAGAGAAACTCCCGCCAGCTGTTATGCTGATGTTGCCGCCGAGATCACCCGTTCCGGTACCGTTGGCGTAAATATCCCCGGCTGCAGCAAGGGTAATTGCATCATTTGCGTTGAGCGTGATGTTCTGTCCGACTCCGGAGGTGTTGCGGGCGGTCAGGGAATTGTTCAGGGTGATGTCCGAGCCACTTCCGCTGGCAGTCAGCGTAAGGTCATCACTGGACGCCATGGCCGCATTCACTGTGATGCTGCCGTTGCCGCCGGTCATTGTGGTGGCGCCAACCGATGAGGTTGCCCCACCCACGGTGATGCCGCCATTACTGGCGTTCATCGTAATGCCGCCGGTAGTCGAAGTCAAAGCGCCCAGCGTGAGGCTCCCGCTGCTGGCCGTCATATTGATGTTGGTGGCGCTGGCGGTGGTGGTGCCAGCGATGGAACCGGAGGTCATACTGATGCTGCCGTTGGTGGAAACATCAAACCCGCCTGTAATGGTGTTACCTGCCAGTGCATAGTTACCTGCAGTATCCATATACAGGCCATTGGTGGGGCTGGCGATTGAGGTCCGGCCCTGCACATCATCAATGCTGTTGCTGCTCAGGGTCATGGTGCCGTTATTATTTGAGGTCATCCGCACCGTATCGGTGTTGTTGATGGTGGAGTTGCTGAGCGAGATACCTTCCTGGGCGGTCATCACGATGGTGCCGTTGTTGGTTTCCAGGTTGCTGACCGACATAGCCCCGCTGCCGGTGGTGGCGGTCAGGGTGGCGTTGGTGGCCGTCAGGCGGGTCATATTCAGGCCGGTGGTGGTGTTGGTGGAGGTGATGTTGGCTGTGCCGACGTAATCTGCGATACCGCTGTTGCCGTAGGCTTCCACGGCGCCGCCCCAGTTGTTGTTGCTGGTGGCGGTAATGGTGTTGCCGGCCTGCAGGGTGGTGGTGCCGCCGGCGGTGGTGGCGTTGGCCACAGTGAGCGTACTGGTGCCGCTGGTGGCGGCAATGGTATTGTTACCATTGCTGGTCAGGCGGCTGATGAGCAGGTTGCCGGAGGTTTTGGTGATGTTCACATTACCGGCGGCGTCACTGGTTCCGCCGTCGCCGTACACGTCAATACTGGCCACGTTCAGCGAGCTGTTGTTGCCGGTTAGCGTGAGATCATTGGCGACCGAAACCAGCAGACCGGTGGCGGCGAAGTTGGTGGTGGCGCCTGCCGAGATACTGCCTGTACCCGCCCTCAGGGTCATCAGGCTGCTGGAGGACAGCGTATTGCCGCCGGTGAAGGTCAGCCCGCCATTGTTGGCGCTCACATACATCGCCCCGGAATCGGTTGCCAGGTTCCCCAGCTGGATCGATCCGCTGGAGGAAGCGATATTTAGACTGTTGGAGCTGGTATTGAGCGTGCCGCTGTAACTGCCCTGGGTGCCGGTGATGGTACCGTTGTTGGCGTTCAGGTTAATCCCCCCGGATGTCCCGGTGAGGGCGCCGTTGGTGGTGATGTTGCCGGAGTTGGCTGTCGCCGTCAGCGTGTTGGTGGCGCTCACCGCGCTGGTGGAGGCAATGTTCATATTGCCCAGGGTGGAGGTGAGTGTGGCGTTGCCGGCGGTGGCGCTGACATCGCCCACTGTGAACGTGCCGCTGGCGTTGGTCAGGCTGACCGTTCTGCCGGTGGCGTTCACTTCACCCGAATGAATGGCGCTGGAAGAGACGGTGCCGTTGGCGGCGGTAAAGTGCATGGTGTTGCCGGTGATGTTACCGGTATTGGTGACATTGCCGGTGGTGGCCGTCATCTGGACATCACCATTGGTGGCGGTGACCGAACCTCCATTGTTGACGCTGGTGCCGGTGAAAGATAGCACGCCGCTGCCGGTGCCGCTCACGTCATAGCTCGCGGTGTTGTCCACCGTCAGTACGCCGCCGGAGGTCAGGTCAATCAGACCTCCCAGGCCTGTGATACCCCGCGCCATGAAGGTTGAGCCTGTATACGAAAGCGCGTTGCCGGCGCTGACGTCAATGGTGCCGCCGTTCAGACCGCTGGCATCCAGCGTGATGGCGTTGAGGGTGACATTATTCCCGGCAGCGATGTTCATAAGACCGCCAACCGCGCCGGAAATACCGGCGACGCTCAGTTGTGCCCCATTCTGAATATTGACGTTGCCGGAAAGGCTGTTGAGATAGATGGCGCCCCCGGCACCGCCGTAATGCAAATCACCCCAGGCTTCTAGACTGGTAGTGGGAGCTAAAGTTAAAGCGTTCGTAGCGGTGAATGAAATTCGTCCACCATCCTGCGCGTCGTTACGACCATGCGCCAGATAACGGCCATCCACGGTCATGCTGTCTGCGGAGATGTCAATCACGTTTTTGGTGATGGTGGGGCCGGTATAGGCGCGCGCGCCACCGGCGTTCAGAATCACGCCGGATTCCGAGTAATAGGCGTTGGTGGCGTTGAGATCAATGACGCCACCGTAGCCGATGTTGCCTGCCCCCTGGTACTGGGTGCCGTAGGCCCGCATTTTGGCCGCACCATAGAGATTGATGTTATTGGCGTTGACAGTAATCGTCCCGCCGTCGGTACCGCTGGCCGGGTTGGTGAAAGAACCCCGTGCGGACAGATAACCGTCCGTGGACATATTGAGGTCACCCGCAGCGCTGACGTTGATGATACCGCCACTGCCTGTACTAGGGCGAATCGACAATTAGGACTTCCCCTCTGATCGGAAATCTGATCTACTTGTAGAATGCTGTCTACAGGGAGTTTAGAGGGACATGTCGAAGCGGTACGAGCTGAAAGAAGCTCAGTGGGAA
>JBFWUP010000005.1:0-152276 GCA_050247195.1 Candidatus Melainabacteria bacterium | reverse complement strand
TCCCACTGAGCTTCTTTCAGCTCGTACCGCTTCGACATGTCCCTCTAAACTCCCTGTAGACAGCATTCTACAAGTAGATCAGATTTCCGATCAGAGGGGAAGTCCTAATTGTCGATTCGCCCTAGTCAAAACGCTGCAGCCGTTTCAGAACATCCGCTGTGTAGCCCCGTTGGGGTACCTGGATATGCTGGCGGCGCAAGAGGGTGCACAGGTGATTGTGACCGACAGCGGCGGCGTGCAGAAGGAAGCCGCCATGCTGGGCGTTCCGTGCATTACCCTGCGTGAGGAGACCGAGTGGGTGAAAACCGTTGAGTGGGGTTGTAACGTATTGGTCGGCCTGGATACCCAGCGATTGAAAAGCGCCCTCAGCACTCCCCGCAGTGCAGCTTGCGTTGATGAAGTCCGTACGTTTT
Source organism: Candidatus Melainabacteria bacterium (assembly GCA_050247195.1). Classification (GTDB taxonomy): domain Bacteria; phylum Cyanobacteriota; class Vampirovibrionia; order Vampirovibrionales; family Vampirovibrionaceae; genus JBFWUP01. The sequence continues at coordinate 151,863 of JBFWUP010000005.1, read as the reverse complement.
ACGGCAGCGGTAAGGCGAGTTCAGAGATTGCCAATGTGTTGAAAATAGTGGCGAAGTCAGAAATGCTGCCTGCAGCAGTCGCCGGAACATAAAACAACCCGGAGGCCGGAGCCCCCGGGTTGCCCATCAGGTTATGATGGTGAGATGGAAACGGGTTACTGCTGGCGGACCGATTCGATTTTCATCATCGGGACCCATTCGCCGTTTTCGCCCAGCATCAGCGACGTCATTTCCTTGTGGTTGGCGTCCTTCAGTTCGGTGATTTCTTTCATTTTCATGGGCTTGTTCATCATCGGGCAGGTGCCTTCGGCTTCCAGCACCAGCTTGTTGCCGTCCACCACGCCTTCGTAGTGCCAGGCTGTGCCGGTCATGGAATCAATCCAGCTGCCCACGTATTTGTCCTTGTCGGCATCGTAGCCAATGGTCATCTGTCCCTGGTAGGGTTTGCCCATCATGGTGCCGTCCACGTCGTTGGTCACCCAGAACTCACCCAAGGGCTTCACCACTTCCGTGGCGGCGGATTTTTCGCCGGGGCCGGCCGGGCTGGCCATGGTTTCCACCTGGCTGTCCCACGTGCCCACCAACTGCTTCAGCCAGGCATGCTCTTCGGTGGGCTGGGGCATCTGCATCGCCGACATCTCAGGCATGGCTTTTTCGTCCATCTTCTGCTCGTGTTCTTTGGCCATGGCCACAGGGGCGGCCAGCAGCACCACGGAAAGGGCGCTGAGAACAGCGTTGCGGGTCAGTAATGATTTCATAAAGAAAACTCCTCTTTCATTGTATGTTTCCCTCACCGCCACACGGGGTGGGGTACCATAATGCGACCGCAAACAGGGTCGGTTGACAAGATCATTGCGCAGTCCTGAGTTGCGCAGCAATCGCCCGACCGGTTATAAACCCGCTGGTCCATGCATTCTGAAAGTTGAATCCGCCGGTGACCCCGTCCACATCCAGCAGTTCGCCCACGATATACAGCTGCGGACACTGCCGGCTTTCATAAGTGGGCAGGTGCATATCTTTCAGGGCGACGCCCCCTGCCGTGACAAACTCTTCTTTGAACGCGCCTTTGCCACTGACGGCCACCGGCCACCGCTTCAGCTTTTCCGCCAGCCGGTTCAGCGCCTTGTCCTTGATCGTATCCGTTTTGGCGTCGGGATCAATCTCCCCATGGCGCAGCAGATAATCCCACAGCCGTGCGGGGATTGCTCCCGGGATTTCAGGCGTCTGTGATCGCGCATTCCTGAAAATACGGCCGCCCTGGGCTTGTTTCATCGTAAGCAGACCCAATCGCAACGCATCGGCGTGAATCTCCGGGAACCAGTCCAGAGTGACTGTGGCCTGATAACCCACGGCCTTTAAATGGCGTGCCCCCCATGCAGACAACCGGAGAATGCAAGGGCCGCTCAGGCCCCAGTGCGTAATGAGCAGCGGGCCGGACTGGGTGATGGGTTTTTCGCCCGGCACCGTAAGCGTTCCTGTCACGGCAGGCACGCTGATGCCGGCCAGTGCATGGAGTTGCGGGTCATTCACCTTCAACGTAAAGAGGGATGGGCAGGGTGAAACGAGGGCATGTCCCAGGCTTTCCGCCAGGCGGTATCCGGCCGGGCTCCCACCGGTGGCGAGTACCAGATGCCGGGTGGTCAGCGGCGGGTGTCCTTTCTCAAAGGTCAGCTGAAAACTGCCGTCCGCTTGGCGCAACACACCTGCCACCGGCGATGCCGTGCGACAGGTAAAGCCAAGCCGTGTGGCTGTGCCGCGCAGGCAGTCCAGAATGGTCTGTGAGTCATCGGTGACGGGGAACATCCGTCCGTCGGCTTCAGTTTTTAAAGCAACACCGTGGTCTGCAAACCAGGCGACGGTTTCCGTGGGCCCAAAGGTGCGGAAGTTCTCTTTTAAGGCTTTGCCACCCCGGGGGTAATGCTGAATGAATTCAGCGGGTTGAAAACAGGCATGGGTGACATTGCAGCGCCCACCGCCGGAAATCTTCACCTTGGCGAGATCCTGCCGGGCGGCTTCCACGATGAGGATCCGTGCGCCGGGCCGGTGCTCCGCCACGCTGATGGCCGTGAAATAGCCGGCCGCGCCGCCGCCAATCACCACCACGTCCCAGGGCTGGTTGTCGGCAGCAGGCATACTTATAGTATCGGGTTGGTGGCGATGTTCTCACTGAGTGAGACTTCGGCCTGCAGAAAATCCAGCGCCAGCCACATTTCCCGCACCAGCTGACCGGCGCCGGTCACCAGGCCGATGACGCCGACCGAACCGCACAACATGGAAGCCACAATTGTGAGGCTGGTGCCCAGTGAGTTGCCGAAGTAGGTCATACCGGCCCCGAGAATGGAGACCAGCGCTGTGGCGGCAAAAGATCCCACGGAAACGTAGAACCAGGTGAGCGCCCTGACCAGAAGCAGCGAGCGGCGGCCGATGACGGGCAACTGCTTGCGGAAGAGCTCCTGCTCGCCGGGGTCGAGCGTGTCGGGTTTCTTCAGCTTCTCATACAGAAAGCGGGAGCGGTCCACCGTGCGGGCAAAGCGGTTGCTGGTGCTCAGGGAGAGCAGCGCCGAGGCGTTGGTCAGCAGGGCGGGCGCCACAATAAAGGTCAGCAGTTCAAATGGGTTGGCCTGGGACATACGCTTATTATACCGGGAGGGCAAACCCCATTTTGGAACCGGGGTCGGGAGTGATAGAGTAAAAGCATGAGCATTGCCCCGGATACCCCCTGCCCCTGCCAGAGTGGCGCCCCGTATGGGGATTGTTGTGAGCCGTTCCATACGGGCCAGGCGCTGCCGCCCACGGCAGCCCGGCTGATGCGCTCACGATACTGCGCGTATGCCCTGGGGCTGGTCGATTACCTGATCACCACCACCCACCGCGAGAATGAGCAGTTCACCAAAAACACCATGGCCTGGCGACTGGATCTGAGCCAGTACTGTAAAAATCTGGATTGCCGGGGTCTGGTGATCCGGGAGGAATTCCCCGGAGAAACGGAGTCTGTGGTTGTTTTTGAGGCTAGTCTGGCTTTTAAAGGCTCTCCATATAAGCTTTTTGAGAGAAGTGTGTTTAAAAAAGCTGGCAAACGCTGGCTTTATCACTCCGGTGATTCAAAAACCATTACGGAATAACGTTTCTGAGGAGGGGTCTGGCTGTCAGCCAGACGTTGTGGGGGTTTCAGAAAGATCGGCCAGGCCTTCAGAAATACGCAATCCGATCGATATTGATTAATATCCTACAACTTAAGTAGGTATTTCTAGTTCGAAAGAATTAGAGTGGATGCAGGGTGCTCCGGGTGAATGTCCGGCATCCTCAATTGAAGAGGTGTACCGGATGACGAAGCGGAGCGCTTTCTCCCGGATTTCAGCCAGCATTCTGGCAGTCATAGTGGCGGCAACCTTCTCCGGGTTGCCGGTTCTGGCCCTGACCATTAATGCCGGCGACACCATGACCGTGGAAAGCATTAACGGGGCGGCCTACACCTATTCAGAGGCCGGTGACATTATCATCAACGGTACCTTGCAGGGCTTTGACCGTATCACATCCGGCGGGGCCGGCACCGGCCACGGCGCCAACATTACCCTGACCTCCTCGGCCGGCCAGATCATCATCGGTCCCACGGGCAGAATCATCATCAACGGCACCATTGTGGGCGGCCATGGCGGTTCGCTCATCCTCAACGCTTCCAGCATCACCATTGACGGCATTATTCAGGCCAATGGTCTAGGCGCCGGTGGCGCGGGCGGCACCATTCAGATTAACGGCAGTACCCTTAACCTGGGCAGCACGGCCTCCATCAGCGCCATGGCGGGTAATAACAATGCTCTGGGTGGTTCGGTGACCTTCAACTGTTCCGGTCTGGTCACCATCAATTCGGGTGCGGCCGTCAGCACCAAGGGTGAGAGCAACACCACCCATAACCTGATCTCCATCTCCGGATCCGGCGTGAATATGGGTGGCGTGCTGAATGCCCAGAGCCGTGGAACCACCAAGGCCGGCAAAATCACCATTGCCGCTTCCACCGGGACAGTGACCGTAACCAGCAGCGGCTCCATTATCGCGGCGGGCTACATCAGCAACAACGGCGGTAACGTGGTCCTCACCGGAAACGTCAACAACCAGGGCGTCATCAACGCTGCAGCCGGCACCGGCAACGCCACCGGCGGGGCCATCAGCATTACGGGCGGTTCCACCAAGTCCTTTACCCAGAGCGGCAGCGGCCGGTTATACGCCAATGCCAACAGTTCTTCGGCTGCGGGGAACGGCGGTAACATCACCATTAATACCGGCAGCGTTACGGTCAACAATACCGCCAGTGGCGCGTCTATGGATGTTTCCGGCGGTAAGCTGGCCACCTCAACCGGTAACGGCGGTCATCTCGATATCCGCGCCACCAACGGCAACCTGAACCTCACGGATGTGGATATCCGCAATTACGGAGACAGCGGCACCATCTACCTGCGCAGCAATACCGGTGATGTGAACATTGGCAGCGGCGCGTATATTTACGGATTTGGCGACGGCGCGCATCGCATGGATCTGATTTCCTCCGCCGGGGATGTGAACGTGAACACCAATATTGGGATGGACGGCATTGGCACCGGGAACGGCGGCATTGTGAATATCAGCGCCGCCCAGGACTTTAACATGTCCACCGATGGTTATCTCTCGGCCCGTGGTTCGTTCACCAACCCGGCCACCGGCACCGATGGCGGCAGCATCACTGTGAACGCGGCCAATATCAACCTCAACGGCGCCGCCAAGATGCGCGCCTATGGCACCCAGTATCAGGGCGCCGGCAACATCGGGTATGGCGGGGTTATTGATCTCAATGCCACCAATGCCTATTACTCGGAAAGCGGTGTCATTCTCAACGCCGGTGGCGCCCGGGCTTACAGTGGTCCCACCATCACCAAAAACGTCATTGATATTGCCGCCAACAGCATGACGGTGGATGGCCGGTACATGGCGCATGGCCGGAATGATGGCCAGGATGGCGGCCGCATAACCTTTACGTCCACAAACGCACTGACTCTGGCGCCCACGGCCAGCCTGGAAGCCTATGGTGATTTATACTATGGCGGCGCCGGTGGGGCCATCTACCTCAACAGCCTCTCGGGCAACGTCAATATTCAGAATGGCGCGCAGCTGAGCGCCGCCGGTGTGCTGGGACAGATGGGCGGGCTGATGAATATCAGCGCAGGCAATAACGTCACGCTGAATGCCATCACGCTGGATGCCAGCGGCAGCGCCGGTGGCTCCATTCTGGTGGATGCCGGCAATGCCCTCTCCTACGGCGGATCCACGTTTATGGCCAATGGCCTGACGGGTATTGGTGGGCTGATTGATCTGACATCGGGCGGCGTGCTGACCGTGGACAATACCTCCACCTATGATGCGGGTGGTACCGGCAGCGGCGTGCTGTCGTTCACCGGAACGTCCGTCAATAACAGCGGCACGGTAACGGTGGCCAACGGCGATGTCCAGATGTCGGCCACCACCGGCAACATTAATAACACGGGCAACCTGAATTCCGGCACGGTTCACCTGACCGCGGCCAATGGCACCGTGACTTCCAATGCCACCCACACCGGTGAGGTTTACGCCACCGGACGCACCGTGAGCCTGACCAACGCCAGCGGTACGTTTAACGTGGGGGATGTGAGCGCCACGGCGGGTAATACCACCCTGACCGCCACCACGGGCGATATGAACATTGCCTCCACCAGCGCGGTGTCGGCCAGCAACACGCTGACGGCCACGGCAGCCACAGGCAACATCACCACCAACGGAAACCTCACCGGCGCCACCGGGGGCATCAATCTCACGGCCTCTGGCGGTAATATCACCGGGACCCAGGGAACCTACAGCGGCCGGCTGAACGCCACGGCGCGCAGTATTGATGTGGCCAGCTCAGCCGGTTCCATCCAGCTGGGTAATCTCTCCGCCACGGCCGGCACCCTCGGTGTGAGCGCCAATGCGGGCAGTCTGTCTTTTGCCGGCGGCAACACGCTGTCATCAACCGGGGATATGACCCTGCGCGCCGGCACGGGCAGCATCACCGCCGGGGCGACCACAACCTTCTCCACGCCGGGCAACCTCAACTTCTCGGTGGCCAACAACCTCACCCTGACCGGCGACAACACCACGCTGAATCCTGGCGCGATCCGGGTGTATGGGAATGGCGGCACCGGTGACGCCGCCGGTAATGTCAGCATCACCAAAACAGCGGGCGATCTCAACCTGGCGATGATGAATGCCACCGGTAACCACACCCTGGCCGCCACAGGCGCCGGCAGTAACCTGACGCTGGCCAACGCTACCACCAGCGGCGGTACCACGGTGCTGCAGGCGGATACGCAGATTACAGCGACCAGCAATAACTTTTTTAACAGCGCGGTGCAGGCCTACGGCAACACCGGAACGGCGGATTATGTGGGGACGGTGGACATTACCTCCCAGAACACCACCACCGGCCTGAACATGACGCGCCTGACGGCCACCAATGCCAACCTGAATGCCATTAACGGCTCAGCGGTGATGACGATCAGTAATTTTGATACCGATAATGGGGTGGTCTACATGACCGCCAAGGAAGGGCTGACGCTCAGCAATTCCACCGTGGATGGCACCGATGCCATCCGGATGCGCTCCAACAATAACGGCAACGTCAGTCTCACCAATAACACGATTGATTACCTCTATGGCCGCACCTCCATCGGCGTGCCGACCGATGGTCTCTATGTGGACACGGCGGGCGCCTATGCCATGTCCGGCAACACGTTTACCGGCAACATGGATATTTCCACGAATGACAACATCACCATGACCTCCGGCTCGGTAGCCGGCACGATGATGGTGGTGGGGAACGTGGTGAACATGACGGCCAGCAGCGGAAATATGAACCTGCTGGCCAGCACGGCCAAAACCGGCAGCATGACGCTCAACGCGCAGGCCGGTAATATTGTGAACAACGGCACGCTGAGTTCCACCAACGCCAACATTAACCTGACGGCCAGCGGCAACGTGGATACCTACGCCGCTGTCACCGCCAATGCCGGCTCGGTCACCATGACCTCCACAGCGGGAGACATTCTGATTGACGGCAACGTGACCGGTGGCACCGGTATCACGATGAATACCAATGGTGTGGACGGCGATATCGTCATCAATGCCTTCAGTTTGAATGCCCGGGCGGGTGGCGTCGGTCGCGATATCGTGATGAACGCCTCGGATGACATCACGTTTTCCGGCAATGCGGATATCAACGCTTACGGCTTGGCGGACCAGCTGGGGGGCCGGGTGCAGATTACGGCGGGCGGCGATTTCGTGATGGACAATACGGCGTCCCGTTTTAACACCTACGGTTTGACGGATGCCACCCACAACCGGATTGAAATTACGGCGCAGAACATTACCACCAGCGGTGATTTCCTCGCACGGGGTCAGACTTCCGGTGGTGGTGGTGAAGGGGGTTATATCAGCATGACCTCCACCACCGGCGACATTAATATTGGCCTGGGAACCTACCTCAACGTGCGGGGGTATGCTTATAGCGACACCCGCTCCGGCAACGCCGGCACCGTGGTGCTGAATGCCGCCCGCGATCTGGTGATGGACGGGCAGGTGGATGCGGATTCAACCGCCAACGCTGTGTCCGAGGGCCTGCTGAGCCAGAATAACGGCGGTACGGTTCTGATCAATACCGGTCGGGATGCCATTTTTAACTACAATACAGCGCAGATGTTTGATATGAATGGCGCCGGTTACGGCAGTGGCACCTTTAACGGTGGCGATGGCGGAACTATCACTGTCAATGCAACCAACAACATCACATTCAATAATGTACTGGCCGCAACCAACCCCAGTTACATGTATGTGCGCGGCGGGACGGGTCAGGGTGCAGGTTCCACCAGTGGCAACGGTGGCACCATTAACCTGAACCACGGGGGTTCTCTGACGATCGATAACCTGAACCCCACCCAGCAATGGCGGAATTTTGATATCCGCTCCGGCGTCGCCCAGAATGGTTCCACGGCCGGAAGCTATGGAACGACTTATGACAACGGCACGCCACTCTTTTAACTGATGTGTTGTGACAGTCCGGGAATCACTCCTTCATTCGGAGGAGTGATTTCTGGTTGCGCATGATACTTTCCGCATATTTCCGGATACTTTCGGGCCAGATCCGGGACAGGACTCAGGGGTTTGGATGAGATGACCAACGGGCTGCAAGGCTAAAATGGTCGTATTCCACTGAAGGGCTGTATCCCCGCCAGCTATTGGTCTGGGTAAGGTAGAGAGGCGTTCCGTGTTATCGCGGATATTACAACGTTTGGCAGGTTTCTTCGCAGCGTGTTCGCTGGTGCTGGGTGCTGGCCTGCAGATGCCTGTTGATGCGCTGACGGTTAATGCCGGGGAAACCCTGACCGTTGAAAGCATCAACGGCACACCCTATGTCCACTCTGAGGCGGGCGATATCACCATCAACGGCATCCTGCAGGGGTTTGACCGGGTTTCTTCCGGTGGCACGGGAACGGGCAACGGGGCCAATATCACCCTGACCTCCACAGCCGGTAATATTGTGGTGGGGCCCACCGGTAAAATCATCATTAACGGTACGGTGGTCGGTGGCCATGGCGGCACGCTCATTCTCAACGGCGTCAACATCACCATCAACGGCATTGTCTCTGCCGATGGCCTGGGTGCCGGGGGACGCGGCGGCAGCGTGCAGGTGAATGGCACCACACTGACTCTGGGGTCCAATGCGGTCATCAGTGCGCTCAGCGGGGCCAGCAGCAGTCAGGGCGGTTCAGTGACGATTAATGTGTCTGGCCTGGTCACCATCAATTCCGGCGCCGGTATCAGCACCAAGGGCGAGTCGGATGCCACGCACAACTTCATCACCATTTCCGGCTCCGGCATTAACCTGGGTGGTCAGCTCAATACCCAGAGCCGTGGATCCACCGCCGGCGGCAAGGTCACGCTCACAGCTTCCAGCGGCACCCTCAGCGTCACCGGCAGCGGCTCCATCATTGCAGCGGGCAACATCAATAATGACGGCGGCACCATCACCCTGACCGGTAACGTGGATAACCAGGGCCTGGTGAATGCCTCTGCCGGTTCAGGCAACCGTACCGGTGGCGTGATTTCCATTACGGGCACCACCGCCAAAACCTACAGCCAGTCCGGTAGCGGTAAACTCCTGGCCAATGGGGCCAGCAATGCCAGTGGCGCCAATGGGGGCAGTATCACGGTTAACACGGGGACAGTCACCATCAACCAGGGCATTAGCGGGGTTACGGTGGATGCGTCCGGATCCAAACTGGCGAGTGGAATGGGTTCCGGTGGGAGCATTGATATCCGTTCCAAAAGCGGCAATCTGAATCTCACCAATGTGGACATGCAAAACTATGGCGCCGGTGGCAGCATTTATCTGCGCAGCAACTCGCTGGATGTTTCTGTGGGCTCCGGTAGTTTCATTCGCACGTTTGGCGGCAGCAGCAATACGCTGGATGTGGTTTCCGGTCGACACACCACCATCAGCGGCATGCTGGCCGCAGAAGGTTATGGTACGGGCAATGCCGGTTTACTCACGGTGAACGCCACCAATGACTTCACCCTGGCCACCACCGGCTACTTGTCGACCCGGGGTTCAGAAACCGATACGACCAACACCGGATCGGATGGCGGCACCATTACGGTGAATGCGGCCAATATTGCGCTGGTGGGCAATGCCCGCATGCGCGCCTACGGCACCCAGTATTTTGGAGGTGGCAGTATCGGCCGGGGCGGTGTGATTGACCTCAACGCCACCAGCGCCTATACCTCTGCACCTAGTGTGATTCTGAATGCCGGCGGGATACCCATCACCAGCGGCGGCTCCATTATTAAAAACGTGATTGATATCAGTGGTGCCACAGTGACAGTGGATGGTCGTTACATGTCTCACGGGCGGGATAATGCCCGTGACGGGGGGCGGATTTCCTTCACGGCCAGCAATAAACTGACGCTGGAATCGACGGCGAGCCTGGAAGCCTATGGCGATTTGCATTTGGGCGGCAAGGGCGGCGCCATATACCTGGCGAGCAGCGCCAATGATGTGGAGCTGAAAAATGGGGCGGCCCTCAGCGCTACGGGGATTTCGGGCAGTATCGGCGGGCTCCTGAACATTCAGGCCGCCAGTAACCTCACACTCACCAGCTCGGTGCTGGATGTTCAGGGCGGCGCCGGCGGCAGTATTACTGCCAGTGCGGGCAGTGCACTTAGTTACGGCGGAACACAGCTTCTGGCGCAGGGATCTTCCGGCAGCGGTGGCAGCATCAGCATGACGTCCGGTGGCGTGATGACCGTGGATGGTACCGCCACGCATAATGTGAGCGGCACTTCTAACGGGGTTCTGTCCTTCACAGGGAGTTCCGTGAGCAATGGGGTGAATCTCACGACTAATAACGGTACAGTGAACATGGTGGCCACAACCGGGAATATCAGCAACACAGCCGATATTGATTCGTCTGCATTCTCCATGCTGGCCCTTGCCGGGGATGTGGTTTCCACCGGCGCGCATACCGGACAGGTCAGCAGTACGGCGCATAATGTCAGCGTGACCAACAGCAGCGGCACGCTCAGTATCGGCAACATTGGCGCCACGGCAGGCAATGCCACGCTGGCAGCCACCACCGGGCACATCAGTATCGGTTCCGGCAAAACGGTGTCGGCCACCAATGCGCTCAGCGTCACGGCCACCAATGGCAACATCACCACCAATGGCAGCCTGACCGGCACCTCGGGTGGTATCACGCTTTCTGCCACCAATGGCAGTATTACGGGTACCCAGGGCGGTTATACGGGTACGCTGAATGCTTCGGCACAATCCGTCAGCCTGCTGGCAACAGCCGGCTCAATGACGCTCGGCGATCTGTCCGCATCATCCGGCAATATCACCATCAATGCCAACAGTGGCGGGCTGTTGTTCTCGGGTGGTAACACGCTCAGCGCTTCCGGCAATATGTCTCTGCGCGCCGGGAGCGGCGGTATCACTGCGGGCGCCACCACCACCCTGTCCACGCCGGGTACGGTGGATCTCTCGCTCAGTAATGACCTCAGCCTGACAGGCAACAACAGTACGCTGAACACCGGTAATCTGAATATCTATGGCGCCGGAGGCATTGCCACCTCAGCGGGTAATGTCAGCATCAGTAAAACTTCCGGCTCTCTGAGTCTGACGCGTCTGAATTCAACCGGGAATAACAGCCTGCTGGCCACCGGCGCCGGCAGCACGCTGTCCCTCAGTAACGCCACAGTGACGGGTAATCTGCTGATGCAGGCCGATACCAGCGTCACGGCCAACAGCGGCAACAGCTTTGGCGGCCCTATCCAGATTTACGGCAACTCAGGTGCGGCCGATTATGTCACGACGGTACTGCTTGCTTCCACCAATGGTTCGGCGGATCTGAACGTGACCCAGCTGACGGCCACCAATGCCACGCTGACCAACACCGCAGGTTCGGCCGGCATCCGGCTGAATGCGCTGGAGAGTAACAACGGCCTCATCACCGCTGTGGCCGGGGGTGACCTGCTGCTGACCGCTACCACCATCGACAATACCGATACCCTGCGGATGACCTCAAACAGCAATGGTCTCGTCACGCTTTCGGGCAATACGTTGTCCACAGTTCAGGGTAGCGCCAGTATGGGTACACCTACCAACGGCGCTTACTTCCAGTCCACGGGCGCGTACAGTCTGGCAGGGAATACCATTGCAGGTAATCTGGATGTCACCTCGGCCAGCACGGTGGCGATGACTTCGGGTTCTGTTGCGGGCACCACAACGGCCAGCGGTACCAATATTAACCTGGTGGCCTCTGCCGGCGATCTCGCTCTGGGCGCCTCCACCGCTTCCACCGGCAGCGTGACCGCCACGGCGCAGAACGGCAACCTGACGACCTCCGGCACGCTGACTGCCACTAAGGGCAATGTGATTCTGCGCGCCCAGAACGGTGGGGATGTGACGACCGCTGCCGCCATATCCACACCCAAGGGTCTGGTCAGTATTACGTCTGACAGTGGCTCTGTGAGCATCGGTGGTAATGTGGACGGGTTTACCGGCATCGGTCTCTACGCCCAGGGTGCGGGTGGTCTGCTGACGGTGAACAACGCCAGCCTTTCTTCCCGGTATGGGGGTATCGGTCGTAAAATTACGTTGCGTTCCGACAGCGACATGATTTTCAGCGGGACTTCATCGGTTCAGCTGTATGGTTCCACCAATCAGCTGGGTGGCTGGCTGGATGCGGTGGCGGTTAATGGGGATATCACGCTGGGCAGCTCTGTGAGCGTGAATACTTATGGCCTGACGGATGCGACGCATAACCGGGTTAATCTGACCGGTAATAACGTGACGGTGAACGGAACACTCCTCGGCCGTGGGCAGAATTCCGGCAATGGCGGCAACGGTGGGGCCTATTTCCTGACCTCGAACACGGGTGATGTGACGCTCGGATCCGGTTCCCTTCTGAATGTGGCAGGGTACACCTACAGTGATACCCGCTCCGGCAACGGTGGCAGTGTGACCATCTCCGCTGCACGCGATCTGCTGATGGACGGCGTGATTCAGACGAACTCGATTGGCAATAACCTGGCTCAGGGGCTCAGCGGACAGAACGACGGCGGCGCCATCAGTATTACCACGGGTCGTCATGCGGTGCTGAACGCGCATGCGGATGATATGTTTCTGTTGAATGGCACCTCCTATACCAGTGGTGCATTTAATGGTGGCAACGGGGGTACGCTCACTATTACGGCCACCAATAATATTGACTTCAACAACCTTTACGGCGCGCCGACGCCCCGCTATATCTCCACGGTTGGGGGCATTGGCCGGGGTGCGGGTAAAACCGGCGGCAATGGCGGTAACGTGAACTTCTTCTTTGGCGGGGCCATCACCACGGATAATTATGACAGTCTGGCGCCCTGGAACAATTTTGATATCCGCGGCGGCGCCGGGGCGGCCGGCGCCACAGCCGGCACCGACGGGCATGTGTATGACAACGGGGGTCTGAGGTTCTGAGGTCTGTCCGCGACTGACGCAGGGCTATAGACCAATGGACTATTCCCCGGCTGTCCAATGGCCAATGGCCCACGGCTGGGAGAGCGCTATGATGTGGGTGTCAGGGTGTAAAACACCCCCCACCCACCTCCCTGGTTTGACTACCTCCTGATTCTGAAAGCCTCTTTAGGGTGAGGGTATGTACCCTGACGGTGAAACGCTGACAACCATGATTCTTTCTAATCCCACGCAGAAGCGCCAGAAGGCGCTTTTTTATTGCGTTTCATGTCCTGTTTTTGGCCCATAATACAGAGTATGAAGCTGACTGTGCATGGTGCCGCCCGTCAGGTGACAGGTTCCTGTCACCTCGTGGAATCGGGGTCTTCCCGTTTTCTGCTGGATTGTGGGGCTTTTCAGGGTGGGCGCGAAGATGAAGCCCGCAACCGGGCCCCGTTTCCATTTGATGCGGCATCCATTGATGCCGTGGTGCTCAGCCATGCGCATCTGGATCACGCGGGCCTGCTACCCAGGCTGGTGCTGGCGGGTTTCCGGGGGCGTATTTATACGCACCCGGCCTCTGTGGCCATTGCGCGAATTCTGTTGCGGGATTCCGCCCACATCCATGAAAAAGACGCCCAGTGGGAAAACCGCAAGCGTCACGGCAAAGGCAAACCGGTAATCCCCGTTTACACTATGGACGACGTGGAAGCAACCCTGCCGTATTTTGAAGCGGTGCCTTACCAGACGCTGTTTGAGCCCTGTCCCGGAGTGCGTTGCCGGTTTCAGGACGCCGGGCATATTTTGGGTTCGGCCATTGTGGAATGCTGGCTGAATGAACCGGGCAAGGGTGGTAAAGACTTCAAGGTCGTTTACAGTGGCGATCTGGGCCATTCCGGCGCCCCAATATTGCGGGATCCGATGGTGATCAGGGAAGCGGATCTGCTGATCATGGAAAGTACTTACGGGGACCGGAGTCATCGCAGCTGGGCGGCCACCTGGGAAGAGCTGGGTGGTATTCTGTCGGATACCAATCGTCAGCAGGGGAATATCCTGATTCCGGCCTTTGCCATTGGTCGGGTTCAGGAACTGCTGGCCGTGTTTAAAAGGCATCTCACCGACTGGGGACTGGATGCCTGGCGGATTTTTCTGGACAGCCCGATGGCCCTGGAAGCGACCCGGGTTTATGATACGTTTACGGATTTGTTTGACGCCGAAGGGCGTTCCGGAGACGGCCATCCGTTTCAGCTGCCCAACCTGTCCCTCTGCCGTTCACCAGAAGAATCCATGGCGCTGAACCGGATCCGATCCGGCGCCATCATCATTGCGGGCAGCGGTATGTGTACCGGGGGGCGCATCCGCCATCATTTGCGGCACAATCTGGGGCGCCGGGGCAGCCACGTGATCCTCACCGGTTTTCAGGCGCGCGGCACGCTGGGGCGGCAGCTGGTGGATGGCGCCAGAAGTGTCCGGCTTTTTGGCGAACAGGTACCCGTACAGGCCCGGGTCCATACGGTCAACGGGCTGTCGGCTCATGCCGATCAGTCAGGGCTTCTGGCATGGGCCGGCGCTGTCCGCTCAAAACCTCCGGTGGTGCTGGTGCATGGGGAGGAAGAAGCCATGACTGTTCTGGCCGATGCCTTAAGAGCACAGGGTACGGGTGATGTCCACCTCCCCCGGGATGGGGAGTGTCTGACCTTCAGAGGGTAACAACCCCGTACGTTCCAGGAATCCCATCAGCAGGTTGTTGAAGATGCCCGGGCGCTCCATGGCCACAATATGCCGTGTGCCGGGCACTTCCGTCAGTGTGGCATCCGGCAGCTGATGCTGAAGGGTGGTGACAAAGCGCCTGGGCATCGGGTCATCGCACCCCCGGATGATCAGAACGGGTTGCCGGATGTATTGAAGCTGACTGGTATAGGGCGGCAGAGCATTCTGCCATAACAGTTGCCGTACAGCCCGTAAATCCGCTTTCTGCTGAACGGATTCCAGCAGGGCCACACTGCGCGGCCGTTTGACACCAAAGGTATTCAGCCAATGGGCAACCGCGTGATGTCCGAATAACTTGAGAGAACCCTCCAGCCAGAACGGGAGCAGCAGAAAAAACGAAGCATCCAGCCATTGCAGGGGGTGCCATTTCGGCAGAATCGCGCCAATGGGACCTTCCAGGACCAGCGTGCGGACCCGTTGCGGGTAACGCCAGGCAAACGTCAGCGCCACCGAGCACCCCAGTGACAGGGCCACCAGATCAGCCTCCCCTGCCCTGAGGTGGTTCAGAAAGGCATTCAGCATGTCGGCAACGGAAAGAAAGGAATAACAATCCCAGGCGTCAGAATCCCCGTGGCCGGGTAAATCCAGAGAAAAAACACGGTAATGTTTATTCAGGGCCCGCTGCTGCCAGGCCCAGATGCGCCCGGAAGAGGCAAGTCCGTGAATCAGAACAACCACCCGGGCGTCTGGATCCTGGGAGCCGGTTGCCCGGTAGTGAATGTTGTAACCGTTGTACTGAAAGTGCGCCAATTTACAGCATCGTGTTGGCAGGCAGCAAACCGTGGTGTTCGCCCGGGCTGGCGGGCACCGCGTTTTTGAAAATAATAACCGGGCGTTTGCAGTGTTCCAGCACCGCCTCGCTCACACTGCCCAGCAGTATTTTCGAGAGGCCGCGGCGGCCATGGGAGCCAATGATCACCAGGTCGGCTTTGATCTGATCAGCGGTTTCACAGATGTGCCCCACCGCGTCGCCGTGCTGATGGCGCGTCTGGGCAACCGTACACCCCTGAGATTCGAGAATCTGTCGTGCGCCAGCCAGGAGCTTCTGTGCGTTTTCCACGTCGTATTCTTCCATGGGCAGTTCTGGAATGATGGGGATTACATGGAGCAGGGTATACTCCGTGGCCGCTTTATCAAAGGTGCTGCCAGCCCAGTGCAGGGTCTGATCAGCACAGGATGAACCATCCACGGGAAGCAGAATTTTCATGCGCAGGCTCCTTATCCACAGGTGAAAAGTATAAATTTTAGTACAGTTTAAGGTTTAGCGGACACGTAGCGCCACATTTCCACGGCGCCGTCCAGACTGGCAAACTGGTAGTCATAACCGCGTTTACGGAGTTCATGCAAACCATCATACACCTGGAGCGACGAACATCCAAAAAATTCCGCCATCACGCTGATGGAAGGCAGGGTGACGTAATGCACAGCGCCATTCAGAGAATCATCCAGAATCAGTTCCAGCTGGGACACCATATGCTGTGTGGGGCACGAATGGATGGTGGGAAGCCTGAAACGGGACAACTGATTCAGGTCAATAGAATGTTCCGGTACATGATTCAGACACATGACTAACCTGCCTTTCTCCGTGGGCTGTAGTCCCACAGGCTGTTTTTCAGGGAGTGCGGGCCGGGTTCATACAGCACCACCTCACCATCCAGGCCATGCAGCAGGTAATGAATCCCCTTTTCCTGCAGGCTGTATAACCCACCCAGCACATCGGGAATGGACCGGTGGTAAAAGCCGCTCAGGGATAAGACTGAAGGGATTCGAAGGGTGCACGTTTTCCCAAACTTTTTCATCAGCCAGGCCAGATGAAGGCCAATCTGTGTGCTGCTGGCCGTGCGGCTATGAAAACGGTATTCCGGCATAACAGCCAGTGGTATTGCGGGAATGCTCCCGCTGGGGGGTGGCGTGGTGACCGGCATGGGCTTTCCTCCTCTGTTCTCTGTCCGAAATGGCGTCTATCCCGGCTATTCCCAGATTAGCGCCTGCCGGCGGGTTTGTAATTGGCCAAACACCCTGTGCTTTCTAGTCCATACGGCTAACCGATCACGCTATAATGGTTTTGTGCCGCTTTCTTGAGTCGATTGCCCGGGAGGGGCCTGTGAACCAATCCCAGTCCGCCAAAGAACTGGCTGATATCAAACACGCCCTGGATGAAGCCGCGATTGTGGCGATTACCGATGAGCGGGGGCGTATTATCTATGTAAATGACACCTTCTGCGCCATTTCCCGGTATCCCCGCGAGGAATTACTGGGACAGGACCATCGGCTTATTAATTCGGGCCATCATCCCAGGTCGTTTTTTGAAGAGCTGTGGCAAACGATTACCCAGGGCAGGATCTGGAAGGGGGAAATCAAAAACCGCACCAGGGAGGGCACCTTTTACTGGGTGGACACAACCATTGTTCCTTTTCTGGATGCGGCAACCGGTAAGCCCTACCAGTACATCGCCATCCGAAAAGATATTACTTACCTCAAACGGATTGAAGAAGAGCTGCGGCTGATGAATGAAGGGCTGGAGGCCCGTGTGAATGAACGGACCCGTGCTTTGGCCGATTCCAACCAGGGGCTGGCCGATACCCTGGAGAAACTGAAGGAAAGTGAAAGAATGCGAGAAACCTTTGTTTCTGCGCTCACACACGACCTGAAAACTCCCCTGGTGGCTGAGCAGCGTGCCCTCTCACTTCTGGCAGCCCAGCGGGACAAACTCCCTGAAAAATTTCAGGGTCTGACGGATCGCCTGATACAGAACAACGCCGAGCTACTGGAGATGGTGGGCAAACTGTTGGAGGTCTATCAGTTTGAGGCCGGCAAGGTTCGTCTCCTGACGGAAAACCTCTCCCTGTATACGCTGGCGGAAGACTGTCTGTGTCAGCTGACCGATCTGGCCGAGGGAAAATCCATCAGCCTGCTCAATCAGATTCCCGCTGATTTACGGCCACTGGAGGGGGATGCAGCGCAGTTGCGACGGGTGCTTATTAACCTGGTGGGAAACGCCATCCGTCATATTCCTGCCGGTGGCGCCGTTACCCTGGAAGGCGAACAGCGCGGCGAAACGATTCTGCTGCGGGTGGCGGATAACGGACCCGGTATTCCCGCCGATAAACTACAGCACCTGTTTGATCGCTATTTTGTGGCAGGTTTAAGCAGCAAGAAAATCGGCAGTGGCCTGGGGCTTTCCATTTGTATGATGATTGTCCGCCTGCATGGGGGCGATATTCGTGTGGAGAGCCGGCAAGGCGTCGGTACGGTTTTTGAGGTTGCTCTTCCCTGTCATCAGCCTGTTGTAAGGAGTCCGATATGAGTTCATCCGCCGCGAACCCCCTTAAAATTCTGATTGTTGAGGACCATGAACTCGCCCGGTATGGCTTAAGTATGGCGCTGGCCGAACAAGAGGGTGTGCGGATTGTGGGGGAAGCTGAAAATGGCCGCGAAGGCGTTGAGATGGCCATGGCTGAAAAGCCGGATATTGTGCTGATGGACATCGGCATGCCCGAAATGAACGGTATTACGGCAACCGGTCTTATCAAAAAATCCCTGCCGGAAACCAGGGTGGTGGTGCTGACTTCCATCAGCAACGAGACGGAAGTGCTGGCCTCCATGGCCGCCGGCGCCGATGCCTTCTGCATGAAGGAAATCAAGATGGACCGGCTGTTTCAGGTTCTGCAGATGGTGATGGAAGGGGCGTTATGGCTGGATCCTGCCGTTGCCCGCGTGGTTGCTCAGTCGTTGCCAGGGGCCCCCGGAATGCCGGAAAAACCGGGGCAGGAGGCGGTCAGCAGTGGTCCAGCTGTTAAAATTCGTAACAATACCCTGCTCACCGACCGTGAACAGGAAGTGCTCCAGCTGATTGTTGACGGCAAAAGCAACAAGGAGATTGCCCAGGCGCTGGCGGTTTCCAGCTATACGGCCAAGGCCCATGTCAGCAACATTATTCAGAAGCTGGCGGTGGATGACCGGACACAGGCTGCGGTGAAAGCCCTCCGGGAGGGGCTGGTGCCGGAAGCCGGTATCTCCTGAAGTGGTCTGTTATGCGTGGATTGGATATCGGGTTCCGGCTCCGGGTCGTTGTCTCCTTGCGGCATTGATCTGCCGGGGCGATTGCGGTCAAATAAGGTGAAGACAGCGCACCAAAGACGCTTCAGGCGTTTTTAGACACTACTTCACTTTTTTAGGAAACAAAAAACCGGCTCTGAGGCCTTCATGTCGCTGATTTCAATCCTGGGGCGTTTTCAGTTCCCTGCATCCGTGCAGAAGACACTGGGCGTGCTCAATCAGGAGGGGGCGGTGTCGGTCATGCCGCTGGAAGGATCGGTTCTGGTGGGCCGTACGAGTTCGGCGGCCAAGCGGACTGGTTTTCTGGAGCTGCAGGAACGCCTTTTTGAAGAGACTTCCGTTGCTGTGGTGTGGTTGTGGGGCATTAAAATGCTCAGCGGCCTGTTTTCAAAACTGAAAAAGCAGTTTCCTTCCGTCAGCCATCTGGACGATGAGATTGCCTGGGATCTGCCAGGCCGGCGTGTCCGCCATGTGGATCTGACCGCCATGGAACGCTACACCAGCAACGCTGATGAGGCCCGGCGGCTGCTGCTCATGAAAAGCGGCCGGCTTGCCTTCAGCATTGTGATGGGGGTGTCCATCATCGGTTTCCTCATTCCTTGGGCCAACAAGGCCAAAACCAACTGGATTCTGCGTTATCAGGCTCAGAAGAAAAAAGCCGAAGAGAAGGCGTCGAACCCCAGGGAAGCGGTCGGGCCGTTGCCGCTGAAACCCCCTGCGGTCAGTGCGCCTGTACCAGCGCCGGCGAATTCACAGATCCCATCGGTGGGCATGTCCGCCACCCATGGCATTAATACTGAAGCCGAGCGGGTGCCTTTCTCGCAGCCTCCCTGGCTGGCCGGTACCACCCCGCAGCAAACTGTCTCAACGCAGAAAGTTCCCCGCTTGCCCTCTGCCTCGTTCAGCCCTGCGGCTGCCGGGGCTTTTTCGTATTCTCCGGCCCGCCCTACGGCTCCTGTGTTTGGCCTGCTGAACCCGGCGCCGGTGGTTCAGGCGCTTGGCCATGGCGTGGAGCAAACCGCCAATGGCAGCCTTTTTGCGATGGACCTGCCGCTCACCTCTGGCCGTGTGGTCGAGTATGGCAAGCGCAGCCCCTATGAGGGGATGGAAATCGGATTCCGGGACACGGTCTCTGTATACTTCTACATCGTTTTTGTCCCGCAGATGATGCGGGCGCTGAACCGTATCAGCAACCGTTTTTTCAATACCGGTTTGTTGCTGGAAGCCCAGGCCAGTAAACAGGGTGCTTTTGCTTTACTGGAGCAGCTTGTGCTGAGGCAGCCCGAGATGGCCGCAGCGCTGAAACGCATGGCGGCCGATAAGCCTGAGATGGCCCGTGCGCTGTCCACCCTCGCCCGGCAGGAGGACCCCCACTATTTCGCCAATATGGTCAGGAATTCGCCAGAACTGTCCGCGCTTCTCTCCCGCATGCGCATACCCGGCGAGGCGATCCATCAGGCTTTGTATGGCAGCGCGAACCCGGCGCTGAACAGCGCGGTGTTGCGTGAGGCCCTGGCGAAACAAATGACGGAAGCCCCGTTAAAACCGTTTATCACAATGCTGAACCGTGAACTGGCCGTGCTGGGCTTAAGCCGGATCTCGCCGGAGGCCGTGCTGGGCAACCTGAAAAAAGCCGAAGCGCTCAGCACCTCCGACCTCAGCCGGATCCTCAAACGGATTGACGCGGGACATCTGCCCGGTCAGCAGCATGTTGCGGGCCTGCCGGCACTCTCCAAGCTGGAGCTCAATGACCTTCGCCTTGCCGTGAAACAGGCTTTCCGTCATACGGTGGGAAGTCAGGTCCGGGGCGCTTCTCAGGATCTCCTGAAAGATGTGCCCGTATTACGGCCGTTGCTGTCAGAATTATCGGAAGCCGAACGCCACAGTCTGAATGGTCGTCTGCAGTCCATGATGGCCCAGGATTCCAGAAACATGGCCAACAGCATGTTCCGCCGGAATATCAATCTCACCCGGCTGCTGCTGCAGCAGAAAAACGGGGAGTTATCTGAACGGACACAGCAGGCGGCAGACTGGCTGGAGATGGCCACGGCCCGCCGGAAACCAGTGGCCTCCGTGGTGAATGAAGAACTGGGCCTGCTGAAACCCCAGGCCGAGGCGTTGCTGAAAAAATTATCTCCCATCCGTCAGAAGACGGCGCATCAGCAGGTGCAGCAGGCCATATTACAGATGGAAAGCACCGCGGCGGATGATGTGGCCGAAGCGCTGAGAACGCTGCTGGCGCACCAGAAGGCCAATCTTTCCTTCACCGGTAAAATCCGTCAGTTAACGGCGTCGGGACTCACAAAGTCCGTCAGTTTTGAGGAAAGGGCTTCGCGGCTGCTTTCCATTCATTCACTGCAGCAGTTTCTGCAGGCTCAGGGGGTCCACGTGCCGGCGCCTCTCTCGTCTTCGCCGCTTGCCGGTATGGCTGAGGAAAACCTGGTGGGTACGCTGAACTGGATGGGCCGCAGGCTGGGAGAAGTGCCCCGGATGGCCGATGATATCCGGCTGGCGCATTTCAACGACCTGACACAGCAGATCACCCGGATTGTCCGGGGGGAGCAGCTGCACCTGGCGACCGTGAATCTGCCCGGTGATGCTGTTCACAAAGCCGAGGAACTTCTTCAGGGTGGGCTGACCCGCGATACCGATTTTCTGATGCGCGAAATGCGGACGTTGGGTCACCTGGTGGAGGACGGCCGTAAGTTTCGCAACATGCGCACCCGCCAGTTGCTGAAGAAGAACCTGGATACCTTCTGGCAGTCGCTGATCCGTCATCAGCGCTGGACCCCCGCTTCGCAGGAGATGGGCGACCGGTTTCTGCAGAAACTGATTGAAGGAACCCGCATTGCCCAGAACGGGCATCTGATGGCGCGGATTGTCGCCACACTGGGCGCCATGGCCGGGCTGGGCATTCTGGTTCCCAAGCTCCAGTACATGCTCACCCGCAAGGTGACCGGCCATGATGAGCACCCGGGTCTGGCCCGGTTGCAGGCCGCCATGAAAGGCAGCAGCCAGGAACCCCTTCCGGATGAGTCAACCCGCCTGACACGGCGTCCGTTTCCGATGTTTCAGACCAACGCATTCAGCCAGACTGCCCAGGCCACGCCGGCAGCCTTAACGTAAAGGATCAACACCCGTGAGTGATATTGATACCAATCCCGTGACGCACCACCATGAGGATACCGACCTGAAACCGACTCTGGGCTGGTTTTCCGCCACCATGCTGGTTACCGGCTCCATGATTGGATCGGGCATTTTCTTTGTGACCCCCGATATCGCCCGCCACGTCGGGACAGGAGGTCTGCTTCTGCTGGTGTGGATTCTCACCGGTCTGGTGACCCTCCTGGGCGCCGCCAGTTACGCCAAACTGGCTGTCCACATGCCGCGCGCCGGCGGACAATATGTGTTTCTGAAAGAAGCCTTGGGCAAACTCCCCGCCTTTCTCTACGGCTGGTCTCTGCTGACTGTGGTGCAGACCGGTACCCTGGCGGCCATTGCCGTGGCGTTTGCAAACTATGCGGGCATTCTGTTCCCGGCCATCAACTCGGTGGATATCGGTCTGGGGCTGTCCACCCAGAAGCTGCTGGCGGTGCTGGTGCTGGTGGGCCTGACCGTGTTTAACTGCCGCGGCATTGACGGCGGGGTGATGTTGCAGAATGTGTTCACCAGTATGAAAATTCTGGCGCTTGTTCTGGTTATTGGCATCGGACTGACCATGGGCTCCCATCTGTTCCCGCACAACGGGGCGGCGCCCATTGACTGGTCGCTGCACCTGCCGGCCGGTAACCCGATGTCCGGCGATCTGGTGACCCTGATGGTGTTCGCCTCGGTGGGCGCCCTGTTTTCTGCCGATGCCTGGAACTATGTGACTTTTATTGGCGGGGAAATTAAAAACCCGCGCCGTAATCTTCCCATCGCCTTGATTGGCGGCACGGTGCTGGTGTGCTCCCTGTACGCCATTGTGAACCTGGCCTACCTCAATATCCTCAGCATCCCCGAGATCCAGACGGTCACCGAGGACCGGGTGGCCACACTGATGATGGACCGGGTCTTCCCCGGTATGGGAATGATCATCATGGCGCTGGTGATTCTGGTTTCGACGTTCGGCTGCCTGAATGGCTTGCTGCTGGCCGGGGCGCGCGTGTTTTACGCCATGGCCAAAGACGGTCTGCTCTTTCACCGCTTCGCCGAACTCCACCCCAGATATCGCACGCCCAATTTTTCCATGTGGGTGCAGTGTCTGTGGTCTATCGTGCTGGCGCTTAGCGGTACCTACAATGCGCTGCTGGGTTATATCATGTTCACGGCTATTCTGTTCTACATCCTCACCATGATCGGTCTGTTCCGTCTGGCCGGAACCATGCCGGTTGAGGTGCAGATGACCCGCTGGTGGGACAAAGCCATTCCCGCCACCTATATCCTGTTTTCCTCGGTCATCTGTTTTTACCTGATGTTTGGCGATCTGTTCATTGAAGGCTGGCAGGCGCTGAATCCTTTGCAGGCCGGTTTTACAGAGTCCAAGTTCTTCACCAGTTGGGCCGGCCTCATTCTGACCGGACTGGGTTGGCCCATCTACGCTGCCTGGGAGCGGTTCGGCAACAGCCGGCAGGCTTTGCCGCTGAGCGTGGAAGCACCCGTGGTGGCGCCGACCGTTTAAATTTCCACCAGCACGTCCAGGTCGCCTTCACGGGCCGGGACATCCACCAGCACGGTTTTATCCGTGCGGCGGAACTCCAGATCCATGGTGGTGCTGCCCACCCGGAAGTTGGAAATCTTCAGGGCGTTCAGCCAGCGCGGCAGGCGCGGTTTTTTGAGCACCACGGCGCGCTCTTTCCATTTGGGCTGTATGTTGAGGCAGGAGCGGATGAGAGAAAAAACGGAGGCTGCCGCCCAGGCCTGCGGCGAACAGGCCACTGGATAGCGGACCGGCGGATCCCCCTTGTCCACATCGCGGGTGAAGCCGCAGAACAGTTCCGGAAAACGGTTGTAGTGAAGCCGCCGCCCCACCTCAAACAACCCGGTGAATACCTGTTCGGCCAGATCGTACTGCTCCACAATCGAGAAGCCATGGGCGATCATCGCGTTGTCGTGCGGCCAGACTGAGCCGTTGTGGTAGCTCATGGGGTTGTAGGCTTTGGTGGTGGTGCTCAGCGTGCGGATGCCCCAGCCGTTGTACATGTCGGGTTTCATCAGGCGCTGCGCCACCTTTTTGGCCCGCAGCTCTGTCAGCAGTCCGGATTCCAGACAATGCCCCGCGTTGGATGAAATCACCCGCATGGGTTTGCCCTGGCTGTCCAGCCCCAGAGGAATAAAGCCGAGGTCTTCCATCCAGAAATCCCGGTTAAAGCGCTCTTTGAACTGGCGGGCCTCTTTCAGCAGGGTGTGCGAGTAATCGCGCTGCTCCATCAGGGTGGCCAGTTGCGCCAGCCTCACCTTGGCCTGATAAAGGTAAGCCTGCGCCTCGCAGAGGTAAAGCGGCGGCTCGGTCAGCGTGCCGTCATCGTACATGGCGCTGTTGTTGGAATCTTTCCAGCCCTGGTGATGCAGCCCCCACGAGCTTTCTGTTTTGTAATAGAGATAGCCAAGGGGCGTGCCGGCCAGGTTGTTGTCTATCCAGGCCATGGCCCGGAGCGCATTGGGCCAGAGGGCTTCCAGGGTTTTCCGGTCGCGTGTCCATAAAAAGTAGTCATACAGCAGAATAATCCACAGCGGGGTGGCATCTACGGTGCCGTAGTAGGGCGTGTGGGGAATCTTGCCATGCCGCGCAAGCTCACCGACGCGCAGTTCATGAAGTATTTTACCGGGCTGTTCATCACGCCAGGGATTATCCTGCGTGCCCTGATACCGGGCCAGCAGAAAGAGGGTGTCGCGGGCAATCTCGGGTTTCAGCATCAGGCAGCTGCGCGCCGTAATCAGGCTGTCGCGGCCAAACAGGGCCACATACCACGGAATACCGGCGGCGATGTAGGCGTAGTTGCTGTCATCCGCCGTCTCACCGCCATGGCATCCGTTCATCCGGGTGGAAAGCATGCTGATATCCTGGTGGCTTCGCAGCAGCATCTCGTTGAAATCTTCATTGTCGCTTTCAAAAGCAGTGGCGTTCCGGCTCCAGTTCTGGTTGGAGATGTTCGTCTGGTGTAACGCTTCCGAAAAACCCGCCGGCGGTGGGCTGCAGGTATACCGGCTGTGCACCGGGCGCACCAGAAAATTCAGATCCTTCTGCTCCATGGCGTTGAGAATCAGCACCACCGAGAACTCGGCAACGGCGTCATTCTGGCTGTGGAAAGCCGGGGTGAAATCGAGAAACTCCACCCGGGTCTTCAGGGCGCCGCCGTCGTCTTCCAGGGCGAAGGTCAGCTGGTTGCCCTCAAAATACTGCTGCTGTTTCTGGCCAACCCCGGTGGCGTATAAACTGCGCACTTCAAAAATATCGCGGAAATCCACTTCAAAGCGGAACGTCAGTTTGAGCGTGACCGTGCTGTTGTTGTAATTAATCAGCGTATACCGCTCAAACCAGGCCTCGTTCAGAATGGTCTCACGGCGGATCAGCACCGTCTCCTGGGGAATGGTGATCTGGCGGTGATCCGATGTGTTGCTTTCAATCTGGGTATTGGTGTAAACAATGGTGGACTGGTTGCCCCCTTCGATTGAGGACAGGAGCGTGATGGGACGCTCGTCATTAATCAGCAGTTCGTAGCCGCTGAGAAAACGCGTATCCAGATAGTAAAACCCCAGGCCCACCATGTTGTTCAGGGGAATCTGCCCGAAGGGGTCATCCACCAGAAACAGATGGTTGTGTTTAATGGCGCGGAAGTCGCTGCTGAAACCGTGAACCTTGGATGTTTGCATGAGAGACCCGCAGCTGAACAGATGGGACGATACTGCCGGCGCCGTTCAGTATTAACGTTAGGGATTAATGATCAGGGAACTAAAATTGCGTATCAGCAATTACAGATAGTTAATACGCTGGGACCAGCCGTTGGGGTCCATATACAGTATCTTATCACCGGCAGACTTTTTTGCGGTTGATTTTCCTGCCGGATCCTGGCTGATTAGCCGGTGATACAGGCTGAGGTGTTCCTCCGCCATACGGCCCGCCGAAAAGCGCTGATGGGCATACTCGGAGCACGCTCTGCGATCGAGCGTATCCAGTCTGGTCAGCGCCTCAGTCAGTTCTTCAACGGTGTCAGCCGTGTAGCCGCTCACCCCGGGTTCCACCAGCTCGGGGACAGAACCCCGGCGCAGGGCGAGAACCGGTGTGCCGCACGCCATGGACTCGGCCATCACCAGCCCGAAGGGTTCTTCCCATTCAATCGGGCAGAGGGTGGCGCGGGCATCGCGCAGAAAGGCCAGTTTCTGGTTGAAATCCAGCTCACCGATAAACGTGATCTGCTCGCCGTCCAGGTGGGGCGCAATGGCGGACCGGAAGAAATCTTCTTCCCAGTCGTTAATTTTGCCGGCCATCTTCAGCTTCATACCGGTGGCTCTGGCCATGGCAATGGCATGGTGAGGGCCTTTCTCGGGGGAGAAACGACCCAGGAACGCCAGATAGCCATTATCCGTGTTAAACGAGGGCTCGTAAGCCTCCAGGGCCAGGCCATGGTAAATGGTGCCGGCATAATTCAGTTCGGGCCGGCCACGGCGCTGGGCATTGCTGATTGAAATCAGCGGCAGGCCGGGGTGGGCATCTGAAATCTGATCCCAGAGATTTTCCGGCTGAAAGCCGTTGTGCATGGTGGATACCATGGGCCTGCCAAGGAATGCTGCAAACGGAAACATCGAGAAACCCAGGTGATTATGGATGATGTCGAACTCTCCGGCATCGCGCATCACCCGGGCAATCATTTCGGATTCATACTGAGTGGCCAGCGGATCGCCAAAGGTGAGGCCCATTTCCCGCAGCGGCGCCGGAGACATCACGCGGATATCGACATCGCGCATGTTTTCCACGTCGCTGCCGCCGCAGGCGTACAGTGTGACCTCGTGCCCCAGGCTGGTCAGCTCACGGCATAACAGGTAAACCACGCGTTCCGTGCCGCCGTAGGTGGTGGGGGGCACGGTTTCCCAGAGCGGGGCAATCTGAGCGATCTTCATAGTGTTATCCTCACAGTCAACGGACCGGGCGTGTGGCCTGGCGGTTTGGTGCTGGTGTCAGCGTGTCCGGTTTTTCACTGATACGCGGCCGTTGCCGGATGGCTGCCGATGGCAGACCTTAAATGCAGTGATACTTACCGTCCTCGGGGCTCAGTGATGTCTAACGGGGCCTGAGCATGAAGGTATTATACCCTGCGCGCGACCGCAGGCCATTGCCCATCTGTCTATATCACGGCGACAACCGGCTAAAACACACTCTGGACTGTATTTTACCGTGTTAAGAATTGTCATTAAACCCTCGCCTAGCCGATTTTATCGGCCAGCCACTGAATCTTTCGCACTGTTTCCTCCAGCTGGACCGACTCATCGACGGCCTGCTGAAGCAGCGTGTCAATCTCGGGTTTCAGCGCAACGGCGAGATCCAGTTTGGGGTTGTTGCCCGGCGCATAAGCGCCGATGTTGATCAGATCTTCCGACTTGTTGTAGACGGCCATCAGATCCCGGATTTTTCCGGCGGCCGCGCGGTGCGCCGGATCGGCAATCTGTATCATCAGGCGACTGATTGAACCCAGCACGTCCACAGCCGGAAAATGGTTGTGCTCCGCCAGCGCCCGGCTGAGGATGATGTGTCCGTCCAGAAGCCCGCGGACCATATCCGACACCGGTTCGTTGAAATCATCGCCTTCCACCAGGACGGTATAAATGCCCGTAATGGCGCCTTCTTCGGCCGTGCCGGCTCTTTCGACAAGCCGTGGGATAAATGAAAATACGCTGGGCGTATACCCCCGTGTGGCGGGCGGCTCACCCACGGCCAGCCCCACTTCGCGCAGCGCCATGGCCACCCGGGTGAGCGAGTCCATCATCAGAATCACGTTTTTGCCCTGATCCCGGAAGTACTCGGCGATGGTGGTGGCCACCAGCGCAGCCTTGATTTTCATCAGCGCCGGTTCCTCCGAGGTGGCCACCACCACCACGGCGCGCCGGATGCCTTCCGGGCCCAGCACATTCTCAATAAAATCCTGGACCTCCCGGCCCCGTTCCCCAATCAGGGCGATGACGCTGATGTCGGCTTCCGTGTTGCGGGCGATCATACCCAGCGTGGTGCTTTTACCAACCCCTGAGCCCGAGAAGATGCCTATGCGTTGTCCGCGTCCCAGGGTCACAAAGCCGTCCAGCGATTTGACGCCCAGCGCCAGTGGGGTGTCTATTTCCTTGCGGCGCAGCGGGTGCGGGGGGTCGGCAGTGACCGGATGGTGCTCGGTATGACCGATGGTGAACCGATCATCCATCGGATTGCCCAGGCCATCGAGCACCCGCCCGATCAGGGCATCGTTCACGCCAATCCGAAAGGGGTGGCCCGTATTGATGACGCGGCAGCCCGGAGAAAGCGCCGCCATTTTATCCAGGGGCATCAGCAGCAGTTTGCCGTCGCGAAAGCCCACCACCTCGGCCGGTTGTGGCGGCGTGGCCGGCTCCATGGTCTCAATCAGGCACAAATCGCCCAGGCGGGCCGTGGGCCCTTTGGATTCAATGGTCAGACCAATGACCTGATCCACCACGCCGGTTTCCCGGATGCCCGTCTGGGTTTCCAGCCGGTGCAGGGCCTGATCAAGCGTCCGGGTCATCATCAGTCACCGGGGTTGCTTCGGGCGATGGTGTCTCGGGGGTTTCCCACGTGGGCGCGGTCGAGGGTTCCGGCGTCTCCAGCGGCAGTTCATCCGCCAGGTGAGCCATCAGGTTTTCCACCTGTACACGCGGGCTGATATCAAACTGTTTTTCCTCGCCCAGCACGTAAAAGGCGTCATCGGCCAGCAGGGCGTCCGGCACCCAGTCAATGCGTCCCACGGCTTCTATGGCCAGGCGGGTTTGTTCATCAAACTGCTGAATGCGTTGCAGGGTGTTCTGGCTGACCACCACGCGGATTTGTCCCGTCAGATTCAGCTGGCGCACTGCCTGCCCCAGCAGCTCAGCCAGCAGCTTCGGGTCGGCGGCGAAGGCGTCGCCCAGGATACGGCGGAGAACCACCTGCATCAGCATCACGGCGTTGTGGGTGAACTGATTCAGCGCTTCGGCCTCTGCGGCGTAGGCGCTATTTAAAAGCGTCTGTGCAGAAAGTATTAGATCGCGGGTTTCATCGCGCACCTGCGCCAGGGCAATGGCGTGCCCGGAAACCCGACCCGCTTCTTCAGCCTCGCTGCGGATGCTTTCCCGTGTGGCCTCGGCCCCGGCTACAATGGCTGCGGCTTCCGCCCGGGCGTTTTCCATCATCTGCTCCGCTTCCGCCGAGATAGCGGCAAGGCGCTGCTCACGGATCTGCAGGGCTTCCTGTTCGGCTTCCTCAAGGCGGGTTTCCACAATCTGCTGCAGGCTGGTCATCACCTGATCGCGCCGCTGCGCATCGCCTTTAATCTCAATGGTTTCGCCCAGCTCAACCAGGCGATGATCCAGATGGCTCATCCGCTTGATGCGTCCGGGGCTGGTCCCGGGTTCGAAACGGAAGGGACGGTTACTCAATGAAATCATCCTCGGAAGTACCGCGCGAAACCACAATCTCGCCGGTGCTTTCCAGAGCGCGGATTATGCTGACAATGTAAGTCTGCTTTTCGGAAACATCCTTGGCGCGGACCGGGCCCATAAACTCCATGTCGTCGGAAAGCATGGCGGCAGCCCGTTCGGACATGTTGCGCAGAATCTTGTCGCGCACATCGTCGTTGGCGCCCTTGAGGGACATCGCCAGATCCTTGGTGTCCACCTCGCGCAGCACGCGCTGAATGGAACGATCGTCCAGGTGAATAATGTCTTCGAACACGAACATCAGCTCGCGGACCTGTTCGGCCACCTCGGGGTCCTTCATCTCCAGCGTATCCAGAATGGATTTTTCCGTGGTCCGGTCGCTGTGGTTGAGAATTTCGGCCAGCGCTTCCACGCCCCCGGCGGAACTGAAGTCAGCCGTCACCACGGAGGAGAACTTGTTCTCCATAATCCGCTCCACTTCGCGCAGCACCTCCGGGTTGGTGCGGTCCATCTCGGCGATCCGGCTCGCCACCTCGGTCTGCATTTCCGGGGAAAGGTCACTCAGAACGGCCGCGGCGCGTTCCGGCTTGAGGTAAGCCAGCACCAGGGAGACCAGCTGCGGGTTTTCGTTCTGAAAGGAACTGGCCAGCTGGTTGGCATCCGCATTGTTGAAGAAATCAAACGGGTTGGTCTGCAGCGTCGCCACCAGGCGTTCCAGAATCTTATCCGCCTGCTCGTTGCCATAGGCCTGCTCCAGCAGCTGGCGGGCGTAACTGACACCACCGGTGGCCAGGTAGCCGCTGGCCTGAAAGAGCGTGTAGAACTCGGCGAGGATCTCGTTCAGCGTGTCCGGGTTGATTTTCTGAAGCGAGGCGATTTCAAGAGCGATATGTTCGACTTCGCTCTCGTCCTCGATGTTTTTCATGATCTGCGAAGCCGCTTTGGGGCCGAGCGCAATCAACAGCGCAGCCACTTTCTGCGCGTTGTTCATATTGCGTATGGAGAGTTCCGTGCTCATAGGTCCTCGGGATTCCCGTTACATTTCTTTCATATAGGTGACGAGGACGCGCGCCGCTTCGCTGGCGTCTTCTTCAATCATGTTGTTAATGGATTCACGCATATGTTCGATCTCCGGATCCAGCCGCGCCTCGATCATCGGAATCGGCGTGTCCTCAATCAGCTGGTCCGTTTCCTGCAGGAAGCCATACTCCGGCGCTTCTTCCATCAGTTCGCCGTCGGCCGGCTTTTTAAACAGCAGGTAGAACACAATCAGCGCGGTAATTCCCAGGATGAGCACGGCCACAATGGAGCCGATCTGCAGGTAGAGCGCGTGCTCCTCGGCCAGCTTGGCGGCGGCGTTCAGCTCTTCCTCTTTGTCCTTGGGTATGGCGGAGAACTGGAAGCCTTTGATGTCAATGGAGTCTCCCCGGGAGGGATCGATACCGGCGGCGTTTTCCACCAGCTCGCGGATTTCCTCGGTGTCTTTGGCGGTGAGGACTTTGTTCAGCACCACAGCCACGGTCAGTCGCTCCACGGTGCCGGGGGCGTAAACCACCTTCTTGCTTTCCTCGGAATTGCTGAAGTTGGTGGTGGACTTGGTCCGGGTGTATTTGTCGTTTTTCTTGCCGCCGGTTGTGTCGTTCCCGGGGTAACTCACCGGGCCGGGTTCGGGAATATTGCTCTCCATCCCCACAGCGCCGCCTTCGGGCTTCACGCCGCCGGCGTATTCCTCGGTTTCAGTCTGTGCGCTCACCGCCACGCCGGTGGGCGCTTCAGAGGAGCCCCCGGCCGGAATGACCCGGTGAATCTGCGATTCGGCCTGGTCAAAGTTCAGGATGGCGCTGACCGAAACGACGGCATTGCCCTTGCCCACCACGGGGGTGAGGATGCCCAGCACTTTCTTGGAGACTTTGTCCTCATAGCTTTTCTGGCGCAGATCGGCATCCGTCTGGCCGTTGGGACCCACAGCGCCGGCGCCTTCCAGCACGTTTCCGGAGTTATCGGCAATGGCCACGTTCACCGGCATCAGGCCCGGCACGGCATGGGCCACCAGGTTTTTAATCACCTTCACCTGCTCATCGTGCAGGCGGAAGCCCGGCTCCACGGTCAGCATCACAGAGGCCTTCACCGGGTCCTGCTCTTCAATAAACACGTTGTGTTCCGGCTGAGAGATGATGACCTGGGCGTTTTTGATGCCCCGGATGGATTTGAGAATCAGCGAGATGGACTGCGTGTTCATCTTCTTAATCCACTCACGCTGCACATCGCCCTGCACCACCGGCGGAATTTTGTCCAGGTTGATGGGCTGATCACTGGTCAGCTCGTTGGCGGTGTCCAGCACCAGGTTGTTTTTCTGCTTGGTGGGCACCAGAATGGTGGTGCCGTTGTCGGCCAGACGGAACTGGGAGCGCTGCTCTTTCAGTTTGGCGGCGATGGCGGCGGCATCCGGCAGGCTCAGGTTGGAATACAGGACGGTGTAATCATCATTGGCCTGCTGAAAGAAAAACCCGGTGGAGAACAGCAGGGCCAGAATGAGCGTGCCAACCACAATCTTCTGATTGAAGTTCAGCATGTCCCATCGGGACTGAAAATTTTTCAGAATGCCTTGAAAGCGTTCGCTCATGGGGTGTTCGGGTCCTCGTTAAGCTTGGGTTGAATCCACGGAAATACCGGTTATACCGACATGCGGCTGATCTCCTGGTAGGCCGAGACCATCTTGTTGCGGATCTGGGTGGCCAGTTGCAGGGCCATGTCCGCTTTTTCCACCGCGAGAATGACGTTGTGCAGTTCAATGTCACCGCCAACGGCATAGGTCTCCACCGCCGAGTCCGCGTTGGCCTGCAGCTGGTTGATCTGGTTCATCTGGGTTTTCAGCATGTCGCCAAAGGTGTTCAGTACACTGCCGGTCTGGTTGGCCTGCCCGGTGCCCTCACTGCCATCCAGCTGCACCGCATGGCGGATGCTGCCGGTTACCTGGGCGTTGCCGACGCTCTGGCTCATGCTGCTGAGCAGCGAACTGGTTGTGCCTTGAATGTCCATGGTTCTCTATCCCTGATTGGTGCTCTAGATTTCCAGTGCGGCCTGGTTCATCTGCTTGGCGGACTGCAGCGCCGTCACGTTGGCCTCGTAGGCCCGCGTGGCGGTCATCATGTCCACCATCTCCGTAATGGGGTTGATATTGGGAAAAATGACATACCCGCGCAGCTCGCCGTCTTTAATGGCGTCGGGATGGGCCGGGTCATAAACCATCCGCATGTCCTTGGGCAGCATCACCATGCCGTTCTCATCGGCATCGGGATGGTTCGGGATGTGGTAGGCCTTCATGTCATCCGGGTTGCCGTTGGTGATGCGCACGGCCTGCACGCCGGCGCCGGGCTGCTCGTTGGTAATGCCGGTAGTGATGAGCGGCCGCCCGTTGGGGCCCATGCTGATGCCCGAGGGACTCGGAGCCATGGACAGGCCCGAGGCATTGTCCGCGCGGTGGGGCAGCAGGTTGCTCAGGGCGTTCTCATAAATGGGGGAAAACACCACATTCTTGCGGACATAGGTGCCCGGCGTGCCGTCGGCGTTGCGCGTGGTGTTGACGTTGGCCAGGTTGCCCGAGATCGTATCCATCCGCAGGCGTTGTGCGGTCAGGGCGGAGGCGGTGATGTCAAAGATGTTCATTGCTCAAAAATCCTGTCTGGCTTAGCCGCTGGACTGAATGACGGCGTGCATGGTCCGCAGACGGCGGTTCTCCAGGTTGCTGAGGGCCATGTAACGCTCTGTGTTTTCGGCCAGTTTCACGGCTTCGCTTTCCAGGTCCACCGTGTTGCCGTCGTTGGTGAAGGCGCCGGCGTCCACATCTTCAATGCCGGGGGTCACATCGCTGACCGAGGCCGAACCCTCCAGGGCAAAGTGGCCGGGCGCGCTGGCTTTCATCGCCAGGGGGTGGCTGTTGTCCGCCACGGGCAGGTTGCTGCCGCGGCTGCGGTCAATCGCGTCGGACAGCGCTGCCTCAAAGCGAACCTCCTTGCGGCGGTAATTGGGGGTTTCCACGTTGGCCAGGTTGCTGGCAATGGCTTTGTGGCGCATGGAAAGCCCGTCCAGCGATTTCTGGACGACGCTGCCGGTCAGGTCGGATGTCAGGCCGTTAATAATATCCATCCTTGCCTCGCACTGGGAGCCCTTGCCGGGCCGTTCCTGATGACCATGTGGCGCCCGTCACAGGCTGCCTGTACTCACTTTATAGAACTTGACGGGCCTTTTCCTCATCCATGGGATCGAACTTCTGCCGGCATGCCCCCCTTAAACTCCACCCCATGGAGGAGTTTGACCGTTTTTTGGCCGGAAATTCCCTGCAGACTCAGGAGATGCCCCCCCCCGGATGGTTTCCTCCGGCCTGCCCTTTACAAGGGTGGCCTCAACGCCGAGAATGAAGGTATGAGCCCGCATGATTTTTCTGCCTCCCCGTCTCTGCCGCCTGCGGAAAACCCGCTGGGATTGCGGGGCATTGCCCTGACGGAACTGACCACCCAGGAATTTGACCGCCTGCACCGCCTGTTTCTGGACTTTGGTTTCTCCCGCCTTAAGCGCCACCGGGATCGCCCGGTGCACTACTACCGCCAGAACGACATTCACCTGCTGATTCACGAGGCGGACAGCGGGTTTGCCCGCGCTTTTGCCGAACAGCACGGCAGCAGTGTGTGCGGCATGGCCTGGTGGTTTGATGACGCGGCCATGGCGTTTGAAAACGCCCTGAAACGGGGCGCCCATGCCTTTGAGCCCGGTAAGATGGGCGCCACCGGCTGGAACAGCCCGACGCTGGAAGGCATCGGCGGCAGCGCGCTGTATTTGCTGGATCAACCCGTTGAGGCCGTGCTGGCCGCCTGGGGGTTTGAGGACCTGCCGGCGCCAGACATGGTGGATGATAACGGCTTTCTGGTGATTGATCACCTGACGAACAACGTGTACAAGGGCACCATGGGCTACTGGGCTGATTTCTACAAGACCGTCTTTGGTTTCCGCGAGGTCAACTACTTCGATATCAAGGGGGAGAAGACCGGGCTGACCTCCTTTGCCCTGCAATCGCCCTGCGGTACGTTCTCCATTCCGGTCAACGAGGGCAACGAGTCCCGCTCGCAGATTGAGGAGTACCTGCGCGAATACCGCGGCGCGGGTGTGCAGCACATTGCATTCGCCACGCGCGATCTCCTCGCCTCACTCGACCGGCTGAATGGCCGCATTCCCACGCTGGACATTGGTCCGGAGTATTACGACGAGGCGTTTCAGCGCGTGCCCCAGGTCACCGAGGACCGCGACCACATCCGCCGGCATGAGGTGCTGGTGGACGGCAACGCCGAAGGCTACCTGCTCCAGATTTTCACAAAAAACCTGCTGGGGCCCATCTTCTTTGAGATGATTCAGCGGAAGAATTACGGCGCGTTTGGCGAGGGGAACTTCACGGCGCTGTTTAAATCTATTGAGCGCGACCAGGCCCGCCGCGGGGTGTTGTGAGGCGCCCGGCTTGTGGCCCGCTGAAAAATATGGGATGATGGCGCTATGCAGCACTACCAGTATACCGTGATTCTTGAAGCGCAGCCGGAGGGCGGGTTTACCGTGACCGTGCCGGCGTTGCCGGGCTGCGTAACCGAAGGGGACACCAAAGAGGAAGCGCTGGCAATGGCGCAGGACGCCATTTCCGGCTATATTGCCTGCCTGATTGAAGATGGCAAGCCGCTGCCTGAGGATGTTTCCGTGGAAGCGGTGAAAGTGGTGGCGTAATGCCCGCCGTGGGGTGTTGTGATCTGTGCGTTTATGTTTTGTTCTGAATATCAGCTCGCCCTAAAGAGTTAGCTGCTCGGTAGAAGGAATCTTGAATGGCCTTTTCTGCATCACTCAGATTGGGATCAGCCTCGATTTCAGCCAGTTTTTTTTTCGTCGCTTTGTCTAGAGCTCGTATCTGGCGCGCTTTGTTAAAAATACCAAAAGACGGTTCAGTTGCGGTGATCAAATTCATAATATATCTCCTGTAGGGCTTACTGACTGCGGCGAAAAAACCCGCTGAAAGCCGATACCCACTTGTATCAGGAGATCAGATCGGAATCAAGACTGAAATTGCCGGCAGCGGGCAAGGGAAGCGCCACAGCGCGTTAACCCCCGTTATTCCCGCGCAGGCGGGAATCCAGCAGGCTACCGGCCTGTCAATTAAGACATGCCGTCTAAATTCTATTTCTCGAGTTCTTTAGCCACCCATAATGCGTGTTGTTGTCCCCGTTTTAAGGCTGTTTGCGCAATTTTACTATCAGGGTTTTTCGCAGCTTCCACCTCTAGGCTAGTGAGCCAAGCCCCTGCATCCAGGGCATTGGTTGGCGCTCCTTTTAATCTTTTCGCTTTGGGGCCACGGCCAATCCCAAAGGTGGTGGGGGGCGTGGTGGTGTTGAATGTGATCATGATGCGTTTCCCTTCACATTGTGGGGTTAGTACGTAAACCCAAACTGCTTCATCCGCGCAATCACTTCCTTCAGCTCGTTCTCCGGGTTCACCAGCGACATGCGGAAGTGGCCTTCGCCGCGCGCGCCAAAGGCGACGCCCGGCACAATCACAATGCCCGCTTCTTCCAGCATCTCATTGGAGAACTGAACCGAGGAGGTGTAGCGGGGCGGAATGGGCAGCCAGAAGTAAAACGTGGCTTTGGGCGGGTTCAGCTCGTCAATCGGCCAGCCCAGCTCGCGGAAGCCTGCGAGCATCAGCTTCTGGTTGGCTTCATAGATTTTCAGCACATCGGCAATGTATTGTTCGCACTCGGGGCTGGTCAGCGCAAAGGCGGCTGCTTTCTGAATGGGCTTGAAAATCCCGCTGTCCTGCGTGCCTTTCATCTTGGCGAGAATGCCGACGGCATCCGCATGACCCACGGCGAAGCCCACGCGCCAGCCGGTCATGGCGTACGGCTTGCTGAGCGAGTGGAATTCAATCGCCACGTCCTTGGCGCCGGGCACTTCCAGCACGCTGTGCGGCTTTTCTTCACCGGCAAACACCATCTCGCTGTAGGCGTTGTCACTAATCAGCAGTATGCCCCGCGCGCGGCAGAACGCCACCAGCTGCTCGTAGTACTCAAAAGTGCAGGGCGCGCCAATGGGGTTGCTGGGGTAGTTCACAATCAGGGCTTTCACCTTTTTGGGGTCAAAACCGTCGGCCACCAGCTGTTTCTCAATGGCCACCATGTCCGGCATGTAGTTGTTTTCCAGCGTCAGCGGCGTGCTGTAGGCATGGCCGCCGGCCACCTCAATGGCGTCTTTGTAAGAGGCATAGCCCGGGTCCGGCACCAGGAGAATATCGCGCTCCTTGTGGTCCATCCGTGGGGTAATCAGCGCCCGGAACATGTTGGCCAGGCCCTCTTTGGAGCCCAGCAGCGAGCAGACCTCGGTGTTCGGGTCAATCGTCACGCCAAAGCGGCTTTGCATGCGCTGGGCCACGGCGTCGCGGAAGTATTTCTCCCCCTTGGGCACGCTGTAGGTGTGAATGCCGGGTTCGTCCAGCACCTTTTTAAAGTAGTCCAGCAGCGCCTTGGGCGGGTCCATGGTCGGCGCGCCGATGCTCATCTTAATCGGCGGCAGGCCTTTCTCCGTCAGCGCCGGGGTCAGTTCCGTCACGCGCTGGGCAATGCGGAACATGATGTAGGTTTCCATGTTCTTGCAGTAGTCGGAGTAGAGGGCTTTCACGTCGATACCGGAGGCGGCGGTGGTCATGGCGGGTGGGGGTCCTTACGAAAAAAAACGGATGAGGCGTTGGGACGCAACTCATCCGTTTTACCATAAAAGCGGTTGGAACCAAGGGCCTTACCGGCCCGGTGTCCGGGTTCAGGCCTCGGCGAGGGTTTTGCTGCCTGCCGCCGGAATGTCCACGGTGATCTCCGGGGCCTTGCGGCGGAAGGGGCTGGTGAGTTTGCCCACCACGCCGCCCACGGCCTTTTTCAGCCGCCCGGCCAGGGAATCGGCGCCGGGGACCACTTTGGTGGCAATGGTCGCAAGGGCAACGGCGCCACCGGCGGTTCCAATGTTGGCGCGTCGCTGAGCCTTTTCAAGCTCAGTCAACTGACGGTTCTTGTTCTCAATAGTGACTTTCGTGGTTTCGAGCCATTGGGTGGCGCCCTGATTCACGTTGAAATCCGGTTCACCGTCAGGATTCAATAGTTCAATGATGCGCTTTTTCGCAAGTTTTTCATCGTGTTGAAATGTGACACCGCGAACCTCTGCAAGCAAAACCTGCTTTTTTCCGCTTTGGATGCGTCTTGATACCCTGTGCTTTTCTGCTTTGACGACGCCGGCACGATTTGACTGAATGGGATGCCGACGGAGCTTTCGCCGCATTTTTTTATCTTCTTTCAGTTGCAGCTTGGCCTGTTCAACTGCTTTGCGGTGATCCTCTGCGGCTTTAAGTACCTCGTGTGACATGGCAACGCCTTCATAGGGACCTGAGGTTTTTTTGATCTCTTTTGTGATTTCCGTGATTTCCAGTTTACGCTGCTTGCGGCCACCGAGGAGGCCGAAGGTGGGTGGAATGCTGGTCATAGTAGGAGAGGTCCAATCTTGCTAGAGGTTACGGGAAAGGCGCTGGGCCTGGACTGTACCCCTTTAAGGGTGCTCAACCCCGGATTGTGCGCATGAGCGGTCCATGCTGTAACAGAAGTGAAACAATTACAAGTGTAACGAAAAGTTATCCGACGGTTTGTGAAAGGTCAAACCGGGTATATATCTTTTGGATATCGGAATTTTCCGGTACCCATCAGCTTCCTTCAAAATCTTCCTATTCTTCCTAACCATTCGTTTGCCGCAGGGAATGCGGTCTTTTTTTTTGGGAGCGGTTATTGGCCGGGGTGTGGCGGTTAACCCGGTTTTTCAAGGCTGCCGGAATCCCGTCGATAACAGGAGATGGACAGCAATGGTCCTATTTTTCCGGTATTTCCCTCATTCTGAGAGCCCGTCACCGTGTTTTTTCCCGCCAGCCACCCGCCAGAAGACCCGCCGACCCTGCCGGCCCGCGCCAGTGAAAGCGCGGCGGCCGGCTTTACGCTGGCTGAACTGCTCATCACCATGGCCCTTTCCGCCCTGATTCTGGTGCTGAGCCTGAAGATGGTCTCCGGGTTGCAGGCCAGGGATACCAAACAGTACAAGCGGATGGCCGGCGATTTTGTCCATCACCTGGCTGCCGCCTGCGAGGTGGTGAAATACCGCTACGGGGCCGGCCCCATTGCCGCCCAGACCGTGGACGGCAGTGGCAACCCGACGGCGGCCTTTGCCGACGGATGGACCACGTTTCTGCCGGGCTGGGAAAGCACCACCCCCACGCTGACGACCGCCCCGACCGTGCTGAACTACCCGCAGGACATGCTCCTCTACCTGAAGCCTTATGAGGCGACCGTTCCCGATCCCTCCAACCAGATACCCAACACCCCCACCGCCATTATGAGCGGCGTAACTGACGGCACCTGGGTGCTGCTGGATATGAACGGTACGGATACCCCCAACAGCATTGCCGCCACCGGCGACCGCGTTCTGCTGAACATCGATGACACGACCTGCCAGGTGAAAACCGCCGCCAAGCTCTGCACCGAACGCAGCTGTACGGAAGCCTACGGAAACTCCTTCTATGATTAGAACCCCACAGTCTGGCCGCCAGACCGGCGTTTCCATTGTGGAGGTGCTGCTGGCCCTCACCCTGTTCTCAACGGCTGTGGTCGGCCTCTACATGGCCTCGCAATCCACCAGCCTGTCGGTGGGCAACACCCTCAAGCGCGATGTTGAGGCGAGCTACGCCGAACTGCTGCTGACCGAGATCAATGTCGATGATCTGGATCTGGAAACTAGCGCAACGGTGAACAAAACCACCAAAACCAGTTTGACCTTATCCAACGGGCAGGTGGTGTACTACACGCGCACCATTACCTCAGCGGCCGCCACCCCGGATCTCAAGGAAATTAACGTCTACTTCTTCCGCAACAGCACGGATACCACCCCCTACCGTAAGTTCCGCCGGGAGAAGCGCCAGAACCTGAACTACAACCTGCAGGCCTCCACGGATTCTCTGACGTATTACCGGGACGCCAGCGGCGTTGGCTGGGTGAAGATGGCCGATACCGATAACGCCAACCTAGCCACCGGCAGCTATTCCGGCGGTCTGGATAACGCCACCATGGGTGCTGCGCCGGCCAACTGGGACATTACCACCGTGGAAGCGGCGACCATTACCGGCGCCAACGACAGCGGCAGCAATGAAGGGTACATCTGGCGGCATGGCCACGAGGGCAAAGTGGGCACGGGCAACCAGCTGATTTATAAAATTCCGGCCAGTCAGGATCAGAACTACCTGCTGGAGCTGGGCTTTATTGAGGAGGACGCCACGGCCACAGCCGGTGTGCGTGAAATGACGGTGCTCATCAACGGGGTCGCCCAGACCAATGTGGATCCCTACGTGGAGGCGGGCGGTCTGTTCAAGGCCCTCGTCAAAAAATATTCGGTTTCCCCGGCAGCCGATACCGGCGGGGTCTATACCGTCACCATCAAGCTGGGTAAGGTGGGCACCAAACAACCCCGCCTGGCCTGGATTCGTCTGAAGTAGGGTTCAGAAACCGACGATCAGTTTCTGAATCTCCAGCTGGGTTTCCTCAACAGAACCCGTGTTGTCCACAATGTCAAACTGGGTCAGGGCGGTCAGCCGTTTCTTTTTCTCATCCAGCGGCATCTGGCTTTCCATACGGGCCAGCGCTTCTTCACGGCTCAGTCCCCGGTTGTTCATCAGCCGGTACAGCTGCTGCTCTTCGGTGGATTCCACGAGCCAGACAATGTCATAATTTTTTTCCAGGCTGCACTCAAACAGCAGCGGAATAATGGCCACCCCGATGGGCTTCTGCAGGGCCTGCTGCTCCTCAAAAAAGGTGTTAATACGGTCCCGGGTTTTGGGGTGAACCAAGGCTTCGAGCTTGCGCCGTTCATCCACGTTCTCAAACACCACCATCCCCAGTTTTTTGCGATCAATGGCGCCCTCGGCCGTCATGTAGTCCGGACCGAACTGGGCCTGTATCTGCTGAATCAGGTCCGGATCGTTGTGGTAAAGATCATGCACCACATCATCAGCGTCAATGGTGGGAATATCCAGTTCTTTCAGAAACTTCCGGATTAGGCTTTTGCCGCTGGCGATACCGCCGGTCAGGGCGATCCGCTTGATTTTTCCGGCCGTGCGGGCGGCATGTTCCTTCATGGAAATAACGGTCAAAGCGGTTCTCCTGGGGGGATGGACGCCCGCACGCAGAGCAGGCTGTCTCCTTATGCTAGCATAAGGCACACGATCTTCAACCGGTGACGCATGACCCAAGCCCCGCCAGCCGTACCAGACGACGCCGAAGCGTACGCGCCGCTGAGCCGCCGCCAGCAGGTGTTTGTGTGGATGGCCGCCTTCTTTGTAACCTCGCTGATTCTGGCCAACCTGATCGGCTCCATGCTGTTTTCTTTCCGGCTTCCCTTCGCACTGCCGCTGGTGGGGGACAAAGCGCTGCTGTCTGCCGGGATTATTCCGTTTCCGGTCACGTTTATCCTCACCGATCTGGTCAACGAGTTTTATGGCGAAAAAGGGGCGCGGTTTGTCACTTTTGTGGGTTTCGGCATGTCCATCATGGTGTACCTGTACCTCACGGCGGGCGATCACCTGCCCCTGGATGCCGTCACCCTGATTCAGAAGAGTCAGTATTCGGCCATCTCCGCCAATTACGCCGGCATGTTTGTGGCTTCGCTGGCCGCTTATCTGGTCGGTCAGCTTCTGGATATCCGCGTCTTCCATATCTTCAAGCAAATCACCGGCAGCCGCTTCATCTGGCTGCGGGCCACAGGCTCCACGGTCATCTCCCAGGTGTTTGATTCGCTGGTGGTCACCTTTGTGGCCTTTACCGGGGATCTGCCCGTCACCACCATCCTTCAGATCGCCGGCAGCAATTACGTCTGGAAGTTTCTGATCGCCGTGGGAATCACGCCGGTTCTCTACCTGGGGCATATTCTGATCCGCCGTGTTCTGGATCCGGTTTCCGTGCGGGGCTGAACGGAAAAGTCATCAAAAAGTCATTCAACTTGATTTCCGGCAAACCCTTTGCGTATAAATCAGGTATGGCATTCACCCGAGGCGACCCATGCTGAAACTGATCCCCAAAAACGAAACGTTCTTCGTGCATCTGGAAACGCTGGGCCGCTGCGCGCTGGATTCCGCCAATGGCCTGGCTGTTGTCGTGGGTTGTGAGGACTCTGAAGCCGTGCAGGCGGCCGCCGCCAAGCTGGTGAACGCCAAACAGAACGCCAAAGCCGAATTTAACACCATTACCGAGGCCATCTGCCGCACCCTGATCACCCCGTTTGATCGTGAGGACATGCAGGATTTCGCCTACCTGCTGTATCACGTGCCCAAGCAGATTGAGAAAATCAAGGAGCGGATGCTCACCCACGGTATCCGCGATTACAATGCCGATCTCAGCCGCTTTACCGTAATTATTGAGCGTGAGGCGGCCATGATGACCGAGATTCTGCAGTCGCTTTCCGGCAAGCTGAACACGCGCGCCGTGCAGGCCAAAGTGGCGGTGATGCATGAACTGGAGGATCAGGGCGACAAGGCCCTGGGCAGCGCCATTGCCGACGGTTTTTACAGCGTGGCGGATACCCGCGAGCTGATGATCCGGAAGGATTTGTACGAGATGCTGGAAAGCGTGACCGATCTCTTCCGCGATGCCGCCAACGTGGCGATGCGGATTGTTCTGAAGCACAGTTAGGATGCCTGCTATGTCGAAGCTGTCCGGGGAGGCCGGTTGATGGATTCGGGTACCGGGTTCCTGCTGCTGATCGTCATTGTGATTCTCGCCCTGCTGTTTGATTACATCAACGGCTTTCATGATGCCGCAAACGCCATTGCCACCGTGGTTTCCACCCGGGTGATGACCCCGCGGACGGCGGTTATTTTTGGCGCTGTGCTCAACGGCGCCGGCGCATTCATGGGCACCGAGGTGGCGGCCACCATCGGCAAGGGGCTGGTGCACGCCGAGGCCATCACCATGCCCATGGTGCTGGTCGCCCTGCTGGGGGCCATCCTCTGGAATATTCTCACCTGGTACCTCGGCCTGCCCACCAGTTCCTCGCACGCCCTTATCGGCTCCCTGCTGGGCGCCACGTTTTTCGCCACCAGTACAGGCTGGCGCAATATCGAGTGGCTGAATCTCTGGCAGATGGTGATTATCCCGATGTTCACCTCACCCCTGGCGGGTTTTGCCATCGGTTTTCTCATTATGGGCATTCTGTTGTGGATTTTCCACCGAATGCACCTGTTCTGGATCAATCAGATTTTCGGAAAGCTGCAGATCGTCTCCTCCGGCATCATGGCGCTCAGCCACGGCCATAACGATGCCCAGAAGTCCATGGGGATTATTGCCCTGGCGCTGTTTACCATGTATCCCTCCAGTCACTTTGAGGTGCCGCTGTGGGTTATCCTTTCCTGCGGGGTGATGATGGCCCTGGGCACCCTGACCGGCGGCTGGAAAATCATCCG
This sequence comes from Candidatus Melainabacteria bacterium, assembly GCA_050247195.1. GTDB lineage: Bacteria > Cyanobacteriota > Vampirovibrionia > Vampirovibrionales > Vampirovibrionaceae > JBFWUP01. The sequence continues at coordinate 108,836 of JBFWUP010000005.1, read as the reverse complement.
CACCATGGGCCAGAAAATGAGCAAGATTCAGCCCATTCACGGCTTTGCCGCCGAAACGGCCGCCGCTGGCATCATTATGGGGGCCAGCCAGTATGGTATTCCTCTCAGCACCACGCACGTCATTACCACCTCCATTATGGGCGTGGCGGCCACCAAACGGCTCTCGGCTGTGAAGTGGGGCGTGGTGGGCAGTATCCTCTGGGCCTGGGTGCTTACCATCCCCATCACCTTCCTGTTTTCCGGCGCACTGGCTTGGCTGCTGCTGCGCAGCGGGATATTGTAAAAAATACACTAATTTTTGTTGCAAGCCCTTGCCGATGCCCGGTGATATTACTAACATAGTGTTGTTGGGGTAATCCGGGAGCACCCGAGACCATGTTTGTTTCGTCAAATTATTTACGGCCGATGGCCCTGAATACCCCCGTGCCCTTCTCAGGGCGGGGACATGCCGTGCCCCGTCTGTCTGCGGAAAAACAGCATCCTGCGCCCGTTGATCGGTTGATGCTGCGCTTTGGCGGGCCTGCCAAAGCGACCACAAACGAACCACTGGCTATTATCTCCGGCCGGCTGGAAGAGGCCCGCCCCGAGGATACCGCCGCGGTGCTGAATTTTCTGGCGCACGCCGCCAGACCCGCCGAAAAGGCGGTCACGCGCGATATCCGCCCGCTGCTCAGGGAGCGCCTCCAGGATGCCAGTCAGAAGACGCTGCTGCGCAATATGGGGCTGGAGGAGATTGAGCTGGAATCCGAGGACACGGTGCTGAGTGGTTTGGCCCGCGTGTATGCCGAGCGTGTCATCAACAACCCACGGGGTACGCTGTTGCTGGCCCGCAATGAACACGATCAGCTGGTGGGGGCGGTTTGTCTTAAACAGTTTGAATTTGCCGATCGGGCCGTCAGCCGGCCGGAGACCCCCCATGCCTGGCTCAATAATCTAGAGATTGACCCGATGTATGCCCATTCCCCGCTGCGGGAAACACTGCTGCAGAAGGCCCTGAACAAGGCCGGCACATTGGGGTATACGGGGGTTTCAGCCTGTGTGCTGCCCGTTAACCGGCCGCTGTTTGACGCCAACGGCTTTATTCCCTGGGAGCACCAGCAGCCCCCGGTCCCACAGGAAGAGGCGCAGCAGGCGTTTCAGGCGCTCACCCACATCCCCGGTCACCCCATTCTGATGGTCAGAACGCTCACGCCGCCGCCTGCAGAGGCCCCGGATTAAAAACCCGCCGCTGAAAAACATCTGGCCCTGAACCCTGGTTTCCCGGACAATACGGTCATCAGCATTTTTGACGGGAGCGTTGTTCAGGATGGAAGCATTGGTCCAGTGGGCGGTCCACCTGGGTGAAGGCATTATTCAGGCGGTGTGGCAGTTTATCACCACGGTGATCGAAGCCGGTGGCTACTGGGGCATCGCGCTGCTGATGGCCATTGAATCGGCGAATGTGCCCCTGCCCAGCGAAATGATTCTGACTTCAGCCGGTGTGCTGGTGCATCAGGGAAAACTGAATTTTCATCTGTGCGCCCTTTTCGGGGCCATCGGCTGCGTTCTGGGTTCTCTGCCCTCCTATGCCCTGGGCTACTACGGCGGGCGGCCGTTTCTGCGCAAATATGGCAAGTGGCTGCTGATGAGCGAGCACGATCTGGAAAGCGCCGAACAGTGGTCCAACAAGTACGGCGACTGGGCGTATTTTCTGTGCCGGATGCTGCCGGTCGTCAGAACCTTTATTTCCCTGCCGGCCGGTATTCTGCGCGCGCGGTTCTGGGTGTTCACCGTGCTGACGTTTATCGGTTCCTGGGTGTGGAGCTATGGGCTGGTCTATGCCGGCGTGGTCTTCGGAGAGAATCTGGAGGCCTTCAAAAAGGTATGGCACAAGTTTGATGCCGTGATTCTGGGCATCGTTTTTATTCTCGGCGTGCTGTATGTGTGGAAACATGTGAGACATCTCCGGCAGCCGGTCTCTTCCGGTTCCTCCCGGGTTGAGTGAGACACAGAGGACCTGTGAAGAGCGGGTGTGAGGGCATCAGTGGATGAGTGATAATGAAACAACAGGGTTAAAGCCAACACTGGGCTGGTTTTCCGCCATGGCCGTGGTGACCGGATCCATGATTGGCAGCGGTATTTTTGTCGTCACGCCCGACATCGCCCGACACGTCGGCACGGGGGGGCTGGTCATTCTGGTCTGGGTGCTGGCGGGTATCCTCACAGTGCTGGGCGCCTCCAGCTACGCCAAACTGGCCGTGCACATGCCGCGCGCCGGGGGGCAGTATGTTTTTCTCAAAGAGGCGTTTGGCGAACTGCCCGCGTTTCTGTTTGGCTGGTGTCTGCTCACGGTGATTCAGACAGGGTTTCTGGCCGCCGTGGCCGTGGCTTTCGCCAAGTACGCCGGCGTGCTCTGGCCTGCCATTTCTGAGGCGGACATGGGCCTGGGGCTGTCCACCCAGAAGTTGCTGGCCGTGGCTGTGCTGATTGGCCTGACTGCCTACAACGGCACCGGCATCCGCAACGGCGCGCTGCTGCAGAACATCTTCACCGCCATGAAAATTATCGCCCTCCTGGGGGTGATTGGACTGGGGTTCGCCATGGGCCATCGCCTGTGGGAGCCTGGCGCCGTGGACTGGTCGTTTTCATTGCCGGCGCATGATGCCATGGCGGGCGACTGGCTGACCCTCGTGGTGTTTGCTTCGGTGGGCGCCCTCTTCTCGGCGGATGCCTGGAACTATGTGACTTTTATCGGCGGGGAGATTAAAAACCCCCGGCGCAACCTGCCCATTGCGCTTATCGGCGGTACGGTGCTGGTGGTAACCCTCTATGCTGTGGCCAACCTGGCATATCTCAATGTGCTCAGCCTGCCGGCTATTCAGAACGCTCCTCAGGACCGGGTGGCCACGGCTATGATCGATGCGCTGCTGCCGGGCCTGGGGGTGATGGTGATGGCGGTGGTGATCCTGATCTCCACCTTTGGCTGCCTTAATGGTCTGCTGCTGGCCGGGGCGCGCGTGTTTTACGCCATGGCGCACGATGGTTTGCTGTTCCGCGCTTTCGGCGCGCTGCATCCCCGGTACCATTCCCCCAACTTCGCCATGTGGGCGCAATGCGCCTGGGCCATTGTACTGGCATTCAGCGGCACGTACGGCACCCTGCTGAGTTACATTGTGTTCGCCACGCTCATGTTTTACATCGTGACGATGGCCGGGCTGCTGAAACTGGGCGCGGCCATGCCCGAAGAAATGTCGATGACCCGTCGGCGGGATCGGCTTCTCCCCATGGTCTACATGTTGGGCGCAACCGTCATTGCGGTTTACCTGCTGCTGGGCGATGTGTTTGTCCATGGCTGGGGAGCGCTGAATCCCGCACAGGCGCAATTTACCAGCTCCAAGTTTTTTACCAGCATGGCGGGTCTGGTGCTCACGGCGCTGGGCTGGCCGGTCTATCTGGCGTGGAAACGCTGGGGCAAAGCCCATGCGTTATGATGTGACGGCGGATCGGATTCTGGCGGACGGCGTGGCGCGGGAACACTGGTATTTCCGTGTGGAAAACGGCGTCATCACCCGGAGCGGCCCACTCAGCGCGCGGGAGCCGGACAGCCCGCAGACGCCCGAACTGAAACGGTTTGACGATGCCCTGGTGATTCCCGGCCTGGTCAACAGCCACACCCACTCTTTTCAGTCGTTGCTGAAAGGCTTTTGCGACGACCGCGATTTCTTCACCTGGCGCGATCAGGCGCTTTACAGATATGCCGCCATTCTTACCGAAGAGGACATTTATACCGGCGCGCTGTTCGCTTTTGCCGAGATGCTGAAGACCGGGGTCACCACGGTCTGCGATTTCTTTTATATCCACGATCAGGCCAACGCCAACGCCAATGCGGTAATCCGCGCAGCCCGGGATCTGGGTATGCGCATCACCATGGCCCGCACGATGTATGACTGGCAGCGCGCACCCGCACGGTTTCAGGAAACCGTGGCCCAGGCGGTCACCCATACGCGTGCCCTGCATGCACAGTGGCGTCCCGATCCGATGGTGCATGTGATTCCGGCGCCGCACAGCCTGCACGGGGCCAGTCTGCCCATGATTGAAGCGGGCGCTGCCCTGGCCGAAGAACTCGATACGGTCTTTCATATGCATGTGGCCGAAGGTCAGTACGAGCGCGAGATGATGCTCCGTGAGCATGGCCACACGCCGATTGCTCTGCTGGAAGCCCGGCAGGTGCTGAATCCCCGGCTGACGGCGATTCACTGTGTGTGGCTGGATGACGAGGACATTGAGCGGATGGCGTCGGGCGGCGCCATGCTCTCTTACAACCCGTCCAGCAATATGTTTCTGGGCGACGGGGTTACGCGTATTGCCGCCATGCTGAAGGCGGGAATCACCATTGCGCTGGGCACCGATGGCGGCTGCAGCAACAACCGCGCCTCCGTGGTGGAGGAAATGCGCATGACCAGCCTGCTGCAGAAAGTCACGCATTGCGACGGCACGGTGATAACGGCCGCCGATGTGCTGAGCATGGCGACGGTCAATGGCGGCAGGGCGCTCGGTCTGCCGCTGGGCGTGCTTGCGGCAGGCCATGCGGCGGACTTCACCGTTGTCAGCCTGCAGGATCTTTCCATGCAGCCCCGGCAGAATGCCCTGAATAACCTGGTTTACAGCAGTCAGCCGTCTGCGGTTCAGGCCGTGTATGTCGCCGGCGGGCCGGTCTTTTGCAACGGCCGTTTCACGCGCCTGGATGAAGACGTGATTATCCGCCGTGTGCAGCAAACCACGGGGCGCTGGTCAGCGCCCGTCTGATCAAAGCCGGTTTGGTGGCGGTTAAGCCAGCGCGCCGCTCTGTCCCAGTGCTGCCAGCGTGCCGAGCACCTGGACACCCATCTGTTGCAGCGCCGCCGTGGTGGGGTCAGCGGAGAAACCGCCGGCCAGGCCAATGCCACCGGCAACGGGTGTGCCTATTGCCGGGGCTGCCAGTGGTACGCCAACGGGCTGCGCCACCTGCGGAATCCCGATGCCGCCACCCAGAAGGCCGCCGCCCAGTAAGGCGCCAAGCCCGCCGCCAAGCCCGCCGAGTGCGGCGCCGTTCAGCGTGGGTGAAGGAATACCGGCTGCAAATGCGCCTGGTGTGTTTAATCCGGCTGTGGGAATCTGGAAGGGAAGCCCGGCCAGCTGAAACTGCTGATTCAGTTGCTGAATCGCCTGACGGTTCCGGTCGCTGGCGATCAGCTGGTCAATACCGCTGGTCAGCTGGGACAGGGGTCCGGTGCCGCCGCCCAGTACGGAACTGATGCCGCCGCCGCTCAGGCCGCCAATGCCGCCGCCGATACCGCCGCCAAGGCCACTCAGGCCGACAGGGGCTGCGCCACCCAGGGCGCCAAGACCAAGGCCGCCACCGATGGCGCCAAAGCCGCCAAGGCCACCGCCAAACACAGAACCCAGCGGGCTGAGCGCACGACTGATCTGTGCCGACTGGATAATGGCCGGTACATCGGCCAGAATGGATCCAACCGCAGCATTCGCCTGGGCGAAATCACCCAGAACGCTGCCGACAAAAGTGTCGGAGCCGCCAAAAGCTTGTGCCTGCTGGGCTGCCAGCAGAGCTGTATTGAGCGACGACTGGCCTGTGATCAGGGCTTCATCACTGGTCATAATGGTCGGCTGCGCACCCAGGTTCTTCAGACCCGACATGGCGTTAATAACGCCCGGGTTGTTCAGAAACGGGTTGCCTGCGCCAAATAATCCTTGAATGCTCATCGCTGCTCCAGTATTGCCCTGAATGGTGTTGTCAGTACAGAAATCGCTCTATAAACTAATAAAAACAGAATACAGGAGGCAATTGCCCCGGAATGGGAGCAGAGGAGCCATATTTACATTAATTCATATCTGCAAACGCGCTCAGCCGGGCGTATCGGGGTTCAGGTCGGTATCCACCATGTCGCCCTGTAACATAATGGCGAGAATGACGCCCATTTCTGAGAAACCGAGGTCGCCGTTGGCGAAGGCGTCCTGCATATTGGCGAAGAACGCCGGGGAGGGCTCATTTTCCGTCTGGCCGGTCAGCCAGGTAATGGCTTTGTCCGCACTGGCCAGTTCCTCGGGTGTGGCGCCGCTTAAATCCAGGTTGGCGGCCTGCGCCGCCGCCAGAATGTCGGCCGCATCGCCTGTTAGCGGGGTGTCCGGGGTGGTTTCTTCCGTGGTTTCGCTCGCCTCATCCACCGCATCCTCAGTGTCGGTTCCGGTGCTGCTGGTTGCTGTGCCTGCCGTATTGCTGACGGCAGCCGGCTGATTCAGCGAGGGGGCAAACATGGCCTTCAGCAGATCCGCAGAGAGGGAAGCCGCCAGGGCGTTGCCCGGCGCCGGCGGCGGCGGGGGTGGTGGGGCCGTCATCGTCATCATCTGGCTGAAGAAGTTCATCATCATGAACATCATCATCATCTGCATGCCGTTCATGCCGCTGAACATGGACTGCAGGGCCCCGTTATTCAGGGCGCCGGCGCCGGTATCCTGAACATCAGCCGCCTGGTTTTGCGGCTGGTTTGCTTTTTCAGCCTGCTGGCGTTTCACCTGTTCTGCATAGCGCAGACTTTCGCCAATCTGGCGGTTTACATTGGCGAGAAAATCCCCCATGGCACGGTTCCTCCGGTCAGTCTTCCTGTGCGGAGTGTCGGCAGGCCGCAGGCCGACTTGACGTGAGACCCACGGCGGGTTACAAAACGTTACACCCTGGGCAGGCCCCGGGCGCTAGCTGGTCATCTGGTCCAGGGCCTGGGTGAGGGGAGTGGAGTGGACCTCTTCGGGTCCTTCCTCAGCCTGGTGCTGCAGCTGGATTTCAATTTTGGTGTGGAAGAGCATCAGCACCGTTTCCATCTGAATATGGTAGGTGAGGTTCTGGAACATTTCAAAGGCTTCGCTCTTGTATTCCAGCAGCGGGTCTTTCTGGCCGTAAGCGCGCAGGCCAATCCCCTCGCGCAGATGATCCAGCTGGTGCAGGTAATCCACCCACCGGTTGTCGATGACTGACAGCAGAATGTCGCGTTCCACGCGGCGCAGGGGATGGGTCCATTCACGGCGCTCGGCGTCGTTCATTTCAGCCAGGGTGGCGCGCTGCTCCTCATCCAGTTCCTCTTCCAGCCCGGCCAGGGTGATGCCATGCTCGGCCTGCAGGGAGGCGGCGGCGCTGCTGAGCTGATCTTCAACCGACTGATAGGCCTGCTGACCGGCTTCCAGCACCATGTCCTTCACCTGGGCGGCGGTTCTGCCGGACAGGCTGTCCGGCGTGATGCTCTGCAGCAGCGGGGAAATGCCGTGCAACTCGTTGATAAACGACTCAATGGCTTCGGGTTCCCAGTCCTCGTGGCTGGTGCCGGGAGGGAAGTGCCCCACCACCAGGCGCTCCAGCACCTGGCTGACCATGTGCATCACGGAATCGCGCAGGTTCTCGCCGTTGAGCACTTTTTTGCGCTGGCCGTAAATCAGCTGACGCTGCTCGGTGAGCACGTCATCATACTGGAGAATATTTTTGCGGATATCAAAGTAGTAGGCTTCCACCTTGCGCTGGGCGCTCTCAATGGCTTTGCTGACCATACCGGCGGAAATCGGCATGGTTTCATCCACCCCCAGCATGTCCATCATGCCGGCAATGCGGTCGCCGCCAAATTTGCGCATCAGGCTGTCTTCCAGCGAGAGGAAAAAGTGCGTGGAGCCCGGGTCGCCCTGGCGGGCGGCGCGGCCGCGCAGCTGGTTATCAATGCGGCGGCTTTCATGGCGCTCGGTGCCAATAATGTGCAGGCCGCCCAGTTCAACCACGGCTTCTTTCTCGCGGTCGGTGATCCGGCGTTTCTCAGACACCAGGACTTCCAACTCGCTTTCGGGCACGGCGCGCCAGTCCTGCCCTTTTTCCAGCAGCTCCTGTTTGGCCATCAGCTCGGGGTTACCGCCCAGCAGAATGTCCGTGCCGCGGCCCGCCATGTTGGTGGCGATGGTGACGGCGGCCTGGCGTCCGGCCTGGGCCACAATGTAAGCCTCGCGTTCGTGGTGTTTGGCGTTCAGCACCTGGTGCGGAATGCCCTTGCGGATCAGCGCCACGGTTTCCGCGGTTTTGGCCAGACCGTACAGCATTTCCACCAGCTCCCCCTTGCCGGAGACACTCTCAGCAATGGCTTCAAAATCAGCGGCCCTGTAGGATTCCGGATTTTTCAGCAGCGGTGCGAGCCTGCCCAGCAGTTCCGTCTCCTTGGCGCTTTCCAGGCTGGCGGCCAGCCGGGCGGCTTTCTCGCGCAGGTGCTGGGTCATCTCCACCGGCACGGAGAGAATCCGGGAAATCTCTTCGGATTTCTCAATGGAGACGGTGCCCACCAGCACCGGGCGGCCCAGCTGATGGTACTCGACAATTTCCTCAACAGCCTTGAAGTATTTCACCTTCTCGTTCTTATAAATGGTGTCGGCAATGTCGGTCCGGCTGTCGCTGCGGTTGGTGGGTATGGCGGTGACTTCCAGGTTATAGATTTTGCCGAATTCGGCTTCTTCGGTCAGCGCCGTACCGGTCATCCCGCTCAGTTTGGGATACAGCCGGAACAGGTTCTGGAAGGTGATGCTGGCCAGCGTCTGGGTTTCATCCTGAATGGCGAGCCCTTCCTTGGCTTCCACGGCCTGGTGCAGTCCGTCGCTCCAGCGGCGTCCCTCCATCAGGCGGCCGGTGAATTCATCCACAATGACGACTTCGCCGTTGTTCACCACGTACTCAATATCGCGCTTGAAAAGCTCCTTGGCCTTGAGCGCCTGCAGCAGGTGGTGGGCCAGATTGTTCTGAATATCAAAGAGATCCTCAACCTGCAGAATCTCCTGGGCGCGGTCAATGCCTTCTTCCGTCAGAATGACGTTGCGGGCTTTCTCATCGACGGTGTAATCTTCTTCGGGTTTCAGCAGGGGGGCCACGCGCGCCATGGCGCGGTAGAGATCGGCCGACTGTTCCAGACGGCCGCTGATGATCAGCGGCGTCCGGGCTTCGTCAATCAGAATGCTGTCCACTTCATCAATAATGGCGTAGTTGGGCGGGCGCTGCACCAGCTGGGTTTTGGCGCCGGCCATGTTGTCGCGCAGGTAATCAAACCCAAACTCGTTGTTGGTGCCGTAGGTAATATCGGCGGCGTAGGCGGCTTTTTTGTTGGCGAAGCTGTTGGGCCCGCGCTGCTGGGAGAGCACCAGGCCCACGCTCAGACCGAGAAACCGGAAAATCTGTCCCATCCACTCGCTGTCGCGCTGGGCCAGGTAATCGTTGACGGTGACAATATGCACGCCCTTGCCGGTGAGCGCATTGAGATAGGCCGGCAGCGTGGCGACCAGGGTTTTTCCCTCGCCGGTGCGCATTTCGGCAATGCCGCCGTCATGCAGCATCATGCCGCCCACCAGCTGCACGTCAAAGTGCCGCATACCAAGTATCCGTTTGCTGGCTTCACGCACTGTGGCAAAGGCTTCAGGCAGCAGGAGATCCAGTACTTCTTTTTCCAGCCGGCGATCCTGTTTGGGGTCCTTCGAACGCTCGCGTTCGCTGAGAATCTGTCTGAACTCGGCCGTTTTGGCTTTCAGTTCATGGTCGCTGAGCTTCTCGAGATCCGCTTCCAGCAGGTTGATGTGATCGACAATGGGTTGTTTGGCGTTGACCTTGCGGGTGTTGGGGTCCGGCAGGATTTTTTTGAGGAGTTCCAGCATGCTCAGCGGGTCTTTCTAGCAGGAAACGAAGTGGGGTAAAAGGCTCAAAATGCCAGCCTATTCTAGCATAAAGGACCCGCGCACTCCTGTTATGCAGGGGCCGTTCCCTCCCCTGCACCCCTCCCTGTGGAACGTGCTTCTTAACCCAGGGCCTGGGCGCCGCTGACGACTTCGAGAATCTCCTGGGTGATGCTGGCCTGCCGCGCCTTGTTATAAACCACGGTCAGCTTGCCAATCATCTCCTTGGCGTTTTTCGTCGCGTTGGACATCGAAGACATCCGTGCAGCCAGCTCACTGGCGCTGGCTTCCAGCATCAGCGTGTAAATCAGGCTGCCCAGGTACATCGGCAATAATTTATCCAGCGTGGCCACCGGATCCGGCTCCAGCAGGAGTTCAGGACGGAGACCCGTGTTTTTGTCGGTTTCAATGTGTTCATGCACATAGCCCTGACTGGGATCAATGCGGGGCTCGTGCTCGGGCAGTTTCCCTTTCACGGGCACCAGCGACGTCATGTGCACCCTGTAGGAAATCATCGAGATGAAATCGGTGGAAAGCACTTCCATGGTGTCAATCTCGTCATTGAGAAAGGCCTGGGTCAGGGCTTCGGCGATTGCGTTGGCGTCGTGGATACTCGGCGCCGCCGTCACGTTGCCCAGCTCACCCAGCACAGGCGACTCGCTGTAACGGCGGAAAGCCTGAATGGCCTTGTTGCCCACCAGGTAAAACTTGGGGGTAAGGCCCTGCGCCAGAATGGATTTCTCCAGGCGGAAAGCCTGTTTAATGACGTTGGCGTTATAGCTGCCGCACAATCCGCGGTCCGAACTGATGACCAGCAGACCCACCCGCTTCACCGGGCGCGGCGCCAGCAGTTCGGCGTAGCGGGAACCCGAAAGGGCTTTGGCATGGTTGCTGTTTTTCAGCTCGTTATAAACCTTCGTCATCACCTCGCTGATGGCCAGCGCGTAAGGGCGGCTCGCTTTCATCCGGTTTTCGGCGCGCTTCACCTTGGCCGCGGCCACCATTTTCATGGCCTGCGTGATTTTTTCGGTGCTTTTAACGCTTTTAATCCGGTTGCGGATGTCCTTGAGGTTGGGCATCGGAAGGGATCCTTATTTAGGCTTTGCTGCCGGTGAAAACGGTGGATTTGAACTTGCCGAAGGCGTCCATCAGGGCGGCTTCCTGGGCGTCATCCGGTTTGTTGCCGGCGTTCAGGGACGTTTCGATGTCCTTGATGTTGGCCGACATGTAGGCGAACCACTCTTCTTTAAAAGCGGCAATGGCCTTGTTGTCCACGTCATCCAGCACGCCTTTGTTGGCGGCGGTCAGAATGGTGACCTGCTGGGCGACCGACAGCGGCGAGTACTGGGGTTGTTTCAGCACTTCCATCAGCTTTTGTCCGCGCAGCAGTTGCTCCTGAGTGGCTTTGTCCAGATCGCTGGCGAACTGGGCGAACGCTTCCAGTTCGCGGTACTGGGCCAGCGCCAGTCGCAACGTTCCGGCGACGCTTTTCATGGCTTTTGTCTGGGCGGCGCCCCCCACCCGGGAGACCGAAATCCCCGCGTTGATGGCCGGACGGATCCCGGCGTTAAACAGGTCGCTCTCCAGGAAGATCTGACCATCGGTGATCGAGATCACGTTGGTGGGAATGTAGGCGGATACGTCACCGGCCTGGGTTTCAACAATCGGCAGGGCGGTAATGCTGCCGGCGCCCAGAGAATCGTTCAGTTTGGCGGCCCGTTCCAGCAACCGGGAGTGGAGGTAGAACACGTCGCCGGGGTAGGCTTCACGGCCCGGCGGGCGGCGGAGCAGCAGACTCATCGCACGGTAGGCCCAGGCCTGTTTCGTTAAATCGTCATACACCACCAGCACGTGTTTGCCTTCTTCCATAAAGCCTTCGGCCATGGTGACGGCGGCGAATGGCGCCAGATACTGCAGCGGGGCGGAATCAGCGGCAGAGGCGGCCACGATGATGGAGTAGTCCATGGCGCCGCGGTCTTCCAGCACCTTGCTGATCTGGGCCACGGAACTGGATTTCTGGCCGATGGCGCAGTAAATACAGATGACGTCCTTGCCCTTCTGGTTGAGGATGGTGTCAACCGCGATGGCGGTCTTGCCGGTCTGACGGTCGCCGATGATCAGCTCGCGCTGGCCGCGGCCGATGGGCGTCATGGCGTCAATGGCGGTAATCCCGGTTTGCAGGGGCTCGTGCACGGACTTACGGGCGATGATGCCGGGCGCCTTTTTATCCACCGGCAGAAAGCGGTTGCTGTCGATGGGGCCCTTGCCGTCAATGGGGTGGCCCAGCGGGTTAACGATGCGGCCCAGCAGGGCGTTGCCGACCGGCACGGAGGCGATCCGACCGGTGGATTTGACGAGCTGACCTTCCTGAATGTGGAGGTAGTCGCCCATAATCACGATACCCACGTTGTCCTCTTCCAGGTTGAGGACCATGCCCATGGTGTTGTGGCCATCGGCGAATTCAACCAGCTCACCGGCCAGTGCGCCGCGCAGACCGTAGGCGCGGGCAATGCCGTCACCCACCTCAAGCACGGTGCCCACCTGGCTGATGCTGGCTTCGGCTTCGTAGCTGGCCAGCTTTTCCTTAAGCACTGTGCTGATTTCTTCGGCTTTCAGTGTGGTCATAATGTCCGGGTCCTTCTGTTGGGATGGTTCAAACTGTGTTCACGCTCAGGCGTGGCTGAGTTCCTTGCGCAGGCTTTCCAGCTTGCCGATATAGCTGCCGTCAATTACGGTGTCGTTCATGCGAATCACCACGCCACCGAGGATGCCGGGGTCCACCCGGTTGGCGATTTCCACGTCGGTGTATCCGTAGCGTTTTTTCAGCGCCTGCTGCAGCTGCTGGCTCAGGCCCTGATCCAACGGAACGGCAGTCAGCACGTCGGCAACGGCCACCTGGCGGTGCTGTTTCAGCAGGGCCTCAAACTGCGCCGCCAGCGCCGGAAAAGCAAGCAGACGGTTGTTCTCCGTCATAATCCGGATCAGGTTCGCCACACCGGTCTTCAGTTTGTCGGCAACCTGTGTGTTCACCAGGGCCAGTTTGTCCTGAACCGGAATGGCCGGATTCTCCAGAAACTGAGTCAGCGCGGGGCTTTTCTCAAAAAGCTGCGAGACGGCGCCCAGCTCTTCATGCACGGCATCCAGCGCGTTGTTTTCCAGCGCGAGATCAAAGATCGCCTTGGCGTAGCGGGCGGTCACTTTGTTGTCGGCAAGGTTGGTCATAGGGTGGGGTGTTCCTGGTGCTGAAACAAATTATTTGCTGAGAGACTGGATAAAATCATCCACGGACTGTTTCTGCTGGCTGGCGGTCAGGTCCTGCGCCAGTTCGGCGCGCGCCTCATCCAGGGCGTCATTCAGCAGACGGCGCTGCAGATTGCCCACGGCGCTCTTTTCTTCCATTTCAATGCGTTTTTTGGCGCCTTCCAGCACTTTGGCGGCCTGGCCTTCGGCATCCTCAATAATCTGGGAGGAAAGGCCCTGCGCCGCCTGGGTGGCGTCATCCAGAATCTTTTTCACTTCGTCTTTCAGACGGGCGGTGCGGTGTTTCAGCGCGTTCAGTTCATCCAGCGCTTTCTGGCGTTCCGCTTCAATCGTTTCAATATCGCTCACAATGGCGGCGCGCTGTTTCTGCAGGCCGGCGCCAATACCCGCCTTGCGGATCGCCCAGATCAGGATCAGCACCACCACGGTAAAGCTGATCAGGTTCCACTCGTTGGCCAGCATCATAAAGCTTTTGGGCGCTTCTTCGTGGGCGGCGGCGGTGTGTTCGCCGGTCTCATTCTGCGCAGTATGCAGTGGCTGCGCGCCGGCGGCAACCGGAACGGCCTGTGCGGTTTGCTCAGTGGGGTGCGTGGGGTTGGCGTGTGGGCTGGTCATTAGCGTTGGGGGGTCTTGTGCTTTATGATGAATAAATTAGCGCGCGTCCTGCACGGGCACGGCGTTGCCGGTCACCTTGGCGATGATCAGCTGCACCAGGTTGCTGCGCTCGTGCGTCAGCTTGGTGTAGGTCTCTTCATGCCAGGCTTTCAGATCGCTGAGCTGGGCGGTGACCCGGTTCTGCGCTTCCTGGCGGGCGGTGCTGATTTTCTGGTGGGCGCTGTCCTTGGCGGTTTTCTGCGCGGTCTGAATCACCTTCTGCGCTTCCTGACGGGCGCGGGCCAGTTCGGCTTCATAGTCGTTACCCAGAGTACCCAGCTCGCTCAGGTAATCTGCGGCCTGCTGTCTGCTCTGCTCGAGCTTGTGCGCACGCAGCTGCTTCACAGCCTGAATGGGCTGAAAGTAAAGACTACGCAACGCCAGCATAAAAAGCACAAAGCTGACGAGTACGAAAATAAAAGTGCTGTTCAGTTCCATCGGGTGTTTCCGTTCACAGGCTTCACAGAGGGCAGGCGCGGAGTGCCGTGGTGTCAGCAGTCCGGCGTGCCGGTCTGGTCAGACGGTAGCAGGAAAAGGACCTGAAGCCAAGCGCACGACGCTGCCACCGCATGACCGTTGACTGGGCAGGGGGCGATTAACCGCCCACTTTGCCCAGCAGCATGAAGAAGCTGACGAAACCGAAGAGACCCAGCAGTTCCACAACACCCAGGGTGATGAAGTAGAAAGCGGTCAGGCTGCCCTGCACTTCAGGCTGGCGGGCCGTGGCGTTAAAAAACGCAGAGGTCATCAGGCCAATGCCAATGGCGGGACCGAGAGCGGCCAGACCAACGGCGAGGGGGCCACCCAGCATGGCGGATGCAGCGACTTGAGGATCCATGTGTTCTCTCCTTTATGGTTAAAAAATCTGGTAATCAGGGGACAGGGTAAACAGAGATTCGTGCGTGATCAGTGGTGATCATCCGACAGCAGGGAGATGTAGACCGAGCTGAGGATGGCGAAGATGTAGGCCTGAATGGTGGCCACAAACAGTTCCAGCAGGATCACGAAGACCGGCAACACGTGGGGCATCATGGTCTGGGCAATGCCCATCAGAATGTGGCCGACCAGAATGTTGAAATAAAGCCGGATCATCAGCGAGCCGGGGCGCGTGATGTCTTCAATAATGTTGAGGGGCAGGAAGAATATCCCGATGTACCAGGGATCGGGCGAGATGTAATGTTTGAAGTAGCGCAGCCCCTTGTTTCTGATGCCCACAAAGAAGTACATCACCAGGGTGAGCGCAGCCAGTGCGGCCGGCACGTTAAAGTCGCTGGTGGGGGCGCTCAGGTGCGCATGCTCCGGGAGGTTCACCCAGCCCAGCGGTATCTGGCCGGCCAGGTTGGCGAACCAGATAAACAGGAAGAGTGCGCCCACGTAGTACAGAAACTGATCGCCGCGCGGACCGGCTGTGGCCATGGTGATGCTGCGGCAGAAGTCATAACCGCCTTCGGCCAGCACCTGGCCGGTGGAAGGCACCACCTCCAGTTTGCGGGTGGCGATAAAGGCGAGTATCAGGATGAACGCCATCACGGCCCAAACCATCACCAGGGTTTCCATGTTGGCGGGTCCCAGAGGGGAATTCCAGATCCAGTGATGGTGTTCCATAGAGGGGTGATGAATCCTTACGGTGAATGGTAATACCGGTTGGCCTTTGGGGGTCTGCTATGCAGAGAGGGAGGCGTCGCGGGGATCAGCAGAGGCGCTGTGCGGGGGTCGGCTGCGCTGCTGCAGTTGCAGGGAGTGCAGTGTCTCTCGTGTCATCCATCCGACCAGAACCCATTTGTAACTGAAACATCCGGCAATGACAATGAGCGTTTTCATGAGGTTAAGTTTTGATACAACCACAATGGCCAGCGCAAACAGAATCATGCGTATCAGGGAAAAGCCAATCTGCATGTACCGGTAACGGGGCTGGCCCGTCAGTTGCAGGCTGCCGAGGTACGCCACGCCAATGGCCATGCCGCTCATCAGATCCCATACCCACGCCGGGCGCAGGGCCAGGCAGAGCCCAACCAGCACGGCGTTCAGCACCAGTGTCCCCCGCCACAGCGTGGGGTAGTACGGCAGATGCTGATCCGGCAGCATGGCGGCAATCGCTCCCCCTCTCCTCTTGGAGGAGAGGGGGTTGGGGGGTGAGGTACTTTCCGAAGCGTCAGTCATCCTGCTTCTTCTTCGTCTTCAGCATCAGCCGTTTGTACACAATCCACAGGCCGCTCACCAGGCCGAAAACCGCAAGGCCCACGGTCCACAGCGGCGAAAAGCCGTAAGTGTTCTCCAGCCACTGGCCCAGCAGCAGGCCGCCGCCTATGGGTATCAGCATCTGGATCGCCACATCCAGTCCGTCGCCGCCAATGCCGGCTGTGGCTTTCGCCAGTTTCGTTTCAGGCGTCTCGTTGTCCGGGGGCGCGTGCTTCACTGGAAAATCACCGGGGGCTTGGTTACAATAGGCGCCATTGTAACGTAAGTACCCCCCACCCCCTAGCCCCCTCAAGGGGAGAGGGGGAAAGCTGGAGACCGGGATAGAGCGAGGTGATGCCGTGAGTAAAGAGAATTCTTTTGACATTGTCAGTGAGTTTGACCATCAGGAGCTGGTGAACGCCATGGACCAGGCGCGCCGGGAAATCGGCGCCCGCTTTGACCTCAAGGATTCCGGCAGCACGCTGGAGCTGGAGGAGAATAAAAAAATTCAGGTGACCGCCCCCGATGAAATGAAACTGCGCAATGTCTTTGACATTCTGGAGAACAAGATTATCAAGCGCGGCCTGAGCGCCCATATTCTGGACGCCCAGAAAGTGGAGGAGGCCCTCGGCGGCAAGGTGAAGCAGACGATTTTGCTGAAACAGGGCATTGACAAGGAACAGGCCAAAAAAATTGTGGGCGAAATCAAGAAGACCGGCTTAAAAGTGCAGGCCAGCGTGCAGGGCGAACAGGTCCGGGTGACGGCCAAAAGCCGCGATGACCTGCAGGCCGTGATTACGGCTATGAAAGCTTTTGGGGATGAGCAGAACCTGCCCCTGCAGTTTGAAAATTACCGGTGATATTCAATAATTTCTGGCTTGGCATGATGAAAGTGGTGAGCCGGGCTTCCATGCCCAAAAATTGCCCGGGTCTTGCATCTGGCCGAAGTAAAATGTGCCGTCATTGGCGACAACCGTTGAATATTTGCCCGTGTCATCCTGCGTATTAACCAGTGTTGACAAGCCATCGCCCGCTTTCCATGTCCTCATCTCATACCAGGATCCAAAAATTAACCGACCATTTTTTGCAGCGACGGACTTGTTATAGCCCGGGTCGTTCATGCCTGAGCCAATGGTGCTGAGGCCTGTGCTGGCATCCCAGGTATACACAAAGTTTCCGTTGTAGCTGCCCATAAAAAAGGTTCGGTTGCTTTCGTCATGAATAATGCTTTCATAGCCCATGCTGTTGATGCCGGAAACGAGTGTGGATAGCCCGGTATCAATTCGCCAGGTCCACAAGCGGTTGATGTTATATCCTCCGAAGAATACGCGATTGTTGCCGTCCACACCAATGGAACGGGCATCCTCATTCCCTCCGCCCACACCAATGTAATCAAAGCCGCTGACCAATGTCGAAAGACCTGTTGTGGTTGTGTAAGTGTAGAGTCTTCCGGCTGTTGAATCCTCGCCGATAAAGACGCGGTTGTTGTTGTCCGCCACGAGGGCGTTGCCATGACCCGGATATTTTGCGGCGGTGGATATAGTGGATAAGCCGGTACCGACCTCCCATGTCCAGATTCGCGCATTGGTGGACGTGCAGGAATCGCTGAAGTAAACCCGGTTGTTTGCATCAACGGCCAGAGCGCCATTACCACCGGGGCAACCCACCGCTGACGGCAGTATGGTGCTGAGGACGCCACTCATCCATGTAAAGAAATTACCCGCGCAACACCCAGCTCCGTTGCCAAAATAGAGCCTGCCATTGCCTGCAATCCTTATTGACTGTTGTCCCGTGTTATTAAAGGCAATTGGTGAGATGGTGCTCAACACACCAGACTGCCAGGTGAACATTCTTCCGCTGGTGTTTTCCTGGCCAAAAAACAGACGGCCAGTGCTGGAAACTTTAATGGCGCCGGCCACGCCAGGATTTATGAGTGAGGGTGAAATGGTGGAAAGTACGCCGTTCAGCCAGGTCCGGATTACACCCGTATTGGATCCCTCTCCAAAATAGAGTCGGTTATCCGCTCCGACAACCATGCCGTCTCTGGCGGGATACTGAAGATTGGCGGCAACGGTGGAGAGGCCCGTACTCTCTTTCCAGGTATATACATTGTTGCCTGTGCCCGTATTTTCTGCGAAAAACACCCTTCCGGTGGAATCAGCCGCGGTTGCCTGGTACCCGGGTTTTTTACCACCGGTCAATATCGTTGTGAGTACACCGGCCTGTCCACTGCTTGTGTTGCTGCATGGATTCAGCTTGAACCATCGGAAAGCCACCAGATCGATATCGGCCACCCGTGCACGAACGCCTATTTTGTACCAGATACCACGCCGCTGTGCCAGCCACGCCTGAATATTGACTGTGCCCGTTTCCGTTGAGCCTGTTTCCGGGTTGGTGACATCCAGCGTTTCGTCAATCTCCTGAGCGCCGCCTTTGGCAAAAGCCGTTTCGATACCGGTGGTTCCGTTATTCATTAAATACTGATTCAGAGCTTGTTCCAGACGGTTAAATGCCGCACTCTGAGCATAACGCGCGGAAATATTCTGGGTGCTGAGAATGGCGCCCTCACCCAGGCTGCGCTGGGCAATCAGGTTCACCACTGTGACTTCCAGCGTGAGCAGAATAACAAAAAAGAACGTGAGCACCAGGACATTGCCCCGGTTCGCCAAGTCCGACATACAATACCGTCTCGTTATAAGGAGAAATGAAATCCCCGTAAAATCTTATAAGCAGTTTATCATATCAAAATGATTATTTTGAACTATTTAATAATGCCGGCTGGCGCAGGAAGTGAGGGAAGTGCCGGGCTGCCAGTAGTAAAAGTTGCCGTTGTATTCCCCAAAGTAAATGCCGCTGCTGGGGTGAATTGCAGCGCTTTTCTGGCCGGGCAGGTTGCTGCTGCTCACAAGGGTGGAGAGGCCGGCTGAAGGGCTCCATGAGAAGAATCGCCCGGTTGAGGAGTCTTCACCAAAGTAAACGCGGCCCGAGTTGTCTGCATAGGTGGCATACCAACCGGGCCGGGTGCCGCCTGCACTAAGGATAGTGCTGACCCCCGTACTGGTCGACCATGTAAAAAAGCTTTCTGAACCAGCCGTGGCCCGCTGGCCAAAGTAAACCCGATCAGCAGATGTTATGGCATGTGCCCCTTCTGTACCAATATAGGTGCCGTTGGAGGTAAAGATGGTTGACAGGCCGGTTGCGGCACTCCATCGGAACAGTCTGCCATTGGGGGAGCCGCCGCTGCCGAAATAAAACGTGTTGCTGTCACTGAACACGCCCACGCCGGAGTTGCCGCCCCACCAGTTGGACAGGGGGTTGATGTTGATGGTGGACAGGCCGCTGCTTTCATTCCAGGTCAGCAGGTAGGCCAGCGTGCCGCCCATCAGAATCCGGGAACCGCCGGCGACAGTGCGGAAGGCGTTTTCCATATTGCCACGGTACTGGCCGCCAAATACTGAAAAATCCTGTGCCGAACCGATGGTGCTCAGGCCCGTGGTGCTTTTCCAGGTCCATATTTTGCCCGGCGAGTTGTTTTCGGCAAACCACACCCGCCCGGTGCTGTCCACGTAACCGTTTTTAACCCCCGGGCTGCTGACGCCGGCCACCAGGGTGGAGAGGCCATCGCTGGTATTGTAGCGGTAATAGTTCCCGTCGTTGTTGTTGCCGAAAAACACGGTGCCGTTGCTCATAACCAGCAGGGCGCCCCCGCTGGTGGCGCCTTTGACCGCACCGGCCCCCACCGGCGTGTTAAGAATGGTGCTGAGGCCGGTGGCGGTGCTCCAGGTGTAGGTGGGGGTGGTGGTGTAACCGCCGAAGTAAATCCTTCCCGAGCTGTCCATGCCCAGTGCGTTGGCGCCCGGATACGCTTTGCCGGAGACAACCGTACTGAGACCCGCGCCCAGTTTCCAGGTCAGCATCTTGGTCGAATCAGCGAAATAGATCCGCTGATTGGTCTGATCCCAGAGTGCGCCATTGTTGTCCTGGTTAAACATGCCGGTGGTGATGGTGCTGAGTCCGGCGTCTTTGTGCCAGGTGTAGTAGTTGTTGTAATCCCCAAAGTAAACCCGGCCGTCGGTTTGGGAGACATAGGTGTTGCCGTATCCCGGGTGCGTGCGCGCTGAGACAATGGTGGACAGCACGCCACCGGCGCCGGCATCGGAAGTACTGCAAGGGTTGATCTTAATCCATCGGAAGGCCACCAGGTCAATATCAGCCACCTGCGCACGCGCGCCCAGTTTGTACCAGATGCCTCTGCGTTCGGCGATCCAGCCCTGAATATTGACCGTACCGGTTTCCGAAGAACCGGTCTCCGGGTTGGTGACATCCAGGGTTTCATCAATATCATTTGCGCCGCCCTTGGCGAAGGCGGTTTCAATACCGCTGGCGCCGCTGTTTTTCAGATAAGCGATGATGTCCTGTTCCAGGTGATTAAAGGCGGCAATCTGGGCGTACCGGGCGGAAATATTCTGGGTGCTGAGAATGGCCCCTTCACCCAGGCTGCGCTGGGCAATCAGATTCACCACCGCCACTTCCAGCGTCAGCAGAACAATGAAAAAAAACGTCAGCACCAGCACATTGCCATGCCGGCAGCCCTCTGGAGCGGTGGGGTACTCTCTGTGCATTCAAGCAGTCCGGCTTTTATCAGACAAGCATATCAACACTATCAAATAATGCCGGGCAGAGCAACTGGTCAGGCTGGAGCCCCGCTGCCAGGCGTAATAATTTTTGCCGTAGGTCTGAAAGAAAATCGGCCCGCTGGTCGCGGAGACGCCCAGCGTTTTATGCGTCTGCCCGGCGTCCACATACACGGTGGAAAGCCCCGTGGTGGCGTCCCAGGTGAATACGCCGGCCGTGTTGCTGAGAAAGTACAGGTGATCATTGTTGTCAAAATGTATCTCATCAGCAGGCGCGCCAACGGTGGAGAGGCCTGTGGCAGTGCTCCAGGTCCAGGTGTTGCTGCTGCTGCCAAAGGCCACCCGGCCGGATGTGGGCGAGCCTGCCAGTATTTTAACCTTGCTGGTGGCCCCACCCACCAGAATCGTGGACAGTCCGGCGCCCTCCGCCCAGGTCCACAGGGTGCCGTTGGTGGAATCATCCATAAAGTACACCCGGTTGTTGGCGTCCACGCCAACGCGTTGCAGGTAGAAATAATCCGGCGGGTAGGTGGGCCACTGGCTGGGGTTGGTCACCCCGGGGTCCAGTTTGCCTGTGAGGATTGTGCTGAGACCGGTGGCGGGCAGAAAGGTCATCATTCTGCCGGTGGTGGCGCCTGGCCACTCTCCGAAATACACCCGGCCGTTGGATGCCGTGACTGTGGACCATTGCATGGGGAAATCCCCGGTCGCTATCGGGTCAATGGTCGATAGGCCGGTGGCTGCCGCCCAGCGGTGAATATAGGTATTGGTGTTGTTATCGGCAAATACAAAGGTATTGCCGGTGGTTAATGCCAGGGCACCCTGGCAACCGGCTGCATAAAACGAACCGACTGAAGGACGAAGTATGGTGGACAGACCTGTCGTGGTGCTCCAGGACAGCGCTGGGTTAGTACCTGGGTATTCACAGTTCCCGGTTCCAAAAAAAATGCGACCCGTGTTGTCGGCAATCATGGCATGTTCATGGCCCGGCCCTTTTACATTGGTGACAATGGTGCTTAATCCGTCGGTTGTCGTCCAGGTGTAAAAGTTGTCAACAGCCGTACTGTTCATATTTTCGCCGAAAAACAACCGCCCGTTGGGGGCCACATAGGTGGCGTAGCGGCCGGGGCGGGGGCGGGCGGTCAGAATGGTGGACAGGCCGGTGGCCGGGCTGTAGGTCCAGAAGTGGCTGTTGGGGGTGGCTTCATCGCTGCCGAAATAAACACGATCCTGCGCCGGGTTGAGCCGGGTGGAATAGTGCCCCGGCCGGGTGGTGCTGGTGTGGGCCACCGTAGAAAGGCCCGTGCTTTTCGACCATGTCCAGAAGTCCACCGGCGAGGCGTCATCATCGCCGAAGTACACCCGGCCGGTATCGGTCACCGCCATGGCGTAGTGGTTTACCTTGATTGTGCCGGCCAGAATGGTGGTCAGCACCCCGGCGGCGCCGGCGTCTGAGGTGCTGCAGGGGTTGAGCTTCACCCAACGGTAGGCGACCAGATCGATATCGGAAACCTGAGCCCGGGCGGCCAGCTTGTACCACACGCCGCGGCGCTGCACCAGCCAGGCCTGTATATTGACCGAGCCGGTTTCACTGGAACCGGTTTCCGGATTGGTGACATCCAGGGTTTCATCAATTTCAGAGGCGCCGCCCTTGGCGAAGGCCGTGGTGATGTTGGTGGTGCCGTTGGTTAAAATGTACGCATTCAGGTCCTGTTCAATCCGGTTAAAGGCGGCGGTCTGGGCGTAGCGCGCAGCGATATTCTGGGTGCTGAGAATGGCGCCCTCGCCCAGGCTGCGCTGGGCGATCAGGTTCACCACGGTCACTTCCAGCGTCAGCAGAACGATGAAGAAGAACGTAAGCACCAGAACGTTTCCCCGGTGCGGGCCTGAAGCCAGAAACAGCCTGAATTCCGACAGAAGCGTCATCGGTGCGGTTTACCTCTCAACACGGCAACCATTATAGGGTAAATATACCCCGGCGTGTCACCGGACTCCGGCTTACGGCGTTCAGCGGCTTTATCGGCGGGCGTTTTTCACCTAGAATCAGGCGATGAGCGCTTCTGAAAAAAAGAAAATCGGTTTTGTGCACCTGGGCTGCCCCAAAAATCTCGTTGATACCGAGACGATGCTGGGCATTCTGGAAAAAAACAACTACACCATCGTGGCCGATGAGTCTCAGGCCGACGTGATGCTGGTGAACACCTGCGCCTTCATTGAGAAAGCCCAGGAGGAGTCGGTCCAGATGCTGGCCGATCTGGCCGAGAGCGGTAAGGATCTGGTGATTGCCGGCTGCCTCGCCCAGAAATTCCAGAAGGATCTGCTGGAACATTTCCCCGAGGCGCGCGCCGTGGTGGGTATTGATAACGTGGCCGAAATCGGTCAGGTGATGAAACGCGTGGACGCCGGGGAACGGGTGGTGGCCATGCAGCAGGACCCCACCTACCTGCTGGCCGAAGACACCATGCGCCGGGCCATCACCATGGGCGCCTACACCTATGTCAAAATCGCCGAGGGCTGCGACTTTAAATGCGCCTTCTGCATTATTCCCTCCATGCGTGGCGCCTTCCGCAGCCGCTCGGTGGAGAACATCGTGGAAAACTGCCGCGCCCTGGCGCAGCAGGGACTGAGTGAAGTCGTGCTGGTGGGTCAGGACAACACCAGCTACGGCAAGGATATCGGCACCAACCTGCCCACGCTGCTGCGTGCGCTCAATGAGATTGAAGAGCTGACCTGGATCCGCTTTATGTACGCCTATCCCAGCCTGGTCACCCAGGAGCTGCTGGAGACCATTCGCGACTGCGACAAAGTGGTGAAATACCTGGATGTGCCCCTGCAGCACAGCCACCCGGAGATTCTCAGGCGTATGAACCGCCCCGTTACGGATTTACGGGAATTCTGCGCCTGGGTGCGCGCGGTGGTGCCGGAAATCCGGATCCGCACGACCTTTATTTCCGGCTTCCCCGGTGAAACCGATGAGCACCACGCCCACCTGCGTGAAGCCATCCGCGATATCCGCTTTGACCGGCTTGGCGTGTTTGAATACTCCGATGTGGATGGCGCTCGCAGCAACGCGCTGGATGGCAAAGTGCCGGCTGCCGTGGCTGCTGCCCGCCGCAACGAGCTGATGGCCCTGCAGCAGCAGATTGCTTTTGAGCAGAACCAGGCTCTGGTGGAGGCCACACTGCCGGTGCTGATTGATATGGTGAACCCCTACGGGATGGGTATTGGCCGTACCCAGTGGGACGCGCCGGAAGTGGACAATGCGGTTCAGGTCAATCCGCGCGCCGGCGATCAGCTGGTGCCCGGTGAGCTGGTCTCCGTGCGGATCACGCATGTCACCCCGTACGATCTGAAAGGAACGCCGGTCGGCTAGTTCCCCCTCGCCAAACTGTTTGCCTGTCGTTTATAATACATTCAGGTGATCTGCGGGGAAGCCCAGCCCATTCGGGTGGGCCCGGTTCCGCCGAGTCAGTGTCGCCGGAGCAGTGTCAAGGAGACCAGGCGTGTCAGCAGCGGGCAGAACCATTCCATTTCGTCCCGCCCTGCGCGAAGCCCGCCGCCAGAAGGCGCTGAGCATGCTCCAGCGCTTGCTGCTGGGTATTTTCGCACTGCTCATTATCCTGTCACTGGGTGTGTATGGCTTCACCGTGCATTACAGTTCCGCCATCAACACCCTCAGCCGCCAGAGCCGCGCGCTGGATGAACAGAATCAGGAGCTGCAGGTTGAACTGGATCGCCGCCGCTCCTTCCGCAATATTGAGGACTCCGCCATCCGGCGGCTCAATCTGCACGTGGCGCAGGCCACCCTGGATGTTGACAGCGCCGCTGCCGCCCGTCTGCCTGTTATGCCAAAACCCCGGCCCCGCTTCGCTGAGGCGCCAGGGTACTGATGGGGATGAAAACGTCACAACGTCGTCAGGCGCAGCGCAGAAGAAAACGGGCCGCTGACATGTCGTCCGCGCCGGCCGGGGTGTATGCCGCCGACGCTGTTACCGGGTGGCAGCCCGCCACAGGCCGCCACCGTAAAAAACTGTATACGGGCCGGTTTTACCTGGTGTTTTTTCTGCTGCTGCTGGTTGCTTTGGGCATTATCGGCAAACTGCTCTACATTCAGGTGTGGGATGCCGAACACCTGAAAAAAATGGCGCGCGAATCCCGCACGCAGTCCCTCTCGCTGTTTAACCGCGGCCGCATCCTGGACCGCAACGGCATCACCCTGGCGCAGGATACCTTTGTGTATGACGTCTATGCCCATCCCCGCTATTTCTTCGGCATGCCCAGACAGAATATCGCCCGCACGCTGGCGCCCGTGCTGGGCAAGCCGGTGGCGGAGGTCTCCCGCAAACTGGCGGAACCGTTTACAACCATCGCGCTGGCCAAAAACGTCAAAAAGGATCTGGTGGACCGCATTCAGTCGGCGCGCATTGTGGTGCCCGCCAAAGACCAAAAAACCGGAGAACCGCTCCGCGATGATGACGGCCGCGTCATTTATAAAAAAGTGAAAGTGCCCGGGCTGGATTTTTCAAAAAAGCCGGTGCGTAACTACCCGCAGGGCGGCCTGGCGGCGCACGTGCTGGGCTATATCAATGATGAGGCCCGCATCAGTTACGGCGTGGAGTATTCGGCCCGTCATGCCCTCAAGCAGGTTTCGCTGGATCGCAATCTGCTGCTGACCGGCCGGGGCGATTACATCCATTTTGATCAGGAGAGCCCCGAGTCGCTGGTCAGCATACCCCAGGCCAAAAACGTCACGCTCACCCTGGATTCCAAACTGCAGTACATTGCCGAGCGCGAACTGGCCGAGGGCCTGAAGCGCACCCAGGCCAAACGCGGCACCGTGCTGATGATGGATCCGCGCAACGGGGAAATTCTGGCCTTTGCCTCACTCCCGGCGTATCTGCCGGACCAGTTCTACAAAGCCTCTGCCGAGGAGCTGAAAAACTGGGCCATGACCGATGTCTATCCGCCCGGCTCCACCTTTAAAATTCTCACCGTGGCCTGCGGGCTGGAAAGCGGCGTTATCCGCGAGGATTCTAAAATACAGGATACGGGCCGCATGAAGATCGGCGGCTGGACCATCACCAACTATGATTACAATAAGCGCGGCGCGCCCGGCATGATTGATCTGGTGTACCTGCTGATGCATTCCAGCAACATTGGCAGCGCCAAAATCTCCATGATGATTCCCCAGAAGACCCACGCCCGACTGCTCCGCGCTTTTGGTATCGGGCACAAAACCGGCATTGACCTGCCCGGCGAGTCGGCCGGAATTTTTGACGACCGTTCCTCCTGGGGCGCCTCCACCCATGCCTCGCTGGGCTATGGTTACGGGCTGGCCTCCACGCCGTTGCAGATGGCTGCCGCGGTGGCCGCCATTGCCAATGGCGGCGTGTGGAATACGCCGCATGTTTTGCGTACTGAGAAACATCTGGTGCACCGGCGCGTGCTTTCCCCCGAGACGGCCGCCACCACCACGCGGCTGCTGGCCGAAAGCATCAATAACAATAAAACGGCCTCCGTCCGGCTGGAGGGCATCAATGTGGCCGGCAAAACGGGCACCTCGCGCAAACCGTCGGCTTCCGGCCGCGGCTACAGCAACGAACTCTATACGTCTTTCATCGGCTACTTTCCGGCCGAACGCCCCGAGGTTCTGGTGGCCGTGGTCATCGACAGTCCGCACATGGCCGAGTCCTGGGGGAGCACGGTGGCCGGTCCCATTTTCAGGGCCATCGCCACGGAAACCGTGTCGTATTTGGGTCTGAAACCTGTTACAATAGCTTCCACGGCAGCACCGGCAACAACTGCAGGAACATCCACCACCGCCCGCTAGACCTGTTGCGCCCTGCCGGAACCATTTGTCCTGGACGGGGTGTTGTGCCGATGAAACTGGGTGACGTCTTCGCATCGCTTGCTGAGCGGATTGCGGTGTCTGATGTGACGCCGCAGCTGACGCCGGGCCTGAAGGAAAGGACGATCGCCAGAGCCCTCAGCGATTCGAGGCAGATAACCGGTGACGGGGGACAGATTTTTGTGGCGCTGGGCGGCACCCAGACCGATGGCCACCAGTATCTGGAGAAGGCGGCAGTGCAGGGCGCCCTGGTGCTGGTTGTCGATCAGGCCCGCGTGCGCGATCTCGCGCTGCCGGAGAACGTGGCGGTCTGGGCGGTGGAAAACACCTATCTGGCGCTGGCGCATCTGTGTCATCTGCTGGCCGGTTCGCCCTGCGAAACGCTGCGCATGGTGGGCGTTACCGGCACCAACGGTAAAACAACCGTCACGCACCTTATTGAACAGATTCTTCTGCACCAGCAGAAAAAAGTCGGCCTGATCGGCACGCTGGGTTTCAAAGGGGCGGCCAGAACGCCGGAACCCGGGGCTGACGCCTATGACCCCACCAGCCATACCACGCCAATGGCCACGGAACTCTACGACATACTGGCTGACATGAAACAGGCCGGCGATGAGTATGTCGTGATGGAGGTCAGCTCCCACGCACTGGAGCAGCACCGCACGGCCGGCTGTCATTTTGAGGTGGCCGTCCTCACCAACGTCACGCAGGATCACCTCGACTATCACAAAACGATGGATCAGTACTGGCGTGCCAAAGCCCTTCTGTTTGAAGGCCTCACCGCTTCATCCCAGCATCCGCGGGCTGCGGTCATCAACCTGGATTCGGAGTATGCCGAACGCTTTGTGGCCGCCTGTCCGCCGCACGTCCGCCCGATGACCTATGCGCTGGACCATGCCGGTGCGGCCGTCCGGGCCGATGATGTGGTTTACCGCATCGAGGGCTCCACGTTTTCGGTCACCACGCCGGTGGGCGCGGCCGATGTCCACCTGAAGATCCCCGGCCGCTTCAGCGTGTATAACGCCCTGGCCGCCATTGCCACGGCCATCGCCCTGGGTATGCCGCTGCCGGATGCCGTGGCCGCCATTGAATCGGTCTCCGGTATCCGCGGCCGTTTTGAACTGGTGGCCAGTCAACCGTATGTCATTGTGGATTACGCCCACACCCCGGATGGTCTTGAGAATATTCTGTCCGCCACGCGGCTGGTGATACCCGAAGGCGGCCGGCTGATTGCCGTGTTTGGCTGCGGCGGAGACCGTGACGCCACCAAGCGCCCCAGAATGGGCCGCATTGCCGAAACCCTGGCCGATGTGCTGGTGATCACCTCGGACAACCCGCGCACGGAAGACCCGCAGCAGATCATCACCGATGTCATCGCCGGCATTCAGCGGTTTGAATCCCAGCGGATGATCGTCAACCCGGATCGTCAGCAGGCCATTCATCAGGCCATTGATCTGGCGCGACCCGAAGACATTATTGTGGTGGCCGGCAAAGGGCACGAGGATTACCAGATCATCGGCACCACCAAAATTCATTTTGATGATCGCGAGATTGTGCAGGCGTACATGCGCCAGAGCCCCCAGACGACCGGAGGGCCGCGCGCATGACGGTTTCTCAGCAGGCGCTCAGTCAGGCCAAGTCATCCCAGTCCATGCCGCTGGATCTCCCGATGGAAACGCCGGTTCATTTTATTGGCGTGGGCGGCATTGGCATGAGCGGGCTGGCCCGCGTGATGGCCGAACTGGGTTACCCGGTTTCCGGGTCGGATCTGGCCGCCAACGACAGCACCCGCATGCTGCAGACCCTCTCCGGCGTTGCCGCGCCACCGGTGATTCATCAGGGGCATGCGGCGCAGCAGGTGCCCGCGGGCGCGGTGGTCATTGTCTCCACCTCCATTGATGAATCCAACCCGGAAATTGTTCAGGCCCGTTCACAGGGCTCCCCGATTTATCACCGTTCGCAGCTGCTGCGTTTTGTGGTGGCCAAACATGACCGTTCCATCGGCGTGACCGGCACGCACGGCAAAACCACCACCACAGGGATGGTGGCCACCGCATTAATGGCCGCCGGACTGAAACCCACCGTGGTGGTGGGCGGAAAGCTGCCCGGTCTGGGCGCCAACGCCCTGCTGGGAGAAAACCTCGCCGTGGCCGTGGCGGAGCTGGATGAAAGCGACGGCACGCTGGTTCAGTACCAGCCCACCCTGTCGCTGGTCGCCAACCTGGAGCTGGATCACGCCGATCACTTTGCCGACGGACTGGCCGGTATCCTCCGCAATGTGGAAACCTTTCTGCGTCAGCTGCCGGCCGGCGCGGTGGTGGTGTATAACCGGGCCTGCCCCAACACCGCCGCACTGACGGATCGTCTGGGCGATCTGCCTGTGCGTTACGTGGCGCTGTTTCCGGGCGAACCCGGCGCCGGTGACATGCCGGCCGGGCAGGATGTCTACTGGCTGAAAAATATCCGCGAGCACGGGCTGGGCTGTTTCCAGGGTTATGTGTACAAAAACCGCCAGTTGCTGGGTGAAATTCATCTCAATGTGCCGGGCCAGTTTAATCTGGTAAACGCCCTGGGCGCCCTGGCGCTGGGCGATCTGCTGCATGCCGCCGACTTTGAGGAGATGGCCGAAGGCCTGCGGGATTTCCGCGGTATGGGCCGCCGGTTTGAGCGCGTGGGCGAATACAACCAGGCCCGGCTGGTGGACGATTACGCCCACCACCCCACCGAGGTGAAAGCCACCCTGGAGGCGGCGCGTCAGATGCTGAACCAGCAGAACTCCGGCCGGTTGATTGCCGTTTTTCAGCCGCACCGGTACACCCGTCTCAAAGCCCTCTGGGAGGAATTCAGCGCCTGTTTCGCAGCAGCCGATGAGGTGCTGGTGACCGATGTTTACGAAGCGTCTGAAGAACCGATTGAGGGCATCAGCGGTCAGGCCTTTGCCCGGGCCATGCCGCACCTGGCTGCCACCTATGTGCCGGCCGGACAGAATTTTCAGGCGTTGCGGCAGGCCGTGCGCGACCGCGCGCAACCGGGCGACATGATCATTTCCCTGGGCGCCGGCAGCATCACCCACCTGCTGCGCGGGTGGGAGAAAGCCTGAGCCATGACGCCCGTGGTGAACATGCCCGAAAAACAGACCCACCTTACCGGCGCTGAATTCACCACCTACCGGGTGGGCGGCCCGTTGCAGGCGGCCTATCTGCCGGTCTCGCAGGAGGAGGCGCTGGCCGTTCTGACGACCGCGCGGCAGGCCGGGGAGGCGGTCACCATGCTCGGCTGGGGAGGCAACACCATTGTGGCCAGCGCCGGCGTGAGCGGTATGACGATGATCACCCGCCGGATGACCCGCTGCACCCGGCGCGGCGACCGGAGTTTTGAATACGAAGCGGGCGCCCACACGGCAAAAATTGCCGCCGATGCCCTGAAACTGGGCCTGCACGGCGCGGAATATCTCATCGGCATTCCCGGCACGGTGGGCGGCATTGTCACCATGAATGCCGGCGCCATGGGCCAGGAAACCCGCGGGGTGGTCCGCTCGGCCACGGTTTACGATCAGGTCTCCGGTCAGCTGGAAACCTGGGATGCCGCGCGGCTGAATTTTTCATACCGGCACAGCGATATCGATCCTGCCCGGCACGTTGTGCTGAGCGCTGTGTTTGAATTCACCCCGGGAGACCCTGTGGCGATGAAGCAGCGGATGGATGACAACGTGGCCTTCCGTAAAACCCACCACCCTGTGGAGCCCAATGGCGGCAGTGTCTTTAAAAACCCCCACCCGGATCACCCCGCCGGTCGCCTGCTGGAGGCGCTGGGCGCCAAGGAATGGCGCGAGGGCGGCGTGCGGGTCAGCCCGCGGCACGCCAACTTCATCATCAACGATCGCCACGGCACGTCCACCGACATACTGAAACTGATGACCCGGATGAAGGCGGCCGTTCAGCAGGCCCACGGGTATCATCTGCACCCGGAAAACAAACTGCTGGGCGACATCACCCCTGAGGAGAACACACTATGGCAGGCACTACAATCCTGAAACACGGCAACCCGCCCCCGGCGCTCACCAAAACCACACGCATCGCCGTGCTGTACGGCGGCATGTCTTCCGAGCGCGACGTGTCGCTGCGTAGCGGCAAAAACTGTTTTGAGGCGCTGAAACGCCTTGGCTTTGAACACGTGACGCTGATTGACGTGGACAACCATATCGCCGAGCAGCTGCTGGGCAACCACATTGAAGTGGTTTACAACGCCCTGCACGGCCGCTACGGCGAAGACGGCTGCATACAGGGCCTGCTGGAAATTCTGGGCATTCCCTATACCGGCAACGGCGTGGCGGCCAGCGCGCTGACCATGGACAAGGCCCTGACCAAAACGGTGCTGGCGCAGGCCGGTCTGCCGGTGTTGCCCTCCATCACGGTGGATATGACCGACAAGGCCGGCGCCCTGTGCCGGGTGGCGGGCCTCACGTATCCGCTCATCGTCAAGCCGCTCAATGAGGGCTCCAGTATTGGAATGAGCAAGGTGGATGAACCGGCCAGGCTGCAGAAAGCCCTGGCGGACGCCTCGGCGTACTCCAACCATGTCATGGTTGAGGAGTTTCGCGCCGGCCAGTCCATTACGGTGGGCGTTGTGGATGTGGACGGCCAGCCGACCGTCACCCCGATTCTCGAAATGCGCCCCGTGGAAGCGGAGTGGTATGACTTTGAAGCCAAGTATACCCCCGGCGCCACGCAGTTCATCATTCCGGCGGAAATCCCGGAGGAGGTCACCCGGGCCATTCAGGAAACGACGCTGCAGGCCCATGCGGCCTGCGGGTGTCACGGGGTTTCCCGCACGGATTACATTGTGGATGCCGACCGGAATTTTTACATCCTCGAGATCAACACCCTGCCCGGCATGACCGACCAGAGCGATCTGCCGGCACAGGCGAAAGCCATGGGAATCGGGTATGATCAGCTCACCGAACTGTTACTGAAAACCGCCCTGACCCCGCGACGCTGAAGCCTCCCATGACACCGGACGATCCCAAGGACAGCAGTAAACCCAGCCGCCCGGCCGACCCCCGCCGCCCGGAGGCCGCTGCACCGCGTCCTGACTCCGGTACGGTCACGCTGCCCAAAGTTCCGGCGCCGCCCGCCAAAAACGCCGCAGGCAAAGCCGGCCCGGCTGATAATGCCCCCCCCGCCCGGGAAACCGCTGCCGAAGGCGAGGCGACCCGCCGCCGCATCCAGCTGGCCCTGCTGGAAAAACGCCGTCAGGAGAAACGCCGCTGGGTGCGCACGCAGCGCTTTAAGTTTCTCATCCGGCTTATTTACGTGTTTATGCTGGGCGCCACATTGTGGGTGGTGTATGAAAACCCTTTCTGGATCTACCGGCAGCCGCGTTTTGAGCTGGTGGGCAACACCCTGATGGCCGAACGCCATCTGGCGCCCATTGTCGCCGATGAAGTGGGCAAGCCGTTGTTCAGGATTGATCCCAGGCAGTTGGAGGCTGCCGTCGCCCGGCACTATCCCATTCTGGATCAGGTGCACGTGCGGCGCTATCTCTTCCCCGCCCGGCTGGTGTTTTATATGGTGGAAAAACGCCCGGTGGCCCTGCTGTACGACACCGTGGCCGTTCGCCCGGTTCCCGCCTCAAAGCCGGCCAGGGCCGGTGCGAAAGGCCTTCCGGCGGCCAGTAAGCCGGCCCCAAAGCCGGTGGCGTCGCCCGTGCTTCAGCCGGGCGTAATGGCGCCGTTCGCCATGGTGACCGAAGATCATGATGTGATTCCTACGGCGCTGTATAAAATGACGCCCGGCGCATTCCGCACCGGTGCGCTGAACCGTCCTGTCGCGCGCATTATTGTGCCCCATGCGCTTTCCGGTGGGCAGACGCCCCCGCGCGCCACGCTGCGCAGCCTGCACGAGGTGCTTTACAAAGTGGGGGCGATACCGGGACTGCACCTGCTGTCACTCACCTACATACCGGCTGTGGCCAAAACCCGCCAGCCGGAGCAGGTGGTGCTGCAGTTTGCCGAGGGCAAAGTCCTGCTCGGTCAGCTGGACAGCGAGGTCTTCCGCCGGCTCGATCGGCTGCCGGCGCTGGCGCCGAAAATGCTGGCGATGAAAAAAGGCCTGGCCTACGTGGATTTGCGGTGGGGAGAGCAGACCACGTTTAAAATGAAGGCGCAGGTGGTCGTCACCCCCGAACCACCCCCGGCGGTTTAGCCGGCTTGGAGACCGGGATGCTTTTGGGTATGCTGAAGCCTGTACGCCAGTAACCCCCGAGAGATTGAACGATGACTGCTTCCCCCTCGCCTTCCCACACCTCAGCCGGCGCAAACGGCAGTCACAGCGTGGTTACTGTGGCTGTGTGCGGCGCTCTGGGCCGCATGGGCATCGAAGTGGTGAAGGCGGTTCTGGCGGACCCCGGCCTGAAGCTGGTCGGCGTGGTGGACGTGAAGGGCGTGGGTCAGCCCCTGGCTTCAGCCATTCCCGCTGCCCGCGATTGCGAGCTGGGTGTGGGGCACGAACTGGACATGCTGCTGGCCGATATGCAGCCGGATGTCTGCGTGGATTTCACGCACCCGTCCACCGTGCTGCAGAACACCCTGGCGATGGCCAGAGCGGGTGTGCGTCCCGTGGTGGGCACCACGGGCATGAGCGCCGGGGATCTGGACAAGGTGCGTACGGCGCTGAAAGAGGCCGGTATCGGCGGCATTGTGGCCCCCAACTTCGCCATCGGCGCCATTCTGATGATGAAATTTGCGCAGGAAGCCAGCCGCTATCTGGATCACGCCGAGATTATCGAGCTGCACCATAACCAGAAAGCCGATGCCCCCAGCGGCACGGCCATTAAAACGGCGGAGATGATGGCGGCGGCGCGTCAGCAGTTTGGCGCGGACAACGCCCCCGAGAAGGAAACCTACCCCGGCGCCCGGGGCGGCGCGGGACCGTCGGATATTCAGATTCACAGTGTACGCCTGCCTGGCTACGTCGCCAGCCAGGAGGTGATTTTTGGCGGTCAGGGGCAGACCCTGAAAATCCGGCACGATACTATTGACCGCACCTCGTTTATGCCCGGCGTGGTGATGGCCTGCAAGCGCGTGATGACAGTGGATGGCCTGGTGTACGGCCTGGAAAACCTGCTTCAGTAAAAAATCACGCCTTCGTCCATCAGCCGCATCCGGTGCTCCCGCGCCCGGTTGTAGGCTTCCCAGCTTTCCTTGTTTTTCTGGTCCTGCTGGCGCGACTCGCGCAGTTTGATTTCCGTCAGCAGCTCGGTCAGGTTGGTTTCCGCATCAAAAATGTTGCGTCCCTGCAATGTGGGATGATGCAGATACTTCTTCACCGACTGCATTTCATGTTGCGCCAGCGTGTTTAACGCCGCATCCGCCGGCATATTCATGATCGTCGCCATGTTGATTGCACTCATCGTGCCCCCTCTCTCTTTTAACCCGTTTCGCCTGTCCTACCCGTTGCGTTGTTGTCCTAAAAGAAAATCACGCCCTGCTGAATCATGCGGCGTTTCTGTTCCCAGATTTTTTTACCGTATGCCTGAATAGACTGTTCCTCGGTATAGCGGGCGTCCACCTCAACCTCTTTCTGCGCTTTTTTCATCGCAACCGCTTTGCTTTCCTGAAACAATGCCAGCTGCTCAAACATCGACATGTCCGGGCGTGCTTTGTTCATCAGTTCGTACTGACGGTCATTCAGCTGATAGACGTCCATCTGGGCGTCCGTCCATGAACGGCCGATTGTCACGCGCGGATCAAACATATGTCCCCTTTATCTTCATCGTTCAACCAACCAAAAAAGACCCAATACTATCCTCATTAATAATAAAAACAAGCAAATGATGAAAATTGCCTTTTTCTCGGAATACAGCTCAGGCGAATATGGCGCCGGACTGCATCAGCGTTTTCCGCATTTCCTGGTTGCGCGCCTCGCTTTCGGCAATGCTCTGCTCCCAGGTGCTCATGGCCTGCCGGGTATCCTGCGCCGGAACGGCCGGCGCGCTTTGTATAATCCGTGCGGCCTGGGCCACCGGGGCCGGCGGCGCCTGCGCCAGCTGCGGAAATGTATTCACCATGGCCAGTGAAATATTGCTGCTCAAATTGTTGCCCTCACTCGTTGTGGCGATGCGCTTGCGCGCGACGACAGCCTTCTTTTCTCTCTGTCAAATAAAAACAGGCATGGGTGCTGAATTGCGCCGGGATAAGCGCCGGATAATTTCCGTCTGCCCTGTGGCCATACCCGGTGAGGGATTCCGATATCCAGTATGACGAAACCCAAAGCAGACAGCCCGTGGCGTTCACCACAGGCTGTCCATTGTTCAGAGAGTTCAGAGAGGAGTCAGAGAAAAATAGGGTTATCCGAATACATGGCCATTTTCAATGGCTTTTCGCTGGCGATCAAACTCTTCCTTGATGAGCTTCTGCGCCGTTTCAATCATGTTTAAATAGGCCTGGCGGGCCACTTCCGCTTTTATTTTCGCCATGCTCAGCTGCAGCTCCTGCTGATTCAGCGCGGTCAGTTCGGCGGGCGTTTCGTTGCCGGTGACGCCGCCAGCCATACCCAGTATGCTTTCGGCGCTGTTCATCATGGTGGCCTGCGCATTGTTCTGCGCCGCCGTGTACTGCAGCAAATTGGCCAGACTGGTGACGTAAGACATAGTCAGCTTCCTCCCGGAGCGGACCGACAGGTCCGCTATCGTTAAAGACGTGATGGTTCAGCGGTTTGTTCCGGCGTTCAGATGATCCCGGACTGGTTGTCGTCTTCAATCCGCATCCGTGCAAAATCCTCCAGCCCCAGCGCAAAAGGGTTTTCCGCCGCCGGCAGACCGAGCAATGCGCTCAGCGGATCCGGCTGTGCGGTGGGCATCATGGCTTCCGGCGGGGCGCCGGCGTCTGCGCCGCGAAAAATGTTTTCCAGCGGCTCGGTCCGTCCGGTCAGAATGTTCAGCAGGGCGGTCAGCTTGTCCACCAGCTCGCTCATCAGCCCGCCCAGATCCATGGCCGGTTTGCCGCCGGCCGGCACGTTCAGCATGTCACGCACGGGGTCACGGCGGTTATCGGCGGTGCGGTTGCCTCCGTGCAGCGAGGGCCACTGCATGCTGCCGGTAAACAGCGTCGGCTGCGCGTTCCGGGTGTCCGGCGCCAACAGTTGGTTCAGCCCCACAGGGGTGGACGACATAAACGGACGCAATGCGTGATTCATCAGCATGACCGCTCCCTTTCATGACACGGTTGAAACAACCAGCCCTATACAGTGTGATTCAACATCCCAATGATTCCGCCGGTTCACCGGATTTCATCCGAAAACCGGATTGATGAATCTCAATGAACCAACCCCGCTATTATACGCATACATCCGCGTTTCTGTAAACAGAAAAATAAGATTTGTCAACAGCTGCTTTCTCCCCACGCGCTTCCCGCCTGGTGTGGGGTTAATCCAGCAGCATTTTAACGGCGGTAATCAGCAGAAAGCCCGCAAAGATTTTCTTCAGCAGCGGCGCCGGTATGCCCATGGCCAGCTTGGCGCTCAGCCAGCTGCCCACCACAAAGCCCACAATAATCAGCAGGGCCAGCTTAATCTCCACATGGCCGTTTTTGTAATACTCCCAGGCGGCCAGCAGGCCGATGGGCGGCACCATCAGGGCCAGCGTGGTGCCCTGGGCGCTCTGCTGACTGAGGCCGAAAATGTAAACGAGCGCCGGAATTATGACGATGCCGCCGCCAATACCCACCAGGCCGCTCAGCGCGCCGGCCACCAGGCCAAGAAGAATATAGGGCATGGAAAGCGTCTCCCGGAAAAAACAGACTGACCTTATTGTAGTGGTTTATGAGCGCACGGGGTATAATCAGCGTGGAAAAGAGACGGACAGATGGTTGCGGGAGGCTTGGCCTCCTGAGGAAAGTCCGGGCTCCGCAGGGCATGTCGCCGGGGAAAGTCCCGGTGCGGGCGACCGCGAGGATAGTGCCACAGAAATGCAGACCGCCGATGGCCCCCCGGGGCACAGGCAAGGGTGCAACGGTGGGGTAAAAGCCCACCGGCAGGGCCGGAAGACCCTGGCCAGGTAAACCCCGACAGGTGCAAGGAGCGGAAGCGGTGTTCAGTCACCAGGGCGGCCCGCCTGCTTCCCGGTAACCGCCAGAGCCAACCGGTAACGGTTGGCCCAGACAGATAACCATCCAAAACAGAACCCGGCTTATGGACGTCTCTTTTCCATTCTCCTCAGGGGGGTATGTAACGAATACACCGGATACGCGCAATATCGCCAGGGATGTTGTTTTTATTTCTATACCTATAAAGAGAGTATCCAGTTGATCAGGTCGGGTTCGTAAACAGGCTGGCAATGACGTTGAACACGGGTTCAACCGTTGAAAGGCTTTCTTTCAGGTTACTTTTTCCAATTCTCCTCTCTACTTCCATCAGAGGAAGCCGCACCGTGTTGCCCTGTTTTTCCGTGCAGGGATGCAACCGGTGCGTTTTTCTGCGGAATGGCTAGCATTCAAATAACTTTTGGTGTTTTATACCAGTGTTATGGGTATCATCACGCCAGCGCTGCATTCGCACCATCACCATCATCCGCTCCGGATGGCGGCCGATACTGTGCTGAAGCTGTTTTAGCCCGAAAGGGATTTCCCAGCGCGACAGAACCGTCATCCGGACCGGACCCACTCCCCGTTTCGGTTATTTTAGATTGCCCACAAACCCTGACCATAATCATGCACCTGCCCGTCAACAACCCGACAACCCAAACCGCTCTCGCCCTGCAACCGCCGGGAGGACGGTCCGCCGTGCGGTTTGGCGGCGGGCTGGTGCCTGCCGAGCTGGGAATGGCCACGCGCACCGTGGGGCGCGGCCTGCAATGGCTGGGAGAAAACCGGACCCGCGAGATGCTCTTTGAAGATCTGCTGGGGTTTGGGGTGCTGCGTACCGGTATGGACCTTCTCCGCAAAGCCTTTTACCGGCGCGATGATCAGAACGGCGCTGCCGCATCGCAGGACAAAGGGATCCACGGCCTGCTCAACATTCCCCTGGGTGTCGAGCGTATCACCCGGGAGTCCGCCTCCATCCTGACGGACAACGTGCTGGCCGGGGTGGTGGCCCTGGGTATTGGTAAAACCCTGGACAAGCGCCGTGGGGGGTTCAGCGGCGAGTTTGTGAATTTTCCCACCCTGGAGATGATGCGCCCGCTGGCGCAGAATGCCGCCACAGAGAAAGACATGACCCGCCTGCTGGCCGATAAGATTGCCGGGCCGGCCTGGCAGGGCGATCGCCAGGCGCTGGTCGCCCTGATTGAGGAGGCTGCCGACGATGCCGGTGTGAAAATGGCCCGCCTGCTGGATCAGACCCAGCTGGAGCGGGTGATTGACGGACAGACGGTTCACCTGGGAGAACTGGTGCGCGATACCCGGGCGCTGCGCAATGCCGTGGCCGAGCAGGCCCCGGCCCGGATGCGCCACTGGGGCGAAGTGGCCGGACGCGTGATCGGCAAAACGATACAAACCAAATACCTGAAAATGCTCGGGCTGCCGGTGGCTGTGGCGGCCACGCTGGCCGTGCCCCCCCTGATGAACCGGATGACCCGGTCGGTCTTTCATATTAATGGCTATCCCGGCGAAACCGGTTTGCAGAAGCCTTCCGCCCTGCCCCTGGCGGGTGGTGAGGCCGGAGACAAAACCCAGCTGACGGTCCGCCAGACCTTCCGCTCCTTTCTCCATGCCCGCCAGCTGCCCCAGTTTGGCCGTATGGCGGATGCTGCCGGAAAGGAAACCACCACCTCCTGGACGCTGGCCGAATGGAAAAAAGGAAAGCACTGGCCGCTGCTGATGAGCCTGGCGCCGATGCTCTTTGCCGTGGGACTCTTTAATACG
The DNA here is from genome assembly GCA_050247195.1 of Candidatus Melainabacteria bacterium. GTDB lineage: Bacteria > Cyanobacteriota > Vampirovibrionia > Vampirovibrionales > Vampirovibrionaceae > JBFWUP01. Next base: position 70,693 of record JBFWUP010000005.1, on the reverse strand, counting down.
GGCACCCGCCGCCTGATGCTGCCCAAGGCGGGCTTTCTGAAGGAATGGCGGAATCTGTATGACTTTGGCAAGACCTTTCCCCACACCACCCAGCAGCAGATGGCCTCCATTTTCGCCATGCTGATCACCTCGCGGATGATGAGCGCCCGCAGCGGCAATGAATACCGCGAGCGCGCCGTGGATTCCGGCGCCGGCTGGGCCATCTGGATTCTGGGCACGCCCATTCTGAAGAAATGGGTGGCGAAACTTTGGGATCCCGCCCTGCTGAAAACCGTGAACGGACAGCAGGTGATGCGCACGCGCACGGAGCTGGAGGAGCTCTTACCCAAGGCCCGTGGCGCCGTGGGCCGCAACATCTGGATTCAGGCCGGCGCACTGGGCGCCACCCTGGCCCTGCTGGGCATTGCCGAACCCTACCTGGCCATGCGCTGGACCCAGAAAAACGGGGCCAGGCCGGATGCGGGACAGAATCCGGCTCTTTCGTAAACTTTTGCATCTGTATATCGAACTGAACGCAATCGGCGCTGATATGTTGTTTTTATTTTTGTACAGAGAGTATTTCCAGTCAGCCTTGTATTTTATTCGGAGAGAGAGCATTGCCTTACAGCAGTTCATCTGTGGGTGCCGCAGGCACCACCGCCGCAAGCGCATTACCCACGCTTAGCGCAGGCGCCTCACTGGGCGCCCCCGCTTCGTCACTGGGCGCCCCTTCACTTCTCGGCGCACCCGGTGTGGCAGATCAGTTCGCCCTCACCGGTGCGGGACTGACAGGCGCTGCCGGCGGCCAGGAAGATCTGGCGACCTGCATGATGAAATGTCTGACGATGATGGTGTCCATCCTCCAAACCCTCATGGGTGGTCAGGGTGCCGGTAGTCTGGGAGTCCCTGCAGGCGTTCCGGCGACAGGTGGTGTACTGCAGGGGGCAGCCCTCCCCGCCGCAGCCGTGGCCGCAGACGCCAACCCCCGCGTGGCGGTGATTGACAACTTTGTGGATGATGGTACCGGTTTTAACCATGGCGCCGAGATGGACAGCACGATTGGTGCTGGTGGCGCAGTGGGCACGCTGGACATCAACATGGCCAATATGAATGGCTCTGTGGAGCAACGGATTGATGCCGCCCTGAAAGATGTGCTGGCCCGCAAGCAGGCCGGCGAGGATATTGATGTCGTCAACCTGTCTCAGTTTGTGGGCACACGCAATGCCACCACTGAGAGCATCCGTCAGACCATGGATCAGCTGGGCGCCCTTGGCGTGCCGGTCGTCGTGGCAGCGGGTAACTTCGGCCCCAACGAGCGAAATGTATTGGGTGATTCCGCCAATGCCATCGTGGTTGAGAACGTGGTCAACGGTGCAGTCTCGAACCAGTCCGGCCAGGGCAATGCCCAGTTTAATGGCCGTACCACCTCCTTCGCTACGGCAGGCCTGTCTTCTCAGATCGCCCAGCGACTGGCCCAGGGGCAGAGCCTGGCGCAGATTATGCAGAGTTTCAGCGCCTGATCGGCTGACTCGAATGACCGATCAGTGGGCGTTGGTTGTTAGTGCCCGCTGACCTTGCCGCCGACTGATTTGGCCATGGCGTCCGCGTTGGCTTTGTTGCCGTACACGCCCACCTGCACCACGTACTGATCGCCCACCTGTTTCACAAAAGCGTTGGCTTTGCCGCCGGCGTTCAGGTTGGCCGCTTTTTCAGCGGCCTTGTCGCGGCTGGAGAATCCGTCCACCGTCACGCTGTACTGACTGGCCGGGGCTGCGGCCGCCGGTTTCGCATCCTCTTTTTTCACGGCGGGTTTGGCGGTTTCCGCCGATGGGGTGGGCACCGGCTTATGCACTGAGTCGGTTTTCAGGGTGGTCTGGGGTTTGGGGTTTTCCGGCGGGCTGCTGATCGCTTTACCGGGCGTTTTACCGGGCGCCGTTTTGGCGGTGGCCGCCGGCTCTTTCGGTTTTTCGGCGGCTTTGGCCGGCCCGGTGGTTTCGGTCTTTTTCGGCTCGGTCTTGCCGGCTTCGGCTTTGGTTGAGGGCTTTTCCTGGGCTTTGACGGCGGCTTTCGCCGGTGGTTTTTCCGCCACCGGGTGGCTGACCACATCATTCTCGGAAAGCCCCACCCCGGCCGTAACCCGGTCGGGTTCTGCGTCCTTGTGCTTCTCTGTCTTCAGCACAGGGGCTTTTCTGGCGGCCGGATCGGTTTTGTTTTCAGCTTTGGCCGGCTTTGCTTTGGCGTCGGTTTTTTCCGGCCTGTTGTCCGTTTCCTTCACGTACATCCCGGACATATCCGGTGCGGATTCCGGCACCTTGGTGTCAAAAGCCAGGTCCACATTCTGAAAGAAAAAACTGAAAAAGATGATCAGAATCACCAGCGACACCGAGAGTGTCGAGAAGAAAAGTATCATCAGGTTCCGCAGACTCATAAAACCAGCCCTTCCGCAGGGGGTTAAACACCGATGGAATCAGTTATACAACAGCTTTCACTTTACAACAACTCAGCTGTATATCCTGCCACTCCTCAGCCAGCGTCCGCATACAGGCGGCGGCAAACGGTTCAATCTCGTTCATGCCCAGTTCGCTGTTCAGTCCGGCGGCTTCCACGGGCGTGCCGGCCGCGTCAATATTCAGGCCGCAGTGGATGAGGATGGAGGTGGGGCTGACCGTGCAGATGGACACCGACAGCTTCTGGGTATCGCGGTAAAACAGGTCATCCCCGCGACGGCGGATGTGGGCCTCGGGCAGAATCATATTCAGTTTGTCCTGCACAATGGAGGAAAAAAGCCGCTGCAGCAGCACCCCTTCCTGCAGGCTGATTCCGAATATTTCCACAATAAAGTTCAGCATCCGCTTGGAGTAGATGAAGTCATCATTCAGCACATCTTCCAGGTCCACCATGTTCTCCAGGGGCACCTGGCAGGGGCCGGCAAAGGCCACCACGGCATCGCCCAGAATGCCGTGATTGCGGTAGATCCAGTGATTGGTGAGTTCCTCGCCCGTATACGCAAGGTCATCCGGTATAAAAAAGTACTTCATAACAGGGCATCCAGATTCAGGGCGATCAGTTCGGCAGCGGGGGGGCGCCGTTGCCGTTGCCCGCGTTGGGGCTGGGTTCAGTAAAGAGGGGCTTGAACAGGGTGGGTTTGTTCTCTTTCACCACGGGGGCCGGGTTGGCGTTGTGGTTATCCGGCGGCACAAGGGGTTTGCCGGGTTTTGCTGCCGCCGGGTTGCTGGCGGCAACCGGTCTTTCAGTGGCGCGATCCAGTGGCCGATCCTCGGCCATGGAGGGCACGGGAATCACCTCCACCGGATTGTGATCCTCTCCGCCTGTGGTTTTAACGATGGCGCTGGAATTGACGGCCATTTTTTCGGGCACCGGGAAAGTGGTGGCCACGCGCGGGTGAATTTCATAAAACTTCTTGGCGAAATCGCCCCACACTTTGGCCGGTACCGAGCTGAACACACCGTGCAGCGGCACATACTTCTCACTGCCCATCCATACCACGGCGGCCATATCCGGCGTAAAGCCGTTAAACCACACGTCACGCACCTGGTCCGTGGTGCCCGTTTTACCGGCTACCTGCCGGCCGGGCAGTATGGCGTTGCGGCCGGTGCCTTTCTCCACCACATCCACCAGAATGGAGACCAGATTGGCCACTGGTTCGGCATCAAACACACGCTCGGGTTCAGGCCGTTCCAGGTCAATCTCACGACCGCGACCGTCTTCCAGACGCCGGATGGCGGTGGGCCACATCCTTACGCCGCCGCGGGCAAAGGTGGAATACGCAGTAGCCATCTCCAGGGGGGACAGGCCTGAAGAGCCAAGCAGGCTGGAGAAGTTCCGGTCTATCTGCGATGTGACGCCGGCCAGACGCGCAGTTTTGATAATCTCATCAATCCCGATACGCATACCCACCTGGACGGTGGTGGTGTTGCGCGACAGGGTCAGCGCCCGGCGAATGTTCATGGCGCCCATGTAGCGGCCGTCCCAGTTATGGGGGCGCCAGACACCCCAGCCGGTGTTAAAGCTCACCGGTCGATCCGAAATGGGCGAGTCGGGCGTGATCATCCCCAGCCGAAAACCAGTGAGATAGACGAACGGCTTGAATGTGGAGCCGGCGGCGCGGCGCGCCTGTGTGGCGTTGTTAAACTGGCTTTTGTTAAAGTCCGTGCCGCCCACCATGGCCAGTACTTCGGCATTCTCCACATCAATCACCACCATGGCACCCTGGGTGACGTTGCTGTATTTGGGCTGGCTTTTCACCGTGGGGATCAGCGCATTCTCGGCGGCTTCCTGCACGGCGGTGTCCAGGGTGGTGTAGACGCGCAACCCGCCCCGGCGGACCATGTCCTCGCCGTACATTTTCTCCAGTTCCTGAATGACGAAGGTGACGAAATAGGGATACTTGGGCGCCGTCACCACGCGGGGGTTCAGGTGCATCGGCTCCAGCAGCGCCTCCTCCAGCTGCTGCTGGGAGATGTAGCCGTAGAACTTCATCTTGTTCAGCACTTCCACCTGGCGCTCGCGGGCGGCTTCCGGGTATACGTAAGGCGAAAGGCCTTCCGGCGCTTTCAGCAGCCCGGCCAGCAAGGCGCTTTCAGAAATGGAAAGTTCCTTGGCTGCTTTCTTGAAGTAACGGCGGGCCGCTTTCTCAATACCGTAGGACTGGTTGCCGAAGTAAACCTGATTCAGGTACATCTCAATAATGCGGTCTTTGCTGTAGCGTTTTTCCACGCGTAAGGCCAGTATCGCCTCGGCCAGCTTGCGGGTGACCTTGCGCTCCGGGCTGAGGAAGAGGTTTTTGACGAGCTGCTGGGTGATGGTGCTGCCGCCCTGCACATCGCCGTGCCGTACATAGGTCTCCACCAGGGCGCGCATGGTCCCGCGCACGTCAATGCCGTCGTGGTGGTAAAACCGGTTGTCCTCGGTGGCCATTACGGCCCGCTGCATGTTGGGCGAAATTTCGCTCAGGGGCACCACCACCCGATCCTCATCGCCGTGAATGTTGGCGATCAGTTTGCCGCGGCGATCAAAAATGCGGGTGCTTTCGTTGGGGTGCCATTTTTCCAGCAGGGCCACATTGGGCAGAGACGACGCGCCGATGGCCAGTTTGGAGCCGATGAGCACCGACACCATGAACAGCAGAAACGTGATCACCGCAATAACGACCGTCAGGATCATCAGTCCCAGGCGATCCTGAACAACCTCGGACTTGCGTCGGACGTCGATGGGTAAATCTGGCAGGGTTTGACTCATAGTGGGGGTCAGCGCGGAATGGCCGCGTGGCTATGCCTTATTCTATCCTGAGACTTCAGCCTCTGAAACATGGGCCCGCATGGGCTGTTCAGCGTTCCCTCCGGAAAGCGCCCCTGGTTTAAACGGTGAGCTTGGAAAACATGGCCAGCCGACCGTACAGACCGTGGATCAGGCTAAGTAGATTATACCGGTTTTCGCGCACTCGGGCGTCGGGATCGTTGACGAGCACCTTCTCGAAGAACTGATTCACCGGCGCCGTCAGGCTGGTCAGCTGCTGCAGCTGGTCCCCGGGGCTGAGCGGTTGACTGCCCACCAGTATGGGTTTGAGGGCCGCCAGCAGGGCGCGCTCGCTGTCATCGGCAAACAGGGCGGCATCTACGCTGTTCAGCGTCAGGCCGGTCCGGGCATTCTCGCCCAGGATCCGGGCCACCCGGTTGGCCGGCTCATAAATGGCGGCAAAGGCCTCCGGGCTGGCGGCCAGGTTTTTCAGGGCTTCCAGCCGGGCCAGTGCGCTGGGCAGGTTGCCCAGGGCGGTCTGTCCGTCCGGTGTGGGGGCCAGCACCGCATCTATCATGTCGTGGCGGTTTTCCAGTTCCAGCAGGTGCACCTTCAGCCGCTGCAGAATAAACTCGTCCAGCAGCGCCAGGGTTTCGCCGCGGCTTTTCATGGCCGGGGGTTTGGGCAGCGCCTTCAGCTGGGTTTCCAGCAGGGTATAGGCTTCATCCATCCAGGCGCCCAGGTCTAGGGCAAGCTGGTTCTGCATCAGCGTCTGGAGAATGCCGGTGGCCATGCGGCGCAGGCCCAGGGGATCCCGCGAGCCGGTGGGCAGTTTGGCTTTCTCCTGGCTGAAAACGGCCACCAACGTGTCCATCTTGTCGGCCAGGCTGACAATAATCCCGATGGGCGTCACGGCCACGGCATCGCCCATAAACCGGGGCAGGTAATGTTCATAAATCGCCTCGGCAACCGCTCCGGTTTCCCCACCCAGCCGGGCGTACTGCCGTCCCATCAGCCCCTGAAGCTCCGGGAACTCAAACACCATGCCGGTGCTGAGATCCGCTTTAACCAGATGCGCGGCCCGGCGGGCTTCGTCCGCATCACAGGCCAGCGCCGGTATCTGCTGCGGAAGCCGGGTGGCCATCGCGCCGGTCAGCTGCTCCAGGCGCAGGGTTTTGTCGTACAGCGTGCCCAGGCCTTTCTGGAAGGTTAAGCCTTTCAGGCCTTCCAGACGGTCGGCCAGCGGGGTTTTCTGATCCTCGCGGAAGAAAAACCGGGCGTCTTCCAGGCGGGCGGTGATCACTTTGGTGTTGCCTTTGCGAATGTTATCGCTGGCCTGGGGCAGTCCGTTGGAGACGGTGATGAAGTGGGGCAGCAACTGCTGGTCCTCAGCGCGCCACAGCGGAAAATATTTCTGGTGGGCCACCATCACGGTCCGGCTCACCATGGCGGGAATCTCCAGAAAACGCGGATCAAATTCGCCCACCACCACCGTGGGCCATTCCACCAGCATGGTCACTGTATCCAGCAGATCCTCATCCGGCTCCACGCGCCCCTTCATGGCGCCGGCGGCCGCTTCCACGGCCTGCCAGATGTTTCTGCGCCGCTGCTGCTGATCAACCAGCACGGATCCTTCCCGTTCCAGGGTGTCGGCGTAAGCGGCGACACTGCTCACGGTGATGTCCCCCTGGCTGAGAATGCGGTGCCCGCGCGTGACGGCGCCCGAGGAAACCGGGCCGATGCGCAGCGGCAGATGCTGATCGTTCCACAGGGAGAGAAGCCACTGAATGGGACGCGAAAAACGGATGGTGGTATCCGCCCAGCGCATAAAGTGAGAACCGCTCAGCCCCAGCACCAGCCCGGGGAGCTGTTCGGCCAGCACGTCTTTCACGGCCTGGCCGGGCACCTGCCGGTTAAACACCAGGTACTCCTCGCCGTCAATCGTCTGGGGTTGGAGGTCGGCGGCCTGTATCCCGGATTTTTTCGCGAAACCCTCGGCAGCCGGCGTCGGCTTGTCTTTATCGTCCCAGCCGATGCGGCGCGGGGGGCCTTTCAGCAGCATCTCGCGGTCGGCCTGTTTGTCGGGGAGTCCCTCCACAATCAGGGCCAGGCGGCGCGGGGTGGCCAGCACCGTCACATCGCCACAGGCAATCTGCTGTTCCTCCAGCATGCGGCGCACCGCAGCGGTCAGTTCCTCCGGCGCAGTTTTTAAAAAACCGATGGGCAGTTCCTCGGTGCCAACTTCCAGTAGGTACGCATTGCTTGCGGGGGCCATGCCTGCTTCTCCGGTAGGGTCAACAGGGCGTATTGTCCTACAAGGTCAGGGCTGCATCAATTGGCACTGCGCACGGGCGCTTACGCCGGGCGGGCAACGGCCAGCCGGTGGGCTTCGTTTTCCAGCCGGTCGTCCAGCGGGGTCAGGGTTTGCCGGCCATGGCGGCGGCTGAGCGCCCTGGAAATGAGTTCATCAGCCAGCGCCGGGTTTTTCGGCAGCAGGGAGCCATGCAGATAGGTGCCGTAGAGATTCTCGTGCTGCACGCCTTCCGTCCCGTCCTTGTTGTTGTTGCCATGGCCGGTCACCACGGCGCCCAGAGGCGGCACGCCCGGGCCCAGGGTGGTCAGGCCGCTGTGGTTTTCAAAGCCGGTGACGGTGCCGCCATCGGCCCGGCGTATGCAGACGTTGCCGATAAAGCGGGTGTCGCCCGCCACGGTGACCGCATCAATCAGGCTCAGGCCGCGCAGCTCCGGGCCGCGGTGCGGGCGGTAGTAATGCCCCAGCAGCTGGTACCCGCCGCAGATGGTGAGAAAAACGGCGCCGTTGCCAACGGCCGCCTTCAGGCCTTCGGCCTTGTGGCGGTGGAGATCGTCACAGACGACCATCTGCTGGGCGTCCTGACCGCCGCCCATAAAATACAGGTCGTCCCGGTCGGGGTGCACGGCCTCCCCCGGCCCGATGGGGTGAATGTGCACGGCAATGCCCCGCCAGCGGCAGCGCTGCACCAGGGTGAGCAGGTTGCCCCGGTCGCCGTAAATATTCAGCTCCTCGGGGTACAGGTAGGCAATGTGCAGATCCATCGGTTTCCGGCTTCCTTAAATCACCCTATCAGTATAGTGGGTTTCCGGTATCTGCTCCCCCTCCCCTTGCAGGGGAGGGGGCTGGGTGGAGAGGTTGCATCGTGCGGGGACCGGAGGGAGAGGTCGCATCGTGCTCGGGGATGCGCGTCCGTCCCTGAGCGCTATCCGGTGGATATCACGGGCGTAATATATTTTTATAATTTAACATCAAATTGCCGCCAAAAGCGTTTATGCAGGTAACAGCATTGTGAACAGGGTAGGACATCAGGCCGGGTTAAAAAACTGGGACATCAGCGACACGCAACCGCGCTCAGGGATTGAATCACACGAATATCTGTCACATCGTCTGCAATGAATATTTTCAAGGATACTTCAGGAGGTTGGTTATGTTTCACAAGAAGAAACAGGTAGTGGATGTGCTGCGTCAGCGTTACGGCAGCGAAAAAGCTTTGAACGAAGCCCGTAAAGTGCTTGAGCGGGATGAACAGTCCGAAGAGGCGTTTCTGGGCGCCCAGGCGGTGCTGCTCCTCAACGGCATCATTTAAGAATTCAGAACGGTTTAAAAAACCCCCGGTACGCAAAGCGCCGGGGGTTTTTAATTGAAAGATTGCTTCAGCGGTTGCGGATGATTTCCGAACCAAAATCGTCAAAGCTGCCGGTCCAGTTGTTGTAGTAGATGTTGTGGAAGAACTTTTCCAGCGGCTTTTCCGGCGGCGGGGCCGGCTTGCGCCATTCCTGGCGGCTGCGTTGGGTATTGGCCAGTTCCACCACTTCAGGGGAATAGCCTTTAATCTGCATCAGGTCTTCTTCAGGGGCGTAGGCCCAGGCGGCCATCCCGGTGCAAGCGGCGGCGGCAATGGCGGCAATGCTCAGCAGTTTTGCCATGCGGTTCATCGGCAGTCTCCTGTCCTTGGTGGGTCTACTTCATAGTGTAGGCGACTGACCCCCGGTTCCGTATCGGCAGGATGGAGGAGAAATCTAGGCCGAGGTGGTGGCGGTGCGGGCAGGGCTGCCGGCCTGCGGAATGTGACGCTCACGCCACCAGGTCAGCAGCATGCTGGCCACAAAAATGCTGGAGAACGTGCCCACGCCAATCCCCAGAATGGTGGCGAAGACGAAGTCCTTGGTCGTTTCGCCGCCGAACAGCCACAGGGCGATCAGGGGCAGCAGCGCGGACACCGAGGTGTTGATGCTGCGGGCCAGGGTCTGGTTGACGCTGAGGTTGGCGATGGTGGCGAAGGGGACCTTCTTGGTGTAGTGTATCCGGTAGTTCTCGCGCACGCGGTCAAACACCACAATGGTGTCGTGCACGCTGAAGCCCACCACGGTGAGAATGGCCGTGACAAACATGCTGTTCACTTCCGTGTGGAAGAGCGAGCCCATCATGGCGAAGATTCCGAAGACAAAGAGCGCGTCGTGCACCAGGGCAATAACGGCGCACACGGCAAAATCAAATTCAAAGCGGAAGGTCAGGTAACCCACAATCAGCACATAGGCCAGCAGCAGGGCAATCAGCCCGTTGGTCAGCAGCTCGGAGGCGAGGGAAGGCCCCACTGACGACTTTTCCAGCAGCGTCAGGTGGCCGTACTTCTGGCTGAGGCTGGCTTCCAGATCCGGCATATCGGCTTCTTTCAGCTGTTTGCTGCGGATGGAGACGATACTCTTCACGGCGCTTTGCGGCGTGGGCGCTTCTACTTCAAACGCACCGGCTTCCGTGGCCGCCGTTTTCTCACCAATCTCAATGGGTTTCTGGTTAATGCCCGCCACGGGATTAGCCACCTGCACCACCGTGCCGGTGTAGCCCTTTTTCTCAAACACGTCGCGGATGTCGCTTAGATCTTCCACGGTGACGGTTTTTTCAAACCCGTACTGCAACATGCTGCCGCCCGTAAAATCAATGCCCAGGTGCACCGGCGCCTGGATGGCCGGGTCGGTCATGTTTTTGGCGATGAAGAACACCCCCGGCAACAGCAGCAGCAGGGAGATCACAATATAGAGGGTCCGCTGTTTCACCACATCCAGCAGACCATGGTCGATGGTCAGGGGATCGGTGGCGGCGGGTTTGGCTGCGGTTTTGGCAGGGCTGGTCATAATCGGGGGATCCTTGAATCAGGCAAACGGGCTAAACAGAGCGGATCGCTCAGACTTTCTGCGTCTGGGGCGGGGCCATTGTGCTGTTGACGAGGAAGAGGAAGTTTTTGGTGACCGTAATGGCGGTGAACATACTGATCACCACCCCGATGGCCAGCGTGAGGGCAAAACCCTTGACGGCCCCGGTGCCCAGCCACCACAGAATGGCGCATGTCAGCAGCGTGGTCATGTTGCTGTCAAAAATGGAGGGGAAGGCGCGGTCAAAGCCCACTTCAATGGCTTTCCAGGTTGAGCGGCCGTGCTGCAGCTCTTCCTTCGTGCGTTCAAAAATCAGAATGTTGGCGTCGACCGCCATCCCGATACTCAGGATGAAACCGGCAATACCGGCCAGCGTAAACGTCACGCCAAACAGAATGAAGGCGGCGTAGGTCATCACGGTGTACAGTAACAGCGCTATGTCAGCCACCAGGCCGTTCAGGCGGTAATAGGCGAGCATAAAAACACACACCAGCCCCAGGCCCACCAGGCCGGCGAAAATGCTCTGCCGGATCGAGGCTTCACCCAGCAGGGGACCCACGGTGTTTTCCTGCACCACTTCAATGTTGACGGGCAGGGCGCCGGCGTTCAGGATGTCCACCATCTGCTGGGCCTCCTCCTGCTTGAAGCTGCCGGTGATCTGACCGCTGCCCTGCAGAATGGCGCTCTGGACGTGGGGGGCGGAAATCATTTCGCCGTCAAAAAAGATACCCAGGGGTTCGCGGTTGGGGGCCATCTCGGCCGTCAGGTCACCAAACTTGCGGGCGCCTTCGCTTTTCAGGGTGAACAGAATCAGCCACTCGCCGTTCTGCGTGTTGCCGATCTCGGCTTTTTCCAGGTCCTTGCCGGAAACGCCGCTGGAGACCCAGACGCCGTTTTCCTGACGCCGGAATTCCAGATTGCCCACGCGGCCCAGCATTTTGCGCGCTTCCGCGGGGTCTTTCACACCGGGAATTTCCACAATCATCCGTTTTTCACCGGCGCGCTGCACCACGGCTTCGCCGATCCCCATGCCGTTCACCCGCTTTTCCAGAACGAAGTGCAGGCTCTTCATCACCTGAGGGGTGATTTTAGGCACATCGGCCGTTGGCAGGGCTTCCAGGGTGAGACGACTGCCGCCCTTGAGATCCAGACCGAGGCGGGGGGGCTGCTTGAACACGGTGACCAGTGCGCCAACCACTATGGCCAGAATAATAAGCAGAACCACCTTGGGATTGTTGAACATGGGCGTTGTCCTTTGTCACGGGGGCCCGGCAAACGCCACAACCGGCAGCAGAGGGGCATGCAACGGGCAATGCGATGCGGCTATTGTATAACGAACACAAACGAAGCAAGCCGTCTGCGGGTTAGCCGCCTTCAGCCGGAACCACACTGAGAACCGACTTGACGGCCCGGCGGACCGGGTTGCCCTTGGCGTCAAATTTGCCGTAACGGATTTTGCCATCCGCCCACAGGCTGCTGGAGCTTCCGCCATCCAGCGCCATACCGCGCGTGCAGCCCATGGAGGCCAGCAGCGAAGCCACCTGCGGCAGGCTGAATCCCCCGGCGGCCGCCTGGTTGGTGCGGGCGGGCCGTTGCGCGGCCATCAGCAGCACCACGTCGCCGTTGGCTTTCAGGCCAACCGCGCTGCGGGCGTTGGGCCGGAAGGCGCCAATGGGGTCGCGCACCAGTTTTCCGTTTTCATCGCGGGCAATAAACCCTTCCTTCATCAGGTTGTGGTCCACCAGGTCGCGGATCGGCGTATCGCCGGGCTCCAACAGGTTGGGTCCGGCGCCCAGCGCGCTCTGCAATGTGCAGCCCTGGGGTAAAGGGCTGCTGTGGCTGGTAATGTCGTAGCGGCGATCCGGGCACTGATAGACCCGGAACTCGGTACGCTCCCAGAACTGTTTGAGATAGGGCGCCAGGGCCGGATTGCCGGTCAGCCGTTCATTCTGGCGCGGGTCTTCTTTCAGCGCGCCCTGCAGGGTGATAAACGAGGTGGTTTTGCCGTTGCCCGGGTCGAAAAATCCGGCGTTAATAATGGCCGCCGCCGCCGGCTGGGCATCCGCCACGCCGGCCACGGGGGTGAGACTGGCCAGAGAGACGGGCTCAACGCTGTAGCCGCTGCCGCCGGGAATGGTGACGGTATACACCGTCCCCTGGGGCAGCTGCACGGTCTGCACGGTCAGGCGGGCGGGTGTGCGCGTCTCCCCGGCGGCGGGTGACGGGGCCACCAGGGTTTCCAGGGCAGGACGGGCCATGACGGCGCCGGCGCACAGTGCGGTGAGAGCCATCAGGCCCAGGGCGCGGGGAACGGAATACGGTTTAAACATCAGGGGTCTCCGGCGGATGATGATGCGGAAAACAATACACTTATCATACCGTGGCCCGCCAGGTTGAAAGACGTCGGGTCAGCCCCTTTGTGGCAGCGTGTTTTTGCGGGAAAATAAGAAAACCTCGAAGGATATTTTCCGGATATCGGTTGTATCGGTGATCGGTCGGGTTTCATGCCGCTGACTAGCAACAAAACGTGCGTCGATGTTTTATATCTATAGACCCACCCCATTTCACTGATCATATTGTTGGTCCGGCACCAGGGAGACTGTCGTCCGCTCTGCCGTGCCGCCGACAACCGGAAGTCCGGTTTCCGTTTGGTTTCGTGTTTCCCGTCACAATCAGGATGAATGTCGGCATTGTCTGTTTCCGCCACCGCATATAAATATGCCATGTCCCACAATCCGGGCCTGGTGCCTGCCTGGCATGAAATTGCCCGGCGGGAAATGCCTGTGGCGGTTAAAAAATGGCCCATACTCGCGGGCTTCAATCTTCTCGGCGGGGAGACGCAGGATAAGATTTTTAAGATTCTGAATGCAAAGCGTTTGCTGGATCTGGCGGAGCAGGCGGTGGTTGCCCGGCTGCTGGTGGGGGTTATCCGTGTGGTGCTCAATTCACCGGAGCACCTCAATCACAACGATCTGGCGCCCAATGATAAAAAGAAGACCTTCCTTGAACGTTTGTTTGTTGAGATGATCGGGACGCCTGGTTATGTGTTCTGTATCAACCTGGCCCAGGAAATCGGAACGAAACTGTCGGACTTGCGGTATGCGCGGCAGTTTGAATATTTCAAAGGCCCCTACTGGGACCAGCTTGTGGAGCAGGGTCATCTCTCACTGGCTGACGGCGAGAAGGGAAAACGCGTCTTTCAACAGATTTGCGGGGAATCCTCGGTTGGCGTCACCCGACGGTTTCTCAGTCAGGAGAATCTCATTCCGCGCGCCATTGAAGACATCAAGAAGGGGCCGCGCCGCCTGTTCCGTATCAAGCTGAATGACGCCAGGCTGGTTTCCCTGCTGGAAAAAGAAGGTTCGCTGCTGACCGTGCGCGGCGGCGCCCGGACGTTTCTGGATAAAGTCAACCAGTCGGGATCCAACAGCATCATTCTCAGCGCCGTTGCCGGCGCCCTGTTTGGCGGGTATGTGGTTCAGGCCTTTAACGATCGGCTGCTGTCTCCGGTGCTGGCGGAAATTTTTCCCAGCAACCGCAAAAAGAATGCGCCGGTTAACCCGGGCGGTATTCTGCCCAATGTACCGGGTTTACCAGCCAGTCCTTCACTGCAGGTGCAACCGGTCGCAGTGAACCCCCCACAGTTTTCAGCGCAGCCGCCGCAGGCTGATCGCTTTCAGCGTCAGGCCACCGAGGGGGGTGCGCCATGATCCTGCTTCAGCCGGGCGTGTCGCTATACCAGCAGGTGAGTGAAGAGGCGCTGCGATATTCCAAAAAACGGCAGGCCGGTATCATGGTCCGGGATCTTTCCCGCAGCCTGTACGAACACCATTCAGTTCTGAAGAAAAACGCCTTTATTATTTCTTCTTTGATTCTGGTCATCACCCGGGTTCTGATCGCCCAGAACACAGCCCGCAAAGCACGCCGCACCAACGATACCGAGGCCGGTTATCGTCAGCAGGAAGCGATGAAAACGACCGTCCGCGAACTCGGAGGCTTTACGTTCAGTTTTGCTTTGCTGAGAACCGTTGAAAGTTTTGTCAAGCGTCAGATCCGCCATGGGTTTTCGCTCAAAAAGGATGACACCATCATGAAACACCTGCGGACACAGGCATGGCGGGTGCTGAAAAAAGGGCAGGAATACGTACCTTATGAAACTTATTCGGAAGTCGGGTTACGTTCGATTTCGCAGCACTCTGCTGCAGCATGGAAGGCGGGAGAGTGGTACAGCCGACTGAGACTGGATACTATCTGCAAGGCTCTGGGGTGGGGCTCTGTTCTGAGTGAGAGTGGCGCCATTGTTGATTTCAACCGCATGCTGAACCGCACGCATACGGCGATTTTCCGTATTGTGCCTGTGCTGGCCGGGATGGTAACAGCAGGGACGCTGAGCGGGTATGCGCTGGAAAAAATCACGCGGGATCACTATCAGGATCTCGCCAATTTTACGCGCGGCTTTCTGGGTCGCAAGGACGCTGCCAGGCCCAACAAGCTACCCTCCGACAGCCGGGTGATGACGCCGGGTGAGATTGAATACCGCGCTTACATTTCGGCCATTGCCAAACAACGGAACCGCAGTGCCCTTATGGGCCAAAAGGACAATCCTTTTACACCAGCCGCGCAGGCGTGCGTATAATGGTCCTATGACCATCCCGATACCGATCTGCTTACTCGGAACCGATCTGGTTCACCTGACCCGTCTGCGCCATGCCTGGCATGGTTTCGGTCTGCGCTTTTTTGAGCGTGTGCTGACCCCCGATGAACTACGGTACTGTCTGCAGGGCGAAAACCCCGAGGCCGGCCGTATGAACGATCGCTTTTTTCAGCGGGTGGGCGCCCGTATCGCCGTCAAGGAAGCCGTCGGTAAAGCGCTGGGTGTGGGAATGAACGGTCTGGGCTGGGGTCAGGGGCTTCCCTGGCGCAGCGTGGAGACGGTCTCCGAAGCACAGCAGATGCCGGTGCTGAAACTGACCGGCCCGGCGCACCGAATGGCCGGGGAACAGGGCGCCAGACTCTGGCGGGTTAGCCTCAGCCATGATGGCGACTACGCCATGGCCAGTGTGGTGGGGCTGGGTTAAACCGGGTCAGGCCGCAAACCGTTTTTATTTTTTGCTGCGGCCTGCGGGTTTTTTCGCCACGGGTTTCCGTGCCGGTTTCGCCTTGGCGGTTTTGGTGGTCCTGGCGGCGGCCGCTTTGGGGCGGGCGGCTTTCACGGTGGGCTTCACTGCTTTGGGCCCGGCTTTGCGGGCAACGCTTTTTTTGCGGGTTTTGCCCAGCGCCGCGTCCAGCTCGTCGCGGCTTACCAGGCCCAGGGCATGGATCGCCTTCTGCACCTGCGTCTGTACGGTCTTCTGCAGCTGAGCCTCAAAGGCGGATTTCTCTTTTTCCAGGCGTTTCAGGGTGTCGCCGATGATGGCTTTGGCCTCCTGGGGTTTGACATGGCCTTTGTCCACCCATTCATCCACGGTTTCCTGCAGGGCTTCCTTCAGTTTGCCGGCCGTCAGCACCGTGGCGCCAATGCCCATCAGCAACGTTTTTTTCAGCATTTCCTTGGAATCCACAGTGGCCTCCTCGCCCAATCCGGTCAACACGTGTCCTCATTGTATCACCGCCTCTGGGGTTTCGCCCCCTCACCTCTAACCCCTCTCCCCTTGCGGGAGAGGGTGGTCCCGAAGGGACCGGGTGAGGGGTGAGTCCCCTGCATTTCGGCCGGGGCTGACTACACTGTCTGCAGTAGTGGAAGTTCCCCGGCAATGCGCCGGTCGCGTGTGCCGACTCAAGTCCGTCTCCCCGTTGCCGATACGTCAACGGAGGCGTCGGACTCCGGGCGGCACAGGACCGCCGCAACCCGGCCAGCAGTAAGGAAGGACACGATGGGCCTAGCCGCCAGCCAGTCACGGTATCTCACGCTGACCGCGCGTAAAAGCGACCTGGAACTGACGGGCCAGGAGATTAACCAGTCGCGTCTGCAGCTGGCCAACG
Source organism: Candidatus Melainabacteria bacterium (assembly GCA_050247195.1). Lineage (GTDB taxonomy): Bacteria > Cyanobacteriota > Vampirovibrionia > Vampirovibrionales > Vampirovibrionaceae > JBFWUP01. The sequence continues at coordinate 54,292 of JBFWUP010000005.1, read as the reverse complement.
TCACCAACGACCTGTTTAACGTGGCCACCACGCTGGATCCCGATTCCAACGAGGCCATCCAGCTCAACCTCAAAATCACCTCGCTGCAGAGCCTGGACCAGGCGCTGGAACTGCAGCTGCGACGGGTGGATACCCAGCAGCAGGCCGTGGCCACCGAGATTGAAGCGGTCCGAAAAGTCATTGATAAAAACATCGACCTCGTCTTCAAAACCTTCGCCTGACGGGGCTTAACCCCGCCGCCAGGCGCACACGCACGCAAAAGGATTCCGGATTATGTCGTATAAAAACGATTCCGAACTGGTGATTCTCAACAAATATTCCAAGGCAAACAACATTGCCAAGGCGGAACTGTTTGAGACTTATGACCGCCTGCGCGATCTCACCATTTCCGGCCCCACATTGGGCGGCAGCGGCTTTGGCAAGTTCGCCTCCGTGCTGATGAACATCGCCCGCATGTTTGGGGCTGCGCCGTTTATCCCCACTTTCGGCAGCGAGGCCGTGAATATTCCCGGCACCAGCTATTACCAGCCGTTTACCGGCGGCACAGCCGTGCTGCCGGGCGGGCAGGCCGCCTTCGGTCTGGCGCCGTTCGGTCAGTTCACGGGTTTCCCCAGCGGCGGGGCGGCCTCCATCGATGCGGCTTTCAGTGATATCACCCCGCTGGCGATGTTTTCTTCCAACGGTATCGGCTCGTTCGCCAGTGAGGGCCTTGGTTTCGCCGGTATCGGCGACAGCGGCTTTCCCATGGAGAGCCTGGCCGGCGGGTTTTCAGGCGTTCTGCCCGGTGGCGGCGTGGTTGCCGGGGGCGCCAGCGCCCTGTCCACGGCGGGTAATATTACCGCACTGGGCACCGGTGCGGCTGCCGGCGCGGGTTTTGGGCGTAACTGGGTGATGCCCGCTGCGGGCATTGTGAGTGGTATTGGCGGCCTGCTGACCACCCTGGGGCCGTTCTTCGGGCCGTTCGGCCTGGCGGCCGCCGCCGGCGGCACGGTGATGAGCGGCCTGGCGGGTGCGGCGCTGCACTCCTTCCAGGCGGTTTCTCAGCGAATTTTAAACAATGCGGACACCATTCTGACCGAGAAAATCAAGAACCTGGAAACCACCGTCAAGCAGCTCGACGCCCAGTCGGCCGTGCTGACTAAACTTCTCAAGGAATCCGTCGATAGCGATAAAAAGGCCCTGGATAACCTCTAGAACGGGTTAAGCGACCAGCGGCGGTTGGTGGAGCACGGTGAAGTATGACCACACCCGGCAACGGGCATGAGCCCAACCTGCACAACAACGTGGCCACGTATGCGGCCATGGTGCACGGCATGTCTCAGAAAAACCCCATCCTGGCCCTGGCCGGGGACATTCAGCGCGTGGTGATGGTGGCGTTCAGCCTCAACCGCAACATCCGCCGCGCAAAAGAGCAGGTGAAAACCCTGCAGGGGCGAAACGATAAGTTTGAGTCGTGGATCAACGAAACGCACGCGCAAACCACCGGCACCCGCCTGGATAAGTTGCGCTAAACCCTACTGCTGCCCGGTGTATTTGTAAATTTCGTATTTGTATAAGTATTCATTTTTTTCTGTTCTTTTCCTGAAGACGATATACACGCTTCCGTCAGGCATCTGGAATGCCCCCGCCGCCGCTGGTCCATAATTGGGGAGATATTCTTCTTCTTTGGTTACTGTATTAGTCTTTAAATCTATGATCATGTACCTGTGCAGCCCAATACTGATAACATGCCTTGCATCCAGACGAAACAACCGGATATCACCTCCAGGGGCATGTATAGACTTGGTCATATCATTAACTGATGTCATTTTTCCGGTCTTCAGATCCAGAATCTCGAACGGATCCATTGTTTTCAACTTCTCGGTGAGAGGACGATCATAGGTAGTATCCAGGGTTGTAGTTTCGCCAAAGGTGACCTCTTGGTGGATATAATCAGGTGTATAGCCGCCACCGATAAGCACTTCATGATTATTCAATGCAAGGCCAGTAGACATTGTTAAAGGGACGGGAAATGAACCTATGAGTTTGACCGTTCCGGAAGATCGGTCAAACAAATAAATGGCATCCAAAGCCCTTCTCTTTTGTATGCCGCCACCCAGGATCAGGTAACGATTTTCATCCACGCGGACAGAACCATGTCCAACCAAATACTTAAGTGATTCTTTGGGTGCATCCGAAAAAACAGAATGCCATTTAGGGTCTTCCGGGATTTGCCCCACAACCTTGGTTTCCAGCGTCTTTGGATTGACTTCCAGTATGTCTAACAGGTTATCCGGATTCTTTTGATCTGATTCAAACGACTTTTTTTGCCGCTCACTGGAAATCAACACCGATTTAGCAGAGTCATTGTAAAACTGCTTCGTTTCAAACTTCATTTCCAGACCACCAATCAGCAAAAGATTGCCGTTTTTGAGCGGGTGCATCGTATGCTTTGAACGGGCGCGGGGCATTCCATATAAAATTCCCGCTGAGTTATTCTCGGGGTCATAAAAGGCGCCACTCGTTAAAAAGCACTCAATAGGTCGCCCGGTTGCACACAGGTTATAGGTAATCGTATAGGCTATCCCGCGAACAGCGACGATAGGGTCTTGACGGTTATGAAAAGGCACGATGCGAGGGGTTAGAAATGATCGGTGCGTTTGGGTGTCAAAAACCTCACCCTGGCCCTTCGAGCCAATCACCAACACCTGATGATCGTTTAAAACAGCGGTCTTTAATTCTATTTTGTAATGCTGCTTCAGCGTATAAACCTTCTGAAAGCCCTTGGGGTCGTTGCAGCCGGAAAAGAGGCCCAGGCTGAGCAGGAGTGCAATCAGCAAACTGAAAGACCAGAGACGATTACAAAAGCCCATTTCCCTGCTCTTCACAGAAAGTCCCTCTCGTAGTCGTGGAAACCATGGCCTGCCAGAGCCGGCCGGACAACCGACCGGTCCCCACGGACCCATTGAAATCCCAGTCGCTCTGCGTGGAGAACAACCACCCAGTGGCGTCCGCCATCATAGGCGATCTAAACCGCTTCGTCCAGAGACTGGCTGGTATCGGCGTCGCTGTCCGTCTCTGCGGCAAAATACGGGTCGTCATCGCCGGGCAGTACCGGGGCGCTGCTGGCTGAAGGGTTAAACTGCGCCACCAGGTGCATCAGCTCTTTTTTATCGCCCTTCAGCTTAAAGTACTCATAAAACGCGGTGGTGGTCTTCAGAATGTAGGAACGGCCCTGGCGCTTTTTGGAGATCAGCTTGCGCGCCAGCAGTTCGCCAATATGGTCGTAAGCGGTGGAGCCGCGCAGTTCAATGAGATCGGACTGCAGAATCGGCGACTTGATGGCGATGGCGGAGAGCGTGCGCAGAATGGCCGGCGTAATCTCCAGGGGCATCATCTTGTTCACCACGCTGGCTGCGGTTTCGCGCACCTGCAGAATATACCCGTCCGTGTCGTCAATCTCCAGCGCGCCGTGCTCACGGAAGGCGTAATCCTGAATCAGCTCAGCCAGCGCCATCTCCGTGTCATCCGGGCGGGCCTCCACAATCTCGGCAATCTCGCCCAGGCTCAGCGCCTTGTTGGTAATAAACAGCGCGGCTTCAATGCGGCCTTTCAGAGCGCCCAGCACCGCTTCCACCGTGTCAGTGATGTCTTCGTCGGTCACTGCTTCGGCGTCTGAAGGATCCGTGTCGGGCTCAGCTTTTAGTTCAGCCTCTGCTGTCACCGGGGTGTCTTCCGGCTCAGCAATGTCGTCACTGTCGCTGAGTGCGGGCTCCGGCTCAAGCGATTCAGCTTCACTCTCCGTGTCATCCGGTTCATCTTCCTCATCCGTGGCGTAAACGTCATCGCTGAGGGGTTTCCCCAGGATGTCAGCGACATCAGCGGTTTCCGTGTCATCGGTATCCGCATCGTTGTTGTCTGAATCATCCGGGTCGGCAAACAGGTCAATCTCCGGTGCGTTCTCCTCGCCGGGCGTCCGGTCGCGGGTTTCGTCTTCAGGCGGGTTCAGATGTTCCATGGCGGTCGTCTCCATCAGCTGGCCAGTCCGGCCGGCTGCGCGTCTTCTCTGGTGTCTTCGTCAGTGTTTTCGTCGTCGGACAGCCCACCCATCACAGGCGGCTCATCCTTGCGGATATAAACTTCCGCGTAAAATTCTTCCTGCTCCAGCGCCACCTCGCCGCGGCTGGCCAGAAACAGCAGCGCCAGAAAAGCGGAAATCCGGTCAATCCGGCCTTCGGCCTGCAGCTCGCTCAGGCCCACCGCCTCTTTCTTAATCAGAATGCGCTCCAGGATGTTCGTGAGGCTCATGATGGTGTCCTCAATAAACTCCTCGTGCGCCATCTCCTCAATGTCATCGGCGGTGAATTCCGAGTAATCGGTCATCCGGCGGCGGTGGATTTTTTCCACCTTTTCTTTCAGACTGCGCCGCTTTTCCAGTTCCTCATAGCGCTTCAGCTCGCGGATCAGATCGTTCAGCGTGACGGTGCGGATGCGTTTCTGTTTGGTGCTGGTGCGCCGCTCCAGGGCTTCATCCAGCGAGCGGATGGCCAGTTTGGGCTGCACGGCCCGCCCGCCGTCCATAAAGTCGGGGTCGAAACAGTCGTCGTCAAACGGGTCGTCTTCCGGCGGGTTCAGGTAGTTAATGCCCGCCAGCGAGTCGGATTTCATCCGCAGCAGCACCGCCAGGTACAACAGCGTTTTGCCGGTGATCTTGAGATCGTGGGCCTTGAGTTCCGAAACGGCCTTGAGGTACTCGTCGGCCACCTTCACAATGTCTACGTTCCACGGGTCAATCTCGCCGTTTTTGGCCAGATGCACCAGCAGCTCAATGCCGTTCAGTTCCTCTTTTTCCTGCTCCGGCGAAAGTTCCCCGCCGGCAGGCCGGGCGGCCCGGGCCGGCGGACGGACGGAAACCGGAACAAAAGCCGGGGTGGGTTGTTCAGCTTGCGGCTGCAACGGCGGCTCCTTTTTTGCGGGGCTTGCGGCCAGCGTGCGTGGCGGTTTCATCCGCCTCACTCACGGTTTCCTCCAGCACCGTGGTCAGCACGTCGTCTTCATCGCGGTGCTTAATGCCGGTCACGCGCGTTACGCCGTTGGCGCGCTGGGTCACGCCCACCGTGCGGTGAGAGTGCTCCAGCATGGGCTTACGCAGCGAGACCACCACAAACTGCGCCGAGCGCGCCTCGCGCTTGACCATGTTGGCCAGCTTCTCGGCGTTAATCCCGTCCAGGTTCATGTCCACCTCATCCAGCGCGTAGAACGGCGCGGGCATATACTGCTGCAGGGAGAACACAAACGCCAGGGAGGTCAGCGATTTCTCGCCACCGCTCATCGCTTCAATGCGCTGCACCTTTTTGCCGCGCGGCTGGGCGTAAATCACCATGCCGCCCTCAAACGGATTTTCCGTGTTGGTCAGCGCCAGGTGTCCCACCCCATCGGAGAGCTCGGCGAAGATGGTTTTAAAGTTCTGATCGACGGCGTTAAAGGCTTCCATAAAGGTGTTGCGTTTCAGCTCGTGGTAGCTGTTGATCCGCTCCTGAATACTGTCACGCTCATTGGCCAGGGTCGTTATCTTTTCAGCCAGCTCATTGCGGCGTTCGCTCACGCGTTCGTACTCGTCAATGGCCAGCATGTTCACCGGCTCCATGGCTTCCATCTGGCGCGTGAGCTTCTGAATGCTTCTGTTCAGTTCCTCTTCGGCCGGCAGCGTCTGTTTCAGCACGTCATCGGGAACCAGTCCGGCGGCTTCCACCTCGGCGCGCAGGGCTTCCAGCTGGGGCTGCAGTTCTTTCTTGCGCGCCTGAAAGGCGATAATCTGCTCCTCCAGCTGGGCCAGTTCGCGCTCCAGAATACTCTTCTGCTTTTCATGCTCAATCAGCTTGTTCTGAATGGCGTCGCGCTCGGCCTGCAGTTTTTTCAGTTCCTCATCCAGCTCGGCCGTCTGGGCTTCCAGTTCCGTAATCTGTTTCTGCGTCAGTTCAATTTCTTCACGGGCGTCCTTGTTTTCCTTGCGCAGGGTTTCAGCCTCAGCCGTGGTTTCCTCAATCCGGGTTTTGCAGTCCTGAATGCCCACCTGCTGGTAGTTGCGCTCCATTTCCTTGCCTTTAATATCGGCCTGCAGGTTGCGCACCTGGGAGTCGTAATAGTCCATCTGGAATTTCACGTCGCTCATTTCCTGGCGAAGACCTTCCAGGGCGTCGGTGGGGAGTTGCTGTTCGATGCCGTTCAGTTCCTCCTGCAACAGCAGCACCGTGCTTTCCTGTACGGTAATGGTTTTCAGCGCGGTTTCCAGCTGCTTCTCCAGATTCTGAATGGCCGTGGGCGTGGCGCCGCCATCGGCCCGGACCGCCTGCGTGTGATCCAGTTCCTTCATGCGCGACTGCAGCGATTCCAGTTCAATAACCGCCTTGGAGTATTGCGTGACGCACTGGCCAAAGGCCTCTTTCACGCTTTCCATCTTCAGCTCAATCTGGGTGAGCGTCTGCTGCGTTTTATCGCGCGCCACCTCGGCATCGCTCAGCTGATCCTGCAGCTTGGTGATCTCCGCTTCGGCATTGCCGCCCGAGAAATATCCCCGCACCTGATTTCCGCGCGAGCCGCCGGTCATGGCCCCGGATTTTTCCAGCAGGCTGCCGTCCAGGGTGACCATGCGGTACTTCTGCATCAGCGGGCGGGCGCTGTTGATGTCCTCCACCACCAGGGTGTCGCCCAGGGCGTAGGCGAAAATATCGTGATACTGCGGCAGGTACTCAACCAGGTTAATGGCGAAATCAATCACGCCCGGGTTGCTGGGCAGGCTGGGCAGGTCATAGGCCCGCTTCATTTTGCTGATGGGCAGGAAAGTGGCGCGCCCCGCCTTGTTGCGTTGCAGCAGTTCAATACCGGCCTGGGCCACTTTGTCGTTGTCCACCACCACGTTCTGTACGCGGGCGCCCATCGCCGTTTCCACGGCCGTGCCGAATTCGCCTTCCACGCGGCCCAGCTGCGCCAGCGTGCCATGCACGCCTTTCATTCCGGCGTTCAGCACGGTCTCCACGGCGCGCGTGAAGTTCACTTCATCCATGGCGCGTTTGCGGGCTTCCGTCTGCACAAACTGCCGGTGCAAATCGTTATAGGCTGTCTGCTGCGTATTCAGCTGCACGCGGGTCTGGCTGTATTCGGTCTGAATGTGTTTCAGCTGGGCTTCAAACGCCGCCTTCTCGTCTTCCAGATTTTTCAGGTTGCGGCTGGCTTCCATCTCCTGCCGGCTCAGTGAATCCTGTCTGCCGCTCAGTTCGGCCTGTTCGCGCGCATGGCGTTCGCTCTCCATGCGGGTGCGCTCCAGGGCGGCTTCCACATCCAGTTTTTCGCGGTTCAGCCGGGAAAGTTCATCCTCTTCGGCGGTCAGCTTCTGGCGGATCTCCGCCCGCTTGCCGGCCAGCTCGCCGCCCGAGCCCGTCAGGGCGTCAAACTTGCGGTTAATGGCTTCGTAGGATTTCTGCTCCTGGCCAAACAGATCCTGCAGTTCCTTCAGCTGGTGCTGAAAGCCAGCCAGCTCGGCGTCAATCGTTTCAATGTTTTCCGTCTGGCGCTGAATATCCGCCTGCAGCTGTTCCACCCGCTGGGTGTTTTCGGCCGCTTTCTTGTCGTTAAAGGCAATGGTGTCTTCCTTGCGGGCAATGTGGCCCTTCAGGGACTCCACCTGCTTGCGGATGGCGATCTGCTGATCCTCGCCCTTGCGCTTCACTTCTTCCGAGATCTGCCGCAGCTCCTCGCGGATGAGCACCAGCTGCTCGCCCAGCGTGGCGAGGTCCGCCTTGCCGGACTGTTTCTTTTTCTGCACCTCGGCAATGTTTTCCAGCGTGGACTGAATGGCCTGGTGCACGCCCACAAATTTAACGGAGAGCACCATGCCCTCCATCTTCTGGCGTTCATCGCGCAGCTTCTGGTATTTCAGCGCATGGTCGCGTTCGCCCAGCAACTGCTCCAGCCGCTGCTCAATCTCCAGCAGCAGAATATTATTGCGTTCAATGTTACCGCTGGTGGTTTCCAGTTCCTTCAGCGCCTGATCAATCTTGCGGTCAAACTCGGCGATGCCGGCGATTTCGTCAATAATCTTGCGGCGCTCCACGCCGGACATATTCACAATGCCCGCCACATCGCCCTGCATCATCACGTTATACGTGCCGGGCGAGATGTGATAGTGCGCCAGATAATCGTGGATTTCCGTCAGGGTGGTGGGCGCCCCGTTTAGGTAATAGGAGCTGTTGTAGGTTTGCGAGCCTTTCTTAATGCGCCGCGTCACCTGAACGAATTCGCCCAGCAGCGCTTCGTTCAGAACAATGGGCTCGGCTTTCAGCTCATCTTCGTCCTCAGCGGGCGGGGCATCCTCAATGCGGCTGTCGGCATTTTCGTCCGTCGGATCGGTGTCATCGGCTTTCGCGGGTTGGTCAAGCTCAAGCGACTGCTGCTTCGTTTTTTCCGGCAGCGTGCCAATCTCGTGTGGCTCTTTGCGGAAGGTGATGGTGACCGAACACTCCTTGCGCTTGGAGAGGTTGTTGATCAGATCCGACAGTTTTTCGGCGCGCATGGTGCGCGAGGTGGACAGACCCAGACAGAACAGGATGCTGTCAATAATGTTGCTTTTGCCCGAGCCGTTGGGACCCGAGATGGTGGTGAAGCCGCGTTCAAACGGAATCACGGTTTTTTCGCCGAAGGATTTAAAGTTGTCGATGACGATCTGGTGAATGTGCATGCAGTGCGTCTATCCTTCAACAGTCAGGGGGGCGGACAGGGGTGTCCGCGCCAACGGAATCACAGCAGGGGTTTTCCACAAAAACTTCCGGGTTGAAATGGCCATACAGTCGCGCGGATGGTCGTGATGGCCCGTCAGATGCGGGCTTACGCGGGAACTCTAACTCTATTATACAGAATTGTAGCCCAATCCGGGCGTATGGGAAGCCTTTTCTCCTGATTTGCAGTTATGCCGCGTTACATTTTTTCGTGTACCATGGTGCGCATGGCAGTGAAAGCAAAGACCGAACGCGTCAACATTCCGTATATACCCGGTGCAGCCACCGTCCGTACTTACGACAACGGCTACACGCTGGTGTTTATTCCTAAGCCCGGCGATGTCTTCAACATCAACACCTGGGTGCGGACCGGCTCTATCCATGAGGACGGGGATATCAACGGGATATCCCACTTCCTGGAGCACCTGATGTTTAAGGGCACCGAACGGTTTAAGCCCGGCGAGTTTGACCGCGCCATGGAATCCATGGGCGCCGTCATCAATGCCGCCACCTGGAAAGATTTCACCTATTACTATGTCACCGGCCCCAAAGGCCCGGCCGGAGAAAACTTTGACAAGGCGCTGGACATGCATGCCGATATGATGCTGCATTCCACCATTCCGGATGAAGAAGTCGGCCCTCCTTACGATCCGTTTGACGCCTCGTATGCCGGTGAAAAGCGCGAGCGCAGCGTGGTGATTGAAGAAATCGGCATGCGCGAAGACCAGCCGTGGACGAAAATTTTTAATGCCGTTAACAGCATGATGTACCCGGAAGGCCACCCCTACCGGATGGACGTGATCGGCACGCGGCAGATTATCGGCAGCATCCCCCGCCGCACCATTCTGGATTATTACCGCCACTGGTATTCTCCCGCCAGCATGACCACCGTGGTGGTGGGCGACTTTGAACTGGATGCGCTGGAAGCCCGGGTGTTGAAGGCCTTTGATTTTTCCCGTGTGCAGGCCGCGCCGGTGACCACGCCGCTGCCCAGCCCGCAGGGCATCACTCAGGACGGCGCCGCCATGCTGGCCGGTCACCTGAAAGCCAAGGACCTGACCCGCTATGTGGCATTCCCCGGCGATTTCCAGACCAGTTTCTTTATCACCGGCTACCACGGCCCCCAGCCGGAAAACCTGGATGAGGTGATCGCCCTGGATGTCATCAGCCAGGTGCTGGGTGAAAGTCGCAGCTCCCGCCTGGAGCAGGAACTGGTGGAAAAACCCGAAGTGCCCAACTTCACGTTCCTCTCCTGCGGACAGTCCACCTACAAGCTGGGCAATGTGTTTTATGTCCAGGGGAATTTCGTCCAGCCGGATATTCAGGACGCCCTGGCCCAGGTGCGCGCCGAAATGGACAAGCTGCTCACCACCGACCCGGTGACGGCCGAGGAAATGCGCCGGGCCGTCAAAAGTCTCAAGGTCGGCTTTGCCGAAACCTCTGAAACGGCCAGCGGCCTGAGCGAAACCGTGGGTGAAAGCCTCACCGTGACCGGGACGCTGGATTCCGTGACACGCTACCTCGATGCGCTGGAGAGTCTGGACCTGGCGACCGTCAACCGTGTCGCCCGCGAACTGCTCACTGCAGGCAAGGCTTACACGGCGGTCCTTTACCCCAAAAAGTAACCGACAGAATCTGGTGACCCTGACCATGGCCGACACCCTGACCCTGACTGCACTGAATGTGGAAGACACCACGCTCGGCAACGGCGCCCGCCTGCTGTATCAGCATGCCCCCATGGCGCCGCGGCTGGCCATCTCGCTGTTTCTGCCCGGCGGTAATCTGGCCGATGCCATCCCGGGTCAGTCGGATCTGGTGGACCGCCTGGTGATGAAAGGCACACAGACCCGCAGTCAGGAAGATATCGCCATTGAGATTGACGGAATGACGCTCGATCTCGATGTGGATACGCGGCGCGATTCCACCACCATGCAGGCCACCCTCCTGGCCGAGGATCTGGAACCGTCGCTGGAACTGATGGCCGATATTTTCTTTAACGCCACCCTCTCCGAGTTTGATCGCGAGAAGGAAAAGATGAACGGCGAGATCCTCATGGAGCTGGATTCGCCCCGCGCCCGCGCGTCCGATCACATGATCCGCAGCGTGTTTGAAGGCACGCAGTACGCCACGGTCAGCAGTGTGGTGCTGGAAACCCTGGAGACCATGACTGACGTGTCGGCGGCGCGCCGGCAGTACCAGGCCAATTACCATCCGGGCAACGCCATCATCAGCGTGGCGGGCAATGTGGAGAAAAAACGACTGACGCAGTTGCTGGAAAAATATTTTCCGGCCGGCGCCAACCCCACCCCCTTCGCCGGAGACACGGTCACTGAGGCTGTCCGTCAGGCCATTGCCCAGCGCACATTAAAAGCGGATCGACTGGTGACTTTTGCGCGGGATGATTCCTCGCAGGCGCATATTTTTCAGGCCTGGCTGGCCCCGCCCGCCGGGCATGCGGACTACCCGGCGCTGGCCCTGCTTAACACCATTCTTGGCGCCGGCGGCCTGAGCGCCCGGCTGTTTCTGGAACTGCGGGACAAGCAGGGGCTTGCCTACAACGTGCGCAGCTCGTACGACACCTACCGCTACAAAGGCCTGTTTTATCTCTACATCGGCACCGAGCCAGCCAACAAGGAAAAATGCCTTGCCGGTTTTCAGGATGAATGCCGCAAACTCCTGGAGATTCCCGTCGGCGCCGATGAGCTGGCTGACGCCAAGCGGAATATTCTGGGCCGCCGCTCCATTTTTCTCGAGACCATTCCCCAGCAGGCCAACTATGTGGGATCCAATGTGGCGCTGGGTCGCACGCTGGAGGACATCCAGCGCATTCCCGAGCGTCTGCAGAGCGTGACGGCCGACGACATTCAGCGTGTCGCCAACATCTATCTCACCCAGCCGTCCGTGGTGTCCATCGTCGGCCCTTCGGCCATTCTGTAATTACGCCACCAGGTCCAGCCGGTTGCCGGTGGCCTGCCCGGCCAGGGACAGGGCCGCCTGCCGGTTGAGTATCCCCGCCCCCTCATGCTCGGGCCCGAAGCCGGGCTCCCGGTCCGGCCGGTTGTGCGCCGTGTTCTGTAAAATTCCCCGGATTTCCGCCGGTGTCCGCGCCGGATTTTTGTGGAGCATCTGTACGACGGTGGCCGAAACAATCGGGGCGGCATACGAGGTCCCCTGATGGTGGGTGTTCTCGCCGACAATGAGAACCCCCCGTCCGGGCGCAGTGAGCGTCGGGTTGTAACGCCCGTCCCCGCGCGATGAAAACGGCGCGATTGAATCATCGTGCCAGTGTTCGTCATTCAGTTCACTGGCCGCCACGGCAATCACGTCATCGCTCATCGCCAGAAAATTAAACCCGTCGCCCGGCGCCGCCCCGGGAAAACCAAAATCCGGATCGGCGGCATTGGCGTTGCCGGCGGCCACCACAATCACCATACCGCTCTCTCCGGCGCGCTGCGTGGCGCGCTGATAAGACGCCAGCGTTTCTGCGAAGTCCGGGCTGTCGCTCAGGGTCTGGTTCACATAGCGCACCACGGCCTGCGGGGTTGCGCCGCCCACCTGCAGCGCCCAGTCGGGGGCGTGCCTCAGGCGCTCCTGCAACGCGCGGTAAATATCCACCCGGCTGAACGACAGCGAGGCGTTGACCACCTGACGCGGCGCATCCGCCTGCGTCATCAGGTCTTCCAGTTCCCGTCGCATCAGCCGCAGTCCGTGCGTGCCCAGGTGCGCCACAAAGGCCTGCGGGCTGCGGATATCCCGGGGGTCGTCGCGGATGGTGCGCAACCGGGGCCGGCTGGGCGTGTCGCCGGCGTAATGTTCAAACACCTGCCGCACCAGGCGCGCATGCCGCTGATCGCCGGGATACGGCTGAAACTCGATAAACGTGACCGGCAGGGGTTGGGGGTCGCCGTTTCCCGGCAGGCCGGCCGGCCTTGCGGAAACGCCGGCGGTGAGACCAAAGCAGACCCTGTAACCGTCCATGCAGCGGCCCATGCCGGCAGGGTCCCGCCCAGGAAGATAGTTTGAAACGCCACGGAGCATCCCGGAATGTATTCCCTTGCTTCCAGGCATGCAGAAAACAGGCATGCCATGGCTTTATTATACCGCTCTGGGCGCTTCCTGAGAAAAATCACAGAGAAAGTCTTCAGGCGGCCGGATCAATGGCCTTCAGCAGGGCTTCGCGGTTCAGAATGCCGGCGCCTTCGCCCCGGGCGTCAAACCCGGCGAGCGTATCCGGCCGGTCCACGGCGGTTTCTATCAGCTTCTGTCTGAGTTCGGCCACCGTGAGGTTGGGATTCTTGGCGAACGCTTCGGCAGCCACCCCTTCCACAATCGGTGCGGAGAACGAGGTGCCGTTCAGCACGCCGCTGGTGCCGGGCAGGGGGCTGTCCTTGCCCAGGCTCCCGCCGGGTGCGGTAATGGTGGGGTTGAAGGTGCCGTCGCCGCGCGATGAGAACCGCGCCATCGCATCATCCACATAGTTGTTCGTGGTGTCATCCAGCTGCGTGGCCGCCACGGAAATCACATCGTTGCTCATCGCCAGAAAATTCAGACCGGCGCCATCCGCCGCCCCGGCAAAACCAAAATCGGCATCCGTGGCGTTTGAGTTGCCGGCGGCCACCACCACGGCAATCTTTTTGTCGGCAGCGGCCTGGGTCACGGCCTGGTAATTCGCCAGGGCGGCTTTAAACTCGGCACTGCCGGCCAAAATTCCATCCACGTATTTCACAATGCTGGCGTCATCCGTGCCGCCAATTTCAGCCGCCAGTTGCGGGTTTTCCGCCATCTCGGCTTTCAGGCCCTTGTAAATCTCCACCCGGCTGTACTGCAGAGAGCCGTTAACCACATGCGGTGTGCTGCCGTCACTGGCGTCCGTCATCGTTTTCAGGGCGCCGCTTACGTTGTTGAGGGCATGGGTGGCCGCGCGCGTCACGTACTCTTCCGCCGTGCTCCAGGCGCCGCTGTCGGGTTTCAGCACCACGGTGTTCTGGTGGGCGAACTTGCCGCCGGTAATGTAGTTAAACACGCCGGCCACATCTTTCATGTGGGTGGTGGCGCCGTCGGGGGCCTCGGCCTCAATAAAGGTCACGTTCACTTTGTCGGCGTCGGCAAAGGCGGGGGCGAATGTTTCTTCACCCTGGGCGGTCTGAGCGCTGGTATTGTTTGTGGCCGTTTTGTTCTGCTGTGCCTTTTCCAGCTGCGTGTTGATGGATTCCGACAAGGGTTTGATGTTGCTGTTCTGCATCATGCCGCCGGTAAACATCAGGAGGGCGGCAAACATGTTTTTAATCTGGTTCAGTGAGTCCAGCATGTCCTGCATCGGATTCTGCTGACCGGCGCTTTGCTGCGGGGCCGTCGGCCCGCCGGGGTTGAGCGGGCTGGTGGGGTTGGCGCCGACAATGCTGTTAATCCACCCGGGCAGTTGCGCGTTGGGGGCCAGGCCCATCGGCTGGCTCATGGCCTGCCGGGCGGATTGCTGATTGGCCTGCTGCGCCTGCAGCTGGGCCAGCTGCTCGGGGGAAAGCTGTAAAGGCTGGTTGGCGAATGCGCCGGGGTCCATGGGCTGGGCCGGTTGCTGGCCGATGCCGGGCATGGCGTCGGTCACCTGAAGATTCCCGATGCCGGGTGCGCCACTGGCCGGTGGCGTGAATGCACTGGCGTACCACTGCTGATACTGGCTCAAACTCTGATGCGGCAAGGCGCTCTCCTCTCAAGACACACATATTTCCGACGGTTCGGATGAACCCGGAAAACAGGACAACAGGAAATACTCAACTACTCTTCATTAGAATAAAAACAACCAATAGGAGAAAATTGCCTGTCACACACAACAGCCCCCTCCCCTCGCAGGGGAGGGGGTTGGGGGAGAGGTCAGCGCTGACCTCTCCCGGCCCGCCTACGGCGGTCCACCCTCTCCTTCCAGGAGAGGGTTTAGGGAGGCAGGTTACGTTTTCTACCTTTCCCCTTCCTGCTTACCCTCCCCCTCATTCTGAATCCCCCGTACAATAAGGCCATGGCGGCTTATTACACCTACATGCTGCACTGCGCGGACGGCACCCTCTACACCGGCTGGACCACCGACGTGACCCGGCGCCTGAAACAGCACAACAGCGGCACGGGGGCCAAATACACCCGCAACCGTGGCCCGGTCCGCCTGGCCGGCTGCTGGCGGTTTGAAACCCGCTCGGAAGCCATGCGTTTTGAAATCTGGATAAAGCGCCTGCCGCGCCACGCCAAAAACCGCCTGCTGAGCCCTGGTGAAGGCGCGCAACCGGCGGTTGATGGTTTTGCTGTTGTCCCCGTCGCTTTTACAGCGGTTTAGCCCCGTTTACAACCTGTATTTCCAGAGAAACCTCAGAGAATATACCTACTCTATACCGCGGCGGCCATCGGGCGCGATTGCCCCGTTTTGACGGCCCCGCTGCGCATCCACATATTGATGCGGTTATACCGGTCGAGCAGCGACAGGCTGCCCTGAATCACTTCTTCGCAGTCGCGGTAAACACTGGCGCCCTGCGGACTGTTTCTCAGGGCGTCGGCGTACTGCTGGCCCAGAAACTGTTCAATGGCTTTGTTACGGCTGCCCGGTGTGTGTGCCTGTGTCATAAACCCAAAATCCTTATCTCAACCAATAACCCACGCAGAAACCATCTCTGCCCTTAGAGTCCTCTCGATACTGCTGAATGAATCAGCCTGGTCGCCTATGTCTCGTACCCTGTATCTGTGAGCATAAAAACGGGTTTGCTATGTTTGTTGTTATAATGTTAATAAAAGTTAAGGGTTTGGCGGACAAGGCAAAAAAAACCCCGGACATATTGTGGCCAATGTTTTGGAACCCCTGTCTTTCAACAGGTGGGTGTCCTCCGCGACGCATCCGTTTCCAGGTCGCTGGCGATCCGGAGATCACCGCCTGGCCTACTGCAACGTCAACGAGTAATCAGGACTCCCGTTCGAGAAATGTGAGTCAAAACATCGAAACCACGTCCAGGGTACGTTCATTATGCCTATCCGGGCCGCCGCTGACAAGCAACACATAGATGATCAGCCGGGAGAAGGAACTTTGACGTATTGACTTGCTGAAACCGGCAGGCGTATGCTTGGTGTGCGTGGTACCCTAATCGGGTTTATTTCTGGTTCTCAGCTGACACAAAACGGGCTTGAGTGGTGTTGTTGCCCGTAACAAAGCCGGTTTTATACCGGGGGAAATCCATGACAGTCTCAATGGTACGCAGTGCCCCTCGTTCTGGCGGGGAGGTCAACTTCCCGGCGTTGCCCGCCGGTGGCGCCGCCCTGCCTGACGCCCCGCCGCCGCTCACCCTGGGGCTGACTCTGCCTGAGCAGAATTCCCCTTACAACAGCTTTCTGCGCCATGCGGCGCCCAACCCGCTGCCCGGCAAATGGACTTTCTATGCCCAGAACCTCCGCAAGGAGTTTGCCCGCAGCTATGTCAACGGCGGTATCATCTACGCCAAAAACGTCACCAAAAATCCGGCCAAACTCTCTGCCCTGCTGACCTTAAGCACCGGCTTTGGCCTGCTGCACGCCATGTTCCATCACACCAGACTCCAGCCGTTCCTGCATCTCAGCTTTCTCACCTCACTGCTGTTGTACCCCATTATGAAAGCCAACCAGATTTTCCCGTACTTCAGCAAATCCTACGAGCTGACCCGCCAGGGCAACCCGGAACAGGGCAAACGGCTGTTTCAGGCCGCGCTGGATGAAAGCATGTACACCATCGGCAATGTGTACCTCAAGCCCATCACCCTGGCCATGGCCCTGTCCTACCTCATCTCCCTGCCCCAGATCATGCGCGCCCCGAAAGGCCTTACTCAGACGCTCATCAACCGCACGGTGACGTTAGTGACGCATACCCCGCCCATCAGTATTTTACGTAAGGGGGCAAAGCAGATTAACCAGCGCGTTCCGGAATTTATGCAGCTCTGGAAAGTGTGGAACCGGCTGGATGATCGGCTGACCGGTTTTGGCGCGCAGATTGAAAAAAAGCTCCCTGTGAGACTGCGTCATTTCCTGCAGTCATTTCACACAGAGCCAAGTGAGCGTTTCTTCCGCGGCAACGTGGCCCGCGCTCTGGAGGAGTGACGGGCTGATCGCTTCGCCGGGCGTCACCACCGGTATCCCCGGCGGGCAGCGCACCACTGTGTCGGCGGAAATGCGGCCGACAGCCGCATTGTCGTCAACCTGTTCGCTGCCGGCAAAAAACGCCTCGCGCGGGCTGAGCGCCTGAACCGGCAACGTGGGCGGCAACGTCGCCACCGGCGCGGCAGGCGTCACCGTCTGTTCTGCAAACGCGGCCGCCCCCCCGGCCAGAGTAACCAGCCGACTGCTGAAGAAGCTCAGATCTTCGGCAGTGAGCCCGATGCCAAACTGGTACAGGGCCCCGTCGCGGCTTAAGGCTTCAAAGGCCAGTCTGCCTTCGCGCTCCAGCCAGGTGGCCCAGGTTTCTGCCGGGCAGCCGGGCAGGCGCAGCAGCCGCTTCATGGGGTCGGCGCCTTCAAAGGGGTGCGCCCAGACCCAGGGGGCCGGCGGCGGCGGCATGTTTTCCAGCGCATCCAGGTGCAGGTTCAGCCGGTCCTGTCCGGCCGGGGATCCAAAGTAGGTAAGGGCCGCCTCCAGGCTGGCCAGCAGCAGGTAGGAAGGGCTGGTGGTCTGCAGGGTGTTCAGCGCCGCCTGAAAGCGCGCGCGATCCACGCGAGCGCCATGAGGCAGGCTGGCCACGGCGCTTTGCGTCAGGCTGCCGCCGGCCTTGTGAAAGGACTGCACCACCACATCGGCGCCGGCATTCATGTCAGTGGGTATGCGGGCGTGGCAGGCAGAGGGGGGCAGACGGTCCGAAAACGGAAACAGGCTGCCGTGGGCTTCATCCACCAGCAGCGTTGCATTGTGTGTGCGGCACACGGCCGACAGGGCCGCAATATCGGACGGTACGCCCTCATATGTGGGCGAGGTCACCACCACGCAGCGGATGGCCGGATCGCCGGCCAGGGCGGTATTTACCGCCTGCGGCGACAGCGGCCCGAACAACCCGGTGGCTTCGTCATAGGCCGGCCAGCACCACACCGGCCATGCGCCCGTCAGGATGAGACCGCCCATAACGGAACGGTGCGCGTTTCTGGGTATCAGGACTTTGTCGCCGGGTTTCAGCAGGGCCAGCAGGCCGGCCTGTATGCCCACCGAGGCGCCGTTCACCAGATAGAAACTGTCGCGCACGCCCAGTATTTCTGCGGCCAGCTGCTGGCTTTCCAGCAGGCAGCCTTCGGCATGGCTGAGGGCATCCAGGCCATCCAGTTCAGTCAGGTCATAGCGCAACGGATCGGCCAGCATGCCTTCCAGCGCGGGGATGCGCCAGCCGGCGTGGCCCGGCATGTGAAAACGACGACGCCCGAGGGCCGGGTAGGCCATCAGGGCGTCGATAAGCGGGGTAGGTTTTTTGACCCCCTCTCCCCCTGCGGGAGAGGGGGTTGGGGGTGAGGGGTTGAGATTACCGTGCGGCAGGTTCACGGTCTTCGCGCGGGGGTTGCTGCTCGCGTTTGGGCAGGGGCTCCAGGCCGTGTTTAGCCCGCTCTTCATCACTGACGCCTTTAATGGTCAGGTTGATGCGGCCGCGGTCGTCAATCTCCTGCACTTTCACGCACACCATTTCACCCGGCTTCACGGCTTCTTCCACCGTGGCCACGCGGTTGTGCGAGAGCTGCGAGATGTGAACCATGCCGTCCTTGCCGGGGGCCAGTTCCACAAACGCGCCAATGGGGATGATACGGACCACCTTGCCCATCATCACCTGACCGCGCTCCACGCGCATGGTCAGTTTTTCGATGATCTCGCGGGCGCGCGGCGCATCGCCACCCTCAAAGGAGGTGATGATGACCAGGCCGTCCTCTTCGATGTCAATCGACACGCCGGTTTCTTCAATGATCGAACGGATCATTTTGCCACCGGGGCCGATCACGGTGCCGATATCTTCCTTGTTGATGTGGAAGGAGATAATGCGCGGCGCGTAGGGCGACAGTTCCTGGCGGGGTTCCGACAGGGCCTGGGCCATTTTACCGATGATGTGGAGACGGCCCACCCGCGCCTGTTCCAGCGCCAGTTTCATAATCTCCAGGGAAATACCGCGGATTTTAATGTCCATCTGCAGTGCGGTAATGCCCTGCTCGTTGCCGGTGACTTTAAAGTCCATATCACCGAGGAAGTCTTCCACGCCCTGAATGTCGGAGAGAACGACGAACTGATCGCCTTCCTTGATCAGGCCCATGGCGATCCCGCCAATCGGTGAACTCACCGGCACGCCGGCATCCATCAGCGCCAGCGAGGCGCCGCAGGTGGATGCCATGCTGGTGGAACCGTTGGAAGAAAGGACTTCCGAGTTCACGCGCAGCGTGTAGCCGAATTTATCCTTGGGCGGCAGGGCGGCGGCGTTGGCGCGCTCGGCCAGGGCGCCGTGGCCAATCTCCCGGCGGCCGGGGCCGCGCAGGGGGCGCACTTCGCCCACGGAAAAGGCGGGGAAGGAATAGTGGTGCATCCAGCGTTTTTCAGTCGCCGGGTCCACACCGTCCAGGCGCTGCACATCGCCGGGGGCGCCCAGGGTGGCCACGGAAAGCACCTGGGTGGTGCCGCGCGTGAAGAGGGCGCTGCCGTGCGCACGGGGCAGTACGCCCACCTCGCAGAAGATGGGACGGATTTCATCCGACTTGCGGCCGTCGGCCCGCACGCCTTCAGAGGTGACCATGGCGCGCATCACTTTTTTCTCAAGGTTTTTAAAGGCCATGCCCACGTGATCCAGCGCGGAAGCGGCCTTGATTTTCATCACGGCGTCGTCTTCGGGCAGCGCTTCCACGGCGGCCTTCAGTTTTTCCTTGGCGGCTTTCAGCAGATCCTTGCGCTGGTCGCGGTCGAACTCGTGGTAGGCCTTTTCCACATCGGCTTTCAGCAGATTGTTGACAAAGGTTTCCACCGGCGTCACGTCGATGTCCGGCACAAACGCTTTTTTCTCAATGCCGCACTGGGCGCGGAACTCGTTCTGCACCTGCACCTGGGTCTGAATGTGCTGGTGGGCGAAGGCCAGGGCTTCCAGCATGTCGGCTTCGGGAATAAACGTACAGCCGGCTTCCACCATCATGATGGAATCGGCCGTCCCCGCCACCACCAGGTCGAGATCGCTTTCCTCGGACTGCTGGAAGGTGGGGTTCACTACCAGCTTGCCTTCCAGGCGACCCACGCGCACCGCGCCGACCGGGCCTTCAAACGGCAGACCGGAAAGTTCCAGGGCCATCGAGGCGCCGAAAATGGCGAGCACATCGGGCTGGGTGATGTTGTCCACGCTCATCGGCTGGGCCACAATCTGCACATCGTTGCGGTAGCCTTCAGGCCACAGCGGGCGGATGGGGCGGTCAATCAGGCGGGAGACCAGCGTGGCCTTCTCGGAGGGACGGCCTTCACGCTTCAGGTAACCGCCGGGCAGCCGGCCCACGGAAAACATTTTTTCCTCGTAATCACAGAGGAGGGGGAAAAAGTCGATGCCGGCGCGGGGCTCGGCGCTGCCGGTGGCCACCACCATCATCACGGTTTCGCCACACTTCAGCAGTACGGAGCCGCCGGCCTGTCTGGCCAGGCGTCCGGTCTCAATGCTGATTTCCTGGTCGCCCAGTTTAAATGTTTTGGTTTGAACGTCGTACAGCCCGGCTGCACCTGAATAATCGGTCATTGTGATTCTCTTTTCTTCTCTTTTTAACAGTTGACTTATTTTTGTTCGACCCTAGTATAGAACAAAAATACACACAAAAACGGGCCACCGGCCCGTTTTGAGAGCTTTTATGGAAGCGCCGGCTTATTTGCGGAGCTTCAGGGACTTCAGCAGTTTCTGGTATTCCACCAGGGTGTGCGTGTCGCGGTAGTAGTTCAGCAGACGGCGGCGCTGGCCAACCATCATCAGCAGCCCGCGCTGGCAGGCGAAATCCTTTTTGTGGATTTTCAGGTGCTCGGTCAGCTCGGCGATCCGCTTGGACAGAAGGGCGATCTGCACTTCCGTGCGGCCGGTGTCCTGGGCATTCTGGCCGAATTCTTTAATAACTGTCTGGGTCTTCTCTTTTGTGAGGCTCATTATTTCCGTCCTGATTGGGTGAGGGAAACGAATACAGGGGCCTGTTTCAAGGCGTCCGTGAAAACCATTCCGTCAGATTGTGATATCGTGGAGTGGTTTCATCGATCAGTGGCTCCCACAGTACCACCCGCATATCCCCTGTGCAAGCACCTGTTGTAAACAATTGCAGACTTTCTTTCTCAGGCGGCCGGGCCGTCAGGCTGGCTGTCGGCGCCTTTCTGGGCGTCCTACTGGTGGCCCTGCCCGGTTGCGCCCGTCACTCTGAAGCGCCGCCGTCGGGCGCCGGGGCGGTCATCAGCGTGCAGCAGCACCTGGATATGGCCAAAAAGCTGATTAAACAGGGCAATTACGATGAAGCGTATATCCATCTGAGCAACGCCCTGCAGATGAGCCCGTACGATCCGACGGTCTATCAGAACCTGGGGTGGATGTACCTGTATAACGATGAACCGGACCGGGTGAAAGCTGAACTGGACAAACTCAAAAAACTGGCCCCCGATGACCCGGAAACCCATTATCTGGCCGGCGCGCTGCTGGCGCGCCTGGAGCAGCATGAGGACGCGCTGGAGGAATACGAGGCCGCCCGCAAAGCGATGCCTGACAATGCGGAAAGCGCACCCCACCTGGCCTTTGATACGGCCACCAGCCAGAGCGCGCTGAACCGGCATGAGGAGGCCCTGAAAACCCTGCAGACCGGCCTGAAGCGGGTTCCCGAAAAGGACGCCTCCCAGCAGACCAACTTCTGGTATGCCATCTGCTCAGAGCAGTACAAACTCAAGCAGTTCAGGGCCGCGCTGGAATCCTGCAGCAAAGCGATGGCCGTTTCGCCCAGCGACGAGGAAAAGCAACGCATTCAGGATCTCATCGAGAATCTCAAACTTCTGGAAATCATTGAAACGGATCAATAAGTTTCACGCCGTGCAAAGGCCGTCAGGATTTGATTTTTTACCGGTTTTGCCAGAGAATGGTTCAACGATCATATCCTCAACCGATGAAGGTTTTCTCATGAGCACCGCTCCCGACGCCGCAACACCCGTCCGCAAAAAGCCCCTGCCCGAGATTGTGGTGAAGGAGGCCATGTGCACCGGTTGTGAAATCTGCGTGAAGGTCTGCCCCACCAGCGTGCTTCACATGATTGAAGCCCCTCAGAAAGTGGAAGGCGCCCTGGCCGCCGTGGAGGACCTTAACAAGTGCACCACCTGCATGCTGTGCGAGCTGAACTGCCCGCACTTCGCTATTTTTGTGGAGCCCGGCAAGGGTGAGTCGGCCGCCTAGCTGATCCGCATCCCGCTGTTTTCCTCGGCCACATCCAGCCCCTTGGCCTTGGGTTTAACCACCACCTCGGTTTTGGCGATGTCGGCCAGAAACCGCTCTTTGATGTTTTGCAGAAACATTCTGGCACCATCCTTGCCGGCGGCCATGTAGCTGTCGCGCACGGTGTGAATCTGCTCCTCATCGGGCGAAAGCTGATTCTCGGAACAGTGCTGGAAGTAATCGCGGATGCACTCCACCAGTTCGTTCACTTTCAGGGCGATCAGCTCGCGGTTCTCCGTGGAGAGCACGTACAGATACGTCATGGCCTTGAAGGTGTCCGGGTTTTTGTCCAGCGCGCGCAGTTTGCGTTGCGACTTGTGCAGCGCCATGATTTTCTCGGACCCCAGTGACTTATATGACTGAAGAATCTCGTTGGCATGGCACTCCCGGTTGGCCAGGTCCACAATGGCCTGGGCAATAATGGATTGAACGGCCGGGGGCATGGCCTCCAGAATTTTAACGGTCCGGCTCATTTCCGGACTCTGGTCATACCAGCGTTGAAAGCTGACGTTCTGTGTCCATTGTGCTGTGTTCATGATCGTCAAACGTCCTGTAATACCCTGAACAGTCTCTGGAAGCCTCGGCTTGAGGACATGAAAACTGAATCTTTTAGCTCATTATTTTTGTCCTGAAGTGTAAAAAGCCCGTATGGCGTGTCATACGGGCTTAACATATATTTACAATAAAGGGGCTGGCTTGGTCCGGATACCCGGCTTAATACCGGAAGCGAACCGTCACCTGACTGTTTACGGTGCTGTCGCCGACCTCAATCTGGGTCTTTTCCATCGCCGCCCCCCCATCGGCCATGGCCCGGGCCATCATCGGCATGGGGTAGGGCCGCGAGGAAAACTGCGGGTAGCCTTCAATTGAAAACACCCCCGAGACAGTGACTCCGGCCGCGCGGGCCAGAATATCGGCGTTGCGCCGGGCATCCGTCATGGCGGCGGACAGCGCTTTGGCCTGGGCGCTTTCCTTGTCGTCAATAAAAAAGTTCAGGCCGCTGGTGTTGGTAATCCCCTGGGCCAGCGCCGTATCCAGAATCCGGCCGCCGTATTCGCCCAGCTGGTCCGCGCCGGCGCGCAGCACCTGCACGTTAAGGCTGTTGTTAACATGGTAGCCCACCACTTTGGAGAGCCTGCCGTTTTCGTAGGTTTTGTACACCGGGTACACCGAATAGTTCTGCGTTTTCAGTTTCAGCCCCGGCAGATTCAGTTGTTTGACGGCGGCCTGCACCTGGTTCATTTTACGGTTGTTCTCTTCGCGGGCTTTCTCCATGGTGGGCGCTTCGCCCTGCACGGTCAGTGAGACGGACAGCGAGTCGGGCGGCACGGTGATTTCGCCGTTGCCCTGGGTGGTGATGGTGTTTTCCGGCGGATTCGGGCCGTCGGCCATGGCGGCCGGCGCAATCAGGCAGGTGGCCAGCATGGCGCAAAGCAGGCCTTGGCGTATCAGGGGTAATGTCATCAGGACATCCTTTCTTTGATTGTAGGGTCGGATATTACCGGGGCAGGCTCAGCAGATTCTTGCGGTTGTGCCAGCGCCATGCCGTTTCCACCATGGCATCCAGCCGGGTGTAGGCCGGTTTCCAGCCCAGCTCACGCGTGATGCGCCCGGCGTCGGCGGTCAGCCGTGGGGGGTCGCCCGGCCGGCGGGGGGCTTCGCGCACGGGTATCTCCGCCCCGGTCACCGCCCGGCAGATGGCGATAACCTCTCTGACGGAATGGCCGTGCGAAGTTCCCAGGTTGTAAACGCGGCTTTCGCCCCCACCCTCCAGGTGGGCCATGGCCAGCCGGTGTGCCTGGGCAATATCCTCCACATGAATATAGTCGCGGATACAGGTGCCGTCGGGGGTGTCGTAGTCGGCGCCGTAAACGGTCACCGCCTCGCGGTCGCCGTTCACCACCTGCAGAATACAGGGAATAAGATGGGTTTCGGGATCATGCATTTCCCCCAGCCGCCCGTGCGGGTCGGCCCCGGCGGCGTTAAAATACCGCAGCGAGACCGAGCGGAAATCATAGGCGCGGGCGAAATCGGCCAGCATGGCTTCGGCCACGCGTTTGGTAAACCCGTAGGGATTCACCGGGCTGAGGGGATGATCCTCTGTCAGGGGCAGGGCAGCCGGCTCGCCATACACCGCACAGCTGGAGGAAAACACCATCCGGTTCACCCCGGCGCGGCGCATGGCCTGCAGCAGACTCAGCGTGCCCAGCACATTGTTTTCATAGTAGCGGGCCGGGTCGGTCACGGATTCGCCCACGTAGGCGCTGGCGGCAAAGTGCATCACCAGGCCAATGTCGTGGCGGCGGAAAATCCGGGCCAGCACATCGGCATCCCGCGTACTGCCTTCCACAAAATCATCGGTGAGAATCAGCTCCCGGAAGCCCGTGCTCAGATCATCCAGCACCACCACGCGGCGCCCGTCGGCCAGCAGCTGCTGCACGCAGTGGCTGCCGATATAACCCGCCCCCCCGGTCACCAGGATTGATTTGTCGGCTGCATTCATGAATCTATTGTACCGTCAGTTCAGTCGGATCCGCATTGCCGTTTTCAGTTTGCGGCTGGGGTATCAGGCGGTCATTCACCGGGGTCAGCCCACCCAGATGGGTCACCGTCTGGTGCAGTCGCCGGGTCAGCAGCTGGCAGCGCTTTTTCAGGGAGCGCTCGCCGGAGCCGGCGTTAAAGGCGTCGACGGAAAGGGATTCGCCAATGAGAACCGTCGCCGATTTGGGGCCCCGGTAATGAAACGTGCCGGTCATCATAATTTCCAGGCGCGTCAGCACGTCATCCAGCCACCCCAGGTCCTCGCGCCAGTGGGTCACATCCTCCCACAGCAGCAGCAGATGCTTGATCTGGCGGGTCCGGTTCAGGTGATCAAATCGCCATGCCCGCTCTGTTTCCGGCTGAGCCGCCCTGCGCGCAGCCAGCGGCGTCAGTTCATCCAGCAGGGCTGTCATGGCCTCCACCCGCTCAGGCCAGTCGCGCTCCGTATTTTTAACGCCGGCGATTCCCAGTTCCAGTTCGCCCAGCCACCAGCGTTGCCATGCCGAGGGTTTTTCCGTGCGCGCCAGGGGCGGCAGCGTGTCCCGCAGCGCTGTCAGATCCGACAGACGCGGCACCAGCACCTGCCGGGCAATGACGGAACGCAGTTTATTTTTCACCTGCATGGCTTCGGCATACCCCAGTGCGCTCAGCTGCACGGGCGGCTGCCCGTACTCGCGGCTAAGCGCCAGGGTCATGGCGTCGGCCAGCTGCAAAATCCGGTCCGCCAATCCCGCCTGCGGATCGATCAGTACGGAGCCGGCCACCGCCGGGCGGCTCAGCAGATCGGTCTGCACATCCTCCGTCAGCCAGGCCACGCAGGTGGCCAGGGCACTGCGTAGTTGTGCGCTCAGGGGTTCGTCCACCGGCAGTACCGGCGGCAAGGTCCTGTAAAGGGCGGCCGCCTTCGCCATCATCAGCCGCAGGGCCAGCCGGGTGGGCTGCTCGTCGGCTGTTTCCAGCGCGTAACGCAGCGCCATGGGCACAATACAGATGCCCGCGCGCTGGTCCGCCGTCAGTTCATCGTGGGTTTTCAGCGCCAGCAGGGCCGCGCCGTCGTAAAACGGCCGGATAAAATCCATGGCGTAATCCGCTTCGCCTTCCGGAAAAATCAGCAGCGGATGCCGACCTTCTGCCAGAATGTCGCGGGCCTGCTTCAGGGCGCGGTAATCGCCCCGGCCCCGGTCAATGGAGAAAGCCCCCATGCTGGAGATATGCCAGGCGTAGGCCCCCCATGCGCGTTCAAAGGGCTCCACGCCGGCCATCCAGTACATCTGCCGGTTTCGGCGGAAAAGCCAGTCACACAGCACATGCGCATCCACGTAGCCCACATGGTTACATACCAGCATCATGCCGGGCCCGCCGTTCTCAAAAGCCGCCAGCAGTTTCCGTTCATCCGCCGGGCTGATCCGGATTTCGCGGCAGCGGTATTTCCCCAGAAAATACCGGTTCAGCTGATGAAACCACCCCCGGTAGGCCGGGCGCAGGCGCGGCGCCCAGAATCGGTGGGCATTGGGGTTCAGTCGGATCCGGGTCAGCCGGAGCAGGTTGCTGAGTGCGTTCATCAGGGAGGGGTCCTGTCTTGTGGCCGGAGAAAGCCCCGGTGGTAGCCTCAAGGCTCTATGGTATAGTGGACAGAGCGCCGTGCAAAGCCGTTTCAGGTGGTTCATGCCCATTCCAACCCCCCAGCCGGAAACCGGACAGGTATTGCCACAGCCCAGGTCTGAGGCAATGTCTGAAGCCATCGTTCAGTCCCTGCCCGAGGGGTTTCATCCTGTGGCCATGGGGGGTGAACACTTCTGCCGCAAGCCTCTGGCCGGGCTGCCGGCGCCCCAGGCCTGCGATCTGATCGATAAACTCTTTAGTCCTGACGAGCGTTTTGCCAAGGCCTTTTTCAAATACTGGTCCGATGTTCTGAAACACCCGGAAAATCTGGCCTGGAAGAACACCATTGAGGAACTGGAAACTTACGCCACGGCGCTGAAAAACAACCTCGCCGATCCCTATGTGTATTCGGTTGGGTATCTGACGGATGAGCAGGAACCGGAAAGTTATGTGCCGGTAGGCATTTATGCCTTCCGACCATTGGAGGACCACCAGCGTGGACCGGAAATCATCCATGTGCTCGACCAGATGCCCAGTTCAGAACAGTATGAAGGTCGCAGATCCATGATGCACACTTTCAGCCTCCTGAAGGATTACCGCAACCTGCACATGCTCAAATACATTTTTGTCACCGTCGGTTTTGAAGCCCTGCGGCAGGGCTACCAGCACATCTTCTTTTTTATGTCGGATTACCGCCTGAAGTCCGTTTACAAACGCTACGGCCTGGAGTTTCCGGAAAACCTGAAATTCGAGGACACCCACCACACCATTGGCGTGTACAGCCTCACCGATGCCAACATCGCCAAAATCATGGCGGTCATCAACGCCTCATGACCCCGGATCTTCCCCTGCTGGGCGTGCTGGATTTCGTCCGGCGCCAGACCCCCGACAGCCCCTGGGCGCATTTTGACGGCGGCTGGGATGAGCTTGTGGCCCTGTGCGAAACCCACTGGCAGGCCGGGGCGCCCTCGCCGCACAATCCGCAGGTTTGGGTGGTGCCCATGCCTGCCGCCCTGTATCCACGTTTTTACACTGCCACCGTGGCGCTGCAGCCCGGCATGCCCCTGAAGGCCACGTTTGAGCCCCGCATGCCCGGCGAGGAACCGGTGCTCCAGGTGAGTGTGTGCGGCGGCGAGAAGCAGAACGCCCGGTGTGTGGAAATCATCTGTTACAGCCATGCCGTCCTGGCGCAGGACGGCGACGCGCCCGAGCCCCAGACGGCCCGGTATTACATCGTTTCGCTCAACGCTTATCCTCAGAGTCGCCCGGAGCCGATGCGCCCGGTGACCATGGCGCGCAACCTGCTCAACCTGAGCGGCGGCACCCGCCCCGAGGTGCCTTACAGCCCTGAAGAATTCGCCCATGCCATCCTGTACTGGGCCCAGCACGCCCGCCTGGCGCCGTAAGCCGCCACCTCAGCGGCTGCAATGTAACGATATGTTTCAACGTGGCCCCCGGGTGGTTTAAAGAAAACCCCCCTGCCTCCGATATCCGTAGGAATCAATGACGATTTTGAGCATTTTTCCTGAACGAATGGGGGCAAGACTGCCATGCGCGATTTTAATGGCCTGGGCGCCAACTGGCTGAACTATTTTCAGAACGCCTTGTCACTGAGGCGGCATCGCCGGCATGCCGGCAGTGAAAGCAATTCAGGCACGGCCGGCAACACGGCCGGATCGACCGGCTCAGCAACCACAGCTTCCGCCGGCGCCGCTGCCACCACGGCTAAGTCGGTCTCCACGTCCACCAGTAATCAGGCCACCACGAACACGCAGTTGCTCAACAATTTTAACGATCAGACCGTGCTGATCAGCCGCAACCAGAGCGTGAACACAGCCGCCGTTTCCGACAACCCGCCGGTGTTGGAAGATCCGCCGCTGCCGCCCGTGCTGGATGTGCCGGAGACGCCGGTGGTGGAAGACCCGCCGCTGCCGCCTGTGGTGGACGTGCCGGAGACGCCGGTGGTGGAAGATCCGCCGCTGCCCCCCGCCGTGGATGTGCCGGAGACAGTCACCACAACCACCACCACGACGAGCACCGGCAACGCCGCCTATACCCCGCCGGCAGGCTGGGTGCTTACCGGGTATGAAAACGTGCAGACCGGCACGCAAATGGTGAAGGTCGGCGAGAAAGACGTGATCACCGGTTATAAGGATGTCCAGACCGGCACCGAGCAGGTCCAGGTGGGTGAGAAAGATGTCATCACCGGTTATAAGGACGTCGTCACCGGCACGGAAAGAGTGAAGGTCGGCGAGAAGGATGTCATTACCGGTTACAACGATGTGCTGACCGGTACCGAGCAGGTTCAGGTCGGCGAGAAGGATGTCATTACGGGCACGGTGACCACCACCACACCCATCCAGATTTCGCGGGAACTGGACGGCAAGAATGATACCGGCGCCGTGGGCGACATGCTCACACGCGGTACGGTCATTCTCAATGACGCCGCCGTCTTTTTTACCGACAACCGCTTTAACCAGTACAAAACCACCGGCCTCACGGCGGTCAACAACGCGGCCACCTCATCGGACGCCAAACTCTTCGCCATCGGCAACCCGGGCACGGATCCGGCGATTCTGACGGCGGACGATATGTTTGTGGCCGGCGACCCCGAGGTGGGCGGCAAGGGCAACAGTTATCAGTCCATTGATGTGGTTCCCGACGTGGGCTACATGACCATGTTTGAAGACGGTACGGCCAATGCCCGTAATGTGGTCATCAACAGCCATCCCCAGGTGATTAACGAGCTGGGCGACAAAGCCTTTACCGAGTACGGCTTTGTGGTGAATGATGACGCCGGCAACACCACCAAAGCCGAACTGATTGGCGGTAAGCTGACCATCACCCAACCTGGCGGCGCCCAGAAAACCCTGCTGCCGGGGGATACGCATGTGATTGGTGACCCGGCAGACCCGACCGGGAAGTTTTACTATGCCAGCGTTCCCGGTGGCGAGAACGGCACCAACGAGCAGCGCCTGATTTTTGAGTACTACGAAAAACCCACGGCCGCCACCCGCCAGCAACTCATCAACCAGGGCATCCCGGCGAATCAGGTGGACAGCATGCGGGTGGTCAACAGTTCCACCTACGGTTTCCGCATTCCCGACGGCGCCGGTTCCTACCGGCAATCCTCGGGCGTGGGCAACAGCGCGCCGGTGACGGTGACGAACAACGGCGTGAAAACCTATTACGATGCCCACTTCAACGAGGGCCAGAGCCGTCAGGTGATTGTCAGCAGCGACAGTTACACCTACGGCAAGGAACCCATTTACGAGGAGCGCCCCGTTTACGGCAAAGAGCCGGTGTACGGCAAGGAGCCCATTTACGAAGACAAACCCGTTTACGGCAAGGAGCCGGTGTACGGTAAAGAGCCCATTTACGAAGACAAACCCGTTTACGGCAAGGAGCCGGTGTACGGCAAGGAGCCCATTTACGAGGAACGCCCTGTCTACGAGAAAAAACCGGTATACGGCCCGCCGGAATACAACGGCGGCGATGACGGCAATTACTGGGGCGATCCGCACTTCATGGGGTTTGACGGCGAAAAATACGACGTTCACGGTGAGGCCGGCAAAATCTACAACATTCTCAGCGATGCCGGTCTGCAGTACAACGCCCGTTTTGACGCCTTCCCGAACACGCCCGGCGCCACGGTGATCGGCCAGGCCGGCATCATGGTGGGTAATGATAAAATTCTGGTGGACAACGCCACCAAGACAGTCACGGTCAACAACACCCCCCTCAAGTCCGGTCAGAGCGTTGAACTGGATGGGGGCAGCGGAAAAATCACGAACACCAGCGGAAAAATTGGTCTGGCGACGCGCGAATATCTCATTGAATTCACCTTCAATGGCGATGGCCTGCGCAGCAATGTCTCACTGAAAGGCAATCCGCTGGCGGATGGTGTTGCCCCGCACGGCATTCTGGGCCAGACGGCCGATGGTGACGGCGTGGCCCGCGACGGCAACGGCTGGTTCCACGAAGTGGGTCTGGTCGCCGCCAACGAACAGGGTGGCGGCGTACTGCAACGCGTTCAGAATGACGGCTCCGTAAAAATCGCCGACAAGAACGACACGACGGTCTCTCAGCAGTACGAAATGGCCGATATCATGTCCACCACCAGCAAGCAGAGCATGGCGCAAATCTTTGTGAAATTCTTTGAGAACATCATCAATTCCATCACCGGCCTGTTTGGCGGCGGTACTCAGTAACCCAACGATCGCTTTCTGCGGTTTACCGCAGAATCTGAAAACGCGTCGGCGCTGCGCCGGCGCGTTTTTTCTCGGGCGTCACCTTCACGGTCTTGTCCGGGTAAACGCGGTACAGGCGCTGGATGGTCTCGGTGTCCCGCGCGGAAAGCTGGTCGGCGATCGGCTGGGTGTACATAATGTCGCCCGGGTCGGTGCTGTGCCCCCAGATGCCCAGGGCGTGCCCCAGCTCATGCAGGGCCAGCCGGCGGATCTGCTGCATCCGGTAAGGCGAGGGCGTCGGGTCGTCGGCTTCGCCGGTGTTAATCGTCAGGTTCACCCGCAGGCTGGATTTCTGTCTGCTGGGATCCTGCTGGACGTTGTACTGGGCATGGCCCACGCTGTGAAACGGGTGCGACAACGGCCCGCTGTTGAGCTGAATAAAAATCCGGGCCTGTTCCGGCAGGGGGAGTTCACGGAAACGCAGCCGGTGGTTGGTCGCCTCCTCCCAGGTGTTCAGCGCCTCGTGCACCATCGGCAAAAACCGCGCCTGCTGCGGTTCACTCACCTGGATGAAAACCGGAATGGGGTTAATCGCTTCCGGCCACAGCAGGTCGCGGGGATGTCCGCCGGCATTCAGGGCGGCCAGATAATTGGTGGCGTGCACGCCGGAGCGTTTCTGCTGCTGGTAACTTTCCACCATACTCACAATCTGTGGTTCGGGGTTGGGGTTGAGGTGGATGTAACGGTCATAGGCGGCCATGGCGTCCTGGTAGCGGCCCACCTTCTCAAACACCACGGCGATGTTGCGGTGTATCAGCGCGTTGTTCGGATCCACCGTCAGGGCCTGCTGGTAGGTGCCAATGGCTTTGTCATATTCCTGCATCTGGTCCCAGAGGTGGCCCAGATTGTTGTAGGCCGGCAGCAGGGTCTGGTCCAGCCGGATGGCCTCTTCGTAGGAGGCGATGGCTTCGCGCGTTTTGCCCTGGCTGGCCAGGTCATTGCCGGCATTGTAGGCGTCAATGGCTTCCTGAATATTGCCGCGCACGGCTTCGGCCTGCTGGATGGCATACAGGCGCGAAAGCCGGTAATCCATGGAGGCGTCACCGGGATGGGGTTCGCTGTAGACGCCTTCCAGCCGGTTCACACGCTGATCCAGCGGTATGCTCTGCTGCGGCGTGCCGAACGCTTCAATTTCCAGCGGCACCAACCCGTCGCCACTGGGTTCGGCCTGCACGCTCAGCAGCGTCATCACAAGCAAACCCGGCAACAGCAGCAGACGCCACGGGTGAATCGCCATCGGGTTAAACCTCCAGGTTCGCTTCCTTGGAGAAGAAAACATCCACAAACTTAAACAACGGCGACTCCGCTTTTTCCGTGTCCGTTTCCTTGGTCACCGGTTTGCCGGCCATCTCCACCTGCAGAAACTCCAGTTCAGTCAGGTGTTTGTAATACTCGCTGGCTTTGTCCAGCTTGCCCAGCTTTTTGTACAGGGTGCCCAGGTTAAAGTAGGTATTCTGCAGTTTGGGGTTGGCCCGCAGGGCGCGCTGGTAGTAATCCAGCGCCGAGTGGGGTTTGTCCATCAGCTCATAAACAAAGCCGATGTTGTTGTAGATTTCAGCGGCGTTTTTGGGGCGCGCCACCACCAGGGATTTATACAGTTCAATGGCCCGCTTGTATTCACCCAGATCCTGAACGATATAGGCGAGGTTCTGCTTGGCTTTGTACAGCTTCGGATCCAGCTGAAGGGCATGCTCGTAGGCGAACATGGCTTTGGTGGGCTGCTTGGCGTACTCGTACACATAGCCCAGGTTGTTGTACAGTCTGGCTTTGTTCTTCTTGTCATCACACAGGGCAATGGCCTGTTCAATCTGCTGCTTGGCGGCGTAGGTTTTGCCCACGCTCAGCAGGGTCAGCCCCAGGTTGCCAAAGGTTTCCCAGCGCTGATCGTCCTGCTTGGCGATACGCTGCAGTAAAAACAGCGCCCGCTTGCTGTTGCCGGCCAGCAGGGAGGCCACGGCGTAATCATTCACCAGCGAGGCCGGCGAGCGGTACAGCGTGACGATCTCATAGTAGTTTTCGGCCTTGTCGTAGTCGGCGTCTTTCAGGGCCTGCACCGCCAGTTTTTTGGCTTCCAGCGCGCGATCCAGCAGCAGTTTTTTGGCTTCCTTCTGGTCGGCCTTGGGCAGTTTGTCCTGTACTTTTTTCAGGCCCTTGTAGGCGCCGGCATTAAACCGGTCGGTTTCCAGAATGCTCTGGTACAGCTCGCTGGCCTTGCGGTACAGCTCTGCTTTCAGGTAGGCATTACCCAGGGCCACATCCAGCCGGGCGTCGGGGTACTTGGCGCGGGTCACTTCCAGGTGCCTCACCGCCTCCACCCAGTTGCCGTTCTGGCTCAGGGCATCGGCAAGGCCCAGCTGGGCTTCCAGGTTTTTGGGATCCTTGTCCAGTATCCGGCGCCACTCAAAGGCGGCATAGGCCCACTGCTTCTCCGCCGTGTACATCCGGGCCAGTTCGGTGTCGTAAGCCCAGGCCGCCGGGGGCAGCATCAGCGGCAGCAGGGCAGTGGCGGAAACCATTGCAGCCAGTGAGAGTGCGGCAAAACGAGAGCGGCCAGAAACCATGGGAAAAACTTCCTTTTAAAACCGTGTTGTAACCCCTACACAAGGCAGGCGCGCCTATTATACTACAAATTTAGCAGCAAGTCGCGTTAAATGGCTGATAAAGCTGATTGTAAAAGTAATAGTTGCGGAAACCCATGTTCAGTGGGTTGTTCAACTGCATATCCCCATTATTTATCAGAAAGTAGGTCAAATCAACCAGCTGATTGTCCGGCGTGCGCAGGTGCATGCCCACCAGCATCCCGTTCTGGAGCACAAACACCGTGGCGGTGCCGCTGCCGTCCTTGGCGTAATAAATGAGGTTTTCCACCACCGGGTACATCTGTTCGCTGTGCAGAATCTCATCAGGCTGTTCGCCCGTGGCCTGCACAATGTCGTTCACCGTCGAGGAGCCGTAAACCAGATTCTGATAAGGATTCTGAACGGCATTCGTGGTGGCCGAGGGGGTTGCGGCGGAACGGGCTTCGGCGGTCGGGTGAAGGGCCAACAGCCCACCCGTCAACAGCGCGAAGAGTGTACCGAGGAGCAGTACACTCAGCGCTTGGTTTGAGGAGCAACGTTGAAACATGGCGTCCGTTATCCGGCTTTGCGGTACCGGCTTTTTGAGTAGGTGGAGCGGCGGCGCGCGCCCGTTCTGGGTGTTGATTTCACCACGGCGGGTTTGGCGGTTTCCGGCGCGTTCAGTGCGGTCTGTGTTGTCCGGGCAGCCGGGTCCACCGCCAGGTCGTCCACCTGCGTGTAATCCAGTTTAATGTATTCCCAGTTGGTGCTGGTCCAGCCGGTTTTGCCGTTGGGCAGCAGAATCTTCACCCAGCCGGATTTGGTGTGGCCGAGGTAGGGGTATTCGTGGCCCACTTCCACGCTACCGATATCATCACCGGTGTTGAGCGGGTGGCTGAAAACGTGAGCTTCAGCCAGAGCGAGCACCTTGGGCTCCACGCCTTTGGCGCTGGAGGCGGCCAGAGGCGTCTGGGCGCTCATCATGCTGGTAAGCGTACCGGGCACGGAAAGCTTGGCGCTGGGCACCGTGGTGTAGTTGTGGGCATCCAGGCCGTAAATGGCGCCCTGAACGGATTTATTGACATGCACCGTGCCACGGTTGGCCGAGGCCGTGGGGCCGACATTGCCGAAAACACGACGCGAGGCGTCCTGGCGGTCCATCCGCAGTTCATCCAGTTTGGCGTTGCTGGAGTTCTTCAGCACGTCGGGAATCTTACCGAAGGGAATCGTGACGCCCCCCTGTAAAAACCAGCCGAGCGCATTGCTATTGCCGGTGAGGGCGGACAGGGCAGGGTTGTTGTTGACCCCAAACTGCAGGCCGAAGTTCGAGCGGCCGTAGTTGGCGTTGGGCAGGGCCAGCGGGTTACGCGGCAGCACCAGGGCGGAGTTACCGCCGCCGCCGCCGTTGGAGGAAGTCGGCGAGTAAAGCACCGGGTTTAAAACGTTCTGGTTGGAGTTGGAGCTGGTCACGGCATTGGCGTTCTGGTTGTTATTCAGGTTGCCGCTGTTGCTGCCGTTCACACAAACGCCGGTCTGGTCGCAGACCGCGTTGTCGTTCCCAATCACGTTGGAGCCGTTGGGGGAATCCAGTGCGCCCGTATTCACGTTGGCGACGCCACCCACATCTTCACCGTCGGCAAAGGCGCTGCTGAAACCGGCTGCCCCGACAAGACAAAGCGCCAGCGTGCCGGCGATCAGGGTTCGGATGGGGCTGTGCAGTGGGGCGGTGGTCATCATTCTGTATTCCCTAGGATTGGCTGAAAGTCTCACATGGATGTTTAAATAAGGCTTGGAGAGAAAAGGGGTTCCGGACCCCGCCTGAAGCCAGGCAGGATCCGGAACTGAGGGTTATTAGTCAGCTGCGGGGGGAGCTGCGTTGTACGTACCAGTGATAACAGTGGTGCTGCTAGCATTGGTGTTGTTGTTCAGCTCTGCGCTCACAGCGCCGTTCACGGCAACGCCCACATCTTCGGCGGTCATGTTGTTGTCGCCGATAATGCCGTTTTCCATGATGCCGGTGTTGATGTTGGCATCAGTCACCGGAGCGCCACCGCCGAAGGACACATCACCGTCAAGCAGCGTGGAGCCATCGTTGGCGAAGTTGCCGCTGTTGGTGAAAGCGCCGTTGGCGTTGAACTGACCGTGCTGATTGACGGAAGCGTCGATGCTGATGTCGCCGGTGTCGATATCAACGCCATCGTTATCCAGGGTGTTGTAGCTCTGAATAGCAATGTCGCCGGTGTCGATGTCAGTGCCATCGTCATCCGAGTTGTCGGACAGGTCGTTGTCACCGGTGGTGATGTCCACATCGGTGCCATCGTCATCCGAGTTATCGGAGAAGTCGTTGTCACCGGTGGTGATGTCCACATCGGTACCATCGTCATCGGAATGATCGTCGGTCAGGGTGCTGTTGTCAGCATCAATGCCGTCGTTGTCTTCCGTGTTGTTGGAAGCGTCGATGTCGCCAGTGGTCACGTCCACATCGGTACCGTCGTCGTCGGAGTTGTCGGAAGCATCGATATCACCGGTGGTGATGTCGGTGTCCACGCCGTCGTCGTCGGAGTTGTCGGAAGCATCCACGGAGATGTCGCCGGTGTCGATGTCAGTGCCATCGTCATCGGAGTTATCGTCGGTCAGGGTGCTGTTGTCAGCATCAATGCCGTCGTTGTCTTCCTGGGAAGCGTCGATGTCGCCGGTGGTCACATCCACATCGGTACCATCGTCATCCGAGTTGTCGGAAGCGTCGATGTCGCCGGTGTCGATGTCAGTGCCATCGTCATCGGAGTTGTCGGACAGATCGTTGTCACCAGTGGTCACGTCCACATCGGTGCCATCGTCATCCGAGTTATCGGAAGCGTCGATGTCGCCGGTGTCGATGTCGTTGGTGTCATCGTCGGATTTGTCGTTCAGGTTATCGGTGGCGGTCACGTCTACATCGGTACCGTCGTCATCCGAGTTATCAGAAGCGTCGATGTCGCCGGTGTCGATATCGGTGGCATCGTCATCGGAGTTGTCGGACAGATCGTTGTCACCAGTGGTTACATCGGTGTCAACGCCATCGTCATCCGAGTTATCGGAAGCGTCGATGTCGCCGGTGTCGATGTCGTTGGTGTCATCGTCGGATTTATCGTTCAGGTTATCGGTGGCGGTGACATCCACGTCGGTGGCGTCATTGTCAACGATTTGCTGACCGGGGCCGGCTTCAGTGATCTGAGCCTGGGCGCGCAGCATGGCGGCGGTGGAACCAGTCAGAGCGACTGAGAGCACCAGTGCCAGTAATTTTCTATTCATCTTTCAGGTTATCCTTTCAATTAAGGTTAACTTCTTTAACACTAACCAATTAGTGAGTGGGAAGAAAAAACGGAAATGTTATACCTACCTTCACTAATTACCTACCTTGGAGGGTTGTTTCCTTCGGAGGGCATGCAAACCCAATGGTCTTCCCGTAGAAATATTCAACTGGAATCTCATTAACCTGCACTGCTTTCCGAATACAGCACCCAAAATCTGGATAATCCAGACCTCACCATGGGTGCTGAATGCTGGGATTATAGGTTCAAGGGGGCAGGCTCGAATCACCCATAAGGGTAGTCGGCGTGTCGCCCATGTAGGCGAGAGACCGCATCAATATTGGCTTTTCGCCTATCCAGGGAATATCCATGAGATACACGGAAGTGACGCATGCGGATATTCCGGGCAGAATGCCCGGGTGATCCTGATCCGAAGGGGCGCATACCGGGTTCAGTGGGGCGCCGTTTCGTCCGTCTCAACCAGCGTGCCGCCAATCACCTGGCCGGCCAGGCTGGAGCCGGGCTGCACCAGCACCCGGCCATGGCCGTCTTCAAAGGTGATATCGCCCAGCACCTGGCTGTTGCCCGTCAGTTCAATGGTCATGCCGGGCTTTTCCGGCGCCTCTTCAGTCGGTACCGTGGCTCTGCTTGTCGTTTCATCCCAACCCGGGCCGCTGACAACCGGCGCCTCGGGGTGCCGGGCGCGGTACCCGGCATACGTGGCCGGGTCTGGCTTTTCCGCACTGGCCCTGCCGTTCTGGTAAGTCTGTCCGGTGGGCGTTTCCACCACCGTGCGGTCCGGAAAACCCTGAATGCTGTAGCCATTAATGGTGGTCACGCCTCCGGCTCCCACCCGCACCATGGTTTTGCCGTTGTGGCTGGTAACCTGGCTGCCCTGCACGCGGATGTGCTGCCCGCCCATCATCAGCACGCCCGTGTTGGGCGTCACGCGAATGGTGCGGACGGTCGAATGATCAACTTTTAACGGGTTTTCCGGGTTGGCCGGCAGCGTCAGCGTTCCGTTGACCGTACTCTGGCTCAGGCTGACGGTGCTGCCGCTGGTCACATCGCCCTGGATTCTCACCCCGTTCAGCGTCAGGCTTTTACCGGCGCGCACGCTCTGTTTCAGGGCGCCGCCGGTCACGGTCACGTCGCGCCCCGCAGTGATATCGTGGTCCACGTGGCAGTCGTTCAGCGAAACCGAACGCCCGGCGGAAACGGCGCCCTCCACGGCGCAGCCGCTGCCCGTCACATCGCGTCCGGCCGAAACCGCCCCGCTGACCGTGGTGCCTTCCAGGCTCATATCGCGGCCCGTGCTGACGGTGTTCACGGTCTCACGCCCGTAGGCGGAATCCGGGCCGTCACTGGCCGGAGACTCACTCCCGGCCGACTGCACGTGAATATTCACGGCGTCGCCGTCGCTGTGCTGGCCGCGGATCACCACGCCCGCATCGCGGACCACCACGTTGCCGTTGCCCACAATAATCCCGTTCTGGCTTTGCGCCCCGGCGGGCAGCGCGCTCAGTGCGGCCAGCAGGGCCAGAAGAACGGAACGGGTAACGGGGTGATGCATGTTGAAAC
This sequence comes from Candidatus Melainabacteria bacterium, assembly GCA_050247195.1. Taxonomy (GTDB): domain Bacteria; phylum Cyanobacteriota; class Vampirovibrionia; order Vampirovibrionales; family Vampirovibrionaceae; genus JBFWUP01. The sequence continues at coordinate 16,291 of JBFWUP010000005.1, read as the reverse complement.
CTCCACACTTATATATAGGTGCCGCAGTATAAGGCACGACGCTCCCCCGTTAAAATGTTCCAATTCCGCCTGGGTGTCAAGCCTTACAGCTTGGGCTCAAACACCTGTATGCCATCCGTCCAGCCTTTAATGGCAATGTTTCCCCGGTCACGGCATGCAATGCGCCCCTGCAGCTTGCGGTGCGTCTCGGGGCAGATTAGCAGGCTGGTCCCCAGATCCTTGTTGGCGGCATCCAGCCGCGAGGCCAGGTTGACCGGGTTGCCGATCAGCGTGAAATCCTTGAAGTCGGACGACCCCACGTTGCCGATCATCACCTCGCCGGTGGCAATGCCGATGCCCACCTCCAGCTTGTTGCTCTGGCGGGTGGTGCGGTTGCACAGTTCAATTTCCTTCAAAATCCCGCGGGCCGCCATCGTCGCCTCATAGGCATGCTCCGTGTTGGGAATCGGAAAGCCCCAGTAGGCCATAATGCCGTCGCCCATCAGCTTGTTAATGCAGCCTTCGTGCATGTTGATAATCACATCGTTGGCCACCAGGAAGTACTCGCCGAGAAATTCGTTGATCTCCTCGGGCGTGGCGTGCTGGGAGAAGGACGAGAAATTGCGGACATCGCAGAACAGAATGGAAACCTCGCGTTTCTGGTTCTGCATGTTCTGAAAGGTGTTGCGGTTGGCCTCCAGATACTGAAACACCTTGGGCGAAAAATACTGCGAAATGGTGGAGCGCAGCTGCTGCTCCTGCCGCTTGAGGTGGATGTTCTCCTTGCGCAGGTCGCTCATCATCTGGCGCACGCCCAGGTCCGCCTCGCGCTTGCGGAAATCATCCAGTGACTCCCGCTGGCCGGGTTCCTCCCGGTCCACGGGGATATCGGGCAGTTGCCCCGGCTGAATTTTTTTCAGGCGATCTTTAAACAGGCTGTTTTCACCCGCCTGGCCTTTCAGCGGCGAATCCCGCTTCTCCTGCCGGGCCGGAGGCGGGGCGGTTTTTTTCGGGGGTTCCTGCCGGGTTTGCGCTTTGCCGGCCGGTTTGCGGGCGGCGCCGTTCGGCAGGTTCATCTGGCCCAGCACGCTGCGGAACACCTGGCAGGCCATCGTCAGCAGCACGCACACCACCCACCAGAAGGGAATGGCGATCAGGCTTTCCCACTCCACCTTGCCGGGAAATGCCAGAGACAGCTGCTGGGGAGTGAGGTTGCTGATGAACTGCTGGAGGAAGGGGGCGGCGCCCACGGTGGGGTACAGCACCTTCAGTTCCGGCGGCAGCGCGGGCGCAATCAGGTTGCTCACCGCGCTGATGGGCGCAGTCAGCAGCGAGGTGACCGAGCTGAACGTGGGCCAGTAGGGGAGAATGGACTCAAAAAAGTGCATGGTGGCCGGAGAGCCCGGAAAAAAGATCATCGCCACAAAACGCACCAGCAGAATGAGGCCCAGCAGCAGGCTGAGGGGGCGCCCCGGAAAGCAGAAGCCGCCCCCGCTGCGCGGAGGACTGGCAGCCGGGCCGGCCGGTTTGCTGGGTTGTCGGGTTCCGCCCATGGAACGCGCCACGTGCTTTCTGACTCGCTATCCGTTGTGCCGGCGGCTGGTCTGCATAAACCGCCCGGACACCATTGTCCTGAGTCTTATTTTATAGGCTTGGCATGCCTTGCGGTGGCCTGCGGCCTGAAAATCCCACAACCGGAGGAGTGGATACAGACTATGGGGCCGGGTTGGGCCATTGCCGGTGGATGGCTTCGATGCCGCTGACAACCTCCGGGGGCAGCGCCAGCGCATGGCTGGCGATGTTGCTTTTCAGCTGGGCCATGGTGGTGGCGCCGATAATGTTGCTGGTGACAAAATCGCGGCTGTTCACCCAGGCCAGCGCCATCTGGCAGGGGTCCAGGCCGTGCCGTCGGGCGAGATCCACATAGGCGCCGATGGCGGCCTGCGTTTCCGGGGCGTCGTAGCGGTCAAACACGGGAAAGAGCGTGCGCCGCGCCCCAGCGGGCTGCTGACCGTTCAGGTATTTACCGCTCAGGGCGCCGCCGGCCAGCGGCGAATACGCCAGCAGACCGCACTGCTCGCGGATGGACACCTCCGCAAGTCCCACCTCATAGGCGCGGTTCACCAGGTTGTAGGGATTCTGGATACTGACCACGCGCGGCAGGTTGAGTTTTTCCGCCAGGTGCAGAAACTGCATCGCCCCCCACGGGGTCTCGTTGGAGAGACCGATGTGCCGGACCTTGCCGCTGTCCACGAGCTCTCCCAGCACGGTCAGCGTTTCGGCAATGGGCGTGATGACTTCCTCCGGGTGGTGTTCAAACCCCAGCTGGCCAAACGTGTTGGTTTTCCGGTCCGGCCAGTGCAGCTGGTAGAGATCGATGTAATCCGTGCGCAGGCGCTGCAGGCTGCCTTCCAGCGCTACGGTGATGTTTTTGCGGTCCAGTCGGTTATCGGCGCCACGAATCCACGGCATATGCGGGCTGGGGCCCACCACCTTGGTGGCCACAATCACCTGGTCCCGGTTTTTGCGGGCGGCCATCCAGGTGCCGATGACGCTCTCGGTGCGGCCCTGGGTTTCCGCACGGCCCGGCACGGGGTACATTTCGGCGGCATCGAGAAAATTGATGCCCTGACTCCAGGCGTAATCCAGTTGTTCGTGCGCTTCGGCCTCGGTGTTCTGCTGTCCCCAGGTCATCGTGCCCAGGCAAATCAATGTGACGGCCAGATCGCTCTGACCCAGACGGCGTGTTTCCATAATCAACGCTCCTCCCGAAAGACCCTCTCACCCTACCGCAAACAATCGCTGGATTTACTCTGCAAGTGGTATAAACACAGGCTTACCACTCAGAGTGAGGGTTTTCTCGTTGTGTTTTACCTTGTGCGGATTTTCGGTTGTCCATGCTACCAGGGTTTTCTTTCCGTTGCCCTCAAAGATCAGTAAGTAATCACCTGGACTACTGGCAACACGCGCTTTGAAGCTTTGGTCTTCCAGGGCCTGGAGCATCCGCTTGACGGCATCAAAGACCGGTTTAGGTTCTAAATCCTTATTGACAAAACCATAGAGCTGTTCCGGGTTGGCCGGGTCATCCGTCACATCAAAAATGTCGCCCTTCCAATCGTGCCAGATATTGATCGGTGTACCGAGCATCATGCCGATCAGGTACTGGCGCACGGCGTAATCGGCCTGGGTATCTGGATCTACTTCCAGCGTGTGATAGCCCCATTCACCCAGGATCACCGGGATATCCTTTCCTTCCGGGGCGTATTGCTTGATCAGCGCCTGAGATTTCCGGTAATTTTCCTCAATGGATTCCGGTGTCCTGGCTGCGGAACGATAGGGATGTACCGACACGGCGTCGGCAACTTCCAGCAAACCTTCTTGGTAGCAGGCCTCCTGATAGGCCAGGTCATGACCCGCCAAAGAAGGGGCCACGAATATAGCGGTCGGATCAATCTGTTGTAGTTCCGGTAGCAATTGTTTGGCCAGGGCCACATAATCCCTGGCATTGGGCTCCGGCTGCCAGAAAAACGCCTGGTTGGGTTGCTGCACCAGTTCCCAGATGATTCCCTTGCCTTTGAAATGCGCTACAGCCGCTTTCGCATACCGGGTAAAGGCATCCGCCGTGGTTTGAGGATAGGCAGTGAGTCCTTCCCCGTACAACCCATTTCCCAACCCAAGGATCATCATCGGTCGTATCCCACGAGCTTTACAAGCCTTGACCAGCGCATCGTATTTAGAAAAGTCGTATTTGCCTTGTTGCTGTTCAACAGCACCCCACAGGCAGTCTGTGCGAAGCACCCTCAGCCCACCTGCTTGCATGGCATCGTAATCACGCCGGTCCATCAACGGTTCATAACAATCGTGCGCCCGGTACCCATGGGTATGAACACCCACGGTGTCGTTGGCGGATTTGGGTTTGGGCAGGGCCGCACCAAACATGAGTGTATTCAGAACCGGGAACATAGCGAAAACAACCTCTGGTTACTCAAAACTGCATTTCACCATGAAACCAGACCGTTAGACGGAATTGCCAAGGATGCTCATGATGTACTTCGAGTCACTATTCCACCCGCTGAAACACGACCAGGCTGTGGGGGACACAGGTATACGTCGCGGCATCGCCGTAAAACAGGGAGGTCTGCGTCAGATCCGGTTGGAGCCGGGGCGCCTCATCACTGCGGGTATCCAGCAGGCGAAACCAGCGGCCCGCCAGCGCGGCGGCAAAGCGTTTGTCCAGCGGTTTGTTAAAAAGCGGCGGCAGCGTGAAGGCTATTTTTTCAGAATGGGTGTTCATCAGCACTAGGAAGGAATCGTCTTCCACCGGCTCACCTTCCAGCGTCCGCTCCAGAATGGTATCGCCGTGCACCACCATGGCCAGCCAGCGCAGGTTGGTGTCGCGCCAGTCATCCATCGTCATCTCCAGGCCGTACTGGTTAAACCACACCAGGTCGCGGCGCTCCTCACCCACGGCGGCCAGCCGCCCCTTAAAAAAGTGTCGCCGCTGAAACACGGGGTGCGATTTTCTCAGGTGAATCAGCGCCCGCGTGAAGTCGTGAAACGCGTCGGTCTCCTTGGTTTTCTTCCAGTCCACCCAGCCCAGGGGGTTGTCCTGACAGTAGGCGTTGTTGTTGCCGTGCTGGGTGCGGCAGCGTTCATCACCGGCCGTAATCATCGGAATGCCCAGCGAAAGCATGAGCGTGGCCATCAGGTTGCGGCGCTGGCGCGCGCGCAGGTCCAGCACCTTGCGGCTGCGCGTCGGCCCTTCGGCGCCACAGTTCCAGCTGCTGTTGTGCGAATCGCCGTCGCGGTTGTTCTCGCCGTTGGCCTCGTTGTGCTTGTCGTTGTAGCTCACCAGGTCATTCAGCGTAAAGCCGTCGTGGCAGGTTATAAAATTAATGTTGTCGTGCGGGTTTTTGCCGGCCCAGGCCAGCACGTCACTGCTGCCGGCAATGCGTGTGGCGGTTTCGCCCAGCAGGCCGGCGTCGCCTTTCCAGAAGCGGCGCAGGGCGTCGCGGTATTTGCCGTTCCATTCCACCCACTCCACGGGGAAATTGCCCAGCTGGTAGCCGCCTTCGCCCACGTCCCAGGGTTCGGCGATCAGTTTCACCTGGCCCAGCACGGGGTCCTGCTGAATGATTTTAAAGAACGATCCGCGTTTGTTAAACACACAGTGCTCCCACCCTTCGCGCGCCAGGGCCGGGGCGAGATCAAACCGGAACCCGTCCACGTGCATCTCTTCCACCCAGTAACGCAGGCTGTCCATCACCATCTGCAGCACGCGCGGATGATCCAGATTCAGCGTGTTGCCGCAGCCGGTAAAGTCCCGGTAAAAATGCGGGTCATCCGGCATCAGGCGGTAATAGGAGCGGTTATCGATGCCCTTAAAACTCAGGGTGGGGCCCAGGTGATTGCCCTCGCAGGTGTGGTTATACACCACATCCAGGATCACCTCCAGCCCGGCCTGGTGCAGGGTTTTCACCATGGTTTTAAATTCGCGCACCGCCCCGTCCGGCGTGTCATTCCAGGCGGCGTAGCGGGTGTCCGGCGCAAAAAAGCTGAGGGTGTTGTAACCCCAGTAATTGGTCAGTCCTTTTTCGGTCAGAAAGGGCTCATCCATGTGGTGATGCACCGGCAGCAGCTCCACGGCCGTCACGCCGAGATCCAGCAGGTACTCAATCATCGCCGGGTCCATCAGCCCGGCATAGGTGCCGCGCAGGTCTCTGGGAATCTCCGGGTGCTGACGGGTCAGGCCCTTGACGTGCGCCTCGTAAATCACGGTTTTGTGCCAGGGCGTTTCCGGGCGACGGACCCCGCCCCAGTCAAAGGCGTTGTCCACCACCATGCCCAGCGGGGCGCAGGCGGCGCTGTTCTGCAGGCTTTTGCGCATATCCGCCTTGGTGGAGGTTTTCAGGCGGGGAACATAACCCAGCAGGCGTTCATCGCAGCCGGGGTTGCGGGCCACCAATTTGGCATAGGGGTCCAGCAGCACTTTGTGGGGGTTAAAGCGGTGTCCCTGTTTGGGGTCATACGGCCCGTCCACCCGGTAGCCATACAGCTGCCCGGGCTGAATGCCCTGCAGGTAGCCGTGCCACACATGATCGGTGGATTCCAGCAGGAGGAAATTCGCCGACGCGTCGGTGGCCTCCACGCTGTCAAACAGGCACAGCTCCACGGCCGTGGCATGTTCGGAGAAAATGGCGAAGTTCACCCCCTGGCCGTCCCAGGTGGCGCCCAACGGATAGTGTTTGCCGGGCAGTAACAGCATACCGTTATTGTACCCGTGTTTCAGGCCACGGGTGCAGGGGTCCGTTCGAACCGGTTGAAGATCGTATCGACGTGCTTCAGGTAATCGTCGGTGTCAAAGCAGGCCAGCACGGCCTCGCGGCTGAGGTGCCGGGAGACTTCCGCGTCGGCCAGCAGGTTGGCCTGAAAATCCCCGCCCTCGGTGTTCCAGGCTGCGTGCGCGTTGCGCTGCACAATGGCGTACGCCGCCTCACGACTCAGCCCCTTGTCAATCAGCGTGAGCAGCACCCGCTGTGAGAAAACCACGCCGCCATAGCGGTTCATATTGCGGCGCATGTTCGCCTCATGCACCACCAGTTGTTCCATCACCGTGTTAAAGCGGTTCAGCATGTAGTGCATGGCAATAAACGCATCGGGAATAATCACCCGCTCCACGGAGCTGTGCGATATATCGCGCTCATGCCACAGCACCACGTTCTCCAGCGCCGGAATGGCGTAAGAGCGCACCAGGCGCGCCAGGCCGGTCAGATTCTCTGAACTGACCGGGTTGCGCTTGTGCGGCATGGCCGAAGAGCCCTTCTGCCCCTTGGCGAAGCCTTCCTCCACTTCCAGAATATCGGTTTTCTGCAGGCCGCGGATTTCCACGGCGAATTTCTCAAGGCTGGTGGCCAATTGCGCCAGGGCGAGAAACAGCTCGGCGTGAATGTCGCGCGAAATCACCTGCGTGGAGATACGCGCCGGCTGAAGACCCAGCTTCTCGCAGACCTGAGTTTCCACGGCCGGGTCAATGTTGGAATAGGTCCCCATGGCGCCACTGATCTGACCCACGGCATTCTGCCGCAGCGCTTCGCTCAGGCGGATCTGCTGGCGTTCCAGCTCATCCACCCAGGTCAGCAGCTTCAAACCAAACGTAATGGGTTCGCCATGGATGCCGTGCGAACGGCCAATCATCACCGTATGCCGGTGTTCGCCGGCGCGGCGGCTGACCGTTGTAATCAGCGTGGCCAGTTTGGCCTGAATCAGCTCACCGGCGCGGGCCATCTGCACGGAGAGCGCCGTGTCCAGCAGGTCGGAACTCGTCATGCCCATGTGGATAAACCGGGAATCTTCCCCCACGGTTTCACCCACGGCTGTGAGAAAGGCAATCACATCATGGCGGACCTCTTCCTCAATGGCATCCACGCGGGCGATGTCCACCCGCGCCGCGCCGCGCACCCGCGCCGTCGTCCCGGCAGGAATGAGTCCCATCGCTTCCTGAACATCCATGACCGTCAGCTCCACCTGCAGCCAGGTATCAAACAGCGCTTCGCGGGTCCACAGGGCGGCCATTTCCGGCAGGGTGTAGCGTTCAATCATCGGGGAGATCCTCCATCCACGGGAGTATTTTCCGCCGGATGCCGGGCATAATCAAGTCAGGCGACCCCTGTCCTGATCGTCACCGGTACGCCCAAACGCGAGGTTCCGCCATGACGTCGATTCATCCGCAGCTGCGCTATGTGCTGTCACTGGCGGCCTACCTGATTTTTGTGCTGGCGCTGGGGCTGCTCGGCCGGGCGGATGCCCAGACGCTCCCCTCGCTGTTCGCCGCACCGGCCGCCACGTCGGGTGAAATGACCCCGCTGAGCGAAATCAGCCCCGAGGCTGCCGGTGAGCAACCGGTTGCCGCTGAAGCGGCCATACCGGCCGCAACGCCTGCGGAGGAGCACATGCAGCCGGCCACGCTGAATGCGCCGCCGGATACGACGGTTCCCATGGATATGCCGGTGGATGTGCCGGCGACTGCACCCATGTCTACCCCCATGTCTACCCCCATGTCTGTGACTCCCCCGGTGAGCGCGCCAACCCCGGCGCCTGAAACCGCTGCGACGCCTGAACCGGTGGCGGCGCCTCTGCCGGCCAACGCACGGCAGACACTGAAGGACCGGCTCGTCAACAAAGTGACCAAAGGCAAAATCACCACCTACTATACGCCCCTGCCCGCCATTGCCATCTTTCCGGTCCTCAAGCCCGGCGGCCAGCGCGCTTTCAGCGATATCCCCGTGATGTTCTCCCGGGAATACGCCCTGAAGATGGAGCGCATGGCCAAAGGCACCCGGGTGATGAACCCCGTGTACACCGTGGACGAACTGCGCCTGCGCGGCATCGGCCACGTCTACGATCAGGTGATGAAGTACTACAACGAGGCCGGTCGCCCCGAACCCACGGCCATGGGCTACCTGCTGGAACAGATCGCCCCGCCGGATCATCCGATTGCCCGGGTGATTTTTGTGGAAGCCGACGTGGATTTCTCAGAGCCGATGGCTTTCCGGGGTTTCAGCAGCCTCAAGGGCATGGCGAGAAACCTGATTGACAACAGCCATCCACCCCACCCCACCATGGCGGTGCGCAGCCGCATTCAGGTTTTTGACACCGAAGACCCACAGATGCCCATGATCTGGTCTTTAAGCTGGATGAAGCCCGTCAAAACCGAGAGCCTGAACAACGTCACGTCCTCTGTCTACCTGGACAGCGACAGCCAGCGTATTTTTTCCAGCGTCAGCCGGCAGATGAGCCTGGAGATGAGTCTGGTGACGCCTCCTTCGGCTTACCAGGAGAAACATGTGGAAACCGGCGTGCAGGGGTCGCTGGTGTCCACCTCCAATAAATAGGCGGTCTCCACTATTTAATTGAGTCAAACGGACTGATTGGCCTGACGGGATTTTAAGTTTGACTATAACAGGGCGATATTCAGACAGTAAGGGTGCCAGCGTCTGTCTGGCAGGCCCGGTCGAGTGATTCCACGAAGGCTGCTGACATGCCCGATTCGCTGAAAGTGATGATTGTCGACGATACCATCACGTATCGTTCTATCCTCACGCGGATTGTTGAAAGCATCCCGGAGGCCGATGTGGCCACCACGGCGCCCAACGGCAAACTGGCGCTCAGCAAACTCACCCAGTTTGATATCGATGTGGTGCTGCTGGACATAGAAATGCCGGAAATGAACGGCCTGGAAACCCTGAAGGTCATCCAGAAAGAGTATCCCCACATCGCCGTGATTATGGTGAGCGGCATGAACCGCACCAGCGCCGACATCACAATGCAGGCGCTGGAAGCCGGCGCCATGGATTTTATTCCCAAGCCGGACAGCAACAACCAGGCGGAAAACACGCGTGAACTCCACAGCAAACTGATCCCGGTTTTCCGGCATCTGAGAAACACCCGCTCCCTGAGAGAGAACAAACGCCCCTCCAGTGCGCCTCCTGCCCCCAGTCGTCCTGTTGTGCAGCAGACTGTACCGGCAGCGCCCGCCAAGCCCGCACACGTTGTGCGTCCTCATGGCCCCATCCCGGGCAAGGTGGACGTGATCGCCATCGGGGTGTCCACGGGTGGCCCCAATGCGTTGCAGGAACTCATCCCCCGGCTGCCGGGTAACCTGGGCGTGCCGGTGCTGCTTGTGCAGCATATGCCCCCAGTGTTTACGGCCTCGCTGGCCAGCAGCCTGGACAAGAAAAGCGCCCTGACCGTTAAGGAAGGCGAGCATGGCGAGCCTGTGGTGGCCAACACCGTGTACATTGCCCCGGGTGGCCGGCATATGGTGGCCCGCCGCAAGGAGAGCGGGGATGTTGTGATTGAGCTGAACGATCAGCAGCCCGAGAACAGCTGCCGCCCGGCTGTGGATGTTCTGTTCCGTTCTCTGCCCGCCATATACGGCAACCAGATCGCCTCGGTGGTGCTGACCGGGATGGGCAGCGACGGCGCCAAGGGCGTTCAGACGCTGAAAGAAAAAGGGTGTTACAGCATCGCCCAGAGCGAGTCCTCCTGCGTGGTTTACGGCATGCCCAAGGCGGTCGTGGATATGGGGCTTTCGGACGAAGTTTTGGATTTATCTAAAATCGCCAGCCGTTTGGTCGAAATTATGCATAACCGCATTCAACTGAAAGTGTAAGGAATCAGCCTGTGACACTCTCCCTGACAGCCCCCGAATTTGACCTTTTTCGGGATCTCATTGAAAAAGAATGCGGCATCTCTGTTCACAATGACAAGATGTACCTCATTGAAACCCGCCTGATGAAGCTGGTGCTGGAAAACGGCTGCGAGAACTTCGGCGAGTTTTACCACAAGGCCAAACACGATAATCCGCTCAAGGATAAAATCGTTGACGCCATGACCACCAATGAGACGCTCTGGTTCCGGGACAACACCCCGTACATTGCCCTCAAGGAATATCTGTTTCCGATGATGGTGGAACAGATGAAAAGCGGTCAGCGCTCGGAACTGAATATCTGGTCCGCCGCCTGCTCCACCGGCCAGGAACCCTACTCCATCGCCATGCTGGCGCACGAGTATGCACGGCAGACCGGGAACAAGGAACTGATCTCCGGCCGGATGAATATCTTCGCCACGGATATTTCCCCCTCGGCGCTGATGATCGCCAAAATCGGCCGTTACGATCCTTTGTCCATGTCGCGCGGTATGACCGAGGAGCTGCGTGGCCGGTACTTTGAGGAACAGAACAAGGTTGCGGTGATTAAGCCCGAAATTAAAAATATGGTGAAATTCCAGCAGATGAATCTGCTGAAACCCTTCGAAAATATCGGCCGGTACGACGTCGTCTTACTGCGGAACGTGGCCATCTATTTTTCGGAGGAATTCAAGATTAACCTATTCAAGCGGATCACCCAGGTGATGAAGCCCAACGGCTATCTGTTTCTGGGCGCCTCTGAAACCCTGTTTGCCTACAGCCAGGATTTCAAGAACGTGGAATTCGCCAATGCCCGATTCTACCAATTGAATATTTAAATGATTTGCTTAAATGACTAAAAGTGTATCACCCCGTCAAAACATGTGTAACCCAAAAGCGAGACCGTTATGAAAGTACTCTCTGTCGACGACTCCACCATCATCCGCAAAATCATTCGCGGAACGGCTGACGTGCTCGGCTATGATTTTCTGGAGGCCACCAACGGCCAGGAGGCCCTGGACCTGCTGAATAACGGCAACGAGGATGTCGGACTGATTCTGCTGGACTGGAACATGCCCGTGCTGGACGGCTTCCAGACGCTGCAGGCTCTTAAGGAGAGTCCGGCGCTGAAAGGCATACCGGTCATGATGGTCACCACCGAGGCCGAGAAGGAAAACATCATCCGGGCCATTAAGGCGGGCGCCAAACACTATGTCGTCAAACCGTTCACACCCGAAGATCTGATGATTAAGATTATGGAATGTATGGGCATGGCGTAGGCCGGCCCCTCCCGGACACACCCGTTATTAACTCATTTGCGGAGGCAATCATGACAACCACGGCAGCACTGGATGCAACACTGGTCAACTCGCTCATCAAGGCCACCACGGATGTGTTGTCCATGATGACGCAAACCGAAGTGAACGTAAAAGAGGTGAAACCCCAGGCGGATTACCACGCCTCCGGCGACCTGTCTGCGCTGATCGGCATTACCGGCACCGGCGGGGAAGGGATGGTGGCGCTGTCCTTTCCGCTCAATCTGTCCACACTGCTGGTCAGCAGGCTGCTGGGCGTCAATGCGGACAGCATCACCTCAGAAGACCGCTGCGATGGTATCGGCGAACTCGTCAATATGATCTCCGGCAACGCCAAAACCACCATTGCCAGCGAAAGCGGCAACACCTACAAGCTCTCCCTGCCCAGTATCATCCAGGGCAAGGGGCACGAGGTCTCCACCCGCCCCAAAGGGGCCCCGTACATTGTGATTGTGTTCGAGGCCGAGAAGCAGGAATTTCAGTTGCAGGTGACGTTTAAATTTACGTAACATTGTTCAACTTTTCTGTATTCCTGACGAAGGACAGACCGAAGGGGTAACTGTGATGTCTCAAGATTTGAAAGCGCTCGTCGTTGACGATTCCGCCATTATGCGCAAGGTGATTATCAGCTCGCTGGTGAACACGCTGGGTTTTGACGCCAACAACATTCAGCAGGCCGAAGACGGCCTGCAGGCGCTGGAAGCTGTGAAAGACCCGGCCAGAACCTTTGATATTATCCTGATGGACTGGAACATGCCCAATATGCTGGGCATTGACGCCGTGCGCGAAATCCGCGCCCTGGGCGACAAAACACCCATCCTGATGGTGACAACGGAAGGTGAGCGGACCAACGTGGTGATTGCGATTCAGGCCGGGGCGAACAACTATCTGGTCAAACCCTTCAACGCCGAGGATCTGCGCGTGAAGATTGAGCAGTTGCTCACCATCAACGCCGGCTAGGTTTTCCCGTTACCGAACAAATTTTACCGAATCGTCCGCATGCCTTGGACGGTTCGGTATCGGTTTTTCAGAAATGGCTTGGCTGGGTGACATGCAACCAAAGGGTTGTATGATCCAGGCTACCCTGCTGATATGCAACCATATGGTTGCGTAAATAAAGGAGTCGGGCGATGACCACAGAACTGCGTGTGACCGAAAGCGGGTTTGAACGCCTGCCGGCAAACCGCCGCGCGGAAGCCTTCCGGATGAACACAAAAGGGTGGACCATTCAGCTGGAGAATGTGGCGGCGTATGTCCACGCGTAAACGGTACGGGCCGGCCAACCCGTTGAGCGGGCGGGCCGCCGCTTTTGCCGCCCTGGGCGATGTGCACCGGCTGGTGCTGGTGGACCGCCTGAGCAGTGGCGAGGCGATGAACATTGCGCGGCTGAGTGAAGGGTTTGCCGTCAGCCGGCAGGCGGTGACGAAGCACCTGCGTGTGCTGGCGGATGCCGGGCTGGTGCATGCGCGGCGCGAGGGCCGCGAGGTGTTGTACGCGCTGGATCTGAAACCGTTCAAGGACAACCGCGAGTACCTGGCCTTTGTGGAGGCGCAGTGGGATCAGGCGCTGGCGCGCTTGCAGCGGTACGTGGAGCGCGAGGGTGAGGAGTGAGTGGTGGCTGGCTGACAGCGGCGTGCGTTTGACGGCATGCCGTATACTGGTGGCATGGATGCGAGAATGAGCATGGTGACGCTGGGCGTGGCGGATGTGGCGGTGGCCACGGCGTTTTACACGCGGCTTGGGTTTCCGTTACGACCAGAGAGCAATGAGCACGTCAGTTTTTTTGAGCTGAACGGCGCGTGGCTGGGGTTGTTTGGTCGCGCCGCACTGGCCGAAGATGCCCATCTGCCGTGCGATCCGGCGGTTGCGCCGCCGTTTTCCGGGTTTTCTCTGGCGCACAATGTGCAGAGTGAGGCCGAGGTGGATGCGGTGTTTGCTGAGGCGCTGGCGGCCGGCGCCCGGGAGGTGAAGGCGCCGGAGCGGGTGTTCTGGGGTGGGTACTCGGGTTATTTTCAGGATCCCGATGGGTATTTGTGGGAGGTGGCGCACAACCCGCACTTTTGGGTGGGCCCTGCGGCGGAGGGTGGTTAAGATATAGGCTTGGTTGTAGCGGTATGTGGAGCGCGGGGATAACAATTAACCGCATTAAGTCAAAGAGAGCGTTGCCGTGTGCAATGAGCAGAGTTGATCTGCCTGCGCTTGACTCATAGCAGAAATGGAATGACTATGTAATGTTATTGCGGTGCGGGCAATAGAATTACTGGCCTTGGCTTAATTAATACCAGCAACAAAATTAGGAGTTGTAATGACTTGTGAGAAAGATTGGATTGATGTTTTAGGCGCATTTGGTCCTTTCATCGTAAGTATTGGTACTTTTGTTGTTGCCTATAGACAATGGTTAGAGAGTCAAAAGACGAGAAAGCATTTACAGAGTGAGCGTTACGAGAGGCTTTTAAATGACCTTGAAAAGGCTATGCAGAATTTTGGATCTTTTTACGTTATTAACCAAGAGAATTTAAATGGCTTCATTTCAGTACGTAATGAAGCCCAAAAATTTGCTGCTGAAAAAATAATTTCACTTGCTCAGACAATTTTGAGTAAAGCATTAACGATAAAAAAACTGGATACCAAACTGGACGCTCAGAAAGACATTGAAAAACGTATAGAGATAACTGAAGAACGAGAAAAAATAGCAGCTCAACTTATTGAATTAGACATAGTAAAACCATTTAGAGCTTATCTGTATTTAGATTGAACGTAGACATAAATGTCTCTTAAGCAAATTGTAAACCTAGTTTCGACCAGGGACAAAGTAAATGAAGATCGTTTTTTGCATGGTCTATACAAACTCTCCTATCTTGTCTGCGGTAAAAAAAGCTATCTGAATTTTATTCAGGAGAGTAATAATCACCTATTCAAAAATTTATATGATGATTATTTTTTAGATGATGTGTTTGAATTGCTGTTTCATGTTGCAATGCAGGCTCGTATTTATGATGAAACTTATGACTATTTCTTTGAAACGATAAATACTCAGTGTGGTCTGGTTTCACACAATCAGGAAAAGTCAGAAGCATTACTTTTAAGGCAAGCATGCAATAAAATATTGCATTGTAAAATACACTATTTTTTAAATGAAACAGATGATCACTTATATCTATGCGGCTTACAGGGGAGTGATTTGTGGGAAGTCAACCTTGATATACTGGCATTTGTTGGAGCATGTTTAGTTGCTATCGATAAGGATAAGCACCCAATTCTTGAAAATAAATTAAATAGATTAAAGAGTCTTGAGACTCTCTCAAAAAAATAGCACTAGTAAACTATTAGTGCCAAACTTTAGGCTGTTTATTTCGTAGGGTATGGTGATGATATGTCAACAACAGCAAGCGTTGTTTTGCGCCCAATACAAAGTTCTAAACCAATTTAAAAATTGAAATATTTTGTAAAAATTACTCAAAATCTAAGAACTGAAAACACCAAATATTTAGACATACACCACTTCAGACTCGATTTCAGACCATACCTCTGGACGAATGGCTCGTCGGGAAATCACGTCCACCGGGCGGCTCAGCTTCGCCTCCAGATGATCCACCAGATCCACAAACCGCAAGCCGATGCGCCCGTCAAACTCCACGAGTACGTCAATGTCACTCTGCGGGGTGGCCTCGCCACGCGCCACAGAACCCATCACGCCGAGTTGCCTGACGTGGTACTGCTGGTGCAGGTAGGGCAGTTCCGCACGCAGAATCTGCAAAGTTTCTTCCAGTAAGTTCATGCCCCCAGTCTACCAAAATCCGCCCGGATGAGCACGGTGGAAGCCAAAGCGACCTTCAAAACCGCCGGATGAGAATCACCCCGGCGACGACCAGGAGGGCGCCCACCACCCGCGGCCAGCTGAGCCCATGCTGCGGAAAACCCAGCGCCCCGTAATGATCCAGAATCAGCGCGGCGAGCATCTGCCCGGCCACCACCAGCGAAACCAGCAACGCCCCGCCAATCTGCGGCGCCACCACAATGGTGATGGTGACATAGACCGCCCCCAGCAACCCCGCCAGCCATACATAAGGCGGCAGCGCCGCCACGGTGGCCATGGCCGGCCACGGCTGATTGAGCGCCAGCAGATAGAGAATAACCCCCACCGTGCCAATGAGAAACGACACGCTGGTGGCCCACACTGGGTTGGCCGCCCGGCCCACCATCGCGTTCAGGCCAATCTGCACGGGCAGCACCACCCCACCGAGAAACGCCAGCAACAGGTAAAACGTCTGCATCGGAACAGGGGACCTTCTATTCTCTCACTCAGCGGGTTCAGTTGGTGGGCAAGGAGAGACTCGAACTCTCACGTCTTGCGACACTGGCTCCTAAAACCAGCGTGTCTACCATTCCACCACTTGCCCGTGGGCTTACTAATGTATCAGAAATAACGAAGGAGGGGCACAGGGAGGGGAGCGCGCTCGCCGTAACCCCCACCCGACCTCGCTGCGCTCGGCCACCCTCCCCCTAAAGGGAGAGGGAATGAAGGTAAGCTGCTCCCCCTCTCCTCTTGGAGGAGAGGGGGTTGGGGGGTGAGGTATTTCCGTGCTGCGGCCAGCCCTCCAGGGACCTCACCCGACCTCGCTGCGCTCGGCCACCCTCCCCCTAAAGGGAGAGGGAATGAAGGTAAGCTGCTCCCCCTCTCCTCTTGGAGGAGAGGGGGTTGGGGGGTGTGGTATTTCCGTGCTGCGGCCAGCCCTCCAGAGACCTCACCCGACCTCGCTGCGCTCGGCCACCCTCCCCCTAATGGGAGAGGGAATGAAGGTAAGCTGCT
>JBFWUP010000004.1:0-266598 GCA_050247195.1 Candidatus Melainabacteria bacterium | reverse complement strand
CTTCCAAGCAGAAGGTTGCGGGTTCGAGCCCCGTCCTCCGCTCCATTTTTTTAAAAAGTGAAGTAAAGGCCCACCCCACACTTTAAAGCAAAAAAAATAGATAGAAGCCTCTTTTCTAGAGGCTTTTGCCGTTTTTAGATTCTCCTCAGTTAATTACTGGAAGAATAGAGATGTTAGACAAAACAACACTTAAACAACGCACCGCAATGGTTATTGACCAGTTTGAAGGTATTGTTCCTCAATACGAGGCTTTTTATATACATTCAATAGTCTATGCAGCAGACCGTGCCAATGAAGCTTTTAAGCGTTTTGAGTCTGTCGTCTCCGAGTTGGAGTCAAAAGAATTAGCTGTCTCAACGGTGCAAGAGGCACTAACACACGCTGGAGCTTTGTCACGTTTCTTCTGGCCACCTAATAATGCTGGCAAATTAGCAGTTACAAGAGGTGAAAGACTTTGTAAAGCCTTTGATCTCGACGATAGTTCGCCTTTAAGGAGCCGTGACTTAAGGCACGCTTTCGAGCATTTCGATGAAAAACTAGACCAGTTCTTGCTCCAGAAAGATAGAGGTTACTTCTTCCCTGGCCCAATGGTGGGTGAACAAGTTTTAGCAGACGCAGAGATAGGCCATATCTTTAGATTGGTTGATGCAACACATAACATTTGTGTTTTACTGGGTAAGAAATTTCAGTTTTTGCCTATCCGAGAAGAAGTACATCGAATTCTTATCCGGGCATTGGAAATGGATAAAGAAGGGTGTCGCTTAATTATTCAAATATAAAAGGGGTATGATGTTTCTCCCCGTGAACCCAGAAAAAGTGAAAAAGCATACTCCTAAGTTCAGGGAGTATGGAGACAGATATGTTGCTTTTATCGATATTCTTGGCTTTGAGAATCTGATCAAACGCACGGAAATTGATGTTGAGCTTCAGCAGAATGTCCAAAGCGTTCTAACCAGAGTTTTTCTGTCTCAAGATCCAGGGGAACCCCCTTTACTGGAGGGCCAAGAAAATGATGAAGGCTGGGGCTATTTAAAGCCCCGCATGTACTCATTTTCAGATTGCATTGCCATGTCAGCAAATGTCGATAAGGATAGTTTGCAGACTCTTATTTACAAAATATATGAACTCGTAAGTGGGTTGTTGGCTTTTGGTGTTTTTACGAGAGGGGCAATCGTAAAAGGGAAACTCTATGACGACAGGCAAGTAATCTATGGGCCTGCGCTAATTGATGCCTACAAAAAAGAACAAAATGAGGCTATATATCCGAGAGTTATTTTTTCGGAAGAAGTTATCTGCGAGTTGTCAGCAGAAGTAAATAAGGTTCCTTCCCACCTTAGAAACAGATATGGCAATGCTATCAGACGTGCTGATGACTCTTTCTATCACATTGGGGTTTTGAATATGGGGCCAGTGCCTGAAACACCAGAGGAAAAAATTCGGCACAATCAAGAGAAGTGGGAGCAGTGGTTAAAAAATATTCATTGTGCGATCTTGGAACAACTTGCTCTCAACAAAGATAAGCCGAAAATTTTGAAGAAGTATGAATGGTTTTCTGGATACTATAACGAATTTGTAAGTGCTACACCGCAATTTCCGGCGGAAACAATTCCAGGATTTCCACCACATCATAGTGAATGGACTTTTATCTGAGTAAAATGAGCCGTCAAAGTGAAATCAGTTGGATTTCCTTTTACCCAAAGAACATCAACTGGCGGGATTCCGCTTGCTGCTGGAAAACATGCCGGCGCTGACCCGTGATGATGTGCCCCAGACGGGTCGTTTTGGGAGCCGGGAATGGGTTGTGCGCGAATGGGTGGCCGATGATTTTCAGTTTATTGACCCGGGCGTGTTTGTGGATTGCGCCCGCCTGATGAAGCCCTATAAGCACCTTTACCCTTATATCTTACAGGCTGTGGTGCTGATGCCTGAAACCACCCGCGATCAGGTTCTGGAGGTGTTGCGTGAACCCGCCGGACATGATTGACAGCCCGCACCGAAGGTGTTTCAATCGGAAAATCATGACCCGTAACTACCAGATTATTATCGCCATTATTATTGACCCGCCCCCTGCGTCCGGTCTGTCTTCTGGCTTTCAATAATCGCCCCAAAGACTTTGCAAAGACCCGCCGGACACACGCCCGGCGGGTCTTTTGTTTGTATCCCCAAGCCTCTGAAACAACTCAGGAAAGCCCCCCATGACACCCACCCACCCACTGCCGTCAGCCGCCACCCGCCCGGAGCGGGACGCCTCAATCTGCTGGGATGCCCCGCTGGAAGCCCTGTACCGGCGCATTGTTTCTGCTGACGGCTTCCTGAGTCAATACCGGGAGGCTCTGCAGGCGGCCGGTAATTGCTGCGAAACGGGAGTCACTCCCTGTCTGAAGGCCCCGGTTGCCCTGCCCGTCGGGCAGCACTGGCTGTGGAAGTTGGAAAACCAGACAGCCACCGGCGCGTTTAAAATCCGCGGGGCGCTGGTGGCCATGCACCAGGCCATGTCCTCCCTGGCGCCGGGCCAGCGTCACTTTTTCGCCTCCTCCACGGGCAACCATGCCCTGGCTGTGCTGCATGCCGCAAGCCTTCTGGGCGTGGATTCCGTCACACTCGTACTGCCGGAAACCGTGGTGGCCGACAAACAGGCCAAACTGGCGGGCCGGGTTGCCGCATTGAATAACCAGACCGGACAATCTGCAGCCCGGATGGTGCTTCACGGACAGACCGTGGAAGCGGCCCACGCCCATGCGGCCCGTCTGGCGGAAACAGCCCGCCAGGTGACCGGGGGCGGGGTGTTTGTTCACCCCTTTGCAGACCCGGCTGTGGTGGCCGGGCAGGGCACCATCGGCCTGGAGATGGTTCGTCAGCTGACGGATTATCTCGTTGCGGAAAGCCTGAACCCGGCTGATTTCGATGAGCTGCTGGTGGTTTCCGCCATTGGTGGTGGTGGCCTGCTGAGCGGCGCCGCCACAGGTGTGGTGGGCGCCCTCCGCGAAAACCCCGCCCTGGAGCACCTCCGGCCCCGCTTCCTCGGCCTTCAGCTGGCCAGCCTGAACAGCCGGCTTGGGGATGCCGTCCGCGTGGCGGCCCCCGATGGGGAGAACCTGCGCCGGCTGGATGCTTTGGGCGTGGTGCGAATGACGATGGATGATGACGCCATGGCGGCTGGTATGCAGGCGGTTGAGAATGGGTTCAATACCTGGGTGGAAGGGCCGGCCGGCGCCACGGTGCAGGCGGTGCTGACGGGTGAGCCTCAGAACAGACCCGCCGCCCGTCGGCTGGTGATCAGCCTGTTGAGCGGCGGGAATGTGGATCTGAGCGTTCTGTCCGGCTTTATACCGGTTTCTCAGGGAGCAGTGGCCGGATAGCCGGGCAATGGCCTATTGCAGACCGAGCGAGGTGGGGGGACGGTTGCCCGGGTTGTTGTTGGGCATGGCCTTCACCTGTTCGTAGGCTTTCTGGTTCAGCTTCTCAATTTTCGCGCGGTAGTTTTCCTTTTGTTTGGGCTCCATGTCGGGCGAAAGGTTGACGAAGGCTTCATACTCCAGGGCGGCCTTGCCGTACTGATCATCCTTCTCGAACAGCTTGGCCAGCGAGAGCCGGACTTCCGGCTGGCGCGGGTACTGGCTGGCGGATTCCAGGTAGAAATCCAGCGCCGACTTGCGCTGCTTTTTGCTGTACCAGTTGTTAAAGGAGTTGGCCAGGTTGGTTTTCTTGCCGGCATCCTGTTTCAGGTTCTCAACCCGCTGCAGGCCGCGCTGGGCCTTCAGGCTGTTGGGGCTGGTCGCCAGAATCTGGTTATAGACCTCGGTGGCCATGTCCAGATCGCCGTTGATCTTCATCGTATCGGCCAGAACGAGCATCTTCTTGGAGTCAGTGCGGTACTCGCTCATCAGCTGACGGAAGTAGGCATCGGATTCCTGGTAACGACCCAGAGCAAAGAGGGCTTCGCCATGGGCCAGCTTGTCGGAATCCGTGGTGGCCGGCTGCATCAGGATGCGTTCCAGGTGGTTACGCGCCATCTGGGGTTGCCCGGAGAGCTTACCCACTTGAAGGGCCGCCAGGTGCAGGGAGATGTCATTCGGGTAGGCTTCCAGCGCCCGGTTGATGGCTTCCTCAGCGTCCACGTACTTGTCAGAACCACCGAGAATGCCCTGTCCTGCGGACTTCTCAGCCGTGGCGATGTAAGCCTGGGAAAGGCCTTTCAGCGCTTCGGCATTGTAGGGGTCTTTCTGGAGGACCTGCTGGTAGTAATCAATGGCCTGTTCCGGTTTGTCCACCGAGAGGGACAGGCGGGCCAGATCCATTTTCAGCGGGGCCAGACCAGGGTTGGCGTTCAGTGCGCTGCGCAGTTCAGCCACGGCCAGCTCGCCGTCGCCACGCGAGTCAAAGATGCGCGCGAGGTTCTGGTAAGCCGGGAAGTATTCCGGTTTGCGACGGATGGCTTCGCGGTAGTTGGCGATGGCGCCTGATTCGTTGCCCTGTTTTTCCAGCGCTTCGCCTTTTTTGGTGTACACCATGGCGCTGTTGCTTTCCTGATACTGGGCAATGTTCAGGGCGCTCAGCGCATCGTGGTAGCGGCCAAGCTGGGTCAGCACATCGCCTTTAAAGTAATGCGCCTTGTAGTTTTTGGAATTAAGCTGAATGGCGCGCTCGTAGCTTTGCAGCGCCTCTTCCAGCTTGCCCTGTTCCTGCAGCACGGTGCCTTTGTTGGCCACGGCTTCAGAGAAATCAGGATCCAGTTCCACGGCCTTGTTGAAGGCCTGTGCGGCGTCGCTGGTCTGTTCGGCCTGACGGTACACTTCACCCAGGCGGTTGTAAGCTTCGGCGTTGTTGGGGTCTATGGCGATGGCTTTTTTGTATTCATCCACGGCCTTGCGCAGCAGCTCGTCACGCTGGGTGCGGAAGTTCATGTCGGAGGATGCCGTCTGGTTGCGGTAGACCACACCCAGGGCGATGTGGGCGTAGGGGTTGTTGGGGTCCTTGGCCAGCACTTCCTGGGCGTTTTTTTCAGCGGCGCCCAGTTTATAGCGGTCGGCCTGAACGATGGCCAGCCCGCTGCGCGCCTTGGTATCGTTGGGGTTGCGCTTCAGCAGGTTGGTGTAGGTGGCTTCGGCCTGCTCCAGCTTGCCCACTTCATACAGGCGGTTGGCTTCGCGGATGCGCCAGGAGACATTGCCGCGCAGGCGCATCTGGGCGTCGGCGGCCGGGATGGAGAGGGCCAGTGTGGCGCCGGCCAGCATGGAGGCGGCCAGCATCAGGGAGATGGCCCGGCGCTCCAGCTTCAGTTCTTGAATCAACATAAGGGGTTACCTTTCTCAATCAACTTGGGTCATTAAATTCAACAGGACGGATATGAACGATATGAGGCGCAATTCATGGGCTGCTGCCGATCGATCCTCACCGGTGAGGGCATAAGGACGCGGGAATCACAAACAGTTCCAAGAATGGGATCCACGGAAGGACCGGTAACCGCCAAAAGCATTACATAGGGCTGACGGGCAGAATGGCGGGCTTGTCTAACCGGGTCTCTCTCTGCGAAACGGCGTTCATCTTAGCACCGCAGCCAGCGTTTGGGAACCGATTGTAACGACTCTGGCGGCATCATATCCACGGGCTGCAAGGCTTCGCGAAGATCGGTTGATGGAAGCCCTCTGAAAGGCATCAAAAATACCCCAGACAGGACTCGAACCTGTGACCTACCGCTTAGAAGGCGGTTGCTCTATCCAGCTGAGCTACTGAGGCATGTTCAGCATTGTACAACAGCCAGTGGCCCAGCAAAGCCCGTAAATTAAAGGGCAAACGGTCGGTCTGGCTGTGATCAGAGGGTTGCGACCTGATCCGCCAGGTACTGGAAGATGCCTTCCTGCAGCGTGGTCAGAAACTCGTACAGCGTGGACGGGGTGCTGGCAATCACAGCGCCCACCAGTACACAGGCAATCACCAGGGCGCCGGCATACTCCACGACACCTTGTCCGCGACATTTTCTCTGCAAAGCTTTCAACACGTCAGTATTCCTTAATTCAGGCGCCGGCAAAACGACCCACGCACATCAACAACAGCCACGAGGCTTGTATACCCGTTTTCGGCAGGGTTATATCCAACTTTGGCGAAATGTTACAGGATCTCGTGGTGAACGGGCCCAGAACCGCTCTGCAGGTGCTCTGCAGACTCCCGCGGACTCCATACTTCGGAGGATATTTCACCGCCGTTCTCAACCTTGGCATCCTCCGGCCGATTCAGAAAGGGATGCCTTCTCCATGCCCTCCAAGGAAGACCAGCATTGCTTGATATTTTCAAAACCCTCAGTGTGAACCAGACACTCAAGGCCCGCTATGAAATACAGCCGGGCGTGCAGGTCTTTTGTATGCTGCGCGTGCTGACCGTCTCTGAGGAAGAACAGCTGCTCGTCGTCACTGTGGGCATCCGTAAGGATGCAGATAGTATCCTTCAGAAGGGCTCTATGATTACCATCCCGGTCAACACCCTTGAGAACCTCGATATGGTGATGGGGGACGGGCTGGGTGTTGTGAACATGAGCTACCAGGGCGAAGTGATTCGCGTGGAGCGCAAGGGCGCCGTGGGTGTCCATATCCTAAAGCTTTCCGCGCCTGAGGTGGTGCAGCACCGGCGGACCAACCAGCGCTACAATGTTCAGCTGCAGGGCAGTCGCGGCAACAAGATCAAGTTTCAGACCAGCAATGTCTCGCGGGGCGGGCTGCAGTTTATCTCGGATTCCGTCCTGACCTCAGCCATCATCAACAAGGAAATGACCGTGCAGCTGTCCGACGGCAACGGGGGCCGGGTGAATTTTGAGTGTGTCACCAAGTATATTTTCTACAACTGGTGGGAGCACCGCCATCAGGTGGGGGTGCAGTTCGCCATGCTCAACGCCATACAGAAGGACTTTCTGGACAGGGTGCTGCCGCCGGAAAGCCAGCTGGAAGCCTTCCGTGATGAGCAGGTGGAAGAGGACGCCGTGAAAGAGGCCAGTCCCAAACCACAGGAGCGCGTTCCCGTGGCGGCCCAGGCCGGCAATCCGGACGAACCACCACCTGCCCCTGAAGACGAGTCGCCCGAGGATAACCACAACCTGCAAACCAAGGTGGATACCGAATCAGGCCGGATCCGCTTCAAGCACTGAAACTTTTAAACTCGTCCGGACGGTTTATTTTTCAGACCGGAAAGGCCCCCGGGTTCAAGTATTACCGGGTTCCGGCCGAACCGGTGGTAGAGCCCACCCGTATGCCGAGAGAACCAATGCCGCCACTGCCTTCCCCTTATCAGAACCAGGCCAGGCAATACCAGCGCCAGGCCATTGAAACCGCGAGTCCTGAAGAGATCCTGCTGATGCTCTACGACGGGGCCATCCGCTTTCTGGTGATCGCCCGCAAGGCCATGGACGCCAACGACCTGGAAACGGTTCATAAAAACCTGATCAAAACGCAGGATATTCTGGTTGAATTCATGACCAGTCTGGATATGGACATTGGCGGCGAGGTGGCTGTTAACCTGTTTAAACTCTATGAGTACCTGCACCATCAACTGGTTCAGGCCAACATTAAAAAAGACCCCGCCCGGGTGGACGAGGTGCTTGAACACCTGCGGAAACTGAAGGATACTTGGGAGCAAGCCATTGACATTGCCGCCAGAGAAGCCCGTGAAGCTGGTTCCAGCCCGGGTGGCGCGGCTGGGGAGACCTCTGTTGCCCGAGAATTCAGCGCCTGACGATCTGCCCTTAAGGCCAAGCGCCGGCCTGCCCTCTGAGCCGTCCCAGGTGCTGGCCACGGCTGCCGCCTGTTTCGAATCCCTTCAGAATGTCTCCCAGGCCATTCTGGATCAGGGGGAATCGCCGGAGATTGACGCGGTGGAAACCCTGGTGAAACAAAGAGCGCGCCTTGTGGAGACGCTTTACAGTCTGGATCTGAGTGTGCTCAGTGATGAGGACAAAGCCCCGATGGCCATGCACCTGGCCAATTGCCGGGCGCTGGATGCGCAGGTGGATGGCTACCTGCGGGAGGCTCTGGGCAGAATGGGCCAGCGCCTGAACGCCCAGCACCAGGCCCGGCATGTGATGGGGGGGTACCGCAGTGGGACGGCCGAAGGTGTGACCACGCGCGAGGACGACGCCTGAGGCGACCCTGATGATGGCGTCCGGGCGGCACATACGGTACAATGGGCTGTATGGTTAGACCGGACAACGGACCAGAGAAAACCGGGGCTCAACGCCCCATGCGTGTGCTGCTGGTTGAGGATACGCCGATGTGGCAGCAGGCGGTGAGTGCCCTGCTGGCAACGGATTCCGCTTTTGAGCTGGTGGGCGTTGAGGACCACTTTGAAGGCGCTGTGGCGGCTTATGCGCGCCTGAAGCCTGACTGGGCGCTGCTGGACTTTGAAATCCGCAACCTGGATCCTGGCCTGGTGAAGGATGGTGTGGCTGTGGGCCATGCCCTGATGAACGCCGGACACGACCCGGCGCGGCTGGTACTGGTGACCAGCGCCAGCCCGGATGATATTCCCGTCCACCCCTTTCATTACCTGCCCAAAACGGCGCTGGCTGCTCAGCTTCTCCCGCTGCTTCATTCGGCGCTCACGGCGTCGTCGCGTCATTAGGGGGCGGTTAACCGGCGCTTAAAAAGATACTTGCTTCGTTAATGTGTGTTTGTTATAAGTGAAACCCTGTCGCCATTCCCATGACCTGATTGCGGTGGATGGCAGGATTCCGGTTGTGTTGTCCACATCGCTCGTGATTTCAACCTCGCTTCAGCCCACACCCTTGCCGCCACAGGCAGGTGGGGTGACCGCACCGGAGACCCCGACAGCGTGTGAACAATCGATTTTAGAAAGCTATGGTGGTTGACAATGGGCAGCTTACCCCGCAAGCAGGAAACGGTGGAATCCCTTAAAGAAGCGCTTTCCACGGCAACCATGACCGTTGTGACCGATTACCGGGGGTTGAGTGTGGCCGAAATGACCACGCTGCGCCGGGATCTGCTCAAGGAAAACGCCCGCCTGACGGTGGCTAAAAACACGCTGCTCAAGCGCGCCATTGATGGTACCGCCAATGCGGGTCTGGCGGAATTCCTCAAGGGGCCCACGGCTGTGCTGGTGGCGAATGCCGACCAGATTGCCCCCCTGAAGCTGCTGAAGACGTTTTATAAGCAGGGTAAAAAAGAAAATGAGCTGCGTGGCGGCCTGATGGATGGACAGATCCTCACCGCCAAGGATCTGGACGCTCTGGCCAGCCTGCCGCCGCTTAATGAACTGCGTGCAAAACTTGTTGGTGGAATCGCTTCTCCGCTCAATGGCATCGTATCTGCCCTGAGCAGTCCACAACGGGCGCTGGTCAATGTCCTGGACCAGTACGCCAAACAAAAACAGGCTGCCGGCGCCTAACGTGGTAAGGCCCATCATCCTGTCGGGATTCAGTCAATTTGAAGAAAACCAAGAGGTGACCCCATGTCCGTAGAGCTCGATGACAAAACAGGTAAGATTTTTGACGAAATCAAAACCCTCACCTTCCTTCAGACCGCCAACCTGGTGAAGGCGTTTGAAGACGAGTTTGGTATTACCGCTGCCGCCCCTGTGGCTGTGGCTGCCGCTCCTGCCGCTGGTGCCGATGCCGGCGCTGAAGAAGCATCCGAAGTGGAAGTGATTCTCAAGGATGCCGGTGGCAACAAAATTGCCGTCCTCAAGGAAGTCCGCGCAATCACCGGTCTCGGCCTGAAAGAAGCCAAAGACCTGGTGGACGGTGCGCCCAAATCCATTAAGGCCGGCGTTAAGAAAGAAGATGCCCAGCAGATTAAGGAAAAACTGGAAGCTGCCGGCGCTGTGATTGAGTTCAAATAGAATCCCGTTCTGAAGCGGAAACACCGTGGTACGGACCAGGCCCTGCCTTCCTCCCGGTGTTTCCCTTCGGTTTTTCGGCTGTTCAGCCAGATTCTCTTTGTAAATCAATTCCAGCTGAGGTGCTTTCCTTGCACGTTTCTTTTGATTATCTTGATAGCAGTCAGCACAGGCGGATTCCGATGACTGCCCCCTCAACGGAGAAGCTCCCGGAGGCCTCCATACATAGCAACTCCTGCCCGCAACGGACAGCCCTGCCTGTTCGTTGGTTTTGACATTTTTCCGGCTGATGGCCGGCAACCCCGCATGACCCGTTTCCGTTAACCCACCACCCTTGGTTGAAACAGAGGTTAAACATGGCACAAGACACAATCACCCGTACCCTTCTGGCCGATACCGAATCGCTGCCGCTGGATCACCTGCCTGACCTGGCGGAGATTCAGAAAAAATCGTTCAACTGGTTTGTGACCGAAGGTCTTAAGGAGGAGCTGCTTTCCTTCTCGCCGATCCGTGACTACACGGGTCGTCTGGAGCTGTACTTTCTGCCTGAATACAGCTTTGACAAGCCAAAGCACACCATAGAAAGCGCCCGCCTGCATGACGCCACCTACTCGCGCCAGCTGCGGATTATGCTGCGTCTGGTCAACCGCGATACCGGTGAAATCAAGGAGCAGGAAGCCTACATTGGCGAAGTGCCCTGGATGACTGATCGCGGGACCTTTATCATCAACGGCGCCGAGCGCGTGATCGTCTCCCAGATTGTCCGCTCCCCGGGCATCTACTACAAGCGGGATCAGGCCCTGAACGGCAAGCGGATCTTCAACGCCACGATGATTCCCAACCGGGGCGCCTGGCTGAAATTTGAAACCGATGTCAACGACGTGATCTACGTCAAGATTGATAAAAACCGTAAAATTCCCGCCACCACGCTCCTTAAGGCGCTCGGTTTCGGGATGGGCGAACTGGAGAATCAGCTCCGCCACTTCGACTTCCTCAAAAAGACGATGGACAAGGACACGACCAACTCGCCCGAGGAGGCGCTGATTGAAATCTACAAAAAGCTCCGCCCCGGCGATCCGCCGAGCGTCAGCGGGGGGCATCAGCTGCTGGAAAGCCGCTTCTTTGATGACAAACGTTACGATCTGGGCCGCGTGGGCCGCTACAAGCTCAACAAAAAGCTCGGCCTTTCCGTGGCCGATACGGTGCGCACGCTGACCAACCAGGACATCCTCGCTTCCGTGGATTACCTGATTAACCTGCACTATGACGATGGTTTCGTGGATGATATCGATCACCTCGGCAACCGCCGTATCCGCGCTGTGGGCGAACTGCTGCAGAACCAGTTCCGTGTCGGTCTGACCCGTCTGGAGCGGATCGTCAAGGAACGGATGACCCTGCAGGATGTGGACACCCTGACGCCCAACAACCTGCTGAACCCCAAGCCGCTGCTGGCTGCTATCCGCGAGTTCTTCGGATCGTCCCAGCTTTCGCAGTTTATGGATCAGACCAACCCGCTGGCGGAACTGACGCACAAGCGTCGTCTGTCCGCCCTGGGGCCTGGCGGTCTCACCCGCGAGCGCGCCGGCTTTGCCGTCCGCGACATTCACCCCAGCCACTACGGTCGCATCTGCCCCGTGGAAACGCCGGAAGGACCCAACGCGGGTCTGATCGGCAGTCTGTCCACCTTTGCCCGGGTGAACGACTACGGCTTCCTGGAAACGCCTTACTGGCAGGTGAAGCACGGCAAACTGACCGGCGAAGTGCACTATCTCTCCGCTGATGAGGAGGACCGTTACCGCGTGGGCGCCGGGGATGTGCGCCGGCACAAGGACGGCATGCTGGAAGGGCCGCTGGTGCCGGTCCGTTACCGCAACGAATTCACCACGGCGGAACCGGAATCCGTCGATTATATCGGGGTGTCGCCCATTCAGATCGTTTCGGTCGGAACGGCGCTGATTCCCTTCCTGGAGCACGATGACGCCAACCGCGCTCTGATGGGCTCTAACATGCAGCGTCAGGCCGTTCCTCTGGTGCGCGCCGAGCGCCCTGCCGTGGGAACCGGCCTGGAGCGCCGTGCTGCGGCTGACTCCGGGATGGCCCTGACCATTGATGCCGACGGGACTGTGGAAACGGTCACCGGCGACTTTATCGACATCAAGACGACCTCCGGTGAAAAAATCCATGTGCCGCTGATTAAATACCTGCGCAGCAACCAGGACACCTGTCTGAATCACCGCCCCATTGTGCGCGAAGGCGACAAGGTGAAAGTGGGTCAGGCCGTTGCCGATGGCGCCGCCACCCAGGATGGTGAGCTGGCGCTGGGGCGCAACGTACTGGTGGCCTTTATGCCCTGGGAAGGGTACAACTTCGAGGATGCGATTCTCATCAGTGAGCGTCTGATCCACGATGATGTCTATACCAGTATTCACATTGAAAAGCTGGAAATTGACGCCCGGACCACCAAGCTGGGTCCCGAGGAAATCACCCGCGAAATTCCCAACGTCAGTGAAGACGCCCTGCGTAACCTGGATGAACGGGGCGTGGTGCGTATTGGCGCCCGGGTTTACGCCAACGATATTCTCGTCGGCAAGATCACGCCGAAAGGTGAATCCGAGCATCCGCCGGAAGAAAAACTGCTGAGAGCCATCTTTGCCGAAAAAGCCCGCGATGTCCGCGACAACTCGTTGCGCGTTCCGCATGGCGAGGGTGGCCGCGTGGTGGATGTGAAGGTCTTTGACCGCGAGAAGGGTGATGAACTGCCCCCCGGCGCCAACACCGTGGTGCGGGTCTACGTCGCCCAGAAGCGCAAGGTCAGCGTGGGCGACAAGATGGCCGGCCGTCACGGCAACAAGGGGATTATTTCCCGGATTCTGCCGAAAGAGGACATGCCCTTCCTGCCCGACGGCACCCCGATTGATATCGTCCTCAACCCGCTGGGCGTCCCTTCGCGGATGAACGTGGGGCAAACCTACGAAACCCTGCTGGGCATGGCTGCCATGCTGACCGGTATTTACTACGAAGTGCCGCCGTTTGATGAAATGTATGGTGAAGAGAAATCCATGCGCGCCGTGACGGATGAGCTGGAAGCCGCCATCAAGGAGTCCGGATTCAACTGGCTGTACCCCAGCGGTAAGGCCAACCTGTACGACGGCCGGACCGGTGACCGCTTTGACAACCCCGTGGCGGTCGGCAAAATGTACATGATGAAACTGGTGCACCTTGTGGACGACAAAATCCACGCACGGAGCACGGGGCCCTACTCACTGGTGACGCAGCAGCCTCTGGGCGGTAAAGCCCAGTTCGGCGGCCAGCGTTTCGGGGAGATGGAGGTCTGGGCGTTGGAAGCCTACGGCGCTTCCTACACCCTGCAGGAAATGCTGACCATCAAGTCTGATGACGTGGTGGGCCGCAGCCGCGCCTACGAGGCCATTGTGAAAGGTGAGAACCTGAACCGGCCGAGTATCCCCGAGTCCTTCAAGGTGCTGGTGCGCGAGATCCACAGTATTGGTCTCGACATCACCGTGAAGAAGAAACTGAAGGATGGCCGCGAAGTGGAAGTCGATCTGATGACCGACGACCATGGCGGGCGATCCAGCGGACCGCGCCGCGACTTTTCGGCGGCGGGCAGCAACGAACTGCTGAACTTCTTCTCGGCCGGCGCCGAATAACCCCTTTCTCCCACCGGGGGGCGCTGAGTCCCCCGCAAGACATGAACAGATAGGAGAACCCTCGTGGTCAGTACAAGCATCGATCAATTCGACTTTATCAAGATCGGCATCGCCTCCATGGAGCGCATTCTCCAGTGGTCCCACGGCGAGGTGACCAAACCGGAGACGATCAACTACCGGACGCTGAAGGCCGAAATGCACGGTCTGTTCTGCGAGCGTATTTTCGGGCCCACCAAGGACTGGGAATGCTACTGCGGCAAGTACAAGCGGATCCGTCACCGCGGCATTGTGTGTGAACGCTGTGGCGTGGAGGTGACCGAAAGCAAGGTCCGCCGCCACCGCATGGGCCACATTAAACTGGCTGCCCCGGTTACCCACATCTGGTTCCTCAAGGGTATTCCCACCTACCTGGGCCTGGTGCTGGATATGTCCCTCAAAGATCTTGAGCAGGTGATCTACTTCAACAGCTACATTGTCCTGGATCCCGGTAACACCGATCTGAAACTGGGGCAGCTGCTGGCCGAGGAAGATTACGAAGACATTCTGGAAGAAAACGAGGAAGCCCAGCTGGAAGTGGGCATCGGCGCCGAAGCGGTGAAGGTGCTGCTGGAGCGTATGGATCTCAAGGTGCTGCGCGAAGACCTGCTGGCTGAGATTGACGCCGCCGCCGGTTCCGCCGCCAAGAAACTGAAGCCCCTCAAGCGCCTGCGCGTGGTGGAAGCGCTGATCAGCAGCGACACCAAGCCGGTGAGTATGGTGCTGGACGTGCTGCCGGTGATTCCGCCGGACCTGCGCCCGATGGTGCAGCTGGATGGCGGCCGGTTTGCCACCAGTGACCTGAACGACCTCTACCGCCGCGTGATCAACCGGAACAACCGCCTTGCGCGTCTGCTGGAGATGGCAGCCCCCGAAATTATCGTTCGTAACGAAAAGCGGATGCTGCAGGAAGCGGTGGATGCCCTGATCGACAACGGCCGTCGCGGCCGCACGGTTGTGGGTCCCAACAACCGCCCCCTCAAGTCCCTCAGCAACATCATTGAAGGGAAACAAGGCCGTTTCCGTCAGAACCTGCTGGGTAAGCGGGTTGACTACTCCGGCCGGAGCGTCATTGTGGTGGGCCCCAAGCTGAAACTGCATCAGTGTGGCCTGCCCAAGGAAATGGCGCTGGAGCTCTTCAAGCCGTTTGTTATTAACAAGCTGATTGAACGCGGCGAAAGCCAGAACATCAAATCCGCCAAGAAGACCATTGAACGCCAGGAAACCCTGGTGTGGGATGTTCTGGAGGAAGTGATTGTCGGTCACCCCGTCATGCTGAACCGGGCGCCCACGCTTCACCGTCTGGGTATTCAGGCCTTCGAGCCGGTGCTGGTGGAAGGCCGCGCCATTCAGCTACACCCGCTGGTATGTACCGCCTTCAACGCCGACTTTGACGGTGACCAGATGGCGGTTCACGTTCCGCTCTCCATTGAGGCGCAGACGGAAGCCCGCATGCTGATGCTGGCCACCAACAACGTGCTGCACCCGGCCACCGGTAAACCCATCATCACCCCCACCCAGGACATGGTGCTGGGTATTTACTACATGACGATTGACAACCCCTACGCCACGCGCGGGAAAGGGATGAAGTTCTACAGCTTTGATGACGCCCTCTCGGCCTATGAAAGCGGTGTGGTGGAACTGCATGCCAAAATTCTGGTGCGCGACGAACAGGGCGATATGCTCGAAACCACCCCGGGCCGCATCCTGTTCAACAACACGGTCCGTCAGTCCGTGCTTCAGTAATTCAACCATTCCCCCGGAGCGGCTTTGCCGCTCCGCAAGCATTCAACCAAAGAGGTACATTCACGCTCATGAGCATCCTCTCCCCCCAAAAAGGCAATAAGAAAAAAATCGATTTCATCAACACCACGGTGGATAAAAAAGGGCTGAATAAGCTCCTGGCCAAGGTGTATGAGGAATTCGGCACCGCCAGGGCCGGCGTCCTGGCCAACAACCTCAAGGATCTCGGCTTCCACCACGCCACCATGGCCGGTGTCACCATTTCGATTTCCGATCTCAGCGTACCGGAGGGCAAGAAAGCCCTGCTGGCCGAAACAGAGACCGAGCTGGAGAAGTCCAACCAGCGCTTCCTCGCTGGCGACATCACCGAGGTTGAGCGCTACACCAAGGTTATTGACACCTGGAGCGAAACCACCGAACGCCTGACCCAGGCCGTTGTGGATGGCTTTGACCGCCTGAACCCTGTGTATATGATGGCCTTCTCCGGCGCCCGGGGGAACATCAGCCAGGTGCGTCAGCTGGTTGGGATGCGCGGCCTGATGGCGGACGCCCAGGGCCAGATTATCGACTTTCCGATTAAGACGAACTTTAAGGAAGGTCTGAGCGTTACCGAGTACATTATCTCCAGTTACGGCGCCCGGAAGGGTTTGGTTGACACCGCCCTGAAGACCGCCGACTCCGGGTACCTCACCCGCCGTCTGGTGGACGTGGCCCAGGATGTGATTATTCAGGAAGCCGACTGCGGCACTGAACAGGGTGTGCTGCGCGAAGCCATTCTCGAAGGCGACTCGGAAGTCGTCTCGCTGGTGGACCGGATCATCAGCCGGACCGCCGCCGTTAACGTGGTGAACAGCGATGGTGAAGTGATTGTGCCTGCCGGTGAGGTGATTTCTCCCACCATGGCCGCTTCCATTGAATCCGCCGGCGTGAAGCAGGTGCTGGTGCGTTCTGCCCTGACCTGCCAGACCCAGAACGGCGTCTGCCAGAAATGCTACGGCTGGTCACTCACCAGCAACAAACCGGTGGATCTCGGTGAAGCCATTGGGATTATGGCTGCCCAGAGTATTGGCGAGCCCGGCACCCAGCTGACCATGCGGACGTTCCACACCGGTGGTGTGTTCAGCGGCAGCGGGTCGGTCGAAAGTATCCGCGCCAAAAGCGATGGTACGGTTACCAGCAGCCTGCCCTGTAAGGAGTTCCGTCAGCGTCACGGGGATGTGGTTGATGTCACGACCAAGGACTGCGACCTGGTGCTGAAGACCGGCAAGGGCGAAGAGTCCTACCGTCTGTCCTTTAACAGCATGGTTTATGTTAAAAAAGGCCAGACTGTGAAAGCCGGCGACCTGCTGGCCACGTTTGAACCCGTGGCCAACCGCCGGACCGAGAAGGCCACCAAGGACATCACCTCCGATATGAGCGGTGAAGTGATCTTCCAGGACTTTGACGCCGATGAGAAACGGGACCGCCAAGGCAACATCAGCCGCACGAGCACCAAGGCCGGCACCATCTGGGTGCTGGGTGGCGATGTTTACAACCTGCCCACCGGCTCCAAGCACCTTGTGAAAGACGGCCAGGATCTCAAGGCCGGCGATATCATCTCCGAAACGCTCATCAGCAGCGAATTTGGCGGTGAGGTCCGTATTCCTGAAAGCCTGGTGACCCGCGAAATCAAATCCGGCAAGGAGACCGTCCAGGCGATTGAGGACGGCAAGGAACTGACCATTGTCATCGCTTCGGTCAGCCCGGCCAATGCCGAACTGCAGCACACCAAGAAAGAGCAGATCTGGAAGGTGAAAGGCGGTACGGAAACCTACGTCCTGAAATCCCCGGCAGGAACGACCGTGGAAAACGGCAGTATTATTGCCGAGCTGGTGGACGACTCCATGTCCGTGCCCACCAGCGGTGAAATCCGTTATCAGGATATCGAGGTGGATGAGCAGCGTATTCTGACGCAGACCGGCAAGGTTTACTTCCTGCCGGAAGAAATCCACCAGGTCAGCAAGGATATCTCCCTGAAAGTGCCGGGTATTGAGTCCGGCCAGACGGTGAAAGCCGGTACCGAAGTGGTGAAGGGCATTACCTGCCAGACCACCGGTATCATTGAATTCACCGAGGAAAACGACATTATCCGCGAAGTGGTGATTCGCCCCGGCGAACTCCACCGGGTGGACGACATCACCAAAATCAACGTGGATGACGGCACCGTCGTGGAAAAAGGCACGGAAGTCGCCCCCGGCATCAAGGCCAAGGAGCGCTGCATTGTCACCATCAATTTCAAGATGGATGAACCGGCCGATGACGAGGATGTGGAAGATGCCGGCGATCTGGAATACGCCGAAGTGCTGCTTCGTCCCTTCCAGGAGTTTGAGGTGGGCCCGCGCCCGGTCAAAATCAACTTCGATTCCTCGGATGAAAAGAACATTGAAGTGGTCCCTGTCACCCAGCTGCTGGTGAAAGACGGCGACCGCATCCGTTACATTGATGGTGCGCCCATTCTCCGCACCAGCCTGGTCCTTCAGATGAAAGGCTATCTGGAGCGGATGAAAGGCGTGACGGAAATTCAGGACGCCACCCCCGAAGTGAAGAAGAAGAACAAGGATGCTGCCGAGAACCTGCGCGTGGTGGTGCTGGAAAACCTCACCATCCGCCGCGACCCGCCCACCAGTGTGGGTATTCAGACCGGCTCGCAGACCCAGCTTCTCGTCGCCGATCGTCAGGTGATCGCCAAGAAGACCCCTGTGGTGAAGACCCAGGTCATCGCCCACACGCCCGGTCGCGTCAGTCTGGGTATTGGCGCCGAAGGCAAAGGCGTCCGCCGGGTGCTGATTATCACCAGCGATCATGAAACAACCGTGACGCTGAAGGACAAGGCCACCGTGAAGGTGGGTGAGTTCGTCAAAGTTCACGGTGAGCTGGCCAAGGACACCACGGCCCCTGTCTCCGGTCAGGTGCACGCGGTTGAAGGCAAGTCCATTATCCTGCGCAAGGGTCAGCCTTACCTGATCAGCGCCGGTACCCTGCTCCAGGTGCCCAACCGGGCCATCACGCAACGGGGCGATCTGATTGCCTCGCTGATCTTTGAACGGCAGAAGACCGGGGACATCGTCCAGGGTCTTCCGCGGGTTGAAGAACTGCTGGAAGGCCGTAAACCCAAGGAAAGCGCCATTATCTCCCCCGTGGATGCCACGGTGAATATCGAATGGGAAGATGATGTGGCCCATCTGTATCTGCATCATGCCGACGGCCGTGAGGAAGTCACGCTGCCGGTGGGCGTTTCTCTCGTTGTGGAGGACAAGCAGAAGATCAGTGCCGGTCATCCGCTCACCGATGGGCCGATCAATCCCCACGATATTCTGGAAACCATTGGGATTGGCGAAGTCCGCCGCTACCTGGTGGATGAAGTGCAGCGGGTATACCGCTCCCAGGGCGTTGAGATCGCCGACAAGCACATTGAAGTCATTGTGCGCCAGATGACCAAGAAGGTGCGCATTGATGATGGTGGTGACACCACCATGCTGGCCGGAGAACTGGTGGACGAGAAAGTCGTTCTGGAAGCCAACCGGATGGTCACGGAAGCGGGCAAACAGCCCTCTGAAGCACACCCCGTGTTGCTGGGCATTACCAAAGCCAGTCTCAACACGGACAGCTTCATCTCGGCAGCCAGCTTCCAGGAGACCACCCGTGTGCTGGCCGAGGCCGCCGTGGAAGGGAAGAAGGATTACCTCTACGGCCTGAAGGAAAACGTCATTATCGGGCGTCTGATTCCTGCCGGTACCGGCTTCCCGAACTTCAAGGACGACCGCGCCGATGTGAAGGATGGCGATGAAGGCGGATACGCTTCCAAGTCGACCATGCGCAAACCGTCGGCGATTCTCGAAGAAATTGAGAGCATGTTCGGATCCCCTGAAATTAATGAAGAGACACTGGAAAATCTCATTATTGATGACGGATCCCTGCATGTGATTGAAGCCACGGAAGGCGCCGATGAGGATGCCGGCAGCGATATGATTCTGGACGACTAAGGTCGCGCCACCCGGAACTGAAACATCTGAAAAGCCCGCCGGTTGTCCGACCGGGGGCTTTTCTGCATGGGCGGGTTCACGGTAACACAATGGGTTACATTCGTATTGACCGGAATGTGTTTTGCGTACAATACGCCTAGATTTTCTCCCTCACGTCGACTGACGGAAGCACGCCCGATGCCGCAAGTACTGGTTGAAAACATATTCAAAAAGCGGAAACAGAAGCAGGCACTGAACTACTTTTACGAGGGCTACCATGCCCAGATGAAGAAAAAGTACGCCAAGGCCATTGAGATGTATCAGGCTTCGCTGAGACTGTACCCCACCCCGGAGGCGTATACTTTTCTGGGTTGGACCTACAGTTTTCTGGGCGAGCTGGATGCCGCCATTGAGGAATGCCGCCACGCCATTGCCCTCGATCCGGACTTCGGGAACCCCTACAACGACATTGGCGCCTACCTGATCGCCAAGGGAACCTATACGGACGCTATTCCCTACCTGAAGAAAGCACTGAGCTCCAAACGTTACCGCGCCAACCATTTTGCCTACTATAATCTGGGCCGGGTGTATGAACACCAGGGTAACTACCTGAACGCCTACCGTTTTTACAAGCACGCACTCCAGGCTGAGCCCCGCTATCTGCTGGCGCAACATGCCATGGGCCGCATCCGCGAGGCTGTGCTCCTCAAATTCTGATTAGGTATGATTTTTTTCCTCTATAACATAGCCCAGTGGTTGGGCTTATGCCTCACCCTGCCAGTCTGGCTGGTGTATCTGGCGATGGTGCCAAAGGCCCGTGCCGGTTTCTGGCAGAAGGTGGGCTTTTATCCGGTACCCGCTCCTGCGGCGGCGTCTCCGCACGCCCACAGGCCCTGTGTCTGGTTTCATGCGGTTTCAGTGGGGGAGCTGAATGCGATACGCCCGGTGATTGAAAGCGTTGATGCCGCAATGACGGTGGTGATCAGCACCACCACGCGCACCGCCCAGAAACTGGCGCGCAACCGGTATCCGTCGCACCGTGTGTTCTATTATCCGTTTGATCTCTGGCCCGCGGTTAACAGTGCTTTAAACCGGATTCAGCCGAACCTGGTGGTGCTGACAGAAACCGAGCTGTGGCCGAATTTTCTGTTCGCCTGCCGGCGTCACCGCGTGCCGGTGGTGGTGGTGAACGGCCGGATTTCCCGGGGTTCCTTTAACGGCTACCGGTGGATCAAATGGCTTCTGAAGCCGGCGTTTCGCGCCATCGTCCATTTCTTTATGCAGACCCAGGCGGACGCCAACCGGATTCAGTCTCTGGGGGATGTTCCCACCGAACGCGTGACGGTGGCCGGGAATCTCAAATTTGATATCAACCCCTCACTCGTCCCGGGTCTGCGTGAACAGCTGGCTGTTCTGCTGGGTGTGGACGCCCAGTCCACCACCCTGGTGTACGCCAGCACCCACCCGGGTGAGGAGGATCTGCTGATGCGGGTTTATATGCTGCTG
Organism: Candidatus Melainabacteria bacterium; assembly: GCA_050247195.1. Taxonomy (GTDB): domain Bacteria; phylum Cyanobacteriota; class Vampirovibrionia; order Vampirovibrionales; family Vampirovibrionaceae; genus JBFWUP01. The sequence continues at coordinate 245,807 of JBFWUP010000004.1, read as the reverse complement.
CGCAAGGACTTCCCGGAACTGCGGGTCATTCTGGCGCCGCGCCACCCCGAGCGCGTACCCGAAGTCAGCAAGGTGCTTGCCATGCAGAATATCCGCCATTCCCTGCGCAGCAAACTGCAGCCGGACACCCCCAATACCGAGGCGGTGGTGATCCTGGATACGATTGGGGAATTAATGGCCGTGTACAGCCTGGCCACCGTGGCGGTGATGGGCGGCAGTTTTGTGGAAAAAGGGGGGCAGAACCCCCTGGAGCCCATCAGCCAGCGAATACCTGTGTTGTTTGGACCCTCTATGGATAATTTTCCTGCCATCACGCAACTGATCCTGGATGCGGGCGCCGGGATACAGGTGAAAGACACGGATGAACTCCAGCAGCAGTTACAGGAGATCCTGACGCAGCCGGAGCCGGTATACACCATGGTGGAAAGCGGCCAGCAACTGCTGGAGAACAACCGCGGCGCGCGTGAGATTATTGTTCAGGGCATCCGGCAGTGGGTGACCTGCACCCGCAAAACCCTTGATGACATGGCTGTGCCGGTTCGCCATGAACGCGAACCCTGATTTGGTTTAAAGCGCCGGATGCTGAAAGGACTGTTGACTGGTCAGGTAACGGCCAGCGCCGGCTGGACGGCTTCCCGGAACCTGGGCAGCAGTTGCGCCCACGCCTCGCGCGGCGGGGCGGCGATGGTGCAGCCGGCGGCCATTTTATGCCCGCCGCCTCCAAAACTTTGCATCACCTGGCTCACATCAATGCGGTGATCGTCGCTGCGGCAGCTGACCCGGGTTTCACCGGGGCGGGTATGCTTGAGGACCACGGCGACCAGCACACAGTTAATGCGGCGCAGATTTTCAACCAGACCGTCCACGTGTTCTTCCAGCGCCTGGTGCTTTTTCAGCAGATCCTGATCCACCAGCGTCCAGGCAATCCGCTGATCGGCTTCAAAGCGGGTTTGCAGAAACGCGTCGGCATGCAGGGCGAGTTTTTCAAAGGGCTGTTCTTCGTAGAGTTGTTTGAAAATAAATTCCGGATCCGCGCCGCAGCGAATCAGGGCGGCCACGGTTTCCATCACCTTGGCTGAGGTGTTGCTGTACTTAAACCCGCCGGTATCCGTGACAATGGCCGTATACAGGCATGTCGCGGCTTCAGGGGGCACCGGTACATCCATGGCCTGCAGCAGATCGAATAGCACCTCACCGCTGGCGGCTGCCTGCGGCACCACCAGGTTAATCTGGCCAAACTGTTCGTTGCTGACGTGGTGATCGATATTGAGGGAGGTTGCCGCGCGACTGAAATGCGCCCCGGCAGGCCCCAGCCGATCCAGCGAACCGCAATCCACCGAGATGGCCAGGTCATAGCGTTCCAGAAGATCCGTGGCGGTTTCACAGTCCTTGACGGTCTCAATGCCCGGCATAAAGCGGTAGACATCCGGCATTTTGCCCGAAATCACGCAATCCACCCGAAGCGCCGGCCGGGTGGCGCAAAGGGCGTGTCTCAGGCCCAGCATTGTGCCCAGGGTATCGCCGTCCGGGCCAACATGGGCGGTGATAAAGAGACTGCTGGCCTGGCTGAGGGCTGTTATGGCCGGTGTGAAATCGCTCATGGTCATCTTTTTTTCACGCTGATGACTCTATTATAGCGAAATGACGGCGGTTGGTCATTTCGGGTCAATCGTGCTAGAACAGTTTCATGACCACCCCGTTGCCGCCCGCCATTGCCAATGCCACCGGAATCAGCCGCCTGCTGGCGGTTGTGGCCCAGCTGCGTGACCCCCGGGCCGGCTGTCCCTGGGATCTGAAGCAAACCCACCAGAGCCTGCGACCCTTTATGCTGGAAGAGGCGTATGAGGCAGTGGAGACCATGGCAGCGGGTGCTGAAGAACCGGCAGCCCTGTGTGAGGAGCTGGGGGATGTGCTGCTTCAGGTGGCCCTGCACGCCCAGATCGCCGGTGATGCGGGCCTGTTTGATTTTGAAGCCGTTGCACAGGGGATTGCCGATAAACTCATCCGGCGCCACCCGCACGTATTTGGCGAGGCCCAGGCCGATACGCCCGAAGCTGTGACCCGAAACTGGCAGGCCATTAAACAGGCGGAAAAAGCGGCAAAGCGGGGTCAGGCCTCTTTGCCCGAAGGCGCTGAAAGTATTCTGGCCGGGGTGAGTATGGCCCAACCTGCTCTGAGCCGGGCCCTGGAGACCTCCCGAAAGGCTGTGAAAGCCGGTTTTGCCTGGCCAACGGTTGAATCGCTGTGGCAGTGCGTAATGAGTGAATTCGATGAATTCCGCGAGCTTGATGCCGAGCCGGATCCGGTTTTACAGCAACGCCGTCGTGAAGAGGAAATGGGCGATATTCTATTTGCCGTGGTGAACCTGGCGCGCGAATATCAGATCGATCCGGAGGTGGCCCTGACTGCCGCCACCACCAAATTCACACGGCGTTTCCAGTCGATGGAGTCGCGTGTGGCTTCGCAAATGCCGGAGAAAGCTTTAAACGATCTCGATTTTGAGACCTGGGATACTTTGTGGAATCAGGCCAAAGGCGAGGTTTCATCATTATAGAATGGCGTCGGCAATGGCGGCGGCGTGCAGCCGGGTGGTATCAAACAGGGGCAGGGTGGCGTCAGGTTGCGTGACGATCAGCGGGAGTTCCGTGCAACCCAGAATGACCCCCTCGGCGCCGGCAGCCTGCATGCGCGCAATCACGGTCAGTAAGGTGTCTTTTCCGGCTTCGGTGAAACAGCCCTGGCAGAGTTCTTCAAAAATCAGGGCATGTATGGCGTTGCGGTCCGCCGGATCCGGGACGATGACCTCCAGGCCGAACTGCGCCTGCAGGCGTTCGGTCAGGACATCCGGGGTTTCCATGGTGTAACGCGTTCCCAGCAGGGCCACCCGCCGCAAACCCTGCTGATGAATGGCTTTGCCGGTGGCGTCGCCAATATGGATGAGGGGGCAGTCCACCGCCGCTTCAATGGCCGGGGCCAGACGGTGCATGGTGTTGGTGGCAATGGCAAGAAAGTCCGCCCCCGCCATATGCAGGCGCTGCGCCGCTTCCACCATGTGCGCTCTGAGTGTCTGCCAGTCGCCGGCGGTCTGCAGATCCGCGATGACCTGAAAATCCATGCTCCAAAGCAGAATCCGGGCCGAAGTGAGTCCGTGGTGCCTTTCCCGGGCGGCCTCATTCAGCAGCCGGTAATACAGGGCGGTTGATTCCCAGCTCATCCCGCCAATCAGTCCAACAGTTTTCATTGCCGGCAATCAGGAAGCCTGTTTGGCCTGCCAGCTCTCTTCGGGCAGGGTATCGGCATGGTTCCAGAAGTGCTCCAGCTGGTAAAAATCGCGTCGATCCGGGCTCATCACATGGATGACCACGTCGCCGTAATCCAGCAGACACCAGGAGGGTTGCTGGTCGCGTTCCTGACCGCAGAGGGTTTGTCCCAGCGCTTTAAACTCCTGTTCAATCGCATCGGCAATGGTGCGTATCTGCGCCTTGCTCTCACCGGTGCAGATCACAAAATAATCCGCGAGATAGGACACATTGCCGGTGCTGAGCACCACCAGATCCTTCGCCTTTTTGCTGTCGGCAATACCGGCGGCAAGGCGGGCAAGCTCCAGCGGGCTGTGCGTGGTGGCGGGTGGGTTTTGCGATGTGCTCTGGGTCAAAACAGTCCTCCTTACATTGCGCTACACATTGGCGGGTTTACGGCCGGCCTGTTCGCGGACGCGCGTCACCACGTCGTTGCGTGCGGCCAGGGTGCGGGGGTGAATCACCTGTTTCTTTTCCATTAAAAACTGCATGGTGGAATCCAGTATGTACAGCATGGTGCGATCCAGACTGTCCGGGTCCTGAAAGTCCAGATGGGCCGTCATTTTCTGAACATAAAGCGGGTTGCGGGTGTTGCCTTCAATTTTATCCGCGACATACACCACCTTTTCCACCAGGCACATACCGGCCCGGCCGGTGGTGTGGTAACGGATGGCATTGAGGGTATCCTCATCGGTGATGCCGAATTCTTCGCGCACCAGCAGGGCGCCCACCCAGGGGTGCAGGGTTTGCGGGGTGGCCCGATCCATGGCGTCCAGCGGAACGCCTTCGGCCTCGCAGCGGGCCATCAGTTCATCCGGCGGCAGCAGCTTTGCCGCATCATGCAGCAGGGCGGCCCAGGCGGCGGCTTCTTTTTCGTGCGGCGCCAGGCGGAATTTTTCAGCCAGCTCCACCGCTTTTTCATAGGCCCCAATGGAATGGTCATAGCGCTCCGACGACAACTGGTGACTCAGCCAGGTTTTGGCTTCGTCCAGGGTGTGCTGGGTCGGGCAGATCGGTGTGGAGATAGGTCGTTTCCTTCAATTCTGGCTTCAAACCGGAGATCACCTCTATTATACTCCCTGCCGGTGGCCTTTTCTAGTGGCTTTCCACCATCCGGGCGGTTTACAGGCCAGACTGGGCGGGTTTCAAAGCCTTACGGGCAGGCTTCACCCAAAGGGATATCGGCCGGATAGCCTGATAAATCCAGTATGGTGTTGATACGGCGAACCCGCTGGCACACCCCTGTGCGGCTTTCCACGGTGAAACGAACCGCATTCACTTGCAGCGACGTGGCTTCGGCGACACCGAGGCGGGCCGGAAGCTGGTCGCGCAGGCGTTTAATCGACCCCTCCGGCTCCATGCCGATAATACTGTTATAGGCCCCGTTAAAGCCGGCATCGGTAATATAACCGAGCTGTCCCGCAATAATCCGGTTATCGGCCGTCTGGCAGTGGGTGTGGGTGCCAACCATGGCGCTCAGGCCCATGGTGGCGGCAAAATGGGCCATGCACATCTTTTCAGCCGTCGCCTCAGCGTGGATATCGAGGAAAACGACAGGTGTCTGGGCCTTCAGGGCGGGCAGAAGGCGCTCCAGGCTGTCCCAGGGAGAGTTGTAATTGCCCATAAACACCTGACCAATCAGGTTCATGACGCCCAGTGTGTGCGTTTTACCGTTTTTCTCAATGGTGAACACGCCGCCGCCCTGCCCCGGGGCGTGGGCGGGAAAGTTATCCGGTCTCAGCAGGCGGTCCGCCTCATCAATGAACTCAAAAATCTCCTGCCGGTCCCAGATGTGGTTGCCACCGGTCAGGATGTCCACCCCTGCCGTCATCAGTTCATTGTAATGGCGCCGGTTGATCCCGAAGCCGTGGGTGGTGTTCTCCGCGTTGGCGATAACGATATCGGGCATCAGGCCTTCACTGCGCAGGTGCGTGAGGTAGTGGGTCACCGCTTCGCGTCCGGGCCTGCCGACCATGTCGCCAAAAAACAGAATATCCATGGTGGGCTCCGGCGGAGATGGGCGGGCAGCTGCAGGCATACGGCAAATGGGCCTTTCGGTGAGGAAAGGCCCATTGTAATGGAACGGGTCAGCGGGATCCACCCGCCGGATGCGGGGTTATTCGGCGTCGGCTTCGCCGGCCGCTTCAGCGTCGGTTTCTTCCGGTTTCACCGCGCCTGCGCGCATCACATCAATGGCGGCGCGGACCTTGGCCTCAATCTCGCGGAAGAGGTTGTTGTCCTCTTCAAGCATTTCGCGGGTCTTGTCGCGGCCCTGGCCCAGTTTTTCATCCTGATAGCTGTACCAGGCGCCTGCCTTCTTGATGATATTCATGTCCACGGCCACATCAATCAGGCTGCTGGCCGAGGAAATGCCCTGGCCGAAGAGAATGTCGAATTCAGCGATTTTGAACGGCGGGGCGACCTTGTTTTTCACCACACGGACCTTCACGCGGTTGCCGATTTCCGTGCCGTCTTTTTTCAGGGTTTCCACGCGGCGAATATCCAGACGCACGCTGGCGTAGAACTTCAGGGCGTTGCCGCCCGTGGTCGTTTCCGGGTTGCCGTAAATCACCCCGATTTTCTGGCGAAGCTGGTTAATAAAGATAACGGTGGTGCGGGTTTTGCCCACAATGGCGGTCAGTTTGCGCAGGGCCTGGCTCATCAGCCGGGCCTGCAGGCCCATGTGCGAGTCGCCCATTTCGCCTTCAATCTCCGCCTTGGGAACCAGCGCCGCCACGGAGTCCACGACGATAATGTCCACAGCGCCGGAGCGCACCAGCTGTTCGGTAATCTCCAGGGCCTGTTCGCCGGTGTCGGGCTGACTGACCAGCAGTTCATCAATATTGACCCCGATTTTCCTGGCGTATTCCGGGTCCAGGGCATGCTCGGCATCCACAAAAGCGGCAATCCCCCCGGTTTTCTGCGCCTGGGCCACAATGCTGAGGGTCATGGTGGTTTTCCCGCTGGATTCGGGGCCATAAATCTCGATGATCCGCCCGCGCGGCACCCCGTTAATCCCCAGAGCCAGGTCCAGGGACAGGGCGCCGGTGGGAATGGCGTCGTAGCTGACAACCTGCCGGTCGCCGAGCTTCATGATGGCGCCCTTGCCGAAGTCTTTTTCCAGTTTATCAATGGTGACACTGAGCGCCTTCTTGCGCTCGGCCAGATCGGCTGCCTGCATGGCTTCGCGTTCCTCCAGTTCCTTGATGGTGGTTTTTTCTCGGGTGCTGGGGCTCATAAGACTCTCTCCTTGGCGTAATTTGCGGAATGGTCGGCGGCGCTCTCAGCAGCCGGCATCCGGTGACTGTGTGGAAACAGTCTATATCGAAATTACGTTCGAGTCAATGCCCCGCTTCATCATCCCCGGGGGTTTCGTGTGGGGATGTCTCTGATTATACCAGTTGTGCGCCCGGTGTGTGCGCCTCGGCTGCATCGGGGTGATACTGGTACCAGTGGTAGTCCACGCCGGCAAACAGATTATTCTGTTCTTCCAGGCGGCTCAGCAGCTCCTCATCCACTGTGCCGCCGGTCAGCATAACGGCCAGGGAGTTAAAATTGGCCACGTGCGTGTTGAAGCGGTCAATGGCGTACTGACGGGCCTGCCCTGTGGTGATGAGGAAGGGCCAGTCGCTGCTCTGCAGCAACAGCAGTTCGCGGAAAGTCTGGTTCAGAATGCGGACCTTGAGCGGATCCTTCTCGTTGATGAAGGCCCGTACCAGCTGGCGCATAAAGTATTCACACTCGTGAATGATCGACCACATCCAGTGGGTATGTTCCTCGTTGTTCCACACCCAGTAGTGGCCGCCGGCGCCCCAGGTACTGTCGGGCAGCTGCAGCGCGGCTTCAGGGGCCTGGGTGGCCAGTTGCTCACTGGCGGTGCGGACGTGAACGGCTTTGCTGGCATGCAGGCCGCGGATCACTTCCTTCAGCCAGGCAATGCCTTCATACCACCAGTGGCCAAACAGTTCGGTGTCAAAAGAGACCATGATCATGCTGTCGTCTTCTTTTTCGGCCAGCATCTGTTCAATCAGCCACACGTAATGTTTGGCATGCTCTCTGGTTTTGTTAAAGGCCTCCACCGGGTCATAGAGCATTTTGTCGCCGAACCCGCGATCCTTGGCGGTAATGCGCCAGTACTGCAGGCCGGAGGTTTCGTCTTTTTTGTGAAACTCGCGGTAAATGCCGTCACCCGGGTAACCATCGGCGGCGGACCAGACCTGGAAGCTCGCCCGCTCATTGCGGCCCAGCACGGCCACCGGGTAATCCTTCAGGTAGTAGGGTTGATCCGTGGTGAGGCCGGTCAGCGACTTGTGGTGCATCGGCACCTGTTTGATATCGCGGTAGATGCCCACGTGGCGGCGGTATTCACTGCCCTCGCTGCCTTCAATGGCGCTGTATTCGGTAAAGAAGTACTGAAGGCCGTTTTCAAAGAGGAAGGCTTCAATGGGCGGGCGCACGGTCACTTCGCCGTTGACCGGATTGACGGCGCGGCGGTGACGGTAGGCGCATTCCGGTAACCAGATCCCTTTGGGGTCGCGGCCGAAGTATTTTTTATAGGCTTCAATCCCGGTTTTCAGCTGGCCTTCAATGGCTTCATCCGTGGCCAGCAGGGGAAGAAATCCATGCGTGGCTGCCGAGGTGGTGATCTCAATGCACCCGGCGTCCTGCAGTTTACGGAAGGCGCCAATCACATCGCGCTGGTATTTGCTGCGGAAATCATCCATCAGGCTTTTAAAATGATCGCGGTAATAACCGGCCAGAAAAGCGAGGTGATCCGAATGGGGCACATCCGGGTCGGGGTAGCGGGCCACATCGGCTTCCGCCATGTCAATCTGGCGCTGCAGATAGGTCTCAAATCCCTGCTTCAGGTGCTCATCAGCCAGCTGTTCGGCCAGTACCGGGGTAATGCCCACGGTGATGTGCGCCGCAATGCCGTCAGCCTGCAACTCGGTCAGCGCGTTAAGCAGCGGCAGGTAGGTTTCCACCATACACTCATACAGGTTCTCTTCGCCAAAAGGCCACATACCGGCCTTGCGGTAAAAAGGCAGGTGACTGTGTAGCATCAGTACGAAGGAACCGGACATGAGGCAGCTCTCCAAAAAACCATTCCAGAAGAAACCGGAAACACACCACAGATTTCAGGGGGATATCGCTGAAAAAGCCCGTGATGGCCGCATTATACACATAACACGGGGTCCCGCCAAATAGACAGGGGGCTGGGCCAAAAGTATGCTCCAGAATAGCGTGTTACTCGGGTGATGAATCAGCTTGCGCTGTCCGGGGCGTTGCCCAGCACGCTGCTGAGCGGGTATTGGTTGCCGTAAAGCCGGTTGTAGTTCCAGTAGCTGCCAAACACCTTTTTAATGTAGTCACGGGTCTGATCATAGGGAATATTCTCCACAAACCAGTCCGGATCCGACTGCACATTGGTCGAGGCATCCACCCAGCGGCGCATGGCGTTGGGCCCGCCGTTGTAGGCGCCCACAGAGAACATGGAGGCGCCGCTGAACAGTTCGTGCAGGTGGCTGAGGTAGCGGGTGCCCAGTCGGATATTCACGGCAGGCTGGAAGAGATCCGTGGTGTTAAAACCGGGCAGGCTTTCCCAGCCGGCCACCTCGCGCGCTGTGGCCGGCAGCAGCTGCATCAGCCCCCGGGCGTCGGAGCGGCTGACGGCAAACTCATTGAAATAGCTTTCCTCGCGCATGAGGCTCTGCACCAGCCAGGGGTCCAGGTGATGTCGTTTGGCTTCGGTCTGAATGGTGTCTTCAAACACCAGCGGGTAGAGAATTCTGAGCTCCGTTTCTGTGGGTTGGCCGCTGCCGGTCGCCTGTGGCGTGGCCTTGTGCAGAAACGCATCCCGTGTGCGTTCGCTGATTGCGTCGCGGAGGATGCGGAGGCCCTGGGGCCGGTTGCCCTGCGCCTGATAATACCAGCTGAGCATGGCCGGGGGGACCTGTTCGTGTCCGAAGCTGTCTTCCAGTATCAGCAGCACATCATCAGCGGCGCCGATGGTCATCAGTTCTTCCACGGCCCGGGTCAGGCGCGCCGCTTCATGGTCCCGGTTGAGACCGGAGGACAGCGTGGCGGCCCACTGGCGGGGCGCAGGAATCAGGCTGCCGAGCGGGAGGGATTGTCCCGTGGGCGGGTAATCGGTGCGGTTGGGTAGGGTTGTCCAGCCCGGGTCAGCGCCCAGCGAACGCCCATGAAGGGCTTTCAGACGGCCATAGGCGCGGAAGGCGTAATAACTGTCAGGATAATCATGCAGAAGGGCTTCGTAGGCTTTGCGGGCCTGGGCGGTATCGTTCATCCGCTCATGGACTTTGCCCGACCAGAAAGCTACCATGGGAGACGATTTGGCGTAACCATATTCCGCCAGATGCGTGTGCGCCTTGTTTAAAAAAGCCTCGTACTGCTGTTGCTGCAGCAGGGGCCACATCAGCCGCCAGGAACTCTCCGGCGCGTAATCGCTGTTGGGGTTGTCCGCAAGAATCTGCTGATAATAGCGCGGCGCCTGGTTGGGAACATGGATGGCGAGTTGCCAGAGGACATAATCCTTGCCGGTTTTCAGTGGTCGGGCCAGCAGTGTGTTCAGGGTGGCTGCGGCATTGTGCCCCGGAATAATCAGCGCGGTATCAACGGCCCACTGAGCCGTTTTTTCATCATGCTCGCCGGGCAGGCCGGCTTCAATGGTGGTCAGGGCGGCGTCCGTCTGCCCTAGATGAAACTGCGCCATGGCCTTGGGGGCCCACGAGAGGGCGGGCGTTCCGGTTTCAGCATGCGTGAGCACTGCCTGCCAGTCGCGGGCTTCTTCAGCGAGGGCCGTGGCCATCCGGGCGTGATCGTCAGGCGTCAGGGTGACCCGTTTTTTACCCGCCAGATCCTCCAGCTGTCGTGTGATCTCTCCGCTGAAAACGCATCGGTTGCAGGCTTCCAGATACTGACGCCAGTAATTCATCATCAGCTTCAGGGCGTCGGCGGAAACGCCGGGGGTGCTGTTACCGGCCGAAGGCGCTTCTGGCAGGCCGCGGCGGATGATCATGCCGAGAAAATACCGGCTGCCCAGCGCATACGCACTGTCCGGGTCAGCGCGCAGAATTTTTTTAAACGCCGTTTCGGCTTTTTCGGGTTCGCCGGCGCGGTAATGAGACTGGGCCAGTTCGTACTGGGCGCGCAGCACCAGAGGGCTGTCGGGATGCCGCTGGATGATCTGCTTCAGTTTGCCCTGCGCTCCCATTTCATTGGGCAGCTGGCTGAGCGCCTGCGCCTGATGCAGGAGGATGGTTTCCTCCAGGCCCGGGTAACTGTCGTGCAGTTCGCGGAATTCCCCGAGGGCCGTTTCATACTCTTTATTTTTCAGGGCGGTCAGCGCCTGCCGGTACTGCTCGCGGGCGGTTTCCTGGTCGGGAATTTTCTGGGTGGCGTTAAACAGGTTGGCGTTGGCGCCGCTCTGAAACAAACTGCCCTGAACATCAATCCAGTCAGCCTGGTCGGCGTACCAGACCAGGCCGGTCAACGCCGTCAGAATCAGGGCACCGGTCACAATAGGCTTCATGCGTCTCACCATGGCATTCATCGGATACGGACGGGGCGGAACAGCTTCCGCGGATGACGGGGCGGCACGGCTAACGATTGTATCATTCCTGCCGTGCTTTGGCCAAACTGCGCCGCTGGTTGAAAAAATGTGATACAACAATACCTATGGCGCCAACAAGGACACCCGCCGGCACCGGACGCAGCAGCCGCCCATATGGGGGAGCGGTGAATATACTGATGGCCGGATTGTACCTGTTGCTGGGCTGGCAGCTTTACCATAGCGTACCGGAGAATGGTCTGAATATTGTGCTGGGGCTGGGCGTGTATTTTGCCGTGCTGGTGGTCTACCGTGCTCACCTGGCTCCGGTGGTGCGCCAGAAGAAATGGGTTTTACTGCTGCTGGCCGTAATACTCTGTTATCTGTTCCGGGAAGCCTCTTTGATCCTGGGCCTTTCGGCCGGTATTTACTGGTTGCTTCATGGCCGCTCCCGGGGAATGACGCCCCCTTATTTTGTGAAGTACCACTGGCTGAACATGGCCTTGTGGTTTATGGTGGCGCTTTTGTTTCTGATTATCGTCACTAAATTATTTGCCCTGACTGAAACGCTTTTGACTCTGCCGGGTCTGGGAGCCCTCGCGTTGCCCATCTCGTCGGTGATGAGTTTCATCTACCACATTCTGCTGATTTTGGTGGTGCCGGTGCCGGCCATTTATATGGCTTTTCAGACGGTTACGGACAGAACGCCCCCGCTGCCTGTTATTGGCGCCAGCGTGCGTTACTGGGCCTGATCACCCGAATCCGCCTCCGCCACATGAGGGAAGGGTGTCCTGAAACTCCTGTATTGAGGGGGTGTGGTTTTCGTCCGGAAAAACGACAATCAGAAGTGCCAGATTCTCTGCACAGGGCCGGTCCGGGAGGATTTCCGGAACACAATGACGATGAAGGGCAGGAAACCGGTTACTGGCGGCGGAGAGCCCTGGGTTTGAACAGGCTGGCGTAAGCACCAAGTCAGACAGATTGTCAGAGAGAGTTTCTCCCCATGATCAAAAAGGTAGTGGTCCTTGTGGCATTTGCCCTGCTTTCTGTGGGGCTGTTGTTCCTGCTCGGGCAGTTCCCCACCTCAGCGTCCGGCGTTACGCCCAATGCCGGCGCCCAGACCATTGCCGAGCTGGCTTACAGCTATACCGGCAGTCTGTCTCGGCCGCTGTTTCCCACCCTGACGCTGGGTTTGCCGCTGATGCTGCAGGCTTTTCTGTCCCTGCTGTTTATCGGCGTGATGCTGGCCACGTATTTCTTCTTTCCAAGGGCCCGCCATTTTGTGATGGTGCTGACCACCGTGGTGATGCTGCGTCACCTGTTGTGGCGCGGTTTTTTCACGCTGGATCTCAGCTCACCGGTTGCCATCGCCATTTCCGTCACCATCTTCCTGGCTGAGGTGATGGCCTTTTTCGCCATGCTGCTGGGCTATTTTCAGATGTATGGCGAAACGAGCCACAAGCCGGTCAGTCTGGCGCGCTACCAGCCGGAGCAACTGCCCAGTGTGGATGTGATGGTCTGTACCTATAACGAGCCCGTGAGCGTGCTATACCGCACCCTGGTGGGCTGTATGAGCATTGACTATCCCCGCAAAACGGTGAACCTGCTGGATGACGGCAACCGGCCCGAAATGCGCGAACTGGCCGAGAAGCTGGGCGCCAACTACATTGCGCGCACCCAGAACATCCACGCTAAGGCCGGCAACCTGAACAACGCCATGGATCACACCCAGAGCGATCTGGTGCTGGTGTTTGATGCGGATCATGTTCCCTGCAAGTCCTTTCTGCAGGAAGTCGTGGGCTTCTTTCTGACGGATAACAAACTGGGCTTTGTCCAGACGCCCCAGCACTTCTTCACCAAGGATCCGTTCCAGCGCAACCTGCTGGCCACGGAAACCATGAACAATGAGCAGGATCTGTTCTTCCACGTCATTGAACCCGGTAACGATTACTGGGGTGCGGCGTTCTTCGGCGGCAGCGGCGCAATTTTCCGTCGCGATGCCCTGATGGGTATTGGCGGGTTCGCTGTGGAAACCATCACCGAAGACGTGCATACCGGCCTGCGCCTGCACAGCAAGGGCTGGAAATCGCTCTTTTATAACCGCGATCTCGCTGCCGGCCTCTCCCAGGAGAGTTTTGCCGACTTTATTAAACAGCGCCTGCGCTGGGCGCGCGGTATGACCCAGATTTTCGTGCTGGACAATCCCCTGCTGATTAAAGGCCTCCGTCTGCCGCAACGCATCTGCTATTTCTCCGGGATGTGGTACTTCTTCCATGGCCTGCCGCGCCTGATTTTTATGATCGCCCCGCTGTTCTTTCTGTTGTTCGGCTACAAAACCATCAACTCGGGCTTTGTGGAAGTGCTGATTTATTACGTGCCGAGCTTTGTGTGCGCTTTTCTGGGCTACACGCTGATCTCCAAGGGCGTGCGTCACGCCTTCTGGTCCGAGGTGCATGAGGCGGCCTGCTGTATTTACATGACACTGACCACCACGTTTACCTTCCTGTCGCCCAAACGCGCCAAATTCCGCGTGACGCCCAAGGGTGGTCTGAAAGAACGGCTGAACTTTAACTGGCGGGTGGTTTTTCCGCAGGTCATTGTGACGGCGCTGACCATTGTGGGCATCGGTATGGCCATTTCCCGCGGTATTTACACGCCCGAGTACGCCGGAGGGATTTATACCAACCTGTTCTGGGCGGCCTATAACCTGGTGCTGCTGCTGGGCGCCATTTACGTGGCGCAGGAGCGCCCCCAGTTCCGCCTGACGCCCCGGATTCCCCGCCGTATCCGTTGCGAGATCAAGTTGTTGGATGGCTCCATTGCTGTGGGCTATACCACCAACATCAGCGAAAGCGGTGTGGCGGTGGTGTTTAACGAGCCCGTGCCGATTTCCGGCCAGGTGCAGCTGAAGCTGATGGACTGGGAGATCAACGAGACGACGGTGATCTCTGTCCAGGCGGTGAGAAGCACGCTGAACGAGCATAACCAGCACCAGATTGGTTTCAAGATTGTGGAGCGCAATGAGGTTCAGCACCAGCGCCTCATCCGGCACATGTTCGGCTCTGCCGATGTGTGGGGGGATGATTATGTCTACCGGCCTTCCGTGGATTCCTTCTGGGATCTCCTGCTGACACCCTTCCGTATCGCCGGGTTTATGGAGAAACCCCTCAAACGCAACGCGCCGCGTTTTCAGGTTACCCTCTCCTGTGTGCTGAACGTGGATGGCACCTATATGATGGGCCATTCGGATGACGTGAGTGAGTCCGGCATCTCGGTTTATCTCAAGCGCAAGGACGTCTCCCTGGATCTGGGTCAGATGGTCTCGGTTCGGGTGCAGTGGCCCTCGGGCGAGGTGAGCGAAGTGAACGGCACCATTATCCGGCTCGATGATCTGGGCGGCGGGCAGATACGGGCGGGCGTGAAATTCACCCAGCTGACACGCGATCAGCGTCTGGAGCTCATCCGCAACATCTACCGTCCCAAGGATGGCCTCATCCGCGTGGCCCCGTCGGTCAACAAATTCATTCAGTGCCGCATCAAAAACAAAAACAACACCTGGCTGGAAGCCTCCACTCAGGAAATCAGTGAACTCGGGTTGATTGTCCTCCTGAAGAACGGCGACATCCTCGAACCCGAGGAACAGGTCAGCGTGCAGATTATCTGGGACGCCGAGCAGAACGTTCAGGGCGTGTATCCGGGCCGGGTGATGGACGCCCAGCCGCACGGACACGCTTATATGGCGCTGATCTATTTCCATGGCCTGGATATGAAAACGCTCGACAGCATCAGTCAGCAGTTGCATGCCCCCGAGGAAAGCAAGGCCTTCCACACGCTCATCGGCTGACAGAAACCGACCACCCCTTCCCCCTGAAAACGCAATAGGAGCCACCCCCATGCTGAAACCCACCGCCACCCGCTGGTCCATGCCGTTGCTGCTGACCGCCGGCCTGCTGGTTCTGCCCTGGTGGATGCTCACCACGGAAGCGGCCGATCTGGGCCCGGAATATAAGCAGGGCATGGTGTTTTACAACAAAGGCTATATTGAAAAAGCCCTGCCCTTCCTCAGGCAGGCGGCGGCGGATCATCCCGAAAGCGAAGATGCCCAGCTCTGGCTGGCCCGGGCATACCGCAAGCAGGGCACGCCTGCCGATCTGGAAGTCGCCCGGCAGACCTATTATAAAGTGCATCAACTCAACCCCGGCAATCTGGAGGCGCTGACCAACCTGGGTGAGTTGCTGAGCTGGGATAAAACCACCCGCCCGCAGGCCATTGCCTTCCTGAAGCAGGCGGCGATGCTGGAGCCGGGTAATACCGATCATGCCAAACGCGCCACGGAAGTGCTCTCCTGGGAGGGGCGTTTTGCCGAAGCATACGATTACGCCCAGCCCATTGCCGCCAAATACGCCGGAGACCGGGCGTGGCAGGCGGTGTACGCCAAGGTTCTGAGCGAAACCGGCCATGCCGAAGATGCGGTTGCCGTTTACCGCGATACCCTGAGCGCCGGATCCTCCTCCGATCTGAAACTGCAACAGGATTACACCCTGGCATTGCATAAGGCCAAACACCCCGGTGAGGCCGGTGAGATGTATGATCGCATCAGGCCCCGCATTCTCAGCCTGACTGGCGGGGATGCCGCCGCCATGAAAGAGCGGATGGCAGGCCTGACCTTTGATATGGGCCGCTACAGTGATGCGCTGACCTTTGATCAGTCGTTGCCTGCAGCCACACAGAATGAAAAATATATTCAGCTGCGCATGGCGCGTTCGTATGTGCATACGCAGCAGGCCCCCCAGGCCATGGCGGCGTTTAAAATGCTGTATGAAGCCGGCCAGCTGAGCAGTGACGAAAAACTGGAGTTTGCCGACTACCTGAGCAGTCTGTCGATGAAAGACAGCAGCCTGATGGATCGTCTGTACGCCGAATCACTGAGCCAGGACACTGGCAACGCCATGGCGGCTTTCCGTCTGGCCAAACGCTATGAGGCCACCGGCCAGTTTAGTGAGGCCAACAAATATTATCAGCTGGCGCTGAGTGCGGCAGATGTTCAGGATCCTGAAAGCATCCGCAGCAATTACCTGGAGATGCTGAAAAACGAAAAAACCAACCTCACGGCCAGCGAACAGGCGTTCCAGAAGCTGATGGCCGATCATCCGGGCGATACCCAGGTTGAAGGGGCCTATGCCGATTTTCTGTCGTACCAGAAGAGCCGGCAGAATGACGCCATCCGGATGTTTCTGGCGCTCTCCCAGAAAGATCCGGCACACCAGGATCAGTGGCTGAAAGGTATGGAGCGGACCCTGCTCTGGCATGAGGCCACCGTGAAGGAAATCTCCTTCTATCAGGAACTGGCCAACGTCTACCCGGATAACTACGCGATTCGTCTGACCGTGGCCCGCGCCTACCGTAACGATCCGGACTACTTTAAGGAAGCGCTGGATCTGTATCATGATCTACTCAAACGCTACCCGGGTGATGACCGGGTGCAGCAGGAGTGGACGGACCTGCTGCTGATGCACAAAAGTCACCGGGACGATGCGGTGAAACTGCTGCGCCAGGCCATTGAGGAAAATCCCGGCAATGTGGCGGCCCGCATTGCCCTGGGAAAGCTGCTCTCCTATGAACGCCACTACAGTGCGGCCATTGAGCAGTGTGATGCCGTTCTGGCGATCAATCCCAACAACATTGACGCCATTGTGACCAAAGGCTACGCCCTGATGTGGAGCGGCAAGCAGTTGGTGGCCAAAGACTATCTGGAAGAAGCGTTTGAGCGCCATCCCGGTGAAATGGATGTGGCCGTCGCGCTGGCGCAGGTCAACAAATTTCTCGGGCGCTATGATGACGCGTTTGATGTGATGAAAAAGGTCCGCCATCTCATCAACTTTACCGGCTACGGCTGGCCGGCTGACCTGAACGGTGACTGGCTGATTCCGGTGGATTATGAAGTGATCCAGACCGGCGTGTCACCGTCGGATACCGTGTTTGATTACAGCATTCTCCCCTACCAGCCGGCGGATACCGCCGCTGAACCGGCGCCTGAGAAACAATCACAGGCGCCCAGTTACCTGCGTAAAACCGTGGAAGAGCGTGTCTCCCTAGATGAGGTGACCCCCCCGTCACCGGTGGCGCCGCAGGCTGGGGTGCACCCGGATCTGGCCAGACTGCAGGCGGATATGGACTCCCTGAACATGGCGATCGAATCGCTGAAAGCCGTTCAGAAAACCTCCCAGAAACAACTGGATCGCATTCAGAGCGATGTGGCTTTTTCCAAAGATCACATTGTGACCGGCGTGGCGGTGCTGGATGAAACGGCAGGCAGCAGCCAGGCACAGAGTGATGAACTGGCCTTTCTTCAGAACAACCCTGAGTACGGGATTTTCAGTGCGATTAACTATGACACCAACCCGCTGCTGTCGGGGCTGGGCCGTTTCCGCAACGATGACCTGACTCGTATGAGCGAGGGCCTGGAAAATGATCTGCGTCCCCTGCTGCGTGGCGGCTTTTTCTACAGCACGCAGGATGGCGAAAAATCCACGGGTAAGTTCCGTTACTGGGGTTTTCCCAACCAGCTGGCCTTTTCCCTCACGCCGCAACTGCGCGCGCGCGTCAGCGTGGATCCCTACCATTACTCCATCCCCGGGCCCTATGCGCGTGGCCCACACGCCACCTGGAGCCAGGCGTATTCCTGGGGAGCGACCTACCGCCTCACCGACCGGCTGACGCTGGATGGAGATATGGCCATCACGCAGTTTAACCAGTCCAGCAGTTCCAACATTACCTACCAGGGTGGCATTGAGTACAAATTTAACGATGCCATTGCGGCCAAGGTGGGCTCCTTCCGTCAGCCGCAGTACAACTCCTACCTGGCGCAGGTGGGGATTGTGCCGGACATGGGCCGCTATGCCGGCAAGCTGGTGGGCCAGTCCCGCGAGACCGGGCTGTTTGCCGAACTGAACACACACCCGTTTAACAACGATTTTGACCTGAATGCCGGTTACCAGTGGGCCTATGTGGACGGGGAGCGCGTGCCGACCAACTACAAAAACCTGGCTTACCTGAGTGGCGGTTACGACTGGCACTATGCCGAAAACCACAAGGTGCGTCTCGGGTTTGAATCCCTGTACTTTGGGTATGAGAAAAACACCACCAATGGGTTTTTCGATGTCACCCGCGCGGGCAATACCCGCCCGGTGGTCAGTGTGGCCCCTGCTATTCTTGCGGCGGACGGTTACGACTTTGGCGGGTACTTCAGCCCGAAAGCCTTCTTCCAGAACGCCGGCCGGCTGGATTTCCGCGGCAACCTGTGGAACAAATTGCTGGAGTACAAGCTGGGCGGCAGCCTGGGCGTGCAGACGTTCAACCGGGGCCATGGCCTGACCAGCAAAGAGAACACGGCGATGACTGCCTCGTTTGACGCCAACCTGATTATGAACCTGACGGACTGGCTGGCCCTCTACGGCAATATGGATTACACCGATGCCGGGAGTTCGTTTGACCGCTGGCGCTTCGGCGGCGGGATGATTGTCCGTCCGGCTATCGATTTCCTGTCGCCGATTATCGGTGGCAAGGGTCGTGGCGACAGCGGTTCGGCAAGTACCTCCTCAGCCAAATAATTGTTTTCTTCCCACCTTTCAGCCCGCCCGCCGAGACAAGCCTGTCGGTGAGCGGGCTTCATACTGCCGTTAATTCCGTTCGCGAATTATTTACAGACAGAATATGAAAAGCATGGCATGCTGAATTCACGGGTGACGGTTCGATCCGCCGAGCACCCGCCAATACGGGGAATACAGTATGACGATTGTTTCCAAGAGAATATGGGATGAAACCGACATCATGAACCTGTTCCGAGACTTTACCGAGGCGCATTATCCGGGGCATGATCTGGGAACCACCCTGCAATACCTGTCGGCAATGCCAGGGGTGCTGGAGGGGCGTGTTGAAAAAACCGGAGCGCCGCCACCCGACCATGAGCCGGAGCCTCAGGATGATGATTCAGATGACAGCGAGGATGGTGACGATGATGAGGGTGGCGGGAATGATGAACCCGCTCCGACACCGTCGTCAGTGGACACGCGACCGCTTGAAGCGGCGCTGGGTCAGATTGGCGCAGCGCTGAAACAGCTGGTCTGGGACAATGCGCAGCCCACGCCGTATGCGCGTGACGTGTGGAGGATGGCTCTGCAACCCGCGCCACAATGGGCTGGCGAGCCGGCGCCGGAGACGCCCATCCGTTCGGTTCCCGATCGCGACACGAACCGCAGCAACCGGGTCAGCCAGGCCTATGCGCAAACGGTGCAGACGATTCAGGAGGCCTACCGCGATCAGATCGATGCCTCGCTGAATCACCCGCAGACAGGGCATATGGCCCGCGCGATTGCCGCCGTCTATTCGCCGTTCAGCGGCCCGGTCACTCAGCATGACGTCCCGCCGGTGGTGATGGATCCGGTGGAAGCGACATCCGCCGCCTTTACAGCGGGTGGTCTGGCCGAGCTGAAAGGCAGTGGCGCCAGCAATGTAGCACCCGTTACCGAAGACGCGGACTGGATACAGAACAACCTGGAGATGGCGCAAAGACCGGTCAGCATGCACGACCTGATGGCGAGCGAAGCCTTGCAACGACAGGCGGACTTAAGCCGGATGGCGCTGGAGGCCCGGCTGGATAACGAGATTGCGCAGACGGAACTTGCGCGCGCGCAGGCGCAGGAGATCCGCTGGCGGCAGTACGAGGCGCGCAGGCAGGCCCGCGCGGCGGGGGAGCAGCAGGTAAAGCTACCTGAACCAAGCAAGGCAAAAGCGATGCCCATTCAGCCAGCAACCAAAACGAAAACAATCTTCCGACCCAGAAAACTCATCCGGTATGAAAATGCGTATGACCTGAACAACAAACTATGGGACCATTACTTTCAGGGGAATGGACAGCCGGTTGAGATTGATCTTCGCGGTCTGAGTTTTTCCGACAGTGTTGACCCTAAAAAGCTATTAAAGGGCATACACCCCAATACAATTGAGGTGATCACGAACCTCAATAACACGCCTGCACTTATTCAGCAGTTTTTTAAGCAACATGGCAAGGATGTGTCCGTTGTCCGAGAGCCCAACAACACTGTGACGACGATACATTTTAAGAAACCATTTTTTGATGTCACCACCAATATCCCTATTTATGAACCAACATTCTGGGCTTTCGGCAGCCTTACATTTGATATGGTGGACAATATCTTGTTTGTTAATCACCAGGATAGAATTATTGAATTAGACAGTACGATAGTGTCCAAACAATATGATGACAAAACAAAAAAAGATATTTTTGATGAATTTGATTTTAACCCAAGAGATCGATCTCTACCTATCGAAATTACTGTCCGGTTTATTGATAAATTAAGTACTGGAACTGATTATAAGATTTTCTCAAAGAGAAATAGTCGGTCAATATACCGATCAAGATTCTCTTTCTGATGTCTTTTGAAACAACTCATCAAGATGTTTCTGCATATAAGGTTCATGTGGCAAACTCAGATCATTGTAATACCATGTATTCATCCAATGTTCGAAGCAAAATATGTAGTGCTTGTTTTTGTAACACACAACATAAGTAGGGAATTCCTGCCCAAGAGATTGTTGAAATACCGGGCCTTCAAAATCATCTAAAGAGATATGCTTTTTTAAAGAAAATTCTTTTAAGTACGGCTTTGCATGTTCCAACGCTTTCTCTTTGGTGTAGTCGCTGGCCTTAGGAGCGGTGAAGATAAACATCGACCAGATTGCTAAAACAACGACAAGTATTCCTGTTGAAATTGCGAGAATAACTCGCGTTGCCGTCTTAGCAAACTGGTTGTCGAGATCGTCTTTCACCTCACTATTATAGCTTGTTTAGGCGCAGGAGATCCGCTGGCGGTAGTACGAGGCGCGCAGGCAGGCCCGCGCGGCGGGGGAGCAGCAGGTAAAGCCACCTGAACCAAGCAAGGCAAAAGCGATGCCCATTCAGCCAGCAACCAAAACTAAAACAATCTTCCGACCCAGAAAACTCATCCGGTATGAAAATGCGTATGACCTGAACAACAAACTATGGGACCATTACTTTCAGGGGAATGGACAGCCGGTTGAGATTGATCTTCGCGGTCTGAGTTTTTCCGACAGTGTTGACCCTGAAAAGCTATTACAGGGTATCCACCCCGATACAATTGCGGTGATCACGAACCTCAACAACAGTCCTGCCCGTGTTCAGCAATTCTTTAAGCGGCACGGCAAGGATGTGTCCGTTGTCCGAGAGACGAACAACACTGTGACGACTATACATTTTAAGACTGCGTTTAGTAGCGTTCGAGCCTATATCCCAAAGAACAGTCCACGATTTTGGATGTTTGGAAACCTGACATTCGACATGACGAATACTATAGTTTTTGTGAGACACGATAACCAAACAATAGAAATCAATAGCCATGTTGAACCAAGAAAAGGACAAGAAAGACGAAACGAGTTTGATGAATTTGATTTTAATCCCAACAGTAGAGAATTCTATGTTGAGCCTGTTGTTAGAACAGTTAACAAACTGAACCTGGGAAATGATTACAGGATTTATGCTCTTTCCAATACTCATTCCGTTTATAAAAGACTAGTTACCTACTAATAATTTCTGATGAAAAGCGCGCTCAAATTCCTGACGATAGTCGTCATCGAGTTCCGAATCAATATTCCATATAGCAGTTCGATTTGTCCAGTCATCGAAGCAAAAGATCTGCTTATTGTGCTTGTAGCAAACATCATATGTAGTGAAATCGAGACCAAAGCGTGCAATAAAAGCGTGGCCTTCGAATTCCTGAAAGGGTAAACCTTCTTCTTTTGCAAAAGCAGCTAGTTCCGGAATGGCTCGCTTCAACGCTTTCTCTTTGGTGTAGTCGCTGGCCTTAGGAGCGGTGAAGATAAACATCGACCAGATTGCTAAAACAACGACAAGTATTCCTGTGGAAATTGCGAGAATAACTCGCGTTGCCGTCTTAGCAAACTGGTTGTCGAGATCGTCTTTCACCTCACTATTATAGCTTGTTTGCAACAGGAATGAGTCCCCGCGCGCAGGCGCAGCAGATCGGAAAGTGGCAGTGGAAACCAAAACAGTACAAATAAAAACCCCCGCTAAATTGACGTTTGGCGGGGGTTTCATTTAAGAAGATTCGGGTCTTAGTAAATACCGAGGTACTCATCCAGCTCCCACGGAGAAACGTAGGTCCGGTAAGCATCCCATTCTTTGGTTTTGGCGTTGATGAATTCAGCGTAAATGTGTTCGCCCAGAGCTTCCTTGGCGACTTCACTTTTCTTGAACTCTTCCAGCGCCTCAAACAGGCTGCCGGGCAGCGAGAGAATATCCTGCTGCGCGCGCTCTTCGGTACTGAGTTTGTAGATGTTGGTGCTCACCGGTTCCGGCGGCTCAATCTTGTTCTTCACGCCATCCAGACCTGCGGTCAGCAGCGCAGCGAACGCCAGGTAAGGGTTGGCGGCCGGGTCAGGCGAGCGCACTTCCACACGGGTGCCGGGGCCACGCTTGGCCGGCACGCGGAGCAGCGCGCTGCGGTTCATCGCACTCCAGGCCACGTACACCGGGGCCTCGTAACCGGGCACCAGGCGTTTGTAGCTGTTCACCAGCGGGTTGGTCAGCGCCGTGATGCCACGGATGTGTTTGACAATGCCGCCGATAAACCACAGGGCTTCCTGGCTCAGCTGGTAGTCGCCTTTCTCGTCAAAGAAGACGTTTTTACCATCCAGCGCGCCCAGCGACATATTGCAGTGCATGCCGCTGCCGTTCACGCCAAACACCGGCTTGGGCAGGAAGGTGGCATGCAGGCCGTTGAGAGCGGCAATGCGGCGGGTGATGATTTTAGCGGTGGTCACGCGGTCGGCCTGGGTCAGAGCATCCGAGTATTTGAAGTCAATCTCGTGCTGCCCTTTGGCTACTTCGTGGTGCTCGGCTTCCATTTCAAAATCGAGCTGTTCCAGCACGTCGGCAATTTCGCCACGCACCAGTTCGCCCCGGTCGTTGGGGCCCAGGTCGTAGTAACCCGCCACGTCGTGGGTTTCGGTGGTGATTTCCCCGTCCGGTCCTTTTTTGAAAAAGAAGAACTCGAGTTCGGGACCTACGTTGAAGACAAAACCCAGTTTGCGGGCATCGGCGAGCACGCGTTTCAGGTTGTTGCGGGGGCAGCCGTCAAACGGTGTGCCGTCCGGGTTGTACACATCACAGATGACGCGGGCGACGCCGGCGCCGTTTTCTTCCCAGGGCATCACCTGGAAGGTGTCGCGATCCGGCACAAAAATCATGTCGGAGGTTTCAATGGTGCGGAAACCGGAGATGGATGAGCCATCCAGCATCATTTCGTTGTTCAGCGCTTTTTCCAGCTGGTCGGCGTGGATGGTCATGTTTTTGGGATGACCGTGCATGTCCACAAACTGCAGTCGGACGCGGCGTACTTTTTTGGCTTTGGCTTCGTCCAGCAGTTCCTTAATGGAGCGTTTGGACTCCTTGGAAGCCGGCGGGGTCTTCACTTGGGTCATGGGTGGTACCTTTCTGGCTTTGTCTGTCACGGTTGGTTTCCTTACAAATAGAACGCAGTGTCTGGCAGTTGAAACCCCATTGAAATGCGTTGGCGTATTTATGACACAAAGATACCCCAAACGCCAGCGGATCCAAGGCTTGGGCCTTTCCCTGATGGCCCGGGTTCGCCTTGGCGGCTGAGGTGTCTTTGTGTTATTTTGTTGCCGGAGGGCCCCTGATCAGAACAGGGGGTGGGATTCATCCGGTGAGGGCTGAAACTGTGCTGACGGAAGCGAAAAACGTATTGATGTTTGCCCGGGCGGGCCAGCCGCGGCCCAGCAGTGAACCCAGCCGGCCGATGGACAGTTACTGGCACCGGACCCGGACGGATTTTCAGCCGCATGTGGATGATTTTCACCGTAATTTCTTCGGCGATGAGCGGTTTGACTGGACTCGGGACGTGCGTCAGGGCCTTAAAAAATCACTGGATGCCCTTTCGCCTGAAGGGCTGACCCGTCTGGCTACGGTGGCGTTGCCGGTGACGTCATACCCTGAGGAACTGCAGGCACAGTTTCGTCGGCACGGGTTGCCCCAGGATGCCGACGCCCTGGCTGCAATGAAAACCGCCATCGCCGATCGTCAGTTTCAGGCGCTGGTGGACATCACCAACCATGCCCTCGGCACCGAGCAGATGTCCGTGGCCCCCCTGACGACCGCCGTGAGGACATACAAACATGATCCCACCATTCAGCACGCCATGACGGCCTTTATTAATGATGAAGCCAAACATGCCCACCTGTTTGAACGCTATATGCGTGAAAAACTCGGAGGGGAAGTGGTGCTCAGCAAATCGGTGGAGCAGCGGTTTGACGGGCTGGGGTTGGTGAGCAGCCGTATGCCAGCCGTGGGGGTGTTTTCCGTGCTGGCGGTGGAAGCCATTGGAGGCGCTTTCTTTGACTTTTTCGGGCGTCATTGCTCCGAGCCTCTGTTCCGGGATCTGTGTAAAACCATTTACGAATGGGATGAACAGCGCCATATGCGGATCTGTCAGGATCTGTACAATGAGAAATGGCGCAGGCTCAACCGTTGGGAACGGTTCCGCAACAACCGGAACATGCAGATCATGGTTAGTCAGCTTTATAAGGAACACCAGCAGCCGGATCACTATCTGATGCAAGCCTGCCAGGCCTTCGGACAGCCGCCCGACGCCCTGATGCGCCATGTGGACGCCAACCTGAAACAGGCTTTCCAGGCGATAGGCGTTGATTTTATCGATCTCGCCCCACCAGCCGGCTGACGGTTGTTACTTACTCCGCATCCGGCCCGGCTTCCGGTTTCTCCACGGCGGTGGGCAGTCGGTCGCTCTGAAAGAGCTGGTCGCCGCTCTTCATCACCACCACCATTTGCCGGTGGTCGGGTGATAGTACCGCCTGCAACTGGGTGGTTACAGGGGTTTTCTGTTTGCCGGCGTTCAGCGCTTCTACCGGCTCCTGGCTGCTGCCGGCCAGGTGCAGCTGCATTCTGGCCATCAGGTGGCCTTCGCGGCTCAGGGTGATCAGCCGCTCCGTTTCACTGAGGCTGTTCTGATCCACGCGGTAGAACCCTATCGGAATCAGGACGCCGTTCCAGCGCAGAGGCGCTGTCAGCGCCAGTATGGGAGCGCTGCTGGCCGGATGCGCCTGCGGGCCGACCTGGGTGATGTGGTCCGTGTTCCCATCCCCCGGCAGTTCGCGGATGCCCATCAGCCGGTACCAGAGTCTTTTCACCTTGCCCGGCGGGTGTTCGGCTTTCTGCCGCGCCATCTGCTGCATGATTTTCTCGGCCTGCTCCCCGGTCGGATCCCGGTAGACGCCCGTGAAATCCTCGGCAACAGGCCAGTCGTCATCTTCTGCCGCTGCGGCCCGGGACAGGAGGCTGCCTGCAAACAGTAGACAGACCAGCAGGCCGGTGAGGGCTACCCGGAATCCGCGATGCTCGTTACAATGGTGGAGGGTGGCGCGCATTGGTTCCCTTTCTCCCGGCAGTTTCGCCCCGTCTGGCTTGCCAGGTACTCATTGATGATTCGGATGAAACCCCATGGCCTTTGACCGGCAGAAGCTGTATCTCCTCTTTTTAAAGTACACCTCCTACCTCATTAATACGGCCATTATTGTGGTGGTGCTGGGCGCCGTGGCGCTGTATGTGATGACCCTGGTGGAAGCGGCCAAGTACTGACCCGGCCAGTGCAGGCTTTTGGCGGGTGTAACCACTTTTGTAATAGTATGGGGGTTTCCTGCTTTTGCAGGGCCCGCCTCTGTGAATTTGTGAAGGACGATGAGTCATGCTGGATATCAAGCGGATCCGTGAGAATGCTGATGCGGTGAATGCATTGCTGAAACGCCGCAACGGGGATCTTTCGGTGGATGCGGTTTTAGCCCTGGATGCCCGCCGCCGCGAACTCCTTCAGGAGGAGGAGGTCCTGCGCAGTCAGCGTAACCAGCTGACCCAATCCATTGCCCAGGCCAAACGCGAGGGGCAGGACACCAGCGCCATTCAGGTGGAAACCAAGGCCCTGGGCGAGCGGATTAAAGCCATTGAGAGCGAAAAAGATCAGCTGGCGGAACAGCAGGACCATATTCTTCTGACGATGCCCAACACCCCGCTGGCCGATGTGCCGCAGGGCGCCAGTGAGGAAGACAACGTCCTGATACGCACCTGGGGCGATGAATACAAAACCCGCTACTGTGCCGATGCGCTGAACCACTACGACATCGGCCCCGCCATGGGTATTCTGGATTTTGAGCGCGGCGTGAAAGTCGCCCAGTCCCGCTTCACAGTGATGCGTGGGGATGGCGCCCGGCTGGAGCGTGCGCTGATTAGTTTTATGCTGGATACCCACGCCGGGGCCGGCTACGAAGAGGTGCTGCCGCCTTTTCTGGTGAACGCCCAGACGATGACCGGCACCGGGCAGCTGCCGAAGTTTGAGGAGGATATGTTTCGCTGCCGCGATGACGCGCTTTACCTGATCCCGACGGCCGAAGTGCCGGTGACCAATCTGTACCGGGATGAGTTGCTGGATGAAAGCCAGCTGCCGATGAAATTCTGCGCCTATACGCCCTGTTTCCGGCGCGAAGCCGGGGCTGCCGGACGGGATACGCGCGGTCTGATCCGCCAACACCAGTTTGACAAGGTTGAGCTGGTCCAGCTGGTCCGTCCGGAGGAGGGACTGGCTGCCCATGCGCAACTGGTGGCCGATGCCGAGCGGATTCTGCAGCGTCTGGAACTGCCCTACCGGGTGGTGGAACTGTGCACGGCTGATCTGGGCTTTGGGGCCGCCAAGTGCTACGACCTGGAAGTATGGATGCCTGCCCAGGGCGTTTACCGGGAAATCTCAAGCTGCAGTCTGTTCACGGATTTTCAGGCGCGGCGGGCCAACCTGCGTTACCGCAGTACGGAGACCGGCAAGCCGGCTTTCCTCTATACGCTGAACGGGTCCGGGCTGGCTGTGGGCCGAACCCTGGCCGCCATTCTGGAAAACTACCAAATCAGTCATCAGGAGGTGACGGTCCCCGAGGTCCTTCGGTCATACTTAAGGGGGAATGGAGACACCCTGCAGACGACCATAGGAATCTCTTGTCATGACACCGAGCGCACCGCCCGGTCCACAGCCTGAAGAGGACTATATCCCCGAAACGCTGGACATGCCGATTCCAGCGGAAATGCTGGCGCAGGCGGCTCAGAATGTGGCCACAGCCCCCGCCCCTGCCCGCCCGGCTTCTGCCGAGGAGCAGGAAATTGCCTTCGATTTCGACACCTTTATGCGCATGGCCATTGCCCAGGGCGTATCGGACATTCACCTGCGCGTAGGCACCCCGCCCACCCTGCGTAAGGATGGCGAGATGGTGCAGACCCGTCTGGCGCCTCTGAGTGAGCGCGACATGATGAAGTTCGCCAAAACCATTATTCCGGCCAACATTCTGCCGCGCCTGAAAAACCGCTCCGATTTCGATTTCGGCATTCAGTTTGAAAATTCTGTCCGCTTCCGGGTGAACCTCTTCTACGAGATGAACCGCCTGGGGATGGTGCTGCGTCTCATTCCGCTGAAAATCCCTTCGCTTTCAGAACTGGGCCACCCGCCGGTCATTGAGCGCTTTACCGAGCTGAACCAGGGGCTGGTGCTGGTCACCGGGCCGACCGGTTCCGGTAAAACCACCACGCTGGCCGCCATGCTGAACACGATTAATGAGAAGCGCCAGAAGCACATCATCACCCTGGAAGATCCCGTTGAATTTGTCTATCAGAGCCGCAGTTCCATCGTGACCCAGCGTCAGCTGGGACTGGACACGGATTCTTTTCCCAACGGCGTCAAGTACGCTCTGCGTCAGGATCCGGATGTGCTGCTGATTGGCGAGATGCGCGACCGCGAGACGATGATGGCTGCCCTGCACGCCTCGGAAACCGGTCACCTGGTTTTCTCCACCCTGCACACTGTGGACAGCGTGCAGACCATCAACCGTATCATCAACGCTTTTGAGCCCTACGAGCGTGACGCCATCCGCCATCAGCTGGCCGGCGTGCTTCAGGGCACCATCTCCCAGCGTCTGGTCAAGCGCGCCGAAGGTCAGGGCCGTCTCGCCGTGGCGGAAATCATGGTCGTCAGTCCCGCCATTCGCGACTATATTATGCGCGAAGAGATGGATGAGATTTATCAGCTGCTGAAGGCCGGTGAATTTGAAGGCACCTGCAGTCTGAATCACTCCTTATATATGGCCTGCCGCAACCAGCTGATCAAGGCTGAGGATGCGCTGTCCATCTCGGAGAACAAGTCGGAGCTCCATCAGATGATGCGCGGGGCTTTCCAGGGGTCTCAGGGGCTGGGCTGATTCGCGCTGCGGGTCCGGGCCGGGAGTCTTTTATTTTTGTAAAAAACCCGTTACACTGTTAGACGGAGCGTCCTGTATCAGGCACCGTTCTGCATGGCGTTCTGCACAGGTGTATGGGTGAGAGAAACCCACCGGACAGCAGTGGGAACCCGGCCGGTTTTCCGGCATCCTCATGCCGGGGTGACACCCCTCATCATTACCGGATTCAGAGTCAGCGGCTTTTTTGGAAAAGGATAGGTATCAATGAGTATCATCAATGGGTGCGCCCGGACACCGGGTTGGCTGAACCGCTTGGGTCGTCGCATGGCTGGGGTTTCGCTGACTGCCGCACTGATGCTGTCCGGGATGACGATCTCCCACCCGGCCTATGCGGGTCTCAAATCAAAGCCGGTGGCTCCGCAGGCCGCCCAGCAGCCGCCATTCACCATCACCAGTATTCATCCGGATCCCGTCCGGAAAATTCTGGCGGTGGAAGGATTCGGCAATTTCGCCACCACCGTGGCCAAACAGTTTACGGTGCTCAAACTCACCAACCCCTACCGGGTGATTGTGGATATGCCCAATACCGATGTGGAGCTTTCTCAGCGGGAACTGACGATCAACCGCAACGGTATCCGCTCGGTTCAGGTGGAACAGAAAGAGACCGCCTTTTACCATGCCGCGCGCCTCACCATTTTTGTGGATGACGCCGACACGCTCTGGCGGATCAACACGTTTTATCAGGACAACGCCCTGATGCTGAGTCTGGAAGATGTGCCGGGCATTCCCGGCGCAGCCAGCCCACTGGCGCAGGTGCCGGCAAACGGCAAAGCAGGCCTGCCGCCCATGCCCGCGCAACCCGCCATGACGGCCCCGGTCCTGGATCACCCCCGGCCGGATCTGAACGTGGTGGAAGATATCTTCTTCCGCGATGGCGCCCTGACCCTGAAAACGCGGCCCGGATCCAGTCTCAGTGTGAAGCAGCGTTTCGTTCTCCAGAATCCCGGCCGTCTGGTGGTGGATCTGGACGAGGCCGTGGTGGGGAACAAGGAGCTGCTTAAGGCCATTCCCGTGGACAGCCCGACCATCCGCCAGGTGCGTGTGGGTCAGTTTGATGAGGAGACGGTTCGTCTGGTGATTGAGACGGATCATCCCGAGTCCATCCAGCTGATTTACCCGGGGCGCGATCAGTCAGTGGCCTACCTCGGCGACCGGCTGGACACCTCTGTAAGCAACCTGCCGGCCGATGTGGAGCTGGGAGTGGTCCAGAACATCTCCGTGGAAAAACAGGAGGATGGTTCCAGCATTATCCGCCTCGCCAGCTCGGTGCCCATTGTTCACCGGGTGCTTAAAACGGAGGACCGGGTTTATCTGGATCTGCTGAACCTCGCTGCGCAGCCCGCCTGGATTCCCTTTGATAAAGCCAGCGTCCCGGGGCTGAACTTTGTGAAGATTCAGTCCCTGACGGCGGGCCAGCCCAACAGTAAACTGGTGCTGGAACTGAAAAACCCGGGCCTGTTTGTGGATACCCGGCTGACCAACAACGATCGCGTGCTGGAAGTGGTCGTGGAAAACCCGTCGCCCTCGGTGTCGCCCGCCGGGCTGGCCAAGGCCCCCTGGCCTGCCCGTATTGTGGTGGATGCCGGCCATGGCGGTAAGGACAACGGCGCCATGCGCAGCGGCGTGCTTGAGAAAGATCTCAACCTGAGCCTGGCGCTGATGGTGCGTGATGAACTGTCCAAACGCGGATTTAAAGTCAGCACCACCCGTTCCTCCGATGTCTTTCTGCCGCTGCCCACCATCTCCGCCATTGCCAATAAGGCCAACCCGGATATCTTCATCAGCATTCACCACAATGCTTCCGTCAATGCGGCGCTGAATGGTGTGGAGACCTACTATTACACGGGCAAAAGTCTGGCGCTGGCCCAGAAGGTTCATAAACACATCGCCAACAAAGTGGATGCCCCGGATCGCGGGGTGCGCCGGGCCATGTTCTATGTCATTCATCACACGGTGGCGCCCTCCATTCTGTGCGAAGTGGGCTATGTCTCCAACCCGGGTGAGTTGCGCGCACTGCAGAGTTACCAGCGTAAGCAGGCCACCGCCAGCGCCATAGCCGATGGCGTGGTGGAGTATTTTAAATCCCGGGTTTCCGCGCAGGCGGCGCCGGGACACTAATGCCCCGCCAATGTGCTTTGCCTGAAGGATTCTGAGAGTGCCTGAACCTGATACCCCTAATACCCAGGCCCCGATAGGCGTGTTTGACTCCGGGGTGGGTGGTCTGTCCGTGTTGGATCACCTCGTGGAGATGATGCCCCATGAACATTTTGTGTACTTCGGCGATACGGCCAACATGCCCTACGGGCAGAAGCATCTGACCGAGTTGTCCATCCTGGTGCGGCGCATTACCACCTGGCTGGTGCACCAGAAACAGGTGAAGCTGCTGGTGGTGGCCTGTAATACGGCGTCTCTGGTGGTGCCGCATGAAATCACCGTGCCGGTGGTCGATCCGATCACGGCCGTCTGTCATCAGATTGCCCATGACGATGCGGTCCGGCGGATTGGCGTGATGGCCACGACGGCCACGGTGATGTCGGAAAGTTATCCGCGGATCCTTCACCAGTTGCATCCGCAAAAAAAAATGGAGCAAAGCGCCTGTCCGGGTCTGGCGTATATGATTGAACAGGGCGAGTCGGATGGTCCGGTCTCTGAGTTCCTGATTCAGGAGTCGCTGTCACCGTTACAGGAATGGCAGATGGATGCGCTGGTTTTGGGTTGCACACACTATCCGTTTGCCCGCCAGCAGATCGCCAATATTCTGTCGCCCTCGGTACGGGTTCTGGATCCGGCCATTCCCATGGCGCACCGGGTGCATCAACTCCTGAAAAGCCAGCATTCCCTGAGAACAGACGGTGCGGGGCAGGTGGATTATTTCGTGAGCGGTCCGCCGGATCATTTTTTGCGGGTGGCCAGGCGCTTACCCCTGGCGCACATCCAGCCGGGTCTGCCCACGCAGCTGGATCTGGATTAACGCAGAGAACCCACCGGCTGTTGATGCCAGTGGGTTCTGTATCGTGTGATTTTCAGGGGACTGGTGGTTATGCCGTGGCGGCAAACTTGATGAACTGCTGACCGGCGGCATCGATGGTGCTCAGGCTGTCGATACTGCTGACCTGATACTGTGCCGAGACGGTGCTGTCATCCTTGGCAGCGGTGGTGATGCTACCGTCTGCGTTGACTTTGTCCAGGACGCCGCCGCCCTGTTCCTTGGCGGCAACCAGACCATTCTCGTGGAACCAGCCGTTGCCGTCGCGGGCGACGCCGTTGCCGTCAGCCGTCTGGCCAAGAATGCCGTGCGGGTTAACGCCATCGGCCAGTGGGTTCCCGTTCAGGATGACATTGCTTTGAAAATGGTCGTTGTTTTCACGGGTCAGGTCGATGGTGTATTCGCTGGTCACCACGTTCAGGTTGTTGCCGTTGAAGGCAAAACTGGAGCCGGCTGCCGAGAGGGCTGCTTTATCACCGGTTTTCAGTGTCTGGCTGTTGAGTGAGGCCACGCCGGTCTTGGCGTCAAATACCAGCATGTCGCTGCCGACGCGGATACCGGCCTGGCCGATGGCTGTGGCGCCCTGGTTGCCCCAGGCGTCAAAGCGGGCGTTGTACTGTACGTCTTTGTCGCTCAGAATGTTGTAGGTATTGCCGGCCACACCGTGGACGTCATACTTCTCGCCGTCAAAGCCGGTGAAGTGGGGGTCACCCCAGTAGCCGCCTTCGTTGCCGCCGTTGTAGACGGGAGGATCAGGAACGACCGGATTTTCAGGATAGGGATCGGTTGTGGAACCGCCGTTGTAGACGGGAGGATCAGGAACGACCGGATTTTCAGGATAGGGATCGGTTGTGGAACCGCCGTTGTAGACGGGAGGATCAGGAACGACCGGATTTTCAGGATAGGGATCGGTTGTGGAACCGCCGTTGTAGACGGGAGGATCAGGAACGACCGGATCCTCAGCGTAGGGATCGGTGGTGGCGTCATCGCCAGCGTCGCCGGAGCCGTCGGTGCCGTCGGTGTAGGGGTCATCAACGACGGGGTCTTCGGCGTAGGGATCGGTGGTGGCGTCATCGCCAGCGTCGCCGGAGCCGTCGGTGCCGTCGGTGTAGGGGTCATCAACAACGGGGTCTTCGGCGTAGGGGTCAGTCGTGGCGTCATCGCCGGCGTTACCAGCATCATCGGTGCCATAGAGACCACCGGAGTTTCCGGCATTGGCGGCATCATCACCGGCATTTCCGGCGGCATCATCGCCTGCATTGTTACCGGCGTTGTTGTTGCCGTTGGCGCAATTGTTGTTGTTCTGTGCCCCGCCGGCATTGCCGGAGTTGGCAGCATCACCGGCATTGCCGGTTGCGTCGCTGGCTTCAGTGCTGTTTCCGGCGCCACCCGTGTTGCCGGTATTACCCGTATTTCCGGTATTTCCAGTATTTCCGGTGTTGCCGGTATTCCCAGTATTCCCAGTATTCCCAGTACCACCCGTGTTGCCGGTTGCAGCGGCCGGGTTATACCGGTTACCCATAACAGAGGTCATCATCATCATGATCATCATCATGATCATTTGCATCATCATCTGCATCATGTTGCCCTGGCCAAAGGGAGAACCCTGGATACCAAAGGTCTGGGCCGGCTGAGCGGCGCTCTGCGTGGCAAAAAGATTATTCTGCGGCGCCAGCGACGTTTGGGTGACAGCAGGTTGGAAGAAACTTTGTGCGCCAATGGAACTCTGAAACGGATTAAACCCCAGCATAGTGTGCTCCTTATTCAGTTTTTCAGCCTAGTCGGGAAAAATGGGAGGGACAGAACGGTGACCCGTCCTGTTTAAATCTTAAAATAATAAAAACATTTTAAGGATATAAATTGCCTATCCTTGAAGCGTTTTTGCCAGAAAACCGCTCAGGACAACAAAAAGTCCCAATTTTTCACCCAACCCAACCATCCAGAAACTTAAAGAATCACCCCGAGACCCAGGCCCTCACCGGACTGCTGGATGGCCTGCCGTGCCGACTGAACCTTCTGCATCACCATCACAGCCTGATGCCGGGCTTTGACCTGCTCGCGGAGCCGGACGTGAAGGCGCTCAATGTCACTTTCCCCCTGCTGAATGGTATCCATCAGCCGCTCCTGCAGGCTTTCCATCAGGTCGGCGCTTAACCGGCAGCCCGCCAGTATGGCCCGTTCCAGCGATTTCAGATCCCCCGCATCCACGTCAAAGCGCCGGGTATGGTATTCGGCAACCTGCTCATTAAAGGTCTGAATAATGGCCAGCACCTGATTGGCGCCCGTAAAGCCCATCATGGCCAGGTATTCCCGGTCCCGCAGGTATCGGTCCATGTCGCGGACACTCTGGGCGACCTGGGCTTCCAGGCTGAGAATGGCGGGTAAGGGGGGCATACCCGGTTATCGGCTGCCGACCCGGCGGGCTATATCCACCGGGGGAAGGAGCCTGGTTTATTGGGCTTAATGCCCGCCAGCGCGGCCGCCCGACGCCTGGGAGGCTGCCGGGGTATGAATGACAGCGTGTTTGCCGGTCTCCGCTGCCGGATGGGTCAGCTCGGCTTTGCTGTCAGGTTTTGGCTCGGGGGCAAGCGTATGGCCCGGGAAGTATTTCTCGGTCCAGGCGGTAATAAACCGCGGCAGGCTGGGTTCCAGCCGGAGCATGTCGATACCGTCGCCGATATCCTTGTAAAGGCGGATTTCCTTGGCTCCCAGCGCCCACCGGTACATCATTTGGGTGGCTTCCAGCGAGTTGATGTCCCGCTGGCTGGCCGACAGGAAAACCGGCCCGTGGTAGGCAATAAAGGCTTTCTGGGTCTCCAGACCCTTGCTGGAGAGTGAGGGAGAGAGCAGTATAACGGCCTTCACCGAGTTGGACAGCTCGCTGTCCCTGGCTGCGGCCAGCACGGCAATATTGGCGCCCAGCTGAGCCCCCATCAGGGCGGTTTTTTTACCGTTGACTTGCGGGTAATCCCCGTCCTCGCCCTTACTGAAGTAGCGGATGACCGACAAAACGTCCCGGGGCATCAGTTGCCAGTCTTTGTCCTTAAAAGTGCGCCAGTAATAGCGGCGCCCCCGGTCATCTTTGGTGCTCTGCCCGTGCCCGCGCAGGTCCGGGGCATACACAGCGTACCCTTTTTTGGCCAGCCCCAGGGCAAAGCGGTGCCAGTCCGCACCGCTGCCGTTCAGGCTGTGCAGCAGAATGACCAGCGGGTATTCGCCCAGCGGGTCCTTGTCGGCAAGCGTTTCATCCTGCATCGTTGGGTCATACAGCCGGCCCTGCATCAGCAGGCCGTTGGAGACGGGGATTTCAACGTCCTCATAAGCGTCCTCGCCCGTTTCTTCAGCATGCAGAATGGGAATCACCTTCCAGAGGCCGACCATGACGGTGCTGAGCGTGAGCAGCAACAACAGGATGCGGAACAAAGCCAGACGAATGCGGGACATCACAGGACGGGGCCTCCGGCGTTGACAGCCTTCCGTGCTCAGGCCGGCCGGCCCTTTCGGGGCATGGGCGGATTGAAAACGCTGTTGCGGGCGTGCGGACATCGGATCAGGACCTCAGGAAGCCGGCTGCAGCGGGGTTTTTGGAAGGATGAGGGCGAATACACTCCCATGACCCGGTTTGCTGGTTAAAAGTTCCACGTTGCCCCCGTGCGCCAGGAGGATTTTACGGCTGTGGGCCAACCCCAGGCCGGTGCCCTGGGCGCCCTTGGTGGAGAAATACGGCGTAAACAGTTTTTTGCGGCTGGCCGGGTCAATGCCGGTCCCCTGGTCGGCCACCCGGATGAACACCCGGTCGTCATCCTGGCGGCTGGCAATCTGCACACGCACGGTGCTTCCTGCGGTAGAAGCCTCCAGGGCGTTTTTCAGCAGGTTGATCAGCGACTGGCGGATCCGGTCGGCATCCAGCGTCATCATCAGTGGCTCGGCGGGTTCCGGGAGTTCCAGGGTGACGCCGTTCTCTTCAAACTTAGGTGTGTAGAATTGCCCAATGCCCCGGACAAATTCGATCAGATCGACTTCGCCGGTGTTGAGGGTGAGGGGGCGGGCGTACTGGGTGAGTTCCGACAGAATGGTTTCCAGGTGGCTGGTGGCCTGACGAATCTGACTGAGATGCGGTTGCACGGCTTCGGCGTTGAAGGTGTCCGGTTTTTCCTGCCACACGCTGACCTGGCTTTCCACCAGCTTGGCGTAGAGGTCAATCAGGCCGAGGGGGTTGCGGATCTCGTGCGCGATGACCGAGGACAGTTGCCCGATGGCGGCCAGCCGTTCGGTTTCCACCATCTGGGTGTTCAGCTGTTTCACCTGGTCCAGGGCGACGGTCAGCTGGCGGTTGCGGTTCTCCAGGCCGTTGACCATGGCCGAAACGATCAGGTTGAGTTTGTCGTCATAGCGGCGGTCAATCGCCGTGGCTTCCAGGAGCGCACCAAGGTCACTCAGGCCCAGTTGCTGACACAGGTGGCTGGCGGCGGTTTTGGTGTCGCCGGGGTGAAAAGTCCACCCGCCTTCATACAGTTTATAGGTCGCGTCGGTCTTGCTCGTCCAGTAGAGCATGGCGCACAGCCGGTCGGTCAGGACCAGCAGAAAACCCATCGTGTGCGGCAGCGCGTCGGCGGCGACGGGGGTGTCGGCATGCTGCAGGCGCCCGTCGGCCTCAAAGCGGTGGAGGGGAATGTCCCGCAGATTCTCCACGGCGGCGGCGACCGTCTCAAAGTCGGGATCGCCGTTGGTTTTGCTGAGCACCACGCCGCGCATGGGGTGATCACGCAGCATGCGGGCCACGCAACTGTAGAGACTCAGAAAGGTCTCTTTGGCGTAGAGGCCCGAAACGCAACTGAGATGGCCGAAAAGGCCATCCAGTTGCAGGGTGAGCGGTGTTGTGGGGGTCGGGGCATCGTCCACGGCCTTTTCGGCCGGTTTTCTGGATCGGCGTGCAGCCGGTTTGGATTGGGATGCCACGGTGGTCATATACCTTCGCCTGGTCGGGGAAACCGTTTTAAATGACGGCTGCCCTGATGAACCTCACAGGCTTTATTATACAGCAGCCTGAATCGCTTCGGAGCCGCCGGAAGAAGGTTCCACCAAACCGTACTTCAGGGCGTACAGCACGGCCTGCGTGCGGTCGTTCACCTGGAGTTTCTGGAAGATGTTGTTGACGTGGGTTTTCACGGTCGTCTCGCTGATCACCAGCTTGTCGGCCACGCCCTTGTAGGTCACGCCTTCGGTCAGCAGCACCAGCACTTCCTTCTCACGGTTGGTCAGGTAGTTCAGCAGGGCTTTCTTGGCCGGGTCGGGACGACCGCTTTTGGCGGCCTTGGACTGAAACTCGTCAAAGAACTTGGTGGCCAGCGTGGGGGGCAGGTACACCTTTTCGTTCAGAATCTCGTCGATGGCGTTCATCAGCTGGCTGGTCACCATGGTTTTCAGGATGTAACCCTTGGCGCCGCCGCGCATGGCGCGGAAGATGAGGTCGGGATCATCGTAGCCGGTGAGGGCCAGAATTTTGAGACTGGGCTTGGTGGACAGCACCTGCTGGATGACGGAAACGCCGTCCATCTCGGGCATGTTCATGTCCATCAGCACCACGTCGGCATCCACTTCGGCAATGCGCTTGAGGGCCTCTTCGCCGTTGCTGGCAATGCCGGCGACGGTGAAGTTGGATTGCAGCTCGAGCAGTTGCTTGATGCCGTTGCTGTGGTTCGTGTTGTCATCCACGATAAAAACACGAATGTCGGAATGTAATCTTCTCATGGTGCTTAAAGCCTCCTACCGCTCTCCATTGTCACCGCTTGTTCCACAAGTGTTGTAAACCACTGTCTCATCCGGTGTCTGTAATCTGCCGGCCCGATGAATCCACGGTGGGAAAGCAGAATGACCTCGTCTGATTGAATGCTGGATTGCATTCGATGTCCTCATCATACCCGAGGGGCCCATGACCGCTCATCATCAGAAGGGTCGATATTTGCGGCGGTTTTCTCCGTTGTTTGGTGTACACCCATGGGTTAATGCCGCGCCGGTTTTGCCGCAGGGCGTGGGTTTCACACGCGCCGCCAAAGTGTCAAGCTGTCCTATAATGGGGGTAAGCGGTTTGTGGGAGCGAAAGGCGGACACGGCATGCGGGTGATCAACCAGACGAAGAATACGGTGGTGGTGGAGACGCTGGAGGTGGCGGATAACCCGTGGACGCGCTTTAAGGGCCTGATGCTGCGGCCGGGCATCCCGGACGGGTATGGGCTGTGGATTGCGCCCTGCTCGGATATCCACTCGTGTATGATGCGCTTTGAATTTGACGCCGTGTTTCTCAGTAAAACCGGTGAGGTCCTGCACCTGGTGGAGCGGATGCGGCCATGGCGGGTCTCCAGATGGGTGCGCGGGGGGCACGTGGTGCTGGAGCTGAACGGCGGGATGATCGCCAGAACGGGCGTGGCGCTGGGGGATGTGCTGGTGCAGGCGGATTAACCCCCACCCGGCTTCGGCTTTGCCTCAGCCATCCTCCCTCTGAAGGGAGAGGGCAGCCATTAAGAAACGCGTTTGATGGGTGGGATTCTGTGGTGGTTTTGCTGGGCGTGCCACAGTTCATAATCGGCCTGCAGGCCCATCCACAGCTCGGCGGAGGTTTGCAGGGCGTCGGCCAGTTTGTAGGCCATCTCGGGCGTGATGCCGCGTTTGCCGTTGAGGATTTCATTGAGTGCGGCGCGCGTGCAGCCGATGTGCTGCGCAAAGGCGGTCTGCGTCAGACCCAGGGGCTCCAGAAATTCATAGCGGAGAATATCGCCGGGGTGGGTGGGGGCGCGGTGGGTGGGTAGTGACATGACGGTCATTCCTTACGGGCTTAGTGATAGTCCAGGATCATCACGTTGTGGGCGTGGTTGCGGCTCACCCTTTGACAGAATAAGGCATGATGTGACGTTATGAAAGGGTGAGTGGTGAACAAAATGTTGAATAGTTGGTTTGATTCGCGTTGCGGTAGGGGGTTGTTTATGGCAGAATGCTGCCTCTGGCCGGGGTTGCCCGGTAAGGAGAAAGAAACGGGATGTAGCGCAGCTTGGTAGCGCGCTTCGTTCGGGACGAAGAGGCCGCAGGTTCGAATCCTGTCATCCCGATTCTTTACACTCAGGACCAAAGCAAGGTCCCATCGGGGTTTCAGACAGATCGCCAAGCTGTCCAGACAAACAAAGTCCACTCGAAAAAGTTGGACATTTTACCGAAAAACTTGGACATTTCGGTCCAAACTCGGACAAAACTTGGACATTTTATAACTGTCGCAGAAGCAGGCTCCCGGTTGGGAGTTTCCGCCAAAACGATCCGGCGCTGGTGCGAGTCCGGCAGGCTACCCGCCATGGCAACGCGCTACGGAAACAGCGTCACGTATCAGATCAGTCCGGCGGCGTTGGAATTGGTCCGGCAGGAAGCCCAGCAGGCGGCCAGTGTTCGGGAAGCAAAGAAGAAAGCAGCAGCCAAACCCCATCGGGAATATCTGAAGGCATGGGAAAAGGCGATGGCCAAAGGTCTGATGACCGGGCGGGCATTCAGCCCCGCCACCATTGCCACCTATAAACTCTACGCGGTTTGGTTCATGGATCACTATGCCAAGGTGGATGAGGCCAGTTTACGCAGGGCGTTGCTGGGTATCCCGGCGGAGATGTTTGCCAAGCGGGCCAAGCTCTATGAGGCCGTGATCTGCTTTGCCAAGTTCCTCATTCAGGAAAGCGCGTTGGATGCTTCTTTTCTGGCGACTGGAAAGTCTCTACGTCCCCGGCGTCACATCCCCCCAAAAAAGACTTCGGTGGATGAGGGCGGCATTGATGGGTTATTGAATGCGGCAGGCTGCGCGATGGATCGGGCGCTGGTGGTGTTGCTTGCCGGAACCGGGTTGCGGGCTTCCGAGTGTTGCGCCCTGACCCTGGACGATATTGATCTGGAAAAGCAAACCCTGATTGTCCAGAGAGGCAAAGGCGGTAAAAGCCGCGTGCTGGGGCTGACCCGTGCCGTGGTGGATGCCTTGCGGGTTTACCTGCCGGACAGACCAGACACCAGCCGGAGGGCGTTGTTTTTCAACGCGCTGGGCGAACCCCTCGACCGCCATGGCCTACGCCACCGGCTCAACAAACTGGGTAAGAAGGCAGGCGTTACCGTCACGCCCCACAGCCTGAGAAGGTCATTTGTCACCGTCAACGCGGGCAAGGGTAGGCCACTCCACTACCTGCAACGTTCATGCGGTCACTCCGATATCCGCATCACCATGGGCTACTGCCTGACCTCTCAGGAGGAGGTGATCGACGCCATGCGGGGGTGGGATTGATGCGCTGGGATAAGCTGTTGGTCTATCTGGTGATAGGGCTGTTCTGCCTTGGCTTTTGGGCCATGGCGGGGTGGTTATTTCATGTCTTTTAATGCTTCAGATGAAACAGGGAGCGCAATTGCCTCAGAGTGCCGCTTCGGGCCTACTAAACCTGCTTTTCGACCAAGCAACTTCCATTCATAAGCAGGTCGGTCATTTGGTTTGTTTCCGGTATTTACCCTCTGAAATACGGAAAACCTTAAACGGCCACGTTGTCCGGGCTCGCTTTCAAAGCCTGTCCGAACGACTGCGAGTGGTTCTGAAGTGTCGGCACGCTCAAGAAGCCCTTTTAACCCAGCACTTAGAGCGTTTGGACTAAACCCCATGAATCCTTGACTATCCGGCACATTAATATCAACGATAGTTCCCCCTTGGGTTGTCAAGTTATCAGCAATATCGTGGTTGAGTTGTCTGTGAGTTTCTGGATCTATAACCAAGAATCTGAATGGAGATAAGTCTGGTGTCGGCAGCTCACCCTCTCGCACTTGGCTGACCGTCGTGCGTTGAAAAGCTTTTACCTGGCCATCACCATCCCCCACGAAAGGTATTGCCGCTTCTACAAAGGGAAGTAAAGAACCTGCTTGCTCAATGATGCCGCTAGGGTTGTCCGCTTGTGTGTGCTGGCTTCTGTTATTGCCCAAGGCTACACGGATACGATGGGTTCCTGAAAAGAGAAGATTGGTATTGCTGGTGGTATTCATTGAAAATGGCCCTTAATTGAAAGAAATATGTCGAAGATAAACAATTTAAAGGCCCTAAATTTTCTTAATTGCCTGATATCCAGACTATTGACCCGGCACCTCCCGAAACTGCGTGAGGTGGCCAAGGAAAGCCAGCGGGATTTCTCCCAGTGGGCCGTTTCGGTGCTTGGCGATGGTCAAGTCCACCATGGCGGTCTGCCCCTCCTGAGGGGACAGGAACAGGACCACGTCGGCGTCCTGCTCAATCGCCCCGGAGTCCCGCAGGTCGGAAAGCATGGGCTTTTTACTCTGCCGCCCCTCAATTGCCCGGTTGAGTTGGCACAGCGCCAGCACGGGCAGCTTGAGCCGCTTGGCCATGCTTTTCAGTCCCCACGTGACTGCTTCCAGTTCGTAAGCCCGGTTATTGAAGCGGCTGGCCTCGCCTTCCGGTTTCACTTTGCCCAGATAATCGACAACAATCAAACCCAGTTCCCCATGCCGGTGGAGTTCGCGTTGGGTGCGGGCCTGTATCGCGCTGATGGTCATGCCCGGATCGTCCTCCACAATCCACAGGTGCCGGTGGGCTTCAATGATCCCGGTGGCGTCCTGCATGCGTTGCAGGTCTGTGGAGGAACCCGCCACCTGCCGGATGACCCGCGCCATGAGTTCTTTACCGGTCATCTCCAGACTGAAGAACAGAACGGGTTTTTCCAGCCCGTGGACTACGTGGCAGGCGATATTGACGGCCAAGGCGGTTTTACCGGTGCCGCTGCGGGCAGCCAGAATGTTCAACGCCCCCGGCTGAAAGCCCCGCGTTTTGGTATCCAGTGACCGGAAGCCAGAAGCAATGCCGGTGATCCCGGTTGGGTTGTTCAGGGCTTCACCGATATCCGCCAACGCCTCCTGAATCATTCCTGACGTGCCTCCATTGGCTTCGGGCGCGGCGTGGGCTTCAGCAATCGTCATCAGGCGGGCTTGGGTATCCTCCAGCAGGGTTTTGTTGCCCGGATCAAAAGCCGACTCAATGAGGTGGTGTCCCTCTTCCCAGAGCGCCCGCCGTATGGCGGTGGTCCGGACTTTATCAAGCCAGTAGGCAAAATTGCTCTTGGTCACCACGGCATCCGGGGACTTGGTAAACAGATCGTTCAGAAAACCCACGCCCGCGCCGTGCGGCATGTCCCGGCTTTGGGTGTGGATCATCACATCATAGAGGCTGACCGGGCAGACCGGCACGTCATTGCGGACACATTCCAGAATCGCCCGGAAAACGGCCTGTGTGGCCGCCTGTCCGAAGTATTCCGCTTTGAGGGTGGAGAGCGCCTCCGGTATCAAAGCCGGGTTCTGAAGCATGCCACAGATCACGGCCAGCTCGGATTGCCGGTCCTCCGGGGCGAGTTCGCCCCACGTGTCCAGTCCGTCATCCGGGAAAGCCTCCGGGACATCGTAGGCGTGTTGGTAAGCATCACCCGCCATGGCCAGACACCTCCGGGTCAAACCCTTCCAGATGCGCCACGGCGTAGCCGCTTGATCCCTGAAACACCTCGCCCGGTCGGCTGGTATCCGTTGTGAGGGCATGGATGGGGAAGACTTCCCCGGTCAGTTTGTGGCGCACATAGGGAAACCCCAGCAGGCGATCCCGCTGGCTGGTATCCGGTGCTTTAGGCTGCGCTGGCGTGCTGGCCCGTGAGCGTTCCCAGTGCGGGAAGGCGTTGGCCACATGTTTAAAATGCGTCACACTGGCGCGGCAAGCCCATTGCTCCACGGCCCACGTCATCACCTGCCGGATGGTATCGGGTTTCTTTCCCTGTCTGAGGACAGAATCTGCCGAAGCATAGCCGGTGAGTAACCAGTCCCGCGCAAAGGTGGTTTGTCCGTTCCGGGTGAGGAGGTCTTTCAGTTCACGGGTAAGCTGTTTGCCGTCCTCAGAAAACTTCCCGGTTTTTCCCCGTTTTTCCCTTTCTACCTGAGCGGGCGATTCCTTAGAATCGTCACCATAAGGGACATCAGTAGAAGGGATATCAGTAATCAGGATATCAGCCGTGCTGGTAACGTCCCCGATCGGTTCCGGGTTGTGTCCGGGTTGGTCCCGGATCAGTCCCGGATCGGTTCCGGTACCGTCCCATGGCGGAAGCTGGCTCCCTGCCTGCTTTTCCTTATAGCATGGGCTTTGGTGCCGGGAGAAGTTCAACACCTGAATGTAGGCTTCCCCCTCCACCGTGTACCGGGCAATGAAGGGTTCCGGTTGTCCGGTGAGTTCATCCAGCAGGCAATGCACGTCCACCGACTCATAAGGGAAAAGCTCTCCTTTGATCCGGGTGGGGCGATCCACCAGCCGACCTTCGCAGTCGGCCAGGGTCCACAGACCGATAAAGAGCAGGCGGGCATGGGGAGACTTTCCGGCCAGCGTGTCGTTTTTGAAAAATGCGGGTTTGATATTCCTACTGCGGGCCATGGCGGTATCCCTCCATGAAAGCCCAGTAGGGCGGAGGGGGGCTTTCGGCCCACCCTCCAAGGTGTGTTACACTGTGTTTGGAATTTTTCACCAGAGGAGTCGTCGGTTGCAGCCAGCGGCTCCTACTTTTTTGCTTTCCCATTTGTCTGGGCCTTTCGTGCGTTATTAACAGTGACAATGCCGCTTTGCAGCAGGACTTGGAAGGCTTTTGATTCCCGGACTTCATCCCACAACGGGGAGTCAACCGGGATGAAAACCCGAAGCTCTGCGTGTGCGCGGTCGAACTTACTGGCCATGGTTTTGGATCACCTCCGTTTCTTCAGGCTTTAGGGTTGTAACTGGCCGGATTACCCCGGCGCGGTGAAGTCTTGAAAATCGTGCAACCAAGCAGCGGCCATCGTCTTTCAGGTGCGGCCTGATTGCCTCACGGTACCCCCAGCCAAGCAGCCGGACGGAAACTTCCGGGCCGATCTCCTGCAGGTAGGCGAAAATCACAGCGTCGGCCTGATGCCGGTGGGCGTTCCACTTGGAAAATTTAAACTTGAGAGCTTTTCCCCTCGTGCTTTTCACGTCGTAGTAGATCCCGCTGATTTCGAGGTCAATTCCGCCATCACCGGCCAAGCCTGCTTCAAAGGCCACCGAGGCTTCTTCAGCGCTGAGGCCACAGTACCGTTGAACGGCCAATTCACCATAAAGTCCGGTTTCGTCGGCAACCTCGTTCCAGCGGGCTGTTGAGCCCCACTTTTTGTTGCGCCGGGGGGCAAGTGCCCTGACGACATCGACCGCGTGAACGGGGAAGATCGCCTCCGGCGTTTTGCCGGGAATGGTGCTGATGTCGTTGAATGCGGTGTGAAAGTCCATCGGTTCGACTCGTCTTCAAAAAATAACCCGCCAACTGGAAGGCTGACGGGGAAGCAAAGTCGATATCGGCTTTGAGCTTGCCAGTGCCCGTCACTTCCGGGTGACAGGTTTAATGCTAAAGGTTTGCCGTTGAAATAGGAGTTTTAACACCTTTTCACTACAAGCTGAGAACCTCTCATAGAGATACTCTGCCGAATCAAGATTGAAGAGAGTGATTCTCGGGATTTAAATCAAAACAGGCGATCAAGGTAGAGCCTTCTCGTCGAATCAGTGGGTCTGAAGCTTCTGGAATTTTTTCTCGAAAATCCCTGTTAATATTTTTGACATGTTCTATTACTCTCTTCATAGACCGCTGAATGGGAATCCTCCGATTGGTGTTAGGAACGTGTAACTGCTTACACAGCCGAATAAAAAATGATTTTTTTGCTGACTCTCTTTGAAATAAAACCGTACCATTGACCTTAACAACCTGACCAAAATAAGCGTGGTCCTCTATTCTGACCA
Organism: Candidatus Melainabacteria bacterium; assembly: GCA_050247195.1. Taxonomy (GTDB): domain Bacteria; phylum Cyanobacteriota; class Vampirovibrionia; order Vampirovibrionales; family Vampirovibrionaceae; genus JBFWUP01. The sequence goes on along the minus strand of JBFWUP010000004.1, from coordinate 201,693 downwards.
TGGGAAGCGGTTCATCGATGTTTGGTTTATTAGGGCTTTGTGATGGAAAATCTCTCTCCATTTTTTGACACAGAAATAACCATTGAAGTTCTTGGCTGTCATCAAAAATTGTGGGTGGGGCCTCTATATGATGAAGCAGCAGGCGGACACGGTTTTGTAAGGAAACATCCGGGAGTTTTGCTTTGATTTTCAAAGTTCGTTCAAAACTCTCAAGTTGAGCCTTGATATTTTCGTCTTGGCTTCCTGCCTTTTCACCTGCCATATTGGCTGTCATGTTTAGCCGTCCTTGTGGCTTTCTGTGTTGTTACCCGGTGGCCTCCCGCGCTTCCAGAAGAACCGCTTTCGCCTCTTTGAAAAATGCCCGCATTGCCCGATCATTGGCCCGTGAAGCAGCACATCTGTCCCCGTGAATCCATCGGGCCATCCGGGAGCGCTGAAGCCCCTCAGGGGATCGTGGGCCGGTACTTAACCCGCCATGGCGGCGGCAGCGTCCGTTTTGTCGTGCAAAGTTCGGGCAGGCTGCGCCCTTGTGGGTGCGGGCATGGCATTTGGGCGACCGGAAAAGGCTCAGGGGTTCATTGCCGGGTTTTGGGTTCATCCCGCCCCCCTCCCCATCCTGTAGGGTTGAAAAGAGGCGAAGCGATCTGCTAACCTGCATGTACTGCTCTGGCTCGTGCGTCCTTTAAGAGCCGCCGTTAACTCGGTGGGTAGGGTAACGCTCCTATCCCAGAGCAGCTTAAAACCATCCTGGCTCCTGCGCTCCGTGGTGGTCTGATCAGGCCTTGTTACAGGCTCACCAACACCGGGGATTGAATGTCTGATTTCAGTCAAAGGAGGTTGCGCACCTTTCCGGGATGGTTTTTTAATGACCATGGTGAACCTCCCCCACGATGGCCTGTCCGCCTTGGTTGACCTGAACATGCTGCACGGTGATCCGTTGCTGGCCTTTGTTTCGGTACTTTTCAAGGGTATCCACCTGCTTGGCGAAAAGGTTCAAAAGCTTTGTGTAGCGGCTGATATAGCGGTCATTCGCCTCAAGACTGTTGGAGTCCTTGGCCATGGCGCGCTTGGCGTACTGCATGGCCAGTGTGTGACTGGTGACTGCCTGTGCCGCCAGCATGCCTTCCAGCCCGTCCCGTGGGGCAATATCAGCCATCAGGGCCAGCGCCCCGTTCACCCGGTCCTCATCTTCCGGGTTTGGCATGGCCATGGTGATGTGAGCCAGAAGCAGTTGGGCGGCATCCCGGTCAGTGCAGCCGGTGGTTTCAAACAAACGGCACACGGAGGCCGTGGGGTCTTCCTCTGTGGTCTGCCAGTTCTTCGAGCCGTCCTCTTTCGTTTTCAGGGCCATTTTGAAGGGGTAACGCCCTTGGGTCTGAATGCTGTGCCGGGCAGATTCCATCCACGCCTGTTTGCGCTGCTCCTGTCTGGCGAGGGTTTGTTGCGCCACGGGGGCAGGGTCTTTCCCCCGCCGTTCAATCTCCCGGATTGCCGCTTTGGCATCATCATCCAGCATGGTCATAAATTCTCTATCCGCCCTTCAATGGTTGTGAATCAGTCGCCGTCGTAAAAAGTCACGTTCTGGTGTTCCGGGTAGGCCAGCCATGTGCGGTTGCCGGGTTTGACCAGCTTGTAACCCCGCCATATGTTGCCCTCGCCACGGGAGGCACGGAGGGCCAGATGCCTCATATGATCGTAACTGGCCCCTTCTTTCTCGGCGAGTCCCTTCAAGGTGTAGATTTCCAGAGTTTGCATTGCGCCATCGTAACAGATGAGGCCGTGAAACACACTAATGTGTTAAGCTTTGTACGTGCAAAGCAAGGTCAGAAAATGCCGAAGTTGGACACAACTTGGACATTATTAAAAAAACCGTGAAGGAGTGAACCCGTGAAAGCCAGTCCTGATGAGGCTGGCAGCTTGGTAGCGCGCTTCGTTCGGGACGAAGAGGCCGCAGGTTCGAATCCTGTCATCCCGATTCTTTATTTTTGAGGGTGGGAAGACAGATGAGTCAAATTAAAGATACCGCTGAAGTAGTGAAAGGAATTGCTGAGGCAGTACCTGTCTATCAGGATTTACTTCAACCTACAGTCAAGCAAGTCGGTAATACACTTGGGGAAACAGTTAGATGTGCGTTGGGACCATTACATGCTTTTATCTGGAGTTATGACAAAATTGCAAATTGGCTTGAAGATTCATTGGAAAATGAATTTCGTAGGAGGAATGTGAAGTCTGAAGAAATTATTACTCCAAAAATGTCTGTAGCTGGACCAACAATTGAAGCATTACGTTTTGTGGAAGATGAATTTGAACTACGTAATATGTACGCACGTTTGCTTGCAACCAGTATGGTGAGAGGGCAAGCCATAAAGGCACATCCTGCATTTGTTGAGACAATTAAGCAAATGAACTTTGTAGAAGCAAAGTTACTAGAATTTATTACAAACGATATCAATCCGCAGGCAGTGGATTCGGATTGTTACCCGTTAATCAACATAAAAGCAAGTCCTGTGGATGCGCCAGCCAATTACGTGTATCTATTTCAATATTTTACGGATGTCTTTTCTAAAGCAGGTTGTAATATCTCTACGAAGGAAAGTTCAGTCAGTATCTTGAATTTAAGAAGACTTGAATTAATCGAAATACCACATGGATCTCACTTATCAACTGATGAATGCTACCAGGCTTTAGAACAGGATCCATTTGTACAGAAAATTGTTAATTCAGTTCCTAAGTCAATGCGTGTTAGGTTTGAAAAATCTATGTTTTGTTTGACAGAGTATGGTCGTGCTTTCTGCTCCGCATGTATAGCTTGATATTTTCTGTTGAACGAAATTGCTGGATCATCCTTGCCCTACTTCACCACCCCGGCAGCGGCTTGCTTGATAGCCGACACATCCGGTTTGCTCATCGTCCACACAGCTTTCACCACACGGTCAGTAAGCGCCGGATCAGGACTCAGCAAGGCCTCACTCACAACACGCGGCACGATCTGCCACGACACACCGAATCGATCGGTCAACCAGCCGCATTCGTTTTCCTCCCCGCCTTCAGTAAGCTTTGTCCACAACGCATCCGCCTCGGCCTGCGTCTCACAGTCCACCATCAGCGAGATCGCTTCCGAAAACTGAAACATTGGGCCGCCGTTCAGGGCCATAAACAACTGTCCGTCCAATTCAAAGTGAATGGTCATCACGCTGCCGGCCTCGCCGGGACTGTCTTCCCCATAGTGGGTAATGTTTAACACCCGGGAATTCTCAAAGATGCTCGTGTAAAAGCGAACCGCTTCCTCCGCCTGGCCATCAAAAAAAAGGCAGGGCGTTATTTTCGACAATGGCATGGTCTGTCCTCCGGGTCATGTCTGCCCGGTATACCATAACGTCCCGTCAATTCCTACCCGGTACGTGTCAGCTGATGAAAAAAAGGTGAGGCCGGAGCCTCACCCTTCTTTCACCATCCCCGCAGCGGCGGGGTCGAATTCATCAGGGAAACGGGTGCCGGCGTTATACCGCGCGCCGGAACAGAACGCGCCCGCCAACTGTGCGCCGGTGAGATCCGTATCCTGCAGCAGCGCGTTCTCCAGCATCGCGCCAATCAGCAGCGCATCGCGGAGTGTCGCCCGCCGCAAATCGGCCTCCAGAAAATTCGCACCCTTCAACACGGCGGCCGTAAAGTCGCAGCCCTGCAAATCGGCGTGCGTAAACCAGGCTTCGTCCAGCCGGGCTTCGGTAAACCGCGTGCCGGGTATCTGCGCCTCGGAGAAATTCCGCCCGGGTAGAAATGCGCCCTCGTAATGGGTGCCCGCTTCCGGTGCAGGGTCGATGGGTTTCGGGTTGTCCTTGGTCATGGTTTAGGTTCCTTTGGTGAGTGCGTGACAGTGCTAGGTTGTTAGATCATGCCGGGCGCAGCACAACAGGCTCCCCACCGCGGGAACTTCGATGATTGCGCAATAAAGCAACCTGACCTCAGGTCTGCTCAAACACCGTTGCCTGACGACTGAACCACTTTTTGTTGATCTGCTCTTCTGTGGTATCGGTCATCAATGACGGTTCGGTAGGGTCCATGTTCACGAAAAGCATCGTAAGAATGGAAAACCAGTTAATTGGAATCACTTACGGCGCTTTTCAAAACTTTACAAAATCCTCCGCGATAACGGAGGAAACCCTCCGGAACAAGGCCTGGCCCGTGTTTCCGGCATTCTGTGAACTTGAGTCCCGCCACTGGGTCTATTGCTGGGGGATTCGCCTCAAAGGCCAACAGACTGTGATTGCCCGGCTTACGCCGTTGGCCCCTGCCCGGATGAAGGGCGGCTTTCCCGGGGCTGTGTGCCGTCGGATTTAGGCCGCCGACGGCGCCGTCTGGGTTTGCTGGCGTTTTCACCTGTGGGCGCGGTGTTTTCGGAACGCTGTGGGCGTTGCTCCCCGCGCGAACGCGAGGAAGCGCCCCGCCCGGCGCCGTAACTGCCGCCGCCGCTACTGCCACCGCGACCCCGCCGTTTTTTCTTGGCGCCGCCGCCCGGCGCAAAGTCGAGCACGCAGTCCGGGTGGCGCGTCAGCGGGATGCCGACCCGTTTCTCCAGCTGGCGGAAATCGTACTCCTCATCCGGCGTGAAGAACGTGATGGCAATGCCGGTTTCGCCCGCGCGGGCCGTGCGCCCGATGCGGTGAATGTAGCTTTCCGGATCATGGGGGGGATCGTAGTTGATAATGTGCGTGAGTTTATCGATATCAATGCCGCGGGCCAGAACGTCAGTGGCCACCATCAGCTTGTATTTCTTGTCGCGGAATTCGGCCATGGCCGTATCGCGGTTGTGTTGGGGCATCGCCCCGTGCACGCATTCCACCGGGTAGCGGTCTCTCAGCTGGCGGGTAAGTTCCACCACGCCGCGCTTGCTGCGGCAGAAAACAATGCCGTACAGGTCATCCGTGCTTTTCAGAAGCTTCTTGAGCTCGGGGACTTTGTCTTTTTCATCCAGAATAATATAGTACTGCGTGATGATCTCGGCCGCGTGGCGCTGCGGAGCGATGCGGATGGACTCCGGGTACATCAGGTGGCGGTCGGCCACTTTCAGGGATTCCGGGGACATGGTGGCTGAAAACAGCCAGGTCTGCCGGCCCTGCGGGGTTTGCGCCAGAATCCGTTCAATGTCGTCAATGAAGCCCATATCCAGCATTTCATCGCACTCATCGAGAATCACCAGCCGCGTGCGCGAGAAATCGAGACTGACCTGACCCAGGTGATCCAGCAGGCGGCCGGGGGTGCCCACCACAATATCCACGTCGCGCTGGCGCAGGCGTTCCTTCTGGCCGTGAATGCGTTCGCCGCCAAACACCGCCAGGGCCTGCACGCCCTTCACCCGGCCAATGGCGTTAATCTCTTCGGCAATCTGCTGCACCAGCTCACGCGTGGGCGCCACAATCAGCGCCTGCACGTGCCCCAGGCCGGGGGTAACCTGCTGCACCAGGGGAATGGCGAAGGCGGCGGTTTTACCGGTGCCGGTGGGGGCCTGGCCGAGGAAATCCACCCCACTGAGCAGGTGCGGTATCGCCTGTTCCTGCACGGGGGTCATGGTGATATAGCCCATGTCCGCCAGGGCCTGCTGTATGCTTGGATCCAGGGGAAGTTCTGAAAATGGTCGCGGTGAGGTCATCAGGCGCTATTATTACGCTCGCAGAACCCAAAGGCAAGAAACGGTCTGTGTACTGTTTATTCCGGGTCGCAAATTCAGGCGGTCAGCCGGCTGATCCAGGCGAACAGCGCGGCCAGTTCAAAGGGTTTGGGGAGATACAGATCGGCGCCGGCGCCGAGCACCTTTTCCCGGTTGTGCAGGGTGGAGATGCACAGAACCCGTGTGGCGCCGCCGGCCGCCTTGATGCTCCGGCACAACGCCAGGCCCCGGGCCTCTTCGGGCGCGTCGTCTTCCAGCAGGGCATCGAGAATCACCAGGCTGAACGTTTGACCTGCCAGCGCCTCCTCGGCTTCGGCCAGCGAGGCGGCCGGGGTGACGGGAAAGCCTTCCATACGCAGCGTGGTCTGCAACAGCAGGGAAAGGGCGGGGTCGCTTTCCACCACCAGCACGGCGCCCGTCTGTTTGGCCGCGCCGTCATTGTTCCCATCAGCCGGTTCGCCACCGGGCAGGGAGGGACGCTGCGCCACGCAGTGACTGACCGGTGACGTTTTGGCCAGGCGCCGCAGATTGCCAGCCGTATTATAGGCCTGATGGAACCCGGTGACCGGTTGCAGGGCGCCGTTGGCCAGGCCCGCCGCCAGGGTGAGCAGGGGAACGCGGCGGCTGACCTTGTCTGGCATCACGGCGATCATATAGCCCTGTTTGCGGTCTTTTTCAGAATAAAAATTGGGGGCGGCCGTATCAAACTGCCGGCAGAGGATGGCGGCCAGTTTGGCGGCGCGGTCGGCCTGCGTGAGAATCAGAAACTCATGGTTGTCGGTCTGCGCCACGCAATCGGGCATCATCACATACTGGCCCAGCAGAATGGTGAGCGTTTTGAGCACCTGACGGGTGGGCAGTTCACCATAGGCCTCACGGTAGACATTCAGGTGGTTAATCTCCAGTGAGAGCAGCGCCCAGGGTTTGTCAGCAGTCGCCTCGCGCGGCTGGCGCGCCAGGCGGCGTTCAAACACGGTGGTGATAAAGGGCAGGCCGGGCAGCCGGGTCGTTTCGTGCAGCAGCGTGTCCAGGCTGCGCCGCAGGTGAACCATCAGCCGCACGGCGAGTTCATCGGCGCTGAGATCGGGCGGCAGCACATCGTCCGCGCCGTGCATCAGGCAGGCAATCCGCTCGTCTTCCGGCCCGCCGCAGAGCACCACAACCGTGGGCCGGGGGAAAAACGGACGGCTTCTCAGCTGATGACAGAGCGTGACGGCTTCGGCCGCCTCACTCAGGCGGTCGGCCTGGATGACGATGAGATCCGGCAGGCGTTCGGCCATGGCGGCCTCCAGATGCTCGGTGCGGGTCAGCTGGCTGCAACTGATGAGCTGCTCGGTGTTAAAGCGCTCCACAAGGCGTGCCTGAAGGGCTTCGTCCGGCTGCCCGATGATCAGAACGCTCTGGAAATCGGTGCCGGTGGCCAGGGTTTCCGTCACGCCGGTGATGGGCTCGTTCGCACTCATGAGGCGGTCTCCCCGCCCTGCAGTCTGCGCCGGTGCGCCGCCTGGTGTTCCGGGCTGGCGGCAGGAAACCGCAATGAAAAAGTGCTGCCGGCGCCGGGCTGACTTTGCAGGGTGATCTGACCACCCATCGCTTCAGTGAGGGAGCGCGTGATATAGAGCCCCAGACCGGTTCCGTCCACGCTCTGCGTCAGTGGGGATTCAATCCGGTGGAAGCGGGTGAACAGTTTTGTCTGCTGATCGGCGGCGATGCCCACGCCCTGATCGGTGATGTCGATGAGAATCTGGGTGGTGTCATCCGGCGGAAGGCTGCCCCGGACGCGAATGGGGTTTGGTGGCTGGGAGTATTTCACGGCGTTGTCCACCAGGTTCATCAGCACCTGTTCCAGCGCATCGACATCCGCCCACACCGGGGGCAGCCCCGGAGGGATGGCGACGGTGATTTCCCGCTGGGAGGTGGTTTTAGCCTGCACGCTGGCCACCACGCGTTCCACCACCAGGGCGAGATCCACGGGCCGGAAGCTGAACTGCTGCTTTTCGGCGCCCAATTTAGAGACGGTGAGAATATTTTCCGTCAGCCGGATCAGGCGATCGGCCTGGGCCTTGATGATTGTCAGAAACTGAGTCTTCTGTTCCCGGCTCAGCTGGTCGCCATGTTTGAGGAGCGTGTCTGCAAAGCCCTTGATGCTGGTCAGCGGCGTGCGGAATTCATGGCTGACCGTACTGAGAAAGTCGTTCTGAGACTGTCTCAGCCGGAACCCGGCCGTCTCGTCGCTGTCAGGGCGGCTGGCAGAGTGGCTGCTGTCCTGCGGGTGTTTCATGATGCGCCCATTGTACCAGCCGCATACCGCATACCGCTGACCGTCGTCAGGTTGGCGGGATTTACTCGCCGCCCTGACTGCGCGGTGCGCCCTGGCTGGCGAGCGAGCGGGCCGATCCGGCCAGTGCGCCCATAAAGGCGGCCGACTCGTACGGAAGAATCAATGTGTTGGAGCGGCCTTCGGAAACCTTCTGCAAGGCCTCCAGGTATTTCAGCTGCAGCAGCTCCTTGGAAGGATGGGATTCATTGATGGCGGCAAACACGGTGCGGGTCATATCAGCTTCAGCCTCCTGCACCAGCCGGATCGCCTGGGCATGGCCTTCGGCTTCCCGGATCTGGGCTTCTCGTTTCCCTTCGGCCTGAAGAATCTGGGATTGTTTTTCTCCTTCGGCAGAGCGGATTTTAGACTCCTTCTCCCCCTCGGCCAGGAGAATGATGGCCCGTTTTTCCCGCTCGGCGCGCATCTGTTTCTGCATCGCTTCTTCAATATCACGCGGGGGGTTAATGTCCTTCATTTCCACGCGGTTTACTTTCAGTCCCCATTTGCCGGTGGCCTCATCCAGCACAATCTGCAGTTTGTTGTTGATGTCATCGCGGCTGGAGAGGGTTTCATCGAGGTTCATTTCACCAATGACGTTGCGGATGGTGGTGAGGGCCAGTTTTTCCACGGCGTTCACCAGGTTTGAAATTTCATAGGTCGCCCGGAAGGGATCGGTGACCTGAAAGTAAATCACGGCGTCAATGTTCATGGTCACGTTGTCGCGTGTAATCACCGGCTGGGAGGGCAGTGAGACCACCTGTTCGCGCATATCCACCGTGGTCATCGTGTCTATGAACGGAATGAGCATGGTCAGACCGGCGTTGCGGACATTCTGAAACTGTCCCAGACGTTCCACCACGCCGACGGTGGACTGCCGGACAATTTTGAGGGTGTTGGCGGCAATAACGCCAAGGGCAATGATAATGAAGAGAAAAAATGATCCGAAGAATTCCATGGTGTTTACCTTTCCGTTAAAGCATTGTGAAAGCAGAGACCGTTAAACCTGCCGGGTAATCACCAGCTTGGCGCCGTCCACCCGGAAGACGCACGCTTCCGATCCCTCGGGCAGATCCTCCTCGCCGTCGGGCCGGTAGGCGGTCCAGACCTCGCCGGTGTGCATCAGGCGCACCTTGCCGCCGTAGCGGGTGACCGTTTCCAGAACGAGAATCCGCTCACCGGTCAGGGCATCCACGTTGGACCGGTGCTGCGGCTGGTCGGTGATGTTAAAGCTCTGCCTCAGGATCGGCCGGGCGTAAAACAGACTGACGGCCGACACCACAATGAAGATGACGGTGTGGATCACCCAGCTGCTGGTGAGAAAGGTGCTGATGGCGGCGGCCGCTGCGCCGACGGCAAAAAAGAAGAAGAAAAACCCGACGGTGAAAATTTCCGCCACAACCAGCGCAATACTGGTGGCCACCCAGCCCAGCAGGGCCGGAGACCAGTCCGCAAACAACGATAACAGTGGGGTCATACCTGCGCACCCTCGTGTGGCCTACCGGCCACGCAAACCTCGTTGGCCTATTGTACCCTGTGTGGCCGAAATTGTCAGGCTTTGGAGCCGTTCTGCTGTTTGAGAAGCGGATGGCCCATGGCTTCGCGCTGCGCCACGTAGAGCCTGGCCACCGCTTCGGCAAGCCGGCGGATTCTCAGGATGTAGTTTGTGCGTTCATCCTTGCTGATGACGCCGCGCGCATCCAGCAGGTTGAAGGTGTGCGAGCATTTCAGGACGTAATCATAAGCGGGCAGTACGAGTTCCTTCGCCACCAGGGTTTCCACCTCGGCGTAATACGTGTCAAAGAGATTCAGCAACCGCTCGGGCGTGGAGACTTCAAAATTGTAGGTGGACTGTTCCCGTTCATTCTGCAGGTATATATCGCCATAGGTCAGCTGATCGTTCCACTGCAGATCGTAAACGCTGTCGACGTTCTGCAGGTACATAGCGATCCGTTCGCACCCGTAGGTGATTTCGACGGGAATGATATCCATATCCACGCCGCCGGCCTGCTGAAAATAGGTGAACTGCGTGATCTCCATGCCATCCAGCCAGACTTCCCAGCCGACGCCCCAGGCGCCGAGAGTGGGAGATTCCCAGTTGTCCTCAACAAAACGGATGTCGTGATCCGCCAGCACAATACCCAGCTGTTCCAGACTTTTCAGATACCGGTCCTGAATATCCGTGGGAGACGGCTTCATGATGACCTGGTACTGAAAGTAATGCTGCAGCCGGTTGGGGTTTTCTCCGTAGCGGCCATCCGTGGGCCGGCGGCAGGGATCCACGCAGGCCATGTTCCAGGGTTCCGGTCCCAGCACCCGCAGAAAGGTGGCCGGGTTCATGGTGCTGGCGCCTTTTTCCAGATCGTAAGGGAACTGGATGATACAGCCCTGATCCGCCCAGAAGCGGTTGAGGGTCTGAACGAGATCCTGAAACGTCAGCGCAGCCACAGTGAGAGCCTGTCCTTTTCCACGGTAAACCGGACGGTATGCCGCACAGTCTATCACAGAGGCTGTCAGGCGTCAGGCGGGAGCGCCAGGCAGTTTCTCAGGCAGGATCTTCCTCACCGGGGGCGTTGACGCCAGGCCGGGGCTGGTTCATTTTGCCGCGCAGCTCTTCAAACCGGTTCTGCTCGTCTTCGCCGTAGGTCACCTCGCGGGCCATGGACTCCATGGACGGGTGAATCATCAGAATGGTATCGACGTGGAGCTGCACAAAACTGTAATAGCGGGGCGTGGCCGGGCCGTTGCGGGCAATCAGGCGGGCATCGGTCACGGCGATAAACCGGCGGCGGGTATCGTTCAGGAGCTCGCTCAGCCGGCGGCGCTCACGCACCTCGCGGGATACGTGGACCAGGCCCTGTATCTCGTAATCCTTGGTGAGAATTTCCACCTCAATGGGAGCAGTGTTATTGTCAAAATCCTGGGGAACTTTTGACGCCAGATCGTGCATGGCCGGTCTCCTTGTCGCGCACTGTCGGGTGGGTGTGCGCACTCGGATCCCGTATCGGCCGTTTGATGGGGCAATTGAATAAATGTCAGGCCAGCCGGCAGGTGATAAAACGGGTTAACGCGGTGAGGGCGGTTTTGTAGGGGCTTTCCGCCACAAAGTCCAGCTCGGCCAGCGCATTGTCTACCGCCTGTTCAGCCAGCTGGCGCGTGCTTTCCAGAGCCCGGGTTGCCGCCAGGTGACGCTGCAGGCGGGTAATGGCGTCTGTCTCATTCAGCAGGCCTTCTGCGGGGCCGCCTTCCTGCTGAAACAGGGATGTAATGGCCAGCACCGCATCGGCCCGGGCCGCCGGGTCATCGGCCAGCGCCTCCAGCATCAGCAGTACGGGGGCATTCAGCAGACCGTTGCGCACATCGTCAAACACGGGCTTGCCCATCTGTTCGGCGCTGGCCGTATAATCCAGCAGATCATCGACGATCTGGAACGCCATGCCGAAGTGCTCGCCGTAACGCCGCAGGGCCTGAATGTCGGTTTCTTTCAGGGCGTTCACCACCCCGGCCGATTCGCCGGCGGCGGCAAACAGGCTGGCGGTTTTGCAGCGGGTTTTCAGGCGGTACTGGGCCCAGGCGGCTTCCAGCTGATCCGGGCGGAGCTGAAAGCTGGTGGTCATCTGCGTCACCTCGCCGTCACAGAGATCCGAGAGTACCTGGGCGTAGATGGCGACCAGGCGTGTACTGCCCAGTTTGGAGAGTTTCAGGCTGGCCTGGGCCAGCAGGTAATCGCCACTGAGAACGGAGATTTTATTGCCCAGCGTCGCGCGCACGGTGGGCTGGCCGCGCCGCAGATCGGACTGATCCAGCACATCATCATGGAGGAGGGTGGCAATGTGGATCATTTCGGCCACGGCCGCGACGCTGACCAGTGGATGCGCCGGCGTGGCCGGTTGCTCGGGTTGTGCGTCAGCGCGCGTGGCCATGCCCAGCAGCAGCACCACGGCCGGGCGCAGATATTTTCCGCCACTGGTGAGCGACTGGTTGACCGTTTGCGCCAGCACCTGCGAAGCCGGCGGCACCACAGCCACCAGGCTCTCCCGCACCGACTGAAGCAGCGGGCGGACGGGCTCGAAAAAGACGTCGGCGCTGCCTGTCGCCGGAATGGCGGAAGACTGAATCGGCGTGGGTGATGAAACCGTCATGCTGCCTCTCGGGGTTCCTGCCACCGGTTAACCGGTGGGTTGTTTGGGGTATTATCGGTCAGTCGGCGCGGTGGATCAACGCATGGCCACACCCGGCAACCAGAATACAGGCGGATGGGGTGGGGATAATGACCTCGGCAGCAGCAGTACCGGACAACGCACCGATTCTGGCGCCGGTTTTCCCACCGGGAGATACGCTGCGCCTGAGCAACGCGGCTCTGAAAAATTACATGATCTGCCCGCGCCTGTTTTATTACCGTCAGGTTTTGTTTCTGCCGCCACCCGGTCAGCCCGCCCTGTCTCTGGGGCTTCTGGTGCACCGGCTGCTGGAATGGCTGAATACCACTTACGAGCCCGGGAATCCAGAGCTTGGCTACCATGCAGCCCGGCTGCAGCAGCAGATTGAGCGGATTTTCGTTCCACTGGAAACCCTGGCCGATGACCCGGCGCGGCAGGCCCATGTGGTGGCCTGTGGCCTGAAAGAAGCTGACTGGAAGCTGATGGCCCCCCTCGGTCCGTTGGGCTGGGCGGCCTTTGCAGAAGAAACTCTGGCGGCTGTGAGTGACATGGCGGCCAGGGGGTATTTTGCACGGTATGGCCAGCCCCGGCAGATTGTGGCGGAAGCGGGTTTTGAAATGCCGGCGCCTTTCTGGTCAACCCAGGATCATCCCGTGGTGCTGAGCGGGTATATTGACGCCCTGATACAGGATGAGGCGGGCCACTGGCACATTGTGGATTACAAGCGATTCGGTTCCGGCGTTTTCGCCACCAAACCGGAAACGTGCCGCGCACAGTTTCTCACCCGGCTGCTGACCCCACTGCAGGACACGGCGGGATTTGACGAACGGCTGAACAGCGCTTATCCGGTGGATTACCAGCTGCCCCTTTACTGGCTGGCTTTTCAACAGAGCGACACGCTTGCCGCGTTCAGGGCCGGCGGGCCGCTGCGCGATCTGAGTATTCAGCTGATCCGGCCGGCTTTTGCTTCTAATCCCGATCAGGGGGCCATTGAACTGAGCGTGGAAGCCAGTGTGCTGGCGGACGCGATGCCGGCGCTGACTGAAGAAATCCGCGAACGCATTATACAGCCCCTTGGGCAGGCGACCCATTTTGCCATCCGGCCCGGTCCGGCGTGCGCGCGGTGCGCCTATGCCGCCATCTGTGAGGGGCCGGCCATGGCGGGCCTGATGGAAACGGAAGAGAACGCATGACGACAGAAACACGCACCCCGGCCGTCCACGCACTCAATGCGGCGCAGCAGGCGGCTGTCAGCGCCGGGCTGGACCGCCCGCTGCAGGTGATTGCCGGGGCAGGCACCGGCAAAACCGAAGTAATCGCCCGGCGCTATGTGCGCCTGTTTGAACATTTGCACCAGCGCGGTTTTACCGACCCGGCCGCCCACCTGCTGGTGGTGACCTTTACGGAAGCGGCTGCATGCGAAATGGTGACGCGCATTGCCGCAACCATGCAGACCACCCTGTCCGGCACACCGCTGCAGGATTCTTTCCAGCCCGGGCGGGACCCCGCGGAGCCTTTGGGTGGTCACTGGGTTGGCACCTTTCACCAGCTGGCCACGCGGCTGCTGCGCGCGCAGAACAATCAGCGCCGGCAGCCCGATTTCCGGGTGCTGGATTCCCTGCAGCAGCGCCTGCTGTTCCGCCGGCTGGTGGAACGGCTTTGCGCCGGTGAACTGGCCGGCGAAAGCGTGGCGGTTTTTGACCGGTTTGGGCTGAACGATCTGGACCCGCATCTTCTGTCGGCTGCCCGTTTGCGTGTGGTACCGGGTGTGGATGTGCGTGCGATGGTCTCTGCCGACTGGCTGTATGCAATTATTCAGCAGATCAAGTCGGCCGGTTTGTCGCCTTCTGCTTTTCGCCAGACCGCCCTGAGGCAGAGCGCGGACTGGACGACGCATCTGCTGGCGCTGCCGGCTTTTGCTGAGACGCACTCGGACCCTGCTGAGGTGATGCAGGCGCACATTGCTGCATGGCGGCAACACCTTACCGCCTGGTCTGATGCCGGCTGGGATCCTCTGAGCGAAGCGGTCGCCAGCGCCGAACGCAAAGCCGGTAAACGCGAGGGTCTTTCCGCCACGGAATGGGCCGAGCCGGTGAAGCCACTGGCGACAGCTATGCTGCGGGGCGAAGGTCGCGGCAAAAAACGGGTCCTGATTCCTCAGGCGCCGGATGAACTGCTCTGGCGCCGGCAGCTGGCTGGGGAGCAGGGCGTGACGGACATGCTGGCTGCTGTGTATGCGCATTACCAGGCAACGCTGCATCAGCAGAATGCATGCGACTTTGATGATCTGATCAACGGCGCGCTGGATACGCTGCTGTCAGAACCGGCGGTGGAACAGCAATGGCGTGGGCGGTTTGAAGGCATCATCGTCGATGAATTCCAGGATTCCAGCCACAGCCAGCTGATGCTGCTGCAGCGGCTGATGCGCCCGGGTGCAGCGAACCTGACGGTGGTGGGCGATCTCAAACAATCGATCTATGGATTTCGGTTCGCCCAGCCGGAAAACATGCAACGGATCGTGCAGGGCGCCGATCCCCTGACTGTCTCTCTGCAGACCAATTACCGGACACACGGGGATATTCTCAGCGGGGTGAACCGGCTGACGGCGGAACTCACCGGCAACGATGACCGTCAGACGCTCCAGTCTGGCCGTGATTTTGAGGCGCTTCCCCTGCCACCGGTCACCTGGGTCAGCCTGGCCGGCGAGGCGCCAATGGCTGAACAGCAAACCAGCGAAGCCCGCTGTCTGGCGCATGCGGCACAGGAGGCCAGCCGGTTTTACCCATGGCGCGCGATGGCGATACTGGCCACCTCGCACCAGAAACTGGGGACCATACAGCGCCACCTGTCAGCGGCCGGTATTCCGGCTGTGCGCGCCAAACACGTGGGCTTTTTTGCCGAGCCTGTGGTGCAGCAGGCGCTGGCGCTACTCACACTTATTGACCGCCCCGGGGACCGGCTGGCGTGGACTACGGTGCTCCAACCTGTCCTGGATCAGGCCACGCTGCGGCAATGGCTGACGCCTTTGGCGGATGAGGAGGGTGAAACTGCCGGACGCGATGCGCGGTTGGGTCAACGCCTGCTGGCGCTTTGTTCTGCTCACCCGGCGCTGGCGGGTTTATCGGAACGGCTGACCTCGGCATTGAACGCCAAGCAGCAAGTGCGTGAGCGGCCCGCGCCGCATGGCCTGGTGCAGCCCCTGCTGGCCTGGCTGAAGGAACGTTGCCCGGCGGCGTTGGATGAAGATGCGCAGAAGCGCGTGGATGCCCTGCTGACGATGGCGGATGGTCTGATTCTCAGTGTGCAGGAGAGCCTGCGGGAAGGTCGCCATACGCCGGTGAGCATCCCCGAGGTGCTGGCGCTGATTGCCGAGTACCAGGCCGACGCCAGCCTGGAATTGCCGGTGGACAACCCGCTGCGCGACGAAAACGCCGTGCAGCTGATGACCATCCATGCGGCCAAGGGACTGGAATTCCCGGTGGTGATGGTGGCGGCCACTGAGAAAGTTTTTGTGCGTCCCGATACCGGGGTGGCCACCTTTGATCCCCAGGACCCTGGCCGGCCGGGCTTTGGCATGATGATCCACAAACCGGATCAGATCGCCTCACTCAAACACCAGGTCTACCGGATGATCTGGAAAAAACCCCGGGCTCTGGCCGAAGCGCGGCGCCTGTTTTACGTAGCCATCACCCGCGCCCAGAAGCATCTTGTGGTCATCCGCTCCGGCGCTTCGGCGCCGTGGACTGATGCGGCTTTGTACGCGCCGTTACCCAGCTGGCGTTTAATTGATGAATCACACGACCCCGCAGCGTTCCGTCAGGAATGGCTGACGGATCAGTCGTCATCCTCATCATCGTCATCGGCGTCTTCTTCACTGGTGTAGGGGTCGTAATCCGCCACGGCGAGCGGGATGACTTTGCGTGACGCTTTTTTGGCCTTCTTCAGGCTGTCGATCAGATCGCGGCTGTCTGCCGTTGCCACGGGTTGAAACCGGCTGCTGCCGGTGCGGCGAACCGGTTTGCTGTTGCTGCTGCGCTTGCGTTTTCGGGGCTGCAGGTCGGGGTCCTCACGCCGCGCACGGATAAACGCCTTCACTTCATCCATCAGCTGATCCAGGCCAAAGTGATGCCCGGCATCCATCCACAGCAGGGCCAGGGTCACCCCCATCAGCCCGATGGTGAGAAAGTGGTGCATCACCGAAAGGTGCTGTGTGGCCAGGTAATAACCGATAGCCCATACCAGCGCCAGCTTCGGCACCCAGCGCATCAGCAGTCCGGCCATCATCATACCGCCCAGCGCCAGCTCCATATTGACGAGCAGGGGCGCCAGCCATCGGCTCTGCGGGGCCGCCACAAACTTCAGCAGATCCTCAACCAGAAAAAACGGGTTCTGATCCGCCCAGCCATCAAAAACGCTGGGCAGGGTCAGGGCGAAATCCACCTGATGATATTTCTCCCAGCCGTTGCTGAAGAAATACAGGCCGCACAGAATGCGGATCAGGGCGATGCCGAGGCTTTCGCGGTTCCGTGCAAACCAACGATCCCACGATTTGGCCAGGCCGCTGCCTTGCCAGACCAGAAAGGTGGGTATCACCGGTGGACGCCCCGGCAGTGGCCAGTGCAGGTCATACAGGTTCATCCGTTTTATTGTACCGGTGAATGGGGTTTGGGGCCAGCCGCCTCCGTATTACAATGGTCGGTATGGTCCTCTCTCCACAGTCTCTGCCCGCCCCCCTGCTGGTGCCGCTGGATAACCGCCCGGTCTGTCGCACGCTGCCTGTGCAGCTGGCCGCCATGGCCGGCTTTCCCTTGGGGGTGGCGCCCGGCCATCTGCTGGGTCACCTGAAAACCCCGGGGCCCGTGGATGCACTGACAGAGTGGCTGCTCAGTGAATGCACCGACGGCACGCCGCTTATCCTGTCTCTGGATGCCCTGGCTTATGGCGGCTTGATTGCCTCGCGCGTGGGGAATGAATCCCCGGAGGAACTGAACCGCCGGGTGGATGCCTGTCTGAATCCGCTTGCCGGGCGGGGCGTTCCGGTTTTCGGGTTCTCAGCCATCATGCGGATCCCTCATTATAATGACGCCGGTGAAGAGCCTGAATACTGGGCAACCTGGGGCGAAGCCCTGTACCGCTTTTCAGAGCAGTGTCACCGGGATGGCCGGGAACCGATTGAATGGGTTACTCAGATTCCGCCGGAGGTGCTGGCGGATTTTAAAACGCGCCGTGCGCGTAACCATGCGCTGAACCGGGGGTATCTGGACCGGCTGGCGAACGATGCCTTGCATGCGCTTGTGTTTTGTCAGGATGACACGGGGGAATTCGGCCTGAACGTGCAGGAAGCCCACGCACTGATACAGGAAGCCGGAGAGCGCGGTTTATCAGATTTCGTCCGTTTACAGACCGGCGCCGATGAAGTGGCCTGCACTCTGCTGACGCGCGTGTGGATGCATACGCTGGATCGCCCGTTGACGGTGTGGCCGGTTTACAGCCATGAGGCAGGGGGGCAGGTGATGGCCCGTTTTGACGGCATCCCCATCGCCACATTGATTGAACAGCAGATAACCGCCTGTGGCGCTGTGCTGGCAGACAATGCGGATTCCGCCGATAGCTGGCTGGTGGTGCATACGCCCACCGGTCCTCTGGGTCCCCAGGGCGATCATTGCGCAGCAGCGGTGAGTGACCCGCAGGATCCCGAGGCCGGGCATGCAGCGATTCAGCCTGCGCAGCACCTGGCGGTGCTGGAAACGCTGGAAGCCGCGTTTGCCTGTGGCAGGCCGGTGGCGCTGGCCGACATTGCCTATGCCAATGGCGGTGATCCGGCCCTGATGACCTTATTACTGTCGCGCGGGATGGACTGGGACGGTTTGTACGGCTATGCCGGCTGGAACACGCCGGGCAACAGTGTGGGTACGGCGCTGGCCATGCTGCTGACGCGGCGGATGGCCGAGCAGGCCGAAACGTTTCAGATCGATCGCTACCGCGAGATGCTGGCCACCCGTCTGGCGGATGACTGGCTGTATCAGTCCACAGTGCGCACCGCTTTGCGCGCGCAGCATCCCGGTCAGTTGCCATCCGTTGCGGCTCTGAGCGAGGCAATGCACACCGGTCTTGCGCTCATCCGGCAACGCCTCAAACTGCTGGATTATACTGTGCAGCTGGATTTTCCATGTGCGCGGACGTTTGAGATTGCTGTTTCCTTCCAGTCCCTGCATGCCAATCAGCCTACCGAGGCGGCGCCCGCATGACCATTTCAAGCCCGCAGAATGGAACGATACGCGCGGTCTCCCTGCTGCATACGCGCAAAGGGCGCGACGCCCAGGAACAGATTCTGGTGGAAGGCCCCCATGCCATTCAGCAGGCGTTTGAGTCGGGCCTGATCGGTCTTCAGTTTTTTGCCGCCGCGGATTTTTCCAGTGATCACCTGCCGCCGGCTTTGCTGATGGGTGTGGAATGCGCTGTGGTGACTGAAAAGATTCTGGCCAGACTGGGCACCACGGACTCGCCGCCCACCTGCGTGGCGGTGTTTAAAAAGCCGCCGGCGCCTGCCGAAAGCTGGCAGACACTTGTGCCCGTTGAAACGGCCCGGTGGGTTTATCTCGATGGCGTTCAGGATCCCGGCAATGCAGGGACGCTGATTCGTTCCGCCGCCGCCTTTGGCCTGAGCGGCGTGCTGCTGGGTCCGGGATCGGTGGATGCCTGGAATCCCAAAGTGATCCGCGCTTCGGCCGGCGCGGTGTTTACCCTGCCGGTGCTGAGTGTGACGGACGCCTCACTGGACGGTCTTTCGGATGACTGGCGCCTGGTGGCGGCTGTGGGCGACAAGAACGCGCGTGATTACCGCACGGTGACGCACCAGAAGCCATGGATACTGTTGCTGGGCAATGAAGGCGCCGGCCTGCGGGAGCGCTGGCTACAGCATCCGCGCGTGAACAGTGTGACGATTCCGGTGAGCCGCCGGGTGGAATCGCTGAACGTGGCGGTGAGCGGCTCGATACTGATGGCGGCGCTGTGTGGCGAAGGATTACGGGCATGACCCCCTACCCCCCTCAGACACTGCAGGATCACCTGGGAGAGCTCCGCCGCCGGATTCTGGTTTCCCTGGCCACGGTGTCTCTGACCGTGCTGGCTGGGTTTGTCTGGTCGGTGCCGATGATCAACCTGCTGAAGGGCATGTCCCCGCTGCCGGTCACCTTCATTCAACTGACGCCGGGAGAGGTGCTGATGGTGAGCGTGCGGCTGGCATTGTATGCCGGTTGTGCGCTGGCGTCTCCTATTCTGCTTTACCAGTTGCTGGCCTTTGTGCAGCCGGGGCTGATGGGGCGTGAGCGCCAGATCTTGCGCTGGATTCTGGTGGCCGGCAGTGCGTTGTTTGCGTTGGGCGTGTGGTTTGCCGGCTGGATTGTGGTGCCATCCACCCTGATGTTTCTGCTGGATTTTGGCCAGCAGGTGGCCGCCAACCAGATCAGCATTGCGCAGTATGTGGATCTCTGCCTGATGATGCTGGTGATGACCGGCGTGATGTTTGAGCTGCCGATGGTGTTGTTTCTGCTGTCTCTGACCGGCCTGGTCACCGAACAACAGCTGATCAGTCAGTGGCGTCAGATTGTGGTGGGTATCGCCGTGGCCTCGGCCATTCTCACCCCGTCCCAGGATCCCGTGACCATGCTGATTGTGGCGCTGGCCATGGCGGCGCTCTACCTGCTGAGTCTGATTCCTATCATGCTGGTGGCCAGGCTGAGTAAAAATCGCCACCCTCACGCGGCTTCGGCATGGCCTCAGCCACCCACCCCCTGAAGGGCGGGGGACGTGTTTTAATCCTTTTCTCTTCTCGCCTTGGGGAGAGGGGTTAGGGAAGAGGGGGCAGAAAAAAAGAAAAATCCCGATCACTGGAAACCAGTAAAAGGGATTTCAATTGAAGGGGGAATAAAAACCTCTTGGAATAAAACTCTCTATGCTTTGCGCCGGGGGATTGCGGTTACATCCCGTCCCAAACCTGGTAGCCTTTGCGGCCCCACTCCACCATGCCTTTGGGGGCGCCCATCAGAAAACCGACCGGCACGGCCACGGCGCTGCCGACAATGCCCACGGGAATCCACAACGGATTGTCATCGGCGCGACCAAATGTTTTTTCGGAGAATTCTTTTTCAGTTTCCACAATGCCGTTAATGCCGCCGGCTACGGTGCCGACACCGACGCCGGCCGCACCGGTGATGACGCGGAAGGGAAACTTGACCACGGTTTTGGCTGCGCTGTCACTGGCGTAGGAAACCACGCCGGACTGCGCAACCACCATGGCGGCCATCAGGCCCATGATCACAACGCGTTTCAACACTGTACTCTCCTGAATCTCTCACTCCCCTCGGGGAGGTTGGATGCTGATTCTCACACCGGGGAAACTGACCGAACCGTTTGTGTGTCGGTGCACCTTATTGTAAACGCATATTTACAAAAGGGGAAGCAGTTTTTATTTTTGTCATTGCGGGGAGTCCGGAGTCCGACGCGGCAATCTTATTTGGTGTTTTCAGAGATTGGCGCGGCCCCTGCGGGGCCTCGCAATGACTCGTCGGCTTTCGTTATAAAACCAAAAACCCGCCATGGCGCCATGGCGGGTTTTGGTTCGTTCCGGGAAGATCTCCCGGGAGGTTTAGTCCGCAGTTTCTGAGGAGGAACTGCCACCATCCCACATGTTCCAGCCGGCGGTCATGCCGTCTTTCACACCGAAGGGAACGCCCTTGATGAAGCCCACCGGGGCGACAATCACGGCAGTGGCAGCATCCACCGGCCACATCAGCAGATTGGGGTGCAGACCTTCACGGTTTTTGAACGCGGTCTGTTCCATTTCACCGATGCCGCGGAACCCGCCGTACACAGCGCCCACGCCACCGCCAATGGCGGAGGTGGTCATCTTTACGGGGGTCAGAAGGATGTCGGCCGTGTTTTCAGCGAAGGCGGCAATGCCGACCTGTGCGCCGACAGCGGCCAGAGCCATCATCATTGCGATTTTCTTTTTCAAGTTTTTATCTCCTATACTCGCCGATTCATTGTTCGAGACATGAATTGGATCGGGTTGGAAGGGATGGATGCTTTGTTTCTCTCAGGGACTTGTTTCCACAATCGGTTGAGCGCGTCTGGCTCCTGGGGGGATTGTCCTGGGATCAACGGAGCGTCTCTCCGTTCCGCACGAAACCGGGTGGGGTTTCGTCATCACCTTTCTGTGGGGTTCGCATCGAGGACTTTTGTTCCGCATTCGGTTGAGCGCATCTGGCTCCTTGGGGGGTTGTCCTGTCTGCTCGCCTTGCAGCGGGGTGACATGTTTTATTCTATCCACACTGGCCACGGGGGGAAGGGGTTTTTGGAAAGATTGACCCTTTGGTCAATCCGGGCACTCACAAACCCGCCTGAATATTCACCCGGAGATTAGTTTTTTTTGTCGCAAAAAAGCCCCATTGCTCTGCCAGAGAATGGGGCGAGTAGTGGCCCTCCGAAAACCCTCGCCCCTTGGGGAGAGGGTGGGCACGCCGCAGGCGTGACCGGGTGAGGGGTTCAAACTAAATCCGGATGGCGTCCACCATCAGCACTTCGGGGTGCTTCACGTGCTGCTGCAAGTCGGCGAAGGTGCCGGTGAGGGACACGAGTTTGTCTTTGCGGCTGATTTCTTTCACGCCGGATTCCACATACAGCTTGTGCAGTTCTTCGGCGCCTTCCACACTGCGGGCTTCCACGGCAAAGCGCATGGGCACGCTCTGAATTTTTTCCAGATCGGTTTCCATTTCAAGAAAGCGATCCCAGCCCTGGCGCGTAAACCGGGCGGTGCAGTTTTGCAGGGCATCCACGCTGAAAGGAATGGTTTTTTCCGCAGCGGGGGCGGCAGGCTTGTCAATGGTGGCGGTGGATTCAGGGGTGTCGCTCATGGGGCGGTCGTCCTTGTCTCAATGCGGTGTCTTGTTGCTGGTCATATTAGCAGCCGCACCCGGCGTCGGCAAGGCGGCCGGGGCGGAGGCTTTCTCGGCCGCCGCCCGGGCAGCGGCGCGTTGTTGCTGCAGGCGTCGCTGCTGCGAAGGAAGGATGGGTTCCTCGCCGGCCAGCGGGTTTTGCCGCAGAATATTCACCGGGGCGCTGCCTGCCCCGCTGACGCGGTGGCTGTCGAGCGAGCTGTCCTGAAAGGTGGCCTCGCCGTTGGGGTTGGGTTGGGTGCCTGGTGTCATCGTGTCCTGTTCGGCGGTGGGGTCGTCCTCTGTGGGGCCGCCTTCCAGCAAAATGTGTTCCAGGTCGGCATCGTAGAATTCCGGATCCAGGGCGTCATCCACCGGCTCTTCGGCAGGCAGTTCGGGGATGTAAGGCGGGCTGGCGATGCTGGTTTTGACGCCGCCGGCGCTGGCGGTTTCTTTTCCTGTGGGCTTGGCTGCGCTGCCGGGCAGCCAGCTTTTCACGGTCTGCGCCACCGGGTGTAGCGCCTCCGGCAGTTCACAGCCGCTCAGCAGCGCCCCGCTGAGAATCAGCAGCAGGCCAAGACCCAAAGTGCGTCGTGCGGCGTTCACTTTCCCGAATCCTCCCATACCCTTTCATCCTAGGGGAAAGCGCCACAAAAGGCAAAAGGGTTTAGCGTTGCCGCTGCCGTCGCGCCTCAAGTTCTGCAGCCATGGCGACACGCTGCTTCTCAACAGCATCCAGAATTTGGTTAGCTCTGTCTGCTGCTGGACCGGTGCCCAGGGCTTCGGCTAAAACGCGATCCATTTCGCTGCCTAGACGCGCGGGTGGTTGAATTCCAAAAGAGAGTTTCATCGGGCGATCTCACAATTGCGTAAGCCGATCACATTTTATCAGGCTGGGTGTTGTGCGAAAGTCTCGGTGTCTGTTAACTGTCATTCTCCCCTGCTTCCAGTTCTGGCAGCTCGGGGGGGAATCGGTGCCTCGTTAACCACACTGCGGGTAAATCTTCTCATTTTTTCGTCAAGTTCCGTCTCATCCCCATTCCCATTGCCGTAACCGAAAGTGACGGATCGAGCGGAGTGTGTGCGTGGCCATGGCAGTACGCCCGGCGTGAAGACGGGGATGTTCATTTGGAAACCCTTCAATTGCGAATACGCATACGCCATCATGCACTGAAGGTGGATTGCTGACAAGTTTGACCTAGACAATCCGGGGGATCTTGGCCGGGGGCGGTTCGCCAGAACCGCCTTGGGACGGTATAATCGGGAGACGGCCGTGACCGTTACAGCCCAGCGTGGAGAGTGAGAGAGAACCGATGAGCGCCAGCCACACCCTGACCGACATTCCCTCCAATATTTATAAGCCCGGCGCGCCTTTTGCCGCCACGGTGCTGGAAACCCGCGGCCTCTGCGCTCCGGATTCCGCCAACGAAGTGCGCCACATCGTGCTGGATATCAGCGGCAGCGATTTCCGCTACCTGGACGGCCAGAGTGTGGGCGTGCTGCCCCCGGGTGAGGATGCCAACGGCAAGCCCCACAAACTGCGCCTGTATTCCATTGCCTCGCCCGGCTGCGGCGATGACGGCCAGGGCAAGACCGTCACCATCTGTGTGAAGCGCGCCCTGTCCGAAGGCCACCCGCCCGGCGTCTGCTCCGGCTTTCTCTGTAACGCCAAACCCGGCGACACGGTGAACATCACCGGCCCGGTCGGTAAATCTTTCCTGCTGCCCAGTGAGCCCAACGTCAACCTGATTATGGTGGCCACCGGCACCGGCATTGCGCCATTCCGCGCCTTCCTGAAAACCCGCTACGAGCGCCGCGCCAGTGAAAAAGGCCAGACCTGGCTTTTCTTTGGTGCGCAGACCCGCAAGGATTTTCTCTACGAAGACGAACTGACTGCCTGGCAGCAATCCCAGGGCGAAACCTTCAACCTGGTCACCGCCTTCAGCCGTGAAGAACAGAACGCCGAGGGTGGCCGCATGTACGTGCAGCACCGTCTGCAGGAACGCGCTGAAACCATTTTTAACCTGCTGCAGCAGCCGGGAACCTACCTGTTTATCTGCGGTCTGCGGGGTATGGAGCCCGGCGTGATGGAAGGCCTGGAAAAAGCAGCCCGGACCCAGGGGATTGACTGGAACGCCTTCCTGGCCGACCTGAAAGCCCAGAACCGCTGGCACGTGGAAGTCTACTGACGCCGTTTACTGGATTCCCGCGTTCGCGGGAATGACAATTTCAGACAGGGGAGTGGATACCCGGCATGAGCGATGATCGCATGGAATTTGATGTCCTGCTGGTGGGCGCCAGTCCCAGCAGTCTCGTGCTGGCCCATCGCCTGGTGGATCTCGCCTGTGAGCAGAACGTGCCTTTGACGATGGCCATGCTGGAGAAGGGCCGGCATGTGGGCGCCAACATTGTCAGCGGTGCGGTTTCCAATCCACGCGTGCTTAAAAAACTGTTTCCCGATATCGAATCGACGGATTTTCCCACCGAGGGCGTGGTGGCGCACAGCCACTTTATGTTGCTGGGCCAGCACGGCAAATGGACCGTGCCCAACGCCCTGCTGCCGCCCGGCCTGAAAAAAGAAGGCTACTGGGTGCTGACCCTCAGCCACGTGGTGGTGTGGCTGTATGAACGCCTGATGGCCAAAATTGAGGCGGCTGAGAACATTCACCTGGAAATGCTGCCGGGTTTCTCTGCGCACCGGGTGGTGTTTGAGGGCGACCGTGTGGTGGGCGTGCAGATTGTGGAGGAAGCCACCGGCTCGCCGGATGAGGACAACTTGTACGCCAAGGTGACCTGCTTTGGCGATAAAGGCTTCGTCTCGCGCCAGATTATTGAAAAATGCCACCTGCGCACCAACCCGCAAATCTGGTCGGTGGGCGTTAAAGAGGTGTGGGAGCTGAAAACCAGCAAGGATTTCGAGGGTCACGTCTGGCACACCATGGGCTTTCCGCTGGTGGATGGCACCTTTGGCGGCGGCTTTGTCTACGGCATGAAAAACAGCCGGCTCACGATTGGCCTGATTGCCTCACTGGACAGCCGCAACCCCAATCTGAATCCACAGGCGCAACTGCAGGCCTTTAAAAAACATCCCTGGGTGCAGGGGCTGATCAGTGGCGGCAAACTGCTGAAGTACGGCGCCGCCGTGCTGCCCGAAGGCGGCTTTTTCAGCCTGCCCAAGCAGTTTCAGGTGGATGGCGCCCTGTTACTGGGAGATGCCCTGGGCGTGCTGGATATCAGCGGGCTTTCCGGGGTGGACAAAGCCATGGAAACCGGCTACCAGGCCGCCGAAGTCGTGCTGGAAGCCCTCAGAAAAGACGACACGGGCAAGGCGACCCTGGCTGATTACCAGCACCGGGTCATGCATTCCTTTGTGGGTGAGGAGTTGCAGGCGGGACGTTACTTCCGGTATGCCTGGCAGGAGAATCCGCGCCTGCTGCAAAAATACGTGCCCCAGATGGTGAAGGGCGTGGACGGCGCCGGGCCGATCGCCGGGTTTATCCGCATCGGGCTGAAACACAACCCCGTCACCGCGCTGAAAGATGCCCTGCGCCTGCACACCCTGATGAGCGGGAAAGAGGATATCGGCACCATTCGCTATGAGCCGGATTATACCCACATTGTGCCGGACTTCCGCCTGAAATTCCCGCTGGAAAAGCATCTGGTGGACGAAGGCACGCTGATTTCCAGACCGGACGCCGTTTTTTACGCGGATCCCCAGTACCATGAGGGCAGTCGTCATATTGACGAGTTCAGTGCGGAAACCTGCGTGGCCTGCATAGCCCGGTATGAAGACCTGGGGCGTGAGACCCCCTGTGTCTCGGATTGCACCGCCGAAGTGCACCGTATTGATGAAATCGCCGGTTCGGCCAGACGGCACGGGATGTCTCTGGAAAACTGCGTTCAGTGCCGTACCTGTGAGCTGGTGTGTCCCGAGCAGAACCTGCTGGTGCGCCCAACGGAGCAGGGCGCCGGACCGGACTTTATGGGGCTCTAGGCTTTCCGCCGGGGGTACGCCCGCCGCGCCGACCATGGTGTCATTCGGGCCAAAAGCCCGTTATACCTTACATTAAGGCAATGTAAAGATTTTTCAATCTTCCGGCCACCCCCTTGACGGCCGCTGGGTTAGTGTTTAATATACACAATGAAAGTGTACGAATGACACTACTGCACCCGGTTAGGAAGAATACAGGAAAGAAGATAAAGGTGACTGCCATGTTTGTACATGCCGCACTACCAAATACCCGTTTTGATGCCATCAAACCCGTTTTTGCCGGCGCAACAGCCCCCATGTTCACAATTTCAATGAGCCCGGCAGCGGACGCTGGCTTCCGGATGGCTCACCAGAACATGTCCGACTCTTTCGAGCGCCGGAACGCATAGAGAATTTTTCTGACCCCTTTCAATAAACCAACAATTAAGGCGATGGGCTACACCAAGTAGCCCTTTTTTTTTGGTTTATTGCAGAATATACGGCCAGAAAACCAGAACGCCCACCAGCGTGCAGAACACGGCCGTTATCAGGCAGGCGGCCGCGGCGGAATCTTTGACGATTTTGGCCGCCTCTTCCTTCTGTCCCAGGGTCAGGGCGTCCACCAGAAATTCAATCGCGGTGTTGAGCACCTCGGTGGTCAGCATGGCCCCGATGCACAGCAGCAGAAGACACCATTCCGTGCGGGTGACCTGAAAAAGCAGTCCTGCCGCAATCACCAGGCTGCCGATGACCAGATGCGTGCGGAAGTTGCGCTGCGTGGCGAACACCGTCTGAATACCCCACCACGCATACCGGAAACTGTGCAGGGTGCTGGGCGAACTGACTTTAGGCAGCATGGGCGACGATCCCGTGGGATTAATGGGGTTAAGCAAACTGGAGAATATTGGCCTGCAAAGACTTCACGCGCTCGTAATCTTCCTGGGTATCGTGATGAATGCCCAGAACATGTAGACAGCCATGCGCGATCCGCTCCAGAAGGTAGGCCGGCAGATCGGAAGTGGTTTCGTCGGTCTGCCAGTGGGCCAGCGCCCAGTCGAGTGACACCATGATGCTGCCCAGGGTGAGGAAGGGCAGGCTGATCAGCGCGCCGATTTCTTTGGCGGGATCTTCAAACAGCGGAAAAGAAAGCACATCCGTGCTTTCATCCTTGCCCCGGTGCTCCTTGTTCAGGGCCCGCATCTCTTCATCGGTGATCAGGGTGATGTCGAGATCCAGGCACATGGCCAGCGTGTCTTCCGTGTGGCAGTCCAGCAGGGCCCGCATGGCCTGGGGTTCGTGTTCGGAAAGCACGACAATCAGACCGGTGAGGAGTTTTCTCAGCCGGGGTTGCAGCTGCTGAATCAGTTCGCTGTGCTTTTTGCCGGCCATCGGGCTGGCATACAGGCTCCACTGAAAAGGCGCTTCGTTGTACACACAGATATCAGTCAGTTCATCCAGCATGATGGGGGTTCCTTCGATACAGATTATCCGGCCTTGGTGGGGGGCTCTTCCGAACCGGACTGGGCAGAGCGTTTCACTTCATCCAGCATGGCCTGAATTTTAGCCGTGTCCTCCGGGGACTGGCGCTGCTGCATGTTGCGTCCGAGATCGCGCATGATGCTTTGCTGGTATTCAATCCGGTTGTGCTGAATACCGCGCAGAACCCGCAGGAATGTTTCGCGGATGAGGGTCATATCCCGGAAGGTGATGGGGCACTCATCAAACTGGCCGTCTTCCACGCGCTGCTGAATCATCTTGTCGATGCGTTCCTCGATCTGCGGCACGGTGGGGTTCTTCATGGAACGCACAGCCGACTCGCAGGCATCCGCCAGCATGGCGATGGCGGTTTCCTTGATGTTGGGCTTGGGGCCGGAATAACGGAACTGGGACTTGTTGACGTTCTCGGCGCCTTCTTCCTGGCAGGCCTTGTTGTAAAAATAACCGGCCGTCATGGTGCCATGGTGTTCGGTCATAAACTTCTGCACCACCAGGGGAATTTTATACTGACGGGCCAGTTCCAGGCTGTCGCGCGGGTGGGCCGTGATGACCATTTTGCTCAGGCGCGGGGTGAGTTTGTCGTGTGGGTTCTCGGCGCCAAAGTACGCCTGATTCTCCACGAAAAACAGGGGTCGTTTCATCTTGCCGATATCGTGATACAGGCAGCCCACGCGGGTCAGCAGCGGATTGGCGCCAATCGCTTCGGCGGCGGCTTCGGCCAGACTGGCCATCATCAGGCTGTGATGAAAGGTACCGGGCGCTTCAAACTGCATGCGTTTCAGCAGGGGGGTGTCATGGTTGGCCAGTTCCATCAGCGTGAAGGGGGTGGGCAGGCGGAACGCCAGTTCCAGCAGGGGGAGGATGCCCAGAGTCAACACCCCGGAGAGAAACCCGCTGAAAAAGCCCCATGCCATGGAAACCCGTAGGTCCTGCCAGGGGTAGTTGATGATGGAGGCGGATCCCAGGTAGTGAATGGCGATGATCATCACGATATTGGTCATGCCGATATAGAGGCCGGCGAACATCAGCTGGCCGCGGTCGGAAGCGTTGATCTGCCGGCTGAGAACATACAGGCCGATCATGCTGCCGAACAGCAAAATACCGAAGGAATAAAAGTCGATGTCCAGCGTCAGGGCCAGCAGAAAGCCCACCAGCAACGTGGTGACAATGGAGATCCGGTGATGCGAAAAGATGCTCGCCGTGAGCGCCAGGGTGGCCAGCGGGAAGGCGTAGACCGGGATGGCTTCAAACATGTGCTGCTGAAGCAGGAGTTCAAACAAACCCACAGTGATGAGAATCATGGTGCCAATGAGCAGCACGTAACTGGGCCGGAAGTACTGCTGGTTCTCAAAGTTGTAGATGTAGCCCATCAGCGCCACGGTGAAAATGGCGGTGATAAAGAGAATGCCCAGGCAGGCTGACCAGTTTTTGCCCATCACATTTTTGCCGGATTTCTCCAGCGCCGCCTTTTGCAGGGCCGTCACCGGCTCGGACTTGCCGATGATTTTTTCGCCCTTGTTGTACACGCGCTGAATCGGCAGGATGGCATCGGCTGCGGCTTTACGGGCAATGGTCATGGCGTCTTCATCCACCACCTGGTTGGGCTGAATCGTCTGATCCAGGATGGTGGCCACCAGTTCGCGATCCAGGGAGGTGAGGCCGTAAGCCGGCAGGGCCTTGCGGATGATGGATTTACGGCGCTCCAGATAGTCATTGAGTCCCAGGCCGGGTTTCAGAATTTTCTGGGCCGTTTCATCGGTGATCATCCGGATTTTGGACCAGTAATCCTGCCCGTATTTTTTGGCGACCAGCTTGTCGAACAGAAACTTGCCCTGGGGGTCATTTCCAAACATGTCCTGAAAGGTTTTCAGGTTGTCATCCCGGTCACTCTGGCTGACGTTTTCCTCGGGTTTGGTGAGGTTCCCCACATCCTGAATCAGCCGGTGCGCGCTTTGCAGCATGGCCTTGTTCAGAGGGGCCGGATTTTTATAGATCAGGGCGACGTTCTGGCGGGCGCGATCCCGCTTGCGCATGGTTTCCGTCTCATCCACCACGCTGAGTGTGCGTTTGGCGTAATAGTTATCTATGCTTTTACCGTCAGCGTCAATGTATTTGGCTTCGTTGAGATAAAACGAACTGAGAAACAGCCACAGCATCAGGAAGAGACCGGCGCCCACCACAATGGTCAGGCCGTTCACCGAGGAAAGGAATACCCACGCCCGGCGCAACAGCTTCTGAAAATACTGCCGCCGCCGGGCCGGATCTTCAGGCAGATGGTGTTTGGCTTCGCCCTGAATGAGTTTCATAAAAATCGCCTGACGGTTGAGGGACCCCTTATTGTATCCCGACTTTCCTGACCGGGCGAGGGCTTACAGCGCTTCTCCTCTGTTTGGAGGAGAGGTTGTGGTCAGGGTCTGCCGCCTGTCTGTGATAGGATCTCAGGGTGTTGTTTGGCGTGAGGAGGCGCTGGGATGACGTTGCCAACCCTGCAGGAGTCCCTGTCTGCCGTGGCCGCTGAGGCGGCTGCCTGTACCCGCTGTCCTCTGCATTCAGGACGAAGCTGTTCCGTCTTTTCAGACGGAAACCCGCAGGCGCCTTTGATGCTGATTGGCGAAGGGCCGGGTCAGCAGGAGGATGAGACGGGTATTCCTTTTGTGGGCAAGGCCGGGCAACTGCTGACACAGATTCTGGCGTCTGTCAGCATTGACCGGCAGCGCGATATTTACATCTGCAACACGGTGAAGTGCCGCCCGCCGGGAAACCGCGCCCCGGAACAGGACGAACTGGCCGCCTGTCAGCCCTATCTGCAGGCGCAGATTGATCTGATCCGTCCCCGTATTATCCTGCTGGCCGGCGCAACGGCCATGAAAGCCGTTCTGGGCATACCCAGCGGAATCACCAAGCTGCGCGGCCAGTGGTTTGAAACCCCTTTTCACGGGGCGGTGGCCATGCCCATTTTTCATCCCTCTTATCTGTTGCGCAATCAGTCCCGCGAGAAATACAGCCCCAAGTGGTGGACCTGGCAGGACATGAAGACGATCCGCACCCGGCTGGATGCCCTGGAGGCGGAACGCAGTGAACCGGTCCCGGTCTGACACCGCCTCCGGCGGCGAACAGGATTAGACTGCCCGGAGCAATGCGTTGGCTTTGGAAGCCACTGTCTCCACCGGGACATTCAGGCAGACGGGGTGCTCGCACGCGGTGCTGCGCTGGTGGGGAACACACGGACGGCAGGGCAGGTCGCTGACGGTGGCCACGGCCACGTTTTCCGGCGACGGGGGGAGAAAGCGGCGTTCGTCCGTGAGTGCGAAAATGGCCACGGTGGGGGTGTTTACATGAAGCGCCAGGTGCATCGCAAAGGAGTCACAGCCGATAAACAGATCGCTGGCGGCCAGCAGGTCCCGCAGCTGGGTGGTTGCAGGAAACTGACCGTTGATGTTGTGAATGCGCGCCTGAATTGTTTCCGGCAGTTGCCGGAGGTGCTGTTCAATCGCAGCGATCTCCGCTGTGTCATCCGGCCCGCCGGTCAGCATAATCGTGGCGCCGGGGTGGGTTTCACACAGTTGTCCGCACAGTGCTGCCCAGCATGAGGGCGGCCAGGACTTGGTCCAGTGCTCATCCTTGCTGCTTTTGCTGGTGCCGGGGTGAATCAGGATTCTGGGGTTGCCGCCGGGCGCCGGCAGGTCGGCGGGCAGGGTCTTGTTTTGTGGGGCGCGGTCGTCAGAGATAGTCCGGCTGAATAAGGGGAGCGGGTCGGCCGGGATTGGGCGGCCGGTTGCGCGCGCGAAGGTTTGGGCCAGTGTGTAAAAAATACTCAGCATGTAATCGTGTTGTGCGGCGGGTGGGTGGCTGGGCTGGGTGATGGTGAGACAGGCGCTGCGGAGCGGGTTGCGCTGGCACCCCAGACGGAAGGGGATGCCCGAGGCCACCAAGGCCAGAGACAGCGTCATCAGGGGAATCTGAAAGTCGTGGTTGACGATCAGGGCATCCAGTTCCAGCAGGCGCAGTTGCTGCACCAGGTTACCCAGCGCGCATTCCGCTTTGCTCAGTAGCAGCATCTCGTCAATTTCGGGAAACAGATCGGCCACCGCGGCGTAGTTGGGCGCCGAAATCATCACCAGTTCCGCCTGGGGATAGATCAGCCGGACGGCCCGCGCGACGGGATAAAACATCATGTAATCACCCAAGCCTCCCATGTTCAGCAACCCGATTCGGCGGAACTGGCGGTTGGGACTGCTCTGAAAACGCGTGACCAGCCAGCAGGGCAGCCACAGCAGGGCCTGTTGGAGAAAACGGAGCATTTTTTTCAGCATGGTAAGCGTCAGCCGGGCTTAATCCTGGGCAGGAATTTTTCCTGGAGTATATCCTTTGGAATCACGGTGTCCGATGAGCGGATATCCGTTTGATGGAATTAAACCCGAAAAACGCGCCCGATTGCGTTCCCGGAAACACACTGTGCCGGAAAGCCGGAGACCGGGATTAAATGTAATACCCCAGAATGAAGGAACTGAGTATAAAAACCCCGGCCACATAGGCGGTTACTTTATTCAGCGCCGCTTCTGCGCCTTTCTGGCTGGAAAACAAATGGGCCGCCCCGCCGATGGAACCCAGGCCATCGCCCTTGGGGGAATGCAGCAGCACCAGAATGATCAGCAGGACAGCCGAAACAATCTGAAGAATGTGAAGAATCGTGATCAGAAATGCCATAAATAACACCGGGGGTTTGGACGGGAACGGCGACAGCATACTGCGAAATACCGGCATTTCCAAGGGGCAGCCGCGGCGGAACGAACAAATTAACGGCGCTGTCGTCTGGCAGCTTGGCGTTCTTCGGCTGTGTTGGTTACAATGAAGGGGTGCACGATGACCCGGGACTTGAATGCGATGATACGATTGGGACTGATGCTGGAGAGTACCACCCGCCAGGCGGTGATGGCCACCGGCCTGCTGGTTGGGTTGCTGACAGCCGGTATTGTGATGCTGCCCCTGACCTGGGCCGAAGACTTCTCCGGCGCCGATGACGGCGTGACGGATGAAACACTGCCGGTGGAAGATGCGACCGCTGAGACCCCATCGGCCCCCAGAAGCCGGCTGAACCGCCTCCTGATCCGCTCGGCCAATCTGTATCTGCCCACCCGCCTGGTACTGGGGCAGGAGAACAAATTTGTGGCCCGCGCCAATCCGGGTCAGCAGGTGCTGGTGTTTCTCTCGCCCGAACCGTCCGGTCTGGTGCTGGCCAGTGAGCAAAGCGCCCGCATACCGCTGCGTGTGGGACCTGAATATGAACAGGTGGTGGGTGTGGCCAATGAGAAAGGGGTGGCTGAACTCTCCATTACCCTGCCCGATGAGCAGGACTGGGCCGGGCATATCCTCTATGTGGATGCCATTGCCTATGACCGGGCTGAGATTGTTCCGCCCCGTATGGATGGGGAAGGTCACCCGGTGGCCGATGTGAATCCCCTGGTGGATCTGAGAACCGTGGCCAATGCCCAGCAGCTGGATCTGATGAATCCGATGGGGCAGCGCACCAGTGTGAACGCGCTGCAGATGGCCATGCCCGCCGAAGCCAACGGGGCGATGGTCATGCCCTCCATGCCGGGCTTCTCCCCGCAACTGCTGCAGCAGATCACCAACCTCTCGGAAGTGGGCGCCGGCAACGAGCACAAAAAAAATCTACTGGATGACGGTGAGCGCGATGAAAACAACGCACTGGATCGCAATTCGCTGATCACGCGCCCGGGCAGTCTTCAGCCGGGCTTAAAATAGCCGGCTGCAGGCGGAGTCAGCTCAGGCTGCGACAAACGGATTTACGGGCGGATAGCCTGTTTGCGGCAGGCTGAAAGGCGTGGCATAGGAACCCGGCGTACCGACCGGTACCGGAACCCAGTCCATTGCCGGGGGAGCGGCCGGCGGCTGGGTGGATGCAGTGGCCGGCATGACGGGCTGAGCCAGCGGTTGTGCGGTGGCCTGATTGCCGGGTGCGGCCGTTACGGCCGCCTGGCTGCTGGTGGCGTTCTCCGGCGGTAACGGGGCCAGGGGAAGGTTGTCGAAGCGCTGGGCGTCACTCTCATCGGGGATGAGCGGGTTATTCAGGGCGGCGATTTCCTGGTTGGCTTTCTGGGCAATGGCCAGCGGCAGGCCCATGTGGTGAATCTGGGGAATCAGTTCGCGGGCCGTCATCAGCACCGGCAGGGGTCTGTTGTCATCGGAATCCACCACTTCAAAGCGGATATCGCCGGTCTGCGGATCCGGCGGGGCCACGGCGGTAATGGTGACCTCGTGTCCGGTCGAGGAGTCAATGATGCCGTCTTCGGTGGTGTAGATAATGCCCACGGTGACCGGCTCCTGTTTGGCCTGGCCTTCGCGGGCTGCCTGGTCGGCGTTGTATTTCAGGGATGCAAGAATATCATTGATGGTTTGCTCGTAAGTGCGGCTGTAGCCGAACAAGTGCGGGGCGTTACCGCGTTCAGTGTCCGGGTCGGTGGGGTCACCGCCCACCACCATCGGGGAGACCGACTGAATGGGGCCGCTGTCTTTCACAATCGTTTCCACGCGTGCTTTTTCGCCTTCCTGCAGCCCTTTGCTCTGTACGCCGGGCGCCACGGTCCGCAGGTCCACGGCGGGATCATACGTGCGGGTGCCGAGGTAGGTCAGGGCGAACTGATAGGCGGCTTCCACGCCGGTCTGCGTTCCCTGGGCGTCATTCAGCGCCACCGGGCGGCGGTTGCTGTTAACGGCCCGCAACAGGCCTGCCTGGGGCAGCTCCACTTTAACCCACAGTTCCCCGGGGCCGGAGGGCCGGTACTGAATCTGGTTCTCAGCCAGAATCTGATAGGCTTTCTGGGGATCCTCCGGCGAGAGATCGCTCAGGGACACCTTTTCATAAAAAGCCTGCATCGGGCTGGTGAGTTCGGCAATGTGGCGGGTGAATTCGCCGGGCAGTTTCTCGGCCATGTAAAAGGTCATGCTGGAGGAAACGCACGTGGCGCTCTGAACGCCCTGAATGTCCTCCCAGGTCAGCGGCGTGCCGGGGCCGCTGTTATTACGGTTCAGCATCTGCTCCGGGTTGTTCCGCAGCATGAGCATCTGGCGGGCGATGTTCTCGGAGAGGGGTGTGAACTTCTGGGAGACCACATACGGGGTGTTCAGCAGGCGGATGGTTTCCTCGGTCAGGGTCTGGTTGCTGAAGCCCCTGGCGCGTGGCGTACTCAGAATGGTGTTGAGGTGATAAAGCGTGGAATGGCCGTCATCGGTGCGGTGGTTGGCCAGTATGCCGTCACGCAGCAACAGCCTGAGCTGTTTGCGCGCCGTATGCCCCACACCGGCATAAAGGTTCTGGTACATCTGGACGCGGTTCGCCAGGCTCTCACCCGGTGCAGCATTCTTTTTGAGATGCCGGATCGCCTGCAGGGTCTGAACCGGGTGGCTGAGCGTGTTTTTGAGCAGTCTGAAGCCATGCACGGGATTGTCTGCCTGGATGCGCGCTTTCTGAAACTGGTCAAAGACTGTGGGGGTCTGTACGGTCCCATTGCCGGCATCAGGCAGGCCAGCCGTCGGCAGCGCCGGACTGGCGGCCGGGATGGCGGTGGAGCTGATGCCGGGTGTGACGCCCATGACGGTGAGATATCCTTGTGATTCTTGGGATCGGTGTAACCGATATCGTTAATATTGCTTCTGTTTTGCTTTCCGGTCCGGAAAAACTATCCGTGCTTTAGTAAAACCCGCAAACCCCGGTTCGTGCTAGCAGAAGGCTATTCTTGAAGCAGCCGCTTAACGTTTCCGGTCGGCAAAATCCCGCGCGCTGGCCTGACTGACCAGTGTTTCCAGATGACGACGGATATCGGCCATGGTGGCATCCGTGTCATCCGAATAAGAAAAAGACTCGCCGATGAGCACATGAATGGCCGGACGGCCGCGCGCCGGCCTGGGCATACGCACAATGGCCACCGGAACAATATCCGCCCGGGTGGCCCGCGCCAGAAACGCAGCGCCCGCCTTCAGCGGACCAACCACGGTGCGGCCGTCTTCCGTCAGCGGCTGACGGGTTCCCTCCGGAAAAATCCCCAGCGACCACTCACCATGTTTCATCACAGTAATGGCCGATTTGATGGTGGAGACGTCGAGTTTTTCGCGGTCCACGGCCACGGCGGCAATGCTCTTGAAAAAAAACAAACCCCAGGGCGAACTTTCAAAGAGCTCCCGCTTGGCCAGGTAGGAGATGGGCCGGAAAAAAAGCAGGGCCGACAGCAGGGGGGGATCCACGCTGGAGGTGTGGTTGGCGACAAACAGAACGGGTTTGGCCGGCAGGTTCGCCCGGCCCCGCACAATCAGCCGGTACCGGCATTCAAACCAGATTCTCAGAATCAGCGAGAACAGCCATTGCGCCAGTTTATTGCGCCAGCCCAGATTGGCATTGGTCAGCTGCGTGTGTTTGCAGCGTTCCCGGGCGGCGGCTCTGGCGGCGTCTGTGGAGATGTCTGTTTTAGTGTCTGGCGCCGTCATATTATTGAGTGTACAGGCTGGCCAGCGCCTGATCAAACTGTGGGTATGAAACCGACATCCATTCCCGCCCCTGCATCGGCCACAGGCCGGCGCCATGGCGGCCGGCTTCAATCACGTTCATCACGTGCAGCGCCATGGCGATGCGGTGATCGTGCCAGGCGGCCAGCGCGGTCCCGGGGGGATCAATCGGCGTTTCCGGCCTGCCGGTGATGGACAGACCATCCTCAAAGACCGTGACCGGAATGCCCAGTTTCTCAAATTCCGTCCGGATGGCCTCAATCCGGTCCGACTCCTTTTTGCGCAGTTCGGCTGCGCCGCGCACCGTCAGGGTGCCCTGCAGGTAATACGCCGCCACGGCGAGTATGGGTATTTCATCAATGAGCGCCGGCAGGTCGGGTTCATTCAGCGTAATGTCGCCGCGCAGCCGCGAGCCCCGGACGACCAGATCCCCCACCGGTTCACCGCAGGCAAGGCGTTCGTTGGTCACGGTGATCTCAGCGCCGACGGATTGCAGCGCCTGGAGCAGACCGGTCCGGAACACATTGAGACCCACGTGACTCAGGGTGACTTCTGAGCCCGGCAGGCAGGCGGCGGCCACCAGAAAGAAGGCGGCCGAGGAGAAATCGCCGGGGATGTCGTACTTCATGGGCTGAAGGCGGTCGGCCTGGTTGCCGGCAAGCGTAATGGCCCGGCCTTCCGGTGTGGTTGCTACCGTAATATCCAGCCCCAGGGCCTCAAACAGCCGCTCGGTGTGGTCGCGGCTGGCCACCGGCTCCCGCACGGTGGTGGGCTCCGGGGCAAACAGACCGGCCAGCAGAATGGCTGATTTCACCTGTGCCGAAGCGACCGGCAGGGTGTAATCAATACCATGGAGGCCTTGGTGGGCTGGCTCAATGGTTAGCGGGGCCAGACCACCCTCCCGGGCCGTAATCCCGGCGCCCATCCGGCTGAGAGGCTCGATAATCCGCCCCATGGGGCGTCTGGAGAGACTGTCATCCCCGCCGATGGTGGTGGTAAAGGGTTGGGCCGCCAGAATGCCTGACAGCAGACGGATACAGGTGCCCGCGTTCTGGGCGTCCAGCAGGGCTGAAGGTGGTTGCAGCGGCCGGGCGCCGGTCACGCGCAGACGAATGTTCCCGGCCTCGGTTTCAATATGAGCGCCCAGGGCAGCCATACAGGCCTGTGTGGCAAGCACATCGGCATTGGGAGCCAGGCCATGAATGGGACTGCAGCCCGGCGTGATGCCTGCCAGCATCAGGGCACGGTGGCTGACGGATTTATCGCCGGGCATGACGAGCGATCCCTGCAGGGGTTGCCCGGCGGCAGGGAGGGGAATCAGGCTGTTTTCAGCAGACTTCTGGGCAGAGGGCATGACGGCAGGCTGTCTCTCCGTGGAAAAAGAACTAAAATAGAATGGTGAGGTCCTCACCACGATACCGCAAACGGCAGAAAGTCGGCAAACACGGTGCTTAACACGCTATCCGGACAAGACAACCCCGCCCAGGCGCAAAACGCGCCGGCGGCAGCCATGCCTCAATTAATGCAGCAGCGTCTGCTGGAAGCGGTGCAGCGCGGGCACTGGGTGATGGCGGGACTGCCGCTCTCTTTTCCGGCGCGCCTGTTGTATGGGTTTCCGGCCATGCTGGCCGAAGGGCTCACGGTGGTTATCAGCCCCACCCCGTCACGCGTTCAGTCCCAGAAGGTTCATTTTGGCAATGAGGGCATGCGCTTTCCGGCCATGGCGGTTCTGGACGGGTCGCAGACGCCGCATGAACAGCGCGATATTTACCAGCAGATTAATCACAATCAGGTGCGTCTGCTTTGCGTGACGCCCAAAGTATTCGGCACGCTGAATTTTCTGAACGCCCTCGTGCATGCCTCGCTGCGCGGTGTGGTGGTGGAGGATGCCCAGGGACTGCTGCCGGATTTCTCAACGGCTGCCGTGTATGCGCCCGTGCTGAACGCCCTGCATAAACTGCAGCAGAAACCGCCGCTGGTGCTGATTACCCAGCCGCTCCCCCAGGCGCGCCAGAAAGAGCTGCTCAGCCTGTTGTGGGGCAACCCGGACCGTAAAACCGCTATGGCCATGCCCGGCCTGCAGCGGCTCTCCCGCCCGGTGATGCCCCACCTGGCGGGTATGACGGTGGCGCGGTGTCTCACTGAATATCAGAAACTCACCCGGCTGGTGGCCTGGCTGAATCATCGTCAGCAGGGTTCCCCGGGGGCCGTTCCGGTGGTCATTCAAACCGCCACGCGCCGCGATGCCGACCGGCTGAGCATTGCCCTGCAGCGCCAGGGGCTTTCCGCCGTGTTTAAACTGCATCCCCAGCAGACCCGCGAGCAGCAGGCGCAGATCGTGGACCATGCGCGCGGGCAGCCTGGCGCTGTGGTGCTGGTGAGTGGCACCGAGGACTGGTTTGCCCTTTTTCACAGCCTGGCGGCGCCGGGCGAGAAGCTGGGAATGGTCTACTGGCAGGTTCCGGTCTGTCTGGAAGAAGCGGCCGCCCGGCTGTTTCGCGCCTATGGCCGACAGGAGGCCTTTGTGGACGGGCTGTTGTTGTATACGCGCGAAGATTACCGGGACGCCATGGACCGTCTCAGTCTGCACGAAGCCGGCGCCGGCCCAGAGGCGGTGGGCCACCGCACGGCGCTGAAACGCCTGCGCGCCTGGGTGCTCTCGCGCCGGTGCCGTTTTCTGTCGCTGCTGGCGTACATTCAGGATGAACGGGATCCGATGCTGGCCGAGACCGCCGAGGGTCTGCAACCCTGCGGGCGCTGCGATGTCTGCCTGGAGCAGCGTGGCGCGCTGCCGCTGGCGGATCTCCTCTGGGCCGCCATGATGCGTCTGACGCCTCTGGCCCGCCGGTTCTACTGAAGCCCTGCTGAACGACTCAACCGTCCGGAGGATCACCCTCCTCCAATTACCCGGTTTATGGGGCTTTGCGCCCACGGGGATTGTCCTGCTCTTCTATAATAAACACAAAGTATATCCCTGCCGTTGCACGGTGTTGTGACGATACAGGGACTGGAGCGCAAGGTCTTTCCGTGGATATTACCTCTTTAATTGGCGTCCTGTTGGGTCTGGCGGCCGTGTTTGGCGGCGCCATGCTGGAAGGTCTGCCGATTTCATCCATTCTGCAGCCCACGGCCGCGATTATCGTGTTCGGGGGGACCCTGGGCGCCGTTTTGCTGAACTGCAGTCTGCGCGACACCATCAATGCGGTGACCAACGTGCTGGTTGTGTTTCTGGATGTCCCCGAAAAACCGGGCGAGATCCGCAAGCTGATGGTGGAGCTGGCCCTCAAGGCCCGTAAGGAAGGGATTCTGGCGCTGCAGGGCGATATTGGTGCGCTGAATGATCCGTTCCTGAAAAAGGGGCTGGAGCTGATGACCGACGGCACAGACCCGCATCTGTTGCGGGATCTGCTGGAGACCGAGCTGGGCTTTTTTGAAGAGGACATGACCGCGGCCGGAAAATTCTGGGAAACCGCCGGGGGGTTTGCACCGACTGTCGGGATTATTGGTGCGGTGCTGGGTTTGATTGTGGTTATGCAGAACCTGAGTGACCCCAGTAAACTGGGGGGCGGTATTGCGGTTGCGTTTGTTGCGACGGTGTATGGTGTGGGCGCGGCCAACCTGCTGTGTATTCCCATGGGCGGTAAAATCAAGGCCAAGCGCAAGGTCTCCATTATGGCGCGCGAAATGATGATTGAAGGCATTCTGTCCATTCAGGCGGGAGAAAGCCCCAACTTCATTGAACAGAAGCTGAAGGTGTTTGACCCCGGGGCGAAGCCCGGGTCTGACAGCGCCGGCGGTTAGCGGAGCGCGGGGCGATGGCAAAAAAGAAGAAACACCCCGAGCATGAAAACCTGGAACGGTGGCTGGTTTCCTACGCCGACTTTATCACCCTGCTGTTTGCCACCTTCACCGCGTTGTATGCGTTGTCCATGAATGATCTCGCCAAGTTTAAAGACATGGCTGAGGGCATTAAGGCTGGTTTTAAAAGCCAGAGCATTCTGGCGGGGATTGAATCGGTGCTGGGCGGTAAAAGCGCTCCGGCCGAAAACCCAAATCCCATCAGTCAGGAGAAGGGCGCCGGCCCCGGGGTGATTGGCGAGTATGAAAGCCTCACCTACACCGAGGGGGAAGTGAAGCGCGTGGATGAGGTTTACGAAGACCTGAAAAAAGATGTGGAAGCCATCAATAAGGAAGTGAATGCCGAGAACAAAGCGGCCGCCAAAGCACAGGGCAGTGACGGCCCCGGCAGCCATGCGCCCAACCTGGGCGAGGAGGAAACCCCGGCGCGCGGCATTGAAATCTCTCAGATGGAACGTGGACTGAAGGTCAGTTTCGACAGCCGCCTGCTTTTTCAGCCCGGCACCGCGGTGCTGATGAAAGAATCCGAAGCGATGCTGGATACCATCGCCGACCGCCTTAAGCCGTTTGATGAACACCACGTGATTCACATTGAAGGCCATACGGATAACCAGCCGATCAATTCGGCGCTATACCCCTCCAACTGGGAACTCTCGGCGGCGCGGGCCAGCACCGTGGTGCGTTATCTGATTAAGAAAAAAGGCTTTCATCCCACCAGCCTGGTGGCGGTGGGCTATGGTGACAGCCAGCCGCTGGCTTCCAACACCACGCCGGAGGGTCGCCGGAAAAACCGCCGTGTGGATATCATTATTTACAGCCGCAAGGCTAGTGATACCGTGACGCCGAGTGAGAGAGCCACACCGGTGCAGAAACTGGTTGAATTCAAGGATGACGGGGTGATCCGCTCCAAGGCGCTGGTGCTGTCGGATTCCTATGATCCTTCCGAGGAATTTACGCCGGTAAAAATTATGGATGACAGCGGTACGGTGGAAATGCCCAAAGCCCGCGTCGTTTCACCGACGGTGGTGAAACCCATTCAGTTCAAGCCGCCCCTGGACGGGCATGATCAGCACACGCCACCGCCGAAGCCGAAATCGCATTGACCCCTCACCCCCCAACCCCCTCTCCCCAAGGGGCGAGGGGGAGAAGAAACGCCGTAAAACCTCTCCTCCTGAGTGGGCGGGAGGGAGATTAAAAAATCCAGAACCGTTTCTTCTTAGTTTCGGGCGGTTCAATCACTGGCTGGCTGGCGGCGAGTGGCGCCGACTTCTGCGCGGCTTTCTGCAGCTTGCGGAATTTGCGGGCGAAGCCTTCGCTGTCCATTAATCCCGGTCTCAGCGCCACGGCCTGCTGGTACGCTTTGTAAGCGCGGACCTTGTCCCTGAGTTTCTCGTAGGTATCGCCCAGGCGCAGGCAGGCCGTTTCCATCTCCGGGTAAATGGCCAGCGCGGTTTCATACTCACGGGCGGCGGCCGTCAGGTTTTTCTGTTCATAAAACGTGTTGCCCAGTTGCAGATGCCGCTCGGCCTCGTTCTCCTGAATGCGCAGCTGCATCAGACCTTTTTCCAGCGCCTGCTGAATCCGCGGGTCGGGGCGGATTTGCGTGATGGGCAGCAATTCCAGCGCACGCTGATAATAAACGCGCGCAAAGGTAATCTCACCGTCCAGCAGCAGGGTGTCGGCCATCAGGGCGTATTCTTCAATGGTTTTGCCGTCCACGGCATCAAGCTGGGTATGGGCGTCGCCATACTCCTTCAGCAGGTAGGCGGCTTCCCCGCTGAGAAAAGGATCCGGGTCCTGCTTCAGGGTTTCCAGGCGGGACAGCACCTCGATGGAAAAACCCTGTGCGGCGATCGTTTTTTTCACGGCGTTCAGCCGTGTCAGTCCGCCCAGAGGGCCGGTGGCCGGCGTGCTGTCATCCAGCGTCTGCAAAGGGGCGGCGCCTGCGCTGTCGGGTGCTTTAGCGTCTGCGGTGTCCGCTTCGCTTCTGGGCAGCGGCCGGCTCAGTCCGGGAAGTTGTTGCTGGCCCTGATCTTTACGCCACTGCCGGTAGCTCAGCCCGGCCAGAGCATTCTGCGCCTGGGGGTTGCCCGGATCAATGGCGAGCAGGTCCTCCCACAACCGGCGGCTGTTCTCCGGCGAGGAGGAGCGCAGGAGAATCTGGGCCTCCAGGGTCATCTGCGCCAGGGCCTTCGGGTCGGCAACCATGGCGCGGGAAAAATAAGACTGGCTGATTTCCGTTTGGTGCAGACGGTTATACAGCACGCCCAGCGACTTGAGACTCGCCGCATTGTAGGGATCATAAACCAGCACACGTTTATAGGCTTCAGCCGCCTTCTCCAGTTCGCCCAGTTTTTCATACTGCCTGGCCAGCAGTAAGTCCCGGGCCGGCATGTCGCCAATATCAAACTGTTCGGATTGCAGGGCATGCTGAATGGCTTCAGCCGGGTGATCGGCATCGGCCAGGAGCCGGGCGATCAGATAATGCGTCATTGGGTGCGTGGGGTCCAGTTCCAGGGCCTGCATCAGTTCGGATTTGGCCTTCATCCGCTGATCCAGCCGGGTGTATAAGCGGCCCAGGGTTTCGTGGGCCTGCCGACGGATGTCCGGGGTTGCCGCCGGGTTGCCCAGGGCAAGCCGCAGGGCGTGCTCAGCTTCAATAGTGTCGTTCTGAGCCAGCGCCAGCTCGCCCTGATAAGCCTGGATCAGTGGGTCACTGGGGTTGAGGGTGCTGGCCTGCCGGAGATGTTCGGCGGCTCTGGCCATAAAGTCCTGCGGCCGGATGGGATCCTGTGACCAGCTGAGAAAGAGATGACCAATTTCAGCCGAGGTGACCGGGTTGCTGGGATAGAGGTGCAGCGCCTGCTCCAGGTAGCCCTGCGCGGTGGCGTAGTCATGTTCGCGCTGCGCAATCCGCGCCAGCGCCAGCATGGCCGTCAGCGAGCGCGGCTGTTCTTCCAGATAGGCTTCATAAATTGCTTTGGCCTGCCGTCCCTGCCCTTTGCGCATAAATTCAGCGGCGCGCAGCAGCACAGGATCGCTCTCATCCGTGTTGTTCGCCGTTGCAAGTTCCGCAGGGGCAAGCAATGCCTCGGGTGCGGCGGCGTCATGGGCCCATCCTGGGTTTATCCCCCATGCGGGCACGGTCAGTATCAGGCTGAGTGCGAGCAGGGGGCGGAGCAGGCGTGTCAGCGGGGGGGCGGTTTTCAGGGTGAGGCGGCTCATGTGACGGGAACTTTGCAGGATAGGGACGTCTTGTATCAATCGGAGTGTTGACAGAAAAACAAAGTTGTCGGCGAAAGGTTTATTTTTCACAGACCGGTTCAATCGCTTTTCACGCCTGGGGGGATTCGGCGGACTTTTCCTCCGGCTGAGACCGGGGATCCGTGAAACGCTTTCATTGACCTAACCCGGGATTTGGTTTTAAATGGGTGAAGTCAGGTGCATTGTACCTGAATTCTGCGTTAAAGAGAGCGATTGCAATGCAACTCACCGGCTATCCCTTGCTGTTCCTGCTGTTGCTGTTTGCTGCCAGCATGCCGTTCATTCTGATGGGCCTTTCACAGGTGCTTCAGGTGAAACACGGAACCAAACTCAAGGAAGAGCCCTATGAGTCCGGGATGACCCCTTACGGGGATTCGCGGGTTCAGTTTGATGTGAAATTTTACATGTATGCATTGCTCTTTATTCTGTTTGATATTGAGACCATATTTCTCTTTCCCTGGGCTGTATCCTTTGACAAGCTGACCGCCACGATGGGGATTTTCCCGATTGTGGAGATGTTTCTCTTCGTCGCTGTACTGGTTCTGGGATTGGTCTATGCTTGGCGACGGGGCGCGCTGCGCTGGCAGTAAATTCAGCGCCATCTCGTTTCCACCGGGAGGACTGCAACAATGGCACTAGGACAAAAAATCGTTGATACCCTGCATGACATGCTGGAGAGCCAGGGTATTCTCGTCACCTCCATTGATCTGGTTTATAACTGGGCCCGCTCCAATTCCGTCTGGCCGATGACATTCGCCACCTCGTGCTGCGGGATTGAGATGATGTCCTCCAGCGCATCAAACTTTGATATTTCCCGCTTCGGTTCGGAAGTGTTCCGCGCCACGCCCCGTCAGTCAGATCTGATTATCACGGCGGGCACCATCACGCATAAAATGGCCCCGGCGCTTATTAAGCTGTACGAGCAGATGCCCGAACCCAAGTACTGTATCGCCATGGGCGCCTGCACGGTGAC
Organism: Candidatus Melainabacteria bacterium; assembly: GCA_050247195.1. Taxonomy (GTDB): domain Bacteria; phylum Cyanobacteriota; class Vampirovibrionia; order Vampirovibrionales; family Vampirovibrionaceae; genus JBFWUP01. The sequence continues at coordinate 157,534 of JBFWUP010000004.1, read as the reverse complement.
CGGCGGTATGTACGAGAATGATTCCTACTCCGTGGTGCGCGGTGTGGACCGTCTGATTCCCGTGGATGTGTATGTGCCGGGTTGCCCGCCGCGCCCCGAGGCGTTGCTGGATGCGCTGATTCTGCTGCAGAAGAAAATCCGTACCGAGTCCATCGTGGATCGTAAAAAACGCGCCCTGCTGCACACGCCCCGTGTGGAACTGGGGCCGGGTGAAGTGCTGCTGCCCAAGCAGGGTCAGCCGCATCTGCACTGGGGCGTTCAGAAAACCGGTTACAATCTGGAAGATCTCCAGTTGAACGGGTCCTTAGAGTTCGTCAGAGGAAACTGTAAATACCGCCATGAGCGAAGAGTCCTCCAGCAAGCCAGCTGACGCACAGGCGTCGGCGCCAGAAGCCCCGCCGGTGGAGCCCGGTGAATTCGGCCGCAAAATTGCGGCTGCCGGCTTGGCTGTGACCCATCTGGGCACGGATGCCAACGGTACGGAAGTGATTGGGGTGGACCCGGCCGCGGCGCTGGATGTGGCCCGCTTCCTCCGCGATGACCCGGGTTGCCAGTTCAATCTCCTGCTTTCCTGCAGCGGCGTGGACTGGAAGGACCATATGGATTCTGTGTACGCGCTGTACTCGGTGGAATCCTTCAAATACCTGATCCTTAAAATCCGCGCCACGGAAGGACCGGATGGTCCGCACTCGCCCAGCCTGATGCCGGTGTGGCATGCGGCTGACTGGCATGAGCGTGAAGCCTATGACCTGTTTGGTATCCACTATGACGGCCATGAGGATCTGCGCCGTATCCTGATGCCCATTGACTGGGTTGGTTTTCCGCTGCGCAAGGATTACAAGAACACCGATCCGAGGCTGGTCTGGAACGAGCGCTAGGCTTTGCCGGATACCCCGCTTACTGATTAACCACAGGTACAGGAACAGACATGGTTGCCACCCCGCCCAAAACCCAGATTCCCGGAGTCCATATTGAACCCGGTCTTCAGACCGATGACCTAGTGGTGAATATTGGTCCGCAGCATCCCAGCACGCACGGTGTGCTGCGTTTAATCACCACACTGAATGGCGAGGTGGTGAAGGACATGGAGCCGGTGATCGGCTATCTGCACCGCTCCAAGGAGAAAATGGGGGAAACCCGCTCCTATTTTCAGTACCAGCCGACCATCGATCGGGTGGAATACCTTTCCTCCTTTTATGATCATTACGCGTATGTCACGAGTCTGGAAAAGATAGCCAACCTTGTGGTGCCCAGGCGGGTGGAATACATCCGGATGATCACCATGGAGCTGAACCGGATCACCTCTCACCTGTTGTGGTTTGGCACCTTCCTGCTGGATCTGGGCGCCACCAGCCCGTTCTTCTACGCTTTCCGGGACCGTGAGGAGGTGTTCAACCTGTTTGAAGACCTGACCGGTGCACGGATGATGTACAACTATTACCGCTTTGGCGGCGTGAATGCCGACCTGCCGCCGGGCTGGCTGGATAAGGTCCGCACGTTTATTGATGAATTTCCGAAGCGGATTGATGAATACGAGGCCATCGCCAATAAAAACCCGATCATCATGGACCGTACCATCGGGATTGGCAAAATTGACAAGGCGCTGTGCCTGAAATATGGCGTGACAGGCCCCGTGATTCGCTCGCTGGGTATTCCGCTGGATCTGCGTAAGACCAACCCTTACAGCGTTTACAACGAGGTTGAGTTTGACGTTCCTGTCGGCGAGCATGGCGATGTGTATGACCGTTACAAGGTTCGTATGGCCGAAATGCGCGAGTCGCTCCGCATTATCCGCCAGGCCATTGAAAAAATTCCGGGCGGCGACACATTGAAAGTGCAGGCGGTTCAGAAAGAATATGACGCCAGAATGGCCGAAGTGAAGGCTGCCCAGGCGGCCCTGAAGGTGGCCGAGAAGGAAGGCCGCGAACCGGCTGCCGCCGATGCTGCAAAGGCGGCGGAAAAACCGGAACCGGTGAATCCCGACTGGCTGACGCAAGGCCAGAAAATGAACCTGATGCTCTTTAAGCCGCCGGCCGGTGAAGCCACCACGTTTGTGGAATCCCCGCGCGGCATTCTGGGCTGTTACATTATCAGCGACGGATCGCCGATGGCTTACCGTGTGAAATGGCGCGGGGCCTCATTCTCCAATTTGTCCATTCTCCCCGAGATGATGATTGGCAACCTGTACCCCGACCTGATGGCTATTTTCGGAAGCCTCGATGTGATTATGCCGGAGGTGGATCGCTAGATGTACGATTCTGCTGTATTGCAAACGTTTTACCCGACGTGGCTGCCCAGTTTGCTGAACGCCCTGATCCGCACCTGGAATGCCCTGCCGTTTGGCGATATTCAGATTGTGTGGCCCCCGGAAGTGCTGCTGCTGATCTGGGCTGTCATTTTATTCACTCTGATTGCCGTTGTGGCGCAGGCCTCCGTTATTTTTATGGTGCTGATGGAGCGCAAGGTGCTCGCCTGGGTGACCCAGCGCAAAGGTCCCAACCGCGTGGGCCCGTGGGGTCTGCTGCAAACCCTGGCCGATGGCGTGAAGCTGCTCTTTAAAGAAGACATTATGCACAGTGGTCAGGATAAATTCCTGTTCACCATTGCCCCGGCTATCTTTTTTCTGCCCACGTTCGTCTTTCTGGCGCTGATTCCCTTTACAGAACATATGCTGGCCGTGGCCCTGCCCGCCGGTGCGCTGTTTGTGTTTGCGCTCTCCTCCATCTCAGTCATCGGCATGGTGCTGGCCGGCTGGGCGAGCAACAACAAGTACTCCCTGATTGGCGGTATGCGCAGCGCCGCGCAGGCGATCAGCTATGAGATTCCTCTGGTGATGTCCGTGCTGGCTGTCGTGCTGTACACCGGCACCATGAATATCAGTGAGATTGTGATGGCCCAGCAGGGTGGTCTCTCCATACCGTTTGCCGGTATTGAGCTGACGCTGATTCCCAACTGGTTTTTCCTCACGCTCACACCCATCTCTTTTGTGATCTTTGCGATCTCGGCCATTGCCGAGGTGAACCGCATCCCCTTTGACCTGCCTGAAGCTGAAAGCGAGCTGGTGAGCGGTTACAACACCGAGTATACGGGTATGAAGTTTGCCCTGTTCTTTCTGGCCGAGTATGCCGCCCTGTTCGCCATGTGCGGTTTCACGGTGTCGTTCTTCCTAGGGGGGTATCTCTCGCCCGTTGGTTTCTATCTGGTGGAACTGCCTGCGGTGAAGGCGCTGCTTGCCGCCACCGGCATTCCTCAGATCGGCGGCCTGGTGCTTCAGATTGAAATGCTTTTCTGGTTCCTGGCCAAAACTTACCTCTTTATCTTTATCGCCATGTGGGTGCGCGGCACTTTACCGCGTCTCAAGCCGGATCAGCTGATGGGCTTCAGCTGGAAATTCCTGATCCCGCTTTCCCTGGTGAATCTCTTTGTGATCTGCCTGCAGAAATACTGGCACGTGGGCTGGAATATGCCCCTTGAATTGAAAAACCTGCTGGCTTGGGGCACAATCGTGGTACTGGCATTTGGCGGATTCTTTATCTTCTCCAGCCGTTACTTGTCCAAAAAACTGGAAGCGAGGCTAATCGGACGATGACCGACGTACGCGACAAACAGCCGCTCAGCGCCAAACCGGCCAGCGACTCCCAGATGCTGAAAGGCAACCGGGTACTGGAAGGTGTGGTTGAGATCGGACGCGGCATGGCCACCGTGCTCAGCCACTATTTCCGCCCGCCCGTTACGCTGGAGTACCCTGAAGTGCTCCCTGAGCTCAGTAACCGTTTTCACGGCCGGCTGTGCCTGCTCACCAAGTCGGACGGCACGGATCTGTGCGTGGGCTGCAAGGCATGCGCCCGCGTCTGTCCCTGCAACGATCTGATTCAGATTGAAATGCACCGCGATGCCGACAAGAAGCCGGTCATCGATCAGTTCACGATTGATATGGGGCGCTGTATCTTCTGCGGCAATTGCACGGAAGTCTGCCCGGTGGATTGCATTAAAATGCTCCCGGATTTTGAACTGGCGGATTACAGCCGTCAGGCGCTCGTGCTCGACAAGCACGCTCTCACCATCTCCGGCGAGGAATCGGATTCGTGGCGCAAGCACCACGGTTTGGAAGTGCACGTCAGTTAGTGCTCGTATCGTTTCAGGCAACACTAAGGATTCAGGAATGACCGGTCAACTGGTGGATAGTGTGATCTTCTGGGCCTTTGCCCTCCTGGCCGTTGGCGGTGCGCTGGTCACCGTGTTTCACCGCAGCGTGGTCTACGCAGCCCTGTCGCTCATTGTCGTGTTTATGTCAATAGCCGGCTTCTTCGTTCTGAACAACGCCGATTTTCTGGCCATTGCGCAGGTCATTATCTACGCGGTGGGTCTGACCATCATTCTGCTGTTTGCCGTGATGTTTACGGGAGACCGTCAGTTCACCAGTCAGGGTAAAAAGCCGGTCCTGGTGGCCTATGGCATCATTGCCGCCTACACCCTCGCCCTGGTCTGGCGCGGAGTACAGTATGGTTTTCCCGATAACGCCCCGGCTGCCGGCTCGGTCCTGGCCCAGGCCATTCATCGCGACGGCAGTACCCTGATGCTGGGGAATATGCTTTTTCAGAACTACGCCCTGCCGTTTGAACTGGCCTCGATCTTGCTGCTGATCGCCATGGTGGGCGCCATCGTTCTGGCCAAAAAGCGTTTCAGCGATACCGAGCTGGATGAGAGCCGTGATGACATGCGCGGCGTCAAATACAATGTCTCCAGCGACAGCCATGTGCCTGAGGAAGCCCGCGAGGCGATTGAACGCGCGCATGCCCTGGAGGAATCCTACCTGAAAGGGGAGCCCTTGCCCGACTCTCCTGAAGAGAAGTCTGATAAGGAAGTTGCAGGACTGCCCGGATGATGAACCTACTGACTGACGTTGGACTGGAACACTACCTGATTGTTGCCGGCCTGATTTTTTCGATTGGTCTGCTGGGTGTGATGACCAGCCGCAATATTATCCGTGTGCTGATCTGCGTGGAACTGATGTTGAATGCCGTCAATATTAATCTGGTGGCCTTCAACAATTATGTTCAGCCCGAGAATATGAGCGGGCAGGTGTTTGCTATTTTCGTTCTCACGGTCTCTGCGGCCGAGGCAGCGGTGGGTCTGGCGATTGTGATTGCCCTCTACCGCCTGCGCGCCACCGTGGATGTGGACGATATGGCGCTGTTGCAAGGATAAACGGCGGTCTCCGGTCGGGAGAGCGCCTTCAATTGATTGAATGAGGTAATCCGATGCCCTGGTTTATGGATGTCCACAATGTCTGGATGGTGCCGCTGTACCCGCTGGCAGCGTTTATCCTCATTGTCCTGCTGCGTTCATCGGTACTGCGCGCGCCGGAGGGTGCGACTGGTCCTCTGGCCAATAAAAAAACCGCGATGGCCTTAACGGTTGGCGCCACGTTTCTGGGGTTGCTGCATGCCGTGGGTGTGCTGGGCTGGCTTTTTGCCCAGGGCGGCCACGTCAAACCCATTGAGTTCAACACCACCTGGATCCAGGCCGGGGATTTCAAGTTATCCGTGGGTTACCTGCTGGACAGCATGACGGCCATGATGCTGTTTGTGGTGACCTTCATCAGTCTCTTTATTCAGATTTACACCAACGGCTACATGGGCCACGATAAAGGCTACGCCAAGTTTTACGCCTATCTGGCCCTGTTCAACTTCTCGATGCTCGGTCTGGTGCTCAGCACCAACCTCTTCCAGATTTATATCTTCTGGGAGCTGGTGGGTGTTTCCAGCTATCTGCTGATTGGGTTCTGGTTCACCAAGCCCTCGGCCGCGGCCGCCTGTATCAAGGCCTTTCTGATGAACCGGGTCGGGGATTTCGGTTTTCTGGTCGGGATTCTGGCTCTGCTCTTTACCAGCTACCACGCCGGCACCTGGAACTGGCATAACTACCTCATGGCGCATCCGGATCAGGCCCTGCTGTCGTTCCGCGCCCTGGGCGATGTGGCCGGTGCGCTGCTGCCGGTCATTGGCGCCGGCGGGCTGGGCATAATCGCCCTGCTGATTTTTATGGGGCCGATGGCCAAGAGTGCGCAGGTTCCCCTGCATACCTGGCTGCCGGATGCGATGGAAGGTCCCACGCCGATCAGCGCGCTGATTCACGCGGCCACCATGGTTGCTGCCGGCGTATATCTCATTGGCCGCGCCTTCCCGCTTTTTGAAGCCTCTGAAATGGCCATGGGCGTGGTGACCACCATTGGGGTGCTGACCGCCCTGGTGGGCGCCACCATTGCGCTCACCCAAACCGATATTAAAAAGGCCCTGGCCTATTCCACCATGTCTCAGCTGGGTTACATGGTGGCCGCCATGGGTGTGGGCGCCTTTACGGCCGGTCTGTTCCATCTCTTCACCCACGCTTTCTTCAAGGCGCTCCTGTTTCTGTGTTCCGGCAGCGTGATTCACGCCTGCGAGGATGAACAGGACATGCGTCGCATGGGTGGTCTGTTCGGCAAACTCCCGGCCACCGCCTGGACCTACCTCATCGGCACGGCTGCCATTTCCGGCTTCCCCCTGATGAGCGCCTTCTTCTCCAAGGATGGCATTCTGGAAGGCGCCGCCGAGCACAATGCCCTGGCCTACTGGATTCTGATGGGCGTGGCCGGGCTGACGGCCTTCTACATGTTCCGCACCTTCTTCATGACGTTTGCCGGTTCCTACCGGGGCGCTGCGCATGTGCACCACGAGGATCCCTGGATGACCGTCCCGCTGATGGTTCTGGCGGTTCCCTCGCTGTGTATCGGCTTGCTGCTTTCCGGCCTGGTGCCGGGTATGCCCGCCTTTGCCGCCTACATCATTCCCGCCGGCGGCCATGCCGGGCATGTGCTGCATTCCTTCAGCCAGCTGATGAACCCGGTTTCCGGTCTGGCCACCCTGATGTTCGCTCTGGGTCTGATCACCGCCTGGTTCTTCTACGGCACCACCGCCGGTCAGGCCATTCCCAAGGCCATTGCCGAAAAATGGGCGCCCTCCCTGTACGATCTCTTCAGCCACAAATGGTACTTCGACGAGATTTATCAGAGCTTCGTGGATGACGCCTACCTGGTGTTCGCCCGATTCTCCGCCTGGTTTGATCGTTCCGCCATTGACGGGATTGCCAACGGCACCGGGATGAACACCATGAGCGCCGGTCTGGCCCTGCGTCAGCTGCAGTCCGGTAAACTTCAGGCTTATGTGGCGATCTTCTTCTTCGGCATTGTGACCTTGTCTCTGTTGATGTATTTCTTCCTGTTTTAACCCCTGCACCGGATATCTGACCCTTTTAAGGAGGCGTTTAGCCCGTGAAACTCTTTCTGGAACAGCACTACCTCTCGATTCTGATCTTCATGCCCCTGGTCTTCACCATGGTGCTGCCTTTTCTGAAGGAAGGGGAGAATGGCAGGAATATCCACCGGTTCGCCATTCTGGCCACCGGTATTCTGTACGGGTTTTCTACCCTCGCCTGGAACGGCTGGCTGACGCCGCACCCCGTTCTGTTCGCCTGGATTCCCTCGCTCTCCATCAATTACGCCCTGGATACCGATGGCCTGAGCACCACGCTGGTGTTTCTGACGACCTTTCTGATGTTAATGGCGTCCGTGGCCAGCCTGACCAACATCGCCAAACGGGTCAAACTTTACTACGCCATGATCTTCATCCTGACCACATCGATTCTCGGTGTGTTTCTGGCGCGTGATCTGTTTCTCTTCTTCCTGTTCTGGGAGCTGGAACTCATCCCGATGTACTTCCTGATCGCCATCTGGGGCGGGCCGCGCCGCGAGTTTGCCGCCATGAAGTTTGTGCTGTACACGCTCTTTGGTTCGGTTTTCCTGGTTGCCGGCATTCTGGCGCTGTACTTCACCACCAAAGCCTCGGGCCTGGTGCCGCACGGTTACTTCCTCTTCTCCTCGGTGGAAACGGTCCTGGCTTCCAGCCGCAGTCTGCTGCCGATGGGGAGCCAGATCCTGATTTTCATCGCCTTCTTCATCACCTTTGCCGTCAAGCTGCCCATGGTGCCTTTTCATACCTGGCTGCCGGACGCCCACGTGGAAGCGCCCACCCCCATCAGCATGTTGCTGGCCGGCATTCTGCTGAAGATGGGCTCCTACGGTCTGCTGCGTTTCTGCTTCGGCTTTTTCCCGCACGCTGCTGAAGTGCTGGTGCCTTACATCGCACTGGCCGCCACCATCAACATTGTCTACACGGCCGGTGTCGCCCTGGTGCAGGAAGACATGAAAAAGCTGATTGCCTACAGCAGCGTGAGCCACATGGGCTTTGTGCTTCTGGGGCTGTCCGCGCTGAACGCCGCCGGCTTTAACGGCGCCGTGTTTGTGATGTTTGCCCATGGTCTGGTGAGCGCCGCGCTGTTTATGTGTGTGGGCACCCTCTACCGCCGGACCCACTCGCGTCTGATTTCAGACTACGGCGGTTTTGGTTCCCAGACGCCCGTTCTCTTCTATTTCTTCCTGTTCATGGGGATGGCCAGTTTGGGCCTCCCGTTGCTGGTGAGTTTCGCCAGCGAAACGCTGGTTTTTTACGGCGCCTATATCTCGCGCGCATTCACCCAGGTGCAGCTGGCCTGGAATCTGATTCTGCCCTGGTCGATTCAGACGCTGACCGTGATCTCCGCGCTCGGTGTGGTGATTGGCGCTGCGTATACCCTCTGGCTGCTCAAACGTCTGTTTTACGGCCCCCTGCAGGAACGCTGGAAGTCCTTGCCCGATGCCTCGCCCAGTGAGGTGTTTGTTCTGGCCACGCTGGCCATCCTGGTGCTGCTGTTCGGTTTCTTCCCGCAGTCGCTCATCAGTCAGTTTGAGCCCACCGTGACCCGCATGAGCCGGGCCTACGTGCAGCCAATGTTCCGTGTGCTGGCAGAGGGGCATGATGAAGGTTCGCTGAAGCAGGCTCACGATGTCTGGGCCTCCAAACTACCCGTCCACCATTCAGGAGATCACCACTGATGAAGCGTTTACTGACCCCGTTAATGACGCTGCTGGGCCTGATGCTGCCGATGGGCTACTGCCAGGATTTCTCTGCCAACCCGCTGGGGATGTTTGTTGAGCAGCACCGACTCTATCTGTTGGGGCCCGAAACCATTATCGCCACGGCCCTGCTGTTCGGTCTGGCGCACATTATGTTTGAGAAAAAGCCGGAAAACCGTGAGCAGACCTGGTCCTATGCGGTCATCGGTTGCGTCATTGCCCTGCTGTGCCTGGTGATGCAGGGGGCCATGATTTATGCCGACGGCCCGGTGAACTACAGTGTGTTTTACAACATGTTCCAGGCGGATTTTTTCAGCCTGCTGATGCGCTCCCTGCTCGTGCTGGGGACCATGGCGGTGCTGTTAATGTCGCGAACCTATATCCGCAAGCGCACCACGGTCTGCGGTGAGTTTTACGTGGTGATGCTCGCTGCCCTGCTGGGCGGTATGCTGGCCACGGGCGCCATGGATCTGATCATGCTGTTTGTGTCGCTGGAAACGCTCAGCATCTCGTCCTACATCATGGTGGGCTACCTGCGCGATGATCGGCTGAGCGCTGAAGCCGCCCTGAAATACCTGGTGTATGGCGGCGTCGCCACGGCCTCCCTGCTGTTTGGTCTCTCGCTGCTCTATGGGCTGACCGGCAGCACGAATTACACCGAGATTGTGCGGGTTATTCATACGGTGAACCCTTCGTTTATGATTCTGGCAGTGATGGCGGTCACCATTCTGGCCGGATTCGGATTCAAACTGTCGGCGGCGCCGTTCCATATGTGGACGCCCGATGTTTACCATGGCGCCCCCACCCCCATGACGGCTTTTCTGTCGGTCGTTTCCAAAATGGCGGGCTTTGCAGTGGTGATTCGCTTTTTGTACCTGCTGATGCCCGACCTGGCGGGCTGGGGTAGCGTTCTTTCCGCCCTGGCTGTTCTATCCATGGTGATTGGCAACGTGGTGGCCCTGGGCCAGACGAACATCAAGCGTCTGCTGGCCTACAGCACCATTGCCCACGTCGGGTACATGCTGCTGGGTCTGGTGGTGCTCACGCCGGCGGGTATTGCCAGCCTTCTGTATTATCTGATCGCCTATTTCTTTATGAATCTGGGGACCTTTGCCCTGGTGATCCACATCAGCAACCGGACCGGTTCCGATGAAATCGCCTCCTACGCCGGGCTGGTGCAGAGAAAACCCACTGTGGTGCTGGCCCTCACGCTCTTTCTGCTGTCGCTGGCCGGCATTCCTGTTACCTCCGGGTTTTTCGGGAAGTTCTTCCTGTTTCAGGCCGTGGCGCAGGCGGGTCACAACCACCTCTGGCTGGTGGTAATCGCCCTGCTGACCTCCACCATCTCGCTGTATTACTACCTCAACATCATCCGCCTGATGATGATTAAGGATCCTTCGCCTGAAGTGACCCAGCTGAAATCTGAACCCGACAGCCTGAAGTCTTCCATGGTGCTGAACCCGGTTGCCCTCACCGTGGCCATCTGTGTGCTGGCCACCATGTGGCTGGGCTTTATGGCCGAAGGCGGTATCGGGCTGACCACCATGGCGGTGGACCAGATGCGCGTGCCGGTGCAGGGTGTTCTGGCCCAACTGCACCCCTAGTCAGGCCCTTCCTTTCGCCCGCTGAATTCCCCGCAGCTGTTTTCGCCTGGGCAGGATGCCACGTTTTTAAACGTGCCTGAAATGTATATTTACAATTCCTGTCCTTTTTGACCGTACCGGTCGATACCCTGCAGTGGAAGGTACATCTGGATCTTTTCCAATGCGGGCATCCAAGGGACAATCTCTGGCTGAAATGGCTCTGGGCACGGCCCTGGTGGCCATTGTGCTCATTCCCGTGCTTTCGGTGCTGGGTGGCCTGACCAACGATATTTTTGGCAACGCCCTGCAGAATAACCCCAAACCGGTTGTGGCGTCTGTGCCGATACAAACCACACCGGCGCCAACGGCCGATCCGGGCACAGTGAGCCCAGTGACACCCCCGGTGCCGGTCACACCGGTTGCCGGTGCGCCGGGCAGCGTTTCGGTGACTCTGGCGGACGGCACGGTACTGACGATGCCCAATTACCCCAACAATATTTCAAACATCGTGGAAACAACCGGCGCCAATGGCGCGACGGATGTTATGCTGGCGCAGCTGGATGCCATGCTGGCGCAGCTGCAGGCCAGCGGCAATGCGGATCCGGAAACGGTCAGCCGTTTGCAGGAGCTTTCCAACCTGGGGCACCGCATGGCCAATGCCGAAGCGTTGGTGGAAAACGCTTTGGCCGCCCACCCGGATGCGAATGATTTTAACAACCAGACTTTTACGTTTGAAGGGGTGACCTACACGGCTGAAGAATTCAGCCAGATGTTCGGCTGGCACATGGTTGTACCCAGCACCCTCACGGACGCCACCACCACGGCAAACGCCAAAGGTTACCTGGCGGATTTTTTACAGGCCTATCAGGATGCGGTGGATTCGGGAACGCTGAATGATCCGGCGCTCAACACCGTGGTGACCGATCTGGTGGGCAAGGTCGGTTCAATGAGCGAGTATGTCGAAAACGCCATCTGGAATGTGGTTTCAATCGGCGCCAGCCCTATCAGCGAGCAGGCCAACATCTCCAGCAACAGCAGCCACCTGGATTCGACCGGAATCTGCTATGCCGGCGGCGGCAGCGATAGCGGCGTGCAGTGCCACTAGTCAGCGTTTGGCCTGTTCCGCCGAGGATGTTCCCGGCGCCACAATGGAGGTGATGTGTGGTCTGCTAAAATACAGCCGGGCCACACGTTGAATATCATCCGGCGTGACCTGCTGAATCAGCTCGGGATAGCGTTTGTCAAACTGGTAGCCAACCCCCAGCGTATGATACAGGCCCAGGTAAAAAGCCTGGCTGTCGTTGGTCTCGTGCGCCAGCGCATTGCCGCCAATCAGCTTGTCCTTGGCTTCCTGTAACTCCTGCAGGCCCACCGGCTGATTTTTCAGTCGGCGGATCTCGTTGTTAAAGCCCGCCAGTACGCGACGCTGATTCACCGGATCGGTGCCGATGTACATCACAAACTGGCTTTTATCCTTGCGGCTGGGGTACATACTGCTCACCACATAAGCCAGCCCCTGCTTCTCCCGCAGGTCGTTAAACAGACGGGAGCTCATACCACCGCCCAGCAGGGAGTTCAGCACCTTGATGGCCACGTAGTCGCGCTGGTTGCTGATGGGCGGGGCCAGCCAGCCCTGCGCAATCCAGGTGGCGCCCTGATTCTCCTTGGCGTCCTGAACGGTTTTACTGGCGGCCAGTTCCGCCACCGTGCTTTCCTGAGTGGCCACGCCTGTATCTGATTCTGTGTCAGCGGTTTCAGACAGGGCCGGGGGTTTTCCGGCGTTTTTCAGGCTGTCCAGATGAAACACCGGGGTGCTGCTGTTACCAGTCTCGGCCGGGCGGGTTGCCGCAACGCGGGTTGAGGGATTGCTGTTCTGGCCGCCGGAAAAGCTGGTTTGCAGCAGTGTTTTGAGGTGTTCCGGTTTGAAATTGCCCACGGCAACCACCACCATATTTTCCGGGTGGAAGTTGGTGCTGTAAAACGCCGTCAGGTCATCGCGGCGGATCTGATTCAGGTGCGACTCGACGCGTTTACCCACGTTGCCGTAGTTGTGCCGGTCATACATGGAGAGTGTGAGGTTCTCAAAAGCCACAGTGGAGGGGTTCTCACGGCTGGCTTTGATGGCCTGGCGGGTGAGTTCCTTGCACCGGGCGATTTCAGCGTCGGCAAATGCCGGGTTGTTCAGCACATCGGACAAAACCAGAAACAGCTCAGCCAGATCGTTGTGCAGCGCGTTGGCGCTGACGGTGATGTAATCCTCGGCAGAGGACACATCCAGGCTCATGCCCTGGGATTCCAGCTCATGGCTGATCATTTCGGCGGACCGGTGCCGGGTGCCCTGGGTGAGCACCTGGGAGACCAGCGCGGCGGTGCCGGGAATGGTCTCTGCGGATTTGCCGCCGGGCAGAAAGAATTTGAGCGCCACGGTCTCCGAAGCGGGGTTGGGCTTGAGAATGAGCTGCATGCCGTTGGGCAGGGTGGTGGTTTCCACAGGCAGGCCGTTTTCGCCCACCGCGTTGACTGCCGCCGCTTTCAAAGTCTCTTCGTTCTGAGCCGACAGGACGGGGGCCGTGTTCTTCATCATGGCGGTCAGCTGGCGGGTCTGTTCATCCGGGGCCAGGGTGCCCTGGGGAATCATCTCAATGGCCAGCGCGCGGTTGTCATCCAGGTAGCGCTGCAGGGCGGATTTCACCTCCGCCAGGCCAACCTTCTGGATGTCGCTGACATAATCCGTGTAATCTTTCAGGCTGCCGATGGTGACGTTGTAGCCCATGGTGTTGGCGATGCCTTCGGTGGTTTCGTTCAGAAACACGAATTCCTTGAGAATTTGGGTTTTGGCCTTGTCCAGTTCTTCCTGGGTAATGCCGTTGGTTTTGGCCTCTTTCAGCACATCTGCAATGGCCTGCTGGGCCTGGGGCAGCGTTGCGTTGGGTATCTGGGCGTCCACATACAGCAGGCCGCTCAGGCGCTGGGTCATGTTGCCGGCGCTGACCGACAGGGCCAGCGGTTTTTCGGGCTGCTCAACCAGCGCTTTGTACAGACGCGAACTTTCGCCGCTGCCGAGAGCCAGCGTGGCCACATCCAGCGCCAGCATGTCTTTCTGCGATTTGATGGACGGTCCCAGCCAGCTGAGGGTCAGGTAGGTGCTGGCAATGCCGGGCCGCTCCAGGGTGCGCACAGTGGTTTGGCGCAGGCCGGCCGGTGTGCCCACCACGGGTGGCGTATACCCTGCCGGTTTGGCGAAAGCGGGCGCAGGAAACAGCCGGCTGACCAGGTCCCGGACCTGGTGATGATCCACATCGCCGACGATGATGGTGTTGAAATTTTTGGGTTGATACCAGTAGTGGTAGTAGTTCAGAATCTTGTCGCGCGGGATGCTGGCGATGTTCTCTTTGGGGCCTAGGGTGTCCAGTCCATAGCCGAGAGGCCCGTACATCTCTCTGGAGAGGGTGATGAACAGCTGTCGTTTGGGGTTGTCCGTGGCGCGGTTAATTTCTTCCTGAACCACCTTGCGCTCCTGGAGCAACTCATCCGGGGGAATACTGGCGTTCAGTAGCATATCGGCATGCAGGCCCAGCGCCTCCTCAAAATAGGGCGTGGCGGTGGTGATGTAATAGTGCGTGTAGTCATCGCTGGTGGCCGCGTTGAACTCCGCGCCGTGGGATTCCAGAATGCGCTCGATATCGCCGGCCGGGTGCGAGGGGGTGCCCTTGAAAAGCAGGTGCTCCAGAAAGTGCGATACGCCGTTAATCTCAGGGGTTTCATTCACGGAACCGGTTTTCACCCAGGTATCAATGGTGATGATGGGTTGATCGTGGGTTTCCTGAACAAAAAGGGTGTGTCCCGTGGGCAGGGCGTACTCATAAATCGTGCCATGCTCCGTGGTGTGTACTTTTTCCTGCACGGGTGAGGGGGTCTGTGCGGTATCAGCCAGCGTGGTCTGGCTGATAGGCCGGGCCTCGGCTGTCAGCGCGCCGGTTAAAGTGCCGCTAACCGGCAGGGAAATGATGGCGGCCAGTGTGAAACAGGCTGCCGCCCGCTGCCATGGGTGCCTTTGTAAGCCCGAAAGCTTTGTCATGTCGTCTCTCTCCGTAATACACAGAAACCAGATAGAGGATGGTATCCACTCGCTTCTAAAAACAAAAAATCGGGATGCGGATTGATGATTCCGATCGATTCTGACGGTGTGAGGGTGAAACGTTCCCGGGGAAAAGCTGGCCGCTCCCCCAGAGGGAACGGCCAGGTAACCACTATATTTTGAGATAATTTTTGATGCCCTGGAACATGGCGTTCATCAGGCCGATATTCGACAGGGGGTCGATGCCGCCGGAAGTGAGGAACTGCTGCATGCGGGCCTGCCAGTAGGGATAAATGTCCTGTTTGTTCAGCTCCAGCACGGCCGCCAGAGACTGCAGTTTGGCCCAGTCGAGGGGCAGGGGCAGTGCGCCGCGCCACATATCCACAATCTCCAGTCGCTGGGATCGGGGAAAGCGCTTGAGAAACTGGATGTTATTCAGACCCATTTCCGCCTGGCGGGCCTTGAGGAATTCCAGGCCGGCATCGATCAGTTTGGGTTCTTCCGGGCGTTTGTATTCCGGAAACGTTTCCGGCTGAATGCCCATCACCACAGCCACACGCTCCAGGGTCGTCGTCCGGGTTGAGAAGGGAACGGACTCGTCAATAAGGCTGTAGACATAGGAAAGCGTGACGCCGATCATCTCGGCGAAGTCTTTCTTGTGGAGGTTGTTTTCTTCCAGGCAGGATACCAGCATGGTGCTGCTGGACTTCCGCTCAGTGGTCTTTGTCGTCATTTGAGAATAATCCTATCCGGTTGCTGCTTCGTCACTCTGTTCTGGGTTTCACTGTCCGGGTGTTTTGTCAGGCTTTCTGCTTCCGCTGGCGCACAGACCCGGGTTACGGGTTTACACAACAAGTCTGACCTTCCTGACAACCTATGAATCTGTGGGTACGACCGGTACCGTTCTTTCCGCCGAATGGTGCACCTCCGCAGAAGCACATTGAAAGCCGTTCCAATATATCCATTACGGCTCATTATTTCAACAAAAACTTCAAATTCGTCCAGAAATTCGGGTTGGGGCCTGTGAGAATGACTGTCAATAAGCCCTGAAAAGCAATGCTGGTGGGATTTTTTCGTGGCGCGTCAGATGTTAAATCTCTTAAAATATTATTAATGTAGTATCGTGATTCTCAATATGGCACGGATATCGTTTGCGTATCATCGGCATCTCTGGTCGTTGCGGTCTCCACAGGCTTGGATCGTTTCAGTTACAATCGCGCTATGAGGCCATCTGACGTTTTGCTGACGCCCTGGACGCCGGTGCTGCCGGTCCGTTTGTTTGTGCGCGGACCCGATCGGCAGGATGGCGTGGGTAATATGGCGTTGGATGATGCGGTGCTGGATTGGGTGCGCGCGCAGAACGCTCCCGTGATGGCGGTGAGAACCTATACCTGGTCTCAGCCCACCTGGTCGGTGGGGGCGCACCAGCCGCAGCGTGATGCCAGCCAGTTGCGCAACGACGAACGGGGGTTGCCTGTGGTTGTTCGTCCCACCGGGGGGCGGGCGATTCTGCATGACGGCGATTGCTCGTTTGCCGTGGCCACCAACCTGCCGGGTTTGCTGCAGCTGCCCTTAAGCGACAGTTACCGGCTGCTGATGGCGATGGTGCAGACGGCCCTGGCCCGGTGCGGTGCTGACACCCGGCTGAGCAAACAGCAGAATACCAGCGAGTATGTCCGTTCGGCTGCATGTTTCGCCACCCACACGCCCTCGGATTTGCTCGACAGCCAGGGCCGCAAGCTGGTGGGCTCAGCGCAGGTGCGCCGCCGTGGCGGGCTGCTGCAGCACGGCGCCATGCTCAGTCCGCATCGTCGCTATGATGATCCGGGGTTTGTAGCTTCGTTTCATCAGGCGCTGGTGGATGCCATCACCACGACATTACAGAAGCGCCATGGCGGGAACGCTCTTCAGCTCGGTCCGCTTTCAGACAACGCGCTGGCTGCAGACTGGCGGAGAAAACAGCGGGCTTACAGCCAGTCCGCGCAGGACTGGATGACCGATTCCGGCAGGGCGGACAAGGCGTCCACCACATCGGGGTCCCATTTACTGCCGGCTTCGCTCTGAAGGGCGGCCATGGCGGCGGCATGGTCCATGGGTTCCTGCCGGTAAGGCCGGTCCTGGGTCATCGCAACGTAGGCGTCCGCAACGGCCAGCAGGCGTGATCCCAGGGGGATGCTGCGGCCCTGCAGCCCTTCCGGACTTCCGGAGCCGTCCCAGTGCTCTTTCTGAGACTGCACATAGGGGCGAACTTCGGACAGAAAATTAATTTTTCCCAGCAGACTCACGCCCACATTGGGGTGATTGCGGATCGCATCCCACTCATCGGTGTTCAGGCGTCCGGCGCGGGCAATGCTTTCCGGGGTGGTGAGGTATTTACCGATGGATCCCAGCAGGCCGGCAAAGGCCACGAGATCAGTCGTTTTTTCATTGAGCGCCATCTGTTCGGCCATCTGCCGGACGATGCACGACACCATGCGCGAGTGACCCTGGGTAAAATGGTTGCGGGCATCCATGCAATGCGAGAGCGCCACGAGAAAACCCTGCTGCTGATCGCCCAGGTCGGCGATACTTTCAGTCAGCTGCGCCCGCAGATTCAGCAGGCTGCTGGCATTGGCGCCCTGAGCCGGTTTGTTCAGCGCCTGCTGCGTCTGGGCGATAATATCCTGCAGTCGCAGTGTGGTGACCATCAGCCGCGCAGACACTTCGGCCAGCTGCAACTGTTCCTCGCTGAAAACCAGGGGCGTATCGCTTTCAAACAGCATCAGCCCGACCGAGCGTCCGCTGTCCTGCATAGGTGCGGCCAGGATGCTCTGACGTTTCTCCTGCGACAGGGCGGCGATGGGGCGCCAGCGGGTGGGCTGTTTGCTGAGCTGCAGACTGGTGGTTTCATCGCCCTCAAACACATCGGCCAGTAAATCACTCTGATTCAGCGGAATGCCAATCTCCCAGCGGGAGGTTTTACCCAGCTGCAGCGAGGTGCCGGTCAGACTCAGTACCGACTCGCCGCCGTTTTTGGCGGCTTTCTGAAAGACATGGCAGGCATCGACATCCATCATCTGGCACAGGGTGGCCGCCACGGAATCGTAAATAATAAAACCTTCATGAGACTCAAAACCCAGAATGCCCAGGCATTGATCCAGTGCGTAAATTCTGACCAGTTCTTCCAGCTGCGCGCTCAGCTTGCCGGGGTCATCGCCCAGCTGCATCGTGATTTTGGTCAGCAGATCGTCCGAAATGAAATTTTCCGCCACAAAGTCGCCAATGTTCAGGGCGTAAATGGCCTCGAAGGGATCCGTTTCCGGATGGGACATGGTATGGAGGGTATCGGGACGGCTGTCTCTCATGGACTCTGGCTGCCTGCTCTTGAATGCAAAAACGGATGGGGGCCGCGCAGGCGCAAGCTGGGTGCTTCACGCTGGCTGCGACAGTGGGGTATCGGCCGTTTAAGACCCTACTTTAGAAGTGTTAAGCCCTGCGTGATTCTTGTCAGCAAGGCCCGAAGGCATTAAGCTGTTGCCATAACGGGCGCCGGTATACCCGCCATGGCCATCCAGCCAGGATAGAGCACAGATGAACGACACCACACCCGCAATCGCTGTACAGGGCGTCTCTAAGGCGTATCACAGCACCCAGGGCAGCCGCAGAACCGTTCAGGCGCTGAACAACGTGAGTTTTGACGTGCCCATGGGACGTGTCTTCACCATTCTGGGGCCAAACGGCGCCGGTAAAACCACGCTGATGAAGATTATCACCACGCTGACCCACCCGGACGCCGGTACGGTGAAGGTGCACGGTCATGATGTCCTGCGCGATACGATGGCCGTGCGGGGACTGATTGGCGTGGTGGCCCAGGAGAACAACTTTGATAAATACCTGACCGTCTGGCACAATCTCTCCCTGCATGCCGAACTGCATGGCTTGCGCCGCGCCGAGTATGAGCCCCGTTTGCGCGAACTGCTGCAGCAGGTGGATCTTGACGACCGGCGGATGGATTTTGCCGATGAATTTTCCGGTGGCATGAAACGCCGTGTGGCGCTTATCCGCGCGCTGATCCACCGGCCGAAAGTCCTCTTCCTCGACGAACCCACCACGGGTCTGGATCCCAAGGCCCGCCGGGACTTGTGGGAGGTCATCAACACCCTCAAGCACCAGGCCACCATTGTGCTCACCACGCACTACATGGATGAAGCTGATGTGCTGAGCGATGAGATCCTGATGGTGAATCATGGGGAGGTGGTGATGCATGGCACGCCTCAGGCCATCAAAAAAGCGCGCTCCCCCAAGCACAGCGTGGATGTGCTGCTGAACGGCCCGCTGGCGGAAAATTATCGCAGCAAGCTGTCTCAGGCCGGTTTTACGGATCTGTCGGTGCTGGCCTCCGGAGAACTGCGTGTGCAGCTGGAAGCCGGTCAGACCTTGGCCAGCCTGGTAGGCCTGTTTGCCCCCGATGATCTGCACGGCATCAGTGAAACCGAAGTGGATCTGGAAAGCATTTATCTGGAGATGGCCCGTCAGTTCGCCACCCAGCGGAGGGGCGCCTGATGGCCACACTGCATTTTCGTCAGGGCATCCTGCCCATCTGGAAGAAAGTCGTGCGGCAGGAAGAAACCGGTTGGCGCACCGAGCTGGTGAACACGATCGCCATTCCGCTCACGTTTTTTCTGGCCTTTGGTATTGGGCTGCAGGGCTACATCGGCGAGGTGGAAGGGCTTTCCTACATGGCCTTTCTGGCGCCCGGCCTGATCACCCAGACCCTGATGATGGAAGCCTTCCGTACAGGCTCCTGGGGACTGTGGCTGGACCGCTGGTACCAGAAGATGCTTCAGGAGTTCCGCATCAAGCCCATCTCCACGGAAGACATCATCATTGGCGAAATACTGGGCGGATTTACCGTGGCGGTGATGAAAGCGCTGGTGGTGGGCGCCATCCTGCTGATGGTGGCCCCAGTGCACGTGACATTGCTGCAGTTTCTCATGTACTTCAGTCTGGTGCTGCCCGGCTGTGTGTTTTTTACATGCCTGGGCTGCTTGGCCGGCACCAGTTTTTCCAAGCCGGATCAGATCGCCAAGTCCCAGACGATTTTCATCACGCCCCTGCTGTATCTGGGGGGGCTGTTTTTCCCCATCACGGTTCTGCCGGAGCAAATTCTGCCGGTGATTCGCCTGCTGCCCACCACCGCCGTGTTTGACGGGGGACGGCAGGCGCTGATGCACGGACGGTTTCATCTGCAGTATGTCGTGGTCATCTGGGTCTGCGCCGCCCTTTCTTTCTGGGTGGCCACGGTGTGGTTCAACAAAAAAATGGCCGAATAGGCCCTAAGCCCCGCTTCCTGAGCCGTTCGGACCTCCCCGGGGAATGGAGCCGAAGCCGGATTGATCGGTATTCTCTCCTGTACATGGGGGAGAGGACCTTTCATTTTTTACAAAATGTAAAGTTTCTGGGGGAGAGGCCGAAGGACTAAAAACACACCTGCCCCGGCCACCCTGTCTGGTGACTGCCGGCTGGCTCCGCACAAGCCCGGACTGAGTCCGCCCGGCCCGGGCCGGCCAGACGCCGATATGCAGCTGTGTGACTCATTGTTGTTTACGCGAGAAGCAGGCCCCCCATGCAGTCCAACAATGCCTTTCCCCAACCCCCGGCATCCAACAACGGCCCGGAGGACATGGCGTATCCGCTGGTTCTTCAGTCGGATGCCCGGGAAATGGCGACCCAGTATCTGCGGATGGGCAACGCGTATTACCACGCCACCCTCAAAACCAACCCGCTGGGTGTGGAACTGAAGCTGACCCAGGCGGCCGATTGCTTTACCAAAGCGCTGGAGCACGACCCGCAACTGGCGGAAGCCTATGTGAAACTGGCCGCCGTGCTGGTGGACAAGGGCGACATCACCCCGCAGCAGGCGCTGAACTATTGTCAGCAGGCGCTGTCAATCAATCCCCGGTATGCCGAGGCCAATCTGTTCAGCGGTTACTTCCACCGCATCAATGGCAGCCTGGAGGCGGCGGTCAGCGAATTCCGCACCGCCATCCACAAAGCGCCCCTGCAGTCGGGCAAGGCGCGCATGGCCCTTGGCAGAACCTGGATTGACATGGCCAGTCGTCAGCCCACCGCCGGGCTGAAGCGCAGCGCCTGGATGGTGCGCGGTGTGAGCGATTTTACGCTGGGTCTGCTGCATCTGCCGTTTGATCCGGTTTCTTTCGGAAAACTCGCCCGCGCCCTGACCCACGATGTGGGGATGTATGGCGTGTTGCTGACCAACCGCGTGCTGGGAATGCTGGGACGCAAGAACCTGCAGGTGAACCTGATGCACTGGGCAACCCGGCGCATGCCCGACGAAGCCGTTCTGCATCACCTGCTGGGCGACCTGCTGGTGAAAACCCGGCAACTGGAACTGGCTATTCAGAGTTACGGCACGGCCCAGCGTCTGGATCCCGAGAATCCGCTCCTGAATAAAAAGCTGGGTTCCATCCGCCCGGATGAGTCGTCCGTGCATCTGGTGACCACGGGACTGGAAATCACCATCGCCACCGAGAAAGACGATTTTGAGGCACTGTACAACCTTGCTCAGATCTATTCCGAACAGGGCGATTACATGCGCGCGCTCTACTACTTTAAGGAGCTGGCGGCCCAGTATGTGCACAACCCGTATGTGCACAGCAACATGGCCTATGTGCTCTTTAAAATGGAGGATTACGAAGGCGCGATCCAGGAATACCAGCATGCCATCAACTACGGGACGGATTCCGTGTGGCTGGCCACCGTGGCGCAAACCCTCGGTACGATTTATTACCAGGTGAAACAGGATTATGAAGCCGCGCTGAATATGTTTCAGATGGCCTATCAGCTGGATTCCGGCAACATGGAATGCCTGATGATGATGGCGGAACTGCTGACCGAACTCGGCCATTATGAGGCGGCCATCAGTGCTTACCGGCACCTGCTACGCCATGAGCCCGAGAACGCCGACGCCCACAATTTTCTGGGTTACCTGCTCTGGCAGACCGATCAGAATGAGGAGGCCGTCGGGGCCTACCTGAAAGCCATTGAGTTTGACCCGGGCTGTTATATTGCCTATAACAACCTGGGTGTCATCTACCTCGACGAATACCGAAACCCGGAAAAGGCCGAGGCGTTGTTCCGCAAGGCGCTATCTTACAAGCCGGATTACACGCTGGCCAGTTTCAACATCGGGCGTGCCCAGGAGATGGCCGGACTGCGCACCGAAGCGGCGAAAAGTTACAGTTATGCCCTGGCGCTCAATGAACAGAATCCTGAGTTGACGAACGAAGAAATTCTCAGTCAGCTGGATGCCCTTTTTAAGGTTTAGAAAAATTCGGTTTAGAAAAAAAGTCGCCCCCTGCGCTAAAGCGCGGGTGAGGGAACCAACGAGGCCACCCCGGGTGGGGGAACAAACGAACCAGCACATGAATGTTCATGCGGTGCTGCCGGCAATGGCAGCCCGGCTTTCAGTGCGCTGAGGATGCCGGCCGCCTCATAATAACTGGCAGCAATCAGCAGCCGTCCGTTCTGACGGGCCGTGCGCCACCGGTTGAATGCGCCGGGGTCCATGGCCAGTACGGTGGGGTTATCGGCCACGGCGATGACAGGAATGCCGGCTTCCAGACAACTCAGTACCGGCAGTCCGCCCAGGGCGTTGTAAGGGGTTACCAGTGCATCCACAGCCTGCAGTGTGAGCACACCGGCGCTGTCCGCCACGGGTGGCAGCGGGACGAAGCGGGGTGCGCGGGCCAGGCCCTGCAGCACGCACGGCAGAAATGTCGGCGCGATAAATTCGGCGGCCGTGCGGGGATCGACCAGGCGGTCAAAGGCGGGTTCAGCCTGTTCGCGGGAAAACACGGGCGCGTTGGCGCAGGGAATTCCCAGCTGGGAGACCACGAAATGGGAAAGAATGGCTTCCAGACCGCCGATGGGGTCTACGCCGCCACTGGTCTGGTAAGCGGTTTCAGCGTCATCATCCTCACACAGGCCGGAAAGATGCACGGCCAGTGCAATGGCCGTTGCACCCTGTTGTTCCGCCTGCCGGCATGCAGCCAGCAATACCTGGGGATTTTGTAAAGTGCCGGTGGTGGCGCCGGAGGTTCCCGTCTCTAGGGTGAGGCGGAGCGGCGCGCCGGTGGTGACGGGCGGGAGAATGTCCACACCGTAAACCGTGCGGACGGCGTTCAGCACGTTGTGATGCAGTGTCGCCATGGCCGGCGCCATACCGGCATCCAGCACCACGCCCACCCGGTTGCTTCTCACCGGCTGCAGGCCCCAGCGCTTTCTGAAAAACTGATCCAGTCCGTACCCTTCCACATACAGGGCGTTGGCCGGCAACTGCTGAAACACGGCGGCATTGGCCACATTGGGATGGGTGATCAGACCGTCACACACACTGGCCAGCAGATTCAGAGCCGGGGTGGCGTCTCCGCCAAACCCGCCCTGCCGGGCGCCCACACCGGTGGGAATCATCATGGCGGCAATAAAGGGCGGTTGGAGCGGTGAGGACGGGGTGCGCATCACGCTTCAAAAAAAGTGGGTTTCAGCAGGGCGATAAAAGGCAGTTCGCGGAAAAAACCGGCGTAATCCAGACCATAGCCCACCAGGAACTCATTGCCCACGTCAAAGCCGCTCAGGTCCACCGGCACGCTCTGCGTCCGCGCGGAGGGCTTGTCCAGAAAAGTGACCGTGCGCAGGGAGCGGGTGGCGTGAAGCTGGGAGAGGTAGTTGTGCAGAAACTGCAGGGTGAGTCCCGTATCCACAATGTCCTCAACAATCAGTACGTCCTTGCCGTTGAGCGAGGGAAGGTTAAGGTGGACCGGTTTCACTTCCCCGCTGCTGCTGGTGCGGTCGCCGTAACTGGCCAGCCGGACAAACTCCACATGGCACGGCACATTCAGTTTGCGGATGAGGTCGGCCAGAAACAGAACGGAGCCGTTCAGCACGCCCACCACCACCAACTCCCGGCAATCCGGGTACCAGCTGTTGATGGTTTCGGCCATTTCGCCAATGCGCTGCTGAATGGCCGATTCGCTGAAGCGTTCCTCCAGATAGGGCATCATGGCGGTGCGGCTGGTCAGTTTTTCAACGGGGCTTGCAGTGGCGCTCATCGGGGGCTCCGGCTTAGTCGTCGTCATGGGTATCCTGAAGGTGTTCGGGTTCGTCTGTGGCGTCCATCTCGTCGTCATCCATGGCGTCGGAGAGATCTTCGGGCCGGAGGTCCTCCGGCGGGCCGTTGCGTTCGGCGTAGGCTTCGGCGGCGGCCACCATCGCGAGCTGACGTGCGCGTTCCCTGGCCAGTTCCTGGGCGCGTTCCTGTTCGGCCTCCCACTCCGGCGTGCTCATCAGTTGCAGAACGTGGGTGGGCGTGTTGCGGACCTTGATGCGGTCGCTGATGCCATGACCGACCACCCAGAGCACGGTGTTATCGACACAAATCAGGGGCACGCGGTCGCGCTCAAACCGGGGAATGCCCCGGTTCATCAGGAATTTTTTCAGGCGCATCGGCCATTCCATACCCAGCGGCTGAAACTGATCGCCGGGCTGCCGGGTGCGCAGGGTGAGCTGAAGCGGCGGCATGGTTTCAATCAGGCGCGGATCCATCGGATCGATCAGCGGTTCCAGGTAGCGGCTGAGATCCACATACACTTTTTTATGACCGGATTCAGTGGTTTCCAGGACGTACTCCACATCCTCAAAGCCGGCGCGTTCCTCGGCCATCAGCGCCGTAATGGCCAGGGTCATGCCGTGGTCTTCAAAATGCATCACGCCGGGCCAGGCAACGTCAATGGGGGGATTTCCCAGGACGGGACCCGCAGGACGGCCATCGGGGGTGCCGGTGGGCGTAATGATCCGGATCTTCTGCTGATAAAGTGACAGAAAGCGGGGCTGTCCCTGTTCCGTTTTGCCCATGGATTTCAGGCCGGACGACAGATCGTGGCGGGTTTCTCCGCGGATAAACGCCAGCGCCTCTTCAATGCGCTGATAATCAAACGGCAGATGGTGCCGGATGAAGAAGCGCTTCATCAGACGGCGCTGCAGCACCTTATCCAGCGGGCTGATGGCCCGGATGTCCAGCCAGTCGCCGTATTCGTCCTGATGACAGACCTGCCGCCACAGCCGGTCCACCTGGTCATCCAGCAGGCGGGCGTCGCCGTCGGCCACCAGCCCCAGTTTAAACAGGGCGTTCTTCACATGCGGAAAATCCGACATGAGCGCCGGCAGAATTTTGTTGCGGATGAGGTTGCGCTGCAGGTGGTTTTCCTGGTTGGTCGGGTCTTCAAAGTAGGAGAGTTCCCGGTTTTCCACCAGCTCCTGAATGGACTGGCGCGAGATATCGAGCATCGGCCGCAGGACCGGAATATGAGCGGAATCGGGAAACTGGCTGAACAGCAGACGCTTCTGAATGCCGGACAGGCCGTCCAGCCCCGTGCCGCGCAGAATGCGGAACAGGATGGTCTCCACCTGATCATCGGCATGGTGGCCGGTCAGCACGGCATCCGCCCGCAGATCCCGGGCCAGGCCCAGCAGCTGGCGGTAACGGTGTTCGCGCGCGGTGGCTTCGGTCTTGGTCAGCGTCCGGTCGGACTCAATCATTACCAGGGGAATGCCGCACTGCTGGGTGACCTTGTGCAGAATGGGCAGCTCGCGGATGGGCAGTGGACGCCAGTGATGGTGAAAATAGGCGGCGGTGACCCGAAGCGGCGTAACCTTGCGCAGTTCGGAGAGCAGATACAGCAACGCGGTGGAATCCATACCGCCGGAAAACCCAAGCACCACGTGGCTGGGGGTTGGCCCGTCAAGCAGGCCTTCCTGGCGGAGGTTATCGGCCAGGTTGTTGCACAGCACGGGGTTGAGTGTGTCACTCATGCAGGGGTTC
This sequence comes from Candidatus Melainabacteria bacterium, assembly GCA_050247195.1. GTDB lineage: Bacteria > Cyanobacteriota > Vampirovibrionia > Vampirovibrionales > Vampirovibrionaceae > JBFWUP01. The sequence goes on along the minus strand of JBFWUP010000004.1, from coordinate 132,002 downwards.
CTTCAGCCTGGCGGCAAAACACCATCCGGTCGAATCGGGCCGATCGGTCTGCTCCACTTTAGCGCAAAAAGGTCGCAGCGCTCAACCGCAGGCTTGTTCAGCGGAACCCGGCGCTGGCTTTCACGTCGCCGTGTGCGGGCTTGTATCCGCAGGTCCGCCGCTTATAATACGTTATTGAGTGTGGATATCCCCGAGGCGGGATGTCAGGAGGTCAACATGAATCAACGATGGCTGTCTGCCGGTCTGGTCGTGGCGATGACGATGACCCTGTCGGGTTTGCCGGCCCTGAGTGGTCACAGCCCGGCCCAAGCCCTTGAGGCGGGCGGGAAGCTTTCCGGGTTTTATCCCGAGCTGATTGCCGATGTTTCTGAACAGGTGGCCCCTTCCGTGGTGAATATTGATACGGAACGCACGGAAAGCGTGACGATGCCGGAATTTCCCGGATTTCTGTTCCGGCCGGGCAATGGGGAGGGCGAGGGCCCCGAAGGATTTTCTCCGTTCGGGGCGTTGCCGTTCGCCATGCCGGGTTTTCCGCAGAACGGGGGCAACGGCGCCACGCGCCAGTATCACAAGGTGGCCGGTAACGGTTCGGGGGTCATCATCAACGCCAATGGCACCATTCTCACCAACAACCATGTGGTTGCCGGGGCGGATGACATTACCGTGACCCTGCAGGGCGGACAGAAATATCCGGCCAAGGTGCTGGGCCGGGACAGTTACACCGATCTCGCCCTGGTGAAGATTGAACTGCCCGCCGGTCAGTCGGTGGAAACCCTGAAACTGAAACCTGCCCGGCTGGGCAGCAGCAAAACGCTGCGCCCCGGCGAATGGGTGCTGGCCATCGGCAGCCCGCTGGGTTATGACCACACGGTGACCGTTGGCATTGTCAGCGGGGTGTCTCGCCGCATACCCGACCCGAAAACCAACCTGGAATACATTCAGACGGATGCCGCCATCAATCCGGGGAACTCGGGTGGTCCGCTGGTCAATCTCCGGGGGGAGGTGATCGGCATCAACACCGCCATCTCCGGGCGCGGGCAGAACATTGGTTTTGCCATTCCCGTGGATGTCGCCCGTGATATCGCGGATTCGCTGGCCGCCCAGGGAAAAATTGTGCGCCCGTGGATTGGCATTTCCATGACGGACCTGAACGCCAAGCTGGCGGAAAGCCTGGGGCTGAAAGCCGACACGCAGGGCGTGGTGGTGGCCCAGGTGATGCCCGGCAGCCCGGCCGACAAGGCCGGCTTTAAGCAGGGTGATGTCATCCAGCGGCTGGGGGGGCACCCGGTGGCTTCCGCCCGGGTGATACAGGATCAGGTGCGCGAAAAGCCGGTGAACAGCAGTCTGAATTTTCTGGTGCTGCGCAACGGCGCGCTGGCCCCCGTGGATGTGAAAACCGAGCAACTGCCGGATGATCCCCAGAAGGCCATGGCGGGCGCTTCATCCGCTCCGCAGATTCGCCAGTACCGCTGGTCGTTTCCCTGAAGGCAGGCGGTTGCCCCGAGTCCTGACTGAACACGACTGAAAAAAGATTGCATGAGCGCCTCCACCCAGCCCCGTCTGCACCGCATCCTCAACCATCCGGGGCTGCACGTTGCGCTGGTGCTGATGCTGGCCGGCGCGGGGCTGATGAGCTGGCTGGCGGATGGCCTTCAGTTTGGCGCGGTGGATGCGGCGGCGCTGAAGCAGGCTGCCGGACTCTTTCAGCCCGGGGTTGTGGGGGGCGTGTTTCTGCTGTCCCTCGGTTGTCTTCTGGCCAGCCGCTTTGATCGCCGGGTGGCCTGGCTGGCTGTGGGGCTGGTGTGTTTTCTGGCGGGTGGCTGCTGGGTGGCCAGCCATACGCATTCTCTGCCGCAGAACAACATCGCCCGGGTCCTCATGCTGCCCGGTCAGTCCCCAGCGGCGGGACTGCAGGCGGAGGATACCGGAAGCCTTGCTGGTGTGGTGACGGACGTGCAGCCCGAGAAAAACCGGCTGACGCTTCAGGTGAGCCGTTGGCGGCGGCAGCCCGTGGCCGGCCGTGTGCAGGTGCAGCTTAAAAAAACCATGCCGCTGCCGCCGGTGGGCGAAAAGCTCACGGTGACGGGCGACCTGCGGCTGCCGTATCACAGCCGTCTGCCCGGCGCTTTCAGCGAAGCGCGCTGGCTTGCTCGCCAGGATGTTACGGCGGTGATGACTCATTTACAGTCGCTGCAGTCGCACGGCGTGAGCGGTGACCGCTGGCTGGCCGTGGAACGTTTCGCCACCCGGCAGCGTGCGCGCATCGGCGGTGTGTTTCAGCAGGCCTTCGGCAGTCAGACCGCCGGGCAGGTGCAGGCGCAGATACTGGGCGGCATTGTGCTGGGCCATCATGCCGTTCCGCTCAGCAATGATGTGAAACAGCAGTTTATTCATACCGGGTTGATTCACCTGCTGGCGGCCAGCGGTATGAATGTCGGCATCATCGCGGCGTCGGTCTTTTTTCTGGCGCGTGGTTGCCGGCTGCCCTTTGTATTGCAGTGTCTGCTGGCCATGGTGGCCGTGGCGCTTTACACCGTGCTGAGCGGCATGCCGGCCAGCGTGCTGCGCGCGGCGGCGATGCTGGAAATTGCGCTCGCCCTCAAGCTGGTGAAGCGATCGCTTACCGGACCGGTGCTGCTGGGCATTGCCGCCGTGGCGCTGCTGATTCTGCAGCCGGCCATGATGCGCGATCTGGGGTTTCAGTTTTCCATTCTTTCCACCTACGGCATTCTGGTCATGTTTCCTGTGCTGCAGGCCTGGCTGGGTCATTACCTCACCCGATGGCTGGCCGGCATTATTCTGCTGCCGCTGGTGGCGCAGCTGTGGGTGTGGCCGCTGAGCGTGTTTCACTTTAATCAGCTGCCCCTGCACACGGTGCTGCTTAACATTGCCGTGCTGGTGCTGGTCACACCGCTCACCGTGCTTGGCTTTGCTGCGGGTGTTCTGGGATTGTTGTCGGCGCCGCTGGGCGCCTGGGTGGCCGCGTGCGCGGCGCCCATGCTGAGCGCCATGCTGTGGGTGGTGCAGTGGGGCGATGGCATGCACTGGGCGCAGCAGACGGTGGCCTCACCGCCGGTGTGGTGGGTGGCGGCTGCGTATGTGTTGCTGCTGCTGTTTCCACTGCTGGTCCGTCCGATCGAGCCAACCGGTTCAGAATCCGAAGCACTGCGCCGACCCGGGATGGGCCGGCAGGTTTTGCGGTATGTCACGCTGGGGGCTGTGGTGCTGCTGCTGCCGTTGATCATGCAGACCTACCTGGTCCGGCAGACGACCCAACTCACCTGGCTGCCGCTGGAAGGCGGCGGCAGCGCCTGGCTGATGCAGCCGGCCGGGCGTCAGTGGCCGGTGCTGGGCGTGCCGGCCACACTGCGCTACTGGCAGGGGCGCGAACTGGCCAGTTATCTGCGCCACGAAAATATTCACCAACTGGCGGCTTTGATGGTCTGGCAGGCCGGGCCCGGATCGCGCCACACAGCGCTTGCTTCGGCGCTGAAGCCCGTGCTGAGTGAAACCCGGACGCAGAGTGTGGTGATTCCTGAAACACTGCTGACGGCCAAAGCAAAACTGGATGCCCTGCTGCCCGGGCGAACAGTCGTGTTGGCGGATCGCGGCGCGCTCACGCTGGCGCCGCCCGCCGATCGGTGGTCTGCCCAGCCCCTGCTGGCCGCGCTGAACAACCGGGATGCCGGGCAGCTGTTCTCCCTGCGGTTGGGCGGCTTCTGTGTGGAAGCGCTGAGCACCAGTGTGCCATTGGGTCAGGCGGATGACTGCCCGCTGCGCGTGGGAGAATCGCCGGTGGATGGCCGCCTGCAGTGGCTGCAGCCGCTGGCGCTACCGACGACTTCTCAGCCGCTGACCTGGCGCCTGCGCGGGGAACAACTCACGCTGCGCTAGAACGCCTGCAGAGCAAAAAAATTAAACGCTGACACTCGCTCTGGTGAGGATGCTTTCGGCCGTCATTTCCGGCGGCTGGGGCAGGCCCAAGAGCGCCAGGATGGTAGGGGCGATGGTGCTTAGTCCGTGCGTGGTTGCAGTGTCGAGCCCCAGCGCGGCGTCGTTGCTGACCATCAGCAGCGGCACCAGGTTGGTGGTGTGCGCCGTGTGCGGGCCGCCGTCGGCGTCAATCATGGTTTCAATGTTGCCGTGATCCGCCGTCAGCAGCAGCACGCCGCCCGCTTTCAGCACGGCGTCGGCCGTCATGCCAATCGCTTCGTCAATCGCCTGCACGGCTTCCACGGCGGCGTTCAGCACACCGGTGTGGCCCACCATGTCCGGGTTGGCGAAGTTGGCGACCAGAAATGCATACTGACCGCTGCCAATGGCCTCCACCAGGGCATCGCGCACGGCAGGCAGGCTCATCGCCGGCTGGAGATCGTACGTGGCCACCTTGGGTGAGGCGACCAGTTTGCGGTCCTCGCCGGGGAAAGGTTCCTCGCGCCCGTTGTTAAAAAAGAACGTCACGTGGGCGTACTTTTCCGTTTCCGCCGTGCGGAACTGTTTCAGGCCGGCCTCGCTCAGCAGTTCGCCCAGAATCCGGGTGACGCGGACCTTGGGAAACGCCACGGGCAGACCGTAGGTTTCGTCGTAGGTGGTGAGGCAGGCAAAGTACAGGTTGTTCAGCACCTTGCTGCGTTCAAAGCCGTCAAAATCTTTCTGCGTGAAGGCGCGGGTGATCTCGCGGGCGCGGTCCGGCCGGAAGTTGAAGAAAATAATCGCATCGCCGTCGTTCATGCCGCCATAGGTGATGTCGCAGACTGCGGGCTCCACGAATTCATCCGTTTTGCCGTGGTTTTCATAACTGCTCTGCACGGCATCCAGCGAGAGCGGGCTGTAGATTTCGCCCTTGGGCGCCACGAGGTTTTCGTAAGCTTTCTGTACACGGTCCCAGCGGTTATCGCGATCCATGGCGAAATAGCGACCGGCCACCGTGGCGATCTGCGGGTAATCCATGGCCAGCAGGTTTTCCTCCACCGTGCGCAGATAGGCTTCGGCGCTTTTGGGCGACACATCGCGGCCATCCAGGAACGCATGCACGCGCACGTTTTTCAGGTTGTTGTCATGCGCGAGATCCAGCAGGCTGAGCAGGTGTCCCAGATCGCTGTGCACCCCACCGTCACTGACCAGACCCATCAGATGCAGCGTGCCGCCGGTCTTCTGAACGTGCTTCACGGCGTCGGTCAGCACCGGATTGGTGAAAAACGAACCGTCTTCAATGGCGGTGTTAATGCGCACGTAATCCTGATAAAGAATGCGGCCGGCGCCGATAATGGAATGTCCCACTTCGGAATTGCCCATCTGGCCGTCGGGCAGTCCCACAGCTTTGCCGGAGGCGTCCACGGCAATATGCGGGTATTTCGCCATCAGCGCATCGTAACGGGACGGGTGGGCCAGATCGATGGCGTTGCCCTCTTTGGCGTAGGGGCCGTTGTCGCGGATTCCCCAGCCGTCGAGAATGAGGAGGACGACGGGCTGATGGGCCAGGTGAGGCGCTTGTGGGGTCATAATGGGCTTCCGGATGCTTGTCACTCCGTGCGGATCAGCGTATCATAGAAGCCATCCCAACGAAAGGTGGTTCACCCTCGTCATGAGCCTCACGCAGCCGAAGACCCCGTCGAAAAAATCAAAGTCGGGCGAGGCCCCTGCATCCGCCTCAGCCGCAAAATCCAGTAAGGAAGCCCCCGTGTCCGAGTATACCTATTTTGAGGGGCAGTTTGTCCCGCTTGAAGACGCCAAAATCAGCATCAAAACGCATGCTTTTCTGTATGGCACCTCGTTGTTTGAAGGCGTTCGCGGGTATTACCTGCCGGAGTCCAACGCCATCGCGATTTTCTGTATGCGCGAGCATTACGAGCGCTTGATTCGCAACGCCCACATCTTCCACATGGATCCCTTCCATGACCTGGGGCTGAGCCTGGATAAGCTGATGGATGTGACCGTGGAGCTCATCCGCAAAAACGCGCCGCGTACGGATACCTACATCCGCCCGACGCTCTACAAAACCGGCACCAACATCGGCCCCAACCTGGAAGCCACCAAAACCGAGTTCTGCCTGTGGACCAACCCGCTGGGCAATTACGTGGATATCACCAAGGGCCTCAGTGTGTGCGTCTCTTCCTGGCGTCGTTTGTCGGATAACAGCATTCCGCCGCGCGCCAAGGCGGGCGGGGCGTATATGAACACGGCGCTGGCCGTGACCGACGCCAAGAAAATGGGCTTTGATGAAGCCATTTTCCTCACCGAGCAGGGACATGTCTCGGAAGGCAGTGCGATGAACCTGTTCCTGATCCGCGACGGCAAGCTGATTACGCCGGGCGTCAACCAGAACATTCTGGAAGGCATCACGCGCCACTGCATTATGCGCCTGGCCAAGGAAGAACTGGGAATGGATACCGAAGAGCGCGTGATTGACCGCACGGAACTCTACCACGCCGATGAAGCCTTTTACTGCGGCACCGGCGCCCAGGTGTCGCCCATCACCAAAATTGACCTGCGTGCTATTGGCGATGGCCAGGTGGGCAAGCTCACCAAACAGCTTCAGGAACTCTACTTTGATGTGGTGAGAAACAAAGTGCCCAAGTACCAGGATTGGATCACGCTTGTTACCCTATAGCACCCGACGGTGGATCGTTCTCTTCCGGGAGCGACGCCGCCGGAGGCTCCTCCGGGCGCTCACGCAACCGCTGACCGCCGTGCTGGTGTGGCTGGAGTATATGGGCCTGATTGTGGCCAACCTCTGGGCTGGGCTCTGGCTGATTATCCGCGGTCGTATTGACTGGGGACAGACGATACAGCAGGCCGCCAGCATTGGGTATGACAGCATTCCCATTGCCATCCTGATCTGTATGATCGCCGGGGCCATTCTGTCGCTGCAAACGGCCGAACAGTTTATTAACAACGGCGCCGACGGCTATGTGGGCGGTATGGTGGCTGTGGCGATGGTGCGCGAGATGTCGCCCATTTTTACGGCGCTGACGGTGGGCGCGCGCAGCGGTACGGCCATTACGGCGCAGATCGCCAACATGAAAGTCACCGAGCAGGTTTCTGCAATGCAGATTCTGCATGTGAGCCCCATCCGTTACCTGGTGGTGCCGCGGCTGATTGCCGCCGTGCTGGTGCTGCCGCTGCTGACGTTTCTCGGTGAGGTGATGGGCGTGCTGGCGGGCATGGTGGTGGCGCAGAGCGTGGCGAACATCCGCTACGTGAAATATATGGATTCCATCTGGTTGTACCTGGGCCGCAAGGATATCACGGTCAGCCTGGTCAAGGCGGTCATCTTTGGTCTCATTCTGGTGGCCATCAGCTGCACGCGCGGACTGATGACTGAGGGTGGGGCGAAGGACGTGGGTTCTTCCACCACCCGCGCGGTCATCGGCATCGCCATCGCCATCATCATCGCTGATTTCTTCCTGAGCTGGATTTTCTTCGGCACCGATTTCACGGGGTAGTTTAACCCCTCACCCCCCAACCTTTGACCCCTCACCCCCCAGCCCCCTCTCCCCAAGGGGCGAGGGGGAGAAACGTTTGCTAGAATGTTGCTATGGAGGCAACCCAGAAAGCCCGACTACTGCGTCACCGGGAAACCCCCGCTGAACAGGCCTGCTGGCTGTTGATTCGCAATCGCCAGGTGATGGGTTACAAATTTTACCGCCAGAAGCCGGTTGAGTACTTTGTGGTGGATTTTTATTGCCCCGAGCTAAGGCTGGTTCTGGAGTTGGACGGCTCAGTTCACAATCTGCCCGATGTGGAAGGGTATGATCGGGAACGACAGGCAATTTTGGAGGCGATGGGGTATGTTGTTATCCGGTATGCCAATGCCGTCGTTCTGAACTCGCCGGAATGTTTTTTGAGTTACCTGAAAACGACAATCGAAAGATTGACTTGCTCCCCCTCGCCCCTTGGGGAGAGGGGGCTGGGGGGTGAGGGGTAACGTTGGAAATTCTGTCCTGACCTGACGGGCCGGAATTCAGGCCGGTTTCTGGCCGCCGAAGACGCCCCAGAGCAGTTTCTTCCAGTAAATCTCGACGTTCTCAAAGCCGGCCTCGTCCAGCCAGGCAAAGTGCTGGCGCAGGGGCACAAAGTGATCATACTCCGCTTCGTGCGCTTTCCACATCGTCACTTCTTCGGGGGTGGCGCTGGTGGCCAGCGCTTCCCAGCCAGCCCAGATGACCTCATGCGAAGGCGCGACCGGCAGGGCGTGCATGCCGTCGGCCATGCGGAACTGACCGCCCGGCGTCAGCCAGCGGAAAATCCGCCGGTACATTTCGGCTTTCTGATCGTTGGGTAAATGGTGTAGCGCAATGCTGCTCACAATAAAATCATAGTGGTTTTCCGGCAGCTCAGCATCCATAAAGCCGGCATTCACCAACTGCACATCGGCCACGTTGTCGGTGATTTTCCGCTCGGCAATCGCCAGCATCTCCGGCGAGAGATCCAGCAGCGTGAAGCGGGCGTTGGGCAGCTGCTGGCTCAAGAAAAGGGCCAGGTTGCCGGTGCCGCAGCCCAGGTCCAGCACATTGAGGGGCGCACTGCGATCCACAAAGGAGAAGTCCAGCATCGTCTGGAAGACTTCTTTGTATACCGGCCACGTGCGGGCAATCAGGGCGTCATACCCTTCGCTCATGGCGTCAAAGTGCTGCCCCAAATCGGGGGCTGCGGGGTTCATCTAACCCTCGTACGCCTTGAAGAGGAGTGAGGCGTTGTGGCCGCCAAAGCCGAAGGAGTTGGACATCACCGCATTCATATTGGCGACCGGTGCGGGTTTGTTGGCCACATAATCCAGGTCGCACTGCGGATCGGGGTTGTCCAGGTTAATGGTGGGCGGGGCCGTTTTATTTTTAATGGCCAGCAGGGAAATAATGGCTTCCAGCGAACCGGCGGCGCCCAGCAGGTGGCCGTGCATACTCTTTGTGGAGCTGACTTTCAGGCTGCCTTTGGCATGCGGGCCAAACACCCGTTTGATGGCGGTGGTCTCGGCAATATCACCCAGGGGGGTGCTGGTGCCGTGGGCATTGATGTACTGAATGTCTTCGGGTTGCAGGCGGGCATCCTTCAGTGCGATTTTCATCGCCCGGGCCGCGCCGTCGCCGTCTTCACAGGGGGCGACGATATCATTGGCGTCGGCTGAGGCGCCGTAACCGACAATCTCACCGTAAATGCGCGCACCACGCTTTTTGGCGTGCTCCAACTCTTCCAGAATCAGAATGGCGCCGCCTTCCGACATTACAAAGCCGTCACGGTCCTTATCAAACGGGCGGCTGGCTTTCGTCGGGTCGCCTTCGCGCTGGGAGAGCGCCCGGGCCACGGCAAAACCGGCCACAGCCAGCGAGCACATCGGGGCTTCGGCGCCGCCGGCAAACATCACATCCGCCTGGTCGTGCTGAATCATTTTGAAGGCGTCGCCGATGGAGTCCGCGCCCGTGGCGCAGGCGGTCACCACGGCCCGGTTGGGGCCTTTGGCGTTGAATTCAATTGAGATGCGGCCGGCGCCCGAATCACAGAGCATCATCGGCACGAGGAAAGGGCTGGTTTTGTGGAAGCCAAGGCTCAGCGCCCGCTTCAGCTGGTTCTCAATGGTGATAATGCCGCCGGAGCCTGTGCCCACCACCACGCCAAAACGTTCTGCATCCACGTTCTCTGGGGTCAGGCCGGCGTCCTGATAAGCCAGCCCGGCAGCCGCCACGGCAAACTGAATATAGCGATCCATGCGCTTGGCGTCTTTGGGATCCAGAAACGCTTTCGGGTCAAAATCGGTACACTCCCCCGAGATGCGGCAGGTGAGTTCGTCTTCGTCAATCAGCGTGGTGTTGCGGATACCGCTTTTGCCGGCCATCAGGTTGCCCCACAGCTCATCCGGGGAGTCGCCGAGCGGGCAGATAACGCCCAGGCCGGTTATCACCACCCGACGTTTGCCGGTGGCATTTGAAGTTTGTGCGGCAGAATCAGCAGCCATCACCGTTCGTCCTATCAATCAGGGGGTTTACAAATCAATCTCTCGGCAGGTGAGTGAGCCCTGCCTGGCTCAGGGGGTAAAACCGGGAAAGACGGTCGGTAAGCAGCCAGAGGCTAGGTTTCCGACCGTCTTTCCTGAAAAAAAACCGGGCGGTGTTTAGCCCTGATGCTTGGCGATGTAATCCACCGCGTTTTTGACGGTCTGAATTTTCTCGGCTTCTTCGTCCGGAATTTCAGTTCCGAATTCTTCTTCAAACGCCATAACCAGCTCAACGGTGTCGAGGGAGTCGGCGCCCAGATCCTGGGTGAAGCTGGCGTTTTCAGTCACCTGAGATTCATCAACGCTGAGCTGGTCAACGATGACTTTCTTCACGCGTTCGAAAATCTCTTTATCGGTGGTCACGGTCATGGGTGGTTAGCCTCCAAGTGATTGTTAAATGATGGGTTTGCGGGTGAACAGGCAGTGGTGAGAAAGGCGGCGCCGGTTGGGCAGAGTATTCTGTGATTGGCCCCGAAACCGGTGGGGACTAGAGCGTCAGCCCGCCGTCAACCTGCAAGACCTGTCCGGTCACATAATCTCCCGATGTTACCAGAAACAAAACGGCTTTTGCAATATCCTCGGGCCTGCCAATGCGCTTGAGGGGAATATGCTCCTGAATCTGATCGGTGGGCAGGTTGTCGGTCATGTCGGTGGCGATAAACCCGGGGGCCACCACGTTGGCGGTGATGCCCCGGCTGCCCACCTCCTTGGCGACCGCCTTGGTGAAGCCGATGAGCCCCGCCTTGCTGGCTGAATAGTTGGCCTGGCCCGCGTTGCCGTACACGCCGGAAATACTGGCGATGTTCACAACGGCGCCGCTGCGCTGCTTCATCATGAGCTTGACGGCGGCCCGTGTGGTGTAGAACGCGCCGCTCAGGTTGGTGTCGATCACCTCCTGCCAGGCTTCGTCGCTCATGCGAATGAGCAGCCCGTCGCGGGTGATGCCGGCGTTGTTGACCAGTGCATCCACCCGGCCCAGCGTCTCCTGGGTCTGATCAATCAGCGACTGGGCTTCCAGCGGGTTGGCGGCGTTGGCCTGAACGGGCAGGCATTTGCGGCCCAGCACGTTGACGGTCTGCTCCACCTCGCTGGCGGCGGCCTTGTTGCTGGCGTAACTGAAGGCGACGTCAAACCCGGCTTCAGCCAGGGCAATCACAATGGCGCGGCCTATCCCGCGCGATCCGCCGGTGACGATGGCGACTTTCTGTTCCTGGGTCATGATCTTCTCTCTCCGGGTAAACGGTGTCGCAGGGGACGTTCCTCCTCCGCGCCCTCGCTGATTTCTAAACCAGGCAGGCGTTGGGGGTCTGGGGATTGCAGCAGCCGGGCAGTTCTTTCAGTCCGGCCAGTGTGGCGTCCAGCGATTCCGTATCGCTGACGTTGAAAACGGTGACCCCGGGATGGGTCTTCTTGATCAGGCCGGTAAGGACCTTGCCGGGGCCGAATTCAATCACCACGGTCACGCCCAGGTCATTCACCATGGCGGCCATCGTGTCGGTCCACTGCACGCCGTGATCAATCTGACGGGCGAGTTTTTCCTGAAGCAGGGCGCCCTCCGTGGTGGGGGCGGCATCCACGTTGGTGATGACCGGGCAGGCGGCGTCACCAAACGTGAAGTCCTTGAGAAAGGCGTTGAATTCACGCGCGGCGGGCTGCATCAGCGGGGAGTGGAACGCCCCGCCGACAGGCAGGGAGACCACGCGCTTGGCGCCGGCGGCTTTCAGCGGGGCCTCAGCCATGGCAACACCTGCCGGCGTGCCGGAAATCACTACCTGAAGCGGACTGTTGTCATTGGCGACCACAACGGTCTCGCTGGTCTGCAGGTCTTTCAGGGCGGCTTCCACCTGCGGTTTACCAAGGCCCAGCACGGCGGCCATGGCGCCCTGATCGGCGGCTTCCATCAGGCTGGCGCGTTTGTGAATCAGGCGGGCGGCTGTCGGCCAGTCCAGCACACCGGCGGCCACCAGTGCGCCATACTCACCGAGGCTGTGCCCGGCCGTCACAGCCGGCTGAAGCGGGCAGACGGCCTGAAATGCGGCCAGCGCTGCCAGGCTGGTCGCCAGAATGGCGGGTTGTGTGTAGAGGGTTCGTCGCAAAGTGTCTTCCGGGCCTTCAAAGGTCACCCGGGTAAGATCGTCGGCCACAATGGCATTGAATGTCTCAAAGACGGCTTTGGCGCTTGGCGCCTGCGCGCAGAGCGCTTTGCCCATGCCGACCGTCTGGGCGCCCTGACCGGGAAACACAAAGGCTATGACGGGGGTTTTTTCGGCAGACATAAATGTAAAACTCCGGTTGCGGGGCGTGACGGGGAAGGGTATGTGACGCTACAGGGCGGGCACAAAATCGGGCACGGTGGCGCGCATATCGTTGGAAAGATCGGCGGGGCGGCGCTGATCCACGGCGGTCCACTCCAGCACGGTGGTGGACCAGGCCATGCCGGCGCCGAATCCGCACATCAGCACTTTGTCTCCCGGCTTTATCCGGCCGGAGAGCACGGCTTCATTAAGCGCCAGGGGAATGGAGGCGGCAGAGGTGTTGCCGTAGTGCTGCAGGTTGACCACCATTTTTTCCTGCGGAATGCCGTAGCGTTCCGAGATGGCTTCCATAATACGGATGTTGGCCTGGTGCAGTACAATGTGGTCAATATCCTGCATGGTCAGGCCTGCCTGGCAGAGCGCGGCCTCCAGGGTTTTGGGCACCTGGTTGACGGCAAACTTGAACACTTCGCGGCCGTTCATGTACACAAACTGGTTGGCCGGTGTTTTGGGCTCCACCAGCGGGCAGTTTTCCCCGGGCGCAAACAGGGTCAGGTACATTCCCTTGCTGCCGTCCAGCTGAAAATCATTCCCGAGAAAATAGTCGGCATCGTCAGTGGCTTCCAGGATGGCCGCGCCGGCGCCGTCGCCAAACAGCACGCAGGTGTTGCGGTCGGTCCAGTCCACGGCATGGGAATGGATGTCGGCGCCAATCACCAGGGCGCGCCTGCGGGCGCCGGTGCGCAGAAACTGCTGGGCAATCACCATGCCGTAGGCAAAGCCGGAACAGGCCAGGGCAATGTCAAATCCGGCTGCCTGCATGGCACCGATGTTGGCCTGCACCTGGCAGGCCGTGGCAGGATAAATGGCGTCCGGCGTGGAGGTGGCGCAGACAATCAGATCGATTTCGCTGCCGTCAATCCCGGCGCTCAGCAGCGCCTGTCTGGAAGCCTCGGTGGCCATGTCGGCCACGCTCATATCCCCGCTGACCACGCGGCGGGCCCGTATGCCTGTACGGGTCGTGATCCATTCGTCAGAGGTTTCCACCAGCTGGGTCAGGTCATCATTGGTAATGGCCGAGGGTGGCGCAAAAGCGCCGACGCCGATCATTTTGGCGCCTTTCAGGCCTGGGGCAAGCGGTTTGCCGGTGGGCCGGCGTTGGGGATTTTTACCGTTACCGGATGCGTTTGTCATACAGGGGTGAGTCCTTCGCGGATACGTTGTGCGGTTTTGCCGAGGACGTCGTTTTCAACCGCTTCCTTGGCGACCCGGATGGCGTTTTTAATGCCGCGCGCCTTGCTGCTGCCATGGCTGATGACGCACAGGCCGTTGATTCCCAGCAGCAGCGCACCACCGAATTCCTCGGGGTCCACTTCCTTGCCGGCGGCTTCAAACGCGGGTTTGGCCAGCAGGTAGGCGGCTTTACTGAGAATTGTTTTGCGCATTTCTTTTTTCATGATGGCTTTAAACATCCGCATCACGCCTTCGGCGGATTTGAGCGCCACGTTGCCCGTGAAGCCGTCGCAGACAGCCACGGCCGCCGTCCCGAAGAAGATATCACGACCTTCAATATTGCCGGAAAAATTAACCGTCGGGTCGCTCTCCAGCAATTTGTACGCCGAATTCACAAAGGCGTTGCCCTTGCCGGATTCCTCACCGATATTGAGCAGGCCGACTTTGGGGTTGGGTATTTTGTATACGTTTTCCATGTATACGGCGCCCATGCGGGCAAACTGCACCAGCATTTCCGGTATGCAGTCCACGTTGGCGCCGGCGTCAATCAGCAGGCAGCGGTTGCCCACTGAGGGCATCACCACGGCAATGGCGGGACGATCCACCCCGTCAATGCGGCCGATATGGAGCAGGGCGGCAGCCATGGCGGCGCCGGTACTGCCGGCGGCCACCATGCCCTGGGCTTTGCCTTTTTTAACGCACTGGGCCGTAATAATGATTGAGGCATCGCGTTTTTTGCGGATGGCCGTGCCCGGCGATTCCCCCATATCAATCACTTCCGAGGCGGCAACCACCTCAATATCCAGTCCGCTCAGGTCCTGTTCGGCACGGCACTTGGCCAGCTCGTCCTCAATGGCCCCGGGTTTGCCCACAAGCAGAATACCGCAGCGATATTCGCGGGCAGCCTGTACGGCGCCGCGAACCACTTCGCGCGGGGCATGATCACCACCCATGGCATCCACGGCAATTCGGATGGGGCTGGTCAGAGTCATCGGCTCAATGCTCGGTAAACGGCACGCAGTTGCGATCCGGCCGGTAAGCTGGCCGCTTAATGATCGTGGTTGTGTTCATGCCCGTGGTCATGGTCGTGACCATGCGCATGGTTGGCATGCAGTTTCTCGCTGACAATGCGGTTTTTGTAAAAACCACATTCCACGCACAGCACGTGGGGGAGTTTCACAGCGCCGCAATGGGGGCAGGTGGTGCTGGCCGGCACGGTGGCTTTCCAGTTGGCGCGGCGGTGGGCCTGATCCGAATGACCGAGGCGCTTCTTGGGTACTGGCATGGGTCGTTTCCCTATCTAATGTCAGGTTGTGTGTAAGGTTGGCTCAGAGGTAACGCATGGAGCGGCAAACACCGCCTGATGCGGAAAAGTAGGGGCATTCTCACAAAAACAAGGGAGACTGGCAAGTGGGTTGCTCAGGCAGGGGGGCTGCCGGAGGGCAGCATCGGCAGCCCTGTGATCTCCATCACCAGGTACTGCCTGGCCAGGTCGCGTAAATCCAGCATGCTGTCCTCGGCCAGGCTTTCCATCAGGTCGTCCAGCTGTTGCTCCCGCACGCCGGAGACCGGTTTACCGGCCTCACCGTCGTCCTCGTGGCGGGGGGTGCGACTGCCGCTGTGCCGGGTGTTTTCAGCCGGTGTCAGATAAAACTGCTCGTCAAAAATCAGGTTTACCGGATGTTCAACAGCCTGTGCGCTTTCAGCATCGTTAAGCAGCAGCGTGCCATTCAGTGCGCCATGAACGGCCAGCCCCAGGGCGCTTTTACGGATTTTCCAGTCACAGCGGAGGTCGCCGGCACTGTCAATGTCCTCGTAACGATACAGGCCGGTGGTGGAAAAACTGCTACCCGGCTGAATCAGGAAGGCGTGGATGTCCAGGCAGTCCTGTTTTAAGAGTGGATTGGGCAAGGGCCTGACCCTGAATTGACGCTGACCGGGCATAGCGGAGCCTGTGTCTTGGTAGTATCATACTGGTTGCCGGGCTCCGGGTAAATGCCACGCGCCGGTCCGGCGACGATTGTTTACATTCCGCTTTGCCAATCTGCGAGGTGACCCGGTATGCTGGTCGCTGAAGTCACAATTCCGACAAACGCCCAGTCTGGTGCGGCACGGCAGCCTGCCCTGATGGCCGGGCTGCGCCTTCAGGAGCGGGATCTGCCCACCCTGCCGCCGGGCGGCGCTTTGCTGGCCTTAACCGGCTGTGGTCTGTGCGGGTCCGATCTCGACAAGCTGCGAAGCCTGAAAGTGCCTGAAGGCACCGTGCTGGGGCACGAAGTGGTGGGCCGCATTCTGGCCCTTGCAGATGATCACCGGTCGCCTTTTCAGGTGGGCGACCGGGTGGTGACCTCTCACCACGTGCCCTGTGGCGTGTGCCATTACTGCCGCAATGACAGCGAGTCGATGTGCCGTCAATTCAAGGTAACCCGGCTGGATCCCGGTGGGTTTGCCGAGGTGATTGCCCTGAGCGCGGCGCATTTGCAGCAGACGGTTCAGGGTGTGCCCTCCAACCTCTCTGATGCTGAGGCGAGTTGCATGGAGCCGCTGGCCTGTGTGCTGCGCGGCGTGAACCGGACGCGGACGCTGAAGAATGGCGCCGTGGCTGTGGTTGGGCTGGGATTTATCGGTTTGCTGGCGGCTCAGCTTTACCGGCTGCGCGGCGATCGCGTGATCGGTCTGGACCCGCTGGCAGTGCGCCGGGAGCTTGCGCTGCGCGAGGGCTGGGTCAGTTCGGCCTGGGATCCCATGCTGGATTCAGAAACCCTGCGTGTTGCCGTGCAACATGAAACCGTTGTTGGTGGCGTGGATATTGTTTTTCTCACCGTGCTGAACCAGGCGAGCCTCGATCAGGCGCTGGCGTTGGTGAGGGACGGCGGTCAGATTCTGGTTTTCGCCGGCGCCGGCGCGGTTGCGCCGCAACTGGATCTCAACGCGCTGTATTTCAGAGAGATTTCCCTGATCACCAGTTATTCGCCTTCCCTGGCGGATCAGCGTGAAGCCCTGATGCTGATGGCCCGCAGCCGGGTCTCTGTAAAACCGCTGGTGCAGGAGACCCTGCCGCTGACGGATATTCAGCAGGCGGTGGAGCGCTACGGACGCGGCGAGGCGATTAAGCTGATGCTGACCATTCCGGCCGAAGGCGCGATGGCTTTTAAACAGGTGGGCGGGGCATGAGCGCCCCGGCCGTGCTGCCCGGTACGATGCATGCGGCGCGCTTCCATGCGCCGCGACAAGTGGCCTGGGAAGAAGTGCCCCTGCGCCTGCCGGGCCCCGGAGAGCTGCTGGTGCGCATGCGGGCCGCGCTGACCTGCGGGACCGATGTGAAATGCTACCGGCGGGGGCATCCCGTCCTGCTGAAAAATTTTCCCAGTCCTTTCGGGCATGAGGGTGCCGGGGTGGTGGCCGCCGTGGGCGCCGGGGTGACCGCCTTTGCTGTGGGAGATGCCGTGGTTTCGGCCAATTCCGCCCCCTGCGGGGGGTGCTTCTTCTGCCGGCAGGGTCAGGAGAATCTCTGTGAATCGCTGGATTTGCTCAACGGCACCTATGCTGAGTATCTGCTGGTGCCCGCGCCGATTGTGGTGCGCAATACCTACCGGCTGCCGCCGGATTTTCCCAGTGAGAAAGCCGCCTTTGCCGAGCCCCTGGCCATTGCCCTGCGCGGGGTGGCGGTCAGCCGTATTGAACCCGGTATGCATGTGGCCGTCATCGGCCCCGGTCCGATTGGTCTGCTTCTGGCCGTTGCCGCCACCGGGATGGGGGCTGTGGTGACGGTGCTGGGGCGCAGCGCGCACAAACTGGCGCTGGCCCGCAGTTTTGCCGGCGCGGCGCATACGGTGGATGTTTCGGGAGGGTGTGACGCCGACCGGGTCCGTTCTGAGCTGACCGAAGCCGGGCGTGGGTTTGACCGCGTGATTGAGGCGGTGGGACAGCCGGAAACCTGGGGCCTGGCGGTGGATCTGGTGCGCCGTGGGGGCCTGGTGAACCTGTTTGGGGGTTGCCCGGCGGGAACCACCGTGCCCGTGGATACCCGGCGCCTGCACTATGATGAAATCACCCTGGTGAGCGCTTTTCATCACACGCCGGCCGATATGGCGGCGGCGGTGAGTGCGCTGGTGAGCGGCCGGATTGACCCCACCCCCCTGATCACCAGCCGGATGCCGATGGCCGGGTTTGAAGACGCGCTGTTGCAGATGGAGCGGGGTCAGGCCCTGAAAGTGGCCCTGCTGAACGCCTGAACGGGGCCTTTGCGCGCAGCCGGACGCCTGGTAACGGCGCTGCGGTTTTGCTGAAGGTCTGGGTGAGCGCGCCAGACGTAACATGTTTGTTACATAGGGTTTGATTTTGCGCACGGGGGGATGACAAATTGTTTTTATATCTGTAGTATATATATTACCCGGACCTTCTGATCAGGTCGAAAAGGCCGGGTGACGGAAAAGCAGATACGAGAACCGACACCATCACGCCCCGTTCCACGGAACGGACCCCGAGGCCGCTCTCATGGCATTTAACCCCTTTGATGACTGGATGCAGCGCTGGATGGCGCAGCCCCTGACGGTGGATGTTCTGCCGGTGGCTTTTGCACGGGACGTGGAAGTCCGTCTGGAGCACTCCCAGGAGGCTTTTCTGGACTGGCTGACCGAGCAGGACCAGCGCGGCGAAGGGCGCGCACTCTACCGCAAAGTCCGGTAAGGATGGATCAGAAGGGGAAAGTGGCGGAGAGGGAGGGATTCGAACCCTCGACAGAGCTTTTGACCCTGTAACTTCTTAGCAGGAAGCCGCTTTCGACCACTCAGCCACCTCTCCGTGGGTTTGTCCTGTTGGTCGGCAGGCCCCATTACAGTAAGCCTTCCGCGCGGGTAAGTCAATGGCGTTCTGCCGGTGGCGCAGCGTGCTGCGGCTTGCCAGCCGGCACCGGCCGGGGTATCCTCAGTGGGTCCATTTCGTAACCATATGCAGTATCAGGAAGGAAGCCGTACCGATGGCCAATGTTGTCATTGTGGGCGCCCAGTGGGGCGACGAAGGCAAGGCCAAAATTACGGACATGCTGGCCAGCGAGGCCGACATCGTGGTCCGTTGCCAGGGGGGCTGCAATGCGGGCCATACCGTCAAGCATGAAGGCCAGCTGTTTAAGTTTCACCTGATCCCCTCCGGTCTGCTTTACGCCAACCCGCTCTGCGTGATTGGCAACGGCACGGTGATTGACCCCACGGTGCTGATGCGCGAAGTGACTGAAATGGTGGGCCGCGGCTTTGCCGTCACCAACCTCAAAATCAGTGACCGCGCCCACATCACCCTGCCCTTTCATGTGGCGCTGGACAAAGCCCAGGAAGCCGAGCGGACCGGCCATAAAATCGGCACCACCGGTCGCGGCATTGGCCCCACCTACATGGATAAAGTGGGTCGCACCGGCCTGCGTGTGGGCGATCTCTACGACACCCCCGAGGGCCTCCGCGCCCGCCTGACGGAAATTGCCGGCGCCAGAAACCCCCTGCTGGTCAAAGGGCATCAGCTGCCGCCTGTGGATGTGGAGGCGCTGATGAACCTGTGCGCCGACTATGCTGAACAGCTCAAGCCGTTTGTCTGCGATACGGTCAGCCTGATTCACGAAGCGCTCTCCGGAAAACAGAAAATTCTGGTGGAAGGCGCCCAGGGCACGCTGCTGGATGTTGATTTCGGGACCTACCCGTACGTTACCAGCTCCAACGCCACGGCCGGCGGCGCCTGCACCGGCTCGGGCATCGGGCCGACCCAGCTGGATCATGTGCTGGGTGTGATGAAAGCCTATCTGACCCGCGTGGGTGAAGGTCCCTTCCCTACCGAATTAACCGATGAGACCGGCCGCTACCTGATGGAAACCGGTCAGGAGATTGGCACCACCACGGGCCGGCCCAGACGCTGCGGCTGGTTTGACGCCGTCATCGGCCGTTACAGCGTGATGGTGAACGGACTCAACAGCGTGGCCATCACCAAGCTGGATGTGCTGGATGATCTGGCGACGATACAGATCTGCACAGGCTACCGCAGCAACGCCACCGGGGAAGTCACCACCGCCTTTCCGGCGCGCCTGAGCGATCTCAGCCGGATGACGCCCGTGTATGAAACCCTGCCCGGCTGGAAAACCACCACTGCTGATGTGCGCACCTGGGACGATTTACCGGCGAATGCCCGCAGTTATCTGAAGCGACTGAGTGAACTGATTGGCTGTCCCATCAGCATGGTCAGCGTGGGGCCGGAACGCGTGCAGACGATCCTGCTGGACAACCCGCTCCACGGCGCACCGCGGGCGTTGGGTCTGACGCCCAGCCTGACGTTGATTTGACGAGGAACAGTTGACCCCCACCGTTCAGACGGTAGAATATCGGATACTGCGCTGTTCCCCGAGAGGCCTGTTGACGGCGCACCCACTCACCCGTATCTGCGAGTTTAGCTCAGCGGTAGAGCACTCCCCTTTTAAGGGATAGGCCCTGGGTTCGAATCCCAGAACTCGCACAGAAGGCGTCGGCATGGCCGGCGCCTTCTTTATTGCCTAGCCCACGCCCAGGCTGTTGTAAGCGCGCCAGGCGTCATCCAGGGTGCTGCCGCCCGAGGCCGGTATGGCCTGGCCGAATTCGGAACCCATTGCGGAACCGCCGCCGGGATACCCTGCCATCGCCGCGTATGGATCCAGACCGGCGCCCATCATGGCCGGGTCGTAGCCGCCCGGAGCCATTGCGTCAAAACCGGTTGCGCCACCGCCACCGCGGTTGGCCAGCATGCCAATGCCTTTTTCAAGAACCAGGCCACCAACCACGGCGCCCACGGCCAGTCCGGCAGCGGAGCGCCACACGCCATGCGTGGCTTGGCTGGCGGTGGTTTTAACGGCCGTTCGGGCCACGTTTTTGGCGTAGGCTTTATAAACCCCTCGGGCCGCCAACAGGGTGGGTAGCGCAACAGAAAACAGCGCGCCAGCTTTGCGGGCGGCGCCCTTTTTGCCTGAGCCTTTAAGCCATTGGCCGCCCAGTTTCAGAAACGCTTCAAATCCTGAGGATGTGGTTGACATCGTTGGTCCCTGTTCCCATAATCCCTATACGTTTATATAAAAACAAATAAGGGGTTTTTTGTGCTAGCCGTATAGCTTTTTTAGCTGAGAATGCCGTTGTTCAGGGCGTTCAGCCGGAAGGTGCCGTCCGGGTTATAGGCGCCGCCACCGCTCAGCGAAGGGTCTGCGCCCGGAAAATTGTTGGTTTGCCCGCCGGGCGTGAGACCCGGATAGCCGGGGTAAGCGCCCGGATTGTTTCCGGGGTAGCCGGTGCTGCCCGGCGCCGGATAAAACGGTGACCACTGGCTGGGTGGAATCTGACCGGGATAACCCAGGTTCAGCGCCTGCACGTCCTGTCCCCACTTCAGGTAGGCCAGGCCGGCCCCGCCGGCTGCCAGCGCACCCAGCGCCAGTTTTGTGGGTGAAATCTGACTCAGGACGCGGGACGCCTCGCCGCTTTTGACCAGCGTGAGGCTGTTCCAGAACGGCAGGCCTTCGCGGATGCCTTTTTCAAGATCCTTGCCGCTGGCTTCCCAGGCGTTTGTCAGCGCATTCAAAAGATGTTTGCGTTGTGCCTGACCCTGCGTCGGTTTCAGCAGGTTGCGGTTCAGTAGTCTCTGCGCGAGTTTCAGGTCGCCTTCGGCGTTCAGCCAGGCGTTGTTAAAATGGGGCTTGCTGCTCTTCAGCGCGGCCTTCTGCAAATCATTAATGGCCTTGCCATTGTTCAGGCCTTTCTTGATGATGCGCGATGCCTTCCAGCTGCTTTTACCCAGCTTCAGGTGCATGCCAACGTCACTGATTGTGGAGAGAATGCTAATGACCCTGTCCCCTGTTCCTTGGGTTTGCCGGAGCAAACCGTGCCCTGTCTTTTATTGATGTTTCTGACTGTCCCTATCTGTACATATAAAAACATTTCTGAGGACTTTGATGCTAGGCGATGGGTCGGTTTTGCCGGCATGTTACCCAATCTTTACTTTTTGTTGTGTCCTGTAAACCCGCTTTCTGAGAGGTTTTACGGCAATAAAAAGCCGGCTGCCGTCATGGGACGTCAACCGGTTGGTTGGGATGATATTGGGACTATTTGGAGTGAGATGAATTGGTTGGTGAAATGCGTTTTCAGGCGGTGGTTCCGAAGTTGAAGTAGCCTTCGTCGTCGTACGGTGAAACGTAAATGGATGACGGCGGGTTGGCGTGTCCCGGATCAATCGGAAACGGTGAATCATTGACCGGAGGCAGCCCTGATGCCAGCGGTGGCGTGGGGGGCGGCATGTAACCCGGCTGGGCGTAATAGCCGCCGCCCGGCAGCATGGGGGTTTGCCCCGGAAAAGGATATGGCTGTGGGTAGCCCGGCATGGCGGGGTAACCACCACCGCCCGGGTAACCCGGCATACCGGGATATCCGCCACCGGGTACGCCCCCTGGTGTGACGCCCGGCGGGTAAATGGATGAACTGCCGGTGTGATCCTTGCTGTTGAGCCACCAGAGCGCCCCTGCCCCGCCCACGCCGAGTGCGGCGAGGCCCAGCATGCGTGCGGCTTTGGGTTGTTTCATCGCCTGGCCCTGCAGTGCGCCGGTGGCGTTCAGCAGTGCATTGCGTACCCCGGTAAAGCTGCCTTCGGCATCGCGCACGGTGGCCACGGCGGCCAGCAGTCTGTTGTTGCCCTGGGCATAACTCCTGTAAATGTTTCTCAGGTTGTCGGCTCTGCCCGGGGTGAACATCGTTTTGATGTCACTGGCAAAGGACGTGCCGCCTTTCAGTTCGCTGAGTGCGGGTTTCCAGCCGTCCACGTTGCGACCCGTGGTCTTCAGACTGCCAATAATTCTTGAAATCAGAATGCCCATGTCTGTGGTTGCCCTTGTCCCCTGAATTCCCTAATGCCTTGATGATCCGTTCAGTGTGGATTAGTCCCTATCTGTATGTATAAAAACAATGTTGTGGGTTTTTGTGCTAGGCGTTTTGGGCGGTTTGCCGCATTGTTTCTGTAATTTTACACATTGGTATCGGTTGAAAGTGCCGTGAATAGGCAATTTAGCACTGATGGTAAAAGGGCCGGATTGCTCCGGCCCAGTCGGTCAGGTTTGCGTTTTAAGCCACTATGCGCCCAAGCCAAGTTCTTGTGGTGTGGGCAGTTTAAATTGACCGTTTTTTCGTGCAGCCCGCACCGCCAGTCTTTCCTGAATTGAAGTCATCAGGTTATGCCGGAATGTATCCGGTTTGCCCACACCCTGTCGGTTGATCTGGACACCCAGCCGGACGGCTGATTCTTGCTGTTGGCGATATCTCGTTGCCAACTCTAGTGCTTCACCATTTTTGTTCGCTTTCAGCTTTGCATCCGCCAGCGCCTGTTCCTGTGTTGTCAGTGGCCGGACTGGTGCAGGGTTGCTGCTGTCGCTACCGCCTGTCAGCCGCTGCCACCAAGATTTCTTCTCACCGGAAGTGGCACCAGAGGTTGTGCTGGGTAGCGTAGCTACGCCTGCAGGGTCCACCGCGATGGCCTGTGGGTGTGGCGTTGCCGTTGCTTTGGTCGCTGGATTAATCGGAGCACCGCCAAATGCGCGGGTCTCAATTCCGGGTTTTATTGTCGCTTTACTGGCCGTTTGTGTACCGGCTGTCGCATTGGCTTTGGGCGTGCCCCCAATATGAACCGAACCACCAGGAGCCTGCGTATTGGTCAGGCCATGGCTGGCTGAGCCCTGAGGGACCTGGGCGCCTTTGTTGGCCAGTCGCTCGCGCACAGCGCTGAGTTTGCTTTCCTGTGCCTCCAGCATTTTGCGGTATTGCGGTGAAAGCGCCTCGCGGTTGATGCTGCCGTCGGGCTTACGGAGCGATGATATGGCTTCCCGGAAGGCTTTATTTTCAGACCGCGTTTGTGTCAGCGCCGAACTGTGGCTGGCGATGATCGAATCCACATCGACGCCGTTGCTGCGCAGAAAATTGCTCAGTCTGGTGGGGGCATTGTTACTGCCCAGGCGCAGTTCACTGGCCCACTGGCTGCCTAGTTTGCGATCGATATGACCGACAAAGCCACGAATGGCCGTCAGCGTCTCCTGACCCTCGGCGCCGGTGAGCAGATCGCCGGTCCAGCGGGCGGCAGTGCCCTTTTCACCGGAGAAGGCCTTGGCAGCCTGCATCAGATCACGGCCCAGTTTCAGATTCTGAAGAATTCCCATTTCCAAATCCCCTATCGTTATCCCAACCTGTGGCGGCCCAAAAAGAGACCGCAGTCTTTTCCATCCATCCCAATATCGAAGAAAACACAAAAAAATGATTACAACCGCATAAAAACAATCATTTGGTTTTTGATGCGTCCGGCGGTTAATATTAGTTTACAAAGATGACCTGAAAGCCCCCTCGCCCCTTGGGGAGAGGGGGTTGGGGGAGAGGGGTTTGTTTACTTACCCTTCCACCATCATCCCCAGCTTCGCCAGCAGGTCGTGATCCGCCGTGCTTCCCGGGTTTTCAGTGGTCAGCAGCTTCTCGCCGGTGAATATGCTGTTGGCCCCGGCCAGAAAGCACAGCGCCTGCGTCTCGTCGTTCATACTCAGCCGCCCGGCGGAAAGCCGCACCCGCGCCTGCGGCAGAAAAATCCGCGTAACGGCGATGGTGCGCACCAGTTCAATGGGGTCCACCGGCGGCGCATCGGCCAGCGGGGTGCCTTCAACGGGCACCAGGCAGTTAATCGGCACGGATTCCGGCGGGGTTTCCAGGCTGCACAGCGTGGCGATCATCTCGAGGCGGTGTTCCACCGTCTCGCCCATACCCAGAATGCCCCCGCAGCAGACCTGCAGATTGGCGTCTGAAACTGCCTTCAGGGTATCCAGGCGGTCCTGCATGGTGCGTGTGGTAATAATCTCGCCGTAATAACTCGGCGCCGTATCAATGTTGTGGTTGTAAGCCGTCAGGCCGGCCTCTTTCAGCGCCACGGCCTGCGCGTCATCAATCATCCCCAGCGTCACGCAGGCCTCCATGCCCTCGTCCACCACGGTGCGCACCAGGTCCAGCACCTCGCCAAAACGGGCCTTGGGGGGCGTGCGCCATGCGGCGCCCATACAGAAGCGTGTCGAACCGTTCGCTCTGGCCTCGCGGGCCTGGGCGCGGATATCCGCCACGGTAGGCAGATCCCAGGTCTCGATGCCGGTGTTGTACCGGGCGCTCTGCGGGCAGTAGGTGCAGTCCTCCGGGCAGTTGCCGGATTTCACGTTGGCCAGCGTACAGAACTGTACGGTATTGGCCGGGTGATGCTCGCGGTGGAGGGTCTGCGCGCGGTAGATCAGTTCCGTGAACGGCAGATGGTACACAGACCGCAGCCGGTCCATCAGGTCTTGTGCAGCGGGTGCGCCGGTACAGGCGGTCACGGTGTTGGACATGGGAAAATTCCTTTGCAATGAGACGGCCCCGTTCCGGTTGCATGGCATCGTGCTGCCGGCACGGTACAATGGGTAACCATAGCATAAGGGATTGGGAAGGGCAGCCGCCAACCATCATGAACACGCCAACCGGGCCTTTTCTCACGGATAATTACCGCCGCTGGTACGACCAGGAAACGGCGATCAGCGAGCTGCTCCGTCAGATCCGCGATATTGGCGAACGGACCATCCGGGATTTCTGCGCGGATCTTGTCCATTCAGTCGCTGAGCAGGTCCGCCGCCAGATTCATGCCGCCAACGAGAAGGGCGTCACCTCCATCGGCCTGCCGGGCATTGAGGCGCTCTACCAGTTCAAAACCCGCCAGGATCGCTGGTATGACCAGCACCCCCGGCTTCAGCGCGCGGTGGGTACCCTGTACACTCTGCCCAGGGAAGGGCTGGTTGCCTTTGCCTTTTCTCTGGGCGATGCCATTGGCCTGTTGTCCGTTTACGGCAAAGTGTGTGACGACCTGGGCGAACAGCCGCGTCTGCAGGATCTCAGCGATATCGCCCGCACCGCCATGAACGATGGATCCATTGAAGGCATGCGGATTCTGCGCAGTATCATCGGGCCGGATCTCTTTGATGTGTTTTATCCCAACGCCCTGCTGGATGAAACCCCGGCAGGCCACGACCCCAATGCCCCCAGGGGGTCCAACTTCTATCTGGAATCCCGCCTCGATTAACCGGCTTTCCCCCTCGCCACTTGGGGAGAGGGGGTTGGGGGGTGAGGGGTATTAGCTTTGGGGCAGCGCTTTCGTATCATCGGGCACGTAGAGAATAATGTCCTGCCAGTAGGACGTTTCCACGTCCATCCGCTTCAAACCCTTGTGAAAATAGGTGTCCAGAATATCCAGCAGGGCGAATTCCTCGGCGGCGCTCAGGCCGTTGTCACCGTAAAGGCAGAGAAAGTGTCGCGCTGAACTGACTTCGGGGCGGCGTCCCGGCTCCACGGGCACCAGGTCTGCCAGCGCCTCAAACCGGCTGCGGTAGGTTTCAAACTGCGGGTTGCTAACGTCCATCGCCCCACTTTACCGCCTCGCGGGCGGGTAAACAAGTGTCACAATCCCCCTTCAGGAAATCCGCAACAGGACGACAATGACGATAAGCAGCATTGGGCGTATTGTATGGAGTCTCAGGTGACAGGGATGACGTCCGCGTCGCGGGCCGGCTGGATCAGCGCCAGTGGGATGCGCGATGCGCAGCTGAGACTGGATATGGCGGCGGACAACATCGTCAATATGACCACACCGGGTTACACCCCTGGCCGGATTGATTCCGCTACCCTGCAGGGGGGTGGTGTCGCCAGCACGTCCGTCTCGCTGGAAACATACCCCAGTGTGGTACCGGAGTATCCGTATCAGGAAATCTTCAGCCAGACAGACCTTGTGGGTGACCTGTTGTCCCTGATGACGGCGACGCGGGCCTATGAGGCCAATGCCAAAGTGTTTTCCGCCGATTCCCATGGCTGGCATGCCGTCCGGGATATTCTGGCCTGATCCGGCGGGGTGGGAGGGAGTAAAGCCCGTCTATTGGCCGTTTGAGGGGTTTATCTGCCTCCACGTTTATGCTTGAATGTGTCGTGTCGCCCGCACCGACCCGCCCATTTCCGGTTTGATGCATTCACACATCAGAAAGACCGCCGGCGTCTTTGATCCATTTATCAAACACAGAGATCCAAGCCATGCCTACCCATTATTTATCCCATCTCGGCCTGAACCATGAGGGCGCCCAGCATTACCAGTGGTCCGTGGATGACCTTGTGAAAGAAGCCGTGACCCGCGGCGAAGGCAGACTGGCCGACAACGGCGCGCTTGCCGTGGAAACCGGCAAGTACACCGGCCGCTCGCCCAACGACCGTTTTATTGTGGATACGCCGGATGTGCATGATCAGGTGCACTGGGGCAAGGTCAACAAGCCCATCAGCACCGAGGTGTTTGACCGGGTGTATGCCCGCATTCAGGCCCACATTCAGGACAGAGACCTTTTTGTGTTTGACGGTTACTGTGGTGCCGATCCGCAGTACGCCATGCCGGTCCGTTTTATCAACACGCTGGCCTCGCAAAATCTGTTTGTTCACCAGTTGTTTATCCGCCCCACGGCGGAACAGCTCAAAACTTTCGCGCCGGAATTCACCGTGATTGCCGTGCCGGATTTACTGCTGGATGCCGCGAAAGAAGGCACGAACTCCGAAGCGGCCGTGCTGCTGAACTTTGAACGCAAACTGGTCCTCATTGCCGCCACCCAGTACTCGGGCGAAATGAAAAAAGGCATCTTCTCGGTGATGAACTATCTGATGCCCGAGCGCAATGTCTTCCCCATGCACTGCTCATGCAATGTGGGCAAAGATGGTCGGTCCGCTCTCTTCTTCGGGTTGTCCGGCACCGGCAAGACCACCCTCTCCGCTGATCCCAACCGGGTGCTGATTGGCGACGACGAGCATGGCTGGTCGGATCACGGCGTGTTTAATTTTGAGGGCGGCTGTTACGCCAAGGCCATCAAGCTCTCCAGAGAAAACGAGCCGGAAATCTGGAACGCCATCCGCCATGGCGCGCTGGCCGAGAACATTGTGATGCGCGCCGATGGCTCGTTTGATTACGATGACGCCCGCCTGACGGAAAATTCCCGCGTGGGCTACCCGGTGGATTACATTCCCAATGCGGATGTGAAAGGGATGGCGGGCCACCCGTCCACGGTGATTTTTCTGACCGCAGACGCTTTCGGGGTGCTGCCCCCCATCGCCAAGCTGACAGCTGAGCAGGCACAGTATCACTTCATCAGCGGGTACACCAGCAAGCTGGCGGGGACAGAGCGCGGCATCACCGAGCCGGTGGCGGCTTTCTCCACCTGTTTCGGCGAACCCTTTATGCCCCGGCCTTCGGCCGTGTACGCCGGCATGCTGGCCAAACGCATTGCCGAACATCAGGCCAACGTGTACCTCATTAACACCGGTTGGCAGGGTGGCCCCTATGGTGTGGGCAGCCGTGTCAGCATTCCCCATACCCGCGCCATGGTGACTGCCGCGCTGGATGGCACGCTGGAAGCCCAGGAATTTGTGACCCACCCGGTCTTCAACATTCTGGTGCCCACCGCCTGCCCGGGCGTGCCGGCTGGAATTCTTGACCCGCGCAGCAGCTGGGCGGACAAGGAAGCCTACGATCAGCAGGCGGCCAAACTGGCGGCGATGTTTGTGGAAAACTTCCGCAAGTTCTCCGGTGTGGATCACCTGGTGGCCGCCGGCCCGAAAGTCCCTCAGTCGGTCAGTTAGTGTTTTACCCTCTCCTTGCAGGAGAAGGTCGCCCCGAAGGGGCGGGGAGAGGTCGGCGCCACCGGAGGAACCTCACCCCCCAGCATACTCTCCTGTATGGAGAGGGCGAGAGGCATTCAGCGCACCGGTGCTGTTCAGGATCTGTTCGATCTCTGCCCGTGTATGGCCGGGGTGGTGGATGCGCGTGACGATCGACTGCGCGTAAGTGGCCGTGTTGATGCCGTGGGCGTCAGTAATGAGGGCCGGCGGGGCGACCTTCCACTTGAAGACGCCGAGGCGGTCGCGCCGGAAGTAATACCGCTCCAGCCAGGCTTGCTTTTCTTCCGACGGAAGCGGGTGGGTGTCTTCATACGCAAACCGCTCGGTCAGCATGTCGCTCATCGTCTGGCGAATGTTCTCTTCACGCCAGATAATTTCATCGAGAAACAGGTAGGGCATCAGGTCTTCTTCCGCATGCACCAGTTCTCCGGTCTCCGCGTTTCGGCGAAGGTCTGCACCGGGCTTGCGATCAATGATGCGCTGAGGAATGACATTCCTGCGCTCGCGATGTCCATTCAGCCAGCGGGCCAGGGCAAACACCTTGGTTTTCACCACATCGGCCAGTGGGGCAATGGCGCCGGACATATCCCCGTTCACCGTGGCGTAGCCCATCATCAGTTCCGATTTATCCGAGGTGGCGATGGGCAGCGCGTCATAATCATTGCCGATGCCGCGCAACACTGTGGCGCGGGTGATGGCCTGCGCATTCTCCAGTGCGGCGGATTGGGGGTTCATGCCACCCCAGTGTGTGCTGAGAGCGCCGCTGATCGACTGGCCGGCTGTCTGCAGGGCCGCCACGGCATCTGCAATGGGGATCTCCTCAAACAGAATGCCCAGATTCTCAGCCAGCTGCCGGGCATCGTCCCGGTTTTCGGCCGGGGTGAGGGTGGACGGCATGCTGACGCCCAGCACATTCTCCGGTCCCAGCGCATCGGCCAGCAATACGGCGGTCACGGTGGAATCCAGTCCACCGGAAAGCCCGAGTACCGCCCGACGGAATCCGGTTTTGGCGAAGTAGTCCCGAATGCCGAGTGTGAGGGCGGCGTAAGTCCGGCCCAGATCATGCGGATCGCCGGGAAGATACTGCCGGGGATCCGAGAGCGTTTCATCCTGACCCTCGGGCAATGGTTCCACCCGGCCCGGCAAGGCGGGCGTCACAATGAGGCGATCGGTGGCAAAGACCCGGGCGCGGTGGGTGAGTGCGCCGTCGGCGTCATACGCCCGGCTGGCGCCGTCAAAAATAATCTCATCATTGGCGCCCACCTGGTTGACATACACCAGGGGCAGCCGGTGCCGACGGGCGATGTGGGCGAGCATATGGTGGCGGAGTTGTTCCTTGCGCATGCGTGAGGGGGAAGCCGACAGGTTCATGATCACATCCGGCTTCAGTGCGGCGGTTTCCGTGTTGGGATCGTGCGTATACCGTGTGTTTTCCATAAACGTATCGTCGTTCCAGGAGTCCTCACAAATAACGACACCGTAGCGGACGCCGTGGATGACGGCGACGCCCGGCGACCCGGTCGGCTGCTGAAAACCCCACCGGCTATTGGCCAGGGTGTCCGGCGGGTGAACCCCGATGGCCGGCGACGCTTCGAAAATGCGTGGGTCGTTCAGTTCTTCGTAACAAGGCAGCAGGCTTTTGCGGATGATACCCAGCAGCTTGCCTTCGCCCAGCCAGGCCACGCTGTTAAAAAACGGATTGCCGATACGCTGATCCCCTGCCTGGACCCGGCGCGGCTCCACGAAGCCCACCAGCAGGTGGGTTTCTCCCGTTCTGCGGGCCAGGGCATCCAGCCACAATAAATTCTGCTCACCCAGATCCGGAAAACGCATCAGCGCGTCCAGGATGGGGTAGCCGGTCAGCGCCAGTTCAGGCGAGACGACAAGCCCGACGCCGTGTTCTTCGCCGTGACGCAGCGCCTCAAGAATCAGCTGAGCGTTGCCGGCCAGATCCCCGGGGGTGGGGTTCAGCTGGGCTAGCAGGATGGATTGTGGGGCAGTCAGGGGCAAAAGGCGCTCCGGTGTGGCTTGGCGGGCTTGCCGTCAGTATAGAGGAAGGGCATCTGGAAGGCGACATGTAACAGAATGGACAGCCCTGAACCCCGGTCGGGCAATTCCGGTAGCGCGGCTGTTTTTATTACTGTAACGGAATGGGAAAGTTGGAGTACAGTCGCGTGCCCCGGGCGCGCACCGCAACGGAGTTGGAGTCAGTTGAATCGCTGCTGTGTCAGTGGATTCTGGATGGAGTGACGTTCAGACGCATGATCAATGGTTGCCCACAATCTGGTGCGTGCCCGCAGGCGGTTCAGGCAATGCTGAACGTACAGCAGGCGCAGGCATCCCTGCCGGCTGAGTGGTCAGCGTTCGGTTCGGCAGCGCCGGCCGGGGATCTGTTTGTCGCTCAGGATCTGCTGGGCATGTTTGCGTCTCCCCCGCTGATGCCCGGTATGCCGACGGACCCGACAGCAGCTTTGTATGAGATGAGCCAGCAGATTTCGGCCGGGATTGGCAGTCTGATGGGCGCCATCAACATGCTGAGTGGTGGCGGGGTGCCTTCCGCTGCCGGCGGGATGTCTGCGCTGGCCGGTGGTGGCAGTGGCGGCGGCATTCTGGATCAGATTCTCGCGCTTTCGGCTCAGATCCCGAAAGATGAATCTACCTCAAATGATAAGCCCGACAGCGCCCAGGATGACGGCACAGATGATCAGTTAGCTGCGCCGGACGTGACTGCAACCGGTGGCGATGCCCACCAGTTTGACGGCAGGCTGACCGCCGAGCATTGGGAAGACTGGATTTTTAACGGCTTTAAGGAGGCCAACAGCCGGATGCCGGCCGAAAAACAACTGGGCAGCGATGAGGAAATTCACCAGCAGGTGAAAACCTTCATCAATGAAGTGCAGGCCATGGCCACCCGTCTCGGTGGCGATCCCGATTTTATACTTGCCGTGATGGGTTTTGAATCCGCCGGATTTATTTATAACGTGTCTAACCCGGACAGCGGCGCCACCGGTCTGATTCAGTTCATGGATTCTTCGGCAGAGAGTTCAGGGACCACGACCGAGGCGCTGTCAACGATGGATCCGATCAGCCAGCTGCCCTTTGTGGAGAAATACTTCGAAAACAACGGCGCCAAAGGCAAAATTAACTCCCTGGCGGCCACTTACTCGGTGGTGTTTGCCCCGGCCTATTTGGATGATGTTGCCTCCAATCCCACAGTGGCGTTTTATACCCAGGCGGATGGTGCGGCCTACACTCAGAATTCCGGTGGTGATGTGAATGGCGACGGCACCATTGACGCCTCGGAAATGGCCAGCAAGGCCAGAATCTATCTGGATCGGGCTATTGACCCCAGTGTGGCGGCCTGAGCCAACGTAAGTTTTACTCTCACTCGCTCTCTTTTCTCTCTTCAGCGGTAATTTGCGTCAGCAGGTTACCGTTTTCTTTTTGGAGGCGTTTTCGCTGATGCGCCAGACGCCGCCGTTCGGTGGTCAGCTGTTCAAGCGTCACCAGAATCATCGCCTGGATGTCCTGCCAGTCTTGTCTGAAGAGGGGCGCCAGCACCGCCCGGTCCAGCAGGTGGCGGGCAGCTGTCTCGTCTGGCCGGGCCGCCAGGGCCCCGAAGGCTTCCATGATGGCCTGTTTTTCTGTTTTCGGGTAGTTGCAGGGCATGGGTACGGCCAGGCGGGCGATGTCCTCGCGGCTGAACTGCAGCACCCCATCGCCGAGGCTGGTGCGTCCGTTCAGGGCCAGCAGCAGCCGGGTCAGGCTGGTGTTGAGGAGTGCGGCCAGCAGGACCCGGTCGGTTGATTGGGGATGCAGGGTGTAAAACGTCTGATCGGCGACCATGGGAGTGTCACTGATCAAAAAGCGTGCGGATTGGTCCACGAAGCGTGGGGCGAACAGCTGAGACGCGTTGGGCTTTGGGACCTGGTACCAGTATGGCCGCCCCTGAACCGAGGCGACCTCCGGCCAGGGGACTGCCCGATCCCGCTTCTGGCGGACCGGCGCCAGTTGCCCACGCCCCCAGTGGATATAGCCCAGTGCGCCTTGATGCTTTTTTTTCCTCAGTAATTCGGGCGGATGCGGGCAATGAAAAAGCATGATCGGGGATTCTGCCGGATTGAGCTCAAGACCCCTGGCCTGCCGGGCGGACTTAAGGACGGGCAGCAGGTAGTCGGGCTCAATGCCAAATTGCCGGATGATCTCCGGCGTAACGTAGAAAAACGCGTTGATGCCGGTTTTGACCGGATAGCGGACGGCGGCGAGCGTACTCAGCGGAACGAAGCCATCACGGATGCCTGCCAGCGCACGGGCCAGTGCCTCCGGGCACCGCAGCAGAAAACTGGCCCGGCTGGCCAGCGGCTGGTGGTGCTGACGACCGATCAGATCGAAGAGCGAAACGACCCGGGTGTCTCCCGTGGGGGGCTGGCCCTTTGGATCCGACAGCAGCTGGCGCAAGGGTTGGCTCAGGGTGACGCACTGAACGGTCTCTTCCTTAAAGTCATTACGCCAGCCGGGCCGGCGGGTGGCGCTGAGGATGACCGGACGTACGGCGGCATCGGGGAACCAGGCTTCGGCGGTGGTTTCCACCAGCTGACCGAGTTGGTAATGGTGCGCCAGAAACCGGAGCAGCTGTTCGCCCAGCGCCGTGTTCAGCCAGCTGTTGCTGAGCACAAAGACCAGCCGCCCGCCGGGTTTCAGCAACCGGGTGGCTTCAATAAGAAAGCGGATGTACAGATCGGCGCTCCGACCGAACAGACGGCGCTGATCCGGGTGGTGCTGCAGGTAATCCTCAAACCCGCATTGCTCACGGGGAGCGTGATCTTTTCCGGTGCGGATCTCCTGACGTACATACGGTGGGTTGCCCAGAATGACATCAATCGCGTTTTCCGGCCAGACTGTCTGGGTGAGAAAATCCCCGGTGAAAACCGAGTTTTCAGAGAACGCCAGTTGCTGACGGCACAGGGTGGCCGCCTCAGGGTCCAGCTCCATGCCCAACAGCTGTTTGGCCATGGCGGCAGTGGGCACGCCCATGGTTTCCAGCGCGGCGCGCGTGCGCAGCAAAAAGGCGCCCGTCCCGCAGGCCGGGTCAAGGATCCGGTCTCCCGGGCGGAGATCAGCTATGCCAATCATCCAGTCGCACAGGGCATCCGGTGTGAAGTGCTGGCCTTGTTGCTTACGGCGGCCTGGTTTCAGGGCCGTCTCAAACCCGCGCCCGGCCTGATCGCGCGTAAGGGGTGGGTGGGTTGTTACAGATGAGGGCACCTTCCCATTATAGGGTCCGGCCCGTAAAAAAGAGCCTGCCACCGAAGTGACAGGCTCTCGATTTTTCGTACAGTTTCAGGCCGGAATGTACAGTTTGACCGGTCTGGGGCCTGCACCCGCCCGTTCGGTGACCCGAACGGTGGCGAAGTTGCTTTTCATCTGCTTGAGCACCGACGTGATGACGGACTGCTTGTTCACGCCGCGGACAGTTTTCGCGAGTTCCACGTAAATGTCGTTGGCGGTGAACTGACGGTGAGCGTTCACAAAACCCTGGATCGTCGCCTTAATCCGCGAGGACAAGGTGTTGACCGGTTTTGCCGCTTTACTGGCAGTTTTCGTATTAGCCGAGCGCTTTTTGGCCACTACTTTTTTTTTTGCGAGTGGCTTTTTAGCAGCGGTTTTAGAGACTACTTTTTTTTTTACGGCAGTCTTTTTGGCAACCGGTTTCTTAGCAGCGGTTTTCTTGGCCACTACTTTTTTGGTTGCTTTCTTGGCAGCCGGTTTCTTAGCAGCGGGCTTTTTGGCCACTACTTTTTTGGTGGTTGCTTTTTTAGCAGCCGGTTTTTTAGCGGCGGTTTTCTTGGCCGTCACTTTTTTGGTGGTTGCTTTTTTAGCAACGGGCTTCTTGGCTGCGGTTTTCTTAGCAGCGGGCTTTTTGGCCACTACTTTTTTGGTTGCTTTCTTAGCAGCCGGTTTCTTGGCAGCCACTTTCTTGGTGGTCATTTTCTTGGCAGTGGGCTTTTTGGCGGCCACTTTCTTGGTGGTTTTCTTGGCTGCGGGTTTCTTCGCAGCGGGTTTTTTCTTCGCAGTCGTTTTCAAGGTTCTGACTCCTTACATTACTGAATCCAGGGGTAACCTAAACTAACCTAAAAATTCCTACCCATTCGACACATCTTGACTCACTAAACGTTACAGACAACTCCAACTGTACTTCCACATATCTTGCTTCCACATTTTTCAAAATTGCTTCCGGAAAATGGGTTGACAGTTGTGAAAAACACTTCCATCAATAAACAAAATATACCTCAGTGAAGCATTAATTCTGAAATAGGTCAATACTTTTTGAGCCTAAATTGGGGCGTTACCGAATTTATCCGGTTTTTGGTGGAGAGTATTCAAGCGGAAAAAGCGATCGCTTTTTTTAAAGAACGGCATGTAAAACGCAATCACCATGCATGTTTCAGCAAAGCGCATGTGTGGTGAACCCTTCTGCAAACAATCCGAGCAAGGGTTTGCTCCCACTCCTCCGGATGCAGTAGATCCTTTGACCCCGCGTGCCGACCGGAGATCACTTTTTGATCAAAACGGATCGTCAGACAGGGAAGTTTTTTCATAAAAAAAGCCGCCGGTTCCGGCGACTTTTTTGTGGACCTTTTACCGTTTGTGCAGGTTAGAACGGAATGTCATCTTCCGTGGTGTCGGAGAGAAAATCATAGTTGCCGGCCGGCGCCTGAGCCGGAGACTGGGCCGGTGCGGCGGCAACCGTTGCCTGCTGTGCGGGCACAGAGCCAGCCTGAACCGAAACCGGTTGAACCGCAGCCGGGGTACCTACAGCCGGTTGAATTGCCTGGGGTGATCCGCTGAGTTTGTGGAGCGTATTGGCCTCCACTTCATAGTTGCGCTTCTGAACCCCTTCGGGTGTCTGGTAGCTGTTGATGATCAGTTTGCCGTCAATCAGAACCACGTCGCCTTTTTTCAGCATCTGTTCGGCGCTTTCGGCCAAACCGCGCCAGCAGGTGATGCGAACCTGGAAGAAAGTGGGCGCCGTCTGCTTGCCGAAAGGCGGATTTTCCACCGTGATGTTAAAGGTGGTGACTGCATGGTTGTTCGGCGTAAACCGCTTTTCCGGATCGGATGCCAGAATGCCGGTTACCGTTGCCTTGGCCAGACTCATAAACTGCCCTCCAAATCGTTAATCAATTGCTTGCTTTTAAGAGTAGCCAGAACACCCCGGTGTGGGAAGGGTTTATGAAGCCCCGGCCGGGAATTGTAATGGGTACGAGAAACCCGCCACTGTGGGCGGGTTTCCGGAAAATCTGTGTCAGGCCGAGACGCGTCCGCGTGGCGGGCGGTCGCCCCGATCCGGACGGTCGCCCCGATCGCCGAAATCACGGCGCGGACCCCGGTCGCCCCGGTCTCCGCGAGGACCCCGGTCACCACGCTCGTCGCGCTCGGGCCGTTCGGTGCGGAAACGACGGCTCTCGGCGTTGGGGTCAAATTTGGTCAGGCGGATCACCATCACGCGCAGCACATCATCACTCAGGTGGCAGTCGCGGCGGAATTCCTGGACTTTGTCGGCGTCCATTTCCACCACCAGAGACATATAAAAGGCGTCTTTATATTTGTTGATCTCGTGGGAGAGGCGACGACGTCCCAGTTTTTCGCGGCGGATAATCTTGGCCTTCTGGGTATCGAGAGATTTCTCGACGACTCGCATATTATTGTCGATGTTGTCGCCGTCCACCACGGGCTTGAGGATCAGGACAATTTCATAGGTATTCAAGGGTTCAACCTCCAGATGGGACACAGGGTCTCGTCAATATCGCAACGCCAGGGGTAGACAGTGAGGACCCTGACAGAGGCACGAGCGTAGCATAAGCATGGGGGATTGGCAAAGACCCCTGCCTGGGGGTTGTCCTGAGGCGGCAAGGGGGGGATGATGAAGCGGAGAGTGCCCCACCCCCTCGTTCCCGATGCCATGACCCCGTATCCGATCAGCCCCCGATATTCTGGCCGCCCCGTCCAAGGGCCTGCTCTGGCTGCGGTTTCCACCGCACTCCTGGTATTGGTGGTACTGGCTGCTTGTCCCCTGCCCGGGTTTTCGCAGGGGACAGAGCCCCCGGGCGCCTTAATCGGAGCGCCCACCCCGAATACCCTGTTTCGTTACTCGGTGCCGCTGCAGTCGGCTGCCGGCGCACTGCCGGATGGGGTGTTCACCGGGCCGCGCTCCACGCTCCTGAATCAGGATCTGAATGCCCTGGAACAGAAAACCTACGGCCGTACCTACGCGGATCAGTCCGTACAGACGCGCATCAAGCGTCTCGAACAATCCCTGCTCGGTGTCGCCCAGCCCGGCAAACTGCAGGACCGTCTGTCCCGTCTGTCCAGTCTGGTCAGCCACCAGAACCAGGCGAAAGAGGCCGGCGATCAGATGAAGATGGTGGACTATCTGGAGCAACGCCTTTTTCAGATGAATTACGGGGATGAGCCGGTGGAAAACCGGGTTGCCCGGCTGGAAACACATACCTTTGGCCGCTCCAACCCCACACAGCCGTGGGAGGATCGCCTGGAGCGCCTGACCTATACCATTCCCCTGATGGCCAAAGGGGTGAAACTTTCACGGACCGGTACAGTGATCGCCACCACCCGGGAAGCCACGCCCCGTCCGGGCCGCGAAACCCGCCGGGAAGCGCCGATGCTGACACCCATTGATGTGTCCGCCTCGGGTGTGGTGATGTCGGCCAAACGTCTGGCGCCGGATGGATCGGCCATCAGCGTGGGGGATTATTTCCACAATATTAATAAGCCCGCCAGCAATCAGCTGCTGCGCTGGAATGACCTGCCGGTGAATGTCTTCGTTCAGGGTGGTGACGCGGAGGAGTCCGACATACTGACCCAGGCCATTGCCGCCTGGCGCCGGACTTTCCCTGTCAGCCTGGTGACCACGCAGCAGGAAGCCGACATTATTGCCAGCTGGTCCGGCGAATCTCCGCCCGACGGCATACTGGTCCGCCCGGTGACCCGGCTGGGGCAGGGGCCGGCCGGCGCCCAGGTGATCAGGACCGTGCTGCTGGTCAACCTGTCCATGGCCCGGCCGCTGCAGGGCGAATACCGGATGCATCTGCTTCAGCATCTGCTGGGGCATGCCCTGGGCCTGTGGGGCCACAGCGATGATCCGCAGGATGTGATGTATCCCGTGCTGGCTCAGGAGCAGGTGGATATTCCGCCCAAATGGCTGCGGCGATCCTATGTGCCGATGGTTTCCCGCCGTAATGTCACGGTGCCCGTGAACCCGCTGCCCACGGCGCGCGACAGCGCCACGCTCACGAAGGTGTACGATGCGCCGGCTCTGGATCTCAGTCAGCTCAGCATGCCCTGAACAGGATTAATGTCGGCCGTAATCATCCGCGCTGCGTTCAATGTCGTCTTCGCCAAAATAACTACCCAGCTGAACTTCCAGAATCACAACCGGCGTTGCTGATTCGTTGGCAAGCCGGTGCCACGCATGCAGGGGAATATGAATATAACTGCCCGGCGAGAATGTTTCCGTTTTTTCATTGACGGTGACGGTGGCCGCGCCCGCCAGTACAAACCAGTGCTCTTCGCGCTTCTGGTGGCGCTGCAGG
Organism: Candidatus Melainabacteria bacterium; assembly: GCA_050247195.1. Taxonomy (GTDB): domain Bacteria; phylum Cyanobacteriota; class Vampirovibrionia; order Vampirovibrionales; family Vampirovibrionaceae; genus JBFWUP01. The sequence goes on along the minus strand of JBFWUP010000004.1, from coordinate 94,183 downwards.
CTCAGGCGGCCGGCCGGGCTGACGGTGAGCGTCTTCACTTTGTAACCGGGGTCATCGCTGATGACGGTAAAGCTGCCCCAGGGGCGGACTTCCGTGGGGGATTGTTCCGGCAGGGCGCTTTGGGGCTGTCCGCGCCATTGCAGGGTGAGAAAAGTGGCCGGCTCCTGGCCCGGGTTTGACAGCACGGTGGTTTCACCGGCCGGGCAGGTCAGGACGGCACCCGGGTGAATGCGATCCGTTTCGTTTTTCAGGGCGCCCGAAATCACCAGAATATGGACCAGCGGGCCTTTTTCCACAGTCAGCTCCCCGGCGGCCGGCATGCGGTGGTGGTGCAGGCTCAGGGCGTCAGTTTCAAACAGAAGGGTGGCTGCGGCCGTGGTCATGGTATCCGGTTTGGGTGATGAAACACCCAACAGCATAGCCTGCCCGGGTGAAAAAAACATCCTTTTCGTCTGGCGGATCTCCCCCGGGCGCAGGAGTCGGGAGGCGCACGGCATGGGTTACAACGGGATCAGGTCCCTCACGGAGAATCCGGCACTGAGTTTATTGCTGCAAGCCGTACGCAGATGCGTGGGTCGGCGCCCTGTGGCGCTGGGTCTTCTGGCATCGTTGGGGCTGCTGTGCGCCCTGCTGCCCGGCGCCGACAGCGCCACGGATTACCGGTATTCCCCGGTTGCCGGCCGTCTTTCCTCCCAGTTTGGCTGGCGGAAGGATCCGATGCACGGGGGGAGCCGTTTTCACAGCGGCATTGATATCGCCGCCCAGGCCGGCACCCCGGTTCAGGTGACCCAGCCGGGTGTGGTGATGTATGCTGGCCCCTACAAGGGCTACGGCAATATTGTCTGGGTGTATCACGGAGAGCAGCTGTACACCATGTATGCCCATCTCAGCCGCTGGGTTGTTCAGGCCGGGCAAACCGTTCAGCGTGGGCAGGTCATTGCCGGCGTCGGGTCCACGGGGCGTTCCACGGGACCGCACCTGCATTTTGAGGTGCACTATAAGAAGCAGTATCTCAACCCGCTGCGGTATCTGGGTGCGCTGCAGACCGCCGAGATTGCCGCCCATACGGCTTCAGGGGCCCGCGCCCAATAAAAAACCCGCCGGTGGCGGGCAAAGTCTTGAGTAGAGTAAGTAGTAGAGTGTGTTGTCTGTGGGCATAAAACCCCCATTTTTGAATTTTGTGCTAGTTTGTAACCGTAAATTAACAAAATAAAGGCCACTTGCAGTGCTGTTCTTGGGGCTTTCTTGCCACGATGGCTCACGGCCAAAAAAAATGCCCGCCGGTGGCGGGCAAAGTCTTGAGTAGAGTAAGTAGTAGAGTTAGAGTGTGTAGAAAAAAATTGGAGTTGAGGTTTGTGTGGTATCCGCATAAAAACAGGCTTTTGGGTTTTTGTGCTAGTTTGTAACGCTATTTAAAGCGTTTTGGGCGGTTTTTTACCCCGAAAATGCTGAAATTGATGGTAATCAGGCGGTTCGGGCTGTGTGTTCGGCCAGAATCTGCCGGTGAACCCCCATATATAAGTGCCAGGGAAAGGGGGTGAGTTCCGTGGTGAAATCGTATTGCGGGGCCAGTTGGCGCAGTTGCGCCCTCACATCGGCGGGGTTGGGGGCCGGAGTCTGCGGCAGCGTTATTCCGCCGGCTTTCAGGGCGGCCTGAACCGGACGGCTGGGGGCGCCGGGCCACAGGCCCAGCAGGCTTTCCATCCCCCGGGTCAGTCCCCCGCGATGATGGCTGAGCAGCACGTTTTTGCCGGCCACGCGCAACACCTCTTTCAGGCCGCTTTCCCAGGTTTGCGGCGGGAGCAGTTCGGCCAGATTATGGGCCAGTACCAGGTCAAACTGGCCGTCCTCAAAGGGCAGCCGGTCCATGGGGGCCACAAAAAACTCAAAACGGCAGCAGATTTCCTGTTTGGCGCGCACAGCCTCTTCCTCACTGGGATCCACCATGGCAATCTCGGCGCCGGGCAGCATCAGGGCGAGGCGCTGGGCAAAGGTTCGCTGGCGGCAGCCGCCCACCATCAGGATGGTTTTGGGTTCGGCGTACACGTCGTCAAAGCAGAGATCAATGGCGTTGTTGAAACCCGTACAGAGGAGTTTCTGCAGCCAGCCCTGGCGGCCTTCGGCCTCCCCACCGCCCTCACAGGGAGAGTCACATGGGGAATCGCACGGCTCGCCGCAAGGGCCAAAGGCTATCTCTGGCGCGGCATAGGCGGTTTCCATGGCGTTGTGGGGCATCTGTCGGGGCTCTCCGTATTCACTGGCCTGCTCTGCCATTGTGCCGGAAAGGGTCGGAGGGCTCAAGAATTCAGCAGAAATTTGTTAAAAACAGAAAATAATTCTGAAAATAGAAAACACATGACGTTACAAACTAGCACAAAAACCCAAAAGACTGTTTTTATGCGGATACCACACAAACCTCAACTCCAATTTTTTCTACACACTCTAACTCTACTACTTACTCTACTCAAGACTTTGCCTGCCACCGGCGGGCATTTTTTTTGCAGGCAAAAAGACCGGCCTATGGACCGGTCTGATGCGTTTTTGCAGTGACTGCCTCGGCTTACGTGCCGGCGCCCACGCCCGGTTCAGAGGGCTTGAACTCGGCGTCGATGATCTCTTCGCCGTTGGCGCTGCCGGTGTCGCCACCGGCAGAAGCATCCTGGGTCTGGCTGGCCTGTTCATAGGCGCGGGTGGACACCGCATAAACGGCCTGCTGCAGTTCATCGTAATGGGTTTTGATTTTGGCGGCATCGTTGGCCTGAATGGCGGCGCGCAGCTGATCAACCTGGCTTTTGATCTTCGTTTTCTCGTCATCCGACATCTGATCGGCCAGATCGGTGAGCTGTTTCTCGGCGCTGTGGCACAGGTTATCCGCGTTGTTGCGCAGCTCCACTTCTTTCTTCAGCTCTTCATCCTTGCTGCGGTTGGCTTCGGCTTCTTTCACCATCCGGTCAATCTCGGTATCCGAGAGGTTGGTGCTGTTCTGAATGGTGATTTTCTGTTCCTTGCCGGTGGCCTGATCCTTGGCGCTGACGTTCACGATGCCGTTGGCGTCAATGTCAAAGGTCACTTCAATTTTAGGAATACCGCGCGGCGCGGGGGTGATGCCTTCCAGACGGAACTGGCCCAGGCTTTTGTTGTCGCGGGCCATCGGGCGTTCACCCTGCAGCACGTGCACATCCACACTGCTCTGGTTGTCTTCGGCCGTGGAGAAGGTTTCGCTGCGGCGTACCGGAATGGTGGTGTTGCGTTCCACCAGCTTGGTGAACACGCCGCCCAGGGTTTCAATTCCCAGGCTCAGCGGGGTCACATCCAGCAGCACGATGTCCTTCACTTCTCCGGCGAGGACCCCGCCCTGAATGGCGGCGCCAACGGCGACCACTTCATCGGGGTTCACGCTCTGATTGGGTTCCTTGCCGGCGGTCAGTTTTTTCACCAGCTCTTTCACGGCCGGAATCCGGGTGGAACCGCCCACCAGCACAATTTCATCAATTTCGTTGGGGCTGAGACCGGCATCTTTCAGCGCCTGTTCCACCGGCCCGCGGCAGCGGTCCACCAGGTCCTTGGTGAGGGCGTCAAAGTTGGCGCGGGTCAGCGTCAGCTCCAGATGCTTGGGACCGTTGGCGTCGGCGGTGATAAAGGGCAGGCTGATGTGCGTTTCCATCACGCCGGACAGCTCGCACTTGGCTTTCTCGGCGGCTTCTTTCAGACGCTGCATGGCCTGTTTGTCGCCGGAAAGATCAATGCCTTCCTGCTTTTTGAATTCCTGGGCCATCCAGTGCACGACTTTCTCGTCAAAGTCATCGCCACCCAGGCGGGTGTCGCCGGCGGTGGACTTCACTTCAAACACGCCGTCGCCCACTTCCAGCACGGAGACGTCAAAGGTGCCGCCCCCAAGGTCAAAGACGAGGATTTTTTCATCGGCTTTTTTATCCAGGCCGTAGGCCAGCGCAGCCGCCGTGGGCTCGTTGATGATCCGCAGGACTTCCAGCCCGGCGATACGGCCGGCGTCTTTGGTGGCCTGACGTTCGGAATCGTTAAAGTAAGCCGGCACCGTGATCACGGCTTTGGTCACTTTCTCGCCCAGGTACTTGGAAGCATCATCCGCCAGCTTGCGCAGAATTTTGGCGGAGATTTCCTGAGGCGTGTAGTCTTTGCCGTCAATGGTCCACTTGGTATCGGTGCCCATATGGCGTTTGTTGGAGGCCACCGTGCGATCCGGGTTGAGGACGGCCTGGCGCTTGGCCAGCAGGCCAACCAGTTCTTCGCCGTTTTTGGAGAAACCGACGATCGAAGGTGTGGTGCGGTTGCCTTCCGCGTTGGCGATGACGACGGGGGCGCCGCCTTCCAGCACCGCGACGACGGAGTTGGTGGTACCAAGGTCAATGCCGACTACTTTAGCCATGGGTCAAAAAATCCTTTTGGTTTGATGGGTTCAGCCTTCAATTTATCGCAAAAACCCCGGCCGCCGGGCATTCTTTAGATTGTTTTAAGGATTCGAGAGCCGTTTCAGAGCGGCCTTTCAGCACAGAATTTTGTTGATCGGCGTTAAACTCTGAAAGCCCTCCGTATTGATAAGGTGAATATATTCCCGATGTCTGTCACGCATATCCGTCCCTTTGCAAAGCCTGGTTTGAAACTCCGAATGGAGCGTTTTCTCCGGCGCACTGAAGCACGCCTTCGTGAACGCGATGGCAAAGAGGCGCCATACCTTCTCCATCGGTCACAATTGCGGAGAAGTCATCTGGAACTGGAGGACCCCTCCGGTCTAACATACTGGATGTCCTACAGACCTCAGGTCATTAACAACGAACTGGTACTCAAACTGGATGTTGAATATCAGGATAATCCTGTTTTCAAACGAATACCGCTAGCCGGTAAAGACCGGTGGGAATGGGTTCATGGGCTTCGCTGCACCGACCTGCATGCCGCCGACCCGCTGATCACGCGCGCCCTGCGTGCTTTCCGCACGCCGAAATTTAAAACCGGCAGTAACCCGGCTGCAAATGATGCCACGATTCTCCCTTTCCGGTCGCAATAAGCCACAATCTTTCCCTGTCTTGCTTGACGCGCTGTGCCTGCCTACCTAACATGGGTAGCGTGATGTGAGGCCGGAAGTCCGGCAGTGAGGAAGTGACCATGCAAGTGATGTTTGGGTTGGGCCGCCGTGGCCAGACTCAGGGAAATACTGATGGTGAGCCGAGCGGACGCCGCCTTAAAGCTGCGGACGACACAGCCGCCGCTTCACCGGGTAGGGCGCATCTCAGGGAGGTGATGGCCAAGCCCCTTCCGCCCAGGGGGCCGCGCAGAGGCAGTTAAGGCTGAATTCCCGTAACCACCCGGTCTCGGCCGGCCAGGTCCGGGACAACACGGACCTGCTGATAGCCGCTGGCGGAGAAAATATCGCGCACCGCAGGCCCTTGGTCATCGCCAATTTCCACCATCAGCGCCCCGCCGGGTCGGAGCAGTTTTCTGGCGCCCTCAGCCAGACGACGGTAAAACGCCAGTCGGTCCCCCGGCGGAAACAACGCCATAGCGGGCTCATGCGCCACCACCTCAGGCTGCAGCGTTTCACGCAGTACGGGGTCCACATACGGCGGGTTGGAGACGATGAGGTGATAGCGTGGTGAGGTTGCTTCACAGGAAAGCGCGCCCAAACCATCCCCCTCATAAAATTCCACCGGATACCCGAGGGCGCCGGCGTTCGCGCGGGCCACGGCAAGCGCGTCGGGGGAAAGGTCCGTGGCGGTCATGGCGACGCTGCGGCCCATTTCTTGCGTCAGCTCGTGGTAAAGCGCCAGGGCAATGGCCCCGGAACCTGTGGCGACATCCACAATCCGCAGGGGGTCGCTTTCAGGTGGGAATGCCTGGCAGTGCGCCAGCGCGGCCTCAACCAGGGTTTCCGTCTCCGGGCGCGGGATGAGGACTGCCGGGCTGACCGACAGCGCCAAGCCGTAAAAGTGGGCCCGCCCCAGAATGTACTGAACCGGTTCCCGGCCGGTGATACGGCGTTCCAGAAAGCCGGTAAGCTGCATCCGCTGGTTGTCGCTGAGGGATCCGGCTGGGTTGAGCAGGATATCCTGTGCGCTCAGGCCAATGCCCTCCAGCAGCAGCCGGGTTTCCGCCCAGCAGTGGGCCTCACTGAGGCAGACGGGCTGTAATGCCTGACCGACAGCCGTCTGGAGGGCCTGGAGGGTGGGGGGGAGGGAGAAATGGGCCATTATTCAAGAATTATACCCAAGGTTCCGACACCCAAGGGAAGATCACCGGAAACAGGCGAGATCCGGCAGCTCCCATTGGTTTTAAACCACATCCAGGAGTGTTGTTGGACCCTGCGCCCATTGTTGAGGAAGCCCCGGCCCGATGAGCCAGCATCACCACATGCCCACGTCACCCCAGCCTTTCAGGCCGGCGGTTCAGGAGCACCCTCTCATGGACACGCTGACCAGCCAGCATGGGGCGGTGGAATCGCCGGATACGGCGCCTGAGGCGGAAATTCCAGAACCCACGGTGGCCTCACAGGCGGCCCCCCAGCCCGTCACCCCTGCCGCCAGCGCCGCGCCAGCGCCTGCGCCCCCTCAGGGCGGCAAACCGGGCGCGCCCGCCAACCCGGGTAAGCCGGGGAAAGCCGCGCCGGGTAAGCGGCGCATTGGCGATATTCTGGTGGACAGCGGCTGCGTGACGGCCAAGCAGCTGGAGCAGGCGCTGACGGAATCCAAATCCACAGGGGCACCGCTGGGGGCGGTGCTGATTAAGCTGGGCTACGTGACGGAGGCGGATCTCGGCAGTGCGCTGGCGAGCCTGCACGGCCTGAAATATATTGAAGTCGGCACGCTGGAACTGCAGCCCGAGGTCATGGCGCTGATTCCTGAGGACTTTATCAAGCGCTATATGGTCATTCCCATTGCTGTGGACAAAGCCATGCGCCGCATGGAAGTGGTGATGGCCCACCCGGACAACCTGCAGGTGCTGGATGAGATTGCACTGCTGACCGGCTACCGGCCGATTCCGCGTGTTTCCACCCACCGCGAGCTGACGCAGCTGCTGGACCGGTATTATGCCAAACGGGCCAACAGCCAGGAGGCCATTGCCCGCTTTGAGGAAGAAAACAGCAATATTGAAAACAGCATTTACGCCGAAGGGCTGACCAGCGAACTGGAAGCCGAGATGGCGGCCGATGACGCGCCGGTGGTGCAGCTGGTGAATTCCGTGCTGATGGACGCCATTGAGAAAGACGCTTCCGATGTGCACATTGAACCGCAGAAGGAGCGTCTGCAGGTCCGCTTCCGGATTCACGGCATTCTGCGCGAAATGCATTCCATTCCCAAGAAGATGGCCGGCGCCGTTGTTTCACGCATCAAGGTGGCCAGTGGCATGGACATTGCCGAACGCCGCCGCCCACAGGATGGCCGGATGCGCCTGGCTTACGGCGCCACGGAAATTGATATGCGGGTGAACGCTCTGTCCACCCAGTATGGTGAAAAAATCGTTATCCGTCTGCTGAAGCCCACGGCCACCTCCGGCGGGCTGGAAAAACTGGGCCTGCCCAAGTCGGAAATCGCCCAGCTCAGCAAAATGATCCGCTCGCCCCACGGCATTATTCTGGTCACGGGCCCCACCGGCTCCGGGAAAACCACCACGCTGTATTCCTGTCTGCGGGAAATCAACACGCCGGAACTCAACATCACCACCATTGAGGATCCGGTGGAATATCCTTTGTCGGGCGTCAACCAGACCCAGGTGTCTCACAAGGCCGGACTGAATTTCGCCACCTGTCTGCGCGCCATTCTGCGTCAGGATCCCGATGTGATTCTGGTGGGTGAGATCCGTGATGAGGAAACGCTGGAAGCCGCCATTCATGCCGCACTTACGGGTCACCTGGTGTTCAGCACGCTGCACACCAACAGCTCGGCCAAAACGGTCAGCCGCCTGCTGGAAATGGGCGCGCCCAACTATCTGGTCAGCTCGTCGGTCATCGGCATTCTGGCGCAACGTCTGGTCCGGCGAGTCTGCAGCAAGTGCAAGGTCTCTTACGAGGCCAGCCCGGAAGAGAAAATGCTGATGAAAATTCAGACGCCCGAACCGGTGACGTTATACCACGGGACGGGGTGCGACCGGTGCGAACATTCCGGTTATGAAGGCCGGGTGGGTCTGTATGAAATTATGAACGTGAACCGCGAAATTCAGGAACTGATCGACAGCAACGCCTCCATTCACGCTATTCAGGACACAGCAGTGCGCAACGGGATGCTGACCCTGGCCATGGACGGCAAACGCAAGGTGCTGTCGGGACTCACCACCATTGACGAAATCACCCGTCTGCTGGGTTTCGAACTGGATCTCTGAAGCTGCTCACCAAGGAAACACTGACATGCCTTACTATCTGTACGAAGCGATTGACCCGGCCAGCAACAAACTGTTTGACGGCCGCGTGGAAGCGGAAAACCTGCGCGTCGCCAAGGAGATGATCCGCACACTGGGGCATATTCCCACCCGGGTGGAAGAGGACATCCAGTCGGTTTCCGTTGAGAACGTGCTCCAGTCCGTCCCGATTCTGGGCGACATGCTGTCACCGCAGGCCACCCTGAAAGACGTGACCGTGATGACGCAGCAGCTCCAGGTGCTGCTCAGCGCGGGCATTCCCCTGATTGAAAGTCTGTTTCTGCTGGAGCAGCAGTCCGAGAGCGACGGAATGAAAACCGTCCTGCGTCAGGTTCGTACCGATGTCATTGCCGGGGAATCCTTCAGCGGCGCGCTGATGAAATTCCCCAAGCTGTTTCCCCGCCTGTATGTCAACATTATCCGCGCGGGTGAAGTCAGCGGCGAGATGGACACCATCTGCAAACGGCTGGCCGCCCTGCTGGAAAAACTGATGCAGCTTCAGGGCAAAATTACCGGCGCCACCATTTACCCGGCGTTCACCATTGGCGTGGTGGTGTTTGTTGTGGCCATCATCATGGTCTTCGTCATTCCCATGTTTCAGTCTTTCTTCGCCGGCTTTGGCGCGGAGCTGCCCCTGCCCACCCGCGTGGTCATTGCGATGAGTGATTTCACGGTCAAGTTCTGGTGGGCAATGCTGATTGCCATTGCGACCTTTACGTTCTGGTTTAACTCCTTCCGGCTGGGTCAGGGCAAAGCCCTGGTGGATCAATGGATTCTGACCATTCCCATTCTGGGGCTGACGATCAAGAAACTGTATGTCAGCCGGTTTGTCCGCACGCTGGCCACCGTCATTGGCGCCGGGGTCAGTCTGACGGAAGGCCTGGCGACTGCGGCCGGTACGGTGGACAACTATGTATTGCGCGTGGCCTTTGAGAAGGCGCGTGAAAGTCTGCTGCAGGGCGGCACGCTCAGTAAACCGCTGGAGCAGACGGGTATTTTCCCCGTGATGGTGGTGAAGATGATCGCCATTGCCGAGGAAACCGGGCAGATGGAAGAGATGCTGAACAAATCGGCCGACTTTCTGGATCAGGAGGTGGACCGCGCCGTGGATGCGATGACCAGCCTGCTGGAGCCCATTATGATTGTGGTGGTGGGGGCCATCGTGGCCGGTATCGCCATTGCCATCTACCTGCCGATCTTTGAAATGGGTTCGACAATTACCAGCAACGTGTAATGTTTAACCCCTCACCCGGCTCCTCCCGAGCCACCCTCTCCGGCAGGGAGAGCGGGTTTACAGACGCTTTTGATGGCATTCTTGATGCTTTCGGCGGGGAGTTGCATGCGGCAGTTGTTGTGGCTGCACACTTTGGCATAGCAGGGTCGGCAGGGTAAATCGTTGTATACCGGGATGAAAGTCACACCCGGCTGAATCACACCCCACTGGCGTTCATTGGTGGGGCCGTACACGCCCACCACATCAGGCACGCCTGCCGCTGCGGCCAGATGAACCGGCGAAGAATCCACTGTCAGCAGGCAGCGGATACGGCGGTAAAGCGCCACGGTTTCCCGCAGTGAGGTCCGCCCGCTCAGGTCATGGATGGGGACATTCACCAGCCGCTGCAACCCGGCAATCAGCGGCTGATCCTGCGTGACCCCGGTGGCCAGCACGGTGTGACCACTGCGGTGGAGTTGCTCAATGGCGCCCACGTATTTTTCCACCGGCAGCTGCTTGCCATGCGAGGCGCTGGCCGGGTGCACAACCGCCAGCGGTTTGTCGGCGGGAATTCCGCATTCGCCAAGCAATGCATCCACCCGCTGGTCGTCTTCCGCGGTGGTCCACAGGGCCAGGGGCGGCGGGTTTGCTGCCGGTGGAAAGCCAAGCGCGGTGAGTAAACCCAGATGGCTTTCAATCTGGTGGGTGCGTGTTTTTAAAGACGGGTACATGGCCCGGTGTGTCAGAAACATGCCCGGGCGTCGGTAACCCCAGGGCAGGCGCTGTTTGTCGTAGCCCGCCCGCACAGGGATGCCGGCCAGCTGACAGAGCAGGGCCATCGTCCAGGATTTACGCAGCAGAATCACGGCGTCGTACCGGCCGGTTTTCAGCATACGCAGTGTGGACAGCATGCCTTTGGGCTCACGCTGTATCTCATCAATCAGCGGGCAGGGGGTCAGCAGAGGTTCGGTCACGCGGCTGACCAGGATGCTGAGATGGGCCTTGGGCATCAGTTCCCGCAGCCGGGCAAGCATCGGCATGGTCAGCACGGTGTCGCCGATAAAACGGAGCGGCACAATCAGTATCCGGCTGTCGGGCTTCAGGGGCATCCGGCTAACCTTTCATCCTGCGGCGCCGCCACACCCAGAACAGCATGACCAGACCGGCCAGCATCATCAGCTTGCCGGCCGGTATCATCAGCAGGGCCCGGCCGGTGCGTTTCAGCATAAAAAGGATGACGGCCAGAAGACCCAGCCACACAACCGGATGCCGCCACGGCGAGTTGCCGGGGGGATGATCAGCAAGAACCGCGCGCCGGCGTTGCCGGTCGTAGGCCCGGCGCCGTCCGGGGTCGCTGATGGTTTCATAAGCCAGATTAATGTCTTTCATCAGGCTTTCCATGCGCGCCTTTTTACTCACATGGTACTGATCCGGGTGGTATTTCTGAACCAGCGCCCGGTAGGCCTTGTTCACCACCTCGGGGCTGGCGGCCGGATCGATTTCCAGCAGGCGGTAAAAATCCGTGACGGTTTCGGACGGCGTGCCGGTTTCCCGGGCGGGTGGCGGTTGGGTGGGGAGGGTTGTCATTACCGCCCATTATCCTCCAATTTCCCGGAGACCCAAAAATTTTGCTGATCCGGGATGATCCCCCGGCGACAAAACGCCCCTCTCTTTGCAGGAGAGGGGCGTTTGAGGGTGAAGAAACCGTTTTCAGTGCATTGCCAGCAGGGTGGCGCGCCTGGTGTTTTTGGCGAGGAAGCGTTCCGGGTTGACCGGGTGGCTTTTCACCAGCAGTTCAAAGTGAACGTGCGGGCCGGTGGAGTGGCCGGTGGTGCCCAGCGTGGCGATCAGCTGGCCCTTCTCAACACGCATGCCGGTTTTGACCGCCAGGCTGTTGCAGTGGGCGTAGCGGGTCTGAATGCCGTTGCCGTGATCCACGGTGACCAGGTTGCCGTAACCGGCGTACCAGCCGCTGAAGACCACCTTGCCGGCTTCAGCCGCCGTGATGTGCGTGCCGATGGGGGCGGCGAGATCGATGCCCTGGTGCGGGCGGCCATGGCGCATGCCAAAGTGGGAGGTGAGAATGGCGGTCTGGACCGGGCGCCCGAGGTTGAAAAAGGCCACGTGGTCGTTTTCGGTGGCTTTGGGCGTCGTCTCGTCGTTGGTGAGCATGGGCGGCAGGGGCACCACGCGCAGGTTGTCCATCATATCAATACCGGCTTCCTGCCGGATGCTTTCGTTCAGGGAGACCAGCGTGCGGGTGTACTGGCTGAGCGATTCCAGGGCCAGATCCGTGGCCGCTTTGGGCAGGGTGTTCTGCTGAAAGGACTGAAAACGGGCGATGGCCTGGTTCAGTTCATCGCTGTTGCGGTCAATGCCGGTCAGATCTTCAATCAGTTCGCGGGCCGGCTCGTTCAGGGTCTCGGCGGTCAGCTGTTCGCGCAGGGGTTCTTCATAGGCCATGGCGGCGCGGGTGGGCTGCGGCGCCCCGGCAAGGATGACCAGTGTGCTGATAATGGCAATGAGGAAGAGACTCAGGGATTCCGACTGATGGTGCCATGCCAGGGCGGTGGCGGGGTTAAACCGGGTGAAAAAAGGGTTCAGCGGGTACTGGGTCCGGGTCAGGCCTTTGGGGGCAATCCATGGGGTCAGTCTGGCAGTGCGGTCACCTTGGAACAATCTCATCCGCAGATATCCTTTCTCTCTCGCAACGCAATCGTTTCCTGGGGGAGGGGCAGTGGGTGAGGGGTCTTCTGCCCGGAACGCTCACCGGGAGCGTGGGCACCGGCGTCAATGAGTCCAAAACCGGTGCGGCTGAATCGGATCGGAGAATAACAGAAACCCCCATGCCCCGGTACCTCCGTCAATCGGTTTGGTGGCCCAATCCTTCCTTCAGATCCGAAAGTAACCGGGTGGTGAGCGGGCTGTCCTGATGTAAAAAATTGTGTCAAAGGTTCGGTGGCCATGCCCGGTATGGCGCTTCCCGGTCCCTGCGTTTGCCCTATAATGCCGGTGTTTACCCCTCACCCGCATCACAAGGAAACCCGCCATGGCCCTGCTCGGCGTTAATATTGATCACGTGGCCACCGTGCGCAATGCGCGCGGCGGCAGCTACCCGGACCCCATCCGGGCCGCGCTGGTGGCCGAGGAATACGGCGCTGACGGCATTACGGCGCACCTGAGGGAAGATCGCCGCCATATGAAAGACGAGGATATGTTCGCCCTGAAGGTGGCCATCGCCACGCGCCTGAATATGGAAATGGCCAACACAACGGAAATGGTGGCGCTCGCCCTTAAACTCAAGCCATTCATGATCACCCTGGTGCCCGAGCGTCGTGAGGAGCTGACCACCGAGGGCGGGCTGGATGTGGTCCGGCACCTGGACGCCCTGAAAGAAACCGTGCGTCAGTGCGATGCCGCCGGGATTCTGGTGAGTCTGTTCATTGATCCCGATGCGCGGCAGGTGGCGGCTTCAAAAGAGAGCGGCGCCGGAATTATTGAGCTGCACACCGGCCGGTATTGCGAGGCGTTTCTGGAAGGCGCGCATGAGCGGCCACTGTCGGATTTAATGGTTGCCGGTCGGCAGGCCGTTGATCTGGGACTGGAAGTCAACGCCGGCCACGGCCTGACACTGGAAAATGTCTCGCCGGTGCTGGCCCTCCCCCGGCTGAATGAGCTGAATATCGGGCACAGCCTCATCGCGGAAGCGATTTTTACGGGACTGGGCCCCGCTGTGGCCGCCATGAAGGCGCTGATTCGCTAGGGAAGGGGTGTGTGGGAGAGGGAATGGCCCCCACATCACAACCTTAAGTCCCCGGCTTTCCGGCCGATACCCCAGCCTGCGCGGAAATCTCCTCCGCCGGGGGGGCTGAAATGGCGTGAAAACGCACTACACTCTTGAGTAGTGCGTTCCGGAACGAGCGGAAAGAAGGGATGTGGGTCGCATGCGACTGAGTCCGAATCGCTGGCTGATGACAGGCCTGCTCCTGAGCAGTTTTTTGGGCAGTCTTATTTGCAGCGGCGTGGCGCTGGCGGATAACCAGCTGGAGCCCTGGTATGAATTCGGGCCCCTGCCCTTTGTGCCGCCCAAAGCCACCCCGGCTCCCGGGCCCACTGCAGAGCGCGATCCGATTGTCCGTCTCTCAGAAGTGCCGGTGGTGGGCCCTGAGGCGCCCGCCAATAACCCGGCAGAGAGCCCGGTGAATACACCCTTAAAAACCACCCTGCTGGCCAACGGCATCCAGGCCTACCGCAGCGGTAATTATCCGCGCGCCTTTTCCCTGCTGACCCAGGTGCACCAGGCGGAGCCGGGCAATCCCAAGGCGCAGTATTACCTGGCCATGAGCAATGCCCAGCTGAGACAGTTTGACGAAGCCCGGGACCTTTACACGGCTGTTCTGCAGTCGGCGGGCAACGCCCCCGACCGGCAGGAAGCCGCCACGCTGCGCGAACTGGCCCGGCGTGGTCTGGCGCAACTGCCGCAGTCGCAGAAAAACGGCCTGGACCTCCCGCCGGCGTTTCAGCCGGCCACAGGCAATACACCGGGGACAACAGCAACGAATAACGGGTTTCATGCCGCCACGGTGGCCCCGGTCGAGCAGGCTGCGGCCTGGCCTGCCGAGCCTGCCGTGCTGAAAAACGGCGGGATGGCCGGCGCCGCCTCCTCCCTGCCCGGTGGGTACGCCGCACAAACCCCGAAAGGCCAGGCGGCTCAGCAATCCATGGATGACTGGGCGATGTGGCAGGCGATGGAACAGATTTTCAAGCCCGGCGGCGCGGGTCAGCCGGCGGCCTCCCCCTTTCAGAATCCCTATGACGCGCAGACGATGCCGGGCATGCAGTCAGCCAACCTGGGCGGCATGAGCATTCTGCAGCAGTCGGCCAGTCCCGCCCAGGCGATGGACCCCAATTTTCTGCGCACCATGATGATGAATCAGATGATGCAGGGCTTTGGCATGGACAGTTCGTCCTCCGGCAGCGGTTACGCCGGCGGGTATTAACAAACCGGGCCGGATGGCGCCAGGACATTCTTCTTCATTGTAATATTGGGATCCTGCAGGTAAACGGGCAGGAGGTCTTCCCAGGGCAGGGTGTACCGTGCTGCATCCTGTCGCAGCAGGGCATGCATGGCTGCCGGCGTGAAGCAGTTCAGTGTCTGAACGGTCGTGACATCACAACCACTCAGTGCGCTGTGCAGCGTGTCATCGGCCACAACCTTGCCGGCAGGGGCCTCTGGCGGCAGCACCTTCAGCACAGGCGCCTCCTTCAGCACGGGGATGCCCTGCGCCACGGTCAGCGCGGCCACGTAGGCCTGGCCCCGCAGGGCGTCCAGCGCAATGGTGTAGCGGCCTTGCGGGTGGGGCGCCTTCTGGTGAACCGCCCAGGCCAGCAGTTCAAAAGGCGTGAATGCGTAGGTGGTCAGGGGCAGAAACTGCGCCAGTATCCGCGCGGTCATCACCCCGGTACGGATGCCGGTAAAGCTGCCCGGTCCCCGGTTAATGGCCACGCCGGTCAGGCTGTCCGCCGTGAGCCCATGCCCGCCCAGCATCTGGTGAACCAAAGGAATGAGCGCCGCGGAATGGTACCGGTGAGAGGCGGCGGTCTGCCGGTGTTCGTCAATCAGGGTGTCGCCTTCACTCAGGGCCAGCATCAGGGTGTGGCCGGTGGTGTCCAGGTAAAGTATCCGGGTGGGGGTCATCACGGGCTTCCTGGGTCAGGTTCCTGCCGCATCGTCCTCAGGGTCAGCAGCCGGCTGTCATCGGGGCGGGCTTGCAGGGTGATGTGGTGTGTCAGGCAGGGCGTCAGAAAATCGGCGAGTTCCACCCACTCAATCAGCACCAGACTCTGACGGGAGGCGATGGCATCCAGCAGTTCACGGGCGGCCTCCCCGCTGCGGTCTTCGCCCAGCCGGTAGAGGTCGGCATGGAGAATGGGGAGGCGACCACTGAGATAGTCGTGCATCAGAACAAACGTGGGGCTGGCCACGGTCTCGCGCAGTGTGTCCACGTTCAGCGCACGGGTCAGGGCCTGCACCAGCGTTGTTTTACCGGCGCCCATGGGGCCGCTGAGGCCCACCACGTGGCCCGCCTGAAATCGGGAAGATGTGCGCCGGGCCCAGACGTCGAGATCGGCCAGGGACTGCAGGGTGTGGGTTTCGGCAGGGGCGGGGGTCATCGTATTGAAAAAAATCCGGTTGTGGTACCCTACTGCCATTAAAGGCATGCGGTTCCCCGGTCGGGGGCTTGAGAGAGTATAAACCAGTCATGCCATCCATTGCAGGAGCCTGATTTCGCCATGATTACCTCCAATGACTTTAAAACCGGCCTGACCATCAAGATCGACAGCGGTCTGTGGCAGATCGTCGAGTTTCTTCATGTGAAACCCGGCAAGGGCGCTGCCTTTGTGCGCTCCAAGCTGAAGAATGTGGAGACGGGCCAGACGCTGGAAAAAACCTTCCGGGCCGGCGAAAAAGTGGAAACCGCGCACCTGGAAAAGCGCGAAATGCAGTACATCTTTAATGATGGTACGGATTATACGTTTATGGACACCTCCTCGTTTGAGCAGATTGCCGTGCCGAGAGACAAGATAGGTGATGGCGTTCAGTACCTCAAAGAAGAGATGGTGGTTTACATGCTCCTGCATGAGACTCGCATTATCGGGATTGATATCCCGCCCCACGTGGAGCTGAAGGTGGTGGAAACCCCGCCTTCCGAGAAAGGCAATACGGCCCAGGGCGGCACCAAGCCCGCCACGCTGGAAACCGGCGCCGTGGTCCAGGTGCCCTTTTTCGTGAACGTGGATGACGTGATCCGGGTGGATACCCGGTCGCATCAGTACCTCGACCGCGCCTGAACCCACCGCGAGGAGAGCAGATGATGTCCAAAGATAAACCGTCCGCCGGTAACGGCAAACTGGCCGCCCAACACAAGGAACCCCCCATGCACGTTGATCAGGAACAAATCCGCGAGCTGGCCGACCTGGCCCACGAAAAAGGCCTGGCCGAAATTACGGTGGTGGAAGGCGAACGATCAGTCACGATTAAACTGCCCGTGGCCGGCGCCGCGCCCGCTGCTGTGGCTGCCCAGGCCCCCATGGTCACCGCCGCGGCGACCTCAGTGCCAGCCGGTCCTGCCGGCCTGACGCCAGGCCAGCAGGAAGTGACCGCCCCGATGGTGGGCACCTTCTATATGTCCCCCTCCCCCGGTGCGCCGGCCTTTGTGAAGGTGGGTGACCGCGTGGCCCAGGGTCAGGTGCTCTGCATTATTGAGGCCATGAAAATGATGAACGAACTGGAATCGGACGTGGCCGGCCAGGTGGTGGCCATTCTTGGGCACGACGCCCAGGCCGTTGAATTTGGTCAGCCGTTGTTTATTATTGATACGTCTGTTTGAGAGAGGGTCGTTTCCTTTCCCAAACCCCCTCCCTGAATCGCTTCTTGGTGGGTCAATTGGAGGTCTTTGGTTGGTTTTATGGGAGAATAACTCTCCAAAAGGTGGTTTTTGATGTTTCAGAAAATTCTGATTGCCAATCGCGGTGAAATCGCGCTTCGCGTTATTCGCGCCTGCCAGGAGCTGGGTATCCAGTCGGTGGCCATATATTCTCAGGCGGATGAGGACAGCCTGCACGTTCAGCTGGCCGATGAAGCCTACTGCGTTGGCCCTGGCCCCTCGGCCCAGAGCTACCTGAATATTCCCAATATTATGAGCGTGGCGCTGATGGCCAATGTCGACGCCATCCATCCCGGCTACGGTTTTCTGGCCGAAAATGCCGGGTTTGCTGAAATCTGCGCCGATCACCAGATCAAGTTCATTGGTCCCTCTGCGGAGATGATCCGCATTATGGGCGACAAAGCCACCGCCAAACAGACGATGAAGGACGTGGGCATGCCCGTGGTGCCCGGTCTGGACGGGCTGCTGGGCGGCGGTGAAAGCGATCTGGAGCTGGTAAAAGCCTGGGCCAGAGAGGTGGGTTATCCCATCATCATTAAAGCCACGGCCGGCGGCGGCGGTAAAGGCATGCGCGTGGTGGAGTTTGAGGAAGAACTCTCCGCCAACCTGGAGCTGGCCCGTTCCGAGGCCAAGGCCTCTTTCGGCAACGATGGCGTGTACATTGAGAAGTTCATTAAGAACCCGCGCCACGTTGAGTACCAGATAATGGCCGACCAGCACGGCAATGTGGTGCACCTGGGCGAGCGGGACTGCTCGATTCAGCGCCGGCACCAGAAACTGATTGAGGAAGCGCCTTCGCCCGTGGTGACCCCCGCCATCCGCGAGTCGATGGGCAATGTCATTCTCAAGGCCATCCGCAAAATTGGCTATGAGGGCGCCGGCACCATTGAACTGCTGTGTGATGACCAGCTCAACTTTTACTTTATGGAGATGAACACCCGGATTCAGGTGGAGCATCCGGTCACCGAGATGATCACCGGGCGCGATCTTCTCCGGGAACAGATTCTCGTGGCGGCCGGCGAGGTGCTCAGTTTCCACCAGGACGATGTGACCATTACCGGCCATGCCATTGAATGCCGCATCAACGCTGAGGATCCCGATAAGCAGTTTATGCCCTGCCCCGGCACCATTGACGGCTACATACCCCCCGGTGGTCCGGGTGTGCGGGTGGACAGCCATGCCTATACCGGGTACAAAATTCCGCCTTACTATGATTCCCTGATTGGCAAACTGATCGTCTGGGCGCCGACGCGCACCGAGGCCATTGCCCGCATGCGGCGCGCCCTGAGTGAGTACGTGATTACCGGTGTGAAAACCACGATCCCCTTCCATCAGAAAATTATGGAAAATCAGACATTTGTTTCCGGAAAAGACGTGTATACTGATTTTATCGCCCGGCACCAGTTGGTGTAACCGGCTTTCTGGCGGGGTGGCACCCGCAGCTCCCGTTTTCCGTTTTTCTGAGGCGCCCGTATTCCGCTATGTCTCCCGGCGAGTCGCGTTTGCACCGGCCCAGCGCCGTATTGCCGGGTGAGGCCGAGTGGCTGGCCATGGCGGCTGCTGTGGATGCGACGGATAGCGACCGTCTCAGGCAGCGTTTGCGGCAGGACGCGCCGGCCTGCGAGGTGCGCGCAAGCGTCATTGCCGGGCTGGGTATGTTTGCCCGGCGGGCCTTTGAAGCCGGAACCCGACTGTCGGACTGGAATCCCGATCCCCCCCGGGTGGTGATTACCACCATGGCCACCCTCCCCGACGCATTCCGTCAGACCGGGCGGTTTGTCCTGATAGGTTATCTCTTCGGCACGATGTCCGAATCGCCTGAAGAGATGCTGGTGCTGGCCGCCAGTGAACTCTGCGTGTCTGATTTCTGTAATCACCAGCCTGCGACGCTCGCCAACGCGGAAGTGCATTATCTGCCCGGTGAACTGGGTTTATACGCCCGGCGCGATATTGCCCCCGGTGAGGAGATCACTTTCGATTACGCGGCGATGCCGGTGCTGCCCCGCCATCTGCGGCAATATTACCCGTGGCTGCCGGTATCGTGACAGGCGTTCTGTTTGCAGCCCGCGTGTTTCAGCAGAATCAGCGCCGTGGCCACCATCAGGATGTGCAGTGCAATGTCTGAGACGGTGTTGTAATTGCCCTGCAGCATCATGCCAAAGGCCAGAGACACATACGTGAAACCCGTGAGGACCAGGACAGTCCGGGAATAAAAACAGGTCAGCAGCATCAGGCCCAGAGTCAACTCCACCCAGGGCAGAACAAACGCATAGGGAGAAACGAGCATGGCCGGCAGTTTTCCCTGAAACATGGTCGTCATGCTTTGCGCCATTGCGGCCAAATTGCCGAGTGCCGGAACCCCGCTTTCGCCGATTAGTTTGCCCCAGAAGGCATGGATAAACCGAAGTCCGAGAAACAGTTTCAGGATCATCAGGGCCCAGGTGATCTCATCAATGCTTTTCAGTTTTTTCATCGGGCATTTGCTTTGTTTTTCAGTTGAGGCGTCGCTCATGATTCTGCTCCCGGGTTTGTGCCAATAGCATAACCCCCCACGGCCCGTGCGGGAAGTGGGGGGGTCAGCCTGAATGAATGCCGTTTTCAGTGTCTGTCTGGGCGCCGGTCTTAGTGCCGGGCGTCACGTCTGTCTTCGCGCTCGTCGCGGCGATCTTCACGCCGATCCCAGCGATCCTCGCGGCGGTCCATCGGGCCACCGTCATGCATCGCATCCCGGCGATCTTCTCGGCGATCCCAACGGTCTTCGCGTTTGTCGGCCCGGTCTTCCATGCGATCCCGCCGATCCTCGCGACGGTAACGCATTTCTTCGTGACGGTGTTCACTCACCGGCCCACTGATGTCCCGGGGGTGATCCGGGTGGTTGGGATGGTTCGGGTGGGGTTTGTCGCCCAGCTGTTTCGGGTCCTGCCGGTTCTCCCGGCGATCGTCGCGCCGGTCTTCACGCCGGTCTTCACGTCTGCCTTCCCGACGGTCCTCGCGGCGGTCCCAGCGGTCTTCGTGCCGGTCAGCCCGGTCTTCCATCCGGTCCCGGCGGTCCTCGCGTTTGTCGGCCCGTCCACCGTCATGTTTGGCATCCCAACGGTCCTCGCGCCGGTCAGCCCTATCTTCCATTCTGTCCCGGCGGTCTTCGCGGCGGTCGTGGTGGTCTTCAACCCTGTCCCGCTTGATGGCAGGGTGTTTGGCTGGGGTGTTTTCAGCCATGGCGGGCTGGCTCAGCATCAGGCTGACGGGCAGCGACAGGGCAAACAGGCCGGCCAGCAGGCTGGCAGTGGTTTTAGAGCTCATGGGGGCACCTCTCATTAACCATTAAGACGACAAAGACGGGAGCTGGACTGCTGTAGCTAATACGCTTATTTCGGGCAAAAGTTTCACACCTGCACTCAAACAGCGCCCAGTGTTACAAAAATTCGATTCGGAGCGCACAAAGCCTGTCCTGACTGACGGGCTTCCTGACAGGACAGCCTGCGCCGCAGCAGGTACAATACTCCTCTGATGATTGAAAAACCCTTTGTCCTCACCGCTGACTTCGGCCCCTCCGGCGACCAGCCTGCCGCCATTGACGCCCTGGTGCGGGGGCTGAATGAGGGCATGAAGGCCCAGACCCTGCTGGGGGTGACAGGCTCCGGGAAAACCTACACCATGGCCAATCTCATTCAGCACACGCAGCGGCCCACGCTGATTATTTCCCATAACAAAACCCTCGCGGCCCAGCTGTACAACGAATTCCGGGGCTTCTTTCCCGAAAACGCCGTGGAGTACTTCATCAGTTATTACGATTACTATCAGCCCGAAGCCTACGTCCCGCGGACGGATACGTACATCGAAAAGACGGCCAGCATCAATGAAGAAATCGATCGCATGCGCCATTCGGCCACGCGCAGCCTGTTTGAACGGCGCGATGTGGTCGTGGTCTCCAGTGTGAGCTGCATTTACGGCCTGGGACTGCCGGAGAATTATTTCAAAGGGTCTCTGCGCCTGCGTGTGGGTGATGTGATCGAGCGTGATGAGCTTCTACGTCTGCTGATCCGCAACCAGTACCACCGGCAGGATCTCGATCTGAAGCGCGCCTGCTTCCGCGTGCGCGGCGATATTATTGAGGTCTTTCCTGCGCACGATGAACAGATTCAGCGCATTGAACTCTTTGGCGATGAAGTGGAGCGCCTGAGCATTGTGGATCCCGACACGGGCGAAGTGGTGAGCATGCCCGAGGAAGTGGTGATTTACCCGGCCGTGCACTACGTGGCCGATGAGGATGATGTGGCGCGCGCGGTGCAGCAGATTCAGGTCGAGCTGGATGAACAGCTGAAATGGCTGGAATCGGTGGGCAAGCCCCTGGAGGCGCAGCGCCTGCTACAGCGAACCCGGCGCGATATTGAGATGATGAAAGAACTGGGGTACTGCAACGGTATTGAGAACTACAGCCGCATTTTTGAAAACCGCCCGCCGGGTTCGCCTCCCAAAACGCTGATTGATTACTTCCCCGATGACTTTCTATTGCTGATTGACGAAAGCCACGTGACCATTCCGCAGTTGCGCGGCATGTACCACGGGGACGCCTCACGCAAGCAGACGCTGGTGGATTACGGCTTCCGGCTGCCGTGCGCGCGGGACAACCGCCCGCTGAGTTTTGACGAGTTTCTGGCGCGGATTGACCAGCGCATTTATATTTCCGCCACGCCCTCCAGATACGAGCTGGACGTTTCCGAGCAGGTGGCCGAGCAGATTATTCGCCCCACCGGCCTGCTGGACCCCGAGGTGGCGGTGCGGCCCACGGCCAACCAGGTGGATGATCTGCTGCATGAAATCCGCTTGCGTGTGGCGGCCAACGAGCGTGTGCTCATCACCACGCTGACCAAGAAGATGGCTGAGGATCTCACCGATTACTTTGAAGGCCTGGCGGTTCGTGTGAAGTACCTGCACAGTGACATCAAGGCGCTGGAGCGTGTGGAGATTCTGCGCGATTTGCGGCTGGGCAATTTTGACGTGCTGATTGGCGTGAACCTGCTGCGTGAGGGGCTGGATTTGCCCGAGGTAACGCTGGTGGCGATTATGGATGCCGACAAGGAGGGCTTTCTGCGCAGCGAGCAGAGCCTGGTGCAGACCATTGGCCGGGCGGCGCGGAATGCGGCCGGCCGTGTGATTTTATATGCGGATACCATTACTGACAGTATGGCCCGCGCCATGGATGAGACCGCCCGGCGCCGTGAGAAACAGATGGCTTACAATACCGCGCATGGCATCACGCCACGCACGATTCAGAAGGAAATATCCATGAGCCTGCTGGACCTGGTGAACAGCAGCGCCGATGCGCCGCATGACGCGGCCAAACCCAACGCCGCCTTCCGCGAGGAAGTGGCGGCCCTGCAGGCGATGGACCCGGCGAAGCTGCCCGGGCTGATTGAGGAGCTGGAAGCGGACATGCGTGCGGCGGCCAAAATGCTGGAGTTTGAGAAGGCCGCCCAGCTGCGCGATCAGTGGCAGCTTTTAAAGCAGTTTGTGGCCCGCGAAGAGGCAAATTCGTAGGATCGTCTATCCGTCAGGGATATCCGGTATCGCCCGGCCCTTGTGCGGGTTGCTGGACGGGTTAAAATACTACAAATTACGTAACATCCTCGATCCTCATGAAAACATCCACACGTCTGCGATCGGCGTCTGCCGCTGCCCTTTGTCTGCCTCTGGTAGCATGCTCCGGCGGTGGTGCGTCTGCCCCCTCCCGCTGACCAGACGACTGTAGTCAGCGCGTCCATTCCGTCACCCGGCCGGGATGACAGCAGACGCGCCTCAATGGTTGAGGCTTCGCCGGCGGAGACGGCCCTGATACGGGATTTTATGAATCAGACGCAACTGACGGGCAGCAACAAGGCGTATTATGAGAACACCCAGGTGGATGTGTTTCAGACCACCCGCAATGGGGCGTCAGGCAATGCGATTTTCTTTTCCACAGGTTGGGGCGGCGGCGGTTTGGGGACGGATATTGTCTATAAGCAGATTACCAGACCCTTCCAGGTGAGCGATGTTGGTGATACGGCGCTGAACCTGCCGGACATGGGCTCTCGTGAAGAGTTGTTTGTTTGGCCCTCTGAGTGCCTGATGACGTTTTTCCCGGATAAGCAGACTCTCAATGCCGGGGGCCAGTGGGAGCGTTACCAGACGCGCGATCCTCAGACACTGGCGGCTGCGGTGGAATTTTTATCCCGGGTGCGTGATGCCGGTGGTGGCCGTTCCATTGATAACTCCCCGGGCGAGCACTCGCCCACCAAAGGCCAGGATTACCTGGGCTACGCGATCGACACGCTGCGAGGGTGTACTTCCGGCGGTTCGTGACCAACCTATTTCTAGGGCAGCTTTTGAAGCAGTTTTTGGTACGCGAGAGTTCGCGTCACTAGGGCTCATTCTCAAACAACGGCTGCTATAATCCAAACAGTAATAAGCTACTATTGGGAGTTGCGACTTGTCATCGATACTATCAATGATATTCGCTATACCAGCTTTTATTTTGCTAGTTTTAGCAACGTTAGTACATACCTCTATTTATTTGTTTCGCATGATTTATTGTCAGCTATACAAATACCGGAGTTTAGTCGGTATTTTTGGGGCATTATTTCTCATACAACCAAATATTGAACTTCGTATCTTCGGTGCTTTGTTAATGGGGTTCGGTTGGCAAAGTATACTTGGTGGGTTGATATTGATTATTGTTAGTGGCGTAATGCTAATCTTGAAAAATCCATTGGGATGGCTATTGCTTGCATTTGGTATCTCGTCTTATGGGTGTATTGCATTAAATGCTCTCTTCATATTGAGTGGGGGGATTGATGGAAATAGATTAGCGAAAGAGCACCCACAAGAATTTCTGGAAAAAGTATTGGAAGACATAAGTCAATGACGCTCACTTGTAGTGAACCGATGTCAAAAGCAAGTGCTTTTTTTGCTATTAATGTAATATTTTTAAGCCGGTAATGTGCTTAAAATCCTTGGGGTTGTGCGTCACCAGTGGAATGTCATAAAGAATGGCGGTTGCCGCTATCCATGCATCGGCACATTGAATCGGTTTTCCGTCCCTGGCCGCCTGATCGCTGACTTTCGCCCATTGTTCGCAGAGTAACCGATCCACCGGTAACACGACAAACTGAGTCAGATAATGATCCAATTGCGCCTTTTTTCGCTCTCCCCAACGATGTGCAATTGCCCAGCGGTCCAGCTCCGCCAGAGTCATAAACGAGATGGCCAGAGCGTTTCCGACCAACTGTGATGAATAACGTGCAGCCCGCGTGTCGCCCTTGAGAATAAATGAAATGACGTTGGTGTCGATCAGAAGCGTTCCGCTCACAGGAGCCCCTCAGCCGGTGTCCCTTCCTGCCGCCAGCGGCGGATCGTCTCAACGAAATCATCCATGCTTTCCGCTTCCGGCCAGAAATCACCGCGCAGCGCTTCTAGGGATTGAACAGGCTGAACCCTTTGTTGTGCAATCAGTGCTTCAACTGAACGGTGCTGATAAAAGGCCGCCTGTTCAGCAGGGTCGTTGGAAGCCATAACATGTCCTCCCGGTTATCTCTGGCATGCCCCCAGCATACACGATTGTGAACATCGATGCATCTAGCCGTTCTCACCCTCAAACAACGGCTGCTGCACGGCGAGATCCGGTGGGGTGCGCAGGCCGAGGTGGGCATAGGCCTTGCCCGTGGGAATCCGTCCGCGCGGGGTGCGCTGAATAAAGCCGGATTGTAAGAGATAGGGCTCCACCACATCCTCCAGCGTGCGCGTGTCCTCGCCCAGCATCGTTGCCAGGGTTTCGGCGCCCACGGGTCGCCCGCCAAAACTGTGAATCATCGCCGAGAGCATGTTCCGGTCCATCCGGTCCAGACCAATGGGATCGATTTCAAACAGCGTCAGCGCTTCATCCGTCATCGCAGCCGTAATGGCCGAACCTTCTGTGCCGATGTGGTGCTTCACCTCCGCGTAATCGCGCACGCGGCGCAGCAGGCGGTTGGCGATGCGCGGCGTGCCACGCGCCCGTGTGGCGATGGACAGCGCCCCGTCGGGTTCAATGGCAATGTTCAGCAGCCCGGCCGTGCGCATCACAATGGCGGTCAGTTCCTCCGGGGTGTAAAAGTGGATGCGGTGGACCAGACCAAAGCGGTCCCGCAGGGGGCTGGAGAGCGCCCCGGCCTTGGTGGTGGCGCCCACCAGGGTAAAGCGCGGCAACGGCACGCTGAGGATTTTCGTCCCTTCGCCCTTGCCGATAGTGCGGTCCATGCGGAAGTCTTCCATGGCCGGGTAAAGAATTTCTTCGGTCACCTTGTTCAGCCGGTGAATTTCATCAATAAACAGCACCGTGCCCGGCTGCATCGCCATCAGAATGCCAAGAATGTCGCGCGGGCGCTCCAGGGCCGGCGCCGCCGTAATCTGAATATCGGCGCCCATCTCGTGCGCCAGCACCATGGCCAGCGTGGTTTTGCCCAGGCCGGGCGGCCCGTACAGCAGAATGTGGTCCAGCGCTTCGGTCCGGCCGCGGGCGGCATCCAGGGTAATCTGCAGGTTGCCCTTCAGGTGGCTCTGGCCAATGTATTCCGCCAGAGACTTCGGACGGATGGTTTGCTCCACCCGCTGATCAAAAGGCGTTTCGGTTTCGCGCACCAGTGTGTTGCGCGGGGCGCTCACTGCACTGACGGCGTGCGCCGGTTGCTCCTCGGAGGTGTATTTAATCGCCATGCGCTCTCAGTCCCCTTTGCCCCATTGTAGCGTAAGCAGTGCCGGGTGTGGAGTGGGGTTCTCCCCCTCTCCTCATGGAGGAGAGGGGGCCGGGGGGTGAGGTTCTTACGGGCTGCGGTCAGCGCTTCCATGACCTCACCCGGCCTGCCTTCGGCAGTCCACCCTCTCCTGAGAGGAGAGGGTTTTGTTGTCAGGCTGCGTCTCTCTGCTTCACCTTGAGCCGGTGGGGGTAACCACCTTCGCACAGGCGGCGGCGATGACAGGAATGTCGGCTTCCGTGTTGGATTTTCCCAGAGAAAACCGGACCGTGGCGCGGGCTTCCGCCTCGCTTTTGCCCATCGCCAGCAGCACGCGCGACGGTTCAATCACCGCGCTGTGGCAGGCTGACCCGCTGGAGGCCGCAATGCCCGCCAGATCCAGATGCAGAACCAGCGCCTCGCCCTCGCCGGGCGGAAACGAACAATGCACATTGCCGGGCACGCGCAGGGCCACCTCATGCGGGCCGTTGATGACGGCGCCAGGGACCTGGGCCTCAATGGCCACCATCAGCTGCTGCTGCAGCCGGCGCAGGCGCGGCGTTTCTTCCGCCATGGCGGTATGGGCCAGTCGGGCGGCTTCGGCAAAACCCACGGCGGCCGCCACGTTTTCCGTCCCGGAGCGCAGACCCTGTTCCTGCCCGCCGCCAAATACCAGCGGGGTGGGTGCGGGGGCGCCCGGGCGGCAGTACAGCAAGCCAATGCCCTTGGGGCCGTAAATTTTATGCGCGCTGGCGCTCAGGTAATCCACCGCGAGCGTGGCCAGATCCAACGGCAGCTTGCCAAAAACCTGAACGGCATCCGTGTGAAACAGCACGCCGCGTTCCCGCAGCAGGGCGCCGATGGCTTCAACGGGCTGAAGGCTGCCCACCTCGTTGTTGCCGGCCATCACGCTCACCAGGGCGGTATCGGGCCGGAGTGCGGCATCCAGGTCACTGAGCGACACCACGCCGTCAGTATTGACCGGCAGCAGGGTCAGCGTCCAGCCCTCGGCTTCCAGATGCCGGGCGGCGTTCAGGACGGCGGCGTGTTCAATGGCGCTGACGATCAGATGCCGCCTGCCGCTTGTGTTGGCCAGCGTGCGCGCCACGCCGAGAATGGCCAGGTTGTCGGATTCGGTGCCGCTGCCGGTCAGCGTCAGGGTTTCCGCCGGGGTGTTCAGGCAGTCCGCCAGGGTTTGCCGGGCGGCTTCCAGCGCCTTGCGCGCCGCTTTGCCCCGGCGGTACAGGCTGGAAGGGTTCCCAAAATCATCGGTGAGGTAAGGCTGCATGGCCGCCAGCACCAACGGATCCACGGGCGTGGTGGCCGCATGGTCTGCGTAAATATTCGGGCGTATTCCGGCTGTGGCCATGGCGGTTGGGCGGGTCCTGTAAATAGCGGGTTTGGGAGAGGGGTGGAGCCATTATAGGCAACCCGGGTGTACAATGGTACCGGAAGGCGCGTTATGTTTGCGGAAGGGCCGCCCGTCGGCGTTGCGGAGAACACCCCCCACCATGGAACCGGTTCTGATCGCCATTGGCGGCAATGCGCTGAATGACCCTGCGTTGCAGGCCAACGTGTCCGAAGCCCGCGTGGCCGAAGTGTGCCGCTGCATTGTGGATGTCCTGAAACAGGGCTACCTGCCGGTGGTCACCTTTGGCAACGGGCCGCAGGTGGGCAACCTGCTGGATATGGTGGAAACCTCCGCGCGCTTTGTAGGCTACCCGGTCCCGCTCAATGCCTGTGTCTCCTGGACGCAGGGAGAAATTGGGCACGCCCTCTCAAACGAGCTGCACCGGCTCTGTGTGGCCGAAGGTGTCTACCGGCCCATCGTGGCCGTCAACACCACCGTGCTGATTGATCCGGAGGACCCGGCCTTTGAATCGCCCACCAAGCCGGTGGGCCAGTTTCTTTCCATTGAAGACGCCAAACGCCTTTATATTGAACGCGGCTGGGTGGTGGGCCCGGACGCCAACCGGGGTTACCGCAGGCTGGTGCCGTCACCGCGTCCGCAGTCCATTCTGGAAGCCGAGGCCATCCGCCAGCTGATTCAGCAAGGGACCATCACGCTCTGCTGCGGGGGCGGGGGAATTCCTGTGGTGGAGAAGCAGGGTCGCCTGGTGGATATTGAAGCGGTGGTGGACAAGGATTACACCTCCTGCCTGCTGGCTGAAATGCTGGATATTCCCACGGTGATTATCTGTACCGGTGTGGACCGGGTCTATCTCAATTTCGGGCAGGAGAACCAGACCCCGCTTTCCGAGATTACGCTGGAAGAAGCGCGCCGGCATATGGATGCCGATCAGTTCGCCAAGGGCAGCATGGCGCCCAAAATTCACGCCCTGCTGCGCTTTATTGAGCAGGGCGGCCGCCGCGCGATCATCACCAATTTATCCAACATCGGCGCGGCCATGAGTGGGGCTGCCGGCACGGCGATTGTGGCCTGAGGACCACGCCTGCGATACAATAGGGGGGTTCGCCAGGAGAGTCAGTGTGGATATCGGGTATGCAGTGTTTAAGGGTATCGTTCAGGGACTGGGCGAGTTTCTGCCCATCAGCAGCACGGCCCACCTGGTGTTTACCGATGCGGTGATGCGTCGCCTGGGCATGCCCACCCCCGGACATGCCGAGGAAGAGTTTTTTGATATTCTCCTGCACGTGGGCACGCTGGTGGCCGTGGTGATCTATTTCCGGCGCGAACTGATGGCTATTTTTCGCTTGTGGTTAGGGCGGGCCAACGGGCAGGATGAAGCCCTCAGCAGCCAGTACGCCAGTACGCTGCCCCTGAAGCAGTTACCGGTTTACCTGGCTGTTTCCGTGGTGATGACCGTGGTGCTGGTGAAGGGCGTGCTGGCCGTGTCTGAACCCATCTGCCAGCAGCTGGGCCTGGTGCAGCAGGGAATTCATGATTTGTCGGAATATTATTTCCATCACCCGCGTTTTGTGGCGCTGCATCTCATCATCACCGGGTTTCTGCTCTTCGGCACCCAGAAATTTTCCGACCGGTTGCTCGCCCGCCGTGATGGCGCGCTGAAACCGGTGGGGATGAAAAACGCGGTGGTGATTGGCCTGTTTCAGGGTTGCGCCGCTATTTTTCATGGCATCTCCCGGTCCGGTTCCACCATATCCGGTGGTCTGCTCAGCGGTCTGGACCGGGTGTCCGCCACCCGGTATTCGTTTCTGCTCAGCCTGCCCACCTTTGTGCTGGTCACGGCGTATGAAGGCTATAAGTTCTCAAAAACCGCCAACCTGGCCGAATACAACTGGCCGGCGGCCCTTGCCGGTTCAGCCGTTGCCGGGCTGGTAGGCTACTACTGTGTGAAATATTTTCTGCAGTACCTGGCCAAAAACCCGCTGACGCCTTTTGCGGTGTACTGCTGGGTGATGGGCGCCGTGATGATGGTGATGCTGGGCTAGCGCCTTACACCAGAAAACTTTTGGAGCGCAGTTGGGTGGTCTGCATTTCCAGGTAGGGCAATACCTGTTCGTGGCTGCTTTTCAGATCCGTGACGCTCCCGGTTTCCACCGCCAGGTGCACCCGGTGCGAGGAGAGCGCCAGATGGCTGAGGAAGCCGTTCATATCAATGGAACCGTGCTGAAAGCCCAGGTGGTTGTCCAGG
Source organism: Candidatus Melainabacteria bacterium (assembly GCA_050247195.1). GTDB lineage: Bacteria > Cyanobacteriota > Vampirovibrionia > Vampirovibrionales > Vampirovibrionaceae > JBFWUP01. Next base: position 64,779 of record JBFWUP010000004.1, on the reverse strand, counting down.
GCGCCGTGGTTGTTGTGTGCATGGATATAGACGACAAAGTTGCCGAGGTCTTCCAGCCACTCCAGTGGTGAGCGCTTGGAGAAGATATTCACGTGCCCGATATCGAGACAGCACCGCAGCTGGGGTGAGTTGATCCGGCTGAGTATGGTTTTGAGATATATGGGCGTTTCATCCAGATAATTTTCCAGCAGCAGGGTCAGGTTGCTGCCGGCCAGTTCTTCTTCCAGCAGGGTCTCAAAAAATTCAATGGTGCTGTTCATCCAGGGCTTCAGGCAGTCTGCAGCCGTGTAGATGGGGGTGTACTGGCTGTGGAAAACCAGGTACTTCACATTCATGCGTTTGGCCACGGCAATGGCCTGTTTGTAGCGCTCGCGCGACGCCTCGGCAATCCTGGGATCCAGGCTGACGGGGTTCATATCAAAAATAGGCCCGTGCATGGAGAGCGTGCCTTTGAAATCCCTGAGCAGCAGGGTGAATTTTTCGATTTCGCTGTCGGCGTTGTCCAGAATATAGGGATAGTAAAACGTGGGCAGTTCGTAGTTCAGCCCCTGGTCAATCGCGTAGCGGATTCCCTCGGCGAGGTCGCCCCCTTTGGGCGCTGCAAAAATACTGTGAATCATGCCGGTTTCCTCAGTGCCAGCCCGGCCTGGCGCTCGCCGGTCCGGTCCTTTTATTGTCCCGCATTCCGGCTGGCGACAGTATCCTTTATCCGGAGGAGAGCTCGCTGGGGCAGGCGGAAAATACACCATCCGGATCTGTTGCGGGGCGGTGGGTTGCGCCATACTCAATACTGAGTAGGCTTAGCTGTAAGGCCCATGCCGCTCCAGGGAAAGTATTGAAGGGTTACCAGATCGTTTGCTGCTGCGCTGCCATGGCTGGCATCGCCAGCCGGACGCCTAAAAAAGGGGGGAACTGCCTATGCGCCTGACCCGCATGCCCGGACAGTCCGGAATGGCGAAACGCCGGGCCGGTGGATGGAAGACGTGGATGGCTGTGCCGATGTGTCTTGCGCTGCTGCTGGCGATGTTACCCTCGGGGCATGCCGAACTGCTGACCGGTGGTGTGAGACAGCAGGTGCTTTATGACAATGCCCACGAACATGCGCTCAACGGCCGGGTCGTCAGTCAGCAGTCCGGCCAGCCGCTGTCGGATGTGCTGGTCAGTCTGCCGGATCTGGGCGTCAGCGCCCGCACCGATGCCGACGGGGGCTTTATTCTGCCGGTGATGCCCACGCAGCCCACCATCATCAGTCTCAGCCGGAAGGGATATGTGCCCCATGCGGAAACCCTGGAGTACCACGCCCTGCAGGATGTGGACACGTCGCTGGAGTTTCGTCTGAAGACCCTGGAGCAGACCGTGGTGCTGGACGATGAACTGCGGCACCTGGGAGACAATACCTACTCCAAAAAGTCGGCCGGTGCGCGCCGCTTTAAGCTGGGCCGGGACAGCCAGCCCGTGCTGCAGAAGCCCTTCATACTGCCCGGCTCGTTCCGAGAAGCCCTGGGTTCGGTGGACCGGGTGGTGCTGGAAGTGGGCACCATCATTGGTCTGGATACCCGCGAAGCCCAGCGGCAGGGACAGAGCCATTTCTCGCACAGCGCCTCTCCGATGATCGTGCGTTTAAACGGGCGGGTGATAGGACACATTGCGCTCAACGGCGACAGTCATCAGATCATGGTGGATAAGCGGCTGCTCCTGCCGTCGGGCATAAATATGCTGGAGATCGCCACCGGGTATCACTATCCCGATGGTCAGCGCATTGATTATGATGACATTGAACTGATGGTCATCACCCTTGCCTACTAATTGCCGGTATAATAGGGGACGTTGACTGCGAGAGCGCGTTATGGAAATTGAAACCCGCAGCGTTGATGGTTGCGTGATTCTAGATCTGTTTGACAAACATTTCTGTCACCCCCAAACCGTGGTGCTGAAGCACCATGTCGCCAAAATACTGGCTTCGGGGCACAGCCATCTGGTGCTGAACCTGAGTGGTGTTGAGATGCTGGACAGCTTCGGGATCGCCGCCATGGTTTCCATTTTAAAGCTCTGCAAGGAGCATCAGGGCAACATGACCCTGTACGGCGCCAACAAGGATGTGAACCGGCTGATGGAAATCACCCACATGGACCGGGTGCTGGATATCTGGGAGTCTGAGGGCCAGGCGGTCAGCCAGGCGTTGGGTTAGCTCTCGGCCGGCTGCTGAAACACGGAGAAATGGTTGGGGTGTCTCAGGCCCTGCGGTGTTTTCCCGGCGGGCTGGAACAGGCCCGGCTCTTCAAAGCTGCGGATCATGGACAACGGCGCCGGCTTCTCCGGGGTGTTTTTTTCGGGCTGCAGCGGCAACGGCAGTGGGGTGCTCCCGTCATTTTTCGCCTGGCCACGCTGGGGATACATTTTCTCCAGCCCCTTAAACATCAGGAATGCGGTGCTCAGTCCGTAAACCAGCAGGCCCAGGGCGCCTGCCAGCGCCGGGCGGGTCAGGTAGCCCAGTTTTCGCGTCAGTGGCAGTGGTTTGCGCGTTTGCAGCAGCGCCAGAAAAACACCGCCACCGGGTATCAGCGACCACAGTGAGGCCGGGATAATCGGCTTGGTGGTGCCGTACTTTTTATACAGTTTTTTCTCAAGCGGTTGCAGAAATTTGTAGTCCACTGCGTTCATCAGGGTGCCCTGAACCAGATAACCCGCAATAAAGGTAAAGAGCAGTTGCGGCCAGTACCTTTTTTTACTGACCTTCTCCAGAACGGTGCTGACCGCTTTGCTGTGGATCCCTTCTTTAATCGCCCGCAGCAGGTCATCCGCATAGGGCAGGGCGCGGACCTCATCCAGCACATGCGACTGGCCCAGCGCCTCAAGGTGCTGGAACACCGTATTATTGTCCAGCCAGTCCGTCAGCACCCGTTTCTGTCCCACCGCTTCGCTGGCTTTGGCATGGCGGAGCTTCCGGCTGACTGTTTCCACCAGGGATTCCGGTAATTCAGCGCCACCGGGCCCTTTTTTGCCGGCCAGCGTGTTCATCAGCGTTTTGGCCAGCCGGTCCTCATCCACAGCCTTCAGCAGGGCCTCCTTACGTGGGTGATCAAAGAGGCGGTAGTCTTTACGGAGAGTCTCCAGGTAGTTGCGATCCTGATGGTCCATTTCGTGGATCAGGTCGGTCAGCAGTTTTTCATCGGCCCCCATCTCCATGTAGCGGCCTGGCCGGAAACCGTTGGCGCGCATCACCGTCTCGCGGATGTTCTGTTCCGGGCTTAGACGGGGAATCAGGTGGTTTCTCAGCGCATCCACGCCTTCCGGCGCCAGGTCCAGATTTTTTTCCACAATATCGGGCACGAGATAGAGACTACCGGGTCTCACGAGCGAGGTGGCGACCCGGGTTCGCAGGGCTTCGGGAAAACGGCTTTTACCCTTGCGGGTGACCATACCGGGCACACCGGCCAGCTGATCGAGTTCCAGATAGCGCTGAAACTGGGGAAAATCCATCAGCTTGTTGGTCAGCCGGAAGGCCAGTTCATTGCAGAGGAACATGGCGTCCGTAATGTACAGGTCGCGCCACCAGTAATCCAGCCGGCGGTCATCCGTTACTTCGGTGGTCCGGTACAGGCCGCGCACCGTGTATCCAATCGGTGTGGTCAGCCCCAGGGTGCGCAGGGTCAGTCCGGTGGAATCCGGCAATGTAAAAGCCCGGCCAAAGTTGGGTTGTGCCGGTCGGACGGTGTTCATTGCCGTCCTCCCTCAGCCGATTTCTGCCCGTGCAGATGATCCCGCAGCCAGATTCCCACCCGGGCCTCACCGCCACCCTTGGCCGGGTCCGGTTTAAAATCGGCATCCAGCGGGGCGAAGACGTTGTAGACAAAGCGCATCACCAGACCACCCAGTACATAAGTCATGATCGCCGTGTGGATCAACGTCGCCAGCAACCGGAAAAAATTCATACGCTTCGTCATTTTATTCAGAGGGATCAGATCCGGGTGCTCGGCGGGCAGGGCTTTGAGGTAGTTGGCCAGGGTCTTCAGCTCATTGCCTTCCAGAGCCGACCAATGTGCCCCGCGCCGGTCGGCGTCCTTAAAGCGGATACCCGCCTTCTGCAGCAGATCAAAATAATCCTCTTCCAGCCGGAAACGGTTCAGCAGGTTGTGCGCACTCTGCCGCAGTGAGAACCCCCGCCCCGGATCGGTGGCCCGGCGCCACGCTTTATCGTTGCGTTCTATGCGTTTCTCCAGCGAGCCCAGCGTACGTTGCAGGGTTTTTATTCTCTTGCCGTCCGCCTGGCGTTTTTCCAGATCGCGGACGACTTCCAGGTGTTTGTCTCTCAGGTGTTGTCCGCGTTTGTTTAACAGGCTGGGCAGGTCGGTGCGGGCTTCCATCAGCTCATTCAGCACGGGGTTGAGGCCCACCCGCTGGTTTTTGACAAGCACGCCCAGCGCCAGGGCGCCAACCCACGAAACCGCATTCCGGCCGTTGGTTTCCCAGGTGTGCACTTTATCGCGGACGGCGATGTAGCTTTGCGGCAGGTAATAGGTGGCCACAATCTGCAGCCGGGAGAGCCAGTCTTCCATGGAAAGGTTGAACCAGCGCATGGACAGCGCCGGCGCGTGCTCCAGAACCTGTGAGAACTTGGTGGACAGATTCAGATAAGGGATGGGCGCACCGGCGGGCAGGCTCCCGAAGCCAACCGGCCTTGCCCGGCTGACCCGGACTGTGCGGCCGGGTAACGTGGGGGTGGGGGATGTGGTTGACGATCCGTGGGGAAACATCAGGGCCTTCAACAGGAGCAGTGAGGGTTGGGCTTACCGGGATAAAAACAAAACAGAGACAAAAATGCCCCGCTTTAACAGGCGAGGCAGGAGTGGCTTGGGTTTTCGGCGGGGTTCCCGGAGAATTCCCCGGCGATGTTCTGGGGCAGGGGCAGGTCATTCTGCCGGTTGGCCAGCTGGCCGCAGGCGGCGGCAATATCGGCGCCCCGCTCCACCCGGATGGTCACTTTCTTGTGAAAACCCGAGAGAATTTCCAGAAACCGGTAAACCCGGTTCTTGGAGGGCCGTTCAAACCCATAGCCATCGCCAATGGGGTTATAGGGAATCAGGTTGATGTTGCATTTCAGGTCTTTCAGCAGGTGGCCAAGGGCTTCGGCGTGGCGCGGCTGATCGTTGATATCCCTGATCAGGATGTATTCAATGGTGAGACGCCGGTTGGTCTGTGCCACATAGTTTTTCAGGGTGGGCATCAGGATTTCCAGCGGCCATTTTTTGTTGAGCGGCATAATCCGCTCGCGGGTCTCGTTGTCCGGCGCGTGCAGTGAAATGGCCAGGGTGGCCTGCAGGTTTTCTCCGGTAAAGCGTTCAATGGCCGGAACAATGCCCGATGTGGAGACGGTGATGTGACGCATGCCCACCTCGGCGGACCGGTTCAGCAGGTGGATGGCCGCCATCAGGTTGTCGTAATTGAGGAACGGTTCACCCTGACCCATAAAAACGATGTTGCGCACATCCTGCTGACTGTCGTGCTGGACGTACATGTACTGGTCCACGATTTCCGCCACAGTCAGGTTGCGCTTGAACCCCAGTTTGCCCGTGGCGCAGAAACCGCAGTTGACGGCGCAGCCGACCTGGGTGCTGAGGCAGATGGCGTAGTTTTCGCGCTCTTCAAAATACATCAGCACCGATTCGACGGTCTGACCGTCCGGCAGGCGGAACAGGTACTTGATGGTGCCGTCATTGCTGACCTGTTTCTCGGCGATGCTCAGGCAGCCCACCGGGTATTGGTCGGCGAGTTTCTGGCGGAAGCTCTTCTTCAGGTTGGTCATGGCCGCATAGTCCCTCTCGGAGCGGACATACAGCCAGTGGTGCAGCTGATCGGCCCGGAAGCGGGGTTCGCCCAGTTCCTCAGCCAGGCGGCACAAATCGTCGTACGTCCGGCCAATCAGACTGGCTTCTGGCGGGTGTGCGGCGGTTTCAGGCAGGGGAAGCGTGGCGGCGGTCATGGGGGTTGGTCCGGTTACGGGGTGCCGGATGCGCCTATCCGGGATATCGACTCCGGATGACGCCCTGATGATTGCATCGTCAGGATAGAACAAAGGAACCAAAAGAAAAAGGAGGCTGGAATTGCCTCCCTGTATGGTTATTGATTTAGGATTCAGGTGGTTTGGATCGGTTTGTTCAGGTGTCAGAAAAAAAATTTAGCCGGGTAAAAACAGGTAGGGGAGTACCAGCAGGCTGACCAGAAGCAGCGACTGGAACAGGCGCTGGGTGAGCTGATGCCGCTGCGCCAGGGTGTACATGGCCGCCATGGCGGCGGCTGTCTGGCGGCGGTGGGCCTGGCGGGTCAGGCGTTCTTCAAACAAAGGGGCGGGCAGGGGAAGCGTGGCGTTCATTGGTGGGGCCTCCATTCTCTTTCTTCGGGTGCTTGGGTTTATTGGTGGGTTTCTGGTTTTCGTTTTCAAAAACCGCCAGGCAGCAGCCACGCCCGGGTTCAGTCGGGCATGAGAAGCGCTCATTGTTCTGGGGCTGTGGTGTACGGGGGTGGGGACTGCCGTCAGAGTTGGCGGATAATGGCTTCCACTTTTCCCTGCACTTTGACGTCCCTGACCCAGATGGGTTCCATGCTGGCGTTGGCGGGTTGCAGCCTGACGCCGTCTTTCTCACGGTAAATCCGTTTGAGGGTGGCCGTCTGGTCTTCCACCAGGGCCACCACCACGTCGCCGTCGCGGACGCGGGATTTGGGGTTGATGATGACGATGTCATCATCCATGATGTGATCTTCGATCATGCTGTAGCCGCGCACACGCAGGGCATAGCAGCCCGGCGGGCAAAGGTCTTCCGCCAGATCAATCTCATCCAGGGTGGGGGCGTCCGGGGTCTGCAGGGGAGAACCGGCGGCAATGGTGCCCATCAGGGGGAGTTTCCCACGGGTGTTCTCTTCCAGCAGGTCCTCGCGAACCGTGATCGCCCGCTTTTCAGCCGGGTTGCCATGAATGAAGCCTTTTTTCTTCAGGGCGGTCAGGTGGTAATGAATGGTGGAGGTGGAGCTGACCCCGCACAGCTCACACAGCTGCTGAATGGAGGGCGGGTAGCCATAGTCGCTGGCAAAGGCCATCAGCTGCTCCAGAACCTGGCGCTGTTTGGGCGGAAGGCTTTCAATGGGTTCCGAGGGGGACATGGGGAAACTCCCTGCCGTGTCGCACGGTCTTCGATAACACATTCGCTAGAAAATACAGTCTATCGAATATGAATTCGATTATAGGGGGATTTTCCCGCTTTGGCAAGTCTCTGTTTTTTTGCCCGTCAGCACGGTGTCAGCCAGTGATATCGAGCGCAGAGGCTTTGCCGGTACCGGGTTTGCTGCCGGGGCCCTCGCCAGTGGGTTGTTTCGGGGTGGTGTCGTTGTCTTTCACCAGTTCTTCAAGCTGACTGAAAATCTGTTCCGCCTCCTGATCGCGTGGCCGGTACAGTGCCAGGACATCCTTGGCAGGTACCGGATATTCTCCGCTGACGTCGCTCATGATGATGGAAGGGATGCCATTGACTGATGTGGCCATTCGGCCATGGGCCGTTTGAACTGTCTTTTCACCGGGCTCCGGGAATCGTCCTTCCTGAACGGTGGCGTGTGAAATATAAGTATTTCCGCCGACCTGTGCGTATTTGCGGTGCAAAATAGGCGCTGACATGACGTACTGAATGTTGAGGTGGTTGATGACGTGATAATCGCCTGAATGCCCGCGATGTACGATGGCGGGGTTGTTGTGGTCGCGCACGACAAAACTGCCGGGCATCCGGAAAGCCTGAATTTCTGTGGGGATTTTTTCGAACAGCGCACCAAATGTCAGCATAACAACCGCTCCTTGGGAAAGGGGGGAAACGGGAAACCCAATGAATCCTGACCGATAACAGAAAAGGTACAGACCCACTAAACCGAGGTCATTATAGTGTATTATTGACACGTTGCAAAGGTGCATCGCCAAAGTCTTTGCACAGCTTCATTTTTTTGTTATGAATGAGGGACTGAGCAGGCGAAACCGCTGGCACCAGCCGAAAGTCCGGCGTAAAAAAGTTTTGCAGTCAGTTTGCAATGGGCAGCATACCGTTCACTCCCCGGCAGTTAGGGAAAGGCTATTATGGCAAGCGCAGACAACATGGCAGAAACCATCAATCATTTTTCCTGGACCATTGGCGGTCCGCAGGGTACCGGGGTGGACTCCTCGGCCAACCTCTTCCTGAGAGCCTGTGCCGTGGCCGGGCTGTACACCTACGGGAAACGGGAATACCACTCCACCATTAAGAATGACCACAGTTATTTTCAGGTCCGCGTCAGTGAGACGCCCATTAACTCGCATGTGGATCCGGTCCACCTGCTGACAACCTTTGAAAAGACCGCTGCCCTGGTGCACGACCACGAAGTGGTGGCCGGCGGTGCTTTTATCTACGACCCCAAAGTCGTGAATCCCGATGAGCTCAATCTCAACCCGGATGCCTTGCGCGTGCCCGTGCCGTATGACGAGCTGCTGAAGGAACTGGCGGATGAAATGGGCATGCCGCTGGCCAAGGTGCTGATTATGAAAAACACCCTGGCGGTGGGGGCTTCCCTGGCCATGGTGAAATTTGATCTGAAGTATGTTGAACGCGCCCTCAAGGGTATTTTTACCGGACGCAAGGAAAAACTGGTGCCCGCCAACGTGCAGGCGGCCGAAAAAGCGTATAACTACATCAAAAACTTTCAGGTTAACGGCAAGCCGGTGGTGGATCAGTTCCAGTTTCGCCTGGATGCCCGCCCGGAAAACCCGCCCCAACTGGTGATGACCGGTACCACGGCCGTGGCTTTGGGTAAACTGAAAGCCGGCTGCAAGTTCCAGACCTACTACCCCATCACCCCCGCCAGCGATGAGAGCGTCTACCTGGAGAGCGTTGCTGCCGATTACGGGATGAATGTGGTGCAGTGCGAGGATGAAATCTCCTCGGCCTGTATGGCCGTGGGTGGCGCGCTGACCGGCGTGCGCTCCGCCACCTCCACCTCCTGCCCCGGGTTCGGCCTGATGGCCGAAGGCCTTGGCTGGGCAGCCATTAACGAAGTGCCTGTGGTGTTCTTTGATTACCAGCGTGGCGGTCCGGCCACCGGCCTGCCCACCCGGCATGAACAGGGCGATCTGATGTTCGCCCGTTTCATTTCCCACGGCGACCCGCCGCGGATTGTGGTGGCGCCCGGCGATATGAGCGAGTACTTTGAATACGCCTTCCACGCCTTCAACTATGCCGATGAATTCCAGACGCCCGTGGTGGTGCTGACCGACAAGTGCGCGGCCAACAACACCATGTCCATTCCGCCCTTTGCCGAGGATCACCTGGTGATTAACCGCGGCAAGCGCCTGACGGATGATGAACTGGCCAAACAGGCGGAAACTCCCGGGTTTGACAATAAATTCAAACGCTATGCCTTTACCGAGGACGGGATCTCCCCGATGCCGGTGCTGGGGCAGCCGCACGGCATTCACTGGAAAACCGGTGACGAGCATGACGAGTACGGGCACATCTGTGAAGAGCCTGAAAACCGGATTCACATGATGAACAAGCGCGCGCAGAAAATGAAAACCGCCGCCAAAGCGATTCCCGAATCCCAGCAGTACACCCTGTACGGCCCCGAGAACGCCGAGTACACCATTCTGACCTGGGGCAGCACCAAAGGCCCCATTCTGGATGCTCTGCCGATTCTCCAGAGTGACGGGATTTCCATCAATGTGCTGCAGGTGCGGCTGATGGCCCCGTTCCCCGTGGAGGCGGTGACCCGCATTCTCAGCAGGGCCAAGGTGAAGATTGGCATGGAAATGAACCATGAAGGCCAGCTGGCTGCGCTGACCCGGATGGAAACGGGTATCGCCATGGATCACAAAATTCTGAAATGGACCGGCCGCCCGATCTCGGAGACCGAGGCTGTGGCTGCATTGCGTCAGGTTGTTCGTGAACAGTCGAAAGAGGTGGTGTTGTCTTATGGCCACTAAAGTGGAAAGTGCTCCCCAGCTCAAGGCGAGCGATTACAAGTCGGACATCATCTCCGACTGGTGCCCCGGGTGCGGCGATTACGGGATTGTCAACGCGCTGCAGATCGCCCTGGCGGCCCAGCAGATTAAGCCGGATCAGATGGTCACCTACTCGGGTGTCGGCTGTTCCAGCAAGTCCCCGCACCTGATGCAGACCTACGGCGTGCATACCCTGCACGGCCGTTCGCTGACCTTTGCGGCAGGCACGGCCCTGTGCAACCCGGATATGCCGGTGGTGATCACCGGTGGTGACGGGGATGGCTACGGGATTGGCGTGGGTCACTTTATGCACGCCGGTCGTCGTAACGTGAATATGACCTACCTGGTTTATAACAACGAAGTGTACGGTCTCACCAAGGGGCAGGCCTCGCCCACGCTGAGCTTTGGCGCCCAGCCCAAGTCCCTGCCCGCGCCCAACCCCAACGATGGCGTGAATCCGCTGGCGATGGCCGTGATCTCCGGCTACACGTTTGTGGCGCGCAGCTATGCGTTTGACAAAGCCCACCTGGCCAAAACCATTCAGCGGGCCATGGAGCACCAAGGCATGGCGCTGGTGGATATTCTGCAGCCCTGCCCCACGTACAACAACCTGCATGACAAAGACTACTTTGCCCAGACCGTGGAAATGAACGGTGCGGAAGTGCCGCGTTTGTACGATATGGAAGCCGAAGGCTACAGCGGCCTGGTGAAGAACCCCGGCGATGAGAATGAGGTCCGTGAGAAGGAACTGCAGGCCATTACCAAGCTGAAGACCAAGGAAGATCGCATTCCTCTGGGCGTCTTCTTCCAGGTGACCCGCCCCACGTTTATGGATCGCATCCACACGCTGAATACGCAGCTGAAGGAGACGCCGGCCTACAAAATGCCCATTGCAGACGCCAAGGGCAAGCCGCTGACCAACCTGACGGCGACCTACGAAGAGTTCCGCACGGACGCTTATTAGGATTAGCGCAATAAACGTTACAAAAAACCGGTCCAGTTCAGGGCCGGTTTTTTTGCTGAAAACCCTCTGCTGAAGCTGTTCTACGCGTTTGAGCTGTAACATGTATATCCCTTGTTGTCCGCAATACCGCCATATTAGATTGTTTTTATTTTTATTGAGAGTCAGCCTGAACCAAATTGTATAGGAGAGCGAGCTAATGAGCGTGAATCCCATTCGTATTGATCTGGGGCAGATTACCGGATATGACAAAGCCTATGCCGCCGATGTCAGCGATCCGTTTGCAACGACAGGGTCCAAGAGCAGGGCGGCTGAAAGCGCAGCCTGGGCTAAATTTGATGACAATGGCAGTGGCGCCATCACCAAGGATGAATTTGTCAGCACGTTGCGGGAGGATTTTGCATCCACAGCGGATGATTCCATCCTGAATCAGACGTGGGAAGATGCCGATGCCAACATGGATGGCAGCATTGATCGACAGGAGTTTGACGAAGCGCTTTAGCGCCAATTTAGTGTCATCACAGAGAACATTGGTCCCCAGCCTGCGCGGTTTGGGGGCTTTTTTCACCCCCACCGGGCTTCGATTGCGCCTCGGCCACCACACCTGAGGGAGAGGGCTGATGAGGTGGCTTGCCCTGAAAGACCCTCTCCTTGTAGGAGAGGGTGGACACGCCGCAGGCGTGGCCGGGTGAGGTCTGAGGAGATTGCGAGGGGAGGGGGCTATATTATGAACTTTTGTTTCTGGATTTTTGCCTTTGGCTCAATTCAGGGGTATTTTTGGACTTAACCCCAAGTGTGTTTCCTCCCCGATGAATTGAAGGTGTTTGCCATGTCCGTTTTGTTCTCCGCCACCCCGAGTGTACAGGTTGCGCAACCTAACTCTTTTTTTTCTGTCAGAAATGGTGGTGAGAATGGTGGGGCTTCAGATGGTGGTAGTGGAAAGCCGGAACCCAATGGTTGTTCTGGTGGCGGTAACATCATCAATCATTTCGCGTAAGCACTTTATTGGTGACGGAAGCGAGTAAGCTGCCGAGGACAAAGCCGCCCAGCGGAATGTATTTTCCGCCCAGGTGAGGGATTTTGCTGGGCAAATGGAAACCCGGCAGGATTTTGCGGCCAATCGCAAAGCCAGCGCCGGCTACTTCCCAGGCAATGAAGTTTTTGCCGAGGCGTTCACCGGTGGCAACTGTGGCTGCGGCAAACGGGTTCTCTCCATTCTGTTTGGCAGTGTGGTAAGCATCCACGCCCTGCTTGCCCGCATCCAGCCCCATCAGGCTGAAGCCAAAGATTTGTCCGAGTCCTTGGCCGGAGATTTTGGCCAATCCTTTTGCGTTGCCGTCATAAAGGTTTCGGATGGGATCGATGTTCTGATGCCAAACGGTTTCTTTAAGAAAGGTTTTCCATCCAAAGTTAAAAACTGGATTATGATTTTTAAGCTGTGAAAAAAGTTTTGGGGGTCTGATCGCTTCCTTAAGATCAATAAAATTCCATAATACTTTTTCAAAATATAATTTTGGATTTTTAATGTGCGAAAAACTCATATCTCTTTTACTGCGCAGGGCAAAAAGGCCCGAGTAGCTGTGTGGATTAAATTGAAGGGCTCGTTCAGTTAGTTCAGGAAACTTGGATAATCCAGGGTTGTTTAATCGGTCCCAGTCTTTAATCCACGCGGTTTTTTTCGCAAAGTCGGCGGCGTCGCGGCCGGATTTCAGATCAAAGATCTTTCCCGCACTCAGGCGCGAGGTCCAGATGAAAAACCGCTTGCGGAAAATGTCGAGCACCGAGCGACGATCGGAAAGGGAGCCGAGTGGCGGGCCGCCCACCTCAATCACCGGCGGCAGCTTCACCGCCCGTTGATCCACGAGCGGCCAGGCCCCCGTGTTTACGGGGCCCTGCGCCAAAGCCGGTAAACCGGGAATGCCCGGAAGACTGCTCCGTGAATTGTGTATCCCGGGTGTGCTCAGTGTCCCCCTCCGGTTTCCGATGAGTCTGCGTACCAAAAAGCCGGTCCTTGGCGTCCATAAAAGAGCGTGGGGACCGGCTTCTGGGATGCTGGGATGGAATGAATGGTTATTTCGTAGGCGTTGCCTTGCTCGGGTAGGTCTTCGCCGTTTCCGGGTTGACCGACACCCAGCTCATGCCGGACGCTTCGCCTTTGGCCACTTTCGGCAGCTTGGTGACATACGTGCCACCGTACCGGCCGCGGCTGAAGGAGACGAGTTTTTCAACGGCGAGGTTTTGCAGCGCCTTGCGGATGGTGTTGCTGCTCACGTTCAGCGTTTTGGACAGCTCGCCCATTGCGGGCAGCTTGTCGCCCACGCGGAACTGCTCGCGGATCAGCAACTTCAGGTGGCGTTCCACCTTCTCGTAGTTGTAAAACACCGCTTCATCCGCCGGCACAAACACGTCGTCCATACCCGGGTAGAACTGGGTATCCGGCTTGCGCACCACGTAGGTGCCATAGCGGCCCCGTTTGGAGCGGATAATCCCCTGTTCCGACAGGCGCTTCATTGCGTCATGCACGGTTTTGATGCTGACCTTGAACTGTGCGGACAGATCGAGGTGAGACGGCAGTTTCTGGCCAATCTCAAACTGTTCGGCAATCAGTTGCTTCAGGTCGCGTTCCAGCTGATCAATCAGCGTTTCGGATTCAATCGCCGTGACCGATCCGTCGGTTGAGGCGGGCGCTTCCTTCAGCGACCAGTTGGCCTTGTTGCCCCGGTTGCCCAGGTTGTTCAGCGTGCCGGTGCTGGAGAGGTACTCCAGCGCCAGGCGCGTGGTGTTGGGCGCCGAGCCAATGGCCTTGGCGACTTCCCGCGCCGAAGGGAGCATGTCCCCGGGCTGAAAGCGCATGTCCAGAATGAATTTCTTAATCGCTTCCACCGCCTGATCCCGTTTGGAGGTTTGCTTGCGCATGCGGTGAACGTTGTTTTCCGCCACGCGCAGCAGGGTGCCGATACGCTGTTTGGATTCGACGTGACCGTCGTCCTCAATATAGCGGATGGCGTTCTGCACGGTGCCGATGCTGACGCCGAGGTGCTTGGCGATATCGGCCTTGCGCGGCAGCAGGTGGTTCTCCGAGAATTTACCCGAAGCGAGACCGGCGGTAATCCACTCGGTCAGCCACGTGGCAATCAGTGTGTCCTTGGTGGCGCCGGGCGCCTGAAAATCCGGGATCTGTTTGGGCAGCTGGTTATTGGCAATGCGCGTCAGATCGGCCTTGCTGACATTTTCCAGAGTGGAATAGTCAGGCGCGTGATCAGACGGGCTGTGCTCTCCCTGCGCGGCGGCGGAAGGCGTGGGGGCCAGGCGGCCGCCCTGCTGGACGGTACCGGGTTTTTTGCAAGCCTTCGACGATCCACGTTTTGAATCCGTGTGAGATAAGACCATGATTCCAGTGTTCCTCCCCTGATGCAGTGTTGTAAAAACTGCTCTTGTAGGTATTAAAACAACGTTTGGGATTTTGATGCTAGCGGTGTTTGTTGGAGGCCCGTCAATTGCAGTATTGGCGCGTATTTGTGGCTTCATGTAAGCCCAAATCCGACAATAAAGTGTAGTTTATTGAATAAATAAACAAATTGCAAGGCTTTATGAATAAATAGACAAGTTTGATATGCCCTGGTTTCTCCTTCAGGGAGACCTTTGCAAAACCTTCTGTTTTACCATTGCTGCTTTGATTACCCCTCACCCGGTCACGCCTGTGGCGTGCCCACCCTCTCCCCTTGAGGGGGTGGGGGGGGGAGTCAGGTGCGTGGGTTCCCGGGAGATTGCCGCGTCGGGCTTATCAGCCTTCCTCGCAATGACAGAGCGTGGTCCCCGCCCTCAGGAGGCCTTAAATAACGAGAGCTGACGGCCGCGGCGCTCATCCTGTAATACGTCGTATATATGAATCGGCATGTGCAGCCGCTCCAGTGCGCGCGGATAGGCCTCCGGCGCGCCGTGAAAATCGGTGCCGCCGGTGACGATCAGGTCCAGCTTTTCGGCCAGGGAGCAGTGAAACTCGATCAGGGCCGGGGAGTGGCTGCGGTGGTATGCTTCCAGCCCGCGCAGACCGTAGTCAATCAGCTCGGTGGCCAGGCCTTCAATGCCTTCCATATCGCCCGGGTGGGCGATGACCGGAATGCCGCCGCTTTCGTAGATGGCCTCCACGGCGTCGTGCGGGGGGACGGTCTGCCGGCGGACATAGGTGGGGCAGCTGGGGCGCAGATAGCGGTTGAAGGCGTCCGAGATGGTGGATACCACGCCTTTGTCCACCAGGGTTTTGGCGACATGCGGCCGGCCGAGCACGCCCTCGGCGCTGCCCCGCGAGGCAATGTCTTCAAAGGTGATATCCAGCCGGTTGTGCTTCCGCATTTTGACGGCCATGTCCTGCATCTGCACCACGCGCCACTGCCGGTGCTGGTCCATCACTTCGGTCAGCAGATCGTGCGCGGGATCAATATAGTAGCCCAGCACGTGGACTTCCCTCTCCTGCCAGACGGTGTTGATTTCAATGCCCGGAATCAGCTCCAGGGTGGTTTCCCTGGCCGCTTCCTGGGCGTGCCGCAGGGATTCCACGTTGTCGTGATCCGTGATGGCCATCGCCTGAACGCCCTGTTCGCAGGCGGCGGTGACCAGTTCGGCAGGCGTGCAGGTGCCGTCCGAATACACGGTGTGCATGTGCAGGTCGAGTTTTTTCGACATGGTGGGTGCCTGGGCGCTGGCGGACCCGAGGGATGACCAGCGTGAAGACCGGTGTGAAACCATTGATCCGGCTGACGGCAACACCACCCCACGGCACGCAGAGCCGGGTTCGGGCTGGTCTGGGTCAGCGGTCAGGTTGTCCGGAAATCACGACATCGGGTGGCGGCGCCGGTTGTGGGTGTGTACGCTTACCTTCCAGAATACCCTATTTTCGCGGGGCTTTCCAGTCCCCCGGGCGACTTATTTCCGGTCCGATCGCAATTCCGGTGAACCCTGGAGCTCCTTGTGGCGGTAACATTCGGGCCGGTGATCATTGATGAGCCCGGCGGCCTGCATGTGGGCATACAGCGTGGTGCTGCCCACAAACTTAAAGCCGCGCTTTTTCATATCTTTGGCCAAAGCGTCGCTTTCGGGCGAGGTGGCCGGGAGGTCCTCGCCGGCCTGCCAGTGGTTGTGAATGGTTTTGCCGCAAACAAAGCCCCAGATGTATTGCGTGAAGGCGCCGAATTCCTGCTGCACTGCGAGAAATCGGCTGGCGTTGTGAATGGCGGCGCTGATTTTGGCGTGGTTGCGGATAAGGCCTTCGTTCTGCATCAGGCGTTCCACATCCGCTTCGGTAAACCGGCTGACGATCAGTGGATCAAAATTTGCGAAGGCGGCGCGGTAGTGCTCGCGTTTGCGCAACACCGTATCCCAGCTCAGGCCCGCCTGGGCGGATTCCAGCGTGAGGAATTCGAAGTGCGTGCGGTCGTCGTGGACGGGCACGCCCCACTCTTCATCATGGTAGCGGAGGGCCAGTTCGTTTGTGGGCCACGGGCAGCGGGTGGGGTCGGCGATCATGGTTCCATTGTACCCCGCCCGGTTTCCAGAAAGTGGCGGATGTCGGCGTGGGCGGCGTCCAGTGCGTCGGCTCTGCGGACAGCCACACCCCCGAGTACGACATTGCCCTCGGCGTCCCGCTCAGCGTGGGCCACGATGCTGCGTGCAAGTTGTTGCTCGGCGTGAATGCGCGCATTTAGTTATTTATTAAAAAATCGATGCCTGAATGGGTTTTGCATGCCCCAATAAGACCCGACTAAAACAAGAAATAATAAAATTGCGGGTGCGTAGTATTCTGCGCCTCCTCCTACTGACTCCACGATGGTTGCATTACTGGTGTCAGGCGCTGACAGCGCGATCCAGAGCAGCACAATCATAGGAAGGCCTTGCGTTGTTAAAACTAAAAACTTAATAAGAGATTTTTGATTTGAAAAACCCATCAGAAAGCCGTTCAGGATAAAACTGGCGGAAAAAGCAATTAGACTGAGAATCATCATGGTTGCCCAAAAAACTGTCAGAAAAGTGCTACCGGATGGGCTGGTAGTAAGCAATGGAATTGCTTTCGCGACTGACGGAAGGATGCTGATGGAGATGAATGGGGTTAAAAGCCCTAGGAGATACATGAGCAGATATTTTAAAAAACGCCAGAACATTGGTTATAATTCTCTAATTAATTCGTTCTGTCTAGACATCTGAACATGCCTATGCTGACTGAAAAAATGCTAATCTTATTAGGTCTGGCCTTTCTACTTTTTTTTGTTTGAAAAAATATTGTTGTTCTTATGATTAAACAACAGAGCCCGTAAGGCTCTATTTTTGTTTGTCAAAACAGATGGAAACATCATCGTTTGGGTCACACATTTGGAGCTGATTTCGTGACCCTTCAATTTGAAAATAAAATACTGTGTTTCGAGAATCGAGTTCTGTTTGAATAGGATCTAGTAATTTTGGGTAAAAACGCATGTTGTATATTGCAACATTATTCTCATATGGGTCATTGGTCGATAAATTGCGAATTGGTCCAGGAGACCAGTGCATGTTTTGTTCCTGATGGCGCACTTTTTTATTGTTGGCTGTTATGTAGTAAACATCATATGTTCCGTTCGATTTAAGATTGATATACAGTGCCGTTGTGTCAGGAATTACTTGTCCTGTCTGTAAGTCTATGATGCGATATAGATCGTTGTCTGTGTTGATGACCCATGTACCTGCTAATTCTTCAGAGTTAACCTGGTAATCAGGATAAATGTGTCTGACGGGCATGCCAAAACAGCCAGAAAGACCAAGAGTTAGAAGGATGATAACAACGATTTGAAGCATTTATCGTTCTTTTTCGTACCACGTAAAAATCTGTTCAAAATGGCCGCCAGGTCCTGGTTCTGCTCTGTCACGGTCACTAAGAATCGCTTTGGGGAGAAATCTCAACGGATCATCTTTGGTTGGTAGCGGGGAATAATCCTTTGAGACAGTTCCTGTGACAATATCTTGAATAGTTGGGGTTGTTTTTGCTGTGGATGTAAAAGGGAAACGGGTTCCTGATTCCCATGTGGTTGGGTTTGAGACTTTGATTTGGATGAGGTGTTTGCCTGGTATGCGTGTAATTTTAACGGTATAGCTTCCAAGTGTCGAGCCAGTCCCATCATGTTCAAGCAACTCTCTGGCATATTCACCGACACTAAAATGGTAGTTATAAACAAAGGGTAATGGCTTACCTTTTTTAGTCCATTCGTCGCGGGCTTGTTGAACGCCTTCATCCCGCATCAGCGCCTGAGTAATGGGGTGTGATGCATCGTAGACACGGACAGCTGATCCTGTTTCAAAATACCAGTCGTGAATAATATCCACCCAGGTTGCTTTTTTGTTGGTTGCCAACACTTGCTCCGGTGACAAATGCCCGCCGGTTTCCAGAAAGTGGCGGATATCGGCGTGGGCGGCGTCCAGCGCGTCAGCCCTGCGGACAGCCACACCCCCGAGTACGACATTGCCCTCGGCGTCCCGTTCAGCGTGCGCCACGACGTTGCGCGCGAGTTGCTGCTCGGCGTGAATTCTTGCGGCGGCTGCCTGAATGGTTTCCTCGCGTGTGTTGGCCGCATGGCGCGCTACATCCAGCGTGTGAAAGAGCTGCCGGGTTTCAGCGTCGCTCAGCGTGTGGCCTTGCCTGAGTTTCTGCCACAGATCCACCGGCTCACTGTGTCGGCTTTGATAAGTGGCTGGGGGGAGATCAAACTGGCTCAGGGTGTTCCGTCTGGGTGAGGCGGAAGGCTCACGGCGCGCCAGTCGTGACAGTGAAACGGGTTGGGCGCCGCGGCTAAGGTTGCGTTGCAGCGCACCGCTGTCTTCAGCAATCCAGCCGGTGTTTCCGCTGGCTGGCCTGAGGCTGCTGGCGGACCACCCCCGCGTGACGGGGCCCTCGCTGGAGCTGTCGGAGGACTGTTGAAGCAGCGTGGCCGGAATGTCCGGCTGGGTGGTCTGGAAAAATGCCGACAGGCTGGGCGGCGGCGTGTAGGCGGCGATCTGCTGGTTCAGCCGCGCGGTGTGGTTGGCATTTACCGTCTCGCGCAGGCGCTGGTGTGCTGTGCGGCCGGGTGTGCTCACCGGCGTCCAGGGGAGCCGCCGGTAGATACAATTGTTGTGCTTTAATGTTAGATCCGAATTGAGAGGGAGATTTGAGATGAAGTTATCTCAAGAAGATATTCAACGTCAAATTGATAACAAAACAAAACCCATTGGCGCGCTGGGGCGATTGGAGGAGCTGGCATGTCGTGTTGGTATGATTCAAAATACGACGCAACCTAAACTTCTAAAGCCAACGCACCTTGTTTTTGCGGGTGATCATGGAATTGCTGATGAAGGCGTGAGTGCGTATCCACAAGCGGTTACTGCACAGATGGTTATGAATTTCTTGTCCGGCGGGGCGGCGGCAAGTGTATTTACAAATCAACATCAGATACGATTAATCGTTGTTGATGCGGGTGTTAATGCTGATTTTGAGCCACACCCTGCATTGCGGGATGCAAAAATTGCTTATGGGACAAAAAATTTCCTTCATTCACCAGCCATGACGGTGTCTGAGTGTGAGCAAGCAATTTCTGCAGGACGCAATATTGTTCGTCAAATTGCAGAACAAGGTTGCAATATACTTAGTTTGGGAGAAATGGGTATTGGCAATACTGCTTCTGCAAGCATATGCACCAGTCTTTTTTGCTCTGCGCCAATTGAGCAGGTTACTGGTAAAGGAGCGGGACTGGACAATAATGGCTTGCTGCATAAAATAAGCTGTCTCAAGCAATCAGTTAAAGTACACCAAGACAGTGACTTTGATGATCCAATGGTGGTGTTGCAAACGTTTGGCGGGTTTGAAATGGTTATGCTTGCTGGTGCTTTTTTTCAGGCTGCTGAGGAAGGGATGGTCATTCTGGTTGACGGTTTTATTGTGACTGCCGCTTTAATGGCCTGTGTGCTGATAAAACCGGATGTGCTGGATAAGTGTATATTCTGTCATCACTCACAGGAACCAGGTCATGCCATATTGCTGAAACAGCTTAATGCCAATCCGATTCTCGATCTGTCTTTGCGTTTGGGAGAGGGTACAGGTGCGTTACTGGCATATCCTCTTGTTGAATCGTCCGTCCTCTTCTTGAATGAGATGGCGACTTTTGAGAGTGCCGGGATTTCGGAAAAGACGGAGTTGGTGCTGAGTTAAAATGAATTCCATGCTGAGTAAGAAAAAACCTGTTTACTCCTTGAGAGGGGTCTGTAACTTCGTTTCTAAAAAAATTAAGACTGAATGGCTGTCCTTTTCCACTGCGATGTTTTTATTGTCACGTATCCCATGCAATTTTTTGGGGAGTGATTTTACCCGGTATTTAAATCATTCCTCTCGCTATTTTGCATTTGTTGGGATATTTCTGGGTGTTTTATCTGGATTTGCGTTTGTGGGTTTGTCGCAAGTGTTCTCCAGGGAGATTGCAACCATTTTAACAATCGCTTTTTTTCTGATGCTGAATGGTGCATTTCATATTGACGGCGTCGGTGACGCGTTTGATGGCTTGGGTGGTGGCCATACAACAGAAGATTGCATGCGTATAATGAAGGATTCTAGGGTGGGCAATTATGGCGTTATTGGTATATGGTTTGTTTTGATGCTGACTTATTTGGCATTGATGGCTCTGCCTGTGCATAAAGTGTTTCTGGCTTTGGTGGTAGGACATTCCCTTAGTCGTGGTTGTATGAATATTATTATTCAGCGCTACCCGCATGCTGAGTATTCCGTTGAAAATACACCGAAAATCATGGTCTCCAAGGTTTCCCGGTTGGATATGATTCTTGGGATTGTTTTTGGGGCAATGCCGTTATTGTTTTTCAAAGACGTTGCTGTCTTTTGGGTGGTATTACCTGTGGTCGTTGTCACCCTTTGGTTGGGTCGTTATTTTCACCAGAGAATACAGGGATATACGGGCGATTGTTTGGGCTTACAGCAACAGGTGTGTGAAGTGTTGATTTATTTATTTTTTTCGGTTTATCCATGGATGTCTGTCTGATCAGACACACCACACCGTCTGTCGGTCGTGGCATATGTTACGGACAAAGCGATGTGGCGCTTGCAGCGAGTTTTGAGCAGGAGGCCTATGCTCTCTGGCGTTCGTTGGAAGCGAAAACACAGGGCGCTGTTACACCAGTTCGTATTGTGACAAGCCCACTTCAGCGATGCCGTTTGTTGGCTGACTTTCTGAAGGGGAAAATACCCAAGTCTACCTTGGTGTTTGATGACCGCTTGCAGGAATTATCGTTTGGGGATTGGGAAGGCCATCCTTGGTCTGAAATCGAAAAGCACACTTACTTTGCTGTGTGGATGAATGATTTTGTTAACGTGGCTTGCCCTGGTGGTGAATCCTATTGTGAACTGGCATCCAGGGCTCAGGAATGCTTGCAGCACTGGTCAAATCAACCGGAAAGAACGGTTCTGGTGACCCACGCAGGTGTGATCCGTGCCTTGCTGGCTTATCAGCTGGGGATTTCCTTGGAACAATCGTTCGAGCTGCCCGTGAATTATGGCGATGTGTTTCATTTGACTGATTCATCCGTCATGACCGCGCTATAATGGCCGCAGCATTGACCCAGTGACCCAGAGAGGACTTCCCCATGGCCCCCGCCGCGGCAGAACTGCTGAACACCAAGTACGAGAGCGTCATCGGCCTCGAGGTCCACGTCCAGCTGAAAACCGACAGCAAGCTCTTTGACCCCAGCCCTAACAGCTTCGGCGACGACCCCAACGTCAACATCGCCCCCGTCTGCCTCGGCCTGCCCGGCGCGCTGCCCGTCCTCAACAAAAACGCCGTGGATTTCGCCATCCGCCTTGGCCTGGCGCTCAACTGCGACATCGCCCCGGTCACCAAGTTTGACCGCAAACAGTACTTCTACCCCGACCTGCCCAAAGGCTACCAGATCTCCCAGTTTGATTACCCCATCTGCGCCCACGGCCAGCTGACCCTCAGCACGGGCCGCACGGTCCGCATTCTGCGCGCCCACCTGGAAGAGGACGCGGGCAAGCTCGTGCACGCCGGCGCCGACCAGCTGGCCGGCTCGGATTACAGCCTCGTGGATCTCAACCGCGCGGGCGCCCCGCTGGTCGAGATCGTCAGCGAGCCGGATATCCGCACCGCCGAAGAGGCCCGCGAGTACATGACGATGATCCGCAACATTGTGCGCTACTTGGATGTGTGTGACGGTAACCTGGATGAAGGCTCCATGCGCTGCGACGCCAACGTCAGCATCCGCCCCGTGGGCGCCAGCGAGTACGGCACCAAGGCGGAAATCAAAAACATGAACAGCTTCCGTTCCGTGCAGCGCGCCATTGACGCTGAAATTCTCCGCCAGATTGAGCTGGTGGAATCCGGCGGCGCCGTGGTGCAGGAGACCCGCCTGTGGGATGAAGGCTCGCAATCCACCAAATCGATGCGCAGCAAGGAGCAGGCGCATGATTACCGCTACTTTCCGGATCCCGACCTGCGCCCGCTGGCCATCTCGCGCGAGCGCGTGGCCAACATTAAAGAGACCCTCCCGGAACTGCCCCACCAGCGGCTGGAACGGCTGCAGAACGGTTTTGGCCTGAGCGAGTACGATGCCGGCGTGATGGTCGAGTTCAAGGAGCTCGGCGATTTCTTCCTCCTGGCGGCTGAGCATACCGAGCATTACAAGCCGCTGGCCAACTGGCTGATGGGCGACATTACTGCTTACCTGAAGGACAGCAAACACCCGCTGATGGAAACGCGTCTCACGCCGCAGTCTCTGGCGGAGCTGGTGGCCCTGCAGGAAGACGCGGTGATCAGTTCCGCCATTGCCAAAAAGCTGCTGGCGGAATTGCTGGAGCAAGGTGGCTCGGCGAAGGCGCTGGTTGAAAGTCGCGGCATGGCGCAGGTGAGCGACACCGGCGCGCTGAAGGCGGCGATTCAGCAGGTGTTTGACGCCAACCCGGATCAGGTGGCCGCTTACAAAGGCGGCAAAGACAAGCTGCTCGGGTTCTTTGTCGGCCAGGTGATGAAAGAAACCAAGGGCTCCGCCAACCCGCAGATGGTCACGGATCTCGTGAAGGACATGCTGTCCTAGGGAGGGGAGCGCGAGGGGAGGGAACGGCCCCTCGCATCCGCGTGAGTACCTCTCCCCCCCGGCCCCCTCCCCTACGAGGGGAGGGGGAGCTTGAATTGCTTTGTCCCTCTCCTGGGTAGGAGAGGGTGCCGGAGGTGCAGCCGAGGGCGGGTGAGGTTTACTGCGAGTCTGTTTCCGTGAAATCCTTTATACTACCCGTATGAACCTGCTGGTAACCCACTACCTGGACAGCCTGGTGCAGACGCGGGGGTATTCGCTGCACACCCGCGCCGCGTACGAACGCGACATCACCGCTTACCTGGCCTGGCTGGAAGAGCGCCGCAAAAACTATCTGGCCCTCACCCGGCGGGATGTTCACGGGTATCTGGCGCAGCTCCGCAACGACGGATTGGCGAGCAGCACCATTATTCGCAAAATCAGCAGCCTGAAAGGGTTTTACACCTGGCTGCAGGAGCAGGAAACCCTCACAGACAATCCCTTTGTGTACATTGAACTGCCGCGCCGCAAAAAATCCCTGCCCAAGGTGCTGACCCCCGGCGAGATCGACCGCCTGCTCTCGCCCGCCTCCCCGCTGGATGAAACGGACCGGCTGATTGTGGAACTGTTGTACGCAGGCGGCCTGCGCGTCTCGGAGCTCATCGGGCTGAAAATTAATCAGGTGGATATGCCCGGCAAGTATCTGCGCGTGATGGGCAAGGGCGGTAAGGAACGACTAATCCCTTTGAACGATGAGGCGCTGAATTGTCTGTCCCGGTATCTGGCGCGTCATCCCCGGCCGGAGGGTGGGTATATTCTGCAGCCGGCGGGTTCCGCCCATAAAGAGGAACCGGTGACCCGCAAAGCCGTGTGGGATCGTGTGAAAGCCATGGGCCGCTGGCTGGACCGGGATATTTCCCCGCACACCTTCCGCCACAGTTTTGCCAGCCACCTGCTGGAGAACGGCGCGGATCTGCGCGTGGTGCAGGAGCTGCTGGGGCATTCCGACATCGCCACCACGCAGATTTACACCCAGGTGAGCAAGCGCCACCTCAAGGCCGCTTACAGCCAGGTGTTTGATGCGAATGTGGGGGCCGTTCCCTCCCCCACACCCCCTCCCTAGGGAGTGACATACTTCGTCAGAAAGTCATCGATGATGGCGACAATCGTTTCCGGCGGGCCGGCTTCCAGAACGGTTTCCACATAGTCGCCCACGTGCATCACGCCGCCGGGGTCGCGGCGCGCGCGGTGCTGATCATAGACCAGCACGCCGGTTTCATGGCGTGTTACGCGGTCGCGCAGCAGGTACTCAAAACGCATGCCCCCCTCGTCCACGCCGTCCCAGTTGTCTTCCAGGTAGAGCTCCACCGTGGGGTAGGTGGCGTTCACCCAGTCGCGAACGGCATTGATCCCGTCATAACGGTCTGCCGGGGTGGTGAGGAGGGTTAGGAGGGCTTGTGGGCGGGTTGGGGTCAAGTGTTATTCCTGCTTGAGTCTGGCTCTGACTGCTTCAAGGATAAGGGTGCCTTGTTCCTGCTTCTCAGGGCCGGGGGCAAATCTGGGTAGGGCGCCAGAATTGCTGCTAGGGGGTGGGTCGAGATGGGGAGATCAATGACTTGACCATCTGGTTTAAGGGTCACAAGGCCTTTTCTGTTGTCGGTGGTGAATTTTGCGGTCATCGGGCCACCTTTACGCTGAGAAATAGCGAAGAAGTCGCCATCATTGGTGGACCAGAACCGGGTGGGGTCATTGGGAATGGAGGATGGCTGGCGAGCACCCCCTCGACGGACAAGAGCGTCAATATCCCGGGCTATCTCAAAAGCGCGGGCGGTAATGTCTGTGGGTTGACCTGGTTTTTGAGGCTGTACGCGGTTGAGCAGATAAAACGCGGTTTTCTGAGCTTCCGGGTCACCTAAAGTAAAGAGGTTGTCACCGGTGCGAAGATGAACGCGGCTCTGTCCGGTGTGGGAATGCACCGTGAGGTGTCCATCCGTGAAAGGCGCCGCGAGTGCCGGATGGGACAAAACACGCTCAGATGTAAACGAGAAGCTGTCAGGTTCGGGTCCACCCATCATGAGGGGGTGGTTACGACCGGGATGCACGGTAACACGCGTACCCCCCAGACTTGTATAGTTCGTTTCATTTTCTGGCTTGGCTCCCGCCAACAGCGAGCGGGCACGGCTCCAGATGCCGTAATTGACAGGGACAGTGCCTGGTACCGTATTCAGCCAGTCAATACGCGACCGGCCTCCGAACGTAATCATGTTATTTCCCTTCATATTCTGAACCCACAGTCAGTCTATTCTACGGTAAAGCCCTTGTGGGCGAAAGATGAAGCCCGATCTTCTCAACACTCACGTTGACGTGAGGCTTGGACGCGCTAGGATAATAGGGCAATTGCCCCTTCCGCCGGGCCCCGTGGCCCGCCAACCAGGACCTCTCCGCCATGACCGCCGCCGATGCCTCCTCACGTCCCCTCCTGGACGTTCAGAACTTGCCCGACACCCGCCAGGTGCCCATTACCTGGGTGGGCATCAGTCACGTGGAAATGCCCATTCAGGTGATGCAGAAAGACGGCAAACCTCAGCATGTGCAGGCCGTCTGCCGCATGAACGTGGGTCTGCCGGCTGACGTCAAGGGGACGCATATGTCCCGCTTTATTGAGGAACTGCGCGACTGGAGCCGTAATAACGTATTGACGCTGAACCTCTATGCTTTTCTCGGCGATCTGAAAGAACGCCTCAAGGCGGAAACCGCCCAGGTGGAAGTGGCCTTCCGCTACTTTGTGGACAAGCCGTCCCCCGCCACCGATGGCTCTGCGCCAATGGCTTACGGCTGTAAACTGACGGCCACGCTGGATGAAGCCGACAACCATGAGCTGCTGATGAGCGTGGTGGTGCCCGTCACCACATTGTGCCCCTGCAGCAAGGAAATCTCCCAGTATGGCGCGCACAACCAGCGCTCGGAAATCCGCGCCGACCTGCTGGTGAACCATGCCCGCGAACAGCGTGTGCTCTGGCTGGAAGATCTCATTGCCGCACTCGAAGAGACGGCCTCCTGCCCGGTGTATCCGCTGCTGAAGCGGCCGGATGAGAAGTACGTAACCGAGCGCGCCTACGAGAACCCCAAGTTTGTGGAAGACGTGATTCGTGACGCCACCCTGCTGCTGCGCGATTATGACGGCATTGACGGGTTCTCTCTGGAGGTGGAGGCCTTTGAGAGTATTCATGGCCACAACGCCTGGGCCCGCCACGCGGAGAACTTTCAGTCGTTCGGAATGTCCTAGGGAGGGGTGCAGGGGAGGGAACGGCCCCTGCATGAGTCCACCCCTACCCGCCCTCGGCTGAAGCCTCGGGCACCCTCCCCCTAAAGGGAGAGGGGGCAAGGCAAGTGTTAACTGTGAGAGGTGACATGCAAACTCCCACCATCACCGTGATTAAGAAGGTTGCCTTTTCGGCGGCGCATTTCTTCTGGCTGCCGCAGCTGAGTGACGCGGAAAACCGGGCGCACTTCGGGCCGACCAGCAACCGTAATGGACACGGCCACAACTACACGCTCTCGGTCGCCGTCAGCGGCCCCTGCAATCCCGAAACCGGGATGGTGATCAACCTGAAAGATCTCAAAACGATTTTGCATGACACCGTGGTGACGCCCCTGAATTTCAACAGCCTGAATCACGATGTGCCGTTTTTTAAACACCACCTGCCCACCCTGGAGCTGCTGGCTTTGTGGGTCTGGGTGCGGGTCGCCCCACCGGTTGAGGCCGCCGGGTTAACCCTGAATGAAATCCACCTCGCTGAGAGTGACGATTTGTGGGTGACCTACGATGGTGCTAATTTGGAAGCGCTCTGTGTGCAGTTTGATTTACCCAAGGCCGTTTAACCATGCTGGCTCTGTCCCGTAAATATGATTTCAGCGCCACCCACCGGCTGTACAATCCGGCCTTTGCGGATGAAAAAAACTGGGAGATTTTCCAGCTGTGCAACAACCCCAACGGCCACGGTCACAACTATGAGCTGGACGTGATGGTGACCGGTGAACTGGATCCGGAAACCGGCATGCTCGTTGACCTGGTGGCCCTGGATACCCTGGTTCAGTCGGTGCTCATCACACGGTTGGATCACAAAAACCTGAACCTGGATGTGGACTTCCTGAAAGACGCCATCCCCACAGCC
Source organism: Candidatus Melainabacteria bacterium (assembly GCA_050247195.1). Taxonomy (GTDB): domain Bacteria; phylum Cyanobacteriota; class Vampirovibrionia; order Vampirovibrionales; family Vampirovibrionaceae; genus JBFWUP01. The sequence goes on along the minus strand of JBFWUP010000004.1, from coordinate 37,556 downwards.
GAGGTGATTGTGTATGCCTGCTGGCAGCAGCTGGCGCCGGCGCTGAAGCGGCAATTCCCCCACGCACGGCTGCAGAAGCTGCGTCTGCTGGAAACCAAAAAGAATTTTGCGGAATATTCGGAGGAAAACGCATGAGCGGTGTGGCGATTATCACCGGCGCCAGCCAGGGGCTGGGCGAAGCGATTGCCCACAAACTGGCCGGGCGGGGACTGTCTCTCGTGCTGGCGGCGCGCAGTGAAACTAACCTGAACCGCGTGGCCGGCGAGCTTCAGCAGGCCTTTCCTGGTATTCAGGTGCTGGTTGCGCCGACGGATGTGAGCGATGCAACGCAGGTTGAAAAACTGGTGCAGAAAACGCTGCAGGCGTTCGGCCGGGTGGATGTGCTGATTAACAATGCTGGTGTGGCTGGCAAGATTGCTTTGCTTCAGGAGATCAGCCCGGAGGATATTCACCGCACCATTGATATCACCCTGAAAGGCGCCATTTTTATGATGCGCGCCGTGCTGCCTGCCATGGTGGCCCAGCAGTCAGGCACGATCATCAACATCAACTCCGTGGCGGGCATGACGGCTTACCCGTATTGGAGCATTTATGACGCCGCCAAGTTCGGCCTGCGGGCCGTGACCGAAGCGGTGGCCGACGAGCAGTTTGTGAATAATATCAAGGTGGTCGGCATTTATCCCGGCGCGGTGGATACGCCTATCTGGGAGACCATCGATACCGACAGTGATCCGAACCGGGAAGGCATGCTGGATGCCGGCAGCATTGCCGATGCCGTGAACTACGTGCTGGATCAGCCGGCCAAACTGCTGGTCAAATCCATTGTGCTGGCCCCGCTGAAACCGGCGCTATAATCTAGTTTCCGGAATTGGCGCTCAGCTGGCTTTGCAGGCCGCTCAGTGCGTTGCCCTGGGACTGAAACTGAGCAATCAGGCTTTCCATCACCTGAAACTGCTTGCGCAGAAAATCCTCGCGTTTGATCAGGCGTTCCTCTCCCCGGTCAATCGAATCATTCAGCGATTCGATACGGTTGCCGGCGGAGGTGTTGTAGGCGGCAAAAATACCGTCAAAACCATCTGTGGAGGAGACGGCGTTGGCGTTGGTAAGCAGCGACTGCATTTTGGTGAAAATGCCGTCCACACCATCAACAGCGGTGGTGGCCTGAAATAGTTTCCGGATATTGTCCGGCTCGGCATCCAGCGCCGCGAGGAATTTGGCCTCATCAAAAACGAACGTGCTGCTGGGCGTGGTTGCGCCCGCTCCGGTGACGGCGCCCGTGGAGATACCGGCCAGACTGAGGCTGGTATAACTGCCGGTCAGGCCACTCACCAGATCTGACATCTGAGATCGGATGCTTTGCCGGAAACGGGCAAATGAGTTGCTGCCTGCCAGCGGTCCCTTCTGCTCCGCGTTGGTTTGCTGATCAATATAGGCAATCAGGCTGTTGATGTCTTCGACCACTTTTTTCACGCCATCCACAATGGCGGTTGTGTCTTTTTCAACATTAATGGTGATGGTGTCGCCCACCGCTTCACCCGTGAGGTTTAGTGTGACGCCTGTAAGGCCGGTGGTGGCTGCCGAAACCGTGTTGCTGGCGCTGGACATCAACGTGCCGTTAACGCGGAACTGCGCGTTTTCTCCGGCGGTCTGGGCAATGGTTTTATCACCGCCCACAATCACGCCCATGGCGGTCAGAAAGTTGCTGGTGTTGTCATTCAACAGAATCATGCTGCTGCCGGGATCATCGGCGATCAGCTGAAAGGTGTTGGTGGTGGGACTGAAACTGGCGGTCACCTTTGCGGCCGATCCGTTAATCTCGCTGATGATGCTGCTGAGCGATTTGCCTGTGGTGTCGAAACTGATGCCGTTGATTTCAAACGTCCCCGCCGTGACCCCGGTGGTCAGGTTGGCTGCCGCCGTGGTGATATCCACATTGGTGTTGACGGCGCTGACGGCGCTGGAAGCGGTGATATCCGTGGCGGTTTTGGCGCCGGTAATCAGGTGGGTGGCCTTCAGAAAGTTTGAGGTATCGCTGGCGGCGCCCAGCTGAATGTTACTGCCACCGGTAAAGGCCAGGTTAATCTGTCCGTTGGTGACTGAAAAACCCGTGATTTCAGGGATCTGGGTTTGGATATCGGTCAATACATCGCCCAGTGTCTGGGTGTTGGCCACGTTAAAGGTATAGGCCGTTCCGTTGGAAAAAATGGTGAAATCGCCTTCGGTTACCGCGCCCTGGGCCACATCGGTCATGATGGTTGGGGCGTCAATCCACTGCCCGATGGGCGCTGTGCTGGTGGCGCGGGTGGCTGTGGCCAGGTTCAGCACCTCCAGGCTGATGCTTTGCGCTCCGGCCGTGCTGCTGATGCTGGCCGTGGCAATACCTTCGTCACTGGAACTGACTTTTTTGGTGCTGAACAGGTTGCTGCTGGTGCTGAGCACACCGCCTGTGGAGGTGAGCGCTTTCACTGAATCCAGCAGCGTTTTGGCCCGAGTCTGGACGTTGCTGACTGCGCTTTTCTCTTTTTCAATTTTGGTAATCCGCTCCTTGAGCAGATCAATTGGACGGCGTTCAATGGCAATCAGCTGGCTGATAATGTCCTCAACCGGCAGGCCTGAGTTAAATCCGCTGAGTTGTATACTCATGATCGCTTACCTGGGTTAGGGACGCCATACTGGTTCTAATCTCGATCAACCGGTGGGATCTCCGCAGGATCATCAAGAAACGTGAACCAAACACGGATTGCACCCGACTGGCAGCACAAAGACCGGCATGAAGGCGCCTAACCTAGTATTACCCGTTTTTCCGGGTTTCTAATCCTGTGAACGGCGGATGGCGTTTCTGCAGGCTTAGACCAGGTGAATAACGCTTTCGGGCAGGAAGCGCTGGATGACCGAAAGATACTGCTCACTGTCAAAAGCCATCATATAGGGCACCGGCAGTTTGGAAAGCACGCGCAGCACGCGGTGGTGGCTTTCCAGGTCGGGCACGCTGAGAATAATACGGTTAAAACGCTTTCCCAGTGTGGCGATCAGGGCATTCATGGCGGCCACACGGGTTAGCCAGTCCACGGGCATTAGCCCCTGGTGGAAAACATACAGGTTGGGCAAGCCGGCTTCCACGCGGGCGCTGCTCAGAACGCGCTGCAGTGTGGTTTCCTGGCGCATCAGGTCGGAGAGACCCTGGGCATCGGCGATGGAAAACAGATACCGCAATAGGGAATGGTCGTAACCAAATTCAAGCAACGCTACCCGCTCGCCCTGCTGGCTGAGGGTTGCGGCCAGACCGGTGGCGCACAGGCTGTTGCCGGCCACGGTAATGATGCTCTGGTTGGTGGGGGATCCCGGGGTTCTCAGCCCGGCGCCGGCAATTAAACGCTGAAACTTGTTGCTGGCAGTACTTCCGGGGTCTGGCAGATCCAGAATAAACGACTCTGGGTTTTCAATAAAGTCCAGTTCAAAGGGTAGCCGGAATACACGGCCGGGATTGACTGTGCCTGGGCGGATGCCTGTCTTCAGGGAGGGCGCAGCCGGACGGCTTGCATAGCCGGCCGGGGGCTGGGGCTGCCGGATGGCGTGGCCCTGAGCGGTATTCTGAATGTCAGTGTAATGGTTGGTGGCACTCATAATCGTATCGGCCTTTGCGGTCTTGGCGTGCTATGCCTGTTGATGAACAGAGCAGGGTATCAGCTGCAGGTGTAGCGGCTGATACTTTTTACCTCGACCACCTGAATCGCCTATTTACAATAACAGCCCAGATAGTGGATGCCTATCAGCCTTTTAATGGAGTTTTGGTATGATATGAGCCAATCAGCCCCCACTATTGAAGGGAATTTCCGGGATGTCACCCCCTGAAAAGGAACCGGACGCCGCGATCAACTTTTTGCCCACCGCCAAAAGCCGTATTGCCGTGGCCATGAGCGGTGGGATTGACAGCAACGTGACAGCCCACTGGCTGGCCGCCCAGGGGCACGAGGTGGTGGGACTGACCGCATGGACCCTGAACGGACCGGGCAAGTGCTGTAATGACGCCCTGGTGAATGCCGGCCGCGTGTGCGAGATGCTGGGCGTCCCTTACGATACGGTGGACCTGCGCGGCGAATTCGCGCATTACGTGATGGATTACTATCACGAGGCCTATGAGGCCGGCCTGACGCCCAACCCGTGCGTGGAATGCAACCGCTTCGTCAAATGGGAGCTGCTGGTTCGCTACGCCGTGGATGAACTGGGGGTGGATTACGTGGCGACCGGGCATTACGCCCGTCTTCAGCAGGGTGCTGCAGGGCCCCGGCTGTTCCGGCCGCGCGATACCCGCAAAGACCAGACCTATATGCTGTCGCGGGTCTATCCCAGGGATCTCTCCCGGGCGCTGTTTCCCCTGGGGGACTGGGTGAAGCCGGACGTGGTGGCCTATGCCCGCGAGCATAACCTGCCCAACGCCAACGGCGGCGAGAGTCAGGATGTCTGCTTTGTGCTGGATGGCCAGGCCAATTACCTGCGCGGTGTGCTGGGCCAGCGCCCCGGCCCGGTGGTTGACGTGGATACCGGCCGGCAGGTGGGCGCCCATGACGGCTACTATCAGTTTACGCTCGGCCAGCGCAGGGGCGTCAAAGTGGCCGCCGGCCGGCCCATTTACGTGGTGCGTATTGATCCGGGCACGGACACGGTGTATGTGGGTGATGCCCGTCATCTGGAGACGACCGCCTTCCGCGTGATTCACCCCAGCTGGCTCGCCGGTGAGTCTCCGGCGCTGCCGTTTGAGGCCATGGTGAAAATACGCTACAACACCCCGGCCGCACCGGCCCGTGTCACGGCTGATCCGGACACCCCCGGACAGCTTCTCGTGAGTGCTGCCACACCCCTGTCTGCAGTGACCCCTGGCCAGATTGCCGCTTTTTATACGGCCGATGACCGTGAGCTGCTGGGTGGCGGCTACATTGAACAGACGCTGACCCGCGCTGATTTTGACCCGCACCTGGCCCAGTCGCTGCCCGATCTGACCTGCCGGCTCCCCTAACCGGCCAGCAACCCAAGGCTCTCCGGGGTATAGGCGCCGGGCAGGCGGGTTTCCTCGTTGCAGCGGGCGCCCTTGGCGGTCACGCCTTCAAACAGGGCGTTGGTAAAGTTGGCGTGCTGCAGTTTTGCCAGCGACAGGTTGACGGCAGAGAGCTTGCAGCTGCGCAGGTTGGCATAGCGCAGGTCGGCCTCGCTCAGGTCGGCGTTCATCAGGGTGGCGCCTTCCAGGTTGGCGTGCACCAGCCGGACGCCCTTCAGACAGGTCTGGCTGAGGTAGGCCTCCAGCATCTGGACACCTTCCATCTGGGCTTCCAGCAGGTTGGTGGTTCTCAGAACGCTCTTGTTCAGAATGGCTTTGTTGAGTGAGGCCCAGTTCAGTTTGGCCATTTCCAGGTCGGCCAGGGTCAGGTCCGCCCCAATCAACACACACTTCTGCATATTGGCCTGAAACAGGTTGGTGTGGCTCAGGTTGGCGCTGGTCAGATCCGCCCCGGCCATTTCGGCGTTTTCCAGGCTGGCCCGGCTCAGGTCGCAGTGGAGCATGACGGCTTTGCTGAGAATGCATTTGCTGAGATTGGCATGCGCGAGCACCGCCCCGGTCAGGTTGGCGCCGGTGAGGTCTGCCCCGGCCAGGTTGGCATAGGAGAGGTTGGCCCCGGTCAGGTTGGCGCCTTTCAGGTTGGCGTCCTTCAGCACGGCATGCTCCAGCTGGGTGTTAATCAGCTGGCTGCTGGTCAGGTTGGCGCCCCGGAAGTCGGCAGCGTGCAGGTCGCTGTTGGCCAGATTAGCGCGAAACATCACGCTCATTGAAAAATCCCCCTTGCGCAGCGGCCGGTTGCTGAGGTCGGCCTGCAGGAGGTTTTCGGCGGGCAGTTTGGCGAGGAGTTTCCCCTGTTGATCCAGAATATCGACCATACTGGCAACATACCACGGCGTGTTCCGGTTTAACCGCTGTTCATTCCGCTCATTTTCAGGCTGAAAGAACCTCTCCGGACGGATTAGGCCAGGTTGTGCCTCATCCAGCGCAGCAGGGGGTTCAGGTCGTTGGGATGGGTAAAACCCAGTCTCTGGCATAGGTCGTGTTGGGTGATGTTGCCGTCTTTCCAGACTTCAACAAGAAAAGCACCGGCCTGTGGGTTGGCATACCAGTCTTCACCGAGAATGGCGGGGTCGCCGAACCTGCGGGCCAGCGTGTCCCGGAGCTGCGCCTCAAGGCTCCATGCCGTAAAGTAGTCAGCCACGTAAAAGCCGGCGTCCACATCCCGTGTCCACCCTTCGGCATCGTAACGGTAACCGCAGGCCTGGGTGAGCAACCCAGCATAGTGCTCGCCCATGCCGGTCAGTGAGTGGCTTTCGGTGTTCAGGCCGGTGTGCAGCAATACTTCAAACTGCATTTTTCCGGCATAGCGGCGCAGCATGTACAAATCATTCAGGGCCAGCCGGTTCACCACGGTTTTCGCCTGCTCCGGGGTCAGTCCCGCGCGGTTGGTCAGCCAGTGCCGGTTGAGAAAAAGATTCTGAAACAGGTAGGCATAGGATTCCGTGGCCACGTTGTTGCCCATCATCGCCAGTGCGTAGGGCAGCGCCGGGTCCTCACAGGCAAAGTGCAGTGCATGCCCGGACTCGTGAAAAAAGGCCGAGTAATCATCCAGCCCACCCTCGGGTTTTACGGAGAGGTAAATTTCTTCGGGAATGCCGGCCGGGTACACATAGGCGCGTGAGCGCTTCCCCTCGCGCTTGGTGAGATCCAGCAGGATGCGTTTGGGGCGGTCCCTGCGCGCTGCTTCGTCATCCACCACGGCGTGGTAATCATCCAGCGAGCCGAAATCAGCGCGCCGGGCGATGCCGCTGAAGTCGAGCCCCAGGCCGTCAAAGGTTTCCTGCGCCAGGCTCACCATCCGCTCCTCGGGGAAAAGCCGGTTAATGGCTTCCAGGTCGGGATCCGGACCCTTCATCACATACGAGATATCGGCGCGCGTGGCCTGGGCAAAATCCTCACCGGTCCGCTTGTGGTAAAACGCACCCATCTGGGCGGTGTACGTCTCCTGCGTATCGGCAACCAGCTGGGCTGCCAGCCCGGCCAGGTGTGTCAGGTCGTGCCCGCTCATCCGGCTGCTGAAAGCAATGATGTCACCGTAACCCAGCCCGGCCATCAGGGCGGCTTCTCTGAGAAACAGGGTGGAGAAATCGTCGGCCAGATGGGTCCGGTGCGCTTCGGCAAAGCGATCATAGAGCGCCTGGCGGGTGGGCCGGTCGGCCGTGTTTTTCAGATACTCCGAAACATCTTCATACTTAAGCCCCGTCACGGGGGTGCCGTCGGTCTGGCTCAGACCGAGCCCGGTGGTGTCAATCACCAGGTCGTTCCGCTTGTTCTCAAAGGCGTCCTGTTCGCCGGCCAACTCGTTTCCAATCACGGTGCCCAGGGTTTCGGCAAACAGCCGCCGTGTAATCAGGTTTTCCGGGTCGGCTTCATAGAGTGTCCGCAGGGATTCAAACGTCGCCCGGTCGCTGAGCAGCGGGTACTGTGCATAGATGGCGGCCGAATCATAGGTGGGAGAAAGTCTGGCAGTGGCAAACAGATAGTAGGCCCGGGCAAACGCCCGGTTGGATTCGGCGAAGGTGCTGTCCACCTCAGCAACAAGGGGTTGCGTGGGCACGGAAGGAGAAGTCATTGTCGGGGGGTTCCGGTTAACAACACGGGGCCGGGTCGGCATTCTCATTGTACCGGATGAGATGGTGTATCATTCCTGTAACATGGTGAGGAAAACCCTACAGTTTTGGGAAGGGTGATCCGATCCCACTGACAGACCGCCCGTCAGCCGTCCGGGCATGCGTCCGGGTTTCTGAGTCTGGCCCGGCCTGGAACGGTTTGGAGGAATGCCTGATGCAACGCCTGAACCAGCGCGGACAGTCCCTGGTGGAGTATGTGCTGCCCATTTCCCTTATTCTCGTGGGCGCCGGGGTGCTGGCTTCCACCACCAACATTACGGATAGTCTCGATGACTGGGTGGCCAGCGGCATGGGCGGTACCGTCAGCGGCGGGGCTGTTCAGAGCAGCGCCATGGGGGCTGGCACGCCGGCCAGTGTGCAGACTGGCAGCGGCTATACCCCAACCGGTGGCGTATACACCGGCAGCAACGTGGGTAATTATACGGGCACGGCTTTTCCTCCGGTTGATGCCGGCGGCGCCAACGGCGGCACAGCTTATGTTGCGCCGGACTGCCAGAATGCGGCGACATGCCAGACCTATGCCACCGGTGCGGGCAGCGCCCAGGCCATTGCTGTGCTCACAGCGGGACTGCCAACAACGACTGAGCCCACGACCCTACTGCCCTGAACTGTGAACCCCGGGTAAGCCCTTGACTGTTGTTTTGAAACACCCGCCAACCCCTCCACGCCATGGCTGCCCGGCCGGCCAGGCACTGGCTGAGTTTGTCCTGGTGCTCCCCATTCTGGTCATCATTATGGTGGCTGCCTTTGAGGTGGGTATGGCGATGTATGACGCCAACATGGCGTCCAATGCCCTGCAGGGGGCGGAACTGCACAAGCCGGATATGGCGGCCACGGAGCTGGCGGTGACCCCGGCGCAACTGACGGCTTTCGCCAATTTCGAGGGGCCGCGTGGCAACATCAGTGACGGCGCCCTGCTGGACACCGTGAATACCGTGACCGCCACGCCCAACACCACGCTGATTGTGGGCACAAAACAGCATGCCTCCACCATTCCGTTTGTGGGCACGCTGCCGTTCACATTTACCGTTTCCACGGCCGTGCAGCGTCAGCTGCTGAATGCGGCCGCCCAGGGCGGCACGCCGCGTTCCATGGGCGGGTGGTTTCCGTCTTCGTTTACCGGCATGCTGAAGCCCACACAGTTGTTTCCGCTGCTGCCGGAGGTGGCCGAATTTAATTTCGCCCCGGGGCAGTTCTGCCAGGTGGCGCCGGTCACCAGCGCGGCGGCTGATGTGATTGTGCCCCAGGGCGGCGCCGGTTCGGGCCGGGTGTATGTTTCTCAGGAAACCGATTTTGGCGGCAGCAGTCCGCTCAAGAGCCAGGCCATTGGCGAGCTGGCAGTGGCGTTTCAGGGCGCCTGCCAGGCGGAAGTGAATGCCAGTGTCTGTTCTGCAGAAGCAGGTAACCTCAGTACCATGGATGGCGGGACGGTGGTGGCCGGCAACACGGTTCAGCAGCTGACCCACAATCCGCCGGGTTCGCCGGGTAAAACGCTGACCGTGACCATGGGGTGTACAGACCCCACACTCGTAGTGGGGGATCCCACCTGCGTGCCGGTGGAGATCAGCCGGGTGTACAGTGTGTATGGACCCGCCGCGCCGCCGGCCGGCACGTATTATGATCCCTCCGGGGCTTATACGGGACCGCCCGGCCAGTTTGTGCCCCAGTGCCACGAACGTAAGGTGGCCGAGTGCCAGGTGCGCAAGGCGGTGCAGTACGCCCAGACGGCGGTGGCCAACTATGCCAGCGCACACTGCCGGTAAGCGGGATGAGGAATTTTCTTTGAGCGATTTTCGGACAATCCGGCGGCGAAACGCCCAGCGGGGCAGCAACCTGATTTTTCTGGTGGTGTTTGGCGCCATGATGCTGGGCTTTCTGGGCGCGGTGATTTTTCTGGGGATGCAGGCCTATGGCCAGAACGAATTGCAGAAGGCGGCCAACACGGCGGCCATGGCGGGGGCGCGGCTGTATTTTTCCGGCTTTAATGCCGCCGGCACGCCTCAGATGAGCGGCATTGCCGCCCAGGAAGCCGGCAATGTGTTTGACGCGCTGGTGGCCCAGTCGCCGATTCTCTCCCTGATGACGCCAACCCGTGTGGTGACCATGGGCACCTTCGATCAGAGCATCACCGTGGCTGTGACCGGGGTGATGCCCACGCCTGTGCTGTCGGCCGTGGGCATCAACCAGGTTAACCTCACCGTTACGTCGCGCGCGCGATCCCTGATGTACCAGCCGACGGCGGCCATCGGGGTGATTGGCATCGCCGGCGGGGGCACGGCCAATTCGCAGGTGACCATTAATCTGGATTTTCCGCTGCTGGCCATGGACAACCCCGGCAGTTACGAAATGAAGGTGGAGCAGTTGGGTGTGGTGAAAGGCTACGGGGTGGAAGCCTGCAGCGGTAAAACCTGTTATTCCCTGGAGAACGGGGCTTCGCAGTTATGGCCGGGTGACGCCCGTCCGCCGGCGGGCGTGAACTACGGCACCACGGTTTTTGATCTCACCGGGATTGTGGGCAAGGCCAATGCGCTGCGCTTTACCGATGACGGGATCTGGGATTCATTCTCTATCGATGGCTCGCGTCATTTTCTCGACTCACGGCAGACGGTGATCGATCGGGTTTCCATCATCGGTTACGCGGCGCTCTGTCCGGGCAATCCCGGCGCCAACTGCAGCAGCGTCGTTCCCAAGGGGTTTGCCGTCGTCCAGTAGGGGCCTTAAAGATCGGCGTCAATATAGTAGGGTTCGGCTTCCATCAGGTAGTGTTTAAACACATTGCCTGTGGAATTGAACTGCCCGGGCGCCGTGGCGGGGTTGCCAAAACGGGCGGCCTGCTGCAGCGCTGCCGCCTGGCTCAGAGAGCCCGGGTCAATGCGGTCGAGGGATCGTTCTTCAATAATCACATCAATAACGGAGGAGGTTTCCACGGACGGGTTTCCTGTGTGATGGCTAAACGCTGCTGAACCGGTTTTGATGCCAGTGGCCGCCTTCGGGATGTTGTTTGCTTTTCCAGGCCCTTCAGTCAGGGGCGGCACCGGACCGATGGTCCCATCATACGGCGGCCATGCCGGCCATGCTGGCATTGAGAAGTTTTGTAAACCCCCCGGGGCTGTGGCAACTGTCCACGGCCAGCCAGTGGATGGCCGGGTTGGGCCGGAAGAAGGTGAGCTGACGCCGCCCGTACTGGTGAATGTTGATGCGGATCTGATCGCGGGCCGCTTCAAAATCCAGCTCGCCGCGCAGGTGTTTCACCCACTCCGGGTAGCCGTGGGCCACGGTGAGCGCATGGGCAGGGGGGTCGGCGCCATAACGATGCATCAGCGCCTGCACCTCCGCCAGCCAGCCGGCCGCCAGCATCGCCTCTATGCGCTCATCCATCACGGCGCGCATGCGGTCGCGGTCTTCGTAATGCAGGCCCACCCAGTGGATGACGCCGGGCAGCTGCAGGCCCTGCCGCCGGGTGGGCACGGGGCCGCCGGTGTGGTGAATGATTTCCAGCGCGCGAATGACCCGAACCACGTCATTGGGGTGCAGAGCCGCCGCCCGTTCCGGGTCAGCGGTCTGAAGGCGGGCATGGAGCGCCTGGGCGCCCTCACGGTCCGCCAGGGCTTTCATACCGGCTCTGAATTCAGCATCGGGCGGGACATCGGGAAAAAACTCCTCCTGCAGCAGGGCGCGAATGTACAGGCCCGTACCGCCCACCACCACGGCTGTTTTGCCGGCCGCCAGCAATGAACGGAGGACCCCCGAGGCTTCCGTGCGGTAACGCGCCACAGTGTAAGGCTCCGTGGGCGGGACACAGTCGATGAGGTGGTGGGGAATGCCGGCCGTTTCCCCGGGCGTCGGTTTGGCCGTGCCAATGTTCAGCTCGCGGTATACCAGCTGGGAATCGGCGGAGATGACTTCGCCGCCCAGCGCCTGCGCCAGCGCCACGCCCAGCCGGGTTTTACCCGAGGCGGTGGTGCCCACAACGGCCACAATGGCAGGTGGGTTGCTGGCGGCGTGCGGCATGGCGGGGGGAACCGTTTAATGCGCGGAGGGATGCTGATCCGCTTGGGGCGTGGCGTCGTTGTTGCCGCCATCAGCAGCGCCGCCGGCCTGGTGGAATGGCTGAATATGCCGGTCGGCGTAGACAAAAAGCATCAGCACAAAGTAGATATCCAAAACAATGGTGGCCAGCGGACGAATGACCGCCAGCCAGGCTGAAGCCGTGAACAGCACGTTGATGCTGATCGACAGGGCCAGGTAGAAACCGCCCAGAAACAGCAGCCGGAGGGGATCGCGGAAGAAGCGGCCGATGCTTTTAAAGTAAGCTGTTACCACGTTGGCGTCATAGGCCGTCACATACACGGGCCAGAAAATGGTCAGCAGCGAGATGAACCCGTAGGCCAGCAACCCGCTGCTGATGAGATTCAGAAAGTGGTTGATCGCGTCCACATCGGTGGCGCTGAGGGCGCGGATGGTCTTAATCAGCGTGTCGCTGTCGCCGGCGTGAATGGCCTGCTGCAGGGCGGGATCGGTATACAGCCGGCTCAGGGCGGCGGGAACGCCCCCTTCGCGCTCCACCAGCAGAATCATCATAAAAATCAGCGCGGCCAGAATAAGCAGGTGAATGAGGGCCCCGGCCGTGAAGGCGAAAAAGTTGCCGCCCACCCCCGGCAGAAAATGCCGGAGCAGCTGAAAGGCATAGGTCGGTTTGGGGTCTTCCCCGGTGGGTCTGGGTTTTTCGGCGGTCGTCAGCGGGCTCTGGTTGCGCACGGCATGGTAGGCCATATGAAAAACCCCGGCCGTGAAGGCGACCATCACCAGCAGCAGAATGCCGATGAAAAACAGCCAGCGGGTATCCAGGCTGGGCGTGGCGGTTTCGGGGGTCACCAGCATGATGAGCATCAGCAGCAGCATGACCGGGTAGACCAGCACCCAGTACTGCCGCAGCAATGTAAAGCTCTCGGTGACGAGGTGCCAGAGGCTGCGGATGGGGGTGGGTGAGGCGTGGGTCATGCGCCGATCTTACCCGAAGCACGGCACAGAGGACAGTCTCCCCCTCTCCTCTTGGAGGAGAGGGGGCCCGGGGGTGAGGTACTCCCGGGTAAGCGGGGGGCCGTTCACCCTGCGGGCATCCTCTTCCCGACGGCTCTTTCCTCGCCTAGGGCTGTAGACAATCCCCTCGCGCTCCTCTCCCTACACTGCCCCCGAAGGTGCGCTTGAATCCGTGACCGGGGTTCCGGTACACTGCAGGCGTAACCACACCTGAGGGAGCACCGACCCATGACCGAGGCCACCACCTCTGAAGACATCCTGACCGAGGCCCGCGAGAAGATGAAAAAAGCGGTGGCCAGCATCCATCATCAGATGGGCGCCATCCGCACCGGCCGCGCCAACCCCATGCTGCTGGACCGCGTGAGCGTGGACTACTATGGCACCCCCACGCCCGTGCGCCAGATTGCCAACGTGAGCGTGCAGGAAGGTCAGACGCTGGTGATTCAGCCCTATGAGAAAAGCCTGCTGGCTGAGATTGAAAAAGCGATCTCCAAATCGGATCTCAACCTGCCGCCCAACAACGATGGCACGGTGCTGCGTCTGAACGTGCCGCCCCTGAGCGAAGAACGCCGTCAGGAGATGGTGAAGATGGTGAAAAAAATCGGCGAGGAAGGCAAGGTGGCCATCCGCAACATCCGCCGCGAAGCGTCCACCGATGTGGACAAGCTGAAAAAATCCGCCAACCTGCCCGAGGATGAAGTCAAGGATCGTCACGAGGACATCCAGAAGCTGACCGACCAGTTCACCCGCGAGGTGGACACGGTGGTGGCGGATAAAGAGAAAGAAGTGATGCAGGTTTAGTGCGGCCTGCCCCCTGTGTGCCCGTAACCCGGAATGATGATGCTGATGTCCACAGACACCGTCACGACCGCTCCGTCGCGTAGTCACCGGGTGCGCGTGGGTCTGGCCGTGTCGGCGGCGGTGTTTCTGCTGGCGTATCTGGGCGGCTGGTTCTGGGCGCTGGTGCCGCTGGCCCTGCTGCTGCTGGGCGGCAACGAGATGCACGCCATGATGGCCACCATCCACATCCGCCCTTCGCGGGTGATTGTGATGGGCTTTGGCCTGCTGATGATTGTGGCCGCCGTGCTGGGCAAACCCCACTGGCTGTATTCCCTGCTCACGCTCAGCATTATCGCGAGTTTCTTCCGGCTGCTGTTCCGCACGCCGCGCGCCTCCATCGCCGATATCGGCGCGACGCTGCTGGTGATGTTTTACGTGGGTTACCTGCCGGTGCACTTTATTCTGCTGCGCGGGCTGGAGGGTGGTCTGGCCCTCACCGTGATGGTGCTCTTCACGCTGTCCGTCTCGGATGTGGCGGCCTATTATGCGGGCAAGCAGTTTGGGCGGCATCCGTTGTATCCGGCGCTCAGCCCCAAAAAAACGCGCGAGGGCGCGCTGGCCGGTGTGGTGTGCGGCGTGGCCGCCGCGCTGAGTTTATCTGGCTGGGCGCCGCTGCCGGTGCATCACACCATCATTCTCAGTATTCTCGTTGTCGTGGTCGGTCAGCTCGGGGATCTCACCGAGTCCCTGCTGAAGCGCGACGCCGGGGTGAAGGACAGCGGGCAGCTGCTGGCCGGCCATGGCGGTATTCTGGATCGGACAGACAGTTATATTTTCTCCGGCGCGGCCTCGTACTATTACATTTACTGGGTGGTGCTCCACCAGGGCCTGGCCGAGGATGTCATGCAGATATGGCAGCAGTGGGTGGGTTAGTGATCAGCTAAGTCAATTGTGGCTTCACGTCGGTCTATTTCAGCTGAGTTCAGACGACTGCCGTCAATAATCAGCCGGTCCAGCGTGTCCGGCGTAATGACTGCCTGATGTCCATCCATGTAAGCGCCGGGTTGCTTCGACTCAAGCCGTTTCCTGAGAAGATGGGCATGCAGTTTCGCAGCTCTGCCAACATAAGCTTCTCTCACTGCACCAGCGCTGCTATGCCCGCGAACCGCGAAAGGGATGGTATCTTCATCCGCGTGTCGCATATCGGCTTCGCGTGTATAGTGTTTTTCTGAACCCGCATCCAGAGTGCGTGTCAGGAAAAGACTCATGCCAAAGGTGGGGTTGTTGTTTGTTGGGGGAATGCTCATCGTTTTCCTTTCAGCGGCTTGGCCGCTTTTTTCAGTCTTTTTTCTTCTGTCTGGGCCAGTGTATCCAGCGCTGTAAATTGCGCCAGCGTCATCACCACGCGTTTGAGATTACCCTGACCGGAGTAGATGACATCTCTGAACCATTGATCTTTATTAGGAAGTTTTTCCCGCGCCAGCGCGGCGTGGCTGCCGATGAGTTTTCCGGTGAGCGTACTTTTGCCTGGGCGTTCAACGGTGATGTGTAACTTAGATCCCCGGGCTCGGTCCGACTGGGCGTCGCTCAGCGGTGTTTCAACGCACCTTAACTTCCTTTTTTTACCATTGGGCTTTCTGCCCTGCGGACGAAGGGTGTAGGACATCCCGAAGGTGGGCTGAACGTTAAACATGGTCATATTCTTGTTTAATTGGGGCTGACATTGGAATTCAATTGTCTTCCCTGAGGTGCCAGTCGACAGGGTGTTGTGCCTGAGCACATAACTCATCAAACTGTGGGCGGGTTAGAAGGAACATCTCTTCTCCAACTTCAACTATTCTGCCTTTAGTTCTGATACTCTGTGCATCTCGGTAAGTTCCGATCCCGAACGCAAAAAAATTGTCATCAGAAACTATGAATACTGCCGGCGGGTAGGCGGGTATCATTCCTGATTCCTGAAACCACTTGTTTACTTGGTCCCTCTCCATAGAGATCAGCTGATGCCGATCACTATTTATTGCATCTTTAGCTGATGAGCCTTTTTTCCAGTAAAGGCTCATGCCAAAGGCAGGCGTGGTGCCAGCAGGGTTGGTGGGTAGGCTCATCAGGACTTCCCCGTTCGAAGACTGCGATTTCTTTTGGTGACGGTGTCCCGCATTTCTACATAAGTGGACCACGGTATCGTAAGTTCAAGAGTCCCGGTTTCATACGTTCCGCAACCAGTGTGTGAATATATTGGGCGTTTATTAGTCCGTCCGTTTGCGTAGAAACCTAAAGGGTCCACAACCGTTTTGAGTTTCTCTCGCAGGTACCGGCTATGGGCGCCGGTGGCTGTGCCGGTTACTACCGTTACCCCGGTATCAGGGTTAATAACAGTGTAAGTAACCGGCACCACATCGTGCCCATGCTCACGCTGAGATGCTGTATTCGCTGCTTTGTCAGCCAGTGGGGCCTCTAACGTCCTGACCTGGTCGGGTCCGGTTTTCTGCTGAATATTGCGGTGAAGCGCCATGCCAAACTGGGGCGTGGTTGCTTGAAGGTTGATAGACATCGGTTAATTCCTGTATTTCTGGGAACGGTATCATCATGAAACCACTACAGAGAAGAAATTGCCCCTCATATTTCTCCCGCCCCGCGCCTGTGGTTGAATAAAGGAACCATGAACGACTCCCAGGACCCCACCCCCACGCATCCCCTGCCCCCGGGCGCCAGCCACGCCGAGGCCGTTGAGCACCTGCTCACAACCCTCGGTATCACGGACCCGCTGGATACCCGTCTGTACGAAAAAGCCCTCACCCACAGTTCGTACAGCTACGAGAACAAGCTCGATCCCTTTGACAACTATGAACGCCTGGAATTCCTCGGCGACGCGGTGCTCAAACTCATCGTCAGCGAGTACCTGTTTGAACGCTTCCCCGGGTACCGTGAAGGCGATCTGACCAAAATCCGCGCCGTCATCGTCTCGGACGGCTGTCTGGCGGAGCTGGCCCGCGGGATGGACCTGGGCAGTTACATTGTTTTTGGCGCCAACGAGGCCCGCAGCGGCGGGGCCAAGAAGTCCTCCAACCTGGCCTGCGCCTTTGAAGCCCTGCTCGGCGCCATGTTTCTGGACGGTAAACTGCAGGCCGTGCGCCGGCTGCTGGTGGCCATGCTCGCCGATGTGGTCACCCAGGTGGATCTCGACGACACGAAGGACAACTACAAGGCCGTGCTGCAGGAGACCACCCAGGCCGAAAGCGGCATTCTGCCCCAGTACCGCACCGTTAAAGAGAGCGGACCGGCGCACAAGCGGGTTTTCTCCGTGGAGGTGGTGATTGACGGTGAGGTGATGGGCTTTGGCACCGGCCGCAGTAAGAAGGAAGCCCAGCAGCATGCCGCCCGCACCGCCCTGGAGGCCCTCGGCCGTATCCCCGGCCCGGCGGCCAAACAGGCTGCTGAGGCCACGAAAGACGCTTGACGCCTGCTCCCCCTCCCCCTTGCCGTCATTGCGAGGAGGGCCATAGGCCCGACGCGGCAATCTCCTCAGGCCTCACCCGGCCCGCCCCTGGCGGTCCACCCTCTCCTGGGAGGAGAGGGGACTCCTTTCGCCGTTCCCTCCCCTCGCACTCCCCTCCCCAAGGTCCACTCCGCCGATCGGGGGATCTTTTTTGAGCCACTTGCCTCATGACAGCCGCCCGGCGCTAGGATAAGATCAGAATGGCTCTTTTCAGCCACCAAGGAAGGCACATCCACGGGATATGTTTCCGATTATCAAGGACTGAATGCCAAAGGTGCACATTTTTTTTCGTTTGACGTTTATATCAGCACCACCCACCGAAACGATGTTTTCCCCCTGACCCACAATACAACCCCCTTTCAGGAGGTCACCCCGATGACCCGCACGAAACTGTCCACCCTCACCCTGGCTCTGATCCTCACCGGTCAGCTGACCGGCAGCGCGTATGCCGCGCCCAACCTGATGCAGCAGATGGAACGCAACGGCCTGGAGAAAGGCGTTGCCGACGTCTTCCAGATCATCCGCCACGCCAGCTTTGGCGCCGTGGACCAGCGCTCGCTGGATACTTTTCAGACGGTGCTGGATGCCCACAACAGCGTGATGCTCAGGCCGGCGCCGCTTAAACAGAATGTGGTGGAGAACAGCCGTCCGCTGCCCCCGCGCCACCGGCGTTAAACCGTTCTGTTCCTAAAGGCCGCTCAGCAGATTGTCTGTTGAGAAACCGGCCCCGGCCAGGGTTGCGTTTTTGCCGTCTTTTTTGCCGTGACGGCCTTTGCCGGGCATCTGGGCGCCGGGCAGATTATTCAACCCCACATTGTTCAGGGCTTTGGTCACCTGGGCGTCAATGTTCTGAATAAAAGCCTGATCCTGCGCTGCTTTCTGCGCCGAGATGTCATTCTGCGCAATCTGTTGGGGGCTCAGGCCACCGGGGTTCTGCAGCAGGCTGCTGCCCGTCACATCAGCGGGCGGCATGGCGCCTGTCATGTCTGCAGGGGTGGGGCCACCGGCACTTTGCGGTGATGCGGGCGTGTCCGCACCCGGTGTGGCAGAAGCAGCGACTGGTGTGGACTGCTGTGCGAGCTGACTGAACATGCCCGGCCGGTGACTGAGTGTGCCCAGCTGCTGGTTGGCCGGCGTTTTCTCCACGGTGTCTTCAGCGTACTGTGGTTTGCCAAACAGCACATGAGAGACCGCCTCACCTGCCTTGCGGAAGGGGCCGGTGAGAACAAACATGGCGAGGATGCTGCTGGCGAAACCGGCCACTGAGCCCATCCGGGCAAAGCGTTTGACTCCCAGACCTTTCAGCGCCTTGTGAATCAGACCGGCGTCACGGAACAGGCGCTCCGCCAGAATGAAGGGAATCAGCGTGGCGATGCCGTTGCCCAGCAGGCCGTGCATAAAGCCGCGGACTTTCGAGCCCTTCTCGGTGTGCTTGGCTTCGGCAAAGCCGCTGCCTGCCACAAACATCCCGGAGAGGATTGCGCCAATCAGCACGCTTTTTTTCGATTTCAGGGCGGCCGGCAGGAGTTTATCAAGGAAGCCGCTTTTCTGGGCGGCGTTCACCCCGGCGCGTGAGGCCGGGTTGAGGCCTTCGCCCACCAGCAGGGCGCGGGTGTTCCAGGCGAAGTTTTTCAGGCTGCGTCCCAGCGAAAATTCCCGGCCGATGTGGGCGATGCGTTGTTCGTACATGTTGCTGCGGCTAAGCTGTCCGGTAGCGAAGTTGCGCGCCCCGTGCAGGGAACGGGCGATTTTACCGGCCTTGCCGCGGTAAGGTTCATCCAGCGCCTCGCGCACAATGTTTTTAATCTGGGCGGCGCTGAATTTGGCGGCATCATCCAGCGGGGCGCCGCTGGCGCGCAGATGGGCGATGTCCTGCAGTGATTTCAGTTCAAAGGCGTTCAGCACCTTCTCCACCTGTGTCGGCGGCAGCTTGCGGAAACGGTGGCGCAGGTCGCGCAGAAGATCCTCGTGCGCCATGTCTTTCATGGCCTGGGGCGCCAGCATGCCGGCAAAGGCCTTAAAGCGTTTGTTGCGATACAGGCGGTTCAGCGGGCCATGGCCGTTTTCCATGCGCCGGCGGATATTCTGGTTAAACCGGTGCACCAGCGGTTTGCGGTCCAGCCACTCGCCCAGGCGATCGGTATAGCCCTTTTCAATCAGATGATCCATGCCCAGGGTGACCGGCAGGGCGAGCGCCAGACTTTTGGCGGTGTTTTCCGGTTTCAGTAGTTCGGCGTTCACCTTGTTGTCGTGATCCTTCTCCGGGTCGCCGGTGACCGGGGCGTTGCCGGTCAGCGCGTTCAGGCGGTTGATTGGGTTCTGGCGCGTGCTCATCGAGGAGTTCACGGCGGATTCCAGCTGGTTAAAGCCGGGAATGTTTTTGGCGAGATTGCTGAACTGATCCAGCATGTTGGGGTTGGCCAGCAGTTGCTGTACCTGGGCCTGCTGCTCTGGGGTCAGCTGGGGCAGCGTGCCGGGCTGAGCTGTAGGCGGTGCCGCGGGTTGTGGGGCCGTTTGTGCAGCCGGAAAAGCCGGCGCTGCTGCGGCGCCCGGCTGGCCAAAGCCGGCGGGTGGTTGCGGAAATGTAAACGGTTGTTGCCCCATCGGAACGCGTGGTCCTCTCCGGGCCGCGGGTGGCCCTGGTGATCCTGTGGTTCAGGACGGTTGTGTTGCCCTATTGCGGCGCCCTTCCGGATGGATAGTGGCGCTTACCCGTATAAAAACGGTTGGGCGGGTTTTTGTGCGGTCACCCGTATTGTCTCACCCGAACGCGCCCCTGCAAATAAACGGAAACGGGCGCAGACTCCTGCGGCTGGAGGAGGAAAACCGCAAATATACGCAGGATAGACGTGTTCACCGGTGTTGCGGATCGTTACAATCGATCCTAACAATTCATAGAACTTGCGGGTGGTAAATCAATTGTGGAGTTCTTTGAATTATCAACGGGCCTTGCAAGAGGCCCTTTTTTTTTAGGGGTAAAACGCTTAACGGGGGTGAGGGGTCTTACCCCACGTCCTGCCGGCCCTGCAGGGCGCGCACCAGGGTCATGCTGTCGGCGTACTCCAGCTCGCCGCCCACAGGCAGGCCAAAGGCAATGCGCGTTACGCGCAGCGGCATCGCCGCCTGCAACGGTTTCAGCAGTTTGGCCAGGTATAAACTCGTGGTGTCCCCTTCAATGCTGGGCGGCAGCGCCAGAATCACTTCCTCAATGGGGACGGGCGGGGTGGTGTCGGCGTCCGTTGATTCCGGGGCGGGCTGTCCGTCCGGCGTGACCGGCACCGCCTGAGAAGCCTGCAGGCGGCTGATGAGCGCCTGTACCTTGAGATCCTCGGGCCCGATGCCATCCAGCGGCGAGATGAGCCCCAGCAGGACGTGGTACAGCCCGCGGTATTCGTGTGTGCGCTCCAGGGCAAACAGGTCGCGCGATTCCGCCACGACGCACACCTGGTGGCGGTGTCGCGAGCGGCTGGCGCAGATTTCGCACGGTGACTGACCCGAGAGGTTGAAACACACGCCGCAGAAGCCCACGCGCGTGCGGGCGTCCACCAGCGCCTGGGCCAGGTCCTGTGCGAGTTCCGGCGGCTGTTTGAGCACGTGGAACGCCAGACGCTGGGCGGACTTGGGGCCCACGCCCGGCAGTTTGCGGAAGGCGTCAATCAGCCGGTTGAGCGGCTGGCTGGTGGGGCCGGCGCCCAGCGGTAAAAAGTCCTGAGGCATGATCGGGGCTTACATGCCCAGCAGGTTGCCCATACCGGGAATATTCAGCCCGGAGGTCACCTTGCCCATTTTGTCTTCCATGGTTTTGGTCACCTGGTTGGTGGCGTCGCGGATGGCGGTCAGCACCAGGTCTTCCAGCATATCCTTGTCGGCCATGGCGTCCGGCTTAAGGCTGACCCGGGTGAAGTGGTACTTGCCGTTACAGGTGACGGACACGGCGCCGTTGCCTGCCGAGCCGGTGAATTCCTGGTTCTCCATCTCGGTCTGAACCGATTTCATCTGCTCCTGCATTTTCTGAGCCTGCTTGAGCATTTTCTGGATATCAAACATAGGCGGCGCGCCCCTTTCCGTCGGCCAAACTCACAGGCTGTCATTCTAGGCGAAACGCCCGGGGGGTTCAATTATTTGCGTCGGCGGTTCTTTCCGCCCCGTCGTTGGGTACCATCAGTTTCTGGCCCGCCGGGGGTCTGGTCGGATTCACGGGTCTCCGGGAAAAGTTCATTGGGCTCAGGGGGCGGGCCTGTTCTTCTTCTGCCGCCTTGCGGATTCTCAGTATTACCACCGGCGCCAAAGCGAACATTTGTGTTTGGGGTAATGAGGTTCATTGTAGGTTCTCATTATTTCGTTACACGAATCATTCAGTACCACCCGGGGTGTCAATCTTGCTGTCGCCCCTTAGCTGGTTTACCTTCCAGGATGCGCTTGTTCCTTCTGTCGGTCTTGGAGTCGCGGGGTTTGCCGGTTTTTGGGAACAGGTCGTCTGCGGTTGGTGGCCCGCCTGTTTCTCTTTTGTCTTGCTGAGGCTCGTCCGGCGTGCCGCCGCCAAAGCGGAGCATAGGAGTGTTCGTGGTGAGATTCATGGGTTTCACCTCAGCGACTCCTTTTTGCCTGTTTCTTACTGAGCGCTGCCTCCAGCAGTTTACGACCTTCAGGGGAACGAAGGCCTACCCGTTCCAAAGCGGTATCCACAAGGTTTTTGTTGAATCGACCATCCGTTAGTGCGGCTAATACGCCTGCATGCCACCGAGCATTACCTGCAGCCTCAACCATTAATACAGAACGTCGCTCGTGGGTCATCTGGCCGTCATCAGTGAGTTCTTGTATATGCCGAAGGATCGTTTCTTCTGGCAACACACCGGCTCTCAGATTGTTGCGGAGATTACGAAACATGAGTCTGGCGTCTGAGGTGGAACGCTCTGCGACCCATTCGTCAGGTGGCCATTGCAGAGTACCGCCGGTGTCATCGAGCCGGGGTATATTGCGGGTGTGTTCCCGTCGGTGCGTGCGGCGCCCGCCGGAGAAAGCGGGTTGGCTGAGCGTTGTGAAAATCTGCATGGTGTTTCCCTGATTTTAAGTTGACTCACCGCGACGGCGGGCGTTGGCCGCGGCACGATCTGCATCTTGCCTGAGGACTGCTTGAATACGATCAGTCGTTGTTCCGCCACGCTTAGTTGCTTTGGTTGTTTTGGCTTTGCTTGTGCTGCCGGGCCTTCGTCCGGCATTGTCATTCCGCCGGGCGGAAAACAGAATACCCATGCCTGAACTATGGCTAATCATCATGGTCGTTCACCCAATCTACAATCGCCGGGCGATGGCCCGGACCCACTTGCTACCCCAGCATGAAATCAAAAGATTATTCAGATTGCAAGCGGGATCATATGACAGTTAGCGCCGGCGGGTGCGGGGCCCTTCCGCCGGGTGCTCGGTCAGCACGCGTCTTCGCCCGCGGGGTGGCATGGCTTCTTCACGGGGGTGTCGTGGAGCCTCCGGGTACTGGTTCTCATCATCGGCCTCATCCGAGGAACTGCTGCTACCGGCGAACTGCAAGGATGCCGCGTGGAAGATGTTCAGTGGCAAAATCACAGCTGCCACTCCCGCCGGGAAGTGGTTGTTGCCGGGCCGGGCAGGTCGATGATGCGCACACCGTCGGGTGCAAAGAAAATCCTGTCCGGGCCGGTATAAAGAGGCCGCGTTTTGGCGTTGTGCGTGGCCCGGCGGCCAAACGTGGCGGCTTGCGGCCCGTTGTATGGCTGAAAAACCCGCATTGACTCCCTCCTTGCATGGAGCTGCCGGCACGTGTATGCACCATATGAAACCCATGGCAGCACTATACCGAATCTCAGTCGTTCATGGCAAGCCGTGATATAACGTGTGCTCAACCCAGGTTAACCTCAAAGATTAACCTCTGGGTGAGCCTGTCCATCCACCCATCGGTTGATTCCCGCCCCCCGATCCGGGCCTACAATAAAGACAGTGGAAAGCGGCAGACAGGCCATCGATCCAAGGCCTGCGCCCCGCCACCCCGACCGGAAAGTATCAGGAATGACCGGGAAAGCAATGGTTAGACGTTTCCCGGAACAGGTTTGATTCAGAAGCCCCGATTTTGCGGAAAACCGCAAAGCCAGGGTGGTGTCGGGCAGGTCAGTGGTTCAATGCGGGATACAGAGAGCTTATGAGCACCCACGACTTACCAGAGTCCGTCAACAGCGCCGGCCATGGTATCCGTTATGTTTCCAGGCTGAAAACAGCCCTGAATCAGTTCACGGGTGGGCTGGCCACCCCGGTGCGCAACCCCCAGCGCGATAAATTCGGGATTGCCTACGAATGCCTGATTGAAGCCGATGCCCTGCGTCACCGCGAGGAGGTGGAAGCCGCGCTGGAAAAATACGAAATGGCGCTCTCCTGCCGGCCCGATCTGACCGAAGCCCTGGTGGGCATTGGCAAGTGCATGCGCCGCAAGGGAGATACCCGCGCCGCCATTGACGCTTTTGAAGAGGCGCTGAGTCGCAACAGCTTTGACAAAGACGTGCAACTGGAGTTGGCCAAGTGCTATACCGAAGCCGGTGAGCTGGAAAAAGCCATCAGCCACTACCGCCGCGCCATCCGCCTGGATCCCCGGTATGTGGACGCCATGTTCGGCCTGGCCCTGGTGCTGGAGATTCACGACGAGGTCGAGGAGTCGATGGCCCTCTACAAACGCATCATCAGCGAGGATCCCGATTTTCTGCCGGCCTACAACAACCTGGGGTCGCTCTACATGCGGCTGGGCCTGTACGCCGAATCGGAGTCGCTCTTCCGGGTGCTGACCGACAAGGCGCCCGACTTCAGCCGCGGTTTTCTGGGGCTGGCCATCACGCTGGATAAATCGCAGCGCAAGCAGGAGTCTCTGGCCATGTACCACCAGGTGCTGGCCATGCGGCCCAACGCCCGCAGCGGCGATTTTATCCGCAAGCGCATCAGCCAGTTGAGCACCGAGCTTTTCCGCGCCAGCGCCCGCCGCCAGGTGCCGCTCGCCCGCATCAAATAAACCCAACGGCTGCTGCGCGCCTTTTCCCGCGCCGGTGGTGGTGCTACTCTGGAAGGGTTATGTTTGATCCAATCCAGACCACGCGCGATAAATTACCTCCCGGCGTCAAGGACGATCTCTACGAGCAGACGGTGTTGTTTGCCAGTGTGCTGAAGTGGTTTGCCCTGGCCACACTGGTTGGCGTCCTGGTGGGTCTGGCCACAACGGCGTTTCTGCAGGGGCTAGCGGCGGCACTGGCCTGGACCGCCCGCGTGCAGCACAGCTGGTTTGTGTTTCTGCTGCTGCCTCTGGGCATGCTCACTTCCACCAGCCTGGTGCGCACCTTTGCGCCGGAGGCCAGAGGGCACGGCACCGAGAAGGTGATTGAAGCCGTCCACACATCTTACGGGCGCATTCCCCCCATGGTGGTGCCGGTCAAACTGGTGGCCACCATTGTCACCCTCGCCTGCGGGGGGTCGGCGGGTAAGGAAGGGCCCTGTGCGCAGATTGGCGCGGGCATCTGCTCGCTTTTTGCCGATATCTTCCGCTTCAAGGATCTCGATCGCCGCAAGCTGGTGATTTGCGGGGTGAGCGCCGGGTTTGCCACCGTGTTCGGCACGCCCATTGCCGGCGCCCTGTTCGCCGTGGAGGTTCTCTCCGTCGGTCAGATTCAGTACCAGATTCTTTTCCCTTCCTTTGTGGCCGGGGTCACCGGTTTTCAGGTGGCCAAAATGCTGGGGGGCACCTATTTCGCCCATCCGGTCAGTCTGCATTTCGCCTTCAGTGAAAAACAGTTTGTCGAAGTCGCTTTTGCCGGCGTTGTCTTTGGTCTGTGCGCCTATCTGTTTATCGCCCTCACCCGGGGGGTGTCCAGAATCAGCCACCGTTTTCATGCGCATCCCTATCTGCGGGCGCTGGGCGGGGGCGCCATTCTGTCCGTGGTCATGCTTTTCTCCACCCGCTACGTGGGCCTGGGCCTGGATTTTACGGAAAGCCTGCTGGAGGGGACGGCCTCCGCCCATTGGTATGACCCCTGGATGAAGATGATCGCCACGACGGTGACGCTGGGTTTTGGCGGCAGCGGCGGCATCCTCACGCCCATCTTTTTTATCGGCAGCAGCCTGGGCAATCTGCTGGGCCAGTTGTTTCACATGCAGCCCGGCTTTTTTGCGGCCCTCGGGTTTATCGGTTTTCTGTCCGGTTGCGCCAACACGCCCATTGCCGCCAGCGTGATGGCCATGGAACTCTTCGGCACCGAGATCGGCGTTTTTGCCGCCATGGTCAGCATCATCAGCTTTCTGATGACCGGCCACCGCAGTGTGTATCCCAGTCAGGTACTGGCCATGCGCAAATCGGACTCGCTCGACATTACGCTGGGCCAGCCCTTTGTGCCTGCCCAGAAAGAACCGGATTAAACCACCTTCAGAGCCGATTGCGCGAGCGCTTCGACCGGCTTATCGCTCAGCCTGGAGCGAATCAGCAGCCAGAGCTGCCCCAGCGAATTGCATTTCAGCAGTTGTTTCATACCCACCCAAATCCCTTTTGCCGTGCCGTACTCCTCCACGGCGCGCAGGGTGATGCGCGAACAGCTCATGCTGGTCATCCCCGCTTTGCGCTCGGCTGGCGTCATCAGTTTTATGGCGGCCGGGTTGGGTGGATGCTTTGCATTGTTGGCGTCATAAATGCACAATTGCACGCCGGTTTTCTGGAAGAGTTTGCCCACCATGTTGCGTCGCCGGTACCACATAATCATCCGCCGGCTGAGGTTCTGGCTTTTTGTGTACTGTGGTTCGGCCCGGTAAATAAAGGCATCCGGAGGGTCCACAAACTTCAGCGGCCGTTTGAGGGTGTTGTGGTTATGCCCGCCAAAGCGCGGTCCGCCGTTTGAGCCGGCCGCAGGCTGTGCTGAATTGTGAATGGTGAGACTGGCCATAACCCCCTCCATGGCTCAGGGTAAACCGGCTTATTCGCCGGCGGGAATATCCGTTTGATTGCCGCCGACCTTGCCGGCCATGTTTTTAACGGCTTTGCGGATTTTGTTGAGCACCACCAGCAGCACGGTGCCGATCACCGGCAGGGTCAGGCAGCCGCAGCCGGCAATGGCGGCGGTTTCAATACAGCCAAAGGTGGGCGCGCTGGCGCGGGCGGTTTGCGGGCCACGGGCAGCGGCCTGGCTGGCGGCCGGCGTCTGGGCTGAACTCGGAGTCGGATTCACAGCAGGGATCATCAGAATTTCCTCTCGGGTCAATCGGTGTGCGACAACACGGTATGGGACATGGTACAGGGATAAAACCCCCTCAAGCAATTCCGTGTCGGCTGGCCGGTAACTGTTACAAATCTTAAGGGTTCGATGACGCCCCCTCGTCTCTTGGCGGTGAGGGGGTCGGGGGTTGAGATCTTGCCGGGTGTCATTCAGCTTTCCTCAGACCTCACCCGGCCCGCCTGCGGCGGTCCACCCTCTCCTACAAGGAGAGGGTTTCTGAAGTCAGCGCGTCAGACTTTTTTTCTGGGTGGTCCTGCAGCCACTGGCGCACGGTGTGCAAAGCGTACTGACTGAACCAGAATTTCATGTCCGTGCGTTTGTTGCGGCTGTTGACCAGGACTTTCTCGTGGGTCACCTGCCCGTCCGGTGTGGCAAGGCCGATATAAAGGAGTCCCACCGGTTTGTCGGGCGCGCCGCCGTCCGGCCCGGCAATGCCGGTGAGCGACAGACCGATGTCGCACCCGCTGAGCCGGCGGATACCCATGGCCATCGCTTCGGCCGTCTCGGCGCTGACGGCGCCGAAAGCGGCGAGAGTGGCTTCCGGCACACCGAGCAGGGCGGTCTTCTGGTCATTGCTGTAGGTCACCGCATTCAGGCGGATGTAATCGGAACTGCCGGGCACGTCGGTCAGGCGGCTGCTGACCAGCCCGCCGGTGCAGGATTCCGCCACGGCGAGCGTGAGATTGCTGCGGCGCAGCTGTTCGCCTACCGTGCCTTCCAGCGTGTCCTCGTCGCGGCCGAAGTAATACTGTCCGCAGCGCCTGAGAATTTCCGCCTCCACCGGGGCGATGAGCGCATCGGCTTCCGCCTGCGTGGCGGCGCGCGCCACCACGCGGATGCGGACCTGGGCATTGCCCACGTAGGGGGCGACGGTGGGGTTGTCCTGTTCCATCAGGTCGCTTAACAGTTCGCCCAGTTTGCTTTCGCCAATGCCAAAAAAGTGCAGAAAACGCGTAAAGAGCCGCTGCACGGGCATGCGGTGTTTCTCCTGAAACGCCAGCAGATGATCCCGCACGGCGGGCCACATCACAGTCAGTTCCTTGGGCACGCCGGGAAAAGTGGCGATGAGTGTGGGTTGCGTCACATGCGGGTGGGCGCCGGGGGTCAGCTCCCAGAAGATGCCCGGCGCCGTGCCGAGCGGGTTGGCCACCGTGACGGCATCTGTTGGTTTGAGCGCCTGCTTGATGTTGCTGGCCGACATCGGCTGGCCGCGCGCCACAAAAAACTGCCGGATGCTTGCTTCGGAGTCGGGATCGGCCACCAGTGTGGCGTTAAAATAATCGGCCAGGGTGGCCACCGTCAGGTCGTCATCCGTGGGGCCCAGCCCGCCGGTGAAAAGCAGCAGGTTGGCCGGCTGGGTTTTTCGGGTCAGGGCGTGGTCAATCACGGCCTGGATGCGCGCCGGGTTGTCGCCCACAGTGACATGGTGATACACGTGGATGCCGAGCGCGGCGAGTTCGCGCGACAGCCAGGCGGCGTTGGAGTTGATAACGTCGCCCAGCAGCAGCTCGGTGCCGACAGCGATGATTTCAGCGGTGAGTGGCATGTTTAACCCCTGTCCGGTCTGCAGTGCAGTCAGCCTATCACACCCCTCCCCTCTGTGAGAACGAAAGCGCGGAAAACAATGATGCGCCGGGTTTTCAGGTCTCCTGCCTCTGTGCCCCAAAGAGTCGGTCAGGAGCGGCTGTTGCCAGTGATAATGGCCGATCCGCCAGGAAATAGTCCTTTCGGAGGGGGTGGGTGTCCTCATCCCGAAGGATGAGGGATGGCGCGCGCCCTGATACGATCACAGGGATTATCCGACTGTCCGGGAGCCGATGAAGACACCCAGCCACACCCCAAGCATTGACGCCGATATCGTCAACGCCTTCGCCACATCAACCGTCAAGGTGCTGAGGATGATGACGCACTGCGATGCGGAGCTGCTGGATGTTTCGGCGAGGCGGGATTTTGTGCCGGTCGGCGATATCTCCTCGCTGATGATGGTGCTGGATTCCACGCTGGAAGGCATGATCGTACTGACCTTTCCGCAGACGCTGGCCCGCAAGCTGGCCTCCAGCATGCTGGGCGCCCATACGCAGACCGTCTCGGTGGAGATGCGGCTGGATTTTACGGCGGAACTGGTCAACATGATCGTGGGCCACGCCAAGTCCTACCTCAATAACAAAAGCAGCGACCCCTACCGGATGACCCTGCCCATCATCATTACGGGCATTGGTCATGAGATCCATGGGCGGCTTTCCTCCAATGCGTCGCTGGTCTTTGTGTTCAAAGTCCACGGCCAGACGTTTTCCATGCAGATATCTTTCACCAACTATTAAACAGGGCCGATGATGATGACTGAGCAGTATGCAAAAACCCGTATCCTGGTGGCGGATAACTCCATTTCCTCGCGTGTTCTGCTGCGCGGGCTGATGATGCAGCTGCTCGGCATTCCGGCGGAGAATATTCTGGAGGCTGTCGACGGCGAGGCCGTACTGGCGGCTGTGCAGACGGCAGCGCAGGAGGGTGCGCCGTTTGATGCCCTGCTGCTGGATTTGTACATGCCGAATATGAGTGGTCAGCAGGTGCTGGCCGCCCTGAACGAACGCGGCCAGAAAATCCCTGTGCTCATAGTGACCTCGGAGCCTGGTGAGGCAACCCATCAGCAGCTGCGGGGTGCCGGGGCAACCGATGTGCTGGTGAAACCTTTTGAAGGCGGCCTGCTGAAACTCAAGCTGGAAGCGGTACTGGCCGGTGCTTCGTAAAGTCATCAGACGACTGAAGCGCTTGCGACCCATGCTCGGGGATTATTCCCTGTATGGTCTGGTGGTTGCCATCTGTCTGCTGTTCAGCCTGCCGGTTAACGTTAAATCCACGCTGGATTACAACGAGGCTTTGAAACATTTCCGGGTCACCAACCAGAATACAGCAGAATATGCGGCGCAGGAGATCGGGGAGAATCTGGAAACCATTTACACCAATCTCCGCACCATCAGCTTTTTACCCGGCGTGCGTAAAATCGATCGCCAGGGTCAGACCCTGACACTGGACTCCCGGTTGTCCATTCAGCAGATTTACAACAACCTCATCAGCAGTGTGGCTGTGTCTGAAGTCTACATCCTGCCGGTGTCGTTTGATCCGGATCGGATTGACCCGGCAACCGGTGAGCTGGAACTGCCGATACTGATGTTTGATGAGCTGATCCTGGAAGTGGATGATCAGCATTTGGAGGCGTTACACCAAGATACAGAGGAGAAAGAGGACAACATTTTTGAATACCGGCTGATGCAGCAACAGCTCAGGTGGTTTAAACAGAATGCCCCCACAATGAAGGATATCACCGGGGTGCCCATCATTTCTGGGCCGGCGGTATACGTGTGTGACGAGGAAGCGTTCGATCGCACCGGAAAAGATGTGGACCGGCTCGGGCTGGTTTTTTCCGTTCCGTTTTACGGCGAGGATCACCAGCTGAAAGGCATGGTCTCGGCTATCATTCTTAAAGACAACCTGCTGAAACAGCTCCCGGCCACGGTGGTGACACTGGCAAACCGTGGGTATTCCGAGTTTGTCAGTACCATGCCGCGGCATGAGTTTGATGAGTCCTTCCCCTGGATGCAGCAGGGAAAGCCCAATCCGGATCTGCTTTTTTCATCGGTCACCCGGTTGGATCTTAATGACCCGATCCACCCCTGGGAACTATGGTACGGCGTGCCCAATCAGCGGTTTTACAACAGCCCGGAAATCCGCAACCTGAATTCCATGATCGGTGTGGCCTATACGGCCTGCCTCATGCTGATGCTGATCGGCCTGTGGGGCATCAGTCAGTGGAAACGTCAGTCGGCGCTCCGTAAGGAAGCCATGGCCAGGGAGGTTTCCGGCGCCCTGAAAAACCAGTTTTTCGCCAACATGAGCCATGAAATCCGGACACCCCTGAACGGCATTCTGGGAATGACGGAAATTTTACTGCGCGCCGAAGGACAGATGGATGCCGGCGAACGACGCCGCCACCTGCAGACTTTGCACCAGTCCGGCACCCAGCTGCTGCGCCTGCTGAACGACATTCTGGACCTCACCAAAATGAACGCCAGCATGCTCAGACTGGAGCGGGTCGCCTTCTCCGTCCGCAACAGCATGGAGACCGCCGAAGCGTTATGCCGCCCCATTGCCCGGAAAAAAGATCTCGAACTGAGTTTTCAGATTGATCCGGATGTGCCGGAGTGCGTAATCTCCGACCCGCTGCGGATTCAGCAGGTCCTGACCAACCTGGTCACCAACGCCATCAAGTTCACCCACCAGGGTTCGGTGGAAATATCGGTCTCATCATCCACCGTTATTGATGAAAAGACTGTTCTGCGGTTTATGGTGAAGGACACGGGGACGGGGATTTCTCCCATGGCCCAGAGCAAGGTGTTTGCCCCGTTCTCTCAGGCGGATGCCTCCACCACCCGTCAGTATGGCGGCACGGGTCTGGGACTGACGATTTGTAAGGAACTGGTGACCATGCTGGGTGGGGAAATCGGATTGCACAGCGAAGTGAACAAAGGGTCTCTGTTCTGGTTTACCGTGCCTGTGCAGGTAACCGCCTGCACAGTGGAAGAAGCCGCCCGGGAAAAAAGCAACAATCTCTCCTACCTGATTCCCGATATCGGAGAAATCACCGGCAGTGCGCCCGTGCATGCGCGTCATTTTCTGCTGGTGGAGGACAATCCCTTCAACCAGCAGGTGGCCCTGGGCATGCTGCTCACACTGGGGCACACGGTGGACGTGGCGGAAAACGGCATGACCGCCCTGAACATGCTGGATACCGGGGTACAGTACGATGCTGTTCTGATGGACTGCCAGATGCCGGTGATGGATGGTTATGAAGCCACGCACCGTATCCGGGAGAAAGAGGCCCACCGTAAACGCCCCCGGCAGCTCATCATCGCCATGACGGCCAACGCGCATGCCGAGGACCGGGAACGCTGCCTGCAGGCGGGCATGGATGACTACATGGCCAAGCCGCTTTCTTTTCAGACGATCGAATGTGTCTTCAGCAACTGGTTTGCCGAGAAAGGCGCCGCCGCCGCAGAGGCTGAAGCGCAGCAGGAAGCGGCCCCTGCCCTGGTGGACTGGCAGGTCCTGGGGCAGAACCTGATGCAGAATCAGTTGCTGCAGGAGCAACTGCTGCAGGCTTTTCTGGCCGAGGCGCCCGGAGTGCTGGCGAAAGTGCGGGCGGATTTGGCCAGCAGGGATGCCGCGGCACTGGCGGCCTCGGCCCATGAACTCAAGGGCATCGCCCGCAACCTGTGTGCGCGTGCACTGGCGGACCGCGCAGAAATGATTGAAACGGCCGCCCGGGAAGACAGCCTGCCACAGGCCGAGGCAGCCCTGAGCGACATTGAAGCCGTCTTTGAATCCACGGTCCGGGCAGTTGAGGCCCATCAGCGCGACCGGCTGACGAAGCCCGACTGATGGCTGCAGGCCTGCGTTCTAATTGAGGTGCCGGGCGATTTTTTTCATCGCCATGCTCGCCCGTTCATGAATTTTCGGGTCGGCGTCTGAACGGGCAGTGGACAGGGTGGTGATGACTTCCTCGGCGCCATGGCCAATTTCGCCCAGCGCCCAGATGCTGAGCGCCTTGATATCCACGTTGTTCGCCACTTCCTGCACCGAGCGCACCAGTGCCGGGACAGCATCCGGGTCGCCCATTTCGCCCAGTTTCCAGGCCGCCACGCAGCGGGCGTCATCCGCTCCGCGCTCCAGCAGGTCCACCAGATGGGGGAGCGCCTCGCGTCCGAAGAGCCCCAGCGCCTCGGCTGCGCTGGCGAACACCTGGTTGTTGTCATCGCCCAGGGCCTCAATAATTAAGGGTATCCCGGCCTCCTCGCCCAGCATGCCCAGGGCCTGTACGGTGTAATTGCGCACGGTTTCATCGTCACTGTGCAGGTGGCTGGCCAGCAGGGGCAGGGCTTTGTCGGTTCCGATGCGTTCTCCCAGTTTGCCCAGGGCCAGAGCGGCCGCACTGCGGACATCCGGATGCTCCTCGGCATCGTTGAGAATGCTTTCCAGAAGGGGCAGAAATTTCGTGTCAAACTGCTCTATAATAAACAGAATGGCATCCAGACGCGTTTTGGGTGGCTGGCTTTTTTCCGAGGCGATCTGCAATGCAACCTGAAGGCTCTCAAAACCCGGCAGTGCAGACTGGTAGGGATTCACGGCATCATCCGACATCGATACGGGGTGTCCTTTTGTTAGCAATGTTCACTCAGAAATTGGAATTCAGGTTGGGCGTCCGGTGATCGATACCCACGTTATGATCCAGAATTATCACGCGAAACAGGCCGGGCTGCGCGCCCAGACCCCTTTCAGGCCCACCGCGCTGCTGAAAAAAGCTGGCCGGGGCGGGCTGATACTGAGCTTTCTCATACTGCTAGTATACCAGATGGCTGTGCCGGTTGCGAGTGGTCAGGAGGCTGTTTCAGCCGAAAATCAGGCCGTTTCAGCCCCTGAAAGCGGCGAAAAATCAACGGCGCCGGGTCTGGATGCCGAATATGACCCGTTCGCCGAGTCCTCCAAGGAGGGAAACCCTGCCCTGCAGGAGAAAAAGCGGGTTTTTGACTACGGCTACCTGCACCAGAAGATGCATGTGCTGGATGACTACCAGGCCCGTATTTACGATGGTCTGGAGCTGGCCCGCGAACTCAATCAGGCCGATCATCACGAAGAGGCCGACAACCTGATGATGGAAGCCTACACGCTCAAAAGTCAGTTTGAATCCCTCTACTACGGCGCCCAGTTTGAGGACGCTGAAAAAGTTTACGACAAAGCCTTTGAAACCATGGTGCGCGCCCTCTCGCTCACCACGGCCTCGCCCAGAACCGAGGGCCGGGCCATCTGGCTGGACCGCGGTTCCATTGTGGACACCCACAACGCCGAGGGCATGAAGGCGCTGATGCAGAAACTGAAAAACGCCGGCATCAATATCGTCTACTTTGAAACCATCAACGCCGGTTTTCCGGTGTATCCCAGCAAACTGACCCGGCAAAACCCCCTGGTCGCCCAGGATCACTGGGATCCGCTGGCTGTGGCTGTCGAGGAGGGGCACAAACTGGGTATGGAAGTGCATGCCTGGGTGTGGTGTTTCGCCGTGGGCAACCGCCGACACAACCCGCTGATCGGGATGTCCGACAACTATGCCGGTCCGATCCTGGAGAACCCGGCGCTGGCTTCCGAAGCCCTGCGCGGCCCCACCGGCAATCTGCTGCCCGGCGGCCGGCAATATGAGTTCTGGCTGAGTCCGGCCAGCCCCAAGGCCCGCCAGTTCCTGCTGGATCTCTACAAGGAGATTGTGACCAACTATGCCGTGGATGGCGTTCAGCTGGATTACATCCGTTACCCGTTCCAGAAACCCAACAACCAGATGGGCTATGAGGCCGTCGGTCGTCAGCAGTACCAGGCGGAAACCGGCCGGGCCGTGGGCAGCGATCTGAGACACTGGATTGCCTGGAAGACTTACGAAATCAATTCATTCGTTAAATCGGTTTCCACCGAGCTGAAGGCCATCCGGCCCTCCCTCAAATTGTCGGCCGCTGTTTTTCCGATGCCGCGCGCCGCCCGTATTCTGGCCATTCAGCAGGACTGGGAAACCTGGCTGGACAACGGCTGGATTGACACCCTCAGTCCGATGTCCTATACCTCTTCACCTAAAAAACTGCAACGCACCTTTGATTATGTGAACACGGCCACCCAGAAAAAAGCCATCATCTATCCCGGTATCGCCATTCACACGCTGGATGCCGGTGGGATGCTCACGCAGCTGGACGCCGCCCGCAAGGCCGGTGCGCTGGGCAGCACGATTTTTGCGATGGCCCACCTGAGCGACAGCAAACAGAACGCCCTGGCCATTGGTCCCTATAAGGAGATCAATGCCTTCCCGCCCCACCGCGATCCCGCGCGCGCCATGGCCCTGCTGCTGGAGGAATATGAGACGGCTTTCTGCACCATCTTCTGCAAGGCCGATCTGATGGCGCTGGACAGAAAAGACCGCGCCACTCTGGAAGCCCGCGCGTTTGCCGAGGCTGAGGAAAAAGCGCGCCTGGAAGCCCAGCGCAAAGCCGAGGCCGAAGCCCGCGAAGCCGCCCGCCTGGCGCGCGAGGCGCGTCAGCGCGCCGAGGATGAGGCTGCCCGTCTGGCCGCCCTGTCGCCTGAGCAACGGGCTGCCGAGGAAGCCGCCGCCTCCGGAAAACTGGCGGAAAGTAACACCGCTGCCGGCGTCGCCCTGTTGCAGCCGGCCGCCGATCTGCCGGTGCAGCCGGTCGCTGAAGTCCATACAGGTTTAATGCCCCAGCCGGCCGCCGATGCCTTTCTGAAAACCGCCATGCCCGGCGTTATGCCCGCCGTGAAACCGGAAACGGTTGAACCGAAGGCGCTGGAACTGGCCTCCACCGCCAGACTGGCGGATCTGGTGCCGCCGGTGCGCGCCCAGCTCAATGATCTCAAAGCAATCGCCGCCGCCCTTACCAACCCGCCCACATTGCAGCTGGCGGGTAACGCCCCGGCCGTGGCCACGGCATTGCCCACCGTGGCGATGCTGCGCGAGAAAATGGGCGATCTTGAAACGGCCGCGCAACCCTGGCTGGCGCATGAGGACGTGCTGCGTCCCTACCGGGCCCAGTACTTCCGCGAGCTGCAGATTCGCCTGGATGCCCTGATGGATTACCTGGCCAGGCAGCAGCTCAGTGACGCCCAGCGGAAGCCGGATGCCCCGCTGAAAGCGATGCTGCCGTAGTTTCCAGGTTCAGTGTTTCACGGATACCCTGGGCCAGCCGCGCCACCGGATTCTCTGCGCCGGCTGCCATTTTGTTGCGGATGGCGGTAAACCCGGCATGCGCGTTGCGGCTTTCCGGTGAATCCGGATCCAGCAACGGCAGTAACGCCCCGGCCAGTTTTTCCGGCGTGAGATCAGCCCCCAGCAGTTCCGGCACAATGGGCGCCGGAGGGTTCTGTTTGTCCGGCAGGACGTCCGGCGCCAGCAGGTTGGGCAGGCCTATGTAGGGCACCTGACAGATCCAGCGGAAAACGGGCATCA
This sequence comes from Candidatus Melainabacteria bacterium, assembly GCA_050247195.1. Classification (GTDB taxonomy): domain Bacteria; phylum Cyanobacteriota; class Vampirovibrionia; order Vampirovibrionales; family Vampirovibrionaceae; genus JBFWUP01. Next base: position 2,179 of record JBFWUP010000004.1, on the reverse strand, counting down.
GCCAGGGCGCAATGTGATACATCAGCACCATGGGTGTGTCGTACAGCGCGGCTTCCAGCGTCACCGTGCCGGAGGCCACCATCACCGCATCGGCCGTGCTCAGCAGGCCATGGTTCTGGTTGCGGATGATGTGAATGGACGGCAGCGCTTCGGCAGCGGCGGCTTTTTTCAGCCAGTGGTTGAACTGCTCATCGGTAAAATTGGGCGCCTGGGCAATGGCGAACTGCGCGTCCGGGCGGGCGGCCTGTATATGGGGCAGGCTGGCCAGCATCACCGGCAGCAGCCGGGTCACCTCGCGCGCCCGGGAACCGGGGAACAGGCCCACCACCGGTTTGTCCGGCTGCAATCCGTTTGCCGCACAGAACGCGGTGCGTTCGGCGCGCGCCGGCAGGCCGGCCGCCAGCGGGTGTCCCGTGTCCGTCACGGACACGCCATGCCGACGGTAGAGGGCTTCCTCAAAGGGAAAAATGCAGTACACATGATCCACCCATCGCCGGATGGCGTTGATCCGCCAGGGGCGCGAGGCCCACAACTGCGGGGGAATCCAGTAATGAATCAACGGGCATTGCCGGCCCAGCCGTGTTTTAAGTTCCTGCGCCAGTTTAAGGTGAAACCCCCCGTAATCAATCATCAGAATCAGGCCCGGGCGGTGGCGGCGCACATGCTCAATAATCTTCAGCGCCAGCAGCGCATGGCGCACAATGTCGGCCGGGCCGGCCAGCCCTACATACTGCAGGGCCGGCGGCGTGGCCACCACGCTTACCCCGCATTCGGCCAGCGCTGCGCCGCCCACGGCCTCTATGCTGAGTTCCGGGCTGCGCTGCTGCAGGCAGCTGACCAGGTGTGCGGCATGCTGATCGGCCGAGGGATCCCCGGTCAGGATCAGAAGCCTTGCCGGGCGCCCGGTCACGATACCGGCCCCGCAGAAGCGCTGAGCGCCTGCTGAATGGCGGCGTGCGTGGTGGATACTATGGCGATGCCATGCCGGTTGGCATAGGGCACCATCTCCTCGGCGTCCAGAAAAAGCGTCTGATCCGCTTCGGTGGCCAGCACCTTCAGGCCATGCTGTTTCATGGTCTTCAGGGTGCGCAGGCCCACGGTCGGCACATCAAACCGCTGATCCTGATCCGGTTTGGCCACTTTGACGACCACGCCCCCTTTGTTGGCCGCCAGCTTACCGGCGCGCTTCAGGCAGACATCCGTGCCTTCAATGGCTTCCACGGCAATGATCATGCGATCCTTGACGACGATGGTCTGGCCGATGTCCAGGCGGCCCATTTCCTTGGCGATGTCAAAGCCGTAGTCAATGTCGCGCCATTCCTCGGGGGTGGGCGCGCGTCCGCTGAGCTGCTGTTCGCTCATAAACAGATTCCTCAGGTAGCGGGTTTGCGAGAGAACTTCAATTCCTTCGTTGCGCAGCTGGGAGACCAGCCACAGCATAATGGCGTCGTCGTTCAGCCGGATGGTCTGACGGAGGGCATCAACGGCCAGCTGATCCAGTTTGGGGTTTTTCAGCAGGGTCCACTTGTTCACCTTGCCGGCAAACACCAGGTGGGTGATCTGCTCCGCTTTCAGCAGGCCCAGGTTAACCGCCAGCAGGCCGGGGGTAATGAGATGCCCCTTGTGGCGGGTTTGTCTGGCCAGGGTGGCGAGCACGCCCTTGTCAACGACAAAGGGCACCACTTCAATCCCTTCCGCCATGGCGTTTCTGGCCACATGCAGGGGCAGGTGGCCTTCGCCGGCGATCAGGCCGATGCGGCGGATGGAAGTGGTATCGGGCTTTTTCAGGCCGTTTGCGGATTCAGTCAGCATACTGGCGCCCATTATAGGTCAACCGGGCAGGCCCGGTCACGCGCTGTTTATGCCTCCAAGGCAGGGTCTGTCCGAAAAACGGACTTTTTTGGTTGTATAATCTGAAATAGTCTGTTGATGACTGTGTTGGGCCGTTGGTTTGAAAAAGTGCGCTAAAGTCGGTATCAGCCTGGTGGAAACCCTGATCGCCATGACCCTGGTGGCCACGGTGCTGATTCCCATTCTGTTCTTTTCATCGTCCTAGGGCGAATCGACAATTAGGACTTCCCCTCTGATCGGAAATCTGATCTACTTGTAGAATGCTGTCTACAGGGAGTTTAGAGGGACATGTCGAAGCGGTACGAGCTGAAAGAAGCTCAGTGGGAAA
>JBFWUP010000003.1:133471-287572 GCA_050247195.1 Candidatus Melainabacteria bacterium | reverse complement strand
CATGGCGGATTCGGGGTCCTTCACTCTCTATGAAGTTGATCCAATCAGGACGATCGGTGATCAGGCCGTATTGTACCAGAGAAATGACATCCACAAGGGGCTGTGTTTTGCCTATGATGAGCTGAGGTGGGGGCCGTTCCCTCCCCCACACCCCCTCCCTGAAAGGAAGCATGATGCCTGCACCGTATTCCGACCTCCGCACCTTTGTGGACCAGCTGCGCCGTGACGGCGAACTGACCGAGATTGACGTTCCGGTGGATATCCGCCTGGAGCTGGCGGAAATTACCGACCGGGTGAGCAAGGACAAAGCCGGCGGCAACAAGGCGCTGCTGTTTAAAAACCCCACCGGGCCGGATGGCAGAACCTACGACATTCCCGTGCTCATCAACACAGTGGGCTCCCATGAGCGCATGCTCAAAGCCCTGGGCGCAGACAACTATGAAAGCATTCAGGATCGCATCCGGTTTTTCATCAAGCCGGAAATCCCCGGCAACCTGCTGGAAAAAATGATGATGCTCCCCAAGCTGGCCGAGCTCAACAACTTCATCCCCCGCGAATTCAAAGGCAATGCTGCCTGCCAGGAAGTGGTGATTACCGACCCGACGCAGCCGATGCTGGATAAGCTCCCCATTATTACCTGCTGGCCGCTGGATGCCGGGCCGTTTATCACCATGCCGGTGGTGTTCACCAAGGATGCCGAGACCGGTGAACGGAACGCCGGCATGTACCGCCTGCAGAAGTACGACAACGCCACCACGGGCATGCACTGGCACAAGCACCACGATGGCGCGCGGATGTATGAGAACGCCCGGCGTCTGGGGAAAGACCGCGTGGAAGTGGCCGTGGCCCTGGGTTGCGCGCCGCACATTGTGTACAGCGCCACGGCGCCCCTGCCGCCCGGCATTGATGAAATGATCTTTGCGGGTTTTCTGCACAACGAGCCGGTGAAAATGGTGAAGTGCAAAACCGTGGATCTCGACGTGCCGCACAATGCCGAAATCATCATTGAAGGTTACGTGCTGCTGGATGAACTGCGCCGTGAAGGGCCGTTCGGGGATCACACGGGCTATTACTCCCTGGCGGATGACTTCCCCGTGCTGCACGTGACCGCCGTGACGCACCGCCGTGACCCGGTGTACCTGACGACCATTGTGGGCAAGCCCCCGCAGGAGGATTGTTACCTGGGCAAGGCGACCGAGCGGATTTTCCTGCCGCTCCTGAAACTGTTTATCCCTGAGATTGTGGACATGAACCTGCCGTGGGAAGGCGTGTTTCACAACTGCGTGATTCTCAGCATTGACAAGCGTTACCCGGGCCACGCCAAAAAGGTGATGAGCAGCGTGTGGGGCTTCGGGCAGATGATGTTCAGCAAGTACGTGGTGGTGGTGGATGCCCACGTGGACGTGCAGGATGTCTCGCAGGTGGCGTGGCACGTGTTTAACAACACGGATCCGCGGCGCGACACGATGCTGGCCGACGGGCCGATGGATATTCTGGATCACGCCACCCCGCTGTGGGCGTATGGCAGCAAGATGGGCATTGATGCCACGAAGAAGTGGCCCACTGAAGGCTTTGACCGCGACTGGCCCGATGAGATTGAAATGGATCAGACGACCAAAGCGCTGGTGGATGCCAAGTGGAACCAGTATTTCACCGGACAACCTTTGAATGCCAGATAAAGAAGGGCAATTCGCCCGATTGAGCAGCTTTTGTTGTCTCAGGAGGTAACCACGAATGATTATCGGACAACACCCAGCTATCTATTTTGGCGTCTATACTGCCCCGGATGGAAGCCGTTGGACCAGCAAACAACAATATGAAAAGTTTCTCAGGGACCAGCCCCCAAGTCCCGGTGACAGTGAAGGCGGAAAAACGGGCGGCGAGCGTAAGCACAATAGAAACTCTACGGGTCGTACTGGTTCTAAAGGTGTGCCCTACGATAAGTAGCTGTTACTGATTTCCGAAGGGAATAACATTATGATTTCAGTTCATTCTAGTTCGTTGTTTTTTGGTAAACCTTTTGTAGCCCCGGATGGTTCCGGGACCTTCACCCGCAGGAGAGAATGGGAAAGATATAAGCAGCCCAACCAGCCTGGTGGCTCTCAGAACCCTGATGCCGTGAGACCCCATGGGAGAGGTAACGGCAAGGTTGGACCCAAAGGACGCAGTTAGCATTTCTGGACGTCGGGGCAATCTGAGTCAATAAACGGGTTTTATTGATTTACAGAGAGCGAGCATGCCACGCCAGATCCAGCCTTTATGGCTGCAGCGTTGAGCTGCGCGCTCTGCATCAGACTCCAATCTCAGGCAAACTCAGGACGATAGGAACCCAGCCCGCCGGCCTCATTCCCCGGCGGGTTCCGGCTTTCATCGTTCCGACAGAACGCGTTTCGCTTTGTCGTGGCGTTCGTGCCAGCGGGCGGCGTTCCCCCAATCTTTCCTGCCGCGGCGGAGTTCCTTCCGTGCCACAGGTGTTAAAGCCTCACTACTAAGCCGACTTGCCTGATGACCGAATGCCCGGCCCACCCACCGCCGGGCGCTGGCCAATCCATGGGGTGTCAGCTCAGGCAGTTCCCCCCGGCCATAAAACCCGTGCATCGGATCGTCCACCAGCGGTGAGAAGAGGCGGTCCGTTTCCGGGTCGCGATCCAGCCCGAGAGAAAGCCGGGGCCACACGCCAATCCCCGGTCGGGTCAGCAATCCGGCTGCCTCATAGGCGCCTGCCAGTTTCCGGTACTGGGTGGTATCTATCTGACCTTCCTCCTCAGCGCGCTGCAATTCCCAGTCCAGCTGAGTCGCCGCGGTATACAGCGCATTACGGGCTTGGTCTGACGGCACCCACAGCGCCCGTTTATCATCCCACGCCAAGGGCGGCGGGTTGCGGTGCGCCGGCAGCAGGCGGTGCGATTCGATCCGATCCAGCTGGCGGGTGAGCGCCGCCTGAATGTCTTTTCTGCGGCCAAATACGGGCGACTGCGGAGCAATAGTCATCATCTGTTCTTAAACCCCAATCACTACAATCAGCCCCCAGCATACCGAAATGTCACGCGTCTGAAAACGCTCCAGAGGATATCCGGGGGATGTCAGCGAATGGAATTTTTCAGTTTATGACATTCTTAACGATTCAGTATCTCTCTCCCATGTCCGTCTCGCCCGCTCTATGGCTTCTTGGATCCGTTCATCGCGTTGCCGGTCAATTTCACGAAACCTTGGCTCCAGCTCATTGGATTTTAATTTCCTTACAAATCGCGTCTCAGGCACGGTAAAACCTACTGGCAGTCGCACTGTGGAAGGCCTGACAGAATACCGGCGCCCTTTGCCCAAAACAAAAGGCTCATATGGCTTTCCGGCGTTATCCACTTTGTCGGTAGCCTGGGTTGCTGCAACCAGAAAACGCGGAAAAGCCCGCAAAATAGCGGTACTTATTTCATGGCCGGCACGGGTATATTCATGCGAGGCTCTGTTCCCTTTGAGCCCAAGCTCAATACTCGAGGAATTGGAATATGGAGAGGGATCAAAATATCGAAATGGATGCAACGCTTCCTTACTGTGTCCGGCAGGCCACAATGTCACCACGGGTGCATAGAGATCTCGGGTGTTGGTGCTGTTTGGGACAAAGGAATCCGTGATGGCAGAGTGGGGACTGATTCGGACATCATTCCGCCGTTTCGTGTCATTTCTTGGTTGAACGACGCCATTTTCCACCAGGCTTTCAAACCAGTCACCCGCAATATAGAGGGGTTGGACTTTGGTGGTGCCATAGCGCAGAAAACGGTCATGATGTTGCTGAGCTTCATACTGACTGGTAAAAACAGCGCCAAACAGAACGGATTGGCTCTGAGACTGAAGAATCATAACGGTTTCCTCTGGTGTGAGTAAATTCGCCAACACCGCAATCAGCATAACAAAACCGAAACAGCGGGCCGATTGCCCCCAGACCGGGGTCGTATATCCAGCGTTGCGCGGAAGGATATATGGCGGCCAGGGGAGAACAGCGCAGGCACGGCTGCCGGCGCAGGCAACCACTCGGCTTAAGCCACTCGGACTTTGTCCGGAAACCGGAAACCCGGTATAATGCCGCAATCGGGTTCACTGTTGTAAGGAAAAGTACTGATGGGCCGCAAAAAGGCCTTTGAAAACCGTCCGGATGTGATTCTGGCCGCTGCCGACAAGCTTTTTGGCACCAAAGGCTTTGCGCAGACCAACGTGACGGATATCGCCAAAGAGGCCGGCATCAGCAAAGCCAGCGTCTACCTGGATTTCAGCACGAAGGAGGAGATCCTCCAGCGGGTCATTCTGCGCGCCATGAACGAGTTTAACGGCGTGATGCGCGAACGCCTGAACCGCCCCGAGCCCTCGCACATTGCGGCCATCCACGAAGCCGTTGCCGGGATGATGATGGCCATCTACCACCACAGCAGCCGCCATGGCTTCCGGCACGACAGCCTGTTTCTGGTGGATATTCCGCAGGTGCCGATGAAAGAGAAGGACGAGACCCTGTGGGCCATGTACCCCATGGTTACCCATGCCCTGCAGCAGGCCGCCGGGGCCGGGGAAATTCCGCAGCAGCCCAATTTTGAACGGTGCTCGCACCTGCTGCTGTACCCGCTGCTGCGCATCTGCGCGCCGCCGCACGACCCGCTGATGATAGCCAAGGATTACGCCCCGCTGGTGGATCATACGCTCACCGTGATGCTGACCGGCCTGAAACACCAGGTACTGGACGTACCTGTCTACGTGCCCTGAATTTCAGGCTGGCGGATTACTTTTAATCTCCTCCATCACCGCCAGCAGGGTGCGGAGAATACCCGGCTCGTTGGCCGCATGGCCGGCGTCCGGGCAAAGGAGAAACTTCGCCCAGGGCGTCACCTGAAAGAGATCCCACGCGCTCTGCAGCGGGCAGACCAGATCGTAGCGCCCCTGCACAATCCAGATGGGGATGCCCTGCAGCTGATGCGCATTGGCCAGTAACGGGTTGGGGTTGAGAAAACCCGGCGTACCCAATGTGCAGTGATGGAAGAAATGATTCTCAATCTTGGCCAGGTTCAGCGCCTTCTGGCGGAACGCAGGGGTATCGGGCGGCAGGGCCTGCGGATACAGGTTGGCGATCGTATGTTCCCAGTTCGCCCAGGCCCAGGCGGCATCCAGTTGTTCCTCGCGGGCGCCGTCGGTAAAAATACGGTGGTAGGCCGCCACCATGTTGTGACGCTGATTCGGCTCAATGGGCTGCACAAACAACTGCCAGGCGTCCGGATAAAACAGGCTGGCGCCCGCCTGGTACAGCCAGGCAATCTCCTGCGGGCGGCAGAGAAAAACGCCGCGAAGTATCAGCCCCATCACCCGCTGGGCATGCGCTTCGGCATACAGCAGCGCCAGGGTGGATCCCCAGGAACCCCCGAACACATACCAGCGATCAATACCCAGCAGTTTGCGCAGCGTTTCCACATCCGCGCAAAGCGCTTCCGGCGAGTTGGCAATCAGGGCATCCGGGGAGGATGTATCCGGCCGGCTTTTGCCGCAGCCGCGCTGATCAAACAGCACAATGCGGTAAACAGCCGGGTCAAAAAATGTGCGATCCGACGGCCAGGATTCGCCACCCGGCCCGCCATGCAGCACCACGACAGGCACGCCCTTGGGATTGCCCACCTCCTCCACGTGGAGATCATGCCCGTCCCCAACAGACAGGCGATGCGTGGCGAAGGGTTCAATCGGGGGGTACAGCGTCTCCAACAATCAATCTCCGGCCAACAGCAATGCGCCATGGCGCACTAAACCATTATGCCATTGATGTGACGGGGTCGGGCTGTTATCCGTTCCAAGCCTGATGCCAGATGGACGCGGCGCCGAAAGCGTCGTTGGTGGAGCCATGCAGCTGCGCGCGGGCATCCGCCAGACTCAGTTTGCCAACGTTGGCCACAATGCCGGCCACATCCACGCCGGCGGTCGGATCCGCCTTGCCGGCAGCCGGGGTAAACACATCCGCCTTCAGTGCGCCTTTGGGAGCCACACTGTTTGCTGCAGGGGCCGCCTGTGCGGGTGCGCCTGCCGGTGGTGCGCCAACCGGACCAACGCCGGGCGCCCCTAGGTTAAACAAATTGGGACCGTTGCCTATGTTCATTTAGGATTTCTCCCTCTTCTGTGCCTCTCTCTTACCGGAAATCGCTGCGAACAGCGCCTATTTATTAAATAAAAACAATCAACAGAGCGGAATTGCCCGCAGAAGACCTGAAACGGGCGAAAATCTCCCCCGGATGCGGGATTTTTACAAAGGGATATCCGTTTTATCGCCTTTGCCGGTCCGCCAGCCCGCTAAACCCGGTACAATGGGGGCATAACGACGCTGTGGATTCAGGCGCGAGGTGAGGAATGGTGAACCGCAATGCCCGCCTGCCGGGCTGGACGGGTCTAAGCCTGCTCAGGCAGTTTTACAGCCGGTGGATGCCGGCCCTGCTCGCCTGCGTTTGCCTGGGGTTGCTGGGGGTGTATGGCGGCTGGGTGGAAAAACCCGCCCTGGACACCTTTCTGCGGATGACCGCACCGGCGTTGCCTGAAAAAAGCCCGGTGGTGCTGGTGCTGATTGATGATGAGAGCATCGCGCGACTCCGCAGCGACTACGGTCCACCGCCCTGGCGGCATATGGCGCTTTTCCGGGCCATTCAGCGCTATGAACCGGCGCTGATTGTTTTTGACGGTCATTTCATGGACATCCGCTACGGCGAGGACAGCGGCTTTTTTGATCAGCTGAAAACGTTTCCCAATCTGGTTACCGGCCTGCTGGACAGTGAAATCCTGCCGGGCGACCGGACCGGCCACGACCTGAAGCCCGCTTTTGAGAACCTCGCCCTCGGGATGGTGAACGTCCACGAGGATGCTGACGGGGTGGTGCGCAGCCTGCAGCCCTTTGTCACCAACCGGCTGGGTGTCTACCTGAATCTCGGCACGGAAGCCGCCGTGGCTTACCGTAATCAGACCCAGCCGGGGTCGGGCTGGTATGTCAGCGTTGCGGATCATCCAGACCCGGCGCACCCGCTGTTACAGATGGCGAGTGAGCACAACCCCGAGACGGGATACACCCTGCCACTGATCCATCAGCGTTTACTGCCGCTGCGCTGGTACCGGCTGAATGCCGCCTCAACGCCCGCAATGCAGTTTTCTCACCCGGCGCTGCCGTTGTGGCGGGTAACCGACCCAGCATACAGCGCAACTGTGGCAGCGGCGCTGCAGGGAAAACTCGTGTTAATCGGCTCGGCCTCGGCGCTGACCCGCGATTTTCACAAAACGCCGATGGCCACGCATCATCTGGGGGCGGATATCCAGGCCACAGCGATTGATAATTTACTGTGGCGCGATACCTGGCGGTTCTGCCCGCAGTGGCTGTCGCTGCTTCTGCTCCTTGGTATGGGGGGGCTGGCATGGGCGCTGCGCTGGCTGAACCGGCAACCGGGCAACGCCATTCTGTATACCGTGGGCTGCGGTGTTGTGTACGCCTGGCTGGCTGCGGTGGTGCTGTTTGGCATGGCGGGGATCAAAGTTCCGGTGGCCGGTCCCCTGCTGATGCTGCTGCTTGGCTTTATGGGCGCCAGTCTGCAGCTGAATATCCGCGGCGACATCACGGTCCGCAACCTGGAGGCCTCCCTGCGGCGGCTGGTCTCTCGCGATGTGTACGCGCAGATCCGCAACATGCCCGAAGGTCTGGCGGCTGGTGGTCAGCGGATGGACATTACCGTGCTGATGATCGACATCCGCAATTTCACGCAACTGGCCGAGGCGCGGAGCGCGCAGGAGGTGACGGATCTGCTGAACGAGTTTTACAGCGCCATGGTGTCGGTCATCTTCCGGCACAACGGCACGGTGGATAAATTTCTCGGCGACGGCATTCTCACCCTGTTTGGCGCACCCCTCCCTTCACAGACGCATCCGCAGCAGGCGGTGCAGGCCGCCATTGAAATGACCCGCATCGCCGACCGGCTGACGCAGCGCTGGAGCCGGCAGTTTGGCATTGAAACCGGCGTGGGCGTTTCCATCTGCAGCGGACCGGCCATTGTGGGTTTTGTGGGTCCACCTGATAAACTGGAATACACAGCCATCGGCGATACGGTGAATGTGGCGAGCCGGTTACAACCCTATGCCCGCCATACCGGCAGCGGCATCGTGCTGGCGGCAGCCACGGCCGAAACCGTTCTGGATGACTACCCCAGCCTCCGCAAACTGGAATCCGTAACCCTGCGCGGCCGCACACAACCCGTGGATATTTACACCCTGGATCCCTGACCCATGCCCCTGTATGAAATCCATCACTTCACCGGCGCCGATGGCGTCCAGCAACGTTACAGCGTGCTGATGGACGACGGCCAGGCCGTTAAGCCCAACGCGCTGTGGTACATTGCCGGCCTGGGGGGCTCGGTCAAGGGCGCCATTCCGTTTCTCAAAAACCTGCTGCCCACATACAGCCCCATCTACGGTTGCGATCTGCGCAGCTTTGGCCTGAACAAAACGGAAGCGCCGCTGCGATCGACAGCCCCCATTCTTGCCGATCTGAACACGTTTTACCGGACGATCCTGCAGCCCGTGTTGCAGTCCAGCGGACAGACGCTGGATGTCTGCGGCATCAGCCTGGGGGCGGCCATGGCCCTCCACCTGATGCATGACGAATCGCTTGGCCTCGCCGCTCAGACGCGGGCGCTGAGTTTACTGGCGCCGGCCTTTACCGCCTGCAGCAGCACCTTCCCGCTCACTTACCAGATCCGTCATGGCATTGGCCGCCTGCTGAAAGGCCGGCGCCACTGGCTGAAACTGCCCTACGGCATCCGGGCGCTGACCAGCAACGCGGATATTTATAATGATCCGCAGTACCAGTCGGCCAGCACCGACCGGCTGACGATGGATTTTCTGTTGAACGTGAAAACGTTTACCGCCAGGGCACAAAATTTAATGCCGGAGATTCAGATGCCCACTCTGGTGGTTGTGCCGGGCAGAGACGTGGTCTGCAGCCCGGAGGCCATGCGGCGCGGCTTTGCAATGCTCCCGCCCAGCGGCAAACACGCTAAACTGGAATACCCTGAACTGTTTCACGATGTCACCTTTGAAAAAGACCAACCCCAAATCGCCGGAGACTGGCTGGCCTGGATCCAGACATTGTCAACGTGAAGCGCCCTGAAACCAGAGGCTTCTGATGAACAACCCCACGACCGCAACCCCTTCGTCTCTCGGTGAAACCATCCGCCAGCGGTTTTTCACCAACATTCCCGGCGAGATCAGCGGCGGACTGATAGCCGCCATTGTGGCGCTACCGCTGGCGCTGGCCTTTGGCGAAGCGAGCGGCATGGGCGCCAAGGCCGGACTGTACGGCGCCATTTTCTGCGGCCTGCTGGCGGCGCTGTTTGGCGGTACGCCGGCGCAGGTGACCGGCCCCACCGGACCAATGACCGTGGTGGCCGCCGAGGTGGTGGCCAACCACCCTTCGGATCCGCACCTGCTGTTTATGGCCGTGGCGCTGGCGGGTCTGTTTCAGATTGGGTTTGGCATGCTCCGCATTGGCCAGTGGATTTACCTGATACCCTATCCGGTGGTTTCCGGCTTTATGAGCGGCATCGGGGTCATCATCATCAGTCTGCAGCTGACCCCGCTGATGGGCGTGAAAGGCCCCGGCGCCGTACTGGAAGCCCTGGAAGTGGCGGCGGAGACATTAATGCATCCCAATATTCCCGCCACCCTGATAGGGCTGGGAACGCTGGCGATCATTTATCTGTGGCCGCGCATTAACAAAACGGTGCCTTCCGCACTGGTAGCCCTGGTGGCGCTGACAGCGCTGAGTCAGTTCCTGCAGCTGGATATCACGCGCATCGGAACGATTCCCTCCGGGCTGCCGCAGCTGAATATGGCGGGCTGGTTTGAAACCGGTCATCTGAATCTGCTGATCACCACCGGGCTGACCATCGCCATGCTGGGATCGCTGGATTCGCTACTCACCTCGCTGGTGGCGGATAAAGTGACCGGACGCGCGCACGACAGCAATCAGGAACTGATCGGTCAGGGTATCGGCAATGCCGTTGCCGGCGTGTTTGGGGGGCTGCCCGGCGCCGGGGCCACCATGCGCACCCTGGTCAACATCAAAGCCAACGGCAAATGGTACCTCTCCGGGGTTGTTCACAGCCTGGTGCTGCTGGCCGTCCTGCTGGGACTGTCGCCCCTGGTGGAGGGGATCCCCCAGGCCGTGCTGGCCGGCATTCTCATCTCGGTGGGTATTGGCATTATTGATTACAACGGCATCCGCATGCTGCCCAGAGCCCCGAAATCCGACGCGCTGGTCATGCTGGTGGTGCTCGGGCTCACTGTCTTTTCGGATCTCATTCTGGCCGTGCTGGTGGGAACGACCCTCGCCTGCCTGCTGTTTGTGAATGCGATGAGCAGGAAGCCTGTTTTCTCGGAAGGGTTTTTATCGCAACGCTACCCCACCCTGCACGGTCAGTACCCGCAACCCCTGCTGGAATCCATCTATGAATACAAATTCCGGGGACCGTTGTTTTTCGGGCAGGTCAAGCTTATCAAGGATCGTCTTCAACAGATGCCTGATGAAATCGGCGTTATCTTTAATCTAATCCATGTGCCCATGGTGGATCTCAGCAGTATGGTCGCCCTGAAAGAGGCCATCGCACAGTTTGAATCGCGAAACATTCATGTGTATCTGATGGGCGCCCGGGAGCATATTACCCCCCAGGTGGCCGGGTTGGCGCCCCGGTTTTCACGCCTCGGCGAGATCCTGGATGCCATCCAGAGCGAAACAGAAAAACCCGCCGGCGTCTGATCAGGCGATATGGGTGCTGGCGGGATCCAGCCGGAAGTATTCGGTCAGCAGTTCATACAGAACCGGATTAGAGTGCCGCAACGGCACAGGTTTCACGAAAAAGGTCTCCACCAGCACCGCCAGAAATTCGGCGTGATCGCGCAGGGCATATTTATCCAGCGGGGATTGGCCGGTAATGATTTTTTTCATTTCTTCCAGGCGTTCGGCCTCAAACCGCTCGCGCTGAATGCCGGAAAGCCCGGGCAGCAGGCCTTCCTCGTCATAACCGTTAAAGAAGTCCAGCACATGCACCATTTCGTGCACCACCACGTCCAGCACGTCGTGGTCTCCCGTACCGCCATGCAATACCTCATCCGTGGCGAACTCCATGATGGTGCTGTCGCCATCGTTGGTGGTGCGCCCGAAAAAATAGATTTCATTCTCGTGATCGCGAAAGCCGACGCGGCCGGTGGTCTGGTAAAGGTGGATTTCAAGACCGTTGGGCAGGCAGCCCAGCAGGCCGAGCAGATCCTGCCGGTTAACCAGCACTGAACGGATCCGCTGAAAGATTTTTTCCTCGGTTTCTGAAAAATGTGGGCCTTCGCTGGCGTCCACTTCAAGCGTTTCACCCGCCTCGCCCGGCACAAAATAACGAAAGATGAACCCCTCACAGGCTTCACCCGGTAACTCGTCGGGCTCAAAGCCCACAAGGTCGCGTTCGTCGGAATTGTCCGCCATGCCCATATTATAGAGCCCCGGCCAGACCGACCGGGGCTCTCAGGATACTTTCTCCATTGAATGGAGGATTACTGAAGCCCTTCCACCGAGGGAACGGTTTCGGGTTCAATCTGAAGCTGACTCTGGACTTCACCGCTGTCAGCCTCTTCCAGCGCAGCCTGGGTGCTGCTTAGCGCGCCCCGGGTGGGGACCTCCTCAGCGGAAGCCGGTGCAGCGCCGTCACTCAGGGCCAGCAGACCCTCCATGGCCGAGCGGCTGATGGTCAGCGGGATGGTATCGCCTCTTTTAAAACTGACTTCCGGCGAAGGCGTCACAATTTTATACAGGCCCGGCACGCCAGTACCGTTACCCATGCCCACGGCCACCTTCTTCGCATCGGAATCATTCTGATGGTAGGGGCTGCGGTACTGGTTAACCACGCCGAAAGCCATTTTGGCGGCGAAGGCCAGCGGCAAGGCTGCCGCTTTGGGCCAGCCGCAGGCCAGTTCCAGGGGCAGCGTCACGGCGGCGTTAATGGCGCCATACGCAGCGCCGGTTTTGGCGGCCACTTTGGTAGTGACGGCGTGCGGGTTGTGCAGATCCTTTTCAGGCGTTGCCTGGCGGGTGTTGTCCACCTGAAAGACCAGGTTATTGGGCAGGGTGATGCTCTCGACGGACAGCACAACATAGCCTGGACGCGAAAAAGGTTTGGATTCCTGCGCCTTCTGAATGCTGCCGTGAAAGAGGGTGTTCTGCGGCAGAACTTTCCCGTCCACACGGTAATCATGGTTCAGCGTGGCGTCAAACGTGTCGCCTTCCTGAACGGTGGCGCCATCAATATCCTGCAGCAGGGTCACTTCCACCGGATCGCCCAGACGCCTCAGTTTACGGGCGTCGGTATCGGCGTCCTGCGCAAGGGCAGCCAGCGGCGTTGCCTGCAGCAGCAGGGTGGCCGCCAGCAATGCCGGCAGGGACTGACTCAAAGAACCACGGAACGCGGTAATATTCATGCCTCTCTCCTCAGACCGGCCATCGCCGGGCTCAACTCTGGATCTCGACCCATTATACTGCCTGTTGCGCGGAATGGGTGCGGACGAGGCCGGGCATTCGTCCGGATGCCTGAGGAGCGCGAGGGGAGGTAACGACCCTCGCAATCCGCAAGCACCTCACCCGGCCTCGCTGCGCTCAGCCACCCTCTCCTACAAGGAGAGGGTTCAGGGACTCTGAAAAGCCCAAGGCTGCTTTCTAGTAACCCACCTTCTCGTTCACCATCACGTCATCGGGAGTCTTGGCGTTGGGGAAAAACTTTTTGTGGATTGTGCGCACCGCATCATTGCCGATGGCCTTGTCCACCAGACAGCTGATTTTGATTTCGCTGGTGGCGATCATGCGGATGTTGATGCCGGCCTCGGACAACGCCTGAAAGAGATCGGCGGCAATCCCGGGGCGATCCACCATGCCGGCGCCCACAATGCTGACCTTGGCGATCTCGTCATCGCTGACCACGGCCTGGGCGCTCAGCTTCTGACGCACCGCTTCGAGAACCTTCAGGGCGTCATGCAGATCCGTACGCGTCACGGTGAAGGCGATGTCATTGGTGTCCTTCACCACTTCGCCGCCCTGGTGGCGCTGGGACTGGATGATCATATCCACGCTGATGTTGTGGGCCGCCAGCGTACCAAACACTTCGGCGGCGATGCCGGGACGATCCGGGACGCCCACAATGGCGACGCGGGCCTGGTTGTTGTCAATGGCGATGCCGGTGACGGGCTGGTCATTCTCCAGGCTTTTGCGGTCGGTAATCACGGTTCCGGGATCCTCCAGATGAAAGGTACTGCGTTTGCTGAGCCGCACGTTGCCCTGGCGGGCCAGTTCAACGGCGCGGGCATGGAGCACCTTGGCGCCCACGCGGGCCAGCTCCATCATTTCCATGTAAGAGATTTCGTCAATCTTCACGGCCTCGGGCACGATGCGCGGATCGGTGGAATAGACCCCACGCACGTCCGTGTAAATATCGCAGCGCTCGGCGCCCAGCGCGCTGGCCAGCGCCACAGCCGAGGTATCGGATCCGCCCCGGCCCAGCGTGGTGATTTCGCCTTTGCTGTTGATGCCCTGAAATCCGGTGACGATAACAATATAGCCCTGATCGAGATAGTCATTCAGCGCTTTGGTGTCAATCTCCAGAATGCGGGCGCGGTTGAACAGGTCTTCCGTGTGAATACCGGCCTGCCCCCCGTTGAGGCCAACGGCTTTATAACCCATCGCATTAATGGCCATGGCCATGGCGGCCGTGGTGATCATTTCTCCCGTGGCCAGCAGGGCGTCGTAATCGCGCCCGGCCGGATTAACCGTCAGCTCTGTGGCCAGGGCCACCATGCCGTCCGTGGTTTTACCCATGGCGGAAACGACCGACACCACGCGATGGCCTTTCTCGTGGGTATCCACAATAATCCGGGCCACCTGTTTAATCTTGTCGGCATCGGCAACCGAGGAGCCGCCAAACTTTTGCACAATGATGCTGCCGCGGCCCGACTGGGCAGCAGAAACCGGTTGAGCGGCGGGCGTCGTGGCAGGCACGGCGGAATTCCTTCTGGGTGAGGCGGGATACCCCCACACCGTAGCAAAAGAATAACCCGGGTTCAATGCCCGCTGGCCGCCGTTTGCCGTCCGCGACGCCGGTTTATTTCAGCCGCAGGTTGGCCTCGGTCAGCAACCGCAGAAAGTCGCGGACTTTCTGGGGTGGCCCCTCAACACTGAGAAAAAAGGCTTCCAGCACATCACTATCCACAGGCCTTTGCGTGGAATGGGGATGATAGTTCCGGTAAACCGGCTCAGCCGGGCGGTAGATGGGGTGCAGCGACTGCACGGCCACCTGCTGGCACTGACGCAGAAAATGGTTGAGCAGAACAATTTTGGGCGAAACCCTGACCGAATCCGTGGTCAGTTCCTGTTCTCTGTTATCACCCGGCTTCGATTGGGATTGGGACAATGGTTGGATCTGGCGCATTTCCCCGGTCCTCTTCCTTGAACGTGTAACCTCCAAACCAGACAGAATACGGAAACGGGCAGCCTGACAGAACCCCGGACAGTCATCCGGCCTGCAAGGCGATGTTTATTTTTTCCCCCGACTGACAGCAGGCCGACCTGCAACCCGCACTGCTGAAGCACCGGTCACAAACAAACCACTGACAACCAAAATGAAATCCACTTGAATTCTGATGCCTCTATTATAAGCGTAGGGAGGCCAGGTTGTCTAATAAAACAACCGTTGTGATGGTTCTTTATATCCAATGTCCATCATGGTCTGGCGGTTTGATATCACCCGTTAGCCTGCAAAACCGGTCTGCCGGGTGAACTCGGCAAAGGACTTCTGCCGCACGTCACCGGCTAAGAGCCCGGGCAGGCTAGAAAAGGCATTGGCGGTCGCCTGAGACACCAGCGGCGGCGGCTGGGGCGGCAGCGCCGCCTGATCCGGATTGGCGGCGGCTTCGGCCTGCTGGCGCTTATAGCGCTGGGCCGTCCAGTAGCGCATCAGGCCGGTGACCCCCAGGCCGATGGTGGCCATCCCGAACAGCAGCGGCCCCCAGGTCAGGGTCAGTTTGCCTTTAATGGCCGGGTTGTTGCGCACGGCGTTGTAGAGTTCAGTGCGCTCGGCGCCGGTCAGACGCTCAGCGGTTTTGCCCAGCTTCGCCAGCTCTGTTTCCACGACCTCGTTAAACACGGTCTGCATGTCCTTGGTGGCCAGCCGGGTGTGTTTCTGCGCCCAGTTGGGATGACTTTTGTCCTGGATAATAACGCTGTCCTTGTATTTGTTTTTGAGCAGCTTAAGCGCGGCGATGCTGAACAGCGAACCGCCCGAGGCCAGGTAAGGGCCGGTCAGCAGCACGCGGGTGGCCACTTCCATCCGCTCCAGGTGATCGCGGGCGGCATCCACGTAACTCGTCATGCCGGCGGCGATAATGGCGGTGAGCTGACCACGGCCCAGCTTGTACTTCATCACGGTCTGCCCGGTTTTTTTATTGAGAACCGGGGCAAATTTGAAATCAAAAACGCTGACGAATTTCTCCAGACCTTTGCTGAGCAACGGACTGCGGTGGCCCAGCGCGGCCACCACACCGGCAAGACCAACCAGGCCGGCGCTGATAACGGCGCTTTCCCGTATCCGGCGGCTGGATTTGGCCATGGCCTCCGGATTCTTGCCGTTGTCATCCGAGAGGTTAGCTACTTTTTTGAACTCCTCCACCTTGAAGACGTGTTTGGTCATCAGGTTTTTGGCGAAACTCAGGGCGTATTCGGCGGCCATGCCCACGGCGCCCACGGAGGCAATGATAATGCCGGCCTTGGTGGCGGTGATCCGGCGCAGCTGTTCCGGGTTTTCCACGGTCTCCTGCAGGCCTTTGCGCACCAGCTTTCCGCTGGTGTTGTAGAGATTCTTCAGCGGCGTGGTGAGGTGATCCGGCGTGACGCCATGGCGCCCGTTGGGAAGCGCCTTTTTATAAGCCTTGTGCAGCAGCGCGCCGGCATTGGAGGAGGAGAAATAGAACAGGGCGGACTCAACGAACTCCAGATAGCTCATTTCCACAAAGTCCACCAGGCTGCGGGTCAGCAGGGACTTGGGCGCCCAGACAGACAGGGTGTCCTGTAAAAAAGCGATACCGGAATTGCCGGTACCGCTGTCTTTGAAGTTGACGAATTTGGTGGCCAGTTTTTTGACGGAGGGCAGCTGCCGGGTGTATTCCTCCAGGGAAGGCGTCACCGCCGCCGCCGCGTCATGCGCGGCATTCTGCGCCACCGCGCCAACCTGCGAAACCACACCGCCGAAAGCAGGAGCGCTCTTCTGAGCGTGGGCGCTCAGGGTCAGCGGGCTGGATTGTGGATTGATACGAGTCACTGGGTAAGGAACTTTCCATTAAAAAACGGACCTCCGGGTCTTCCAGGAGGTCCGTTTGGTTTAAGAAGCTGTCAGCTTTTACTCAACCGCGCGTGATGGGACCTCCTGCGGAATCCGCATGGACATCATTTCCATCATCATCATAAGAGCGGTGTAAGGCATTGGGCTTGGTTTTGCTTCCAATGGTGAGTAAACTTGTCAGCGATTCTACAACGGTCCTGCAGGCTTGTCCAGTACCTTCTGTCATGGGCATAAAGGCGCATCAAGCCACTTTGTGCCAGTGCGCTCCGGGTTTATGAACGAATTGTAACGCACCTCAGCCTGCCCCGCCCCTGCGGGGCGACCCTCTCCTTGAAGGAGAGGGTTTTGCGGGCCACACTGCCTCCGTGGCATACAGTCCCCCGCAGTCTTGGGACTGCCTTTGCGGTAAGATGGGGCGAGCATTGTGAGAGAAGGATTCACCCCCTATGGGCCAGGCGACCGCACACCCCGTCATCACCCAGGAAACCGCGCTGGGCTTGCACGAGAAGATTCAGAGCGGCGAGCAGAAGGCTGTCAGCCTGGTGGAAGCCACCTACCAGCGCATTGAGGCCACGGATCAGCAGCTGGGCGCCTACCTCTGCCACACCCGCGAACTGGCCATGGAAACCGCCGAAGCCGTGGACAATGCGGTGAAAAAAGGCGAAAAACTCCCCCTGCTGGCCGGCGTGCCCGTCGCCGTGAAAGACAACATTAATGTCACCGGTTACCCCACCACCTGCAGCAGCAAAATTCTGGACGGTTACATCTCCCCGTACGACGCCACGGTCACCCGCAAGCTGAAAGCCAGCCGGCTGCCCATTGTGGGAAAAACCAACCTGGATGAGTTCGCCATGGGCTCCTCCACGGAAAACAGCGCCCTTCAGGCAACCCGCAATCCGTGGGACACCACCCGCGTTCCCGGCGGCAGTTCCGGCGGTTCGGCCACCACCGTGGCGGCGGCGCAAACCCTCATCAGCCTGGGGTCGGATACCGGCGGCAGTGTGCGTCAGCCCGCCTCGCTGTGCGGCATCTGCGGCTTCAAGCCAACCTACGGGCTGGTTTCCCGGTACGGTCTGGTGGCCTTCGGCAGCAGCCTGGATCAGGTCAGCCCCTTTGCGCGCAACGTGGCCGATACGGCCGCCATCCTGCAGGTGATTGCCGGCTTTGATGATCATGACTCCACCAGTGTGGGCGACGTGACGCCGCCGGATTATCTGGCCGCCGCCCGGCGCGACCCCGGCAAGCTGCGAGTGGGCCTGATTAAGGAACTGAATGTGGACGGTATGGAGGCCGATGTGGCCGAGGCCCAGCAGAAAGCCGTGGAAACCTTCAGGGCCATGGGCGCCACCATTCATGAGATTGGCCTGCCCAGCACCGAATACGCCCTGGCGGCCTATTACATTATTGCCCCTGCTGAGGCCAGCAGTAACCTGGCCCGTTTTGACGGCGTGCGCTACGGCCTGCGGGACAAATCCGCGGAAACCCTGAACCGGATGTACGCCAAAACCCGCGCCCAGGGCTTTGGCCCGGAGGTGAAACGCCGCATTATGTTAGGCACCTACGCCCTGAGCAGCGGCTATTACGACGCCTACTACGGCAAAGCCCAGAAAGTGCGCGAACTGCTGAGACGGGAGTTTCAGGCCGCTTTTGCCCAGGTCGATATTCTGATCAGTCCCACCTCGCCAACCACGGCCTTTAAAATCGGGGAGAAATCCGATGATCCGGTAAGCATGTACCTTTCCGACATCGCCACCATTCCCATCAGCATGGTTGGTATTCCCGCCATGAGCATTCCCTGCGGGTTTGACCGGAACAATCTGCCCATCGGGCTGCAGATTATCGCCCCCCACATGCAGGAAGCGCGCATTTTCTCAGCCGCTGCTGCCTTTGAAAAGGCCACCGGCTTCGCCAACCAACTTCCCCCGGCATTGGCTTAGGAGACCGTCGGTTTGACGTTCCGCGACAAACTGGCTGCCGGCGATCCGGTCATCACCCTGGAGCTCTCGCCGCCCAAGGGGACAGACCCCGGCGTGGTACTGCGCCAGGCCAGAACCCTGAGCGGCCTGGTGGACGCCATCAATGTGCCGGACTGTCAGATCGCCATTCTGAAAACCAGTTCCATGGTGACCTCGCACCTGATTGAGCGGGAGACCGGCATTGAGGCCGTGTGGCAGCTGACCTGCCGCGACCGTAACCTGATCGCCCTGCAATCGGATCTGCTGGGCGGTTATGCCCTGGGTCTGCGCAATCTGCTGGCGCTCACCGGCGACCCCGTGCAGCTGGGCGATCAGAAAGACGTGGCCAAGCAGGTCTTTCATCTCGACGCCATCCGCATGCTCGACCTGCTGCAGCAGCTGAACAACGGGCTGGACGCCACGGGCCGCCCGCTGAAACATGGCGGCACGGATTACTGCGTGGGCGCCGCCCTCAACCCCTTCCGGGTATTTAAGCGGGCACAGCAGCTGCGCATTGCCCAGAAAATGGAACGGGGCGTGCAGTACTTACAGACGCAGCCGGTGTACACCGTGGAAGCCGTTGAACGCATGCAGGAGGTGCTGGCCGCTGTGGCCGTAGAGGCCGGCATTGCCCGACCGCCCCGCCTTCTGGTGGGCATCATTCCGCCCAAATCCGCCGATGCGGCGCGTTATATGAACAAGGCCATTGTGGGCGTGGATATTCCCGCCAGCCTGATCGACCTGCTGGACCGAGCCGACGACCCCGCCCGGGAGAGTCTGGCTTTCTGCACGGATCTGGTCCAGGCGATTCAGCCGCTGAATCCCGATTTTCATTTCATGCCCATCGGCATGGTCAGCCGCATGCCCGCCTTTCTCAGCGCCTGTCTGGGTCGTCAGCCGGTGGCGCCGCCTACAACAGTCGGTTGACCCCCAACCCGGCAAAATAGGGTACAATGGCCCCAGTAACCGCCAGAGTGGGCGTTGCGGGCGTCGTGTTTGGTTCCGGCAGCGCGGATAGAGAGAGGATTTTTCCCATGTTTGCAACCCGCCGTATGGCAGCCCTGTCTGTGGGCCTGGTTTCCACCCTGATGATGGGCGCCCTGATTGGCGCCACGCTGATTCCCACCCTGGCGCAACCGGCGGATGACGCCAGCGCCTCTTCGCCGACGACGTCACCAATGACCCAGAGCGGCGATGAAACCAGCTTCGGCCCCGGCACCTACCACAGCCAGGAGAGCGCCGACCGCACTTCCGTTTACATTTACTCGGCCGATTACCCGCCGCATGAGATCGCCCAGCATCCGCTGCCGCCGGTGGAGGAAAGCGCGTTCTTCCGGGAGCTGGATCGCGAGTTTCAGATGGCCAGCAAGCTATCGCTGACCCCCAACCTGGAAGATGCCCGTTACCGGGTGAATCTGGTTTGCAGCGGCGTGCTCCACTGCGCCAACCTGCAGGTGGTGATTATGACGCCCAAACGCGATGTGCTCTCCTCCTACCGCCTCAACGGCGTCCGCCGCGGCCCCTTCGGCCTGTTTATGACGCCGATGCCGGAAGTGGTCAAACGCCTGACACAGACGCTGGATGAAAAAATCGAAGGCATCAACACAGACGCCGGCCCCAACTAGGCGCTTGTCATTGCGAGGCGTGCAGAAAGCACGCCGTGGCAATCTCCTCAGACCTCACCCGGCCCCGCCTCCGGCGGGTCCACCCTCTCCTTGTAGGAGAGGGTTCTGTCAGGTCAGCAGCGTCATTCCCGCGAAAGCGGGAACCCAGTAATCGTCAGTTTTTTTTAAATCCCCACGGGCAGTGGCGGCAACCAGACTGACAGCAGGGCCCCTTCTTTCTGAGGTAATCCGCCGTCATCACCAGCATGCCGCTATCCGCGTCAATATAGTAGTCTTTCCCGGCCGCTGTGGCCTCGTCGTGCTGGGCCTGCCAGGCAGGCGTATCAACCGTGGGGGTGTTCATGGCGCGTGAGGCTGGTTGTGGGAGGGATACCGCCTGCCCCGGAGCCGAGGCTCCGGAATGGCACCCGCAGGAAACGAGACTTATTGCTGCTGCGTCTCCGCCCTGACAAGGTTCATCTGTCCTGCGCCGCCGGGAGGTCCCGACAACCCGGGGCAGCCGCTTCGCAAGCGAAACGGTTGCGGCTGAAAGACTATACCACATGGGCACACCATCGCACAAAGTGGCCATCCCGCATAGCTCGTACAGCGCTCCGCCTGTTTATGCTATGCCTTAGGACATGCCGATTACCGATGATTCCAAGATTAAAGTGCAGCGCCGTTTGGTGAAAGCCATGGGGCACCTGGACTATGTGCACCGCATGGTGGACGAAAAGAAATACTGCGTGGATGTCCTGCATCAGCTCAAGGCCGTGCAGTCCGCGCTGGACAAGGTGGCTGAAGAGATTCTGCGGCAGCACCTGGAAACCTGTGTGGTAGAGGCCATTGAAAACCAGGACACACGCCGCGTGGTGGATGAACTGATTCAGGTGTTCCGCCGCGCGCCGGAACTGAATTTAGCGGACAGCGGTCTGGAAATTCTCAGTGTGGCGCCGCCCGCCAAATCCCCCACGGGCTGCTGCGGGGAGTAGTTCCCTTTATGGCCCGCCTCCGGCGGTCCACCCTCTCCTGCAAGGAGAGGGGTCAGACGGTCTAAAGCGTGTCGTGAGAAACGGTTCTCTGATCGCCGGAGATGAAGTCTTTCACCGTCACCTGTCCGGCGGCGGCTTCGCTTTCACCAAGGATCAGCACTCTGGCGGCGCCGGCTTTACCGGCCTGCGCCAGCTGCTTGCCAAAGGCCTTGCCGGAGACATCCATTTCCACCGTGGCGCCCTGCTCTCTCAGACGACGCGCCAGGCGGTGGGCGGCGACCGGCTGATCGCTCACGAGATAGTAATCCGGCGCGCTGGCCTCCACCGGCGGCAGCAGACTAACCAGGCGCTCCATACCCAACGCCCAGCCAACCCCGGGCGTGGCGGGCCCGCCAAGGTGCTCCACCAGGTTGTTGTAACGACCGCCGGCGCACACGGTATTCTGCGCGCCCAGCTGCGTACTGGTGATTTCAAACACCGTCTTGGTGTAATAATCCAGTCCGCGCACCAGGCGGGGGTTGCGCACATAGGCTACGCCGGCTTCATCCAGTATGGCGCAGAGCCTCTGAAAATGCGCCTGACACCCGGCATCCGTAAAATCTTCGGCAAGAAAGGCCTCAAATCCGGGGGTTTCAAAAATCGCCTGCGCCTGCGGGTCTTTGGAATCCAGCATGCGCAGCGGGTTCTCCCGGAAGCGAATCTGATCGTCTTCGGACATCGACGACAGGTGCGGTTCAATCCGGGTTTTCAGCGCCGCAATAAACCGCTGGCGGCAGGCTGCCGTGCCCATGTTATTCAGCTGCAACGTCAGGCCGGGCAGACCCAGCTGCTCAAACAGCTGCATAGCCAGCAGAATGACTTCCGCGTCACACTCGGGCGTGTCCATGCCAAACACTTCGGCGCCCACCTGGTGAAACTGGCGCTGGCGGCCTGCCTGCGGACGTTCGTACCGGAACATGGGCCCCATGTAATACAGACGGACCGGCCGGGGCCACCGGTGCAGGCCCTGCTCAATAAAAGCGCGCACCACCCCGGCGGTTCCCTCAGGACGCAGGGTCAGGCTGCGATCGCCTTTCTCAAAGGTGTACATTTCCTTGTGCACAATGTCGGTGGTTTCACCCACGCCGCGTTTAAAAAGATCCGTGGATTCAAACACGGGCGTGCGGATTTCCCGGTAGCGGGCGCGTGTCAGCAGGGTGCGCACCACGCTTTCCACACGCTGCCAAACCAGCGACTCATCGCCGAAAATATCCTGGGTGCCTTTGGGGCGCTGGATTTTCTGCATCGTCATCGTCACCGCCGTTTCGCTCAGGCGCTGGCCAGCAGACCGAGTGCCTCTTCCTGCGCACGGACAATCTGCTGAATGCCGGATTCGGCCAGGTCCATCATGCGGGTCATCGTGGCGCGATCAAACGCGTTTTTTTCCGTGGAGGCCTGAAACTCGATAATCTGACCCGTTTTACTCATCACAATGTTGGCGTCCACATCAGCGGTGGAATCTTCGGCATAGTTGAGATCCAGTACCGGTTCGCCGTTGACAATGCCGACACTCACGGCGGCAATGGGGTTCATCGCCGGCGGGGCGCTCAGCAGTCCCTCTTTCACCAGGTGAGCGACGGCATCGGCCATGGCCACAAAACCGCCGGTAATGGCCGCCACGCGCGTGCCGCCATCGGCCTGAATCACGTCGGCGTCAATGGTGATGGTGCGGGCGCCCAGCTTTTCCAGGTCAATGCTGGCGCGCAGACATCGGCCGATCAGCCGCTGGATTTCCGTGGTGCGGCCCGAAATTTTTTGCCGGTCCCGCTGGGTGCGCGTGTTGGTGGCGCCGGGCAGCATGCTGTATTCGGCGGTCAGCCAGCCGTGGGTGTCGCAGTCATTCTGGTAGATGTGGCGGGGCACCCGCTCTTCAATCATGGCCGTCACAATCACCTTGGTATTGCCAAAGCTGACCAGGATGGCGCCAGGGGCGTGCATCGTAAATCCGCGTTCAATCGTTAAGGGCCGCAGCTCGTCTGCACGGCGACCATCGGGGCGACTCACCATAATCCTGTCTTCTCCTGTCAACGGCCTCCCATTATAGGGAGCACACAGACACTTTGCACGTCTTTGAGGCAGGCGCGCGCAAGGGGTGTTACAGGGAATCCAGCGCGGGGGTCATGAAATGATCCGGTGTGAGGGGGAGTATGCGGCTGGCCGTGCCGCTCAGCACGGGACTGGAAACCGTGATTTCCAGTTCCAGCGGCCAGGCGCCCACCGCGTGCCGGGTGATGAACTCACGCAGGTTGAGCGTAAACACAGGCAGCAGCATCTCCTCACCGGGCGTAAGGGCGGGGATGACCACCTCCGGCACCGGGAGATCCTCCCACCGGGCCGAGTTCTCCAGGTGCGTGAAATCCACCAGCAGCGTGTCCGGGTTCACCAGGCGCTCACCCACACGCGCCCGCACCCGGACCGTGAGGGGGACATGGAGGCGGGTGAGATCGGCATTGTTATACAGGTGCACCTTGGCGAAGAGCACCACCGGTCGGGGCCCGTCGTGAAACAGCCATTGCTCCAGTGGTTTATCCATACGGGATTTATCATGCGCCTCGTCCGCCAGGGCAATCAGCCGGTCCGGGCCCAGTGGGCCGGCATTCTGTTCCTCGGCGTTCGTTTTCAGGTCAAGATAGTAGCTCTGCTCTTCAGCACGGTAATAAAACCGCACCGATTCGATATCCGTGGGGTTGGGAATATTTTTTTCATTAATTTCAGCCTGCACCGGGGAGATCGCCTGATCCTTCACCTTGATGGTGCCCTGGATGGTGACGGATTTCGCCGAGGGGGGCGGCACATCGCTTTCCGCCGGCGCCGTGGGAATAACCCCCTGCTCCTGGGCTTCCTCCTCGCTCAAAATCTCCTGAGCGCACACGGGCGCCATCAGCAGGAACAGACAGAGGAGTGTCAGCAGCATCTTCATTATTTAATTATAGGCGACATATTTACGGTGACTGGATGCTGTCCTGCAGGATCTGCTGGTTCTGAAACTGACTGCCCGGTTCGGGCTGCAGGGGCAGCTCAGCGTTGTCGTCATCCCAGTTGCGCGGACGGCGCCCCTCCGTCTCAATCACGCTGCCGCTGATATCCTCATCAGACGCCGCCCCGCCGCGCGGATCGCAATCGGCATGGGGCGGGGCCTCGCCTTTTTCCCGGAACACTTTGTAGGCATCGTGCACCTGGGTGAATTCCTTCTCACAGCTGCTCTGGGCATCGGGCACATATATGCAGCGGCGCAGTTTCTCAAAGTAACAGTCAAAACTGTCCGGCGGGGCCACGGTGTGGGTTTCAATGTCAATTTCTTTGTCGTCGCTCTGCGGCGATGCGGCAGGGCCAGCCGCCATGGCCGCACCAAATGTGATGAGCCACAGACCAGTCCAAACCACAGTCAGCCATTTCCGGCTGCAGTAGGGCTTCCGCATGGGGGTATATCCTCACAGTTGACCGCACCAGCATAGCAAATGAACCAGAATGCCGTATAGCCCCCAGGACACAATGGGAGAAAAATGGCGGAAGTGACAGGAGTCGAACCTGCAACCCCTTGCGGGGCGACCGCTTTCGAGGCGGCTCCCTAACCATTCGGATCACTTCCACGATGGCCTGTGGACAGGGACAAAGCCCCTGAGGGAGGCCTCCATATTACCAAAAAACAGGCCTAAAAAAAGCGTGGCCGCAACGCCGGTTAACTGCTGGTGGATTCGAACAGATCGGTGATCCGCGCATCCAACTCGTCGTTGTCCAGCTCATTGGTGTACTGGTTGATGTTGCGGGCCTGATGGAAGCAGGCGGCCGCCTTGAGTGTCTGGCCCAGAAGGCTGTAGGCGCGGCCCAGATTGTAATGCGCGAGGGCATAATCCTGATTAATCGTCAGGGCCTCCTCCAGCAGGGCAATGGCCATCTGCGGATTCCCCAGCGTATCCAGGTAAATCACGCCCAGATTGTTGCGAGGAATCTCGTAATCGCCATCCAGCGCTATCGACTCTTCGTAATACCGCACCGCGCTGGCAATGTCCTCCTGCAGCCACCGCAGGTAGCCCAGATTACTGAACAGCTTGGCATTGCCGCGACTCAGGCGGATCGCATTCTGGTATACGGCTTCGGCATTGGCGTAGTCTTCATCGCCGTAGTAGGCCAGGCCCAGCTGAATGTAGTTCTGCGGTTCGGCCGGGTTCAGCGAAATAGCCATCTGGTAGGCCACCTTGGCCGCCTCGGTGTTCTGAAAATATTCGAAGTAGATGTTGCCGATGCTCTGCGCCAGCAGGCCCCGCCAGTGGTTGTCCGTGCTGAGCTGCATGGCCAGCTGGTAGTGGGTCAGCGCGTCTTCCATGCGATCCTGCTGAAAATACACATTGCCCAGATGGCAGTGCAGATGCGGGTCATCGGGGTTCAGCAGCAGCAGCGCCTCGTAATGCTCCAGCACCTGCTCCGGCTGATTCACCATTTCATAGACTTTCACCAGCTGGTAACGCGCGGCTTCATTCAGGGGGTTGCGGGCCACAGCGCGGCTCGCCCAGGTCAGGGCTTCATCCGGCCGGTTCTGCTGCACATAAACCTGTGCAATCAGCACCATCAGATGATCGCTGCCGGGATAACGGCCCAGCGCCCTGAGGTAAACCGACAATGCTTCGTCGCGTCGACCGGTTTCTTCGCGGAAAAATCCGTGGAGGGTGGCCCCCAGTAAAGCCGGCCAGCAGGCAAAGGGCAGCGCCTCGGCCGCAAACGGATACAAAACCACCGCGCTCAGCTGATCGGCCAGAGCCCCCAGGCTGAGACGGAATGAACAACCCGGCAGCCGTTGCAATAGTTTGCGACGGACATGACTACGGTAAATCCGGGCAAAGGCGCTCCCCAGCGGGTTGCGATGGATGGCTTCGCTCAGACAGCGCTCGGCTTCCTCCAGACGGCCCGATTTGAGGGCCATATACCCCAGAACCTGGTTGGCCAGTCCCTCACCGGCGTCAATCGCCAGGGCCCGCTGCGCGGTCTGGCGCGCCCGGGCGTACTGCCCCTGCCGGCAGTGTATCCAGGCCAGTCCTCCCAGAACGCCGGCCGTTTCAGCCGACTGCTCCAGCGAAATTGCAAAACGGTCCAGCGCCCGTTCCAGATGGTTTTCACCATAGCGCGGATCGGCATGCGCCCGGAGAACAGCGTTCACATCTGCCCGCAGTGGGTGGGCAGTGGCCTGACCCTCCAATTCTGAAGGCATCAGAAAGTCATCGTGTGACCCCTGTGAAACCATTCTGTAACCCTCGTTGCCGATACATACACACATGGAATCCGTGCTGAAGGTATCGGCCCGCATCCGGGCAAACTTTGAAACGGGCTCACAAACCGTTACATATCAGGGGTTTACAGCCCGGCACAGCCGGCTGCGCTTACCACCAAAAGCATATCCGTTCAAACGTAAACATATGTTACAAAAATGATATATCGAAGCAATACCCGCTAGCTATTTTTGTTTATTACCACATATCCATCTCACGTCCCGCCTGCACGGCGCAAAGTCTACAACCTAATGATGATAGGAGACAGCCAATGTCTATTAACAGCAGCTCACTGAACAGCCTGTTTGCCTCCCTGCTGAACAGCAGCACCGGCAGCTCCGGCGCCACTGCCGGCAACACGCAGCTGGCCGGCCGGCGTAACCGTGGCCGTAACCTGCCTGCCGGCACCGCTAACAGCTTTGGCATGGGCCACAATATGTTTGGCTCCGGCAACCTGATGATGATGATGATGCAGATGCTGATGCTCTGCTTCCAGGGCAACAGCGGTTACCAGCCGCCTGTTGTCAGCGATCCGCCGGTTTACACGCCACCGGAACCACCGCTGCCGCCTGAGCCGCCGGTCTACAACCCGCCTGAGCTGCCGCCTGAGCCGCCCGTATACAACCCGCCCCCGCCACCCCCGCCGCCGGTCTACCCACCGCCGGAAAGCGCCAAGGTCCGCGGCTCCGCCGGTCTGTTTGGTGACCCCCGCTTCGGTCTGTTCACCCCCAGCAGCGTCGTGATGAATGCGCCCAGCGAACTGCGCGATTTCCAGTCCGGCATTCAGGCCGGCCAGACCGTCACCCTGCTGAATGACCCCGATCAGAACGGCTTTAAAGTCGATGTGACCGGCGTTCAGGTGGACCCCAATGACGCCAACACCACCGGTGTGGGGCAGTCCGTCTTCAGTTTCGGCTCCGGCAAAACGCTCACCGTGGGTAACGATGGCAGCGTGGTCTTCAATGACAACGGCGCCGAGCGGCTCGTGGGCAATATGAACGGCAGCATCACCTGGAAAGACCTGGGTGACGGCGTTCGTGTCTCCACCGGGAACCGCCTGGGCGAGAAACGACTGATTGTACAGAACGGCGAATATGAAGTGACCGCCGCCCTGCGCAGCCCGCACCCGGATTCCGCCAACTACCTGGATATGAACTTTGAGGAACGCACGGCCAATGCCGCCGACAACGCCACCGGTTACGATGTCCCGGTCGGCAACCTGGGCAACTTCGGGATCGATGAGCTCCTGCGGCTGGAGAATACCGTCAGCAGTTCGACGGGTTCGACCGGGTCCACAGGCTCGACCGGGTCCACGGGTTCGACAGGCTCAACGGGTTCGACAGGCTCAACGGGTTCGACAGGCTCAACGGGTTCGACAGGCTCAACTGGTTCCACCGGATCCACCGGTTCCACGGGCTCGACAGGAACCACCGGGTCCACCGGTTCCAATGGCAATACAACCTACTACCCCCCGGTGACGCCACCACCCCCGCCCCCGCCGGTGATTCCGCCCCCGCCCGCACCTTCCCTGGTTCGTGGTTCGGCCGGCATCTTCGGTGACCCCCAGATTGGCCTCTTCACCCCGGAATCCGTTCTGAACGGCGTTCCCTCGGCCCTGCGGGCATTCCATACCGACCTTCAGAACGGCCAGACCATCACGCTCCTGAATGACGCTGATAACGGCGGCTTCCAGGTAGACGCCACGGGTGTCCAGGTCGATCCCAGCAACGCTGACAGCGTGGGCATTGGCAGCTACACCGTCCGGTTTGGCAGCGCCACCGCCCCCAGCAGCATCCGGGTGGATGCCGAAACGGGCAGCGTCAACATCATTCTGGAAGGCGATATCGCCATCGTTCCCTTCAACATCGCTGACGGCATTCCCGCCGATGTGCAGTCGATGCTGAATAACAAAGGCATTTCCCTCTCCGTGGATGGTCAGGGTCGCCTGGTGATTCGCAACGGCGAGTACCAGCTGGCATCTTCCATCGACAAGCCCCACCCCGATTCCCACGCCTTTATGAACCTGAGCTTTGAAGAGCGCACGGCCAACGCCGCCGCCAACGCCACGGGCCACCAGGTGAATGTGGCGGGACTCGGCAGCTTCGGCATCGCCGACTTGCTGGATCTCGAGCAGAGCGAAGTCGACGCACTCTGAAGCATCAATACCCTGTTGTTAAGTATCCTATCTCATTGAGCCCGCAAGGGCTCTTTTTTTTGCGCAGAGAGGGGAGCGGCTCTTTCGGGGCTCTCCTCTAACCTCACCCGGTTACGCCGTTTTGTCCAGCCGGAAGCCGTTCAGACGGCTGCGAACCTCGGGAGAATTCAGCATGGCGGCGGCAGTGGACACATTGCCGTAAACAATGTAGCCTTCCCCGGCCATCTGCTGCGCCCAGCCAAGAAAGTCATCCTGCAAAGTCTTCACCGGCACGAGGCGCGAATCGACAATGACATCCTGTTCTTCAAGATCCAGATGCCGCTCGGCCACATCCCGGGCGTCACCGCAATCGGCCAGCATAAACCGGCGCACACGAGAGGTGCGCTGCTCAAAGTTGAAATCCACCGGTATGGACCAGAGCGACCTGGCTTTATAGCCGGTCTCCTCGGTCAGCTCGCGGCGGGCAGCCGCTTCCCAGCTTTCCTGATGATCCTCATCGCCCACGTTGCCGCCGGCCAGCTCCAGCGTGATTTTGCCTTTCATGGAAGGGCGCCGGGTTTCCAGCAGGTGGACAAAGAGTTCCCCGTTTTTGCGAACCACGGGAATGACATTCACGGAGCCGTAGGAATTGGGATACTCCAGATAATACTGATTCTGGTCGTTCACCACGGTGAAAAAGGGGTTCTGATACTCGATTGCCGCCGGGTTCAGGGTCAGCGGAATGGGGTGGCTGGCTGGCTGCCCCGATGAGGTCTGCGGCGCAGCCGCTTCATGCCCGCCAAAGCGGGGGGGCGTGTAAATGGCGGTACGATTGGAAACAGCTGTGATCACGGTTCCAGTCGGGTTTATGGGGTGAGGGCAGGAATAATATTTAAAAAGCGGTCCCGGTGAAAAATTGCCTGATGCCGCAAAGGCTATCAGGAAAAGGCGCCCTGTCAAACGGGATTGCTCAGACAACAGTCTTCAGACTGGAAGCCCGATCCAAGCATGGAGTCAAAAATCAGGAGGTAGCGGTGAATTATTTCTTGCCGGCCAGTTTCATCCGGGTCATGGCGCGGGCCAGCGCCAGGCGCGCCCGCTGCACATCCACGGATTCCTGTTTCTGGGCCAGCAGCGCCTCGGCGCGTTTGCGGGCGGTTTCGGCGCGCAGGGCGTCCACTTCACCACGCAGCTCGGCCGCATCGCAAAGCACGGTGACTTCTCTGCCATCCGTGCTGAGCACGCCGCCCATCACGGCAACCTGCTCTTTGGCTTTGCCGCCGGCCACATACTCCAGCAGGCCCACGGCCAGCGGGGTCACCAGCGGGACGTGTTTCGGCAGAATGCCCACATAGCCATCGACAGCCAGGGCGTTCACGGAATCCACTTCGGCGTCGAGCACCACGCGTTCGGGGGTCACAATCTTTAGATGCATTTCGGGCTCCTAAAACTTGGGTGGTCTCCCCCTCTCCCCTTGCGGGGGAGGGGGCCGGGGGGAGGGGGGAAGCCTCCTACCCTTTCAGCTTCTGCGCTTTTTCAACGACTTCTTCAATGCCGCCGACCATGTAGAAGGCCTGCTCCGGCAGATCATCATACTTGCCGTCAAGAATCTCGCGGAAGCCGCGGATGGTGTCGGCCAGTTTGACGTACTTACCCGGCGTGCCGGTGAAGCCTTCCGCCACGAAGAACGGCTGGCTGAGGAAGCGCTGGATCTTACGCGCACGGGCCACCGACAGCTTGTCGTCATCGGAGAGTTCATCCATCCCGAGAATGGCGATGATGTCCTGCAGTTCCTTGTAGCGCTGCAGGGTGGCCTGCACGCCGCGGGCGATGTCATAGTGTTCCTGGCCCAGAATCTGCGGATCCAGCGCCCGGCTGGTGGAAGCCAGCGGATCCACGGCGGGGTAAATGCCCAGCTCGGCAATCTGACGGGACAGCACGGTGGTGGCGTCCAGGTGACCAAAGGTGGTGGCCGGCGCCGGATCCGTCAGGTCATCCGCAGGCACGTACACGGCCTGAATGGAGGTGATGGAGCCATCCTTGGTGGAGGTGATGCGTTCCTGAAGGTCGCCCATCTCGTTGGCGAGGGTGGGCTGGTAACCCACGGCGGAGGGCATCCGGCCCAGCAGCGCCGATACCTCGGAACCCGCCTGGACGAAGCGGAAAATGTTGTCCACAAACAGCAGCACGTCCTGCTTGGCCACGTCGCGGAAGTATTCCGCCACGGTGAGGGCCGACAGGCCGACCCGCAGACGGGCGCCCGGGGGCTCGTTCATCTGGCCGTAGACCAGAGCCACTTTGTTGAGGACGCCGGCGTCCTTGAATTCGTGGTACAGGTCATTCCCTTCGCGGGTGCGCTCGCCCACGCCGCCGAACACGGATACGCCGCCGTGCTGCTGGGCGATGTTGTTGATCAGCTCCTGGATAATGACGGTTTTGCCGACGCCGGCGCCGCCGAACAGACCGACCTTACCGCCTTTGGAGTAAGGGGCGAGGAGATCCACGACCTTGATGCCGGTTTCGAAAATCTCGACTTCCGTGGTGCGCTCCGTCAGGCTGGGGGCGGCGCGGTGGATGGACCAGTGGTCATCGGCGTTCACGGGGCCGGCTTCATCCACGGGGTTGCCCAGCACGTTGAGGATACGGCCAAGGGTGGCGTTGCCCACGGGCACGCGGATGGGCGCGCCGGTGTTTTTGACTTCCATGCCGCGCTGGAGGCCGTCGGTACCGTCCATGGCGACCGAGCGGACCCGGTTGTCGCCGAGGAGCTGCTGAACTTCGGTGACCAGGGTCACTTCGTTGCCGTCAAAGTCTTTGGTGTGGATGTTGAGCGCCGTGTAAATCTCGGGCAGCTCGCCGGGCGGGAATTCCACATCGACCACGGGCCCGATGACCTGGGTGATTTTACCGGTAGAGGTTTTTTCAGCGACGGCGGTGGCCATAGGGTGCGCTCCTTAAAACGGGTTGACGAATGGGGAAAGGGGGTGCAGGGCTCCGGCCGCTGCGGAATCTCTCATCGGGGCCGGTGGAAGGGGCGGAAACGCCTGCCTGTCCCGGCCTGAATGGTGTTGATCTTGACACAAACACCCGGGGCGTCAAACGCGCTTTCTCAGGCAGACAGGACCGCATGCGCTACAGATTTGATCAAAAAGTGCGACAATATATACTAATGACGAGAGGTTTTACACTTGCCGAACTTCTGATGGCCCTGGCCATTCTGGGCGTCATTGCGACGTTCACCATCCCCAAGGTGCTTTATGCCGGCCAGCAAGGCCAGTATGCCGGGGTTGCCAAAGAGGATATCGCCGCCATTTCGGGCGCTTACGAGTCTTACAAACTGAATAACGTGCCGGGCAGCGGGTTTACGATGGATGAACTGACGCCCTTCCTGAACTACGTGAAGGTGGACAGCACCACGCTGATTGACGACAACCCGGGCGATTCGGCGTCGCTGGACTGCGCGAGTTATACCTGCCTGGTGATGCACAACGGCAGCATTCTGCTGTATCACCCGGGTGAATCGATGGGCGGGACGAATACGAACAACGCGCTGTTTATACAGATTGACCCGAACGGCCGGCTGGATGTGAACAGCCTGGCGGACGGGCCGGGCAAGGGGGTGGAGATCCGGTTATTTTACAACGGGCGGGTCACCTCGGTGGAGAACATTCCGCCCAACACGTGCGACAGCTGGGCGTGCAACGGCCCGGTGGCCAACGGGGACCCGTCCTGGTTCACGTGGTAGGGGTGTGGGTGGAGCGTTCAAACACGCGGGGCTTCAAACGCGGTTTCTCAGGTGGGTGGGGCGTGCAACGGCCCAGTGGTCAACGGCGTCCGTCTTGATTCGGGTGTTCTGTACATAATATTTGTGAGAAAATCACAAATATTTAAGCTTCATAGCGCCAGGTAATCAACTTTATGCTACTAGAATTTTCCGTAGAAAACTATCTTTCTATTAAAGATAAGCAGACTTTCACAATGTATGCTTCTGCTATTAAAGAGTTTCCTGAAAATACTTTTAAAACAGATTTATTAGGGAAGAGCAGCAACGGAATATTAAAGTCTACAACCATCTATGGTGCCAATGCATCTGGCAAATCAAATCTTTTGTTTGCCCTTTACACATTAAAAAGCCTCGTGGAGAATTCCCATAAAAACCAAATTAATGACCAACTAAATATCGTGCCATTTAAACTAGACGATGAAACACCCCATCTACCCTCATTCTTTGAAATAAAATTCATAAAAAATAAAGTCTTGTTTCTGTATCAAATAAGACTAGACAAGCATAAGGTTCATGATGAGGCTTTGTATTATTGGGAAAATAGCGCTAAAAAAAATCTTTTTAAACGCTACAATACCAATAAATTTAAATTTAATTTCAGTAAAAATAGAAACCAAAAGAAAACTTATTTAGAAGAGATTTATCTGGAACAAACATTAGACAATATCTTATTTTTATCTCAAGCAACTAAACTGAAAAACAAAATTGCGACAGAAGCGTTTCAGTGGTTTTCTGAAAATTTACATGTGTTTCCGTCTGACGACTTCAATCCTTCCTATACCTTCGAAAGAATAATAAATAACCCTTCATTCCGAAGCAAATTTTTTTCATACTACATAAGTGCTGCTGAACTTGATATACAAGGAATTAAGTTTTCAGAGCGCGATTTTGAAAAACCCCCATTTATGGATGATTTCGCATCGCTCTTACAAAAGCACATTCAGAGCCCTAACATTGAAAGGATATTTGATTTTCCAGAGAAATTGAGGAAAGCAAATACTGTACACGAATATATTAATAGCGCTAATGAAATCAAAAAAGTCGACTTTGATCTACGATTAGAGTCGGCAGGCACTATGAAATACATTAGCCTGGTTGGTCCGATTGATGATGTCCTTGAAAATGGATCTACGTTGGTAATTGATGAACTGGATATACAATTACATCCTCTACTATCAAAAGTAATTATTCAGCTATTTAATAAGCCTACAAATTCAAAAAATGCTCAACTGATTTTTTCTTCACATAATACAAACCTTCTAGATCAGGATATATTCAGAAGAGATCAGATCTGGTTTGCAGAGAAAGATAAGGTAACTAAATCAAGCGAATTTTATTCTCTTTCCGACTTTAAAGATGTAAGAAATGATTTACGTCTTGAAAAAAACTACCTATTAGGTAGGTTTGGTGGAATACCTTCACTTGAGGGGTGGGGTTAAAGTGGCACGAAGAAAAATTAAGTATATTAATCCTAGAGAATTAATATCAATTTATTGTGAGGGAGATCGGGAAAAACAATACTTCTTAAACTATCGTGTACTTCTTCCGCAAAAGAATTTTGTTCTGAATGTTTATGATCCCTCAGCAAATGATCCTTTGAGCTTAGTACGATTTGCAGAAAGGCATCAACAAAATGTAAAAGCAGACTATGTCTGGTGTGTTTTTGATCACGATAATATTTCAGATGAATTGATTTTAAAAGCAGTGACAATTGCTCAACAAAATAATATTAATATCGCTTTCTCAAATGTATGCTTTGAAATATGGATGCTTATACATTTTTCAGATACTACCAGATGCTTTCATAACAAAATAGAGATCGAAAAAGAATTAAAAAAACACATTCAAAATTACCAATCTAATAGCCATTATTTTGATTTGCTACGAGATAAATTACCTAAAGCTATACAACATGCAAACGAATTACTAGACAGTGTTGGACAAGATCACTATAACCATAAGGGTAATCCATCCACTTCTGTTGTTAAACTAGTCTCCGATTTAGAAAATAAAACTCGTAGCATATAAATTATACTCTCTCGGATACCCATGCCCACCCTCATCGCACTCCTCCGCGCCGTAAATGTTGGCGGCGCCGGTAGCGTG
This sequence comes from Candidatus Melainabacteria bacterium, assembly GCA_050247195.1. Taxonomy (GTDB): domain Bacteria; phylum Cyanobacteriota; class Vampirovibrionia; order Vampirovibrionales; family Vampirovibrionaceae; genus JBFWUP01. Next base: position 253,285 of record JBFWUP010000003.1, on the reverse strand, counting down.
AATACGGGGAACCCCATGGCCACAGCGGTCGTCAGGGGGATCCTGTGGTATCGTAGTGGCGAGAGAGACGCCACGCGCGCCCAGCGCCAGCGCCCTGTCACCCGTCCGACCTGATCAGGAGAGCACCCGCCCATGACCCGCTTGACCCGCACCGCCCTGTCCCTGGCCATCACCGCCGCACTCGCCATCCCCGCCTTCGCGGAAATCCCCGGCCTGAACGCCCCCATTGGCGCCGGCAGCAGCAGCAGCGCACCGCATTCCACCAGCAACACCCCGCTCAGCATTGGCACAGCCAGCAACAAAGTCCCCATGGGAACCCTGCTGGAAATCCGCTTTAACAACGCGCTGGACGCCCGCATCACGGAGATCGGCGAACCCTTCACCGCCACCCTCGTGGACGACTTCGCCACCCCCGGAACGCCGGACGCCCAGGGCAACCCGCGCCGCGAGCGCATCATCCTGCCGGCGGGCACAGCCATCCGCGGCCGCGTGGCCAACATCCGCCGCCCCAGCTGGTTCAGCAAGGGCGGGGCCATCACCCTCCAGTTTGATCACATTGTGCTGCCCAGCGGCGAAACCCTGCCCATCCAGCTCACCCTCTCGCCCAAGGCCACCCAGGTGAACCACCAGGTGAACACCGCCGGCGAGTTTTACGCCGACCCCGGCATCCCGGTGAAACTCCGCAAGGGGCTGGACAAGGGCGTGGGCGTGTTCGATAAATTCAAGAACGCCGGCGTCGATGCCGGGAAAGACCTCGGCGATGGCCTGGGCACCATTGTGACGGTCCCCGTGGCCGTGGCAGGCGGCGCCATTGCCGGAGCAGCCGTCACCACCGGCCAGGCCGCCGTGGCCGTGGTGGGCAAGGGAGACACCGTAATCCTGATACCCGGCGACACGGACACCGTGGACTTCGGCGGTTCGTTCAACCTGCGTTCAGTGTAATTGTTTTATCCTCTCCCCCTCTCCACGTTGTGGAGTGGGGGTTGGGGGGTGAGGTTTTTTCGGGATGCGGTCAACCATCCCAGGCTTCACCCGGCCCGCCTACGGCACCCCTCACCCCCAACCCCTCTCCCCAAGGGGAGAGGGGAGCTAAGCAATTCCGTATTAACGATTGTTTTTATTCATGTAACGGGATGGAATGGTTGAGGTGCGCGTGCGCGCCGGTCAGCCGAACTTTTTTCGCCTTGTCACACGAGTTGGAGGTATGGTCTATGCCAATCGCCAGTAACATCAATTCGGCGTTTATTCTGCCGCAACAGGCTGCGCCGCAGATCACCAAACAGCACCAGGAGCAGATCGCTTCGGCGCTGAACGGCACGCTGAATCAATCCGGCGGGCCCACGCACATGTGCGGTTTTGACAGCAACGGATAACCCGTTACACGTTACCGGAAAACGCCTCGCGGAAGCGGCCCATAATGGACGGATCGCCGGATTTTTTCCCGGCGGTCTGTGCCGCCCGGGCAGCCGAAGCGCTGCCGCGGATTTCTTTCAGCCGGCTCAGCAGTTTCTTCTCCTCGCCGCTGAGTGAGGCGGGGATTTCAATATCCACCTGCACGTACTGATCCCCGCGCCGCGTGGGCTGGTTCAGCTGCGGCACGCCGGCGCCCTTGATCTGAAACACGTGACCGCTCGCCGTACCGGCGGGTATTTTCAGCTGGTGCGTCCCATCCAGCAGGGGTATTTCAATCACATCGCCCAGCGCCAGCTGCGGATAACTCACCTTCTCTTTCAGGTAGAGATGGTAGCCGTCGCGCTGAAACCGCGCATGGGAACGAACGTTAAGGATGACATACAGATCGCCGGGAGGGCCGCCCACCGGGCCGACATCGCCCTCGCCCGCCACACGCAGGCGTGTGCCGTGATCCACACCGGCCGGCACCGTCACGGATAAGGTTTTCTCTTCGTTAATGCGGCCCTGTCCCTGGCAATCATTGCAGGGGTTGGTAATCACCGTGCCGCGTCCCTGGCAGTGGGGACAGGTGACAATCTGCATAAACTGACCCAGAATCGTCTGGGAGGTCTGGCGGATCTGGCCATGGCCGCCACAGGTGCTGCAGCTGCTGGGCCCGGATCCCGGCGCGGATCCGCTGCCGGTGCAGGTCGTGCAGCCGATCAGATGATTCACGCGCAGTTCGTGCTTGCAGCCAAACACGGCTTCTTCAAAAGCCAGGGTGAGATCCACCCGCAGATCATCGCCGCGCTGCGGCCCGCCGGAACGGCGCGAGGAGGCGAAACCGCCGCCAAAAAACGCCGAAAAGATATCGGAAAGATCCGGGAAGCCCTGGGCGAAATCATAGTTAGGCTGGTAGCCGCCGCTTTTCAGGCCGTCATGGCCATAGGTATCGTAAACCTGGCGCTTGTTCGCATCGCTGAGGACATCGTAGGCTTCGCCCAGCTCCTTGAACTCGGCTTCCGCATTGGGGCTCGGGTTGGTATCCGGGTGTAGGGATTTGGCCTTTCTGCGGAAGGATTTTTTGATCTCTTCCACGGTGGCCGTGCGGGTCACTTCCAGCACTTCGTAATAACAGCGTCTGACCTCACCATCAGCAGGCATGGCAGCAAACTCCAGCGTCAATCCTATCCATCCGCACCGGCGGTGCGTCCATCAGTGGCCTTACAACAAACCACACAAACGGCGTTATCGGCAAGCGGCGCATTCAGCCGTCCACATCCACGTGAGGGGTGCCGGTGGCGGAAGCCTCCTTAAAAGGGTTGTCCGCATCGGCGGCGGGCCCGTCGGAGACCTGAACCAGACTGGGCCGCAGGACGACATCGTGCAGCTGGTAACCCGGCTGGGCTTCGGCCACCACGTGCTCTTCGGGTATCTCGCTGCTGGGCGCGCGCCCAACGGCTTCGTGAAACTGGGGATCAAAGGGCTGGCCCACAGCGGCAATGGGTTTCAGGCCCAGCTGTGTCAGGCCGTTCATCAGTTCGTTGTACACCAGGCGGAAACTCTGGTAGAGAATTTTCGGATCCGATTGCTCGGTCAGGCTGGCGGTGCCGCGCTGCAGATTGTCCAGCACAGGCAGCAGCTGCACCATAGTGGACTGGGCGCCGTACTTTAAAAGGTGTTCGCGTTCCTGGTTCACCCGTTTGCGGAAGTTGTCAAAATCGGCCTGCAGCCGGATAAACTGATCCTGGAGCGACTGGTAATCTTCCGCACTGACGGCGGCCGGAGACTCGGCGGATTCCTCGGACGCCGCCGGTGAGTCAGCGGATAAATCCGCCGATGCGGTTTCCGTCTCCTGTTCAGAATCGCTTTCGGTTTTGGGCTGGGTCTGGGTCACGGGAAACATTCCTTCCGGGGCAAACAGGTGAGGCAGGTCAGACAGGCACCCTCATTATATCGGGAACGGCGCGAAAGCAGACGGCCTTAAGTTTTTCTTAAGAGTATTGAGGGTCAAGCCCTCCGAAGTGAGGATATCGATCCGTCATCTTCCTGCAATCCCCGCCACCCGTTTGATTTGAGACGGTGACAAAAATATTGTCTGGGGTATACTCCATGCTGAGATTGTACAGGTGGTCTCTGACATGGCCGGCAACGCAGCCGGACTGGCCGACGAAGATGGGTATACCAATGTGACGCCTCACTCAGACCCAGTTTGTAACAAATCCGTAATAACACCATGACCCACTAGCAACAACTGTTGTTGAGGATGCTTTGTAAAAATACCCAATCATCTGTCGCTTTAAATAGGTTATTGACCACGTAAAAAAGGGGTTTTACCAGATGGCCATGAGTTCCGTCACACCAGGCGCTTCCCAACCCGCAGCCGGGGTTTACATCAATATCAGTAATCCGACCGCCTACGGAAACGGACAGAGCGCCGTTGGGGCCAACCCCTACCAGCAGACGGCCGGCGGATACAGTGGCGGTATCACCCCGGGCGGCACCCCCCAGCAGACCCTGCAAAGCGCCTACCAGGACGCCATGAACGCCCGCAATGCAGCCGAACAGGCCCGCGCGGCCTACCTGAATCTGGCCAACCAGCTGAACACCCAGGCTTACCAGCAACCCGCACAACAGCCCTCCTATCCGCAGCCGGCCGCTATGCCGGGTGCACAACCAGGCGCTCTGCCCGGCGCCTACCCTGTGCCCGTGAATCAGTTTAATGTACCGCCCGGCGGTTTTCCGCAGCAGGTGCCACCGCAGACGTTTGCGCCACAACCCATCCCTGGTCAGCTGCCGGGTCAGCAACCCGGCCAGCCCATGATGCCCACGCCGGAATCTCAGGTGCCGCCGCCGCCACCCGCCGGCCAGCCCGGGCTGCCGCCTGAGCAGGCAGCGCAGGGTATGACGCCGGGCGCGCAACCCGCACCGGGCGCTCTCAAGACGGCCACGGTGGAACAACTGAACGCCATGATCGCCAATCCGCAGAACCTGCAGCAGAAAGTGGACGCCATGGAAGAACTGGGCATCCGCGGCGCGGGCAGCCCGGAGACCTATGAGCTGCTGAAAAAAGAAGCCATGACCGATACCACCCAGTTGGCCGGTCAGCTGAAAGACGACGCCGTGTATGTCCGCCAGGCCGCCCTGTGGACACTGGGGATGCTGAACAAGGCTCAGAACGCGCAGGTGCCGGCCGAACAACTCCCCGGCCTGAAAACCATTGAACAGATCATTGATGACAGGAATGCCGACCCGGACGTGGCCGCCGCCGCCGTCCAGGCCCTGCAGGTCATCAACCGTCCTGAAAAACCCATCACCGCCATCCTGAAAAAGGCGTCCAAGAGCAAAAATCCCGACGTCAGCCGACTGGCCAAGGAAGCGCTCAGCGGTAAAGGCATCACCATCCCTTCTGGCGCACCAGGCACCCCAGGACCCGCCGCCCCTATGCCCGCCAGCCCGCTGAACGGCGCACCCGCTCCAGCGATGCCCGGGCAGCCGGCTTCTGCACCAGCACTGGCCTGACCCCTGCGGATCGTGACAGGTCGCCGTTTGAGGCGTTCTGAGATCTTGTCTCCTGACACTGCTTGTGCGATGGTTGAAGTATGACCCGTCCGTTCATGCACCGTCCCCATCTGGCTGCGTCCACTCTGGCATCTGCCCTTGTGGTGCTGCTGAGCGGGCTGACGCTGACTGCGGCCGCCCAGCTCACGCCTGTTCCCGGCGATCATCTGATACAGCCGGACCCGCAGACGCCGACCGAATCGGCCGGCGCCACCGAAGCGCCCCCTGCGGAAACGCCCACGGCCATTGAAGCGTCCGGTCAGCCGGACATTCTGCCTGAGGTCAGGGATCTCGATTTTGAATACGGGCTGGAAGGCGTGACCCTGACGCTGACGATGAACCCCATGCCCAAACCGGAAGCCCTGAGTTTTCAGGACTGGAACGACAGCCATGCCGTGCTGGCGTTTAACGGCGTGATGACAGACAACCGCCGGCAACAACTGCGGCCGGTTTTTTCGCCAAATTTTCATCAGTTGTATGTTGAATCCATCGGGAACCGCATACAGCTGTTCGCCAAACGCACGCTCCCCCGGCAGACGGTGCTCACCCGCGATGACGCCCGTCATCAGATCCGTCTGTTTTTTCCGCACGACAGCGCCCGCAGCAACCGGCGCAGCGCCAACGGCGAACCCATTCACAGCATACTGCCGGGTGTGCGCCACCTGAAAAAATTTGAACAGACGCCCCGCGGCCCCATTCTGCTGAATGTGCTGGAAATTGATGTGAACAATCCGCATGTGGAAGTGCGCCCGGCGCTGGCGGAAAACCGGATGGGCGCCCGCGCGCGGGTTTCCGACATGGTCTCTCACAATGACGCCGTCGCCGGGGTGAACGGGGCTTTCTTCAAGCCGGATACCGGGACCTCGCTGGGAACGTTGATTATTCAGCAGGAGCTGATTTCGGGGCCGCTGTTCAAACGCGCCACACTGGGCATCGGCAAGGATCACTCGCTTACGATTGATCACATCGACATGCGCGGCGATCTCTACCTGCCGGATGACGCTTCGATTCCCATTAACAATATTAACCAGCCACGCGTCACGCTGGATCAGGTGGTGCTGTATTCGCGCCGCTGGGGAAGCACGGCCCCCAAGGTTCCCGATCGTGGCTATCAGTTTCAGATTACCGACGGGCGCCTGACGGCGGTTTCCCAGTCGAACTCATTGCCGATCCCTCAGAACGGCTATGTCATCACCGGCCCCATCACGCCGGTCCTCACGCGCCTCTCTCAGCTGCCCATGGGCAGCCCCATCCGGCTTCAGTTTTACACCGTGCCGGACTGGTCCAATATGGCGCACGCCCTTGGCGGGGGGCCCGCGCTGGTGCATAACCGCCAGGTGATTGTTAACCCGGCCAGTGAACGGTTTACGACCGCCAGCCTGGGCACCTATGAACCCCGGACCGCTGCCGGCATCACTGCTGATGGCAAGCTGCTGCTGGTTACGGTTGACGGGCGTCAGGAGCAGTTCTCCGTGGGCGTCTCCCTGCGGCAGCTGGCGGAGCTGATGATTGAATACGGCGCTGTGGATGCCATGAACCTGGACGGCGGCAGCTCCACACAGATGATTGTTGGCGGTGAGGTGGTGAATTCACCCACTGCGCCCAACGGCGCCGCCGTTTCCACCGGGCTCATCGTTCGCGAACGCTGAGCCGCCCGCTGCCTGAACCCGCAGCAAACGAGATCACAGCAAAAGCCGGATTGGGAGTCAGCTTGACGCGCTTACGCAGAATTATCCATGCCATTCATACGCTCCTCAGCGTGTCCGTTCTGCTGGCGGCGGGCCTGACATTCGGCCTGACGGCCGGTGCGGCCGACACAGGCAGGCATGTCAACCAGCTGCTCAGCGTCTCCGGCGATGCCCGGCAGATCAGTCTGCTGTGCCGCGACACGGTGATACAGCCGCAGTGGGAGCACTGGACCACCGGTCTGGCCCAGGAGCAGACCGAAATGGTGGTGGTGGATCTGCCGCACACGGCTTGGCAGGAGAACAAACTGCTGCCGTGGATTAACGCGCTGCGAGACAATAACCCCCAGATCCGGAAATTTATTTTAATGCCTGTTGGCGCCGATACGCTGAGACTGGTGGTGGAGGTGGCCCATCCGCAGTATCCCGCCTTCACGCTCACCCCGGCGCTGGAGCAACCCCAGCCCAACCAGGTGCTGCTCACCTTGTGGCAGGCCGCCAGCGAACAACCGGACACCAGCAGCCTGAGCGAAGAGATTGCCGGCCTGAAAGCAGAACTGGATGCCGCCCGGAAAGAAAACGCCGCGTTGCGCGCGCAGCTGCCGGGCACTACAAAACCAGCGCAGGCCACCCCACCCCAAGCCGCTAAAACGGTGCAGGCCCTGCAGCAGGAAAACGCCCAGCTGAAAGCGCACCTGTCCAGCCTGCTGGCGGAAAACATGGCCCTGCAGGAAAAACTGTATGCCCTCAAAAACATTCCCGGGCTGATTGAGAAAGAAGCGTTGCCCTGAAAACCGCCCGGAATGCCGTCCGGGCTTGGCGCACAGGCCCGGATAGTGTTAGACTCAGGTGACCCCTGTGCGCAAGAAGTTCCCGTCAACACTGAGGAAACTCCTGATGAGAATGACCGATTGTCCCCGGAAGACCGCCATTGCCCTGATGAGCGCAGCCCTGTTGCTGAGCCCCGTCAGTTTGGCGGCGTCGCTTCTGAATGATATGAACTTCAACACAACCACCGGCAATCTCGATATCCAGACTTCCCAGGGAACACGGGCCACGATTAATACGTTAAACGTCAGCGGCAACAAACGTGTCATCGTGGATCTCGAAAACGCAGAAATCGGCGACAACCTGCCCGATGACATGACCCTGCTCAGCCGGCTGGCCGGGCAGTGGCGCCCCATCCGCAACATCTCCATCAACCAGTTCGGGGGCGCCACGCCCGTTGTGCGCATTCTGCTGGACCTTGACGGAACAGCCTACACCCCGCAGCTGACCAAAGCCCAGGGCACCCATGTGCTGGTGAAGATGACCGGCGAGGCGACAGCCGCCCTGCCGGCTGAAGAAACCACCGTGGGGCCGGCGCCGGATATTTCCACCGAAACCTTTGAGGAACCGGAACCCGACCGCATGCCGGACCGTGTGACAAGCCCAGCCATTGCCGCAGCAACCGCGCCGATGACGTTTGAAGACGCCGCACCCGCGCCGCAGTTTACCGCGGCCCCAGCGCAACCGGCCGCCGCCGTGGCCAGCGATGAACTGCTGCTCCGAGAGGAACTGAACAATGCACGCCGTGAATCGGCCGCACTAAAAGAGATTGCAGGCCAGGTGGCCCCGATGAAAGCAGAACTGACCCGCCTGCGGGAAGCCAATCAATCCCTGCAGCAGCAGTTGTTTGAAAAACCGGCGATCCCCCCGGCTTCCCTCAGCACCATCCAGACCCAGCTGGATGACGCCAAGACGGCGCTGAAAGATTCCATCACCACCATCAACACGCAGAACAAGGAAATCGCCCAGCTGAAAAAAGAGGTGGCCCGTCTGCAGCTCAGCGCCAGCAGCGCGGAAGACAACCAGGTAACCGCCCTGAACAGTACGCTGGAAAAACGCAACGCGGAAATTCAGCAACTGCGCGAAAGCCTGAGCGCCGCCAACCAGGCCGTAAAAGAAAACGCCGGGCCGGATGAAGCCATGGTGCGCGAGCTGGAAACCGCACAGCAGACCCTGGCCCAGCAATCCCGCGAGATTGGCGACCTGAAAACGCAGATTGCCCAGCTGAGCATGCAGCCGGCCGCCAGCCAGAACGAAGCCAAAACGCTCAGCCGGGAGCTGAAAGCGCTGCAGGCACAACACAAGTCGGCCGTCGCCACCTTTAATCAGGATCGCGCCGAAGCCGACAAAGCGCTGGCTTCGGCCAACGCCAGAATCGCCACGCTGGAGCAGCAGGTGACGGCGCAGCCGGCAGCGGAAGCACCGGCCTCTCCGGCGGAGAACAAAGCGGATAAAAAGCTGGCGAAAGAAAACGCCACCCTGCAGAAGCGGCTGACGGAAGCGTATCAGCAGATCGCCACGCTGGAAACCCAGGTGAAAGACGCCGCCGGAACGGCCGGGACGCAGAACTCCCCTGAAGCATTGGCTGAACAGAAGGCCAGCACCCTGCAACTGGCCACGCTGCGTGAAGAAAATGCGGCGTTAAAGAAAGCGGCCGAAGCCGGTCAGAAATCCATCCAGAAACTGAGCGACGGCATGAGTGCGCTGGAAAAACGCAATGCCGACCTCCAGGGCGAGCTGGAAGCCCTAAACCGCGACAACCAGACACTCGCCAAAGCGGCCAAAGCGCCTGAAAGTGAAAAACCTGCCCGGGAAGATCGCAAAGCCGGCGCCCAACTGAAAACACTGCAGGCTAAATTGCAGGAAACGGAAGCGGCTCTGACCAAACTGCAGAGCGCCAATACCGAACTGACCGCCACCAATCAGTCCCTGAAGCAAAGCCTGAGCGCACAGGCCAAAACCATGAACGCCACGACAAACGCCCCTGCTAAAAAATCCCCGGGCGCCACTGAAAGCACGGCCACAGAAGCCGTGGCGCTTACCAACACCACCAGCGAGCCGGGCTCCCTGGACGAAGCGCGCAGTTACTATGATAAGGGTGCCAGCCTGGAGGCCGGCCTGGAAACCCAGTCCGCACTGGAAGCCTACCGCCAGGCTGCACGGCTTGCCCCGAACGAAAACACCTACGTGTTTGCCTATGCCAATGCGCTGGCCACCCAGGGCAACCCGCAGGACGCCGTGGATCTCATTCAGAAATACATCAACCGGAACCCAGGTGATTTTAACGCCTACAACCAGCTGGGCAAACTCTACCTGATGAGCGATCAGCTGGAAGCGGCCAAGAGCGCCTTCGCCAATGCGATACCCATTAATGCGCTGAACAACTACGCCTCCACCCTGAAAAAACTGGATCAGGTGGGTGACGCAGAAAACTTTTACCGCATGGCCCTGGCGCTGCGTCCCAGCGATACCGACCTGATGTTTAACCTGGGGAACCTGTACAGCAAAACCAACCGCCTGAGTGAAGCCCGCACACAATACGAAGACGCCCTGAAACTGAAACCGGAGTTTGCGGAAGCGCATTATAACCTGGGGCTGGTCTATTCTAAAATGGGCAGCAAGGAAGACGCGATCACCCACCTGGAACGTTTTCTCCAGCTGAACCCCAACGCCAAGAATGCTGATATCATTCAGTCCTATGTCAACAAGCTGAGAGGCTAGCCCCTTGCCCACGCCAACCACACGCCTGAGACATGTCATTCTGGCGGGCGTGTTGCTGACCGGCCTGACGCATCTGACCCCGGGCGCCCTGGCTGCTTCCGTGCAACTGCTGGATATTCTGCCCAATGCGCAGCAGCACACCATTCAGCTCAAACTCAAGGGCGGCACCACACAGACGGAAATCCAGGCCCGCCCCGCCCGCCATGGCATTTACCAGACCACCGTCACGCTGGCCAACCTGGAAGCCACCAGCTGGCTGATGAACAACCTGCCGAGCGTCAAGAAAAATCTGAGCACGGCTTACCCGGAAATCCGCTCGGTGGAAATTATCGCCATGCCCGACGCCAACCCGCCGGGCGTGCAGCTGATTCTTAACAGCGCCGCCCCGCTGCCGCTCAGCGTGAGCGCCACACAGGGCTCCGTCATCACCCTGCTGGTGGGCGAACCGGCTTCCCCGACGCCCCCGCCCACTGAGACCCACCAGGCGATTCCACACAACCCGCCGGTGCGGCAGAACACGAGCTTCATGCCGTCAGCAGCGCCCGCCGGCACCCCCTACAACATGACCGCTGCGGTGAAACAGCCGGCCACAGCGCTGGCTGTGCAGGACGCCTGGATACAATACCAGCGGGGGGATTACACCCTGGCCCTGGGAACCCTGCAGTCGCATCTGTCGCATCAGCCGACGGATGCCAACGCCAATTTTCTGAAAGCGCTCTGCCACACCGCACTGCACCAACCCGGTGAAGCCGAAGGCGCCCTGAACGCCATTGTGGAAAGTCAGGTCCCCGGCAACCCGGTTCTGTCTGCCGCCCTGACGCGGCTGGCCATGATGGCTCTCGACCGGCGGGACTGGCAGGCGGCCAGACCGCGCATCCTGGCTTTAAAACAGGAAGGCGCCGGCGCCCCGCCCGTGATGACCCGGTATCTGCTGGGTCTGCTGGCCGAACGGGAAAACCGGCTGGAAGACGCCGCTGCACTGTATGAAGGGATTCTCGCTGAAGACCCTTACCACATATCCGGTCATCAGCGGCTGGCCAAGGTGGCGCTGCGGCAGAATAAAACCGCACAGGCCAAAAGCGAGCTGGAGGAAACCCTGCTGCTCTACCCGGATGATGCGGCCACCACCAAAATAATGGGCTTTATTCACCAGCGCAGCCACAACCCGGATGAAGCGCTGGCCTATTACCGCAAAGCGCTTCAGCCCGATGTGATGATTAACGTGGCCAGCCTGCTGAAACAGCAGCAGAAACCCGCCGAAGCGGTGGCGCTGCTGAATGCCGTGCGCGAAATTGCCGGTGACAACCCGGATGTGCTGTACAACCTGGGCATGCTTTACGCAGAACTGAACCAGCCCGTTCAGGCTGAAACGGTGCTTCAGCGTTTCCTGGACAAGCAGGCCGGCTTAACCACACCGGCCGACAAGCGGCTGGAAAAAGCGCGGCAGACCCTGCAATCGCTCAACCGGGGCGGATAGCGATCAGGCGGAGTTCCCCTTGCGACGTTCCCCCTCTTCCTGGCTGACCCGCATGCCGGACCCGTCTTCGCTGACGCCTTCCACCAATACCGGCGCACTGCTGACGGCCTGATTAAAGCGTTCCTCCAGCATTTTCAGGAACTTTTCCACGTCATCGTTCTGGTTGGCCAGAAACGCCTCGGTCACCTTGGAGACAACCTCGGCGGAGGGCGCACTGTGGAAGGTGTTGCAGGTGGCGAAGTATTCGCGGATGTAATCCACCAGCTGAATAATCTGGCGGGCCATAAACTCCCGGCTGGCCGGCGTGAGAATATACAGGTAAACCATGGCCTGGTGAAACGCGGGGTTGCTGTCGTAAGGACGGCGCTTGTTTTTGGATTTATAGATGCCCAGGATGGTCTCGGCCCCGAGTGATTTGAGGGAGTTCATCACCTCACGGGCGTTACACTCCTGCTCGGCCAGCTGGATGATGCCTTTGGCCACGATCGTCTGAATCTGCTCGGGAAAGCTCGCCAGCAGATCCACAGACTGGGCCAGCTCCGGCTTGGCGTCATACCAGCGCTTCTGCTTCATCGGGTCGATCACGATTTTCTTGCGTTCCATCAGGCATTCTTCCAGGCAACTCAAAACGACAATACGCAATAAAGCGCACTGTCTGTGTATCGACCGGCGCGGGGCCGGATCGATCCTCCGGATGAAGGAGATCTATTCCTCGAGGTGGTAACGCACCGTGGTCACCACAATACCCGGTTTGTTGCGCAGCAGGGCCTTAATCAGAATCGAGGTCTGGTTATGAAGCAGGTTATGCCAGCTCTGCTTGGTCACAAATTCGGGCACAATCACAGTGACGATATTGCGATCCGTCCGTTCCGTCATCTCCGTGACGTAATCAATAATCGGCTGGTTCAGCGAACGGTAAGGGGACTTGAGCACGACCAGCGGAATGCCACAGCTCCAGCGCTCCCACTGCTGCTTCAAGGACTCGGTGGCGCGGGTGTTCAGCTCAATGTGCAGCGCCTCCACCTGATCCCCGATGGTTTTACCGTAGACCAGAGCCGGAATGGTTCCCCGGTGCAGCGACGACACCAGCACCACCACGTGGTGGTCCATGGCCGTGGGGCAGTATCCGTCCGGCGCCGCCTGATCCACCATCTCCAGTTCATCGTTAATATGAACTTCATCAATGGGGATGGGCTGGGCAGGCAGGGCCAGCTGTTTGCCCACCGAGACATAATGGGCCTGAATGCGGCGGAACATGGTGATCAGTATCGGAATGGCGAGCAGCACGATCCAGGCGCCCTCGGTGAATTTCTCCAGCGCGAGAATGACGGTCACCACGCCGGTCACCACTGCACCCAGGGCGTTAATGAAGAGCTCGCGTTTCGGACTGTTCTCATCCAGATGATGTTTGACCATGCCGGCCTGGGAAAGCGTGAACGAGAGAAACACCCCGATGGCGTACAGGGGGATGAGCGCGTGGGTGTCTGCGTTGTATTCCCAGATGAGCAGGATGGAGAGAACGCCCAGAATAATGATGCCGTTGGAGAAAACCAGCCGGTCCCCCAGCGACATCAGCTGCCGGGGCAGAAAGCCATCCGAGGCCAGAATGGTGGCCAGGCGGGGAAACCCGGAGAAACTGGTGTTGGCCGCCAGCACCAGGATCAGCGTGGTGATGCCCTGGATCAGGTAATAAAGCGGGGATCCCCCACCGAACACCGCCCGCGCCACCTGAGAAACAATGGTTTCGTGGCCGTGCGCCTGCGGGGTGACCCCATAGGCGAAGGCCAGCGTGGTAATACCAATAAATATGGCAGCCAGAATGCAGCCCATCAGCACCAGTGTTTTGTTGGCGTTAACGTCCGCCGGCTCCTTAAAGGCTTTCACCCCATCGGCAATGGCTTCAATCCCGGTCAGGGCGGCACAGCCATGCGAGAAAGCTTTCATCATCACCATAAACAGGCTGAGTGTGAACAGATCGTTCATCGCATCCGGCGTCCCGGCAGGGATCACCACCGCATGCGGCGGCACATGCCCCAGCACCACCTGCACCAGTCCGGTGCCCACCAGCAGGATCATGCTGCCAATAAAAATATAAGCCGGAAACGCCAGCACGCGGCCGGATTCCTGCACGCCGCGCAGGTTAACCACCATAATGAGCGACACCAGCAGAACCGCAGTGAACACACGCATATGCTCGGGCAGCAACCCTGTTGAGGAAATAGCGGCCACACCGGCCGACACGCTCACCGCCACGGTCAGCACATAGTCAATCAGCAGCGCGGCGCCGGCAATCTGGCTGGGCAGCACGCCCAGCTTCTCTTTGGAGACTTCATAAGTGCCCCCGCCCTCCGGGTAGGTGCGTATCACCTGACGGTAAGACATCACCACAATGGCCATCAGGGTGATAATCGACAGGGCCACTGGCAGCGAAAGCAGGTTGGCCTGCAACGCATACACCGTGGGCATGAAAGCGATCAGAATTTCTTCCGTGGCGTAGGCTGTGGAGGACAGTGCATCGGATGCGAAAACCGCCAGGCCGATGGGAATCGAGAGGCGCTCATGCTGCTCCCGGCTGGATTCCAGCGGGGTGCCAACAAGCCAGCGCTTGAACTTACCAAACATACACACCTCTCCATCCGATTCATACGGGCCGTAAGCCCCGCCAGAGGTGGCGCAAGCAAGCCGGATCTGACTATACACCGATGGCGAGGCGCGGGGCAACCAACCCGGGCGAAAAACCATCCGCACAGGCCGCTATCCGTCGGATATCATGAAGAAAACGAATTAAACTTTGGTGTAAACTGCTAAGCAAGCGATTACCAGTGAGGTTTCATCCATGTCCACCACGGCAACCCCATCCCTCAATCCTTCTGCAGGCGCTATGGCTTTCAAACCGCGCGCTGCCGCAGCCCCCGTCCTCTTCGGCAACGACACCCCCACGCCGGATACCTTTGAAACAGCAGTGGCAGAGAAGCCACCCAGCCGTTCTTTTCTGGGACGCCTGTTCAGCCCCGTACTCTTTCTGCTGAAGCTCCCCTTCACCCTCATTAAAAAAGCGCTGGGGCTTTTCCGGCGCGGTAAGGAAGCATCCGAAACACCCCCGGTCAGTTAGGCCCCCTTCGCCGTCACAATGCCATCTTGGCGGGGCGGCCGGATTGCGGTACGCTGACACGAGACATTGACGGGATGAGGAGCACCCCCATGGCGACGGCTTCGGATGTGACGTCTGACAAGAAGATTTATTCCTTCGGGACGTCCGGTTACCGCAACGACACGGATGACGGGTTCAGCGAGGCGGTGATCCGCCAGATTGTTCAGGCCGTCAGCGATTTTCTCATTACCACCATGGAACATGAGAACAAGGCCCTGCCTGTTCTGGTGGGGGGAGACACCCGCGAAAAAACCAAACAGTTCATTCCCGTGGTCTGCGATCAGCTGACCAAAGCCCATCTGGATGTCTACCAGGTGAACGGCGATGTGCCCTCCCCCGTGCTGGCCTATGCCGCCAAGTTTTTTGATGAGCTGGTGTTTGAGGAAATGGAAACCGCCGGCGCCGTGCTGATGACCGCCAGCCACAACCCCTGGGCTTACGGCGGCATTAACTTCCTGACGCCTGAGGGCGCCGTGGCCCCCTCGGCCGTCAGCAAGCAGTTTGAGCTTTACCAGAAAGAGCCTGCATGCAAGGTCCTGGATCGCGCTGCCTATGGTCTGTCTGAATTTCCGCGCGTAACGGTGTTTGACCCCTACGAGATTTATCAGCACCACATCCGCGACACCATGGCCATCGATTTTAAAGCCATTCTGGCGAGTGGACTCACCATATACTATGACCCGATGTACGCCACCGGCCGTCGTTATCTGCCGCGTCTGCTGAAAGACGAAGGCATCGCAATCACGATGATCCACGGCGAGGATGAACGGCCCGCTGACTTTACCCGGATGCCGGAACCCACCGCCGAACACCTGCCGGAACTGGTGGCCATGCTGCGTCAGGCCCCCGGGGACCAGTTGCGCATTGGCCTGGCCAATGACGGCGATGCCGACCGTTTTGGCGTGCTGGATGAAAACGGCGACGCGCTGAACCCCAACGATGTGCTCGCCCTGACGGTGTATCACCTGGTGAAAAACCGCAAGCAGAAAGGCGTCATCGTCCGCTCGCAGGCCACCACGCACCTGCTGGATGAAATCGGCAAAAACCTGCAGCTGCCCATTCAGCAGACCCCGGTGGGTTACAAATACATTGCCGAGGAATTTATTGACCGCGAACGGCGGATTGAGGAAGGCGAAGAAGAACTGCCGGTGCTGATTGGCGGCGAAAGTTCCGGCGGCCTGAGCGTCATCGGCCACATTCCCGAGAAAGACGGTCTGTTGGCCAACCTGCTGATGTGCGAACTGGTGGCCACGGAGAAAAAACCCCTCACGCAGATCCTCAGCGATCTGAAAAACGTGGTGCCGGGCAAATACCACTTCAGCGAGCTGACCATTCATACCGAGCATGCCCCGGCCGTGATGACCTACTACCAGAACCTGACGGAACAGGGCGGCAAACTGGCCGGCGAAACCGTGGATGCGGATAAATCGCAGCGCAAGGCCAAAAAGCTGGAGAAGAAATACGGCACCCGCGATGGCGTGAAAGTTTACCTGGAGGGCGGCAGCTGGGTGCTCTTCCGCAAAAGCGGCACAGAGCCTTTAATCCGCCTCTATCTGGAAACGCGCGCCGAATCCATTGACGCGACACGGGCCAAGAACGAAGCGATGCTGTCTCAGCTCATCACGCAGCTGACCGAGCAATTCGGCATTGCCGCCAAGGACATTGTGCAGAAGCTCTGATCCCGGTTACGTCGCTTCAATGGTATAACCGCCGGACTGCGCCTTCATCAGCGTGTCCACGTTGTCCATGGGGCCAAACATGGCCGCTTTGCTTTTGAGAAAGTCCACCCAGCGCCCCATCTGTTCCATGGGCGTGACATCCATCAGGTTGGGCTCCCCCTTGATCTGAAACAGGCCGAAGTGGCCTTCCTCAAAATCGTTGGAGGCCTTCGGGTTGAAACCGGATTCAATTTTCACAATCTGCAGAATCCAGTCCGGCTTGGGTGAGCCGGGAATATCTTTGGCGCGGGCCACCACGTAATCAATAAATGGTTTTCGGTCCGCTTCGGGCATGGCGCCCATCTGGGGCAGCCATTTATCATACAGCGCCTGCACATCTGCAGATGGCGCCGCTGTCTCCGGCGCCGGCGGCGGTGGCGGTTGTTCGGTCTGGTTGCTCGCTTCCGGTGTCTCTTTTTGAGCGGTTTTCGTGGTATCAGCGCCCGGCGACGGCGCGGTCAGCGTCTGGATCTGACTTGAAAAATCATCTGCCTTAACCGCTTTGTTGCCCAGAATATTTGTCAGCGCCTGCAGACATTGCTGCAGCTGCTGCATGACCGTGCCCATGGTGGCCATCAGAGAACCCAGCACATCCTCAACGCGTCCCGTGCCGCCGGTGATACCGGGCACACAGTTCACACCACTCATAAAGCCCTGAAAGCGGTCTCCTCCGGCGGCGGTTAAACCTGCCGGCTGTAGCCAGGCAACGGGCAGCGCCGCCATGGCGGACGCGCCGGACGTGTCCGGGGCCGGGCCAGACAGGGCGGGCAGGCACATCATGCCCATTGCGGGGTTACCGGTTGTGTTCTCCACACCCGCCATGGCCTAAGCCTGCGGGTTGGCGGCCTGCTGGATGGTGCCGGCCATCTCGTGCAGGTGCAGCCACACGGTGTTCAGCAGCGAGACCATGTGCATGCTGGCCGGTGGCGGCTGCATTGGGCCGCCGGGCGAGGGCCCCACCTGCTGACGGTAAAGACTTTTGGGGACATTCAGGCCGCTGTAACGCTCCACGGCGGTAATGGCGGCATACAGGTTTTCGGCAGGCACTTCTTTCCGGCGGACGGCCGAAGACGATCCGGGCGCACGACGGCGCGGCGACTGTGACATGACAACACTCCAACATTCCATCCCAATAGATATTTAAATAAAAACATGGCGACGGCAGAAATTGCCTGACTTGGGAGATTCTTTTTGCTAAAGTAGGCACCATGCGCTCGTAGCTCAGTTGGATAGAGTGACGGCCTCCGAAGCCGTAGGTCGCGCGTTCGAGTCGCGCCGAGCGCATATTTCTCCCTCCCCGGGTCGGTTTCGGCTATTGATTTTGCCCCGCCCTCGCGCGACAATAACCCACGGTTTCCAACGCCGGAAACCGCTGTCCCTCACGAATTCGCCCTTGTCACCCCGTTTGTTGCACTGAATCAAGGATTCCCCGCGCTCATGCCCAAAACTTTCGCCCTCACCGGCAACGAGATTGTCGCCCATGCGGCCATCGCCGCCGGCTGCCGCTTTTACGGCGGGTACCCCATTTCCCCGTCCTCAGAGATTGCGGGTTATATGTCCGAACTGCTCCCCCCCGTGGGCGGCGTGTTCATTCAGATGGAAGACGAAATCGCCAGTATGGCCTCGGTGATTGGCGCCTCACTCACCGGCAAAAAGGTGATGACCGCGACCAGCGGTCCCGGCTTCTCTCTCAAGCAGGAGAACCTGGGTTACGCCTGCCTGGCGGAAATCCCCTGCGTCATCGTCAACGTTATGCGCTCAGGCCCTTCCACCGGCATGCCCACCCTGCCGTCCCAGGGCGATCTGATGCAGGCCCGCTGGGGCACCCACGGCGATCACCAGATCATCGTGCTCACGCCCTGCTTCCACGATGAGATTTACACGGAAACCGTGCGCGCCTTTAACCTGGCCGAAAAATACCGCACCCCCGTCGTACTGATGACCGATGAAGTCCTCTCGCACATGAGCGCCCGCGTGGACATTCCCGATGCGGACACCCTGGAACTGGTGGACCGCCCACGCCCCAGCCTGGCCAACAAAAAAGAATACCTGCCCTACAACGCCGCCACGGATGTTCCGCCGATGGCCGACTTCTTCACCGGCCACTACTGGCACTGCTCGGGTCTCACGCACGATGAAACGGGTTTCCCCACCGAGGACAAGGTGAAAGCCAAGGCCCTGATGGATCGCATTGATCACAAGATTTACAGCAATCTGGACGACATTCTGAAATGGGATGAATACCTGCTGGATGATGCCGAAGTCCTGGTGGTCGCCACCGGCTCCATGGGCCGCTCCGCCAAGGAGGCCGTCAACATCGCCCGCGAGGCGGGGATTAAAGCCGGTCTGTTCCGTCCGCTCACCCTCTGGCCCTTCCCCATTGAGCCGCTGAAGCGCGCCGCCGAAGGCAAGTGCAAAGTGGTGGTGGCCGAAATGAACATGGGCCAGATGGCGCTGGAAGTGGAGCGCATCCTGCACCGAGACATCACCCTGGTGCCCAAGTATGACGGCACCATGCTGACCGCTGACGAAATTCTCGCGGCCATTCAGGCCGAAAGCAAACAACCCTGCATGGCCTAGCAGGGAAGGGTCTTCAGGCCTGGGCGAGGAACGAGCCCTAGGGATGAGGACCCCCGAATGGGGAAACGGACCCCATCATCAAGCCAAGAAGGAAACCAAAATCGATGAGCAACAAACTGGCTGAAGTCCAATACGAAAATTACCTCCGCATGAACAAAATGCCCACCCTCTGGTGCTCAGGCTGCGGAGACGGCACCATTATGAAATCCCTGATCCGGGCGCTGGACAGCCTGCAGCTGGATCGTGACATGATTTCCATTGTCGCCGGCATTGGTTGCTCAGGCCGCATGTCCAGCTACATGGACTTTAACACGGTGCACACCACCCACGGCCGCGCCCTGGCATTTGCCACCGGCATGAAGATGGCCGAACCCAAAGCCAAGATTGTGGTCGTCAGCGGCGACGGCGATTGCCTGGCCATCGGCGGCAACCACTTTCTGCATGCCTGCCGCCGCAACATCGACCTCACGGTGCTGATCGTCAACAACTTCACCTACGGCCTCACCGGTGGCCAGGTCTCCCCGGAAACCCCCTCCGGCAGCCACACCCCCACAACCACCCGCGGCAGCATTGAACCCAACTTTGACGCCTGCGACCTGGCCGTGGCCGCCGGCGCCAGTTTTGTGGCCCGCACCGCCGTGGCCGCGCCCGTGCAGATGGACAAAGCCATCCGCCAGGGGATTGATCACAACGGGTTCTCCGTGGTGGAAATCCTCTCGAACTGCCACATAAACTGGGGCCGCAAAAACGAGCACCCGGATCCGTATGAGCTGGTGAACTGGATGAAAAACGAGAAGGCCACCTTTAACAAGGATGAAGCCGCCAGCACCGGTAAGAAGCTGCTCGGCGTGCTGCATCACGACAAGGAACGCCCCGAGTACGCCAGCAACTACCACGAGAACATTGTGGCTGTCTCTGTGGCCAAAGCCGCCCAGAAAGCCGCCAGTCCCTCCAAATAGCATTTTCACCGGTAACAGCCCCGGTATCCACAGGAGCCAACACCATCATGACCGATCACAACAGCCCACCCAAAAAAGAGCACCTCTTTGAAGGCCGCCTGTGCGCCGTCGGCGGTCAGGGCATCATTCTGGGCGCGGATATTATGGCGCAGGCCGCCATTTTCCACCAGGGTCTGTACGCCATTCAGAGCCCGACCTACGGCTCCCAGGTGCGGGGCGGCCCCACCAAGGTGGACGTGATTATCGATAACACCGAAATCCTCTACCCCAAGGCGCGCAACGTCAAATACTTCATGGCCATCGCCCAGAGCTCCTTCAACAAGTTCTGGTACGACGTGGCCGATGACGCCATTGTCCTGCTGGATTCCAACCTGGTGACCGACATTAATGACAGCATGAAAGCCAACCGCACCTTCTGCCGACTGCCCGTGGTGGAAATGGCGAAGAAGGAATTCCGCAACGTGCTGCTGTCCAACATGATCTGCCTCGGCATTATTCAGGATGTCTCCCAGGTACTGACCAAAGAGAACATGCTGAAAGCCATTGAGGAAAAAGTTCCCCCCAAACACCTGGCCAAAAACCTGGAAGCCTTTGACATGGGCATTGCCCTGGCCCAGAAGGAACTGGCTGGCGTACAACGCCGTGCGGTGCCCGCTTAATCCGCCGGTATTCCGCATCCCGAGGTCTGCATTTTGAACGTCAGTATGAACTTTTCCCGGCCAACCCTGGCCAGCCGGGCAGTGCCGGCGCCTTCGTTTGGTCAGTCGGCTGCATCCGCCCCACACAGCGATACTGTCGCTTTTCAGCATCCGCAGCCAGCCGCTGAGAATAGACTGGAAGTCCGTCTGAGCGATGAACGGATTAATAACCGGGTGCGTGAACTGGCGGGCGAGATTAACCGAACATTCACCGACTCTGACCCTCTGGTGGTGCTGGGGGTGATGAAAGGGGCGCTGGTCTTCACGTCGGATCTCATCAAACAGCTGAACATGCCCTGCCAGCTGGAACTGGTCACCCTCTCCAGCTACGGCAACGGCGATACCTCTTCGGGTCGCGTCAACGGCAGTCTGGATCATCTGCCCGACCTTTCGGGGCGGGATGTCCTGATTGTGGAGGACATTCTGGACACCGGCCATACACTGACCCACCTGACCGGCGCGCTGAAGGACAGATATCCGGAGATGAACCAGCTGAAAACCGCCGTGCTGCTGGACAAGCCCGAACGCCGGGAAACGCCGTTTGAAGCGGATTTTACCGGCTTCACAGTGGCGAATGAGTTTCTGGTGGGCCGTGGACTGGATTACCAGGGGCTGTACCGCAACCTGCCCGATGTGGCGGTGTTGAAGGGGACCACTCATTAACAGCAGCCCCGCCTCAGGGCATCCGCCCCGGACGGTTTGTATCTGTTTATTAACAAAGATATCCGCCGGAACCTCCTGAATCGGGCATCCATGAGATATCTCCGACACAAAATCCATGTTTTTGCTTTAATGGGGATCCGTTCTGCGGCGGCAGGACGTGGATTGAGATGTCAGCTGGTCTGCACTGTCAGACGCCACCAGCCGCTTTACCCACTTCGTCAGTTTCAGCTTTTAACGAATCAACCAAGGAGACCCCTGGCATGAGCTTTTTCCCGATGATATGTGGCTTTCTGGCCATTGTGGTGGGATTGATGTTGCGTCACTGGATCGTCGGACTGAGCCCCGGTTCCGCTAAAATGCAGGAAATCGCCGAAGCCATTCAGGACGGCGCCAAAGCGTACATGAACCGCCAGTACCGCACCATTACCATCACGGCCATTGTGCTGACGATTATTCTGTTTGTGGTGTTCGCCAAACTGAAAACCGCTGAATACGCCATGTATGTTTGCGGCGGGTTTTTACTCGGCGCTTTCCTTAGTGGTCTGGCCGGCTATATCGGGATGTTCGTTTCCGTCAAGGCCAACGTTCGCACCGCCGAAGCCGCCACCAAAGGGATGAAGGAAGCCATGGACGTCGCCTTCAAGGGCGGTTCCGTCACCGGCCTGCTGGTGGTGGGTCTGGCTCTCGTGGGCGTGGCGTTTTTCCACTCCCTGGTGGCCGACCGACCGGATCTCTTCCCCGCCATCATTGGTCTTGCTTTCGGCTCCAGCCTCATCAGCGTGTTTGCCCGGCTGGGTGGCGGTATTTACACCAAAGCCGCCGACGTGGGCGCTGACCTGGTGGGCAAGGTGGAAGCCGGTATCCCCGAAGATGACCCGCGCAACCCGGGCGTGATTGCCGACAACGTGGGCGACAACGTGGGCGACTGCGCCGGGATGGCCGCCGACCTGTTTGAAACCTACGCGGTGACCACGATTGCCGCTATGTTTCTGGGCAACCTGCTCTTCAAATCCCCGGACGCCGTGACCTACCCGCTGATGATTGGCGGCCTGTCCATTCTGGCCTCCATCGCCGCCGTTTTCGTCGTCAAAATCGGCAAGGACAACGACCCCATCAAGGCGCTGTACAAGGGCCTGTATACCGCCATTCTGATTTCCGGCATGCTGATTGTCGGCGTCACGTTTAAATTCTACGATCAGGGCTTTACCGGCCTGGGCAACACGATTGATCACGTGGGCCTGATTATGGCCAACCTGGTTGGTATTCTCGTCACCCTCGGCCTGGTCTGGATCACCGATTACTATACGTCCACGGAACACAAGCCGGTCCGCTACGTCGCCGACGCCTCCGAGCAGGGCCACGCCACCAACGTGATTGCCGGCCTGGCCGTAGGGATGAAAGCCACGACCGCGCCGGTCATCGTAATCTGTGGCGGTATTCTTCTGTCCTACTTTGCCGGTGGCCTGTATGGCGTCGCCATTGCAGCCGTGGCCATGCTCTCCATGGCTGGCATTGTCGTTGCCCTGGACGCCTTTGGGCCTATTACCGACAACGCCGGCGGGATTGCCGAGATGGCCGAAATGGACCCCAAGGTCCGCGCCATCACGGATCCGCTGGATGCCGTGGGCAACACGACCAAAGCCGTGACCAAGGGGTACGCCATCGGTTCCGCTGGTCTGGCAGCCATTGTGCTCTTCTCGGCCTACATTCAGGATCTCAACGCCGCGGCCAAGGAGGCCCACCATGCCGCCAGCCAGCTGCTGGATATGACGCAACTGAACGCCCTGTTCTCACTGGGCGATCCGTACGTTATCATCGGCCTGTTCGTCGGCGGGATGATTCCCTACCTGTTTGCCGCCAAAGCCATGGAAGCGGTCGGCAAGGCCGGTGGCGAGGTGGTGGTGGAAGTCCGCCGCCAGTTTAAAGAGAAACCCGGCATTATGAACGGTACCGAAAAACCGGATTACGCCGCCTGTGTGGACATTGTGACCCAGAGCGCCCTGCGCGAGATGATGATGCCCGCCCTGCTGCCGCTGGTGATTCCTGTGCTGATGCTGATTATTGGCAACACGCTGGTTCCCCACAACAGTTTCGGCGCCATCAAAATGATCGGCGGCCTGCTGGTGGGCTCCATTGTCACGGGTATCTTCGTCGCCATCTCCATGACCTCCGGTGGCGGCGCCTGGGATAACGCCAAAAAATACATTGAGGATGGTCACAACGGCGGCAAGGGTTCCCTGGCGCACGCTGCGGCCGTGACGGGAGACACTGTGGGCGACCCCT
This sequence comes from Candidatus Melainabacteria bacterium, assembly GCA_050247195.1. GTDB lineage: Bacteria > Cyanobacteriota > Vampirovibrionia > Vampirovibrionales > Vampirovibrionaceae > JBFWUP01. The sequence continues at coordinate 229,569 of JBFWUP010000003.1, read as the reverse complement.
ACAAGGATACGGCTGGTCCGGCAATCAACCCGGTCATCAAAATCCTGAACATCGTGGCGCTGCTGCTGATTCCGTTCCTCGTCTAGTCTCATTCCGCCCGGGCGTAATGCCCGGGCGGAACATTCCCCCGCTCGCGGCATCACTGGGAATGATACGGTTGCCCCCCGGTTTTGTAACAGGATTGTAAGTTATCCGCTCGGACCATGTTGCAATCCCATACCAAACCTACTACATTGAGATATCGATTGTAAGGCTTTTTTCGAGGTTGACTCGATATCCCCCGGTAACTCTGATTTTATGATCACATTGGAAGTTCTCTGAAAGGTTAGAAAAACCGCCATGGCTCGTGTGCTGATTTCCATGAAGGAAGAATTTTTGAAACGCATTGATGAGGTTGCCGAAGCCGAACAACGCTCCCGCAGTGAGCTGATCCGAGAAGCCCTGCGTATGTATATTCGCAAAACCCCTGCACAGGCCACCATGACCAACCCGGTTACAGGGCAGACCGACTCCCTCGCTCAATAGCCGTGGCGCCCTTCCCCGATTGATGGTACCATCACTAACGGGAGGTGACTTACCTCCACCGTTGCGTTGTGTGGAATACGGAGAGGAATCACCGTTGTCATGGGCATTCGGGATACCTTGTCGCCCAATATGCGCGTGGACGTCACGGTGTGGGAAGAGGGCAGTGCCGATGATGATGAAGGCTATACCTTCTCGGGTTCCGTTCATCAGGTCCTTCTCAACCGGGTTTTAATCAACTGTCCCGTCAGCCACGTCGCCCAGGTCCAGAAACGCCTTTCTCCCGGAGCCTGTGTGGGTGTGGTGGCGTATGCCCGGAACAACGCCATTATTTTTTACCCCACCGCTGAAAAGTGGGCTGAAAATACCGGCAATACCCTGCTACTGCATTACGATGAGAATACGGCGGTTGAAAAAATTCAGCAGCGTCAGTATATCCGCGTTGAAGTTGCCGTGCCCATCCGGCTGGAATATCAGCCCGATCCCAAACAGCCCGAGCGCTGGCAACCCATCAATGGCGTCACCGTGGATGTTGGCGGCGGGGGCATTAAATTCGCCTGCGCCAAGCTGTTCACCAAGGACAAACCCATTATTATCCTCATGCAACTTGCCGAGGGTGAAGAAGTCGTCCGTTTTCCGGCCAAAATTCTGTACAGCCGGGAGAACCCGGAACATACGGGCAACCATGATTTCTTTGTGGCGGCCTGCCAGTTCGACACCATACCCGACAAGGACCGCACAGCGCTGGTGGGCTGGTGCTTCAAACAGGAGCTGGCCCTGCATCGCACCAAGAAGCAATAGCCGCACGATGTGGTCAGACCCGAAGCCCCGACTGTGTTACAATGCCCGTGTTGCCCCGTATAACGAGTTTCTGAGAGCGCTGTTGTGACGGTTACCCCCAAAGAAGGCCAGCCCGCCAGTCCCCATACGCCGGTATCCCAGCTGGAAACCGAGGATCTCATCCTGAGAGCCCAGGGCGATGACATGAAGGCGCTGGAAGAACTGGTGAGACGGAACCAGAAGCTGGTCTACGTCTCCTTTTACCAGCTGGCGCCGGAACGCACGGATATCCATGACCTGACGCAGGAAGCGCTGCTGAGGATGTGCCGTTCCATCAAGTCCCTGCGCAATCCGGCCACCTTTAAGTACTGGCTGAACCGGATCGTCGTCAACCTGTTCTACGATGAACTGCGCAAAAAAAGCCGGCAGCTCAAGACCGTCTCCATGGACGACTCCCCGTTTGATGACGATGACTCCGGCCGGGCCAATACCCGTGACGTCCCGGATGATTCCTCCATGCCGGACCAGCAGATGCTCCAGAGCGAGCTGGATCAGCGCATTAAGACGGCTATCGAGGCTCTGCCCGAGCAGTTCCGCACCATCATTGTCCTCCGGGAACTCCAGGGTCTCAGCTATGAGGAAATCGCCAGCATCACCAGCACCAATATCGGCACGGTAAAAAGCCGCCTGGCCCGCGCCCGGCTCAAGCTCCAGCAGGATCTCAAGCCTTACCTGCGTCAGGAGGGCGTATAGGCGGGCATTTTCCGTTTTTAGACAAACGGATGCCTTTGGTCAGCTGTTTTCAGACGATTTTTTTCTGCAGATGGGAACAAAACCCCCTTCTCAACAGTCAACACAACCAGGTAGGTTACCCAAACCCTTGTATATCGGATAGGTTAAGCAAGACAACGGAAGGCACCCCGTGCCCGCTACTTTGCCATGACGACGGACGAACCCACATTCGACGACCAGCACCCGCTGGATAAATATGAGATCCAGATGCTGATTTCCCAGTACCTGGATGGTCAACTGGATGAAGCCATGGGCAGTTGGCTGGCTGGCCTGATGCAGCGCTACCCTGAATACATGGCCATGTACGCCCGCCTGTTGGAGGCCCGCAGCGCTTTTCAGCAGTTTGTCAAAACCATTCCCATTCCCGCAGACGGCCAGACGGATATGTGGCCTGAAATCGCCCGCCAGATGAATACCGACCTGCAGGCAACCCCGCTGGACCCCGACCCTGAGTTCGTCTCCGCCTATTACGACGGTGAAGTGGCCTCCACAGACCCACAGCGTGAGGTTTTTGAACGTCAGCTCAGCCAAAACGCGGGCGCCAACCAGCTTCTGGCTGATGTGGGTGAGATTTCCGATGCGCTGAAAAATTTCGGCTACCGCCTTGAGAATGCCTGTTCCGTTGATGTGGCCGCCAGTGTGATGGCGGCGTTTGCAGCCGACCCAACCCCTTACGATGAAACGCTCGACGAAGACTGTGAGCTTGACGAAGAGCTGATGACGCTCTCGGCCTACCTGGATGGCGAGCTGGCCATGACCGAAGCAGCTGTCGTCAAAGCCCAGATGGCCGCCAACCCGCCGCTGGCTGAAACCGCTGCTGACTGGCGCCAGATTGGAAACGCCCTGCGCGCCAGCGGACAACAGCAGGCTGATACAGCCCCCGACTTCTGGCCGGCCGTGGCCAACGCCCTGGCGACTGACGAAGCCAGTGTGCAGGCCCCCCCCGAAAACGAGCCCCAGACGAATGTGGTGCCTTTCCCGGGATCCAGAACCGCTGCCGGTAAACGGCCCGGCAACGCAACAGGTAAAAAAACCTGGCTTGCCGTTCCGCTGGTCGCCGCAATCAGCCTGATTGTTCTGGCATTCCCCCAACTCCAGCAGATCACCGGAAACTTCCTGCCCCTGGGAGCGTCACCGGCTTCACAGGAAATCGCTTCCGTACCGATGGGGAATTTAGGCGCCGGCGACGTGGTGCTGATGGACAACAGCCAGAATGCCGCCGCCGGTGAGGCGATGGCGTACCACGCGGACGGCGAGGTTTCGCCCGGCGGTGGCGCCCGAGATATTCCCTCCTCGGAAGCTTACCTGTTCAACACCCTTCAGGAAGAGCTTTCACCCAGCGAACTGCAGATCCTTCTGGGGCCTTAATCCAATTGTTATATAGAGAATGAGAAACCCGCTGAACGCCTTATGAATAAGCCGACGATCACGCATCCCTTCCGCAACCCGCGTCACCTGCTTCTGGCCGCTGTAATGACGCTTGGCCTGCTGAGCATTTCTTCTCCCGTGCTGGCGGCCGACCCGCTCAACGTGGACTGGGTCAGCCTCAATCTCAATTCGGATCAGTCCACCCAGATTAACCAGCTGGAAGGCGAATGGAAACGCCTGTGCGGGCAGTTGCTGCCCCAGGTGGAGCGGGATAAAGCCGACCTGATGCGCGAACTGAGTTCACCCAACCCGGATCAGGGAAAGATTCAGGAGCTGCAGCGCCGTATTCAGGCCAACAAATCCAAGCTGCAGGAAGCCGCCATGACGACCTTTTTAAAGAAAAAGCAGCAGCTCACACCCGATCAGCGCAGCCGCCTGCAGATGAAATTTCACTAAGCCTCACAAACCAGGCTTCTCAAAGGATAAAGGCTCGGGTAACATCTGTTAACTGACCGGGGCGGCCTGAGGTTTCGGCAGATCCCATTTCATATGCAGATCGCGCAGCTGGGTTTCATCCACGCCGGAGGGCGCGTCGGTCATGGGGCACACCGCCGCATTGGTTTTGGGGAAGGCGATGACCTCGCGGATGCTGTCGCTGCCTGAGAGCAGCGTGACAATGCGATCCAGCCCCAGGGCCAGCCCACCGTGCGGCGGGGTACCGTACTGAAACGCATCCAGCAGGAAACCAAACTTTTCACGCGCTTCTTCATCGGAAAGTCCGAGCAGGGTGAAGATTTTCGCCTGCAGATCGGACTGGTGAATCCGGATGGAGCCGCCGCCGATTTCCTCGCCGTTATAAACAACGTCGTACCCCAGCGAGCGCGCCTTCTCGGGTTGTGAATCCAGCAGGGAAACATCTTCCGGGTTGGGCGCCGTGAAAGGGTGGTGATTGGGCGAGAGAACGCCATCCGTGAAATCAAACATGGGGAAATCCACCACCCACAAAATCTCGTGACGATCGTCGGCAATCCAGCCGTGGCGGTGAGCAAAATGCAGGCGGAACCGGCCCAGCACGGTGCAGGCCTTCACCAGATCATCGGCGGCAAAAAACACGGCATCACCAGGCTGGGCGCCGGTTTCACTCAGGATAGCCTGTTGTTCAGCGTCACTCATAAACTTGAGAATCGGTGACTTGGCGCCTTCGGCGGTGTAGAGAATATACGCCAGACCCTTGGCGCCATAACCACGCGCCATATCCTGCAAATCATCCAGCTCCTTGCGGGAGTATTCCGCTGCACCGGGGACCCGCAACGCCTTAATGACCCCGCGTTCGCTGTTGGACACCGCCTTGAAAACGGAGAATTCGCTGTTTTTGAAATGACTCGTCAGATCCACAAACGCATGATCAAAGCGCAGGTCCGGCTTGTCGGAGCCGTAACGGTTCATCGCCTCATGCCAGGTGATGCGGTGGAAAGGCGCCTGAAGGGACACACCGGCCACGGCGAACACGTCTTTCAGCAGGCCTTCCACCAAAGCCAGCACATCCTCCTGCCCAATAAAGGACATCTCAAGGTCAAGCTGGGTGAATTCCGGCTGCCGGTCGGCCCGGAGATCCTCGTCGCGGAAGCACCGGGCAATCTGGTAATAGCGTTCAATACCGGCCACCATCAGCAGCTGTTTAAAAATCTGGGGAGACTGCGGCAGGGCGAAACACTTGCCGGCATGCACCCGGCTGGGCACCAGGTAATCCCGCGCCCCCTCCGGCGTGGATTTGTTCAGAATCGGGGTTTCCACATCCAGAAAACCCTTCTGATCCAGATGCGTGCGGATGGCCTGCGTGATCCGGTGACGCAGATGAATATTGCGGAACATCACCGGGCGGCGCAGGTCCAGATACCGGTATTTCAGGCGGATGGTTTCATCCACGGTTTCATCCAGCTGAAAAGGCAGCGGACGGCTTTTGTTCAGAACCGTGACGGCCGTGGGATACATTTCAATCTTACCGGTCGTCAGGTTTGCATTCACAGTGGCTTCCGGCCGGGCGGACAGCACCCCTTCGGCCGTAATCACATCCTCGGTTTTGAGTTTTGAAAGCACCTGGTGAACATCCGGGTTGACCTGAGGATCGGCCACCAGCTGCAGCACGCCCGTGCGGTCGCGGACTTCAACAAAGGTGATGCCGCCCAGATCGCGGTTGACCGCCACCCAGCCGTTCACTGTCACTGTCTGCTGAAGGTTCCCCTCGGTCAGTTCACCACAGAAGACGCTGCGCTGACTGAACGCGGTCGCGCCGGCATGGTCATTGGCGGCAAAACGGGCGGGGGTGGCCACAAGCGGGGAGGTCGGAGGGGTCATGGGCGGGTTCCATATCAACATTGAGGACAGTGGCCCCCCATCATAGCGAAAACAAGGCGCCCCGCGCCAGTGCGAACGGGGGAATACAGGACAGGGCGTGGCGGCATCCACATTATATTGTTTTTTAAATGTTGTAACATTTATTCGCCTTACGGACAATTCAGCGGCAACAGCACTGTTTATTCCTGTTGAGAGCACATCTGCCGACGTCCGTCTTCTCCGTCACGCATTTTTCAGCCTGTACCCGTCCCAGAGAGAGAGCCAGCGAGTACCCTATGAGTACGACCAATCCATTTTCGTTCGGGCCGTTCACCCCCACCGCCAACATTGGCACGATGGTGCCGATCAGCCCCACGCAGAACGTCAACGTGGCCGCAATTACGCCCACCAACGTGATTGATAACGCCCTGTTTTCCCCGCTGCCCCTGCAGCAACCGTTGTCACCGTTCGCCCTGCAGGCGTTGCCGGTACAGGTCACACCCAACTTCGCCACGGTTGCACAACAGCTCATGCTGATGATGTATCCCGGTCAGGCGGCGGTATCGCCGGTGGCCACAGCCAACGCGGCGCCGGCTGCAGCCTCAGCCGGTCTTGCGAAGGCCCAGGCGGAAGCCCAGGCCACAGAGCCCGCAGATAACAACAATAACAACGACAACAACAATAATAATAACGATGGCGGCCTGGATCTCGGTAACCTGGGCGACTCAATCCGCCAGCGCGTTCAGGACGCCCTGGATGGCGCCCTGGGTGGCGTTCAGGACCGGATTAATGATGCAAAAGACCGCGCCCAGAACGCCATTGATAACGCACTGAACAACATCAACATCCCCGATATCGGCAACCTGCTGGATAACATCCTGTAAGCCGGTTACGGATCGAGGTCTTCGATGGCCCGATGGTACAACGATCTGACGTCAGGCATGTCCATCTCATGCGCCATCTGCGCCAGACCCAGCAGGGTCAGCTGATCGACAGGCGCGCTGTTTTTCAGCGGTGAGGTCAGCATGGGCAGGGTGGACTGCCCCAGAATATCCTCGCAGGATTCCCCGCTCTGAAATACATTGAGACGGCGTCCCAGTTTCATCACGGACTGCAGCAGCGGATGCGCAAAGCGCTGATCTTTCGCCGTATCCGCCGGAGCGTTGTCACTGCGGATAGGATCGGCCATTCCCTTTTTAGGGCGGGTCCGTGAAACCGGCTTTGCCGGTTCAAACACAGGCTCGCCGGGTAAACGACTGGCCAGATGCTGCAAGGCATGTTCCAGTTCCAGGCGCTCTGGTGAGACCGCTGCCGCCGTGACGCTCTGGAATGCATCCATACCCATATTGGAAACCTTCACGCCGTTCATCTGCAGCACGCTGGCCACCAGCGTCCGGGTGGCGCCGGTGCCGCCGGCCAGCTTCAGCTCTGCGGGCCGGGCGACATAAGCGAGCGTTCGGCCGGTCTGCATCAGCTCCGACTGATACGTTTCTGCCGGCAGAAGGCCGCGCAGCATGCGACTTTTCACCGCTTCGATCATTCCGTCCGGCATCATGTTCAGCGTGGCCAGTTGCTGGCTCAGGCGTTCCATAAACACCCGGTAGATCACCCCGGGGGTCAGCAGCACCACACAGGGCACCATGCTGTTGACCGGATCGCCGGTCAGCAGACTGCCCATCGCTTCAATTTTGTAAAGGTGATCCATGATTTCCTGAATCAGGATATTCAGGCCGTTGCCGTCCGGAATGGCCAGCACCACCTGGGTCAGTCTGCCGCGGTAGAGCACATTGGACATGCCGCGGAATGCGCGGCCTTCCAGAGATACCTCCGCAGAACCCGTTGTCGTCTTTTTGGACGGCTTTGCCCCTGCAACTGGCGGCGCATCGCTCAGGGTGATGGTGCTGCAGACGACCGGTGTGGCCGGCGTTCCTTCCTGGGCGGCCGGCTCGGCAGGCTGAACCGGGTTCGGCTCAACAATCACTTCGCCCAGCCCCTGGTGCAGCCAGGAAACCGTGGCGGCATTGACCGGATACAGGCCCAGGGCGCTCTGTTTCAGAATCGGCTTGGGCAAAGCGGCGCGATCCTTCTCGGGAATTCTTGGCATCGTCCTCATCCTTGGTGTGGCGTGCGGCACGGGTCAGACGGCGGGTTCTCCACCAGACAGTGGAACCAGAGTGCGTCCAGTCAGTCAGAATACCCTCAGGCTACCGGATTAGCGGTGCGTTTTCATCGTCCGTTCGATGTCTCTTTTGGCGTCGCGCTGCTTGATGTCATCGCGCTTGTCGTACAGTTTTTTCCCCTTGCACAGCCCCAGGTTCACCTTCACCCAGGCGCGGTTGAAGAACAACTTCAGTGGAATTAGGGCCAGCCCTTTTTCCTGGGTTTTGGCCTGCAACCGGTTGATCTCCTGGCGGGTGGCCAGCAGTTTGCGGATGCGGTGGGGATCGTGATTGTTGTATGAGGCTTCCTGATAGGGGGCCACATACAGGCCATGCAGCATCAGCTCGCCATTCACAATTTTGGCGAAGGCTTCATTCATGGAGACCTTGCCGTTGCGGATCGACTTGATCTCGCTGCCGGTGAGGACAATGCCGCACATCAACTCATCCAGCACGTCATAATCATGGTACGCCCTGGCATTTCTGGCTATCACACTGGTTGTTCTGGCTTTGGCGCCGCTTTTTTTGGCGCCGCCCGCCTTCTTGGACATGAAGAAACACCTTCAGGGAAATCAACCGGTCGGGAGCCACAGGGTATAATATGCAAAGCATCCACCAGGCGGGTGTGGCGTTTCCGTCAAGCGTGTGACACGATTTTAGCACAATGATTCGCATCAAAGCCTTGGGACACCGTGAACTGCGGCAGGTACTCGCCCTGCTGCGCGATCATGCCGTGAACCCCTCTGAAGCCGCCTCTCTGCAGCGGCTGAATCAGCTCTATGTGCCCGTCCACAAAATCAGCCAGTGGCTGCCGCCGGCCTGGCAGTTTGTGCCGGCCATCTTCGTCGCCGCCTCCACCCGGCAGGTCCTGGGGCTGATCTCCCTGAAAAAGGACGGACACCAGGCGCAGCGCTGGCTGATTGAGCATGTGATCCTCGACCCCGATGTGCCTGCCTATGATGTGGGGCAGCAGCTTCTGCAGTTTGTGATTAACCGCTACGGCGCCAACGGCGTGCAGACCTTTATGGCCTGTGTCGATACCTATCAGGATCAGGCGCTGGCGCTGCTGAAGGCCGCCGGTTTCCGGCACTGCACCCGGGTACAGCTGTGGCAGCACACCCAGCCCGCCGACCTGCTCAAAAAATCGCCCCAGTACAAACACCTGCGCGAGGCCACCACGCGGGACGCCGAAGCCCTTTCCCAGCTGTTTAACGACACCCTCGCTATTGAGGCCAGAACGTCGCTGGCCCGGCCCGCCGGCGACTTCAGAAAACCGGTGACTGTCGTTCCCAGCGCCCCCTGCCGGCCGCGCATCGCCCGGCGCTGGCTGAGCGAAGACACGGTGCGAAACTGCCTGACCGGCAGCGTCAGCATTTTCAGCGAGGATTTCAGCCACTTCTACCTGGAAATTCTCTGCCACCCGGGATGGCCGGACAACTTCGACGCCCTGCTGCAGACCGGCGTGCATCAGGCGCAGCAGAGCGCCCAGAAACCCATTCTGCAGGTGGCCACCTTTGATTTCTGGAAAGACAGTCAGGCGCAGCTGGAAGCGCTGGGTTTTGAGCGGGTGCACACCAGTGAAGTGGTGGTGAAGGATTACTGGATTCCGTTGCAGGATCGCGACAAACTGCGTTCCCCCCTGCTGCTGTTTACCGGCAACACATCCCCGGCCGTCAATATCCGCTCTTAATTCAGACCGTACCCGTCACGCCGTCCATGCGGCTGGCCACCAGATCCATCAGCGACTGGCTGCAGACCATAAAATCGCCATTGATCAGAACGTGATCAAAGCAGTCCTGATACGTCAGCTCCTCCCGGGCAATCGTCATGCGGTTCACAATATCTGTGGTGGAATTCTGTCCTCGGGCTTTCAGGCGCGCCTGCAAATCGTCCAGGGTGGGTGGGGCAATAAACACCAGCATCGCTTCTGGGAACTGCATTTTCACCTTCATCGCCCCCTGCACGTCAATCTCCAGGAGAACATGCTCGCCCCGCTTCAGGGCTTCATCCACCACAGCGCGCGGGGTGCCGTAATAGGCGCTGTTGTATTCAGCCCACTCCAGCAGCGCGTGGTCTTCAATCATCGCTTCAAACTGCTCGCGGGTTTTAAAAAAATAGCTTTCCCCGTCCACTTCACCGGGCCGCCGGGGCCGGGAGGTGGCCGACACCGAAATATTCAGCGCCGGAAAAGCGCGCTGCAGAAAGTCGCAGAGTTTCCCCTTCCCCACACCGGAGGGTCCGCTGATGACAATGAGTTGTCCGGTTTCAGGCATCGGTGAACGGTCGGCTTGATGCAGGATTCGCGTGACGGGCACAGGCCGGATCGTGAATCCACCGCTATAATGGAAAGACGGTAAACCGACCGGCATCCATGATCTTACTGCAAACGGCCCCAAACGGACAATGACACCCGCCAGCCCAACCCACCCGGAACGTATCGGCAACATCTACATTGTGGATGATGAGCCGATGATTACCGCCAGCCTGAAAACCATGCTCAGCCTGGAGACAAAACACCTCATTCAGTGCTTCAACTCGCCACTGGAGGCCCTGAAAGCCGCCGCCACCGATCAGCCGGATGTCGTCATCTCGGACTTCTCCATGCCGGAGATGGATGGCATCACCTTTCTGCGGCAAATCCGCGAACGCCTGCCGGATGCCACGCTGATGCTGCTGACCGGCTATGCCGACAAGGAAAGCGCCATAAACGCCATTAACACTGTTGGCATATACCGCTACATGGAAAAACCATGGGACAACGACACGCTGAAGCTGAACATTGAGAACGCACTGGAGCGTACCCACCTGCTCAGCGATCTGCACCAGACCATCGGGCAGCTCTCCGAGACGCAGGCTGAACTGAAACAGACCAACCAGCAGCTGGAATCACTAGTGGAAGCCCGCACGCAGGATCTTCAGGCCACCTACCGGAAACTGCAGGCCATCATCCGGCACTCCGCCGACGGCATTATCACCCTCAATGCCGGCATGCAGCTGACCTCGGTCAACCCCCAGGCGGAGTCCTGGATTCAGGTTCACCTGAATCCGCAGGAGACCGCCGGTCTTCTGGCCATGCCTCTGGATCGTCTGCTGAGAACGGCCGACGGCAGCCCGCTGATTGCCGCCGGAACGGGCGAGAGCATGCGCCTGAAGGAGGTTTACCTCGGCAACATTCCCCTGGAAATGAGCCTCTCACCCCTGCCGGAAGATGGCGGATATGTGGTGATTCTGCGCGACATCACCCAGCGCAAGGCGATGGACCGGCTGCGGGATGACTTTGTATCCACCCTGACCCACGACCTGAGAACGCCCCTGCTGGCCGCCATACAGACGCTGAACTTCTTCACGGACGGCACGGTGCCTGATGTCACCCCGAAGCAGCTGGAACTGGTGACGATGATGATTACCAGCAACCGCGACATGCTGGGCCTGGTGAATGTGCTGCTGGAGGTTTACAAATATGAGGCCGGCCGGCAGACCCTGATTTTTGATCAGGTGGATCTCGTGCCGATGATCCGCGGACTGGGACAGGAACTCAACGCGCTGGCGCTCAGCCGCGAACAAACCCTGGAAGCCCTCCTTTCCCCGGAGCACGCCATTGTGTGGGGAGACAAACAGGAACTGCGGCGCGTTCTGATCAACCTGATCGGCAACGCCATTCACCACACGCCGCGTGGCGGTCATATTCATGTGAGCCTGGTGCAGGAGAACGGGCAGATTCTGATTCAGGTGCACGACAACGGGCGGGGCATCCCACCGGAAGACATTCCCCATCTGTTTCAGCGCTTCTCCCAGGGCACCAGCCAGAAACGGTCTTCCGGCTCCGGCCTGGGGCTGTATCTCAGCCGGCAGATTGTAGATGCCCACCAGGGCAGTATTCAGGTGAGCAGCATGGTGGGCGAGGGCAGCGTGTTTTCCGTCCGGCTGCCCCGTTTTAACCCTCAGACAGCCGGTGAAGGCTTTGCGCCGGCGAAACAGAGTGCGGATCCATTGGTATAATGGGAGAAAGCGTTCCGTCAGCCTGAAAGCCAGCCCGCCATGACCACCCGCGTTCTGCTTGTTGAAGATCATCCCATGACCCTGATGGGGCTGAAAATGCTGCTGGAAAAGGAAGAGGGGATTACCGTGGTGGGCGAGGCCGAAGACGGCCAGCGCGCCGTGCACCTGGCCGACGCCACCCACCCGGAAGTGGTGCTGATGGACATCGGTCTGCCGGAGATGGATGGCATTGAGGCCACCCAGAAGATTAAAAGCAGCCACCCCAACACGCGCATTATTATGCTGACCTCCAAGGACAGCGAGCAGGACGTGTTTGCCGCCCTGGCCGCCGGCGCGGACGCTTACTGTATGAAGGGCATTGGCGTGGAAACCCTGCGTACCGCCATTGACGCCGTGAAAGACGGTACTGCCTGGCTGGACCCGGCGATTGCGCGGATGGTGCTGGGCCGTTTTGCTGGCACGCCGTCTTCCGCGGCGCCGTCAACGGCCGCGCCGGCGCCTTCGGCAGACTGCCCGCTGACCGCCCGCGAGATGGAAGTACTGCACCTGATTGTCGAAGGGCTCTCCAACCCACAGATCGCCGAACGGCTGACGATTACCAAGGCCACCGCCAAGGCTCACGTTCACAGCATTCTGCAGAAACTCTGCGTGGATGACCGCACCCAGGCCGCCGTACTGGCGATGCGCAGCGGCTTTGTCCCGGGGTAATTAAAAAATATGAATATTTTGTGTGCGCTGCGGTGATAAGCGCATCCGGAGGGAGCGCATGAGGATGCGGCCCATAAACCACGGGTTGCCAATCACGTAGCGGTCAAACATCCGCCGCGGTTCCAGACACAGCCGGAACAGCCAGGCCAGGCCAAGTTTCTTCACCCACAGCGGGCACCGCTTCACACGGCCGCTCAGGTAATCCAGCACGGCGCCTAGAGGCATCAGGGCGCGCACAGTCAGTTTATGGCGGTGCTGGTCAATCCAGAACTCCTGCATCGGCATGCCAAATCCCACAATCAGCAGATCCGGCTGACGGGCGTTAATGTCCTGAATCACGGCCTGCTGCAGTTCCGGGTCATCGTGAATGTAGCCGTGGTGCCAGCCCACAATGGGGTTCTCAGCGCTGTAGTCGCCGTCCAGCGGAAAGCCGATATTGCGGCAAGCCGTCTCAATGACGCCGGGCTGCCAGCCCAGCAGGTACACCGACATTCCTTCGGCGGACAGACGGTCCAGCAGTGCGGGCAGATATTCCGCAGCCGTCACGTAATCCGGAATTTTCGGCCCGGGCAGAAGTTTGGAGGCCCAGACAATACCCACGCCGTCGCAGAAAACCATTTCCGCCGACTGCAGAAACGCACGGAAGCGGCGGTTCTGATGCGCGATATTGGCGGCGTACACGTTGAGATTGGCCAGCACCGCCTGTTCCGGCTTGCGGATCAGAGCCACCAGATGATCAAAAAATTCGGCCTCACTGGCGTAGGCGTCCACCGGCACGTCCTCTATCAGCACCCGCGGGGGCTGATACCTGCTGAGTTTCATGGTGGTGGTTGCGGAACGCACGGCTTTCTCACTGCAGTATGGCAGCGGCGTCATGATGTATACCCCGGGTGAAAACGAGAGGGGTCAGACAGTCATGGCGCCAAATGAACGGTTCATTTTGGCTTTCCACCAGGGGGCCAGAATACTTCGTGTGGCGACCTGGTAAATCAGTCGCGAGGCAAAGAGGAGGTTGATGCCTGTATACAGGCTGAGCAACGCCAGTCTGCCCTTGGTGGTGCCAGCTAACTCTCTGAGGGTGAAATGCGCGCGGTTTTCCTGATAATACCGCTTCGCAAAGTCAGTATAGTTATACATCAAAAACGTAAACAAGGTGTTATTTTTTCGCCGGGTTTCAAAAATAGTATATATCTCCGGCGTCATCAGGCTGGCCAGTGCGTCATCCATGCGCCAGTTTTTTTCCAGCGCGGCCTCATAGTTACTCACTGCGCAACGACCCTGCCCGGAGAGAGACTGCCTGTAAAGCGTGGAACGGTGACCGGTGGCGCAGCCGGGAAACTGCAGGGCCATGCGGATGAAAAACATCCAGTCTTCTCGCCCGGGGCAGTTCAGCGGAAAGTCACCCATGGTGGACAGCAGACTTTTGGGAAAGAAGGACGTGCTGGGAAGCACCAGACTTTCCCGCGAGATCACTGAGGCCACAATATGCCCTTCATCCCGGGTAATCGGGTGGATTTTGACCAGGGAGAAATCATCATCCACCGCATAGTAACTGCTGTAAATAAACGTTTGCGGGTCGCTCCGGGTCTGCCATGTCCGGTAATCCAGCATCAGTTTGTCATCGGCCCAGATGTCATCCGAGTCCAGCAGGGCAATAAATTCACCATGCGCGGCTTTCATTCCGGCATTGCGGGCCGCGCCGGAGCCCTGATTCGCCTGTTCAATCACCATCACGGTGCACCCCGGCGGCGTGGGGGCGCTGTCCAGATAAGCGCGGATCCGCGCCAGGCTGTCATCCGGCGATCCGTCAATGACAAGAATGATTTCCTTATGCGGGTACGTTTGCCGGATGGCGGACTGCAGCGTACGCACGATGGTGCCGGCCGCATTGTAAACCGGCGTCACCACTGAAATCAGCGGCCACACGGAGAGCCCGGCGGCCTGGGGCATGCCCTGCTCAGCAGGGGGATTCAGTGTGGCCATCGTCATCGCAGAAGCGTCTCCATCGTTTGAACGGGTTGCATGCCGGGCGCCGGCAACGGCTGAATCTCCGCAGAAAGATGCCGGATGACCCGGGCCGGCACGCCCCCCACCAGCGTGTGGGCGGGGACATCCCGGTTAACCACCGCACCAGCCGCCACAATGGCACCCTCGCCAATCGTCACGCCGGGCAGCAGGGTCACACCGGCGCCCAGCCAGACGTGATCATGCAGGGTGACGCCGCGGGGAATTTCCACCGGGCGTCGGCGGTTGGGAACAATATGCAGGGTATGGTTGGCTGTGGTAATGGTCACATTCATGCCAATCAGGCAGTACTTGCCGATGGTTACCGGCGCTTTGGCATCCACGGTGAGATGTCGGTTGATAAACGTCTGCGCACCCACCCGGAAAGGATCCCGGAAAGAAACCAGTGAACACCCCGGATTCAGAATCACGCCCCGGTCCAGTCGCATGCCCGCCAGGCGCAGCAGTGCCGGGCGCACCACGTGGTTGGCCAGCTTGGAAGCGCCCAGCAAATCCGAAAACCGCAGGCAGCAGGTACTCCAGAGGGAAGCCACAAAGTCAATCAGCAGCCATTTATCGAGTTTTTCCATCAGAGGGGGGCTCCGCTGTGTGCAAGAGAAAGTGACTGACCCGGCGCCGCAGCGGCATGGCGCTGAGACCATCGCCATTGACTAAGCCACTGATTCACTCCGGCCGGAAACAGCGTACGCAGGGCCGTGGTCGCCAGTTCCTGTAAACAGAGCCGGGCCGGTATTTTGGGATCCCGGAACGCCGCGTTCACCATTTTTCTGGCCAGTGCGGCATGCCCCGCTTTGAGTTGCTGCGCCGCCAGATAACGGTAGCGTTTGACATACGCCAGCGCCTCCAGGGCGCGGGTTTCAGGCTTCAGCTGAAATTCGGAAAACACCCAGGCCAGCACCGCGCGCGAACTGTCCACCACATCCTGCAGCCGGGCCGGATCCCGAGTGGCGCTGCTGGCATAAAAACGGTATCGATAAATGTATTCGGGTATCACGCCAAAGCGTTCCAGCCCCAGACGGCAGATTCGCAGAAAAAATTCGAAATCCTCCACCCGGTACAGGCGTTCGTTAAAATAACCCACTTCATCAAATGTTTCGCGGCGCATCATCATGGTGGGCAGCTGGCAGTTAAAGTGGCCGAGCACCATTTCGCGCTCCGTAAAGCGGAAATAATCCGGCATGTGCAAACCGCCACGCGGATCCGGAACAAGCGCCGCATCCATATCCACCGGTCTGCCCGTCTCATCCATCACCAGGTTAAACCCCTGGGCCACTGTCCAGTCCGGATGAGACTGCAGCGCGTCAACCAGTTTCTCCAGGGCATCCGGCAGGTAAACATCATCGGAATCCAGGAACGCGATCATCTCGCCGCGCGCCTCACGCAGGGCGGCGTTGCGCACCCGGGCCGGCGAGCCGAGACGCTCCAGCCGGAAATAACGGATACGCGGATCGTTCAGGGCGCTCACCAGCGCCGGTGTGTCATCCGTGGAGGCATCATCGGCAATCAGCAGCTCAAAACGGGGATAGGACTGCGCCAGCACGGATCGCACCGATTCCTCAATAAAGGCGGCCGCATTATAGGTGGGCATAATCACGGACACCAGCGGCGTGTTCACGGGTGTGTTGAAAGTTGTCTCTGTCTGCCTGTCAGACATGGCTTACACTCCTTGCGTTGTGGCGCGCTGAAAACAGCGGGGTCAGCACCCGATCGCGGATGATCTGGCGTTCCCCGTCCTGCAGAACCAGCCGGTAGGCAACCACCGTGGCGGCCGCAGCCACCCCCAGGCTCACCAGAACAATCGCCACGGGATGACGCATACCCGGCAGTTCCCCGATCCGCATCATTGCCGCCCAGGCCGCTCCCAGCACCGGCCAGAAACGCAGATGCACCCGACTGATGTATTCCCAGGGGCGGATACCCAGGCCGGCATTGCTGCGGCCAATGAGAAAAAACTGATGCTGGATCCCCTGGGGTATGAGGGTTCCCAGCGCCACGCCCAGAGCGCCGTAGGGCTTAACCAGCAAAAGGCTGAGCCCCAGATTACACCCGGCCGTGACCAGACCGGAGACGGACAGAAAACGATGCTCGCCCGAAGCAAACAGGTAAAAACCGGCAGGCCCCTGCAGAATAGCGCTCCAGACAATCAGCAGCATCACAGCAAACAGCGGCCAGGTTTCCTCAACGCCGAATTTTCCGGCGGAAAACAAAGCCAGCACCGGCCCGAAATAAACCGCCAGGCACATCAGCACCAGCATACCCACCCAGTTAATCAGGCTGCTGTATTGCAGGTAAAACCGGCGAGCGCCCTCGCGATCCTGACGGGCGGCGTAATAGGTAAAAATGGGGAAAACGCCCTGACTCACCCGGGTAATCAGATGGGCAATCACGGCGGTGATGCGCACCACAATTTCAAACAAGCCCACAGAGCGCAGGGTCAGGTTGGCGGCAATCACAAAGGTGTCAATTTTATGGGAGATAATCACGCTGATCTGGTTCATGGCGGCATGACCGGTCAGGCCCAGCACGTGTCGCAAGGTCGTCAACGGTATCCGGGCAGGCAGTAACAGTGTTTCGCGCTGCGCCACGGCCGCCTGCCGCCGCAGCAGAAGCAGCATGCCCACGGCCGCCAGCAGGCGGGCAAGCATAAAACCAGCCAGGCCCCAGCCCAGCCAGACAAACAGCAGGCCCAGAGCGGTACCGCCCACGTAGTTGATCACATCCCCCAGGTTATTCCACTGATGCAGGCAGTGCGTGAGCAGCACGGAGCGGAAGTAACAGCTGTAAATATATACGGCGCCCACCACAAACGCCAGGGCAAACAGAAAGCGGCCCTCAGCAATATCCGGCAGCGGAAGATGAAACCACCCCACCACCAGGCCGGGCAGCAGTATGGCTGCCGCAAGCATCAGTAATGTCAGGGCCCCATACACCCACTGGCCAATGCCCAGCACATGCGCCGTTTCATGCGTCAGTGCGTCCTGCCGGGCCTGCTCGTCCTGCACAGGATCCCCTGAGTAAAGCGTTTTGCCCAGTATCTGGGTCAGCGCGGTGGAAAATCCCAGATCGGCCAGCAGAGACAACTCGACAACGCCAATCAGCAGTACAAACAACCCGTACTGATCGCTGCCCAGAACAGCCATGAGAAGCGGAATGGCGAGAACGTTCACGGCTGTGCGCATCACAGTGCCTGCCACACTGGTCACACTGCCCATCATAAAACGGTTCCAGAGATTCATGCATAAATCTCTTGTAACTGAACAGTCTTCTTTGGGAGAGATAACATCAGAATAGTCAACATCCAAAATAAATTACTTGAATAACTCATATACAATATTTCGTCACACATCATTACAATCAAGTAATAAATTACAAGCCCAATGACTGTCATATAAAGAGCCCAGTTTGACATATTTTTATGCGTGAACCATTTCTTATAGGCAGAAATAACAATTGAGATGATTACGAGAAAATGTGTTAAGCCCCAGATTCCATAGTCATACAAGAGTTCTAAATAACCATTGTGAACGAGAAGAACTGGCTTACCTTCAAGATCATTAAAGTTTTGCAAACGAATCATCGCACTGGCCGCCGTATGGCCATGCCCGGTCAGCAGATGGGAAAAATCCATGGAGCCCAGTAGCATGTTCCAGCGGCCCATCCGTGTGTTCAGGCTCTGCGGGTCGTTAATGCGATCGGTGATGATTTGAAGGACACGCTTACCGCTGATAGCCTCAAAGGCACCTATGCCGGCCATCAGCAACAGGAGAATCACGGCACCGGCGCTCCAGAAAGCGCGACGCACGGCCGGAATGGCCAGATTGGTGCCCAATACCCACAGGGCCGCCAACCCCAGTGCGATAAAACCGGTTTTACTGAAGCCAATCAGAAAGCCGATCAAATTGATGCCCACCGCGCCGTATAAAAACCAGCGCGGCATGCGGTGCGCGTTTTCATTCTGGTAATAACAGAAAAGTCCGAGCAGATAGACCACATAAATCCCCATCTGATGGGAATATAGGTTGGGATGACCTAAAAATCCCTCAGTCCTTGTAAAGCCATCTAATTCGACACTGAAGAAGTGAAACGGAAACCCTATAAGAAAGACAATAGAAGCCAGCGAGACAAACGTCATCAAGCAAAAGTTTAGTCGATCAAATAGCTTATAAGGATCTGAATGCCTCCAAACACATACTGGAGTAATAACTAATTCACAAAGTGTAAAATAAAAACAAATTATCTTTTCAATGCTTAGGTTACCTTGTAACCAACTACCCTCACGATAAATGCTAAGATCCTGAACATCAGCATTAAAGAAAAAATAATAGAAACCAACCACTGAAAGAAATAATAAAAAAAACCCAATTGGTGGCAACCGCTTTAATAGCTCACCACCAAAACGAAAAACATATATCACTAAAGGAATGCCAAGCAATAAAATTAATAGCATTCGAAGATGCAGATCTAAACCCACAGTATTAATTAGCCAACGACTTATAAATGTCACAACCTGCCAGAACACAGCAAAAAAATACAGCCAGAAAACCGGTGGGCGCGTGCTAATGGTCTCGTAATAGTAGCCGACCATCAGAAGCAACACCGGCACGCCAATCAGAAGCGCCAACCACCGGGTATCGTGGAAAACGCCGGGGAGGGAAACATCATACTGAGAAGCGATACCGAACAACACAAAAGGCAGCGCCACCCCAGCCAGCAGGACCAGTCCCCAGACCCGCCAAGGATGAATCAGTTGTTTCCCCAGTATCTTCTGCATTGCGTGATCACCTAATGGTTTCAGGCACAGGGCCAAAGGGGCCCCGGACTAGTCCGGCACCTTCGCCTCCGCTGGCGGACGAACCGAAACCGGCTGAAGACCGGTAATGGTCGGACTGTCCGAAGGCGACACCACGGTCAGCACCGGCACAGGCTCCAGACGCGCTTTCAGGAGAATCATTGCAAACCAGATCATAAAGGTGCCGGCAATCCCCATCAGAAACAGGTGTATCTGCCGGGGGAATCGGGCCTTAAACGGTTCCGTCGGCTCATCCACAATAAAAACATTGCTCAGTGTCTGCGCTTCCTGCAGATTGGCCTCAATGGTCCGTTCACGCATGGTGTCCAGCGCCTTGCTGAGGGACGCCTCCTCCTCCTGCAGACGGGTGATATTCTGGGAGGTCTCGGGAATCCGGTAAATATCGCCTTCCAGCTGACCGAGTCTCCCCTGAAGGGTGGAAACCTGATTTTTCAGATTGCTGACCTCGGCCTCGGCCGTCACCATGTTCTGAATGAGGTTGGCCCGGTTGCTGTCCGTCACACTCAGCAGATCCCGTGCATCCGGGGTGTAGCGGTCTCCCAGCGTACGGCGTAGTTCCGAATCGATATTGCTTTCAATCTGCCGGATCTCCGACTGCACCTGTTTCACCTGGGGCGCCTGCTCGGTGTAATAACTGATCAGTTCTGCGTATTTCTGCTTCTTTTCATACAGACGTTTCTGCAGATCCGTCAGCTGGCTGTTCAGACCGATGGAGGTCGCCAGAATGGCTTTGTCCGGGGTGACGCCCAGCATTTTTTCATACCGCTCTTTTTCAGCCATTTTCCCCTGCAACTGGGCATTCAGCTGGGCAATCTGGTTTTTCAGCGTCAGCCGGCTGGATGAGAGATTCAGACTCTCCTCGTCGGAATTCACCACATGCATATTCTGCTGGTATCCGCTCAATGTGGTGCGCACGGCATCCAGGCGCACGCGCAGGTCAGCCGTTTTGCCCTGCAGGTATTTTGCCCGGTCTTCCTGTTCCGCCCGGTTAACCGAGAGACTGGCGGCCTTGAAGCTGCTGACCACGTGTTTCAGGGCGGCCCGGGCGATTTTGGCGTCAGTCCAGACAAAGCCGATTGTGATAATGTCAGTGCCCGGAATATTTTTGGAAGACAGAAAATCCGATCCATCTTTGTAAAATTCCTGCCAGCCTTCCAGATCATCAACATTCCGTTTGCGGAGTTCCTCGGGGTATTTGGTTTTAAAGAACAGATACAAGGACTCCGAGATGGGGCTGGAGTAGAGCAGCTTCATCGTGTTTAAAACCGGACTGCTGTTGCTGGATGTCGTTGTTTTCAGGGAGTAATACTGCTCGGACTCAACATAGCGCTTGGTGATGGCTGAATCCTTGATGATGACAGAGGCAGACGATTCATAAGACGGCTGATACATCAGCAGGACATAAGCCGTCACCCAGCCCATCACCACAATTGCAATAATCACCAGCGTGGTGACATTCTCGCGGGCCAGCCTGGCCAGCCGACGCAACGAAAACGCGGAGCCCATGCTCTCAGGCTGTACCGGAAACGCTTCACCCAACAGGCCGTTTGCCCTGTTTACCATAAGTCTGCTCCTGAATATTCCTGTGATTTCTGAAACGGCAGCTCTGCCCGGATGGACAAAGCTATTTAAAAAAGAATAATGTTGAGAAGATCGGCCCCGTAATCTGACTGAGCGGCGAAAGGATATCGCGGATCATGGTGCCGTGGGCACCGACGAGGGCCAGCTTCTTGGGGGAAACAATCACCTGATCATTCGGACGCAGCGTGATATCCATTTTTGACGGATCCACAAAGAGTGACGTCAGGCGCCCGTTGCCCACATTGCGACGGATCTCAAGCCGTGTTTTGTTGGAGGTTTCCTCCAGCCCACCGGCTTTTGTCAGCGCACTGTTAAGAAAAGGGGAGGTTCCCTCCAACTCATAGAGTCCGGGGTTTTTAATTTCACCGCTGACACGCACAGGTATCGTTTTGGGGCCAATCGGCGAGTTCAGCAGCAAGGCATAAGCGTCTTCATCAAGCGAAGCCGTCATGGGTCCGGCCTCTTCACTGAGGGAGGGTATGGTGACCGTATCGCCATCCCGCAGCACCAGGTCATCCGAAGATAAACCTGAGCGGAGTATTGCCCAGTAATCCACCATCCGACTGTCGGATCCGTCGGCACGACGAATCTCAACGTGGCTGAGATCGGCTTCCATTTTTACCCCGCCTGCGTTGGCGAGCACGTTGCTCAGATTCATCCGCGCACGCACCAGCGGCTCTCCGTTGCCCTCTTTGCGGGTTGAAAACTCATACATCCCGGGGTTTTTGAAGGCGCCCACCAGGTACACAATGCCTGGCTTGGTCTCCACAATACCGACGGTAATCATGGGCTGACGAATAATTTTTGACAGTTTGTCCGTCAGTCTGGCCTGCAGTTCAGGAATGGTCATCCCCTGAACATCGATTTCACCGATGCCCCGGAAGGAAGCCCGGCCGTCTTCACCCACGCGAATTTTCGGTTCCGAGAGATCGGGCGACAGATAGACATCAAAGGAGAGAATATCCCCCGGTCCAATCTGATAAGCGTCACTATAAATCACCTTACCGGAGAGATCCTGGGCATTGACGGGGCTGTTGTCCTTGACGATCGCCGGCTCTGTATCAATAACCTGCGTATACTCGGGTTCAAATGGTGGCGTCTGAGGGTCAGTCAGTGCAGTTTGCTCCTCAGCCCAGGATATTCCACCCGCACAGAGAACAAATATGGCTATGACCAGTATGCCCTTCTGTACAGGATGCAGTGTATCCATACGTTTCATCATACTCATCTCTATCCTGCATCATGCTGTTACACAATTGTAGGACATGTTTGACGAAAGGCATAGCATGAAGTGCCATGGGTTCTGCTTAAAAAGCGCCCTGCTTTTTAAGCACCACCGGAAACGTTCTCAGCAGAATCAGCAGGTCGCGCATCAGGCTCCAGTGCAGAGTGTAGTGAAGGTCAAGTTTACAGACCTCCTCAAACTTGAGATTGGAGCGACCACTGACCTGCCACAAGCCGGTCATGCCAGGCATGACTTTAAACCGCAGGTGATACGGCGCATCAAACAGGGCGCAGTTGTCCGGTGAAAAGGGGCGGGGGCCGATCAGGCTCATCTCACCCTTCAGAACGTTGATAAGCTGAGGAAACTCATCCAGGCTGTATTTGCGCAGAAAGTGGCCCAGCCGGGTAATCCGGCTGTCGTTTTTGATTTTAAAAAGAGCCCCCTCCTGCCGGTGATTTTTCCGGAGCATGGCCCGCTGAAGCTCAGCATCCTGAATCATGCTGCGGAATTTATACATCTGAAAGGCGCGACCATCCTTGCCAATCCGCAGACTCTTGTAGAAAACTGGCCCCGGGCTGTCCAGTTTAATCGCCAGTGCAATCAGAGAAAACATGGGCGCCAGAAAGACCATACCGCCCAGGGCGCCGCAAAAATCAATCACACGCTTCATCCCGGCCTGTAATGTATGAAGAGGCTGCTTGAGCTTCCTATAAAAAAACAGCTCGTAATGCATCACTGACTCATCAAGCGTGAGAACCGGCAGGACATCCTCAGCGGAAGTCCGCGGGTTTGCTGGCTGTGACAGTAAAGGGTTTTCCTGCACCAGAGTAGAAACCATATATCAGAGGCCTCAATCGATATATAAATGCAATAAAATACTGCCGAATCCTGTTATTGAATCACTGGAACGTGTGACACCTGCCAAGAATAACCGGACATCTTCCACGTTAAGAAATATCAATTGAACGATTTATTCAATATTGCCTACCCATATTCTCCTATAGGTTAGAAGATATGGATCAGTAATGATTTTTGTATCCGACGCACAAAACCCCAATAAAGTTCACACCGTGTGCAAAAGACCCGTCGCAACAGCTTAATATAAGTTAACATTAAAACGAGGTTGGCAATTTTAAATATTTTTTTACTTATTACTTTTGAATGACCTCTCCATTGAAAGTCCCCGTTTGCGGTATAGTGAGGTACAGTCGAAGTTTCCGCGATGACGATTTCCGGGTTTCACTAAGCAACTGACCCCTCACTGTGTCCCCATTACCCAGTTTGAGTCTTCTCATGCTTAATCCTGCAGCATACCCAACATCCGCACCGGGCCCTACCCAGACCCGGACTGCAAGCCCTTCTTTTACAAGAGTGAACTCCCATTCCCCCAAGGATACCTTTGCCCCGTTGTTTGGCAAAAGCATTCCGTATGATGGTCGCTACAAGAAATTTCTGTACATGACCAACCAGCGCTTCGCGAAAAAAAATGAACCGCTGGAGGCCAGGGTTTCAGAAGTCATTAATTTCATTTCTCAGCAGCGCCGGGTAAGCCTGGCCAAACGCATCCAGTACCGCTTCTTTCATCTGCCGGTGATCAAATCCCTTTATCAGAAAATCCGGGGCCGCGAATATGAACTGGGTATCAGCACCGGTGTTCAGGGCTATCGTTTTGCCAAATGGGCACAGCGTCCCGTCCGTACGCGCAACATGGGCCAGCTGGAAATAGAAGCCCTTGAACAACCCATTAAAAGCAATGTGGATGCCGCCGGGATCTACCTGCAACGACAAAGCGATCGGGTTCAGCACAGGGATAACATTATCGTTCATGCGGTAGACTGGGCCATTGACATGTCCGGCTATCAGGGCGCCAAGCCGGCCATCCTGATTTCGGACGACTATGCCACAATTGTTGGTCTGGATAATGGGGTTTTTGACCGCCTGATTTACAAGCTGAACAACTATACCAAACGATATCTGATGGTGGAGCTGGATCCAGCGAAAGTCTTGGATCTGCAGCAGAAGGAACAGGGAAAGTCTGCAACCCCGGTCAAACCTGAAATCACCACAGAGCTCCTGATGACGGCCGGTGCGCTCATCGCCAGCGGCATTAATCCGCTGGAACTCGCAAAGAGGGACGAAAACGACAAACTGGTGGCAATTCACAAAGACATTGATAACAAATTTGTGGAAGAAACGAGCCTGCCTGCTGTCGGTGAAGCCAAGGAAGTCATGGCGGTTCCCTGGAATGAACGCGGCAATCTTCGGCTGAACGTGGTGAGTACCGACACGGAACTGAAGGAGCTTATTGCTAAGAACGCCTTATTTGAGGTGCACAACCCCTTCCTGGGAAGTCATGCCGTCGGCATTCCACTTGCGCCGTCCCAGGTCAGGCCCCGGTCCACTGATCAAGTCGGCACGTTAACCCTCTCCAAAACTTACAGCACTAAACGCGTCAGCCCGGTGGATGAGGAACTTCAGCGGGTTGTAACCTTGGAGATCACCAATGGTGATCTGGTGAATGCGTTGGAATTCAACACCATGACCCATCACGCAGAACCCCTGATCCTCAAGCGGGTTCGTTAGGGGCGCCCGGCACCGGGTTTAAAACACGCCGGGCAGCGCCAGTATGCGGGCCAGCATTGCGCCCACGCCAAAGGCAATTAACCAAGAGCCGGCCAGCACCACCACGCCTTCCTTCATGCCGCGCTCTTTCCAGATCACGGCGGCGGAAGCCAGGCAGGGCACAAAAAGTGTGATCACCATCAATGTGGTGATAATCTGGACCGACGTCAGGGTATCCTTCATAAAAAACAATCCCGCTGCGCCAAAATCCCGGCGCACCATACCCATAATAAACACCTGGGCCGTTTTGCCCGGCAGATGCAGCAACGCCTCGGTCACCGGCGTCAGCTGGGTCTGAATCCACATCAGCCCGCCGCTGACCTGCAGAATCGCCACCAGCAGCGAGCCGGCCAGAAAGAGCGGCGCGGCCTCCAGCAGAAACATCTTGGTGCGGATCCAGGATTTTTTGAACACATTGCCTGCCATGGGCAGCCGCATGGGCGGCAGATCCAGAATGAGGCTGCTGGAACGCCCGGGCAGCACTTTATTGAGAACCGTTCCCAACGTAACCAGCACAGCAAAGAGTGTCCCCACATAGGCCAGCCAGCCTTTCAGGCCCACCGTGGCCATCAGCGCCATAATCACCGCCAGCTGCGCCGAACAGGGAATGGTGATGGCCAGGATGGTGGAAGCAATCGTGCGTTCGCGTTCACTGGTGAGAACCCGCGTGGCCACGGTCGCCATCGTCACGCAGCCAAACCCGAGGATAAGCGGGATGACCGCGCGGCCATTCAGGCCGATCCGGTTGAGCAGCCCATCGGAAAGCACCGCAATACGGGGCAGGTAGCCGCAGTCTTCCAGCACGGCAATGTAGAGGTAAAACCCCAGGACCAGCGGAAACAGCACGCCAAAAATATACTGCACGCTCATCGTCAGCACGCCAAACTCACCGGCCAGGACCTGAAACAGCCAGTGCTGCTGGGGCACCACCCACCCCACGGCGTGCTGAATCAACGGAATCACGCCCACAAAGCTGGCCGCCGTGCCGTCAGCATTACGGCCCAGCATCAGCGTGCCTTCCACAAAATTGACCAGGTCGCCGGCAATCCACACACCCACAATCTGGTAAAGGGCCAGCAGAACAACCGCCAGACTGAGCAAACCACCCAGCGGGTGTAACAGCCAGTTCCCCAGCCGCTGGGAGAGCGTCAGACCGCTGGCCGCCGATTCATCCGCCGTTCGTGTGCGCACCACCTGCGCCACAATGGCGTTGACGTGCGCGCGCCGCTGACCGTAAACGATCATCCGGCTCCCGAGGTTACCTTCAAGATCCTGAAGCTGCTCCGGTGTGGGGCAGCCGGGCATCGCCAGGCCGGTGGCGGCTGCCGGCAGGGCATCCAGCACCTCGGCCAGACCGTCCTGCGTGACCGCAACGGTGGGAATCACCGGCACACCCAGTAATGCTGAGAGTCGATCCCCATCAACGGCAACCTGACGGGCGTTGGCCTCGTCCATCTGGTTCAGGGCCACCACCACGCGTTTGCCGTAATCCAGCAACTGCTGGGTGAGAAACAGATCGCGGTTGAGACTCACGGCGCTGACGACATTAATAATGACATCGGCGGCCATGATTTCCTGCGTGGCCACACGCTCCTCATCGGTCAGCATGGAAAGGCCATAGACGCCCGGGCTGTCTTTCAGCTGGGCGTCCTGCAGCGCCGCAGTCGTTGCCGGGGCACAGGGCATCATGGGCTTCAGCACACCGCGGGGGATATCCACCGTGGTACCGGGAAAATTGGAGACGTTGACGTACTGGCCGGTCAGCGCGTTAAAAAACAGGCTTTTACCCACATTGGGGTTGCCGGCCAGCACAATCTGCCGGACTGCAGCGGGCGGCGACGTCGCCGGTTTGAGAATTTGCGCCGGCGCGCTGCCGGAGAGCGCTGGAGGCTGCCGGAGTATCGTACTCATCGCGCCTTCGCCTCCCGGACGGGGCGGACGGCAATATGTCGGGCTATTGGTCTTCCAAGAGCCACTTCCACATCCCCGCAGGCCAGCACCACCGGGCCGCCAGGCACGCGGGCCACCACGCCCACCAGCTGGCCTTCGGCAATGCCCAGGCGCAAAGCCAGCGTGGCCGTCTCAGGGTCGGGAATCTGATGAATCCACACGCGCATACCGGGCGGGGCCTGGTCCAAGGGGATGGACTCATCCATGGGTTGGTGGGTGACGACAGCGTGGGTCACGGGTGGCTCAAAACATTCCTTAACTGAGAATTATTATCAATTAAAAACGGACACACCTCAAGAATGCGCACAAGCCGGGCTTCAGGGTGTTTAAGCCCTTACAGCGCCCAACAAGCCCAAACCGATATCCTCATGACATCCACATCCGCCCGCTTCACCCGCCCCAACACCTATCTGCTTCAGCCTCTGGAACGCGGGAGTAATGCCGATCTGCGAACAGACAACCCACTAACGCTGGTCCATCGGGTGATACGCTACCGCCTGGGTTCATTTAACCCCCACTATGCCCTGGTCAGGCACCAGGAACATCGCCTGCCCCGTTGGCAACGCGCCGAAGCACTGCTTGATCCGAGCAGTTACCGGCCTCAGAACGATGGGGCTGAAGCGGTCCTTTCTCAAATTCGTCAACCCAGCGCCGGTCGCTGGCCAGTAGTGAAGCGACTCTGGCCACCAAAACCGGCCAAAGCCCGCCGCGCAGGGCAGCAACATCCCAGCGGCAGCATCGCTGCTGAGGGCTGATTACCCCAGTCCGGTCAGCTGATCGGTTAAGGCGCTGAGCTGCTGATCGATTTCGGCCAGGCGGTCGCGGTTTTTGGCCACCACGGCTTCCGGCGCTTTGGCCACAAAGCCCGGATTGTTCAGCATGCCATCAATTTTGGCTTTCTCGGCGGTCAGTTCATCGCGTTTTTTGGTGAGGCGTTCCCGCTCGGCATCCTTGTCAATCAGCCCGGCCAGAGACATCAGGATCCGCGCGCGACCCAGCACGTTGAGACCCACGTCCTCAGGCATGGTCTCCAGTTTGTCCACAACGGTCAGCTCAGAGAGTCGCACAAAGTGCGCAATGAGATCGCGGTTGGTTTCCAGTGCAGTCCGCTCACCAGCATCGACGGTTTCCACCGTCACCGCCACCGGTTGCGGGTGCGGCACGCCATACTGCTGGCGCAAATTACGAATGGCGCGCACCACCGCCAGCACAAAATCAGTGGTGTCATTCACCGTCTCATCAATCAGCGTGGCGTCAGCTTTCGGGTAAGGCGCAATCACAATGGATTCCGTCGGCTGATGCGGCAGCTGTTGGTAAAGGGCTTCCGTAATAAACGGCATTACCGGGTGCCACAGGCGCAGCATCCCGCTCAACACACTGAGCAGAATACGACGCGTGTTGGCCGCCATGGCCGGATCGTCTTTCAGCTGTTTTTTGGCGTATTCCACATACCAGTCACAGAAGGCGTTCCAGGTGAATTCGTACAGCACGTCCACCAGTTCACCGAGTTTAAACTCGCCCAGCAAGGTATTGGCCTGCTGTACAGCGGCATGGTATCGGCTGAGCATCCAGCGATCCATCGTGCTCAGCAATGCAGCATCAATGGGTTGATCATCCACGCCTTCCAGATTCATCAGCACAAAGCGCGAGGCGTTCCACAGTTTGTTGGTGAAGACACGGCCCAGTTCAAACTTATCCTTGGCCAGTTTAATATCCTGCCCACCGTAGGTAATGAGGCTGGTGAGCGCAAAGCGGAAGGCATCACAGCCAATCTCGTCAATCATGCCCACCGGATCCACCGTGTTGCCCTTGGATTTGCTCATCTTCTGGCCTTTTTCATCGCGGATCAGGCCGTGAATATAAACGGTGTGAAACGGGCTCTGACCGGTAAGCGATTCGCCGAACATCGTCATGCGCGCCACCCAGAAGAAGATAATATCAAACCCGGTGACCAGCACACTGGTGGGGTAAAACTGACGGAAGTCCCCGGCGCTTTCATCCGGCCAGCCCATAGTGCTGAACGGCCACAGGCCGGAGGAGAACCAGGTATCCAGCACGTCTTCATCCTGGCGGATATTGCCTGAAGCACAATGCGCACATTGTGTGGGGTCTTCTACAGCCACCGTGATCTCACCGCAGTCGTCGCAATGCCAGGCGGGAATCTGGTGGCCCCACCACAACTGACGCGAGATGCACCAGTCCTGAATATCGGTCAGCCAGCGCACATAATCTTTGGTCCAGCGCTCCGGCACAAAACGGATTTTTCCGGCGTCCAGGGAGGCCAGACACTGATCCGCCAATGGCCGGGTTTTTACAAACCATTGCTTACTCATCAGCGGTTCAATCACCGCGCCGCTGCGCTGGGCGCGCCCCACCCGATGGGTGTGTGGCGTTTTCTTTATGAGAACCCCCTGCGCTTCCAGCAGCTGCTCGGTGACTTTTCGGGCTTCAAAGCGTTCCAGTCCCTGGACTTCAGTGGGAATGAACTCCAGCGGCTTGATGTGCCCGCGTTCATCCATCACAATGACCGGATCCAGTTTATGGGTCATCCCGAGCTTAAAATCATTGGGGTCATGGGCTGGGGTCACTTTTAATGCACCTGTCCCGAATTCCCGTTCCACATAAGCATCGCCAATCACGGGAATGGTCTTGTTTGTCAGCGGCAGGCGAACCTGCTGACCAATCAGATGTTTGTAACGCTCATCCTCGGGATGCACCGCCACGGCCACGTCGCCGTACATGGTTTCCGGGCGGGTGGTGGCCACCACGAGTTGCTCATCGCCCTCAGCCAGCGGGTAGGCAATTTCCCAGAGAAAACTCTCTTCTTCCGTGTATTCGGTTTCAATGTCGGAGATCGCCGACTGCGCCACGGGATCCCAGTTCACAATGTATTCGCCCTGGTAAATCAGCCCGCGATCGTACAGCGTGCTGAAAGCCTGTCGAACGGCCCTGGAACAGCCTGCATCCAGCGTAAAACGCTCGCGCTCCCAATCGGGTGAAACGCCCAGACGCTTGAACTGGCCGATGATGTCCGATTTACGCGCAAGGGCCCAATCCCACACTGTCTCCAGAAAAGCCGCACGACCAAGATCGTGCCGGGTTTTACCGTCAGCCGCCAGGTTGCGTTCCACCACGCTCTGGGTGGCAATGCCCGCGTGATCGGTGCCCGGCATCCACAGGGTTTTGTCACCCCGCATCCGGCGCCAGCGGATCAGAATATCCTGAATCGTGCCATCGAGGGCGTGCCCCATGTGCAGCACGCCGGTCACATTGGGCGGGGGAATCACAATACAGAAGGGCTCGCCATCGGTGACAGGCTGGCTCTCCGGCTTAAAGAGCTTTTGTTCTTCCCAGTACCGGTACAGGCGGTCTTCCACCGTTTTGGGTTCGTAGATTTTATCCAGGGTCGGCGCTGTGGGCGTCATGGCAATTCACTCGGAAGAAAACAAATGCCACCGCACGGCAGGAGAATCCTGCAGACGGCGGATGGCCTGACGCCCATTCTATAGCGTACAATCGGCTCAGACAATGACAGGGGGAATCACGCACACACGGCGTTCTGTCATCCAACCCATCTGCACAGCAACAGATGGAACCATCTGCCAGTAGCCCCGCCGGGTGAATTGGCTTACAATAAGCCGTGGTATTTGGATTTGTTGCCCCTTCATTGTATGGTTGGCACGAGGCTGTTGAGGAAGCAAAGCATGAGACCATCGTCCATGACGGAACAGAACGAACCCGGATTTGAACAGACACCCGGCGTGTACACCCGCCAGGGGCAGTCCCCGCAGGAAATTGATATGCTGTGGTCCTCCACCCAGCAGTATCACAAGGAAGAACGGGCGCCCGTGGTGTTTGTGCTGGTGGGCATCGTCATTGGCGCGGTCATCACCGGCCTGGTGCTGACCCTTCTGCTGAAAAAGCCGGAAATTAAAACCGGCCCGGAC
The DNA here is from genome assembly GCA_050247195.1 of Candidatus Melainabacteria bacterium. Lineage (GTDB taxonomy): Bacteria > Cyanobacteriota > Vampirovibrionia > Vampirovibrionales > Vampirovibrionaceae > JBFWUP01. The sequence continues at coordinate 198,747 of JBFWUP010000003.1, read as the reverse complement.
AACGTGGCTCAGGAGCAGATTGACGAGAACGACCTGCTGCCCGGCGCCGAGAACAAGGCCGCTCAGAGCGCCCCGGCCGCCAAAGCGGAGAACAAGCCCGGCATTGGTTTTAATTTACTGCCCGAAGCGCCCAAACCGGCCACAGCGCCGGTCAACACCACCGCTGTTAAAAAACTCAGCGCCACCAAGAGTTACACGGTTAAAAACGGTGACACCCTGGAGCGCATTGCCCGCAAGGTTTATGGCTCCGGCTCACCGGAGAACGTGGCGCGCATTCAGCGTGCCAACCAGCTCAGCAGTCCGGATCGCATCCGCATTGATCAGAAGCTGGTGATTCCGCCGGCCAACTACTAAGCAGCGGCACTGCCAGGCCGTCACCCGGCACAGGTGCTTCAGATATGTGGCGCCGACCGTTATACTGGTGATTAAAAGCGGTCGCCAGGGCACCCGGCTGGCCGGCAACCGGACCCGCCAGCGGCCCTGCGTGATCAGCCGGGCCAGACCAAACCCCAGAATGGCCTGCAGCCAGAGTGACCAGCGCGTCCGCATCAGGTTGCGGACAAGATGATCACGCAGCACGGCCGGATCTGGCGTCAGCGACACGTCCGGGGCGGCTTCAGTTTCAATCGCCAGACACGGGATAACCGGATAATGCGAACCCTCCGGCGGTATTTCCGGCCGCAGCGTTACCGAGGGCCTGACAAACGCCCCCTGCGTAAAGCGGCTGTGCAGGGCCGATCCCCGGTTCCGGTAGACGCCCCTGAACGCCTTGGCCGCCACAAACAGAGCCTGGGCCGGCAAACGCAACAGCGCAAGGCCACTGAGGCTCCCCTCGCGCCACATTGCACGCCGAACCGTCCGGAAAAGAGACAGGGGACGACGCCACGTTTCCACACCGCCCACAGTCCGAATTTCATCGCCACCCATGTTGCCCACAGCCCGGGTGGCAAGCAGCAGGCCAGCTTCGGCCGGTCCGGGGAAGCGAATGATACGGCTGAGCATCATGGCGGCAAACGCCGAGGTCTGGCCTGCGCACAGACCCAGCATACGGACGCACCGGGCATACGCCGCCACATAGTGGAGCATGCCTTGCTGTAATGTCCGGATGGCCTCGTCATCAGCCATTTCAACCACCCGGGCTGCATTTTCCACACCGGCCAGAATGGGCGAACCATCTTCGGTATAGCCCAGCGTGGTGCCGTGAGGAGCCCTTGTGGGCACCTCCAGGGCCTGGAGGCACTCAAACGCAGCACCGCCAAGCCAGTCATAGTCATCCATCCGGCAGAAGGATGCGGCGGCATAACGAAGACCGCTTTCCGCCCGACGGCTGGCCAGAGAGTTGTTGCCCAGATAAAAACCATGAATCTCCGGACAGCCGGGCAATGCGGACAACGCCTGCACCAGACTTTCCTGAATCTGGCCGCCCCAGCCGACATCCACCAGCGCCACGCGGCGGCCGGAAAAGAAAGCCTGCTGATCAAGGTGCTTTAACAGTCTCGGCCAGCTGGCCTGCTGCTGTTCATTCAGGGCCGAGGTCACGCGCGGATCTTCAATCAGACGGTGAAAGGCCGGATCGCGCATAGGGCTGACCGGATCATCCGGCGAGAGAAATCCGTAATCGTGCGCCAGATCAACCAGCGTTGCTTCATGCAACGGGGCCACGGACAAGCAACTGCGCAGGGTGGTGTGCTCATTGTTCAGCAGCACCGCATGCAGCTCCCGAAGGCCGATTGTGCGGGTGGTTGCCTGAAAGCTGGTGAGGCGCGAAATACACAGATAACCGCTGGGCGCTGTTTTCAGATTCAGTGTCTGTACCAGCTGATCATAGGCCTGTTTGAAAAGCAGACCCTCACGGGCCAGAAAATACACCGCTTCAATGCCGTGCTCCGTGACATACGCATGCAGCTGATGCACCACATTGGCGATCACCGGGCCATAGAGATCATGTCCCAGGCGCCACAACGGCGCTTCATGCGATTCCTCCGCCAGCGTCGGCGGACGCCTTGCCGCCGTGGCATACCCATGAACCAGCGCCCCACCGCGTTCGCTGTCGGTCTGCAGCAGCTGCCAGTCTGTATCCAGCACGGCCTCATGCAAAGCGAGTTCACTCAGGAACAGACCGATTGCCGGAATGCCCTGCGCGAGAGGCGCCAGATAATCCGGTCGGCGGTTATCCCCGATGTGCAGCATGGCCGCCGTCGGTATTTTTTCAGTGCGACGCATTTTTGCAAACAACCGGCCGGTGTGCTTGGCCACACCCAGCGCGCCGGAAGTATACCCGGCGTCAAACAATCCGGCATAGCCGGCATTGTCCAGCAGCTGATAAACCTGCGCCACGCTGAGATACATGTCTGACGCAAAAATCAGTCGTACGCCCTCGGCTTTCAGTGCCCGGCACAGGGAAAGCATGGGCGCCGGCGCGCTGCATACCCAGCATTCCCATTGCTGCCACTCGGTCTGCAGCGCATCACACAGCTGCCTGCGATCATGGACCGTGAGGTGATCGTCACAAAGCATCGCCAGCCACTCGGACAGCCAGTCGGACATCAAGGTTTCTTCATCACCGCCTGCGTGCTGTGTGCGGGCCCTGCAGGTTTGCCAGGCGGTATCGCGGGCCTTGCGGATACCCTCAAGTGTGGGTCGCTCCAGCCCCTCGGGCCACACGGCGCATAAAGCCTCGTCCACCGAATACAGCCACCGCTCCTGCATGGCCGCCACGGAGAGCCGGCGCACCAGCAGCGTGCCAAATACATCGAAGGAGACCACACGGGTCTGTCCTTCCGCTGTTTTCCGGCGGACCTGACGGATCAGGTCTGGATATGTTGTGGCTATCGTCATGCCTGTTTTCGTGAAGGGTTGTAACAACCTGGAATACTGAAGTGCCCTTCAAGACACCGCACATGACAGAACCAAACCTAAAACGGCGGCTGAATTTCCTCAAATCCCGCCGGCTCCAGCTGAAGGGTAATGTGGCACAGCTGAAAACGCTCACGCAGCATGGCTTCCAGAGACTGTATGGTGGACTGCCGGAAGGCTTCCGGCGCCACCACCACATGCGCCAGCAACGCCTCTTTGCCGGTGGTGATGGTCCAGAAATGCAGATCGTGCACGGACTGGACGGCGCTGTCTGCCAGCAGAGCTTCGCGGATGCGCACCGGATGACCGGGCGTGGGCGAGGCTTCCAGCAGAATGTTGAGAGACTGCGCCAGCAGGTGAATGGCATTCAGCAGCACAATGCCGGCAATCAGCAGACTGATCACCAGATCCGTCCAGTGCCATTGAAACAGAACCACCATCAGGCCGGAGAGGATGGTTCCGGCGGAACCCAGCAGGTCCGAAACCACGTGCAGGTAGGCCCCGCGGATGTTGAGATTCTCCTTGCGGGAGGGGCGCAACACCCAGAACGCCAGCAGATTCAGCACCAGACCCGCCACAGCCACGGCCAGCATCAGCGGCCCGGCAATGGTGTGTTCCTGATGCGCCACCCAGACCCCCAGAGCGCGCTGCAGCGCCTCGTGAAAAATGGTGGCCGACAGCACCATCAGCATCAGCGCGTTGCCCATGGCCACCAGAATTTCCACCCGGCCGTATCCGAATGTCTTTTTTTCGTTGGCCGGCCACCGGGCAATCAGCGCCGCCATCAGCGCCATGGCCACCGAGCCCATGTCCCCCAGCTTATGCGCCGATTCGGCGATCAGGGCGAGACTGCCTGAAAAATAGCCGCCCAGCAGTTCCACCACCAGATAGACAACGGCAATCACCAGCGCCAGAATCAGCTTGCGGATGTGTCGTCGCGACAATCCTTCCGCCACGCCGGCATGCACATGCAGATGGTGGTGGTGATGGTGACCGTGAAGACATTCCATAAAGGCACCCAGGGCCAGAGGCCCGGCAGACAGCGTGATAAACGGGCCGTTCGGCCTCCTCCGGCTATTATACGGAAGACCCGGCCGGCCGGTCATTCAGAGGAAGCGCGGGTCAACCATTTACATTGTAAAAATGAACCCATTCGCCCATTGAAATCTTATCAATCATTAGCAAAACCCTCTCCGAGAGAGCATTTCAGACTATGAATACTTTTATAGTCTGCTAAAAACAACCTTCACAACGGTTGTCAGTCATTTCTGTCCGGTGTAAGGTAAGGCAGCTTTAAGAAATTGTGCTTAAAGCGTGATGGAAAGTTGATTTCAGGGCTATACATCCGGCTGAAGCTACACAATCCTTTGGCTGCCGCTTTTTGAAAGACCGCCATCCCCGACCAACCGTCATCATAAAGGCTACTGTGATGAAATCCTCCGTATCACTTCTGTTTACCTCCCTCCTCGCATCTTCCATTTTTCTGGCTCAGCCTGTACAGGCCGCCCCCGATCCGTCTCAACCCGCTCAGCGGGCAAATACCGCCACCGAACAGGCTCTGGCCCCGATGAAAGCGGCCAACCCCGCCCCGGCCATGATCGCCGCCGGTGAAACCGCACCCGACCTGAGTGTGAGTGCGAAAACTGAGATTAAAAAAGCCGTGCCCGCCAAACCCGCTGCCGCCACGGCCGCTGTCATTAATTTTCCGGTCTACCTGCCTGCCGATCAGGCCAAGGAAGCCCCGAAATCCTCCTACGATTTCGCCGGTAAAAAACTCCGGGTGGTTTACAACAAAAGCCTTAACCAGGCCGGTGTCTACATCGACAGCCAGGAAGTCATCCGCTTCCGGACCGATTACAACAGCATGAACCCCGAGGATCGTGCACTGGCCGCCAACAGCCGGCTGTATGAGTACCTGATCAACAACGGGGATATCAACAACATTCACCCGGTTCTGCAGGACGACGCCATGGTCATTCAGCTCGACAAGCCGGAAAACCCGCTTGCCGTGGTGGATCAGGACACCGCCAAAGCCGTGGACATGCCCGCCGCCAGCCTGGCGCTGACCTGGACCAACATGGTTCGCAAGGCCCTGGGCGCTGAAGACTACGCCGACCCCGCCTTCCTGGCGCAGGTGACTCAGGCCGTGGCCAAGGTGAAAGACACCCTGGCCAGCGCGAGCTTCAACCCCACCGGCAAGATTCAGCAGGGCCTAGCCTCCTGGTATGGTCAGCAGTTTCACGGCCGCCGCGCCGCCGATGGCAGCCGCTTTGACATGCATGCCATGACCGCGGCGCACCGCACTCTGCCTTTCGGCACTTTTGTCAAAGTCTCCAACAACCGCACCGGCAAAAGCTGTGTGGTTAAAATTACGGACCGCGGACCCTACGCCCACGGACGGATCATTGATCTTTCGGAAGCTGCTGCCGGCGCCATCGGGATGAAAGGATCCGGCGTGGCCAATGTCACGGTGGAAATCCTCAAACCCAAATCCGCCATCTGAGGCGCAACCAGCCGGTCGCTTTTGTCCACACACCCTTTATGGTTTGATGGGTGCGGATGGAACGTGTTTGATTTGTGTGCAAAGGTTACGCGCCCGTGAGTTCAACGGCCACCAACGCCACCCGGGAGGTCCGGGTGCGTATTGCCCCCAGCCCCAGCGGTAATCTCCACGTGGGCACGGCCCGCACCGCGCTTTTTAACTATCTGTACGCCCGCGGCCATCAGGGCAAATTCATTCTGCGCATTGAAGACACAGACCAGGAGCGGACCTTTCCGGAGTTTGAGCAGAATATTTACGACAGCCTGAACGCCCTGGGCCTCACCATTGACGAAGGCCCCAACGAAGGCGGACCCTACGGCCCCTACAAACAATCGCAACGGCAAGCCATTTACCGCGAATGGGTTGAGAAACTGCTGGCCGGTGGTCACGCCTACCCTTGCTATCTGACCAAAGCCGAGCTGGACGCCGAGCGGCAGGCGGCCCAGGAAGCCAAACGGCCCTATGTTTACAGTGGTCGCTGCCGCGATGCGGCTGTCCGTGAGGAAATGGCCAGAGACCCCAACCGCACGCCGGTGGTCCGGTTCCGCATTCCGGACAACTGCCCCACCCTGGTGGTTCAGGATCATGTGCGCGGTACGGTGAGTTTTGATCCGGCGCTGATCGGGGATTTCGTCATTCAGAAATCCGATGGTACGCCCACGTACAATTTTGCCGTGGTGGTGGATGACATCACGATGAAAATTTCCCACGTCATCCGGGGTGAAGACCACCTGCCCAACACCCCCAAGCAGGTGCTGATCTATCAGGCGCTGAATGAACCACTGCCCGAGTTTGCCCACGTCGGCATGATCCTTTCGCCGGACAAAAGCAAACTCTCCAAGCGGTATGGAGCCACCGCCGTTTCGGATTATATTCAGCAGGGTTATTTCCCGGAAGCGTTCTGCAATTTTCTCGCCCTGCTGGGCTGGGCCCCGCCCGATGGGGAGGAAGTGGGCACCATTGACCATTTTGCCGCCCAGTTTGAACTCAGCCGCATTGCCCAAAGCCCGGCCGTGTTTGACATGGAGAAACTCAACTTTCTCAACAGCCGGATGATCCGCGCCCTGCCCCTGAATGAACTGAAAACGGCCATTCAGCCCCATCTGGGCGATCTCCCGCTGGACAGCGTTCCTGAAGAAAAACAGAATATGATGCTGGATGCCGTCCGCGAACCGGTGACCGTTCTGAGCGAGTTTCCGGATGCCCTGCGCTACTTTTTCGGTCAGGATGTCGCTATTGAGGAGCAGACGCGCCTGGATGCCCTGTCCACACCGGAAGCCGCTACAGCACTGGAACGGTTCGAGACCGATTTTCTGTCGCTGGCGGATTTCAGCGCACCAGAGGCCCTGGCCACACAGCTCAGCGAGTTCACCAAAAGCCTGAAGCCGATGAAACCGAAAACCGCCATGTGGGCGGTGCGCGCCGCCCTCACCGGCCGCACGCATGGCGCCGATCTTTCACGCGTTCTCTATATTCTTGGCCGCGAGACGGTCACCCACCGTGTGCAGGCCGCCCGTCGCCTGACGGCCAGTCAGGCCGTTTAACGGATGACCCGGCGTTACCTGCCGCTGTTGTTGCTGACGGGATGTCTGCTCGCTGGCTGTGAATCCGGCCTCCTCCGTGTGGGGGAGCTGCCAAACGATTTGCTGGATACCGGCTGTGCGTTGTTTCCGCGCGGCGGCGAAGCAACGCATGGCGCCATTTTCATTGATACGGCCTCCGGTATCTGGATCCGCGTGAATGACCGCACCATTGAACTTCAGCCCGCCGGCAACCCACCCGACAGTATGAGGACCCACTTCGATTCAACCGATTACCGGGTGGAAGTAACCTATGGTGAGGGGCATGAGTCCGATGAAGGTGAAAGCTTCCCGGAGGCCAGCCTGAAAATCATCCCCAAAAAGGACCCCGGCCATGCCGTAACCCTCCCGGCAGAGGGGAGTTGCGGCTGCTGATGCGCTGAATATCATGCGGACAGCCGGCATTGTGCCCGGCCCGGGCCGGCAAGCATGATATGGGGTATAATAGAGGCAGGACCACCCCAAACGGTTTTTTCAGATTTCAGGGATAGAGAAGTAATTGAGGAGACGGTCGTTATGATCCCGACACGTCCTTTGGCATGCCTGATGTCCTGCCTGCTGCTGACTGCGGCCGCCATGGCTTTGACCGCCAACATTGCCCCCCTCTGCGCCAAAACGCGCGTTGGCAAAGTTTTCATTCATCATATTCAGCGCCCGCTGCCGCCGGATGGCTGCGCCATCAACCTGGCCGATGGGGTCATTTTCCAGACCGTACCCTCCGGCAGCTGGATGAACCTGAACGGCCGCGACACCCTGCTGAAACCCATGGCGCTGGATGAACACAAAACCGTGTATGCCGCCTGGGGGATTGAGGTGGAAGTGGACTTTGGCAAGCCCGTGGACCAGGGCGACAACAAACTGGTTTATGACGATGCGCGACTGAAAATCACCCGCGGTGATTTCAGCCGGGTGGTTAAAGCGCGAGGAGAATGCGACCTGGATGCAGCCACCTAGGGCGAGTCAGCAAACGTGGGGTTGGGTTATCACCGGATGGATTCACCGGTTTGCCTGGCTGCTGCCTGTTCTGGCGGTCGCCTGCCTGACCCTCCATCCAGTGGCGCGCGCGGAAACGGGCAACACCCCGGCAGAGACAATGGCCACAGCCACGGCCATCCGGCAATGGGCTTTCGCCCATCTGCGCAACCCGGCGCCGGCCAGCCAGGGCCAGAACGATCCCTGGATTTACGTGGCGCGCTGGACTGTGGGTCGGCTGTACCCGGTGGCCTACTTCCGGCATGTGGCGAAAACCGGCCAGCTGGACCGGGTGTTTGTTATGCCCGGCCCCGGCGAAGTGCTGGTGTTTGATGCCCGGGCGCAACTGGTGAACAGCCTGAAACAGCTGCCCTTCCTCAGTTTCAATTCGCCCGCACCCTAACACCGGCAGACCGTTCCGGGCTGAACGACCCATCCCCTTACTCGCATTGCTGAAATCCCGTATAATGACCTCATACGAAAGCCCTGCCGGCCGGAGTTGGGATGTGTTCATCCGGGGAGCGCGGCAACAGGGCGGTTGACAGAGGACTGAACTGTGAGCGAGTACGTTTTCAAACTCAAAAAGGGCGATCTGGAACTCGAACTGAAGAGTGATGACGCCAAATTTATCGAAACGCAGATGGACAACTGGCGCAACATGCTGGTCACCCAGGAAGACGCCAGGCCGGCCGGCTACTAATTGTCCGCAAAACATCGGGTGGATGGATTGAGAGACTGATGCATTTTTACGAGATTAACCTGAAACAGGGGCCACTCTACATTCAGTTGTCTTCGGATGACGTCTATTTCATCTCGCAGCAGATGAACAAGTGGTTTGAAATTCTTCTGGACGAACGCTATGTGCCCGTTAAGCTGCCGGAACGCCCCGCCGCCCCACCGCCCGTGGCGGCAGCATCACCCCCCGCAGCCCCTGCCCCTGGGGATCTGCCCCCGGTTCAGCAGGCGGTTGCAGCAGCGCCTGCACCCGCACCCGTTGCCGAACCGACCCCGGTAACCGCACCGGCGCCGCCGGCCGCGAAAGACCCCCTGCCGGTTCCCGTCCCCTATACACCCTCAGCGCCGGAACCTATTCCCGCCGCCGTCCCCGTTCTACCGGTTGCAGAGGCGCCGCCGTCCGATGCGATCCCCCAGCTGGATCTCCCCTTTGAACTCCCGGCTGAAGCGGCGGCGCCGGCTGAAATGCCGGTTGCGCCAATGCCCCCGCCCGCATCTTCGCCCGTCCCCGCTGCTGCTGTGGTCAGTGAAGATCTGGACCTGGATGAAGGCGTGAAAGACGACTTTGAAGCCGTGATGAGCTCGCTGATGGAGGATCTGGGCGGGTCTGACGCCCCGGCGCCTTCGGCGCCCACAGCGCAACCGGCGCCCGCCGCACCGGCCGGTGGCAGTGAATTCCCCATGCTGGATTTACCGGATGACCTGCCCCCGGTGGTGATGCCGTCATCGACTGGACCCGCACCCGCGCCTTCTCCTGTGCCTGCTTTTGCTGAAGTGGCGCCCCAGACTGCGGCGGCCGCCACAGCGGTTATGGACGCCCCGGCCGCCTTTGAGAGTCCGGCCAGCGCACCCGCAGCGTCTGCCCCCGGTGGCCTGTTCTCGTTTGATTCTCTGGGAGAGCTGTGTACACGCGTGCAGCCCAAATCTCCGGAAGAGTTCCTGAGCATGACCGCCTTCTTTCTCACGTTTTACGAAGGTCTGGACAAGTTCTCCATGAAACGGGTAAACTCCCTGCTGGTCAAATCCGGCCTCACGCCCATCAATCACAGCGTGATGGAAGCCGCCCTGTCTCAGAAACATATCGCCATCGTGCCGGATCTGACCGGCATGGCCGAAACCTCCGAATACACCCTGACGGAAGCCGGTCAGGAATTCGCCCGCAGCCTGCTTCCCTGACACGGTTGTAACGGGATGTTTCACTGCCCATGCCGGCAGAGCCCTGAATTGCGCACATTCCTCCAATCAGGTGCGTTTTTTTGATACGCTCGTACCGGATGATCACAATCTGTGGAGGACCTGGCAAGGTGGCACTTGAAATGAAACTACCCCGGCTGGAAATCGAAAACGACGATCACGACATCAGCAATGTCCGCCTGTTTGCCGGGCGCGCCAACCCCCGCCTTGCCGAAGACATCGCCGCCTATCTCGGCGTGCCGCTCAGTCCGGTGGCCATTAAAAACTTCAGCGATGGCGAACTGTACGTCCAGATTCAGGAAAGCGTCCGCGGCCACGATGCCTACGTGATTCAGCCCACCTGCGGACCGGTTAATGAAAACCTGATGGAACTGCTGATGATCCTTGACGCGCTGAAACGCGCGAGCGCCAACACCATCACGGCCGTCATCCCCTACTTCGGCTATGCGCGCCAGGACCGCAAGTCCCTGGGCCGCGAACCGATCTCCGCCAAGCTGGTGGCTGATCTGATCACCACCGCCGGCGCCGACCGGGTGCTCGCCATGGATCTGCACACAGGTCAGCTTCAGGGCTTCTTCAACATTCTGGTGGATCACCTCTTCGCCACGCCTGCCCTGCTGAATTACATTCAGAACAAAAACCTCTCGGATATCGTGGTGGTGAGCCCCGATGCCGGTGGGGTGGAACGCGCCCGCGTTTACGCCAAAAAGCTGAACGCCGGCCTGGCGATTATTGATAAACGACGCAGCGCCCACAACGTGGCCGAAGTGCTGCACATCATCGGGGAAGTCAAAGGCAAGACCGCCATTCTGGTGGACGACATGATTGACACGGCCGGCACCATCACCTCGGCGGCCAAAATGCTGCTGGATGAGGGCGCCCGCGAAGTCTACGCCCTGGCTGCCCACGCTGTGTTCTCCGGCCCGGCGGTGGATCGCCTGCGCGATTCCGTGTTCACCGAAGTGATTGTGACCAATTCCATTCCGCTGAAAGCCGAAGCCCAGTCTGTTGATAAGATTGTCCAGCTTTCCGTGGCCCCCATCCTGGGCGAAGCCATCGGGCGGATTCACGACCGTCAGTCGGTCAGCTCCATGTTTGAATAGCCCTCAGGCGCCTGACCATGCCCCATGTTACCTACAGCCTGGCCGTGGAAGCCGACATTCAGGATATCTGGCGTGTTTTCCTTGACAAGATTGAGCACCCCGAACGGTACATGGCCCTGGTGAAGGAAACCCGCTTTCTGGAAGACACCGAGACCCACATTCTGCGCGAGATTGTGACTGAAGACATGGCGCTGCAGGAAAAAATCACCCTGAATGAAAACATGGGACTGGTTGATTTCGCCCTGATGAACCACCCATTGTTCGAAGGCTCAGTCAGCCATCAGATTACCCCGGCCCTGAGCGCGCCCAACCAGCAGCACCCGCTGATTACCCTGACGATGGACTGGCAGCCGAAAAACGACACGGCCCGGCAGATGGAAGACCTGGCGGCGGGGCAATTGCAGGAACACATTGAAGAAGCTGCCCGCCACATCAAATCCATGGCGGAACACCTCCGGGTCGCCGCCAGCCCGTCATCAGTCTGAAGTCATTCAAATTTCACACAACGCCGTTACTCTGAGAACAGAGCATTACCAACCGGTTTTTGCACGAGAGGGAGTCAGTGACCATACCGGCTGAGCAACCGCCTGTCAGGCCCGCCGTAAACGGACCCTTTATTCCGCCGTTCCTTTCTGAGGAAGGACCGTTTGTGCCGGGCGCGCTGTTGCCCCAGACCAACGCCGGAAACCACAAACGCATTCTGATTGTGACCGATGCATGGGAGCCCCAGACCAACGGCGTGGTGACCACGATGAAAAGCCTCAGACACCACCTCCGGCTGGCCGGGTACCGTGTGCTGATGCTCACGCCGCAACAGTTCAGCACCATTCCCAGTATTTACCCCGGCGTGCGGCTGGCCCTGCCCCCACCGCCCCTGGTCAGCGAGATGATCGACAAGATGCGTCCCGATCGGATCCTGATCGCCACGGAAGGTCCTCTGGGCCTGGCGGCGCGGCTTCACTGCGTGATCAACAGAATTCCCTTTGTCACCTCGTACACCACCCGGTGGCCGGAATACTGCCTGATGCACTGGAAATTCCCGCCGCTGCACTGGGGGTATAAATTTATGCAGTGGTTTCACTCCGAGGCCACCGCCACCATGGTGGCCACGCCCTCGTTGCTGGAGGAGCTTCGCGGCAAGGGTTTTCACAACACCGTGCTGTGGAGCCGGGGCGTGGATACGGATTTCTTTCATCCGCTCCCACCAACGGAAAAGCTGACCTTTATGCCGGACTTGCCGCGACCCCTCTACCTGTATGTCGGCCGCATTTCCAAGGAAAAAAACCTGGAAACCTTTCTGAAGCAGGATCTGCCTGGCAGCAAGGTCCTGATTGGTCAGGGGCCGGATCTGGAGGATTTCCGCACTCGTTTTCCGGCCGCGCATTTTACCGGCCCGATGAACGGACCAGCCCTGGCCCGGGCTTTTGCCTGTGGCGATGTGTTTGTGTTCCCCAGTAAAACGGATACCTTTGGCCTGGTGATACTGGAAGCCCTGGCCAGCGGCCTGCCGGTGGTGGCTTTTGACGTGACCGGTCCGAAGGATATTCTTGCCGTTGCCGGCACGGCGCCCCCCGCAGAGCGCGTCGGGTTTCTCGCAAAAAATGAACGGGATCTGCGAGAGATGGCTCTGGAAGCGTTGCGGCTCAGCCAGAAACAGCCGCATTACGCAGCCTTGTGTCAGGCCTACGCGCTGCCTTTTTCATGGCAGCACAGCGTGGAGCGCCTGATTGCCCACACCCCGGTCATTTCGGCCGCGTCCTTATTCTAGAAAAACTGAATGTATTCGCGCTGCCTGTTGCACGAAAGCGGCACCACGTTTTTGAGGGTCTGTTCATCCATGCCTTTCGGCAGGGCTGTCCCGGTCTGATGCAGACTGCGATCCACCGCGCGGGCGACTTTGGTCAGTTCCGGCATCAGCATCGCCAGATCTTCAAGCGACAGCGCCTGGGCGGCATCTGAAACCGACTGTGCCGGGTTCGGATGGGCCTCCACCAGCAGGGCATCCGCTCCCACGGCCACGGCGGCTTTGGCGCAGGGCGCCACCAGGTTGCGTTTGCCCGTCGCGTGACTGGGATCCACCATCACGGGCAGGTGGGTCATCCCGCGCAAGGCGGGTACGCTGGCGATATCCAGCACGTTGCGCGTGGCGGTGTCAAAACTGCGGATTCCCCGCTCACAGAGAATCACATTGCCGTTGCCCCCCTTGAGGATGTACTCGGCGGCGTTCACAAATTCACTCAGCGTGGCGCACAGGCCGCGTTTCAGAATCACCGGTTTGCGCGAATGCCCGAGGGCCTTCAGCAATTCAAAATTCTGCATGTTGCGGGCGCCCACCTGAAAACAGTCCACATAGGCTTCCGCCTGCACCACCTGATCCGGGCTCATCACTTCGCTGACCACCGCCAGATTCAGTTCTTCGCCCACGGTCTGCAACAGTTCCAGGCCTTCCTGGCCCAGTCCCTGAAAGTCATACGGGGAAGTGCGCGGCTTGAATGCCCCGCCCCGCAGAATACCAATACCCAGCTGTTTGAGAACGGCGCCCACGGCCAGCAGCTGTTCATAGTTTTCCACCGCGCAGGGGCCTGCCACCACAGGCACCGCCGGACCCCCAATCAGTACCTTTCCCACAGCCACGGCCGTGGTGGGCTGATCGTCTGCCTGACGCTGGTGCAGAAACGTTTTCGAACGACTGGTCATGGAGCCACCTCTGTCCTCATAGATAACCTTACTTATTTAAAAACAAGTTTTTGAATTCCGGTGCTAGCCGGGCTGTATGCCCATTATTGTATCAGGCTGCAACGGTCATCGCGCCGTTGTTGATAATTATTCTCATTTACAAATGAGAAGTTTTATCATTTAATATCCTTGGTGAGAATTATTCTCATTCAAGAGAAGCAACCCAGCTGAGACATGAGCATCCCCCCCGCCAATTTAAGCCGAGCCTACAGCGCCCTGAAAGTGCTGGATCAGCCACGCCTGCTGCAGAAGCTCAGCCGGCTGACCCTGCCCGCCATTCCCGTGGCCGGCGCCGCGGTGGTTGCCGCCCAGACCCTGGCTGCGGACCCGGCCGACCGGAAAAAGACGCTGCTGCGCCAGGGCACCACGGTGGGTGTCACGGCGCTGGCTTCGGCCTTTGCCGCCCGGCGTTTCCTGATGAAACCCCAGGAACTCGAGGCCGGACTGAAAGCAGTTCAGCACGAGGCCAGACAGCTGCTCAGCAGACTGGCGGATCAGCCCGACACCCATGTTCTGCAGGGGCTGGTGCGCAAAGCCGCTGATCAGGTGCTTAAGCCCGGCGATATCCATGAACTGCGCACCGGGTTGCTGAACCACCTGAAGGGAGACAAAGCCCGGGCCGAAGCGCTTTTTGAAAAGCTGGTGCCCACCCCAGCCGGTGAAACCGGCCGGGCGATGCTGACCGATATCAAAAACCTGTCACTGATGGGGCTGTTCCCTGTCCTGGGCGGGGTGGCCGGTGGCGCGCTGGGCAACATCGTCAGCGGGGAACCCTGGCGCAAAAAACTAAAAAATCAGGCGCAGGAAGGCGCTTTTCAGTACCTGGCCAATATCGTGCTGTGTAACTTCGGCGCCGCCGCTGCTTTGGGCGCGCTGGAACTCACCTCTAAAAATCTGGCGGCACAGCGCATGCCGCGCCTGATTGCGATGACAGCCGGCATTGTGGGCATGGGCATTGTGGGCGGCAGCGCCATTGCCAATGTCATCGGCAACAACCTGATCTCCCCGCTGATTCAGCAGGGGCCGGCAGGCGCTCTGAAACAACTGAAAACCACGCTCCAGACCGACGGTCTGCGTGGGCTGACCAAAAATCTTTACCAGGAACGTCATCCCGAACCGCTGGATGCCGCCCTGCACGCCGATGACATGATGGTGGCCGGTCAGCTGGCGGGCCTGCAATGGATGGGCAGTATCCTGCCGCTGCTTTATGGTGTTTCCGCGTTGCGCAGTGCCGCCGGGTATCGCAACGGACACCCTGACGCCGGCGATATTCCGCCGGATGGCAGCGGCCTCAGCATCCCCATGGCTGCAACGGCTGGCGCCGGTGATGCGCCCGTTACCCGCACTGCCTTTAATTCAGCAGCACAGCAGCCCTTTGGCGCCGCAAGCCGCCTGAACCATAGCGCCAACTCCCTGTTTGACAGCTTTCAGCTGAATTAACGCCGCACGGCGCTTTTGGGATCCAGAATATCGCGCACGGCATCGCCGAGGACGTTAAAGGCGAGTACAGCGAGAAAAATCAGAAAGCCGGGCGACATCATCAGCGGGCGGTTAAGCAGGTTGTTAATGTCCTGCGCTTCCTTCAGCATGTTGCCCCAGCTCGCGTCCGGCTGCTGAATCCCCAGCCCGAGAAAACTCAGACCGGATTCCGCCAGAATGTAGCCCGGCACGCTGAGCGTGATGGCCACCAGCACATAGCTGGCCGTTTGCGGCAACACATGGCGAATAATAATCGGCAGTGTTTTCAGGCCGATACTGCGGCTGGCCTCAACAAACTCCTGGGATTTGATAGACAGGACCATCCCGCGGATCACGCGGCTCAGCGGCGCCCAGCCAATCAGCGCCAGAATCACCACCACCATCGCGAAGCGCGAGGAGCTGCTCAGGTTGGGCGGAATGATGGCCGCCAGGCCAATGAGCAGGTACAGCGTGGGTATGGACATGATGATTTCCGCCAGACGCATCATGGCGTTGTCAATCCAGCCACCCAGATAACCGGACAGTCCACCGTAAATCATCCCCATCGGAAACGCGATCAGCAGGCCCAGAAAACCAATGGTGAGTGACACCTGACCGCCAAACAGCATGCGCGAGAAAATATCGCGCCCGTTGATATCCGTACCCAGTAAATTAATGGGCGTGCCGCCGGTGGTACCAAACAAATGTACGTCGCCGGGAATGAATCCCAGTATGGTGTAGGGCTCTCCCTTCACCAGAAACTGAACCGGGGAAGGCTGAGACAAATCCGGCGCATACTCATAGGCAAACGTGGCCGGGTTGAATGACTTGGTCACCGGCAGCACATACGGCGCCGTCAGCCCACCGGTGCGGCTGTCCACCATGTAGACCGGCGTGGGGGAGGCATTGGCCAGGGCGCGGTCATTCCAGTGCGCACTGTAGGGCGCCAGAAAACCGGCAAACAGGATGGTGGCATACAACAGGACGAGCACGCCCACTGAGGCCAGCGCCACGGGATCGTGCCGCAGGCGGCGCCAGAGCTGTTCCAGAGCGGAACGATCCAGCGCGGTGACGGGGGGTTGTTTGCCTGAACTGCCCATGGCTATCCTTCCAGCGAAATGCGCGGGTCAACCAGTTTCAGCAGAATATCCGCCATCAGATTGCCCAGCACCAGCATCACGGCGCCCATCACCAGGGTGGCCATCACCAGATTGGTGTCGGTTTCCAGCACCGCCTTGTACATCAGCTGCCCAAGCCCGGGATAACCCAGCACGGTTTCCACCAGCAAAGCGCCGCTCATCATCCCGGCAAATTCATAACCCATCATGGTCACCAGCGGGTTAATGGCCGTGCGCACCGCATGGCGCCAGATGACCACATGCTCCGGCAGGCCTTTGGCCCGGGCGGTCCGCACATATTCCGCCTGTAATACGTCCAGCAGGTTGGCGCGCATCTGCCGCTGAATACCCGACAGGCTGCCCACCGTTAAAACAAACACCGGCAGAATCAGATGACGCAGACGATCCACAAACTGCGCCAGGGGATCCAGCGCGGCGTAATTTTCACTTTGCACCCCGCCCAGCGGCAGCAGATTGGTTTTGACCACAAAGACAGCAAGCAGCAGCGCCAGCACAAAGGAGGGAAACGACATGCCCAGGGCGGTCATGGCGGTCATCAGGCGATCGGCGACCGTACGCCAGTGGAGCGCGGCATAGATACCCAGCGGCACGGCAATAACCCATGAAAGAATGAGCACCGCCAGATTAAGGATCAATGTGTTGCCGGCCCGACGGCCAATCAGCGCGGCCACATCATCGCCGTTGAACGTCCGTCCGAGGTCCGGCCTGAAAAACCCGGACACATTCCCCTGCATCAGGGCGTCCGGTTCAAAATGAAGCAGATGGGTCAGCCACAGCCAGTACTGGGTGGTCATCGGCTTGTCCAGCCCCAGCCGGGCTTCCTCCTGTTGTAACGCCGCGCGGGTGATGGCGGGGTTGTTCCGCAGGTGCGCCAGCGGGTCAATGGGATTCTTGATATGCACGGCATCCATCACATGGACCGGCCCGAGATCCACCGGACCCACCACAAAGTTGTAGCGCATCATCAGAAAACCCAGCATGCTGACCACCAGAATGGTGGGAATGGAAATGAGGATGCGCCGCAGAATGTAAACGGGAATGGACATGCACTGAAAAGCCCTTTACACTCCTTTATAATAGCTGATTTTAAACCAAGCGCATTGAAGAAAGGACCTCTCATGCCAGCCGCCAACCCGATGGAAGAATTCCCGACGCTCAAAACCTGGGCCGTGGTCGGTGTTTCCGCCGATGCCAGCAAGTACGGCAACAAGATTTACCTCGATCTGCGCAACGCCGGATATACCGTATATGGCGTGAATCCGAAGCTCGAGACCATCGAGGGCGACCCCTGCTACCCCAGCCTGGCCGCCCTGCCGGTGGTGCCCGAGGTGGTGAACGTGGTGGTGCCGCCGCAACTGGGCGAACAGGTGGTTCAGGACTGTCTGGACCGGGGCATCACGCGCATCTGGTTTCAGCCCGGCGCGGAATCCGAAAGCGCGGTGGCCAAAGCGGAAAAAGCCGGCATGGCCGTCGTGCATGACGCCTGCATCATGCTCCAGAAGCAGGTTATGGCCTGATTTCACGCCCATGACACGCCACCAATTACGACATATATAGTTTACTTGTGGTTCCCGGTTGAATGGCTATAATGGGCGGATGAGCACACCCTCTCTGTCGGAAGCAGCCAGCCCGGGTACTGAGGCGGAAATCCCCGTGAAAACGGATCGCGTGGCCATACTGGACTGCGGCGCGCAGTACACCAAGGTGATCGACCGGCGCATCCGTGAACTGAATGTGGATACGATGCTGTTTCCCTCGGACGTGGATCCCGCGCTCATCGATCCTGCGCACTTCTCCGGCATTATACTTTCCGGCGGACCGGCCAGCGTTTACGAGGCCGATGCGCCACGCTGCCAACCCGGCCTGTTTGATCTCGGCCTGCCGGTACTGGGCATCTGTTACGGCATGCAGCTGATCAATCAGCATTTTGGCGGGGAGGTGGTCTCCGGCAGTCACAAGGAATACGGCGTCACCGACATCACCACCGTGGCGGACTGCCCGTTGTTTGCCGGCCTGGCGCCGGAACAGTCCGTGCTGATGAGCCACGGCGACAGCATCAGCAAACTGGCGCCCGGTTTCCGCATCACCGCCACCTCGCCCAACCCGCATGGTGGGGCGGATATTGTGGCCGCCATTGAAAACGCCGAACGCAGAGTATACGCCGTCCAGTTTCACCCGGAGGTGGAGCTGACCGAAAACGGCGCGGCCATGCTGAAACAGTTTGTCCGCGACATCTGCGGTCTGCGGGGAAACTACATCCTGGCCGACCGGCTGGAGAGCAGCATCACGGATATCCGCCGCGCGGTGGGTGATAAAAACGTGTTTGTCCTGGTCAGCGGCGGTGTGGATTCCAGCGTGGTGTGCGCCCTCTTGCTCAAAGCCCTCGGGCCGGATCCGGTTTACGCCGTCCATGTGGACTCCGGCATGATGCGCCACGAAGAAAGCACCCTGGTCTGTGAAGCGCTCAAGGCGCTGGGTTTAAAGCACTTCCGCCGCATGGACGCCGAAAGCGATTTTCTCAGCGCCATCGGCGCAACCACCGACCCGGAACAGAAGCGACTGATCATTGGCCAGGTCTTCTTCAACCTGGTTCAGCAGGCCATTCAGGATCTGGCTGAAACCGACGGTCTGGCCATGGATCAGACCTTTATCGCCCAGGGCACGCTGCGCCCCGATCTGATTGAAAGCGGGAACCCGGACATCAGCACCAAGGCGCACAAAATTAAAACCCATCACAACGATGTGCCGGTGATTCAGGAACAACGCCGCAAGGGCATGATTATTGAACCCAACAAGGACTGGCACAAGGACGAAGTCCGTCAGGTGGGCCGTCTGCTGGGCCTGCCGCAAGCCCTGGTGGAACGCCAGCCTTTCCCCGGTCCGGGTCTAGGTATCCGCGTGCTGTGCACAGAGCAGCCTTTCACCCCGGATTACGACACGGTGAACGCCCAGCTCAAAACCCTGGCCGGCTCGGCAGGGTATGAAGCCTGCCTGATGCCCGTGCAATCGGTAGGCGTGCAGGGCGATCAGCGCTCCTACAAATATCTGGCCGTGGTTGCCTGCAGCGCCGAAAAACTGGCCAACCTGCGCTGGAAGGAACTCCAGCTGCTCTCCCAGGGCATCACCAACCGCATCCATACCATCAACCGGGTGGCGCTCGTCCTTAACCGGGCTACATTGCCCGACGCGGTGAAAACCATCACACCCACGCACCTGACCACAGACAACCTGCACACCCTGCGTGCCTGGGATCACGCCGTCAGCGCCGGATTTCAGGAAGCCGGCTGGTTTCCCCACGCCAGCCAGCTGCTGAGCGTGATGGTGCCCGTGGATACCACCGGCGGCCGGAAACACACTCTGGCCATCCGGGCAGTGGTCACCTCCGATTACATGACGGCCAGCCCGATGCCGCTGGGTGTGGAGCCCGGTCTGAAAAACGCGTTGCAGCCGCACAAACTGGCGCAACTGGCCCGGCAGATCGAGGCGCGTTTCAACGAGACTGTGGATTTAATCGTATACGACATTACCGGCAAACCCCCCGCAACCGTGGAGTGGGAATAAGCTTACTTTGAAGGAGGATACAATGTTGACTGGGATGACCCGCACGCTGACCGGCAGTGTACTGAGCACACTGATGGTTGCCGGCATGCTGCCCGCCGCCATGGCGCAAACCGCGCCCGATGCGGCAAACAGCTTCCGCATTAACGAAACGATTCCGGGCTATCAGTACATTCGCGCCGAGCGCATGCGCGAGCAGCGCGCCCTGGCCCTGCCTGCCGTGGAAGAGGAAACAAACAAAAGCAAATCCCCCTTTTCACGCCTTTTTAAAACCGATAAACCCGGCAAGCCGGCCAGCAGCGCCACGGTAAAACCGGTGGAACCGCAGACCATGGGCGCCAATCCGCAGGCCGCCCCGGCCGCAGAACCCGCAAAGACGGAATCGGTACCGTCGGAGCCGGTGCAACCCGAGCCGGCGCATCCGGAAATGAAGACCGAACAAAAGCCGCAGGGAAAACCTGAAGCGCAACCCGCCCCCAAAGCCGAGACCGAAATGAAACAGCCGGCCGAACCCAGAAAGCGCAATGAACCCGCCGTTGCTGCTCCCGCCGTGGCGCCTGAGACGGACGCAAAACCTGAAAAACAACCGGAAAACGCACAACCGGAAACCCCGGCGCCGGCAGCAGGCAACCAGTCCACTGAGGTAACCCCCGCCGACGTGACCGCCGAGCCGATACAGGCCATGCCGCTGAACTGGGACGACACGAAAACCGGGACCAAAGACAACGCAGCAAACATACAGCCCGTGGCTGAAACCCCGGCGACCAAACCGGAAGACACCCGCAAAGCGCTGGAACATTACAACAACGCCAACAAACTGGGTAAAAAAGGCAATCTGAAAGAAGCCATGGCCGAATACAACAGCGCCCTGGATCTCAACCCCGCTTTTCCGGATGCCCGGGTGGGACTGGCCACCATTTACGGCAAAATGGGCCAGTGGAAAGAAGCCGTGACACAGCTGGAAAAAACCATGGGCCAGGAAAAAGCCTTTGTGGCCCCGTTTAACTTTGTGCAGGCCCAGTACAACCTGAGCGCGGCCTACTGCATGAACGGCAACGCGGAGAAGGCGGCCAGCTACCTGAATGCCGTGGAAAAAGCCCAGCACCCGCAAAGCGCCAAACTGAAGAATTTTCTGAACGACCACTGCACAGTCGCCAATTAACGGCGAACACCCCCAATAAAAAAGCAGCCTCTACAGACTGCTTTGGAAACTTTACCACTTTTTCAACATGGACCTGGACACAACTGGTACCACGTGAACCGTTAAACAGACGAGATAACTTCTGACTTCCTGTTGGATTGCAAACCACCGTACCGTTTGGGGTGATCCAATTGATCGCCTTGATCCGGATCGATATATTTATTCTAACAGAGATCACGATCTATGGCATGATCTGGATCAGTTTCACCCATGACTTTTTTGAAAAAAAATATTCTTGTCATCTGTCACGATGCCCAGCTGTATGGGTCTCAGCAAAGCCTGCTCCTCTGGCTGAGCGGGTTTGCCGCCCTGGGCGAGTCATCGCCCTGGCGCTTTTTTGTCTCAGTGGCGCGTCCGGGTCCGCTGACGGAAAAACTGGCTTCACTGCCGAATGTCACCCTCCTCACCCACCGCCGGCTGCAATGGTTCAAACACGACCGAAGAAATCCGCTCCAACAGTTGGGCGACCTGCTTGCGCTCATCCTGTCGGCCTGGCCGCGCGCAGCCGCCATGGCCGGAATTATCCGCCGGCATGACATCCATCTGGTCCATACCAACAGCGCGGTCTCCCTGGAGGGGGCCCTCGGCGCCGGACTGGCGGGCGTTCCGCATATCTGGCACATCCGCGAGCGTATTGCCGGTGACAACCCGAAACTGATGCCCACGCTGGGCGCAGCTCTCACCCTGAAACTCATCCGCCGTCTGTCGGCAGCCATCCTGTGCATCTCGCAAGCCGTCGCCACGCCCTTGGGCAGTTGTAACAAAATCCGGGTGCTGTACAACGCCGTACCCACCCCGGCAACCATGCCGGCAACCCAAACCGCACCTCACCGGCGGCCGGATTCACCACCGTTCACCCTGGGCTTTGCCGGTCGCCTGTCGGAAGGCAAACGCCTGCATGTGCTGCTGGCGGCCCTGGCCCGGCTGCTCGGAACGCACCCTGATCTCCGGCTGAAGGTGGCGGGCGACTTTGTGGATACGCCTTACCGGAAGCGCATTGAGAGTCTGATGCAACACCCGGGGCTGACGGGCGCTGTGGATTATCTGGGATTTCAGGCGGATCTGGCCGGGTTTTACGCTGAAACCGACTTGCTGGTGGTCCCCTCGGCGCACGAGCCCTTTGGCCGGGTGGTGATTGAGGCCATGGCGCACCAGGTTCTGTGCCTCGCATCGGATTCGGGCGGCATTCCCGAGATTATTACCGACGGAGAAACCGGTTTTCTCGCGCCGGTAGACGATCCCGACCAGCTGGCCAGCATTATTGAAACAATTAAGGTTACGGCAGATAAAACACCGGCGCGTTTAGAGACAATCCGTCAAAATGCTTTACGAATGATCCGGGACCGGTTTACACTGGAAGCTCAGGTCAACGCGATTGATCGCTGTTATCAGTCCTTATGCTGAATGTATGCTGAGTGTGTCTATGCCCGCCACCGATACCCCGCCGTCTGCCTTTACCCCGACTCAGGATGTCTCCCTGCCGTTTGCCGGAAACGGCATGCCCCCCGGGGGCGTGGCGTTGCTCGATCCGCCCGGCGCCAGTCAGATGAACCCGTCTGCCGGTGAACCCAGCCTGCCGCCGCCGGCCCCGTTCACACCCGAAGTGACGCCTGCCCAGGCCCGCAAGGTGCGCGTGGGCATGGTGCTGGATGCCCCTTTCCCCCCCGATGCCCGCGTGGAGCGTGAAGCCGTGGCCCTGGTGGAAGCCGGTTATGAAGTGCACCTGTTGTGCACGCGGACCGCCTCCCACCCGGAACGGGAAACCTATTACCGCGGAATGTATATCCACCGCGTGGCCCCGGGCGATGTCACCTGGACCCTGCCCGGCACGCAGATGAAAACCCGGCTGCCGTTTACAGGCCTGCTGAAAACCCTGGCCCGCAATGTATGGCACGTGGAGCCTTCCTGGCAGGCGCTGATTGAACGGTTTATTCATTACTACGGCATCGATATCCTGCATGTCCATGATCTGCCGCTGGTGAAGACCGGGCTGGCCGTGTGCAAACCCAGACAGATTCCCCTGGTGGCCGACATGCATGAGAATTACCCGGCGCTGATGGCCATGCTGAAGGGCAAGTCGCGCGACGGATCCTTCGACACCACCCGCGCTGAACATTACAAACGCAAGTGGGACGCCATTGAATCCCAAAGCCTGATGGATGCTGACCGGGTGATTACCGTGATTGACGAAGCCCGCGAGCGGCTGGTTCACAAGGGCATACCGGCGGATAAAATCACGGTGCTGCCCAACACGGTGGATGTGGAGAAATTCCTGCAGGCGCCAGTGGATCACAGCATCGTCTCCCGGTACAAATCCCAGTTTGTCATGACTTATGTGGGCTTTATCAATGGCGAACACCGGGGCATACATACGGTGCTGGAAGCCATGGCCCTGCTGCGGCACGATATTCCTGACCTGTTCTTTATTGCCGCCGGCGGCGTGCGCGATGCCTATATGAAACAGCTGAATGCCCTCATCCGCCAGCACGGCCTGGAGGATCGGGTTCTGTTCACCGGGTGGATGGATGAAGCCGATTTCGTCAGCTATATTGAAGCCAGCGACATCTGCCTGTGTCCGCATCTGGTCAATGATCACACCAACGCCACATTCCCCAACAAAGTCTATCTCTATAATCTCTTTAAAAAACCGGTGATTACGGGCAGTTGTGTACCGCTGAGACGCTACATTGAGCTGAACAAGTGCGGCACCTGGTTCGATTCCGGCAGCGCCGAATCTCTGGCGCACCGCATCCGGGTGCTTTATGAGGACGCCGAACTGCGCCGCGACCTGGGCGAGCAGGGACGCCGCATGGTGCTGGAGAAATACAACTGGCACGTCACCATACCGCGCCTGCTGAGCGTGTATGACAGCCTGGTGGACGAGCTTTACCCGGATCCCCTGAGTGCGCTGTATAAAAACAAGCAGGCCGCCCTCGGCAGCCCACTCTAAATTCCCTTGCCGCCAATCCCCCAACCGGCAGATTGCAGGCCGGTTGCTTTGGCGCATAATGGGGTCACACTTTCCCCCGGAGAGTTCTGACCATGCCGCTGCAACGCGCCCTCCAGTTTTTTTACCTTCGCCCCAACCAGGTGCTGCCGGGCGTGCCCGGTCATTTCCGGCCGGTCCTTCCGGTCACCGCGCAGGCCGCCGTCACCGGCGGGCAGCTGGTCTCATTCCGCGCACCGGACGGTGTGCAGCTGCAAGGCTGGTGGTGCCCGGCCAACCTGACCGCCAGTGAGAAAACCATCATTCTTGGTCACGGCTATTACAGCGACATCACCACCATGATTCCTTTGAGCAAGGCGCTGGAAGCCGCCGGCTGGAATGTCTTTCTCTTCGACTTCCGCGCCCATGGCCAGAGCCAGAAGGGCGTGACCTCCATGGGGTTTCACGAAGGCAAAGACATTGCCGGCGCTGTAACCACGGTCATCAGCGGTTTTCCGGATCAATGCCGGAAGCTCTATTATCTGGGGCATTCCATGGGCGCGGCCGCGCTGATGCTTTGTCCGGACAGCCTGAAGAAATACCCGCGCGCCCTCCGCCTGATTGAAGACCGCCTGGACGGCGCCATTCTGGATTCGGCCTACCATGAGTTGTCGATCACGGGTAATCGGTTTATCACCCAGGTGGCCGAATATGCACCGGCCCATCCTGTGGCCAGACGCATGTGGCAGCCCCTGCAACCCCGCATGGCCACGCTGGTTCAGCAGTTTGCCGCCAGTTCCCAGCATCAGGCCCCGCAAACCCTGGACCTTCCCTACCCGCTGGAATCCCTCAACACGGCGCGCACCTTCCGGCGCTCACGCCTCAGCCGGAAGCCCGTCCTGTTCATTCACGGGTTGGAGGATGACTTCACCCCCTTCACCCATGCCGAGGCCAACCTCGCAAGCCTGAACGAGGACAAAGGCAGCAATGCCACACTGGTCGGCCTGCAGGCCGGCCACAGTCATCGCAGCGCTTGGTACCCCGCCCTGCCCAACCGTTCGCTGGATACCATTCTCCGTGACGATGCGACCTACCTGCGAGCCCTGCTGGATTTTTTACCCCATTCCTGACCTCCTCTGCGCCGTGGTCCCGGCCAACGCACGACGCTGCTTTTAACTTATAATGGGAACCTGAAACTGACGACAACTGCTATCCTTAGGATATCCTGATGAGCACCCACACCCCGCAAACCCGCGCCGGCAAGCCCGCCGAGCGTTTTAAGGCTTACCGCCGCATCGGCGTGATTGGCCTCGGGTATGTGGGCCTGCCCACGGCCATGATGTTTGCCCGGCAAGGGTTCAGTGTTCACGGCGTGGATATCTCCCCGCATGCGCTGGCCGTGGTGAATGAGGGCCGTGTGGCGGAAGCCTACCCGGAACTGACGGACTGGTGGCAGGACATTGCCCAACCCTCTGAACCGGATATTGTTGGTGGTTTTACCGCCTCCAGTGAACCGAACGCCTGTGATGTGTTTCTCATCACCGTGCCCACGCCCGTCGATGAAACGAGCAAGTTCTGCGACCTGACTGCCGTGCGCGCTGCCGCTGAAAGTGTGGCCCGCGTGCTGAAGCCCGGCAACCTGGTAATTCTCGAATCCACCGTGCCGCCGGGCACCACGCGCAAAGTCGTCAAACCCATTCTGGAAGGCGCCACCGGCCTGAAGGCGGGCGCGGATTTCCACCTCTGTTTTTCACCCGAGCGCATTCTGCCCGGCAACACCGCCTATGAACTGGTGAACAACCACCGGGTGCTGGGCAGCGAGCATCCGGATTCAGCGATGCTGGCGCATGCGATATTGCAGCAGGTGATTGCCGGCGACATTTACCTCACCGACGACCTGACCGCCGAGTTCTGCAAGCTGGCGGAAAACACCTACCGCGATGTCAACATTGCCCTCGCCAATGAACTCTCGATTCTGGCGGATGATTACGGCATTGAAATGAACGAGGCGCAGCGGCTGATTAATATGCACCCGCGCGTCAATTTACTCAAACCCGGTATCGGTGTGGGCGGGCACTGCATTGCGGTGGATCCCTGGTTTTTTGTGGAAGCCCACCCGGAAAAAACGGCGCTCATTGGCACCTCGCGCCGGGTGAACGACAAAATGCCCGCTTACTGCGCCGGTAAAATTCAGGCCGAAGTGGCTGATCTGGAAAATCCCCGCATCTGTGCCGTCGGGCTGACGTACAAGCCGGATGTGGCTGACATGCGCGAAAGCCCCGCCGTGCGTCTGGTGGAACTGCTGAAAGAGGCCGGCATGAACGTGGTGACTTACGACCCGCTGCTCCCTGAGTACGCAAACACCAGCCTCACCGAGGCCGTCTCCGGCGCCGACTACCTGGCCGTACTGGTGAACCACACGACCATTAACGAGCAACTACTGCTCAACCGAGAGACCATTAAGGGCCTCATGCGCACCCCCCGCATCCGCGTGTTTTAGTCAGATGAGTGATTTAGAAAATTCAATAATATCTACCCTGGCGGCTGAAGGCATAAAAGGAATGGTTCAGCATGGCCTTTTTCCTATATTGAGGCAAATATACCAGGAATCAAACGCTACAGCACTTGATACTTGGAAAAAAGCTGTTGTGAATGAACGTTTTGCAAGCTTAATTGAGGCCGACAAACAATTATCAGCAGAAAGTGAAAATCTTTCTGACAAGAGGACAGACAATGAAAAATACAGTCCACTGTCCGAGGTAAATAAGACACTTTTTCACTATGTTTACGCAACAGACGATAATAAAGTCAATTATTTAAGAAATGCACTTCTTAATGGAATTTATGGTGACTATACTCTCGAACTCAGGGAAGATTTATTTCGAATTACAGAAAGCACGCAACCTCTTGATATTCATATTCTCCAATATCTAGTAAAGACGTGCGGTAACCATGAAGACTATTTAAGCCTTTTTAATGATGTCGAAGTTCAAAAAAAGGACCTAAGAGAAAAATATGAATACAAGGGCAACAACGAACCCAGACTAGAACATGATGATTATGAGAAACGTCGTGATGAAATAGATAGGCCATTGAGTGAACTCAAGAGCAAATTATCTATGCCAGCTATCTTAAAAAATTTCAAAACCCAAGACGAAACAGTTGTTCAACGTTCACTTGATCGGCTTCAGTCAAACGGATTGGTTTACAATAATGGTGCAAATCATTTTGGACCCTATAATCCTTATCATAGCTTTATTCCATTAAAATTAGCATCAATTTTTTTAAATTTTGTAAGTGACCCAAGAAATTCATTGAAGCAAATCTCAACCTAGTTGTTACTCTTCACTGTACCACTTCACGCCGTAGAGATCGTGGCGGCGGTTTTTGAGGTTGCGCACGCTGCCCGCGTTGCGCGCCCGGAAGAGGCTCTCCAGGTTGAGATCCGCAAAGGCCACCGTCTCCACGTTGGGCGTCGTGTCGGCCGCAATGCCGTCGCGACTGAAGGGGAAATCACACGGCGTGAGGATGCAGCTCTGCGCGTACTGGATATCCATGTTATGGACGAGAGGCAGATTGCCCACGTTGCCGCTCATCACCACATAGCACTGGTTTTCTACCGCGCGGGCCTGGCAGCAGTAGCGCACCCGCAGGTAGGCCTGGCGTTCGTCCGTGCAGAAGGGCACAAACAGAATCAGCGCCCCCTGATCCACCAGGTGCCGCGCCAGCTCGGGAAACTCCGAGTCGTAACAGATCAGCACGCCAATCGGCCCGCAGTCCGTATCAATGGCATGCAGTTTGTCATCACCCTCAATGTTCCACCAGTAGGCCTCGCTCGGCGTCGGGTGAATTTTTGCCTGCTCGTGCACCGTGCCATCACGCAGACAGACATAGGTGATGTTGTGAATCTCGCCGTTCTCCCGCTTGGTGGGGTGAGAACCGGCAATGATGTTGACGTTGTATTTGAGCGCCAGCGCCTGAAAGAACTCCTTAATGTACGCCGTGTGTGCGGTCAGTTTTTCAATGGCCACATCCGGCGCCACTTCCTCATTCTCCAGGCACAGCAGTTGCAGCGTGAACAATTCCGGGAAGAGCACAAAATCCGCCGAGTAATCCGACACAACATCCACAAAGTAGGTCACCATCTGCTGAAACTCATCCAGCGAGGTGATACGACGTTGCTGGTACTGCACCGTGGCCACGCGCACGGTACCCAGACCTTTTTTGCCGTATTTTTTGTAGATATTTTCATTGCTGGGCACATCCGGATTCCGCCAGATCATATGCGTGGCGTACCCCAGGGATTCGCTATCCGAAGGAAGGTAATCCTTGAGCACCCCGAGTAACTCAAACTCATGCCTGAAGTGAAAATTCACCACCGGGTCTTTCAGTTTCTTCTGCCGCACACGCTCCACATAATCCTCCGGGGAGAGTTTCAGTTTGGCGTTCTTGGCGTAGTTGGGCATACGGCCCCCAAACACAATGCCGCTCAGTTTCAGGTCCGTGCACAGCTTTTTCCGCGCCCGGTAAAGGCGGTCCCCCACCTTCAGGCGGCGGTAGTTCGGATCCACATAAATCTCCATCCCGTAGAGAAAATCTCCCTCCGGATCGTGGGTGGAACCATACCCACCGCCGGTAATCACATGCCAGGTGTGCGGCTTCAGCACTTTCTCACTGGTCTGAATGATGGTGGCGCAATAACCGATGATTTCATCGCCATACACCGCCACAAACTGCCCTTTGGGGAAGTTGTGGATATGCCCTTTCAGCACCGTCTGGGAGTACGGCAGCATATGCGGGTACACCCGTTTGCACAGCGCCCGTATCGCCGGGATATCGGAAGTCTTCGCGTTCCGGATTTCCAGTCGTTTATCAGCCGGTGTCATCACGGCCCTCCTTATTTCTCTGTCATGGATCAAGCCTGACAATCAGACCGTGTACAAACCAACCTTATAAGAATGCAGTGACGCCCGGATGGCGTCGATGGTTTCCTCCAGCCCCTGCTGAAAACTAAACTGCGGCTGAAAGTTGAACAGGTTCTGGGCTTTGGCCGTGCTGGCCAGCAGCACCTGCACCTCGCTTTTCTCAGGACGAACGCGCTGGGCATCGGTCTCCACCGCCGCATCGGGAATATCCAGCAGGTTGAGTATCATCGTGAGCGTATCGCCCACGCTTTGCGCCTGGCCGGCACCCACATTCACCACCTGGCCGATGGCCTGTCCGCACTGGGCGATCTGCACAAAACCACGGGCGGTGTCTTTCACATAGGTAAAATCCCGGACGGGATCCAGCGAGCCCAGGCGGATGGGCTCGCGCGACGCCTTGGGCGCCTCCTTGTAACGCAGCGCCTGCGTAATGATGGTGGGAATAATGGCGCGGGTGGACTGGCGGGGGCCAAACGTATTGAACGGCCGGATGGTGGCCACCGGCACGCCAAAGGAGAGAAAATAACTCTCGGCCATCTTATCCGCAGCGATTTTACTGGCGGAATAGGGCGACTGCCCCTGCATGGGGTGCTCTTCATCAATCGGGGTATACCGTGCCGTGCCGTAGGTTTCGCTGGTGGAGGTATGCACCAGCATGGCCACGCCTTCCTGCCGGCAGGCTTCCAGCACATTCAGCGTACCCTGCACGTTGACCGAGACATAATGCTGCGGACCAATATAGGAATAAGGTATACCAATGAGCGCCGCCAGATGAAAGACCGTATGGCAACCGGCCACGGCGTTACGCACAAAAAACGGATCCGTGATATCGCCCAGCAGGATTTCCACACGACCCGCGGCTTCAGGCCCGTGGGCGGCCAGCACCCCTTCCAGATTGCCCCAGTCGTTGCGGGAGTTATATTTAATCAAGGCGCGGATGCGCGCGCCTTCAGCCAGCAGGGCCTCCACCAGGTGGCTGCCGATAAAGCCGCCCGCCCCGGTCACCAGTACGGTTTTGCCTGCCAAATTCATGCTTGTCTCTCTAGGTTCTCATTACCGTGAATGCAACGCCTGAAAGGCGACTTCATCGCGCCAGTAGGTCAGTTCTCCCGCCAATCCGGTTTCCAGATCGATCTGAGGCTGCCAGCCCGTCTGCCGGATCATTTTGGTCACATCCGCCTCGCTGAAATCGGGGATCTGCTCGCCCTGAAGCTGTACTTCCACATTGCTGACCGGGGACTGATCCAGCATACGCTGCAGAAGTGCTGAAATGGCAATGCCCCGCCCGCTGCCGATGTTGTAAATTTCACCGGGACAACCCCGATCCGCAATGGCGATCAGGGCATCGGCCGCATCATCAATATGAATCAGATCCCGCACGCTCTCCGTGTTTTTCAGTTTGAGTTTGGGGT
This sequence comes from Candidatus Melainabacteria bacterium, assembly GCA_050247195.1. Lineage (GTDB taxonomy): Bacteria > Cyanobacteriota > Vampirovibrionia > Vampirovibrionales > Vampirovibrionaceae > JBFWUP01. Next base: position 168,410 of record JBFWUP010000003.1, on the reverse strand, counting down.
AGGACAGCTTGCCGAGCTCCAGGCGGGCCACCTGCGCAGCGAGTGAAGCCACCACAAAATTCTGCGGCGTCTGCCCGTAAACATTAAATACCCGGCCAATCATCACGGGCAGCTTGTACTGCCGCGCAAAAAGAATGGCCACCTGGGTCTGCGCCAGCTTGGAAACACCGTATTCGGTATTGGGACGGCAGGCGGCGCTTTCATCCACCGGACCGTCATGCGGGCCATATTCGGCGGCGGAGCCGACAATAACCACCCGCGCCGGCGACTGCACATCCACCAGAGACTGCAGCAGATGGCGCGTGCCCTCGGCATAAAGCAGCAGCTGGTTTTTCAGCGGCGCATAGCGATCAATGCCGATGGCATGGTAAATCTCATCCGGCTGCAGTTCTTCCAGCAGTCGGGCCAGATGCGGCTGCATGACGTCGCCTTCCAGCGACCGCCAGCCCTCGGCCTCGGCGTTCGGCTCACCGGGCATGCTCAATCCGAAAATCTGGTGCTCCGGGTTATTCACACGAAGCCGCTGAATCAACCGCCGGCCAATGTAGCCCGTGGCGCCCAGAACCAGAATTGTTTTTTTCAGTGCCATCGTGCGCTCCTTCACGATCCCATCAGGCCGACGACGGCGTCGTGGGTGTGCGTTTCCGGATCCGGCAGCAGCTTGTCGCGCATCGTCTGGAAATCATTGACGGCGGTTTCATAGTCGTCAACCCGGCCGATATCCAGCCAGTACCCGTCAAACGGAAAGGCCTGAATGGGCTGTTTCTGCTGAATCAGCGTGTGCATCAGGGTGTCAAAACCAAAGAATGTGCTTTCCGGAATAAATTCACAGACATTTTTGCTGAAGACATAGACACCCATACTCACCGAATGGTGTAGTGTGGGTTTTTCCACAAAGTTCTGAATGGCGCGGGTTTTTTCATCGTATTCCAGTATGCCGAAATCAATGCGGGAGGTCCGCCGGTAAACCGCCACGGTGGCCACCGGTGCAGCGGCCTCGGCGGCACGGCTGACATGGTGCTCAAACAGCAGACGGTAGTTGATATCCGACACGATATCGGCGTTCATGACCAGAAAATGGTCATCCAGCTCGTTTTCCAGGGCTTTCAGGGGGCCGGCCGTGCCCAGGGGCTGATCCTCGCGGGCGTAGGTGATGGTAAGGCCCAGCTTTTCGCCGTTGCCGAAAAAGGCCTCAATCAGTTCGGCCAGGTGGCCCACAGCGAGCGTAATGCGCTCAAAGCCAGCCATTTTCAGCTGGCGCAGCACCAATTCAAGCACAGGCATGGTGTCCAGCGGCACCAGGGCCTTGGGCAGCAGCGTCGTATAGGGCTTGAGACGGGTCCCCTGCCCTCCGGCGAGGATGATGGCTTGTCGGGCGGTGGTCATCGTACCCTTCAATATATCAGAAAAGCGGCACACCAAACCGGCTTGAGAGGTTTTATACGGTTATCCACATATATATAAAAAGGGAATCTCCCATGCCTGTCATTGCCACACCAACCCCGTCAAGGGCTCAATCACTCCGGTTTGGACAGAAGACCGAAGAGAACGCTCACGCCAACGAGCACGTTCTACCCGCAATCCCGTCCGATCGCTTTGAGAAAGCAGCGCCGCCCAGCGCCACCATTCAGCCTGTCGGCAGCTTTGAAGAACTCCTCGCCGATGGTGATATCCTTCATCGGCTGGCCGCAGAAACGGAAGGTGTGCCGTACTTTGAAAGCACGCCTGCAACAATGGAAATGGACAAAAAGAGCTTGGCAAATCCACAGAACGTCTTCTTGTCGGTAAAAGATGAAAACGGCCAGACCGTGGGCGGTGGCAACCTGACAGACCGTCAAGAGTATGGGCCTGTCTTTTCGAGCCCAGCCGCCAACCAGAATGACTGTGTTGGGATGATCAGCAATATGTATTTTGAGGAACCTTATCGTCGCCAAGGCCTAGGTTCCCAAGTCCTCTCGCAACTGGAAAAAAGAGCCCATGAACTCGGGTATAATCGACTCTTCCTCTACACTACCAAGGAAAACGAGGCTGCCCAGCGTTTCTATGTCAAGCATGGGTTTCGCATTTGCGGCCCCGATTCTCCCGATGCGCCAATCCTGGATCGGATTAAAACTTCATTTTTCGACGTCTCTGGCAAACCACACATTTTCATGGAAAAAGATTTACCGTCTCATGACACGAGCGACTGAACCAGCTCCGGGCGGGTGAGGGCCAGCTTGACGGCCGCCTGCCATTCACCGAGTAACCGCTGCCGCTCGGTTTCGGTAAAGGTCGGGTCGGGTTCAAACGTTTCCCATTGTTCCGGCAGGGCCGCCAGTGCATCCGCATTTTTCCAGAAACCCACGGCCAGACCCGCCAGATACCCCGCCCCCTTGGCCGTCAGTTCGGCATCGGCGCTGCGCGCCACGGGAATGTTAAGGACATTGGCCATCATCTGCATCAGAAAGCGCGAACGGGTCACACCGCCATCCACCCGCAGGCAGGCCAGCCGCACCCCGGATTCCGCCTCCATCACATCCAGCACTTCTTTGGTCTGGAAAACCATGGCTTCCAGCGCGGCGCGCACCAGGTGCGCCTTGCCGGTATCCTGCGTCAGGCCGCACAACACCCCGCGCGCGGCCGCATCCCAGTATGGTGCGCCCAGCCCGGTAAAGGCGGGCACAAAATACACGCCGCGGTTATCGGCAATACTGGTGGCCAGCGCGTCCACCTGGCTGATGTCATCAAAGCAGTGCAGTTTGTGCTGCAACCATTCCAGCGCGGCGCCGGCAATAAACACGGCGCCTTCCATGGCGTATACGGGCAGACCGTTCAGCCCGGGGGCCAGGGTGGTCAGCAGCCCGCGCCGGGATTGCACCGGTTCGCGGCCCGTGGTCATCATCAGGAAAGCGCCCGTACCATACGTGCTTTTGGCCAGGCCCGGCTGCCAGCACTTCTGGCCAAACAGCGCCGCCTGCTGATCCCCGCACAATGCCGCAATGGGCACGGCCACGCCATCGGTCACCGCCGGATCCGTGTTGCCCAGCACGCCCTGAGAAGGGTGGACTTCCGGCAGGAGCGACCCGGGCACCTCAAACAGGGCAAGCAGCTCGTCATCCCACTGGCGGGTGTGAATGTTAAACAGCATGGTGCGCGAGGCGTTGGTCACATCCGTCACATGCAGCTGCCGCCCGCTGAGGTTCCAGGAGATCCAGGTATCCACAGTGCCGAAAGCCAGCTTGCCCTGCATGGCCTTAATGGCGGCGGAAGAATGCTCACGCAGGAGCCACTGCAGCTTGGTGGCAGAAAAATAGGGGTCAATCACGAGTCCCGTTTTTACCTGAATCATCGCCGCATGGCCCTCTTTGCGGAGCTGGGCGCAGGCCGGGCTGGTGCGGCGGCACTGCCAAACAATGGCGTTGGCCACGGGCTTGCCGGACTCGCGGTCCCACAACACCACCGTCTCGCGTTGGTTGGTCAGGCCGATGGCCGCCACATCGCGCCAGGTGGCGCCATGCTCGGCCAGCGCTTTTTCGCACACCACCAGCGTGGCGTGCCACAGCTGGTTGGCGTCATGCTCCACCCAGTCCGGCCGGGGGTAAATCTGCTCCACAGGCTGCTGCCCGGTGGAAACAATCCGGCCCTCCCGGTCCATCAGGCAGGCCCGGATGCTCGTGGTGCCGTGATCCAGCGCAAGTATGAATGAAGGCGTACTCATCTCTCTACTCATCTCTTTCCCTCAGGCGGAATCTGTTGCCAAAAGCTCACTCAAACAATTGTGTCACAATTTCGCCGTCGAGTTGCAGGGTTTTCACCAGTTCCTCCACCTTGCCCTGGGCCTGGTTGAGTTTCGCCTGGCAATTGTTCAGGTGGCCAACGCCACTTTCAAACAGCGTCAGCGCTTCTTCCAGCGGCAGGCTGCCACCCTTAAACTGATCGATGATCGCATCCAGCGCCTCGCTGGATTCCGTGAACGTGGGTTCTGCTTTGGCGGCTTTGCTCATGGAAGAGACTCCTTGCTTTCAATGCGGGTGAATAGCTGTCCATCCTGCAACCGAATGGATACGGCATCGCCGGTCTGGACGGATGTGATGCTCTGGACAGGCCGGCCGGTGGCATCCATCGCCACGGCATAACCGCGCCCCAGAATCGCCAGCGGGCTGTAAGCATCCAATTGAGCGGCCGCCTGTTGCAGGTGCTTCTGCTGCAGCTGCCGGTAGTGCCGCCACTGATCCGCCAGGCGCTCGGCGCGCTGCTGTGTTTTCTGACCGTTCAGGCTCAACAGGTCCTGAGTGCGGGTAATGAATTCCGTGGCATGCAAATCCAGCGTGCGCTCATGATCTTCCAGCAACCCGCGCATCGCGTTGCACAAAGCTTCCAGCCGCCACTGCCATTCGCCCAGCAGTTGCCCGGCATCCGGCACCACCGCTTCAGCCGCCGCCGTGGGCGTGCTGGCCGAGTAATCCGCCACGGCATCACACAGGGCGTAATCCGGCTCGTGGCCAATCCCGGTCACCACCGGCACGGTGGCGTTAAAAATCGCGCGCACCGGGGCTTCCTCACTAAAGCAGAACAGATCCTCAAACGATCCGCCACCACGCGCCACGATGATCACATCCAGAGCGTACTCGGGGCGGTTCAGTTCCGTCACGGCGGCGGCAATCTCCTCAGCCGCGCCATCCCCCTGCACTTTCACCGGGTAAATCAGCACATTCACCCACGGGTTTTTCCGGCGGATGACCCGCAGCATATCGTGAATCACCGCACCGGTTTTACTGGTGACAATGCCAATGCGGGTCACAAAATCCGGGATAGGTTGTTTGTACGCTTCCTTGAAAAGCCCCTCGGCTTCCAGTTTCTCTTTGATTTTCTGAAACGCCAGCTGCAGGGCGCCCACACCCACAGGCTCCAGCTTTTTAGCCACAATGGAGTAGGTGCCGGAGCGGGCGTATATCTCCAGATTGCCGGTCAGGAAAACCTCCAGACCATCCTCCAGATCAAATTTGAGGCGCAGCGCCTGGCTGGCCCAGAGAATACCGTTAATGGCTGCGGACTCATCCTTGAGCGTGAAATAAATGTGCCCGCGCGAAGAGCGCTTGACGTTGGTCAGTTCGCCCTGCACCACCACGGCCTGCCCCAGCAGAGGATCTGCCGACCAGACATTGCCGAGGTACTGCGTGATGGCCGACACCGACCAGACGGTGGGACCGGCCTCAACAGGCGGCCCGGCATCGTCTGCGAAGTTCAGCTGCTGCTGACTGGTGCTGGCTGGCGTCTGCGCGGATTTTCGGGGCATAGTGAGTCACCTGGGGTTGCCGGCGGACTCAATTGTCCTGATTCGTCTCGTCGTCGCCCATAAACTTTTCAAAATCAGAGGCCTTGAGGTTCTGCAGGAATTCGCGGAATTCCTCGGCTTCAGCCTCATCACGCGCCTGGTCCGTGGAGATGGTGCCATCGGCCACCACGTTGGCCGTCACAAATATCGGCGCCTCGGATTTCAGCGCAAGCGCAATGGCGTCACTCGGGCGGCTGTCCACCACCATCGGCTTGCTGTCCTCAGCCTTGCCGCCCAGCGGGTTGAGGTAGATCGTGGCGTAATACGTATCAGAGTTGATTTCGTTAATCTCGATTTTCTCCACCGACAGCTTCATCGACTGAATGATGTTGTAGAGCAGATCGTGGGTCATCGGGCGGGCGCTTTTAATGTTCTCCAGCTGACGGATGATCGCGCTGGCCTCTGCCGTGCCTATCCAGATAGGCAGCGCCCGGCGGTTCTCCATATCGTTCAGCACCACAATGGGCGTTCCCGTGCGCGTATCCAGCGCAATCCCCATCACGTGCATTTCAATCATTGTCATCGGTGGCAAATCCATTCGGTTAAAACAGGTTGCGGGGATGCCTGACCTGCCGCACGCCCCACATCATTATACGGCAAGCTTACAACTCGCCCATGCGATCCGGCGGCCAGATGCGGTAGACCGAGCGGCCAATCACGCGCTCCTTCGGTTCAAACCCCCAGAACCGGCTGTCCTGGCTGTTATCCCGATTGTCGCCCATCAGGAAATAGTGGCCCGCCGGCACGGTGATAGGGCCGCAATACTGGAAAGATCCATACATGTAGTTGATGGTGATCTGTTTGTCCGTGCCCACCTGCTTGCCATCCACCCAAACACCCCTGCCGGGCTGAACGGTGACTGTCGGGTCGGGCTCGCCGGTTTTACGCGCCGCCTCACGGCCCACCAGCGTGCAGGTGCTGGCCGGTTCGCTCACATAGGGCTCCCTGATCAGCTGGCCGTTCACAAAGACGCCCACACCCGGCTTCACTTCCACGGTATCACCGGGCAGACCAATCAGCCGCTTGATGTAAGCCACGTCAATGTTGTCTTCCTTCTTGAAGATCAGACCGGAAACGCCCGTCAGACGCAGGACCACGCTGACGGGGTCATGCCTGAGGATGGTCATCGGCGGGTAGAAGACCAGAATATCCCCGCGCTGATAAGGCCGGTACCATTTGCTCACCTGCTCAATGACTATGCGGTCGCCCACCTGCAGACCGGGATACATGGATTCAGAGGGGATCAGCCGCAGCTCGCCAATCAGCCCGCGAATGATCATCAGAAAAATGATGACAAAAACAAACACATCCAGCAGTTCGCGCAGCAGAAACATCACCCCGCGCGGCACACTCCCGGCATCGGCCCGCCGCACGGCCTCCGCCAGCTTTTCCGGCTGGTATCCCGCTTCGTTCAGGGCCGCCTTCACCACCGGATCCCCGGACTGATCCAGGGCCGCCAGGAGATGTTCAACATCCACGGACTGGGCGGATGCCCCGGCAGCCACGGCCGCTGCCCGCTCCGGCAACGGGGTGGCCGGCGCCGGCGTATCCAGGGCCACGTCACGCTTCAGGGCCGCGCTCAGGGACCGGGCCAGCTTTCGGGGTGAGGCCCCGGTCGATTTACTGATCGCATCAAACCGGGTGAACAGACGGTTTAAGCCCAGCATCGCCGCCAGATAATCCCGGTCCAGGGGCGCCGGCTGCTTCTGGCGGCGGGCAAGATGACCGGCATGGCGGACCACCTCTTTAAAATCTTCAGCCATCGGGAGCGGGGTCAAGGGAAGCCTGCCGGGTCAATAAAAAAGGCCAGCACGGTGCGGCTGGAGGCATTGTACTGCCCGCAGAACACACAGGCAAATACACGCAGGGAATCGGCCGCAATGAGACAGAAATGAACTGCGGATTGAACCGGGCCCGCATGTGCGGTATGCATGGGGGGTGGCCCCAAACACCAAGCCGCCCGCCATGCGCCTGATGAACCGGAAAACACTGAGAACCCTGGGTGGCCTGCTGGCCGCGGGCATTCCCGTGGGCTATCTCATCAAAAAACACATCGGCTGGGAGCAAACGCCGGCCGGCAAGCTGACTATGGGCATCCATCAGGCCACGTTCTGGACCCTGGCCACGGTGGGCATGGTGCGCGTGCACCGGACATACCGGCTGACCGCCGGGCCGCTGCGCAAGCTGTTTCGTTATGGTACTTCCGGCCTCCTGATGGCCGGTGGTTTCTGGGGTGGGGAAAAACTGGCGGCCTGGCTGACACCGAAGCTGCTGCCTTACGAACCGGCCATGGAAAACGCCTGGGGCGCCGTGCAAACCAAGGTGGATACCCTGGTGAACGATGTGATGCCGCAAAAAACGGCCACGCCACCGGCTGTCACTTCACCCGTTACGCCTGCGCCCGGCGCGCGGCGACAGTACTATCCCAGTTATCTGCCCCGGCCCGCCGGTCCGCTTTCGGTATAAGGGCGGTACAATAAAGCCCATCACCGAGTTACCGGAAGGAGTTTCCCATGTCCACCCGCTGCCCCGTTTGTAACGGACGCACCGTTAAAACAGAGACCGGCACCCGCTGCATGAACAGCAGTTGTACCGGCGCCAGTGAATCCGTGGCCACCCTGGAGCGCAAGGCCATTTGCCACTGCGGCGTGGTGATGGACTACCGCGGACTGAATTCATACGGCGCACCCAAATTTGTCTGCCCGGAATGCAAGTCGTCCGTCGTTCTCTAGCCGCCTGCCTTCCGTCACCCGGGCGTCACAAAAATGTCATTCGGCTGTCACACAACAGCCATCCGTTTGTCACAGTTCCGGCCTACTATAAAACTACCCGATAACAATCGTTCAAGTGACCTGAACTGAAGCCGCAGCCATGTTTCCGGTTGCGGTCTGCAGCATCTACAGCCGGGCGAACAGCGATGGTTCGCACGGCTTTTTATTTGGGGAGGCCATGTGTTCGCAGTATGCTGATCGCGTTAGCGTTCCACGCAAACGAAGATGAAAGAGAGGGCCCTATGACCGCGCTGATTGATGACACGCAAACCAACCTCACCTTAGCCGACCGCACTGATTCGGCCATGGATCGCCGGGATTTTCTGAAAATGGCTGTGGCTGTGGGCGGATCTGCCCTGGCCCTGCACCAGCTGCCCGCCATGGCGCAAATGCCCTTCAAAAAAGGCGATGCCCAGAAAGCGTGTGAAAAAAAGCCGCTGGATCCCACCACGGTTTACCAGGTCACCAGCACCATCACTGAAAAACCCTTCGCCAACCTCAGCACGGTGGAAGGCATCAGCCCCAAACAGCTGGAAGCCCACCTGGCGTTATACAAAGGCTACGTCAGCAAAATCAACGACATCACCGGCAAAATCAAAGAGCCGGGCGCTATGGACAACCCGCGTCTGTTCCGGGCGCTGCATATTGATCAATCCTTTGCGCTGAACGGCGCCCTGCTGCACCAGCTGTATTTTGAAAACATGGGCGGCGGCAAATCCGCACCCTCTGATTTTCTGAAGCAGATCATCACCATGGAATTCGGCAGCTGGGAAGCCTACCTGGCGCATGTCCGCGCACTGGGCCAGCAGTTCCGCGGCTGGGTCATCACCGGCTACAACATGCTGGATCACCGCATTCATAACTACGGCCTGGATTCTCACAACGAGTATTACCCGGCCTATGTCATGCCGATTCTGGCGCTGGATGTGTATGAACATGCCTATATGATCGACTTCGGCACCAAGCGCGATCCCTACCTGGACGCCTTCCTGGCCAACGTCAACTGGGCCGTGGCCGAAGATCGCCTGACGACGATTATGCACCACTGCTGCAAGAAGTAATAAACCGCTCACCCCACCTGCCCCTCTCCCCTTAAGGGAGAGAGGGCAGGCGGGAAAGTCTTTAAAGCCCGTAAACCCCGGCGTATTTGCGGTTCAGGTAATCGGCGAAATACCGGCTGTTAAGCGACTCACCCGTCACCCGGCGCGCAATGGTATCCGCCGTTTCGCTGCGCCCCACATGGTGAATCTCCTTTTTCAGCCACGAACGCAGCGGCGCCAGATCGCCCTGAGGGATGGCCTTCAGAACGTCAGGCTGCCTGAGGCCAATGGTATTGAAAATCTGCGCCGCATACAGGTTTCCCAGGGTGTAGGTGGGGAAATACCCAAACGACCCGTGTGACCAGTGGACATCCTGCAGGCAGCCCACCCCGTCATCCGGCGGGGTGATGCCCAGATACTGCGTGTACTTTTCATTCCATGCGGCCGGAATATCACCCGCCTGCATGCGGCCTTCAATCAGGGCGCGTTCAATCTCATAGCGAATAATAATGTGGAGGTTGTACGTTACTTCGTCCGCCTCCACCCGGATGAACGAGGGAGCAACGACATTCAGCGCCCGGTAGAATGCATCCAGATTCACCTTATCCAGCTGCTCGGGAAACATCGCCTGTAATCTGGGGTACTGCGCCTGCCAGAAGGGTTTGCTGCGGCCCACCATGTTCTCCCACAGGCGGGACTGCGATTCATGCATTCCCAGTGACGTGCCGCCGGACAAAGGAGTGCGCGCCAGCGCGGGATCCAGCCCCTGTTCATACAACCCGTGTCCCCCTTCGTGCAGGGTGGAGCCGATCCCGGCAAACAGATCATCCTCATGGATCCGGGTCGTCAGGCGCACATCGGCATGAGAAGAGCCTGAAGTGAACGGGTGCACCGCTTTATCCAGACGCCCGGCATCGGTATCAAAATGGATAACGCCCAGCAGGTACTCGGAAAAAGCCCACTGTTTGTCCACATCAAAATTCCGGGTCAGGCAGTCGCGCGTCGGCGGGCTGGTGGCCGCTTTCATTTTTTCAATCAGGGTCACCAGTTCTTCTCTCAGGGGCGGAAACAGGGCATCCAGCTGCTTCACCGTCAGATCCGGCTCATACAAATCCAGCAGGGCGTCATATGGGGAATCCTGGTAACCGTAAATTTCGGCCTGCTGGCGGTTGAGATCAATGATCCGGGTGAGAATCGGCGCAAACAGACTGAAATCTTTCTTTTCGCGGGCCTCCACCCAGATGGGGTGGGCTTCCGAGGTGGTATGGGAGAGTTCCTGAACAAACGCGGCCGGCAGTTTAATCTGCTGATCATAATCCCGGCCAAACTCACGGACCAGGGCGGTATCCAGGGGTTCCAGCCGGCCTTCGGCGGCCAGCGCGCGCGCGTCTTTCAGCACAGCGGCCAGTTCCGGCGCCATGATTTTCTCGTGCGCCAGCTTGGCCAGGGTCTCCATCTGGTGGGCACGCATGCCGGCGCCCGCTTTGGGCATGCAGGTTTCCAGATCCCAGCCCAGCAGGCCCTGCGCCCCGTGGATGTCGTGCATTTCACCCACCAGGGTTTTCAGGCGGGTCATCGTTTCGGTCACATCTTGGGTGGGCATGGGCATGGCTTATTCCTTTTCAATGACATACTGAAGGTAAAGTCTTCGGCTGCCAAGGTTTCTTTAAAGTCGGCTGCCAAGGTTCCTTATCGGGTAGTGACATTCGATCAAATTCCATAACGATATTCCCCTCTGAGTCAATCGCTTTGACCTTACCAAATTGTTCTAGCGTAACAAACGCAATTCCATCGTGAAAGTCAGTTGCTCTCTTGTAATCGCCAGGCAATAATGTACCATCCCGTCGAACATAACGGCATACCGAAGTATCATAATTGTGCTCCGGATGCATCCTGACACGCGCCATGCCTTCAGAAAACGGCATTGCTTCCAAAAAACCCGGTTGAATAATGTATTTCCCTGTTGTATCAATATACCCCGACGGAATGGGCATAGCATATTTAGGATTGATTATATATTTATCAGTTGGGGCTTCTGAGACAGCAGCAGCACCTTCACTAAATATTGCAGCCTGTACGAATTTTGGTTTAACAACCCATTCTCCGGCATGGTTAATATAACCCCACAATTGCCCCTCTTTCACTGGGGCCAAGCCGTCTGAAAATGATTGAGCCTCTTCATATTGCAATGGAATAACCTCATTGCCTAATGTGCTTATAAATCCACATTGCTTCGCTTTACAAACAAAAGCATGCTGGTCATTAAAGTTACCCGCCTGTTCATAAAATTCTGAAGTAATCAATTTACCGCTTTGATCAATAAAACCAACCAAACCATCCCGAACGACCCGGGCAAATCCATTTGAAAAAGGGTAAGCTTGGTCAAATTGAGGAGGAATTCTGATGGTGCCGGTCTTGTCAATGTAACCGTATTTTTGATTATGTGCGACAACTGCCAACCCCTCTGAAAAATTACCTGCAAAATCAAATGTTACAGGTATTACAATCTGCCCCTGTCTATTAATAAAACCAAATTTTTCACTTCTGAAATCCACAGCCGCCAAGCCCTCTGAAAAACAATAACCAGAAGAAACCGTTTCCGGAAGCTTGAAAGCAATATGCCCTCTCTTATCAATATAGCCATATTCATCACTACTACAGAGATCGCCATCACAGTTCACCCTAGATTCGATATTCACAATTGCAAGCCCCTCACAAAAAGGAGTTTCTATAATGGTTTTTTGAGGAGTGCTGCACGCAGACAAACTGAGTACTGATGCCGTAATAAACAAAATTAAAATAATATTGATAGGTTTATTCTGGATAAAATGCATAAGATTACATCCTGGGCAGGGGTTGGGCAAGAAAGTAATCCGGGCCGAGGGACTCAATCGTCTCAGCGCCGCGCAGGCGGTGCACCAGGGTTTCCACACGAATCATATCCACCCCGGGCGGCAGGCTGGGGTCGGCAGAAACGGCGCGGTTCATTCCGCCGGTCAGCACCAGCCCCTTGGCCGCATTGTATAAGGCGTCGCAGCGTGCATCCGCCCCGCTGGCGCGCACAAACAAAGGCAGCGGTATATCCTGCGCCAGTTCAGCCAGCATGGCCGGCTCCGGGATGTCCTCGGAATGGACACTCAGTGCGCCGGCCAGCTGATAGGATGCTATGCGGCTGGCCAGCTGGCGCAGGTGCGTCAGGCGCTCATCATCGGACATCGCAGGCGGCAGCCGGTTGGGGCCAATCTCGTGACTGGTGGCGATATCCGCCAGAATCAAAGGCAATCTGGGCAGCCGCATGGCCGCCTGCCTGGCCAGCAGTTCCGCCAGACACCCGTTCACCACGCCGAATTCGGTCATCTGAACGCCCAGCAGCAGCGGCACGCGGATAAACGCCACCGGCTTGTTCAGGGCAATGGCCAGCGCCGCCCGGATATCATTCGGCAATACGGAAATACCCACCGGCAAGCCCGTCATCCGGGAAACCCGCCCCACGATGCTCGCCATGGCAATCACCCCGGCGGTATCCAGCGCCTGGTGGGTCAGCGGGGTTTCATACTCGTTCTCAATCAGAATGCCGTCCACCCCGCCACTGGCCAGGGCCAGGGCTTCCTGCTCGGCCCGGGCAAGCACGGGCTCCATCTGGCCACCCCACCGACAGGCCCCGGGCAGGGGAAGAAGTCGCAGTGTCGCCAGCACGGGCTTGGGATTTTGGAAGGTTTCCGTTACGATCATGTGCGTGGATCCAATAACGCCGGCCTGGCCGGTGAAAAGTTCCCCTCATTATACCCAAACCGGAACCCCTCACCGTGCCGCCTGCAACCCCCACCCCAGACACTTCTGCCGACGCAAGCCCGAACGCTTTACCGCGCGTGGCCATTGTGGGCCGCCCCAACGTGGGTAAATCCACCCTGCTTAACCGCATTCTCGGTAACCGCGAAGCCATTGTGGACGATCAGCCCGGGGTGACCCGTGATCGTTCCTACCACACCGTACAGTGGCAGAACCGCGCATTCACCCTGATTGATACGGGCGGGATGATCCCCAACCCGGAGCAGGAGGAGCAGTTTGCCGCCTACATTAACGATCAGGTGGACCTCGCCCTGAGTGAAGCCGACCTGGTGATCTTTCTCACCGACGGGATCAGCGGCCTGACGCCGATGGACCGTGAAGTCGCTCAGCGGGTGCGCGCCAGCGGCAAACCGGTTCTGCTGGTGGTGAATAAAATTGATATCGCCAGCCAGAGCAGCAATACCGCCGAGTTCTATGAACTGGGTCTGGGCGAACCGCTGCCCGTCTCCGCCATGCATGGCAGCGTCGGCGTCGGCGACATGCTCGATCAGGTCCTTGCCGCCATTGACGAGGCCGATCTGCCGGAGAGCAGCACGGATACCATCAAACTGGCTGTGGTGGGCAGGCCCAACGTCGGCAAGTCCTCCATCGTCAACGGCCTGCTGGGGCATACGCGCACCATCGTCAGCGAAATCGCCGGCACCACGCGCGACGCCATACAGGTGCCGTTTGAGTGGGAAGACCAGTCCTTCATGCTCATCGATACGGCGGGCATCCGCCGCAAGGGCAAGGTGGGTTACGGCGTCGAACTTTTCTCGGTCGATCGCTCCCTGAAGGCCATGCAGGCCGCCGATGTGGCGGTGATTGTGGTGGACGTGAGCGAAAACCTCACCAGCCAGAGCAAGTCGTTCATTACCGATCAGGACAAGAAAATCATTGAAGCCGCCCTGACCGCCGGGCGCGCGCTGATACTGGTGGTGAACAAGTGGGACCTGATTGAAGAGAAAAACCCCAACAGCGCCGCCGAGTTCAAGGCGGATCTGTTCCGTCAGATTCCCTACGCACAATACATTCCCGTCCTCTTCACCAGCGCCTCAACCGGGCAGCGACTGACGAAAATTCTGGATACTGCCAAAACCGTTTATGAAAACTGGCGCCGCCGGATTAAAACCAATCTGGTCAACACCGTCATTCTGGATGCGGTGACCATGCATGAACCGCCCAGTGTGAAAAACAAACGGCTGAAAGTTCTCTACGCCACCCAGGTGGACAGCGCCCCGCCCGTCTTTGTCCTGTTTGTGAATGATGCTACACTGCTCAAGGATTCCTACCGGCGTTATCTCGAGAAAAAAATCAGGGAAGCCTTCGAGTTCACCGGATCGCCCGTGATCATCGCCGCCAAAAACCGGCGCGATGACTAACCCACCTTCTGTTGCCGTTGACCGGCCCCGCGCCAGAGAACTGCCATGAACAGCCAGGCCGTCGCCATCACACTCACACTGCTTGCCGCCTACCTGATCGGATCCATTCCCACCGGGTACATTGTCGCCAGAAGAGTGATGGGTATTGATATCCGCGAACACGGCAGCGGCAACGTGGGGGCCACTAATGTGAAACGGGTGGTGGGCAACAAGGCCGGGTTGTTTACACTGGTATTCGATTTCTTCAAGGGTCTGGTGCCCGTGGTGGCCAGCAAATGGCTTTTCCCGGATCTGCCTCTGGTCCACGTGCTCACCGCGCTGGCCCCGGTGATCGGGCACAGCAAATCCGTCTTTCTGGGGTTCACCGGCGGCAAATCCGCCATCACCGGGCTGGGTGGCCTGATGGGGCTGGCGCCGCTCCCGGCGCTGACCACCGGCGTGATTGCCTTTTCCACGATGAAAATCACCCGCATCGTCTCCGTAGGCACCATCCTGGCGGCCATCTGCTCGCCGGTGCTGATGATTGCGTTCGGCCAACCGCTGGCCTATACTGGATATGCGCTGATCAGCGCGGCATACGTGATCTATCTGCACCGGGCCAATATTGACCGGCTGATGAAAGGGACGGAGAACCGCATCTGACCATGAAGAAGCTGGCTATTCTGGGAGCGGGGAGTTGGGGCGGTACGCTGGCCTGGCTGAATGCCGGGGTGAACAAGGACGTGGTGCTGTGGGACCGCAATCCGGAAAAGATTGAAGCCCTGAAAGCGGACCGGACGATGCGTTTCCCGGTGCCGCTGACCCTGCCGGACAGCCTTCACCTGACCAGCGACCTGACCGAAGCGATCACCGGCGCCGATGTCATCATGGTGGTGGTCACCAGCCATGGCTCGCGCGGTGTGCTGCGGCAGATGCGCGACAGCGGCAAGCTTATGGCCAACGCCATACTGGTGAACTGCTCCAAAGGCATTGAATACCCCAGCCTGAAGCGCATGAGCGAGGTGTTTGCCGAAGAACTGCCCGATCACGCCTACGCCGTTCTCTCCGGTCCTTCACTGGCGGTTGAGATTATTCACGGCCTGCCCACCGCCTGTACGCTTGCCTGCGCGGACGATGAACTGGCCGAGTACCTGCAGATTTACCTGTCGCATGACCGCCTGCTGCGGCTCTACACCAACACCGATGTGGTGGGCACCGAGCTGGGCGGCTCGCTGAAAAATATCGTGGCCATCGCCAGCGGTTACATGAAACAGAAACAACTGGGCGACAACGCCCAGGCGGCGCTGATCACCCGGGGGCTGGCGGAAATGACCCGCTTCAGCGTGGCGCAGGGCGCCGACCCGAAAACCCTCTACGGCCTCAGCGGCCTGGGCGATCTGCTGGCCACCTGTAACTCGCCCCTCAGTCGCAACTACCAGGTGGGCGCCGGCCTGGCGCAGGGCAAATTGTTGGACACCGTTCTGACCGACCTGAAGGCCGTGGCCGAAGGCGTGAAAACGACCCGGGCGGTGTGCGAGATGGGTGAAAAACTGGGACTGGATCTGCCCATCGCCAAAATGGTGGCGCTCTGTCTGAACGGGCCCTTCAGTGAAGAAACCATTATCAAGGGACTGATGAGCCGCAAGCTGAAATCAGAGCATGCCATCCCCTCTGCCAAAGCCTGACCAGAATTAATAGCCATACCGTAACCAGACAATCAAAAGGGGGACATGATGCCCAGAATACTTGCTTTTGCCGGCAGCGCCCGCACAGACTCCTTAAACAAGAAGGCCCTTGCTGTTGCCGTGGACGGGGCCCGCAATGCGGGTGCTGAGGTGACCGTGATTGACCTGCGCGACTACCCCATACCCCTTTATGATGGGGACCTCGAAGAGGCATCCGGCATGCCGGCCAACGCACAGACAATCAAAGATTGCTTCCTCGGGCATGAAGGGCTGCTGATCGCCACACCGGAATACAACAGCAGTTTTACGCCGTTGCTCAAAAACATGCTCGACTGGGTCTCCCGCCCGCAGGGTGATGAGCCCCCGCTGGCGGCTTTCACCGGGAAAACCGCCGCGCTGGTCAGCGCCTCTCCGGGCCAGTATGGCGGCATCCGCAGTGTGGAGGCCATGCGGACCCTGCTGGGAAATATCCGCGTCACCGTCATTCCCGAGCAAGCCACAGTGCCCAGGGCCGCGGAGGCGTTTCAGCCTGACGGCAGCCTGAGCGATCCGGCCATAGAAAAATCACTGCGTGCGGTGGGAAAAGCGCTGGCCGCCGCCATGACGAAATCCCCACAACCGGCCTGAAGACGACTCAGGGTTTGCCGGCATCCGTGGCGTGGGCGCTCTTCTGAAAATACCGCAGCGTGCTGATGAGATTCTGCACCTCGGTTGAGAAGGCGCCATCCGGCTCCAGCGTCATATAATTCAGGCCCGCCGCCATCGCTTCTTCCATACGGTCCAGTTTGCTGAGCGAGACCGCCAGCAGATAATACGTGGTGGCGTAGGAGGGGTTGTCCTGAATGGAACGGTTATAGCTTTCCACAGCGCGTTTATAGTTACCCTGTTTAAAAAAGGCGTTGCCCATATACAGGTGCGCCCAGGCATTGTGCGGCTCAACGGTCAGCACATCCTCATACATCTTCACGGCCTGATCCATTTTGTCCTGCTCGGCCAGGAGGTTACCCAGATTCAGCCGGGCAAAATTGTAGGTCGGGTCATATTTCAGCGCCGCGGCATAGGCGCCTTCGGCCTCGCGGTATTGCTTGCGCTGCTCATAAAGCAGGCCAAGGTTGTTGTAGGCGTATATAAAGCCCGGATCAATGGCGATGGCCGCGCGGTACTGCTCAATGGCCTGGTCCAGTTTGCCTTCCTGGTCGTAAACGCGACCCAGGTTAAAGGCAAAAGCCGGGTTATCCCGGAACAACCGGGCGCCGCCGGCGTAATACCCGCGGGCATTCTCAAAATCTTCGGCCATCAGGGCCACTTTACCGAGTTTAAAATAAATGATGTCGATATCGGGGTTCAGTTGCTGGACGATCTGAAACGCATTTTCCGCCAGATGCAGCAGCTGCCGGGCACGGGCCTTGTCCTCTGTGCGTCGGGCCACTTCCATATAACACTCACCCAGATTGAACTGGGCGTAGACGTTGATCGGGTTGCGCTCGACGGCCTGCTTCAGGTAGGGAATGGCGCGCGCAAAATCCCCGGCTTCCAGAATCATGGTGCTCTGGTGCAGGGGGTAATATTCGGAGGCCGCCAGCGTCTGGTGATTGCGGCCGGACTGGACAGCCATGGTGTGGTTAAGCGGGAGGCTGAACGCCACACTCTGCAAAGTCATGCCGGCCACCGCGGCCAAAGCAGCCAAACGCCAGGGCATGGTCAGTCGTAAATGGGATCGTAGGGGATTCAATTCGCTCATCCGGTATCTGCGCTCTATACTATATTTATTATAGCCAATATTATTAATATAGTAAAGGGTTTTGACGGTCTTTTTTGTAACAGTTCGTTAACATGCCCCTACAACCGGGAACCCACGCTTAAAACCATAGGCTTAAAACCACACGCTAAAAAACCACGGATGCCCCTGTAACCCGCCCCTAGGGGTACAACAGGCGAACAGCCGCCACATCGCCTTCGCCCAGGCGTGCGTTGCGCCAGCCCTGATGAAACATCACATCCAGGGGGCTGTTGCTGTGCTCCAGTCCCAGCGCGTGGCCAAACTCATGGAGCACTGTGGCTTCAAACCGGCGT
This sequence comes from Candidatus Melainabacteria bacterium, assembly GCA_050247195.1. Lineage (GTDB taxonomy): Bacteria > Cyanobacteriota > Vampirovibrionia > Vampirovibrionales > Vampirovibrionaceae > JBFWUP01. The sequence continues at coordinate 150,338 of JBFWUP010000003.1, read as the reverse complement.
TTCTTGTCCAGGGCAGGCAGGTACTGATCAATCGTCGGGTGCTTGACCAGAGTAATAATGACCTGCTGAATCTGTCCGGCGGCGCTGACAGTCCGCTCGGCATGCCCCACCTCATTGGGACGCTCGGCCAGCGGTTTGTCAGACCATTCAACCAGAATGTCCGCCGTTTCTGGCGCCTGCTCACCGCTCACGGTCAGGTCAAACATCACATTGCCGGCCGTCGCATCAATCCACTGACACAGGATGGCCATGAGGTGAATTTCCAGCGGATCGGCGGAACCGGTTGCATCCTGGGCGTCCTGCACCGGGCGCACCACAACGCTGAGCGGCATGGCGCCGGGCGGCCAGCGAACCGCTTTGGCGGAAGGCTGGGACTGTTCACCCTGCCAGGCGCCCATCTGATCCAGGGTGGCCCATGGATTCAGTGACGGGTTCAGTGACAAGGCAGAACCCGGCGAAGATGCGGACTGACCTTGTGTCTGACCCTGAGGCCGTTCCTGGGGGGACCCCTGGGCAGGCGTCTGTGCCGGTTGCCGCGAACCGGCCATGGATTGTCCGTTGCCGGTCAGATTGCCCGGCATCAGATATCCCGGACCACGGGTGGGAGGTATCCAGTTCATAACTTTCTCTGGGCAGGCCAACCCTGATGAAGCCCACCGGTTTCGCCCCGCAACGGGGCGGCTTACGCGTTCATCTGTTCTCGGATCGAGGCGGTCAGTGATGCGCCGAGGTCCTCAAACACGGTTTGAATATGAGATTCCAGCATCTGCCGTGCGTCCGGCTCCAGGGCCTCCAGCACCGCAGAATGATTCAGTTCAATGTTTGTCGCCATAACTGCAAATTCCATACTTACCCGATCAACCCGCCCCGGTCTGCAGCACCGGCAGCAAGCCCAGTGTTCAGAGAACCTGATCGAAATATGCCCGGGGTACTCAAAGACCCTGATGTTTCGGCGGAAATACGGCAAGGCTGCAGGGGTTGTAACGTTACTGCAACAAGGACTCAGCCCGCCCGGTCTGACAGGAAGCCGGCATAACGGTCCAATTTCTGCATCAGTTCATGCAACTCGGAAGGGGCAAAGCTGAGCACCACCTGCCCGGAATCCTGCTTCACCAGATCCACCGTTCCCCGCTCGGGGTTCAGCTGAAACTCATAGAGCGCCCCGGTTTCAAACGAGAGGGACAGGATGCCGCGCAGCCTGGCGAACCGGAGCACCTCTTCCAGCTCCTGATCCGTCAGTGGGGCGTGTTTGTTCTCGTCATCGTCCGGGTCTCCGGCCAGATGTTTCGGCGCTTCATGCACACCCTCGTCCGACTCGGGCTTGCCGATTTTGGGACGGTGTATGTTGTCGCTTTTGGCCGCCTGCTCCGCCGCGTAGGGGTTCAGGTGGTCCACCCGGCGAAAGCTGGGAATGCCGTCAAAGCCCATGGGTCATACTCCGGCTGGGAACACCACTGTTCTTATTGTCGGCCGGTCTACCCAGGGCTTAATCCCCCGGATGCCCGATAAAAGCGCCAGCCCGGCGGGAGAAACCGCGCACCACTTCAACCGCACGGTGTATTGGGCTACAATACAGGCCACAGCCCGCAACCAGCGCAGGCCCCCTCCTATGGCCCCCACAGCCCACTGTTATTTTTTCGGCACGTTTAACCCGCTTCATATCGGGCATCTCACCATGGCGACCCTGGCTGTTGCGCAGCTGGGCCCGGCGATGGGGTTTGACCGCGTGGTGTTCATTCCCGCCTACAACCCGCCCAATAAGGCCGGAGCGCCGGACATAACCCCCTTCGCCAGGCGCCTTGCCATTCTGGAGCGATGTATTGAGGACGATCCCAGACTGGGCTTGAGCGCCGTGGAGTGGCAGTACCGGCAAAATCACCCGGCAGAGGCGGGCACCGGACTGCCGGAGCCACCGGTTTATACAGCCGACATTCTGGCCACCCTGGAGCCGGGGCTGCGCACTGAAAACAAGGAAAACGAGAAGCCCATTCTCCTGATGGGGGCGGATACGCTGGCCACCCTGGCCGGCTGGCGCGGTGTGGCCGACTGGCTGCCGGCCTGCCGTCTGATCATTGCCCCAAGAACCGGGTTTTCACTGACGCCTCCTGAAGACCTTCCCCGTCAGCCGGCCGCCATGGCCGTTCTGGAGGTGCCCCCGCTGGATATTTCGGCCACCTGGCTGCGTCAGCAGCTGGAACGGTCTGCGGCGCGCTCCCCGGCGGAGCATCCGCTGCGATACCTGGTGCCGCGGGCGGTACTGGAACAATGGCCATTGCCAACGCCCCTGAAGGCGCCAGCCCACTCCGCCGCTGTTTTATGAACAACTGTTAACTGCGCGCCTCCAACACTGGAGTTGGGCGTCGATTCGCCGACATGCTGACAATGACCGGGAAACCGGCACGGGCACGAATGGGAAATGCCGGCATGCGCACACCGCAGACACGAAACAACGGAATCCGCCGCAACACTGCGGCCGGGCAGAACCTGATTGAACTGGCGCTGACGTTGCCGTTTGTCATATTGATTCTGTTTTTTATGGTGGAGTTAAGCCGGGCCTGGTTTGTGTTTGAGGCCGCCAAAATGGCCGCCGTGGACGGCGCCCAGACTGCGGCAATGAACCACAACCCCACCGCCGGTCTGCAGCAGCTGGACAAACGCCTGGCGGATGCGCACCTGACCGTGAAAGCCAGGACCGTGACCCAGGTGGCAGGCAGGCACGCCTACGAAGCCGCCGTGACCGTGGTGTTTGAGCCCGTTTTTGGCGGACTGACCGTGCAGACCCTCTCCGGGCCGATGGAGATTATTCCCGAAGCGTACGATGTGACCTACACGGACATTAAAACCGCCAGCGTTTTCTGAGACGCCTCAGCCATGATGGTGGCCCACGGCGTCACCGTCGTGCGCACCGGGTTTGTCATCGCAGTAGGCAAACACCTTCAGCTGAACGTCCACAATTTCAATCCCCCGTTTGTCGGCCATCTCTTTGACAAAGCGGAAAATTTCCTCGCTCTCGAACTCCTCGGTCCGCCCACAATCGAGACAGATGATGTGATGGTGCGGCGCCAGCGGGTTGCGGGCCAGCTCATAATGCTTGTGATCCTCGGCGAAATCCAGTTCCCGCAGCACACCGATGGAGGCCAGAAGCTTGAGGGTCCGGTAGGAGGTCGCCAGGCTGATGTCCGAGCCACGCTCACGCAGCCGGTGCAGCAGCTCCTCGGCGCTCAGGTGCTCGCCTTCAGGCAGATCGTAAAAAATATCCAGGATCGTCTCGCGCTGAGGGGTCAGACGCAGATGACGATTACGGAGCAGTTGAGACAATTCGTTGCGGGTTTGCATAGCGGGTGGGCGGGGCCTCACTCGGGACTTCACATGAGCCCGGACTGGACGGGGTCTCGGACAGACCCCGTTTTTCCAGTACAATATACCATACGCGGCCCGCGGCCATAGTAATCAGGAGAATCCTGCCATGCCAAGCCTTGGAATCGGCGAACTCGCCATCATTTTTGTCATTATTCTGATCCTGTTCGGACCCGGCAAGCTGCCCAACGTCATGCGCGCCATGGGCGACGGCCTGAAGCAGTTTAAGGACGCCTCACGTGACATCACCCCGGACAGCAAACCCTCATCCGGCGAAACATAAGCCGCTGAACGTCGTCAGCTGGCTGAATGCCGGTTTTTTTCCTGCGGTGTTGTGAGCCGCCGCCCATCAACCATACCGATCCATATGCCCACCCTAGAGCAAGAAACGGCACCCCATCGGGTGCGACGATCCCTGCCCGGCCTGAACCGCCGGTGGATCTGGGGCGCAGTTGGCGCCGGCGCCGTTCTGGTCACCCTCACCCTGCTGCCCTGGGATCAGCTCCTGCCCACCGGAGAATGGCGCGAACTGCTTGAAACCCAGGTGACGGAGGCCACCGGGCTGCATACCGAAATCAGGGCGCTGCACATTCACCCCACCCTCTTCACCGGCATCCGGGTCAACCTGGATGACGTGGTGATCCGCCCGGCCAGTCCGGATCCGAAGCACCGTCCCCAGGCCCGCCTGGGCGTGGAGGAAATCCGGCTCGCCATACCCTACTGGCCTCTGCTGAGCCGGCTGCAACCGGAGATCCGACAGATTGACATTCTCCACGGCATGCTGAGCGGACGCCCGGAGCATCTTCAGGCGTTGGCCACCAATGTGGTGGAACACATTGAAGACCGCATGAAACACCAGCAGAAAAATTTCTGGAGCGATAAATTACCGCGCATCCTGCATCACAGCACCCTCAACCTACAGCGGCTCGACTGGTATGTTTACCGTGAACCGGTTAAACCCGCCGGTCCGGCGGTTCTTGCGGCAGGCCCGGATTACCGGATTCAACTGCTGCGGGTGCAGGGCATTGACAGTTTTGAAAGCCGCCGCCCCCTGCGCATTGCATTGCAGGCGGCCAATCAGGGTGGTCAGCATCTCTCGGGCAGCGTCCGGTTTCTGCCGCACGAAGCCTCGCTGGGCAAGGCGCTTCAGCAAATGAACGCGGCCATCACCGGCCCCGGCATGGCGTTAAAAATCGATCTGAGCCCCCTGCGGAAAGGGTTGCTGTCCCTCCCTGAAAAAAACCCGGCAGCAGGACGACATCAGCTCCGGCTGGATGCAGACACTGTGGAGCTCAATAAAGTTCAGGCGTTATATCGCGAGTTCGCCACCCTGCTCAGCCTGCCGCCCAGCCCGGTCCTCGATGCGCTCGCCTACCAGGGTACCCTGAGCGGCAAAGGCCTCTGGCAGCTGAGCCTGACGCCCACATTGCACTGGTACGGCGGAGAAGGTCAACTCAGTCTCCGTGGCGCATCAGTTCGCGAGCAGGCCCATGCTGACTGGCAGATTCACAAAATGAACGGTGATTTCCGATTCAGCAATCAGCAGGTGGACATTGCCGGTCTGAAATTTCTGCTGGATGACACCCCCCTGAGCCTCAGAGGTCACATCGCCGCCGACACCAGGAAACTGGATCTTGCACTGACAGGCAAAGCCATACGGCTCCATTCCCTTCAGCAGTCTCTCAGCCGGCTGTCCCGTTTGTTTGGCGCACCGGTGCCCACACTGGAGCGCAATCAGTTTACAGGCACGGCGGATGCAAACCTTCATTTCAGCGGGAATATCGAAAGCCCGCAGTATGCAGGACTGCTGACCCTGCATGACGTGGGCGCCGAGATGCAGGATGTGAACTTTCCGGTCCACCGCATCAACGGAGAAATCGCCATCGCCGATCAGATCCGTCTGAAAGATCTGACAGCCAGCCTGGGGGAATCGGCTTTCCGTATTGGCGGCAACATCAGCAGGAATTTCGGCACCTTTGCCCTCACCCTCGTCAACCCGTCACTCAATCTGGAAACCTTTCAGCGCGAAGTGCTGGCCCACCTGCCTGACGCTGAAACAACCTCTCTGCCCGGGATGACCGGCCTGGCGGATGTGCAGCTGAGACTGGAAAAAAGCAACCCGGATATCAACGCCACGCCGGATTTGTCCGGCCAGATTCATCTCAGTGGCTTTACCCTGCGGCCCGGGCCCAATGCCGACCCGCTGGCGCTGGACCGACTGACCCTGAGCTTTGATCATCAACGTATGGTGACCACTCCTTTTGAAGCGATGGTGGGCAAAATTAAATTCACCGCCAGCGGCGAGATAGGCGACTGGCGGCGCGCCGCCGAGACACTCGCATTCTCTGTGCAGTCCGACAACATACCCACGCGATACCTGCGCGAAGAACGGCCCTGGTTGAACACCCTGCTGGCCGGAGATCCCGCCATTGCCCGCCTGCCGGAAGTGTGGAACACCGCCGGCTATTTTACGGTGAACGCCAGTATGAAACCCGCAACCGGAAGCAATACGCTGACGGGCGAATTTGGATTTCATGATGTCGGCCTGTCCTGGGAGGGTGGGGATTTCCCGCTTTCCGGACTGAACGGCGTGCTGGTTTTCAGTCAGCCCATTCCCCGGCAGGCGGGTGAGGCTTTTCCCGCACCGCGCGTGGAATCAAAAAATCTCCGCTTCCGTTACGGCAATTCAGACTTCCATCCCGCCGTTGGCCTGGATCAGGAACTCACCGCCTCCATCAGCGGCATCCTCTCGCCGCTCACGGTTAACCATTTTATGACCTCACCCTTTGCCACGCGGGCGCCCTACCAGAGCATACCCTTTACACTGACCGCTGGCGGGCGTCTGGCGCCTGTGCAGGCCGGCGCTGCGCCCCAGTGGCAAACCCCGCTCAGCGGCGAAATGATGCTGGATCTGAACGATCTCTGGGGCAAAACCGTCCTGGCGGCCAAACCCCCGGAGGCTGCCGGCACAGCGTCGGATCAGGAAACGCAGCCAATTGATCAGGATGCCTACCTGCAGGCCAGCTACCAGGTGGACAATCAGAATCTGGAAATCAACAAGGCCAACCTGCACCTGTTTGATGCCGGTGATCTCTGGGGTTCCGGCATGGTCAGCCTGACCACTGAACCTCCGGACATCAGCGGCAGACCCGTCCCCGATTTTCAGCTCTATCTGATCACCCGCCCCATTATTGACCTGACACAGCTGGCCAGCCATCTGCAGAATAACGATCTCTCCCGGGCGGAAGGCACCCTGGCGATGGAAGGCCTGATGTGGGGAAACTGGGCCGAAGACAAACACATGAACGGCTGGATGGAGTTCAACGGTGTGAAGCTACCCAACCTGCAGATTGACAACCTGACCGGCCAGGCGGATTTCAACGACAAGAAAGCCACCTATGATTTTCCCAGTGTCAGCATTCCCGGCGTGCAGGTCAGCCTGAAAGCCGACACGCTGAATGCGTTTGCTTTCCCGATTCTGATGAACAACACGCAGATACGGGGCGCCTATTTTGACGTGGCGGGTTTTCAGCAGTTTTTAACCGAGGTGGTCGATCAGAAAATTCAGCGCCAGTTTCTCAACCACATTCTGCCGCCCCGCCAGGAAGGCGATCCGGTTCTGCCCCTGCGCGTTGAAAAAGGCGATCTCGCCGTCAACGAGGTCATCTATCAGAACATTCTGATGGAAAACATGCACGGCAAATTATCCGTGTATGAAAACAGCTTTTTTGAAATCCAGGATGCCTCTCTGCGGGTGGCCGACGGACAGGTGAACGGGTATTTCTCCCTGAACACCCAGTACAACAACTTTATGACTGTTGAGCTGCTGATGAAAGAAGTCAAAGCCAACGCGCTCACCCGGGCCTTACTGAATGTCTCCAACCAGATTTTCGGGGATATGGACGGCACGGTCCGCTTTGTGACCCAGGGGATGAGTGACGTGGAAAGTATGAACAACGCCAACGGCACGGTGACGATGAAAATCCGCAACGGCCGTCTGCCGGGCATCACCAAGGTGGAAACCCTGCTGACTGCCGCCAATGTGCTGCGCGGTGGCCTGCTGGGCTTAAACCTGAACAACATCATCCGCACCGTGGCGCCCTTCCGTTCCAGTTACTTTGCCGATATGTCCGGCGATATGCTGATTGCGCGCAACCGTCTGTACACGGACAACCTGCTTTCCGACGGCGAGAATCTGGATCTGCAGATGAAAGGCAGCGTGGCGCTGGACAACGGCAATGTGAATATGACGGTGGACGGCAAGATGACCCAGGACGTGGGCGGCAAACTGGGCCTGCTGGGCAAACTGAGTCTGGGCAAGCTGGTGAAAACCGTTCCCATTGTGGGCTACCTGCCCGGCGTACCGGGCGGGGTGCTTTCCTATGTGCCGGGCATCGGCTACACGCCGGGCCTGGGCGGTCCGGCCGGCACCTACAACCGTTTCCGGGTCAGCTTAAACGGCCGCCTGGAAGATCCCAACGCCATTCAGGATTTCCACTGGCTGAAACCGACGGATCAGTGACCTGGATTACACGCCGGGCGGGAAAGCGCCCCGTTACATTGCACCCATGGCAATTATCCATGATAATGGGGTTTACTATCATGGATGCAACGGTTCAGCCCTGCGATCCCCCTCCTGCCGGGCCCTTCCCCTCCTGCTGTCTCCACCCAGGCAATATCCTGTTTTCCCCCATCTAATCTCCCCATCTGACTGGACGGACCCCGCCCATGCCCGGCTCACGCGAACAATCCAAGCCCACCACCCTGACGCTGCGTCAGCCCGGCCCCAATGCCGGACGCATTGAGAACCCGCCGGCCCGCCCGCCACGCCGTATCAACCTGTTCCGACTGCTTCTGGTCACCATGGCGTTCACCATTCTGACCTCCCTGGCCGCCCTGATGATTCTGAAGCCCGAAGGCATCGAGATCAACCTGCCTTTCAGCAAGCCCGGCAAACCCCTGGTCCTGCAGTCTCCGCTGAACCGTTACCGGGTGGACAAAGTCCTTTTAATTATGGGCGTGGATGCCACCCAGTCGCATGATCCCAAGGCCGACCCGTTTGTGGGCACCCGCACGGACACCATGCTGCTGGTCCGTCTGAATTCACATAACAGCACGGCCTCCATTGTCTCCATTCCCCGGGACAGCAAGGTTTATATGGGCTTCACGCAGCGGGTGGATAAAATCAACGCCGCCCATGCCCTGGGTGGCCCGGAACTGGCCGTGAATACCGTGGAGCAGTCTTTCGGCATCCCGATCGATAATTTTATTGTGGTGAATTTCGCCGGCGTGAAAGAACTTGTGGACGCCATCGGCGGCATTGATCTCTACGTGGACAAACGCATGGTCTACCGTGACCGCACCGCCAAACTCGATATCAACTTTGAGCCGGGACAGCACCACCTCACCGGCCAGAACGCCATGGAGTACCTGCGTTTCCGTCATGACCAGTATGGTGACATTGGCCGGGTGCGCCGCCAGCAGAAGTTTCTCTTTGCGCTGGCCACCAAGCTGAAAGATCCCTGGACCTTCTCCAAAGTGCCCGAACTGGTCCGACTGACCAATCAGTATGTTAAAACCGATCTGTCGTTTGACCAGATGATCACCCTGGCCGGTTTTGCCCACCAGTTCAAACCGGAAAATATCCGCACAGCCACCCTGCCCGGTACCCCGGTCAACGAAACCGCAAGCTACTGGATCATCGATCCGGTGCAGGCCCAGGCCGTGCTGGACCGCCTGATCCTGGGCAATGAAGAAACGGCGCCGGCCACAGCCTCAAAACCCGCCGAAGCGGATCCGCTGCGGGTGGGCATTCTTTATGACGGCGGACTGCCTATAGAACGGCTGGACGAACTGACGGCCGCCATTGAAGCCCAGGGTTTCCAGGTGAAGTGCAAGTCCCGCGCCCGCCAGCTCACCACACAGATTATTGAACATACCAGCCGGATCGGGAAACCGGATACCAGCCGGCTGCGGAAAACTGACCGCGCGCTGGGAGGCATCCCCTTGACGTTTGCCCCTGTCGGCACTACATTTGAAGCCAACACCTGCAGTTCAAGAGACGATTACACCATTATGCTGGGCACGGACGTCCGGTAACGCATCAGAGAGTACGCCGGGGTTATTGGTCGGGGAAGACTGCAGAAAAACCGTTTCAACGCCGCAGAGGAATCTGTATGAACACCGCCTTCACTCATCCCGCTCAACGGGTCATTCTGTCATCGGCTGTTATTCTGGCCATGCTGTCCAGCCTGCCGGCCATCGCACAGGTCGGCCCGCAACCCCCTCAGCAGCCCCCGGCGCAGAGCGGCCCCACGCCGGATAAAATCAAGGATTCCTTCAAGAAATTTTTTAAACCCGAGGCCAAGGCCGAAAGCACGCCGGCTGACGGCAGTTCGCTCCAGCAGGCGCCTGCTCCCCAGCCCCAGGCGCCCAGCCACCCTCCGCTGCTCAACCAGCCGCCGCTGCGTCAGGCGAAAATTGAGGATCCGGTTGTCGATCCCAAATCCCCGCCCATTAAGCGGGTGAAGGTGGATGACCCGAACAACCCGCTGGGCCTGAAAGCCGCCAGCAACAAGCTGGACAAGGCCAACGCCCTGGTGGCCCAGGGAAAACTGTTTGAAGCCAAAATGCTGCTGGAACCCCTGCGTCAGTGGCTGATTGACGCCACCGAATCTCACATCAGCCTTTACAAAACGCTGAACCAGCTGCCCACGGCGCGCGCCCAGGCCGAACTGGAGAAACAGGTGGCTCTGGAGTTCGCCATGCTGCGCGATCAATCCATTATGCAGCTGGGCAAACTGTATGTGGCCGACAAGGATTACCGCAAAGCCGTCATTGAGCTGACCGAAGTGGTGAAGTCTCAGCCCAAAAGCAAAATGGGCATTACCGCCTACGAGACCCTTCAGCAGATCGGCTTCACCGAAAAGCTGCACCTCGCGGAGTAACCGGCGGATGCCGGCCACATCCGAACGGCATACCTACCGGCTGTCCTATACGCCCACGGACGGGCGCAGCCTGACTTCCGACTGGTTGGCCGGGGCGCTGCAGCCCTTCAGGGAAGCGGGCATTACACTCAGTGAGCTGTTTGTGCACTGCGGCTGCGGTGAGTACAACCATGCCGCCTACGGTCCGGTCACGCTGGTAATGGTGTTTCAGGCCACCGGGGCGGCGTCGCTGCAATCCGCCCTGGAGGCGACCCTGCCGGGTTGCCGGCTTCAGCAGCTCACATAACCCGCAGGACGTTCACTTTTCCTGATCACCTTATAATACGAGCGGCGGGAACCTTCCCGCCATCACATCATCTGAGTATTCAGGAGCCGCCTGCCGAGATTCATCCGTTGGTCAATGGCAGACCACTGGATCTTTGGTACCATAGACCACAGGCATGCCCTGCCCCCACTCGCGTGACGGATAGACCCACCGACCAAGAGATACAGTCATGACACGATTCAACCGAATCACACTGGCTTTGCTGCTACCGGCCTGCCTGATGCTGGGCGCCGCGCTGCCTGCCCTGGCCGCAAAGCCTCACGATATTAATGTGAGCGTGCTGTCTCCAACCCGGCCGACCAAAACCATTAAAACCCGCACCGTGATTAACGCTCCACCGCACGTGGTGTGGAAAACCCTGACCAGCTACAACAACCTGAAGAACATCATCCCCGAGTACCGCAGGAGCACCATTCTGGCCAACAGCGGCACCACCAAAACGGTGGATATCGGTCTGAAAGTGAGCCAGGTACTCCCCACATACAATTATCAGGTCCGTGTGAACGAAAACCAGCCGCAGTGGACGCTGAACGTGAACCGGATCTCCGGCGACTTCAGCGAACTCTCGGCACTCTACAAATTAGTGGGCATGAACAACAACAAGCAGACGATGCTGGTTTATGACCTGAACATCAACCCGGGCAACAACCTGCCGGGCGCCGCCGCCGTCATTCAGAACAGCACCCGCAGCCAGCTCACCGCCCTGCAGACCCACATTGAACGGGCTTACCGGCAGGGACAATAAACCCCGGCAGTCTTTCAGCCGATAGACATCCCCACAGCCTTTGGCTATCATCAGCGCATGAATCTGCTGACGGTCGATATTGGCAACACGGATATCAAGTTTGGCCTGTTTGAGGACAGCCAGCTCACCCGTTTCTGGCGGGTGTCCGGGTCGCTGGACAACACCCCCGAGCGCTTCAGCGCCGCGCTGCGCAAGGAACTCTCCTTGCACAACGCCCACTTCGACGCAATGATCTACAGCAGCGTGGTGCCGGATATCGCCGACACGCTGAAAAAAACCATGGCCTTCTGCTACCCCGGCGCCAGTGAAGCCATACCAGTGGACCCCGGGCGGATGAAGCTGCCCCTGCGCGGCAGCCGCTACCCGGTGGCGCAGCTCGGCCTGGATCGCCTCGTGAACGCCTGCGGCGCCGCAATGATGCACCCGGGACGCGGCGTGATCGTGCTAGATTTCGGCACCGCCACCACGCTGAATGTGGTCGGGCCGGATGGCGTGTTTCTGGGTGGCGCTATTGCCCCGGGTTTCGAGATTTTCACCGAGATCCTCTCGCGCAGAACCGCCAGACTGGGAACGATTCCCCTGGCGCTGCCGGAAAACGCCATTGGCACGGATACCTTAAGCGCCATGCAGAGTGGTCTGGTACATGGTTACCGCGGGTTGATCCGTGAATTGTTACAACAGATAACGAACGAACTGGTCCAGGAATCCGGACTGCCTGCCAGACAGTGGTGGGTGGTTGCCACGGGGGGCCGGGCCGACTTTTTTAACCAGCTGGCCCTATCTCTGGAACTCCGTGAGGGCAGGCACCCCGGGGCGGAAAAGCCCGTACAGTGCAGCTTTTTCGATGCAGTGGACCCTGTGTGGACGCTGAAAGGCTTGTACTGCCTGTACCATTACAACTACAGTAAGAATATAAGCCCCAAAACCAGCGCCATGACTCTCGCCACATTGTGAGAACAATGATCCCCAAAGGCTTTACGCGATTTTTGCTTGCTATTTTATTGCTTATGGGAGAATATAGGGCAAATTCGAGCCACTCTGGGGCTTGGTTTGGATAGCCACAATCAAAGTTCCCCCGGATTGAGCCGAACGTTTGAGTGAGTGATGTTTAAATCGTTAAGAGGAGCACATCCATGAAGAAACAACTGTTGGCCCTGGCGGCGCTGCTGAGCGTTTCCATCCCCCTGGCTGCCAATGCCGCTGATTTTACCGACGGTCACCGTCTGGTGATTCACCCGGAAGACAGCTACACCTACCGCTACAGTGAAAATGAGTGGCTTGATCTCAAGCCCCTGCACCAGGATCTGATTCCTGTGACCCAGAATGTGGCTGGCGTGAACACCATGTTCTACATCAAGAACCCCAACCCCGAGCAGGAAGGTCGCTTCCTCGGCGTGATCTCCGAGCCGGAAGGCAAGGCGGTTTCTTTTGAAGTGGAAAACCCGACTGAAGGCGAATTCTACTTCACCGTGCCGCAAACCAACCAGAAAGCCTACGTGCCCCAAATCACCGAGCGTTCGGTCGTTGTGGACACCGCTTCCCTGCCGAAAGGCACTCCGGTTGCTTTCCACATTGAGAACGCTGCCGGCGAACAGGTTGCCACCGGTTACCTGATCAACGGTGAAGTGATGCAGGAAGCCCTGTCCGCAGGCGCCACCGATCGTCAGCACGCACAGTGGAGCCAGACGCTCAACCAACTGATCGCTGCCAACGAATACCGTCCGCCCGTTATTGCCGATGATGAGCCCCCCGTTCGCAACAGAACGCCCCGCTCCACCGCCGGCAAGTACGTCCGCGGCTACTGGTAAGCTGTACCGGGCATTCTGACTGGCCATGGGGTCCGTCAGGTTATCAATGAGCAACCCACCGGCTGGTTTGGGTTTAACCTGATTACCCGCCGTTGAACTTATTGAAGACGACCTGATTGACACCGATATCCAGAACTATGAGCACCGCCCGATACATTTCAACCGCTTTTGCAATCACCCTGGCCACCGGCCTGATCCTCGCAGGAGGCATCATCCCCGGGGCCAGGGTTTTTGCTGAATCCACCATCAGCAGCGCCGTTGTCAGCAACGACACGCGCGTGGTCATCCATGCGCCCTCGCGCACGCTGCGCGTTTACCGGCACGACAAGCTGATCCGCACCTTTCCCGTGGGCGTGGGTCGCCTGGGCTTTGAAACGCCCGGCGGCATTCACAAGGTTATCCGCAAAATCTATCAGCCCGGCTGGGAGAACCCTTACCTGAGCAACGGAGAGATGCGCATTAAACCCGGTGGTGAAAACCCCCTGGGAACGCGCTGGATTGGCTTTAAGGAAGACCCCAAGGGGGAATACGGCATTCACGGCACGGACAACCCGGCGTCCGTCGGCAAACTCAGTTCCCACGGCTGCGTACGGATGAAGGTGCCCGACGCCGAAGCGCTGTTTGACCTCGTTGAGGTGGGAACCCCCGTGGAAATCATCTACAACAACGTGGAATACAACGCCAAAGGCGAAGCCGTGACGCTGACTGTGTACCCGGATGTTTTCGGCAAGGGCATGCCCCCGGCCGGCACGGTGGAAACCCTGCTGCAGATGACCTACCCCAACCTGACGCTGGATGAAACCAAGCTGAAAGCCGCCCTGGCGGCCCCCACCGGTAAACCCGTTGTGGTGGGCAGCTGGCAGAATCCTCCGCAGCCCATTACACAGGCGCCCTCAGCGCCGCTTGAGGCCAGGCCCTACCCGGTGCTGCCCGTTCAGCAGGCCGCCCCCAACTAATTTAAAGCTGAACCGGCGCCATCATCTCCTTGAGGCGGGACAGGGTGGAATCCATATCCACAATGTCCTTAACGGACTGACGCAGGAACTGATTGATTTCCGGCATCATCTGAATCGAGATATCGATGCGCGGGTTGGAGCCATGCTCATACGCGCCCACGTCAATCAGATCCTTGGCGTCCTTGTAGATGGCCAGCATCTCGCGCATCTTGCCAGCGGCCTCCATGTGCTCGGGGTCACAGATTTCCGTAAACAAACGGCTGACGCTGCCCAGAATGTCGATGGCCGGAAAGTGGTTCATCGCCGCCACCTTGCGAGACAGCAGAATGTGGCCGTCTATGATCCCGCGCACCGTGTCGCATACCGGGTCATTAATATCATCGCCTTCCACCAGCACGGTGTACAGGGCCGTAATCGAGCCGTTTTCAGTGAGCCCGGAACGTTCCAGCACGCGCTGCAGCCAGGAGAAAATGGAGGGCGGGTAGCCCTTCATCGTGGGCGGTTCGCCAATGGCCAACCCCACTTCGCGCCCGGACATCGCCGCCCGGGTCACCGTGTCGGTCATCAGAAAGACTTTCTTGCCCTGATCGCGGAAGTATTCCGCCACGGCCGTGGCCGCCTGCAGGCATTTCATCCGCATCAGCGGGGGCTGATCCCCCGTGGCGCAGACCAGCACAGAGCGCTTGAGACCTTCCTCGCCCAGACTGTTCTCCATAAACTCTTTTACCTCGCGGCCGCGCTCGCCCACCAGGGCCACCACGTTCACGTCGGCTTCCGAGTTGCGGGCAATCATACCCAGCAGCGTGGATTTCCCCACCCCGGATCCGGCAAACAGGCCCATGCGCTGGCCATTGCCCATGGTCAGCAGGGAATCGATGGCGCGCACGCCGGTGGAGAATTTATGTTCAATAATGGGCCGCGCCAGCGGGTCGGGTGGGTTGGCATCCAGCGGCACCAGCTTGGCCATGGCCGTGTCCAGCGGGCGCCCGTCCAACGGCTCGCCCAGCGGGGAAATCAGCCGCCCCAGGAGGAAATCCCCCACCGGCAGGGAGACCGGATGCCCGGTGGTGGTCACCCAGCTGCCCTGGTAAATACCGAGGCCATCGTACAGCAGCAGCATCTGGGCGCAGTCGCCCTTAAAGGCCACCACTTCGGCCGCCTTGGGTTCGCCGTCCATGCTTTCAATAAAACAGATATCCCCGATTTTGAGCTTGGGGAGTTGGGCTTCCACCAGCAGGCCCTGCAGCTTGGAGACCCGCCCCTTGTAGCGGTTGAGATCCGCATTGTAGAGGACATCGCGGAAGCGGGCCTTGGTGGTGCGCAGCGCCTCCTCGGGAATGAGGATATTGCGCGACGGGTTGGACTTTGGATCGGTCATGGGGTCCCCTCACCCCCCAACCCCTTCTCCACACGGGGCGAGGGGGAGTCGGAACGGTGAATTAACTCGGCTATATTCTTCCAGTATACGGGTTTTTCCGTTACACTGCATGCGCCGGGCGGCGGAGACGCCCCGTCTCTCGGGCCGGGCAGGGGTTTACAAAACTTCAGGAATTAACATCGCATTGTTTGTTCTGAGTTTATAGAAATACGAACAGCGCCCTCCGGCGCCGCCAAGCAAACAAGCAGAATGAGGACACAGAAGCATGCTTCACTTGAGTCAAGTTACAAAAGTTCCCCGGGCCGCATTGAGAGGCGGCCGTAACATAGCGTCTGCGGGTAGAGGTGTTGCCGTAGAAGCGGCCAAACATCCTGTCGGCTCTGTAAGGACTGCAATCGTTACACCATACATCAACCCTGTGGGTTCCGGGTTGGAGTACGGCGCTGAATCACTCACGAGTGCAGCAAGCAAGGGGCAGAAAAACCTAGGAAGAAATACCGCAGCCGCGCTTGCCACTGTTGGCTTGCCCGCATCCTATGGCGTTCTAAAACGCACCGGCCGGGCGCTGAACACCGCCGGCAGAAAACTGACGCCCGAACTCCACGGCAAAGCCAGCTCGCTGGCGGAGAAAACCATCGGCAAAATCACCAAGCCAGTGGGCCGCAAAATCGGCCAGGCCAAAACCGCCGTTACCGGCCAGCTGGCCCGCATTCCCGGCGTGGGCCGCCTGTTCCGCTAGAATCACCTTCTCCTAACTCTCTCTGTTCGTTGTCCTCATTCACCCGACACCCTGCTGCCCTCACCGGCGGCGGGGTGTTTTGAGTTGGGCTCAACCCCTCACCCCCCGGCCCCAGTCCCTGCGGACATCTCATCCGTAAGCCCTGCGGGCAACGGCTGAGCATCTCCCCAAGGGGCGAGGGGTAGTACCAGGACGCAGCGCACCCCGTCTGATCCCTCTCCTTGCAGAAGAGGGTGGACCGCCGCAGGCGGGCCGGGTGAGGTCCGAGGAGCGCTGACCGCAGCCCCGGAACCCCTCACCCCCCGGCCCCCTCTCCCCAAGGGGCGAGGGGGAGTACCAGGACGCAGCGCACCCCGTCTGATCCCTCTCCTTGTAGGAGAGGGTGGCCGAGCGCAACGAGGTCGGGTGAGGTCCGCGGAGAGCTCCCCTCACCCCCAACCCCCTCTCCCGCAAGGGGAGAGGGGGCTATATTAACACTCCGTTACAAACCCGGCACAAGAATTTGTTTTTAATTGTTTATGCATACAGATAGGGCACAACAATCGCCGGGATAGCGGTGATTGGATGGGTAATCCGCCACGCGCGGAAGGGGAAGGCAACCATGAGCATTAT